>NZ_JBKFAH010000006.1:0-2500 GCF_053345535.1 Sphingomonas sp. M1A8_2b | reverse complement strand
ATAGCTGGTTCTCCGCGAAAACTATTGAGGTAGTGCCTCGCACGAACACCTTAGGGGGTAGAGCACTGGATGGGCTAGGGGGTCGCGAGATCTACCAAACCTAACCAAACTCCGAATACCTAAGAGTGATATGCGGGAGACAGACGGCGGGTGCTAAGGTCCGTCGTCAAAAGGGAAACAGCCCTGACCTACAGCTAAGGCCCCCAAATCGTATCTAAGTGGGAAAGCATGTGGGACTTCCAAAACAACCAGGAGGTTGGCTTAGAAGCAGCCATCCTTTAAAGAAAGCGTAACAGCTCACTGGTCTAAACAAGAGGTCCTGCGGCGAAGATGTAACGGGGCTCAAGATACGTGCCGAAGCTTAGGGTGTGCCACTGATGTGGTACGCGGTAGCGGAGCGTTCCGTAAGCCTGTGAAGCGATCTGGTAATGGGTCGTGGAGGTATCGGAAGTGCGAATGCAGACATGAGTAGCGATAAAGAGGGTGAGATGCCCTCTCGCCGAAAGACCAAGGGTTCCTGCGCAAGGCTAATCCGCGCAGGGTGAGCCGGCCCCTAAGACGAGCCCGAAGGGGGTAGTCGATGGGAACCACGTTAATATTCGTGGGCCTGGTGGTGTGTGACGGATCATGTGTGTTGTCATCCCTTATCGGATTGGGATGGCTTCGAAATGGTTCCAGGAAATAGCCCCACCGTATAGACCGTACCCGAAACCGACACAGGTGGTCAGGTAGAGTATACCAAGGCGCTTGAGAGAAGTGTCCTGAAGGAACTCGGCAAATTGCCTCCGTACCTTCGGAAGAAGGAGGCCCTCACTATGCGCAAGCACTTTGAGGGGGCACAGGCCAGGGGGTAGCGACTGTTTAGCAAAAACACAGGGCTCTGCTAAGTCGGCTTCAAGACGACGTATAGGGCCTGACGCCTGCCCGGTGCCTGAAGGTTAAGTGGAGGGGTGCAAGCTCTGAAATGAAGCCCAGGTAAACGGCGGCCGTAACTATAACGGTCCTAAGGTAGCGAAATTCCTTGTCGGGTAAGTTCCGACCTGCACGAATGGCGTAACGACTTCCCCACTGTCTCCAGGACATGCTCAGCGAAATTGAATTCTCCGTGAAGATGCGGAGTACCCGCGGTTAGACGGAAAGACCCCGTGCACCTTTACTGCAGCTTCAGAGTGGCATTAGGAAGAAACTGTGTAGCATAGGTGGGAGGCTTTGAAGCATCGGCGCCAGCTGATGTGGAGCCATAGGTGAAATACCACCCTGTTTGTTTCTGATGTCTAACCTCGTTCCGTAAGCCGGAACAGGGACCCTCTGTGGCGGGTAGTTTGACTGGGGCGGTCGCCTCCTAAAGAGTAACGGAGGCGCGCAATGGTGGGCTCAGGACGGTCGGAAACCGTCTGTTAGAGTGCAATGGCATAAGCCCGCCTGACTGCGAGACTGACAAGTCGAGCAGAGACGAAAGTCGGTCATAGTGATCCGGTGGTCCCTCGTGGAAGGGCCATCGCTCAACGGATAAAAGGTACGCCGGGGATAACAGGCTGATAACCCCCAAGAGCTCATATCGACGGGGTTGTTTGGCACCTCGATGTCGGCTCATCACATCCTGGGGCTGGAGCAGGTCCCAAGGGTTTGGCTGTTCGCCAATTAAAGTGGTACGTGAGCTGGGTTCAGAACGTCGCGAGACAGTTTGGTCCCTATCTGCCGTGGGCGTCGAAATTTGAGAGGAGTTGACCCTAGTACGAGAGGACCGGGTTGAACATACCTCTGGTGTACCAGTCGTTCCGCCAGGAGCGCAGCTGGGTAGCTATGTATGGACGGGATAACCGCTGAAAGCATCTAAGCGGGAAGCCTCCCTCGAGATAAGATTTCATAGAGCCGTCGGAGACCACGACGTTGATAGATCGGATGTAGAAGTGCGGTAACGCATGGAGCTAACCGATACTAATTGCTCTATTCGCGCTTGAGAGTCTCACACCATCAATGACAACACTGGGTCAAACCAGCTAGCCATTCGATAGTGCGGATGATTAAGACGACGCCAGATTGCCAATCCCCTCGCCGTCGAGGGATTGGTCGAATACCAACACAACCATGCACGGTATCGATTTTAAAACCCTCAGGCCTCGCCGAAACGCAAAGCCAGAGGGACCCAGATATGAACGCGCTCGCATGTCGCACCGGCTCCATTGCCTGGTGGCTATAGCGTCGGTGTCCCACCCGATCCCATTCCGAACTCGGCCGTGAAACCCGACTGCGCCAATGGTACTATCGCTCAAGCGATGGAAGAGTAGGTCGTCGCCAGGCATTGAAGCCCGTGCAACATGCAACACGCACCATATCCAAAAACCCATTCATAATGTCCTATACACCTATTCCCTCACGGGAACTCGGGCCCCAGTAAAGTAACACTTTAATGGGATCTCGGCGCGGGGTGGAGCAGCCCGGTAGCTCGTCAGGCTCATAACCTGAAGGTCACAGGTTCAAATCCTGTCCCCGCAACCAC
>NZ_JBKFAH010000005.1:0-107646 GCF_053345535.1 Sphingomonas sp. M1A8_2b | reverse complement strand
ACTTCGGCGCCGATGCCGTAGGTGATCGCGTTATAGTCGCGGTTGGTGTTGCCGCCATTGGTCGCGAACTGCGAGAAATGGTCGAAGTTCACCCACTGGTAGCCGACCTTGCCGTACAGGATGCCGCTGTCGCCGGCGCGGAAGCCGAAGCGGCCTGCTGCGCCATATTCCCAATCGATATTGCCATCGACGCCCTTGATGACGTTGCCTTCGACACCGACGAAGACCGGGCCGAGCGGCACGTTGACGCCGAGGACGCCCTGCACCAGCGCGCCGTCGGCGCGATAGTTGTTACGGACCGAGCCGTCCGAGTTCAGCGCGCGCGGGATACCGTGGTTGCCCTGGTTGTCGAACTGTTCCCAGCCGCCCATGACGCCGAAATACGGCTCGATGCCGAACGCCTTCGAACCGTCGGGTGCGGCGGCTTCGCCGGGGGCGGCGCTGTTGTCGACGGGGGCAGGCGCCGGAGCCGACATGTCCTGCGCGAAGGCGGGAGCGGCGAATGCGGTAGCCGCGAGGGCAAGGGCCAGGGAAAGCGTACGCATGGAAATAGACCTTCTATCGTTGATTACGTGGCCCCCGACCGCACGATGCGTCGGCTTGATCCAGGGCCTCGAAACAGGCGGCTAGCCGCTTTGTTGCAATAAAAATACAGTCCGCCAGGAACTTTCCTGCGGTGTTGCACTGCAGCAACGGTTCCTGACGGGAGGATGAACGGCCTGCCCCCCGCGCCGGTAGGCCTGCGTCGACCGAGCTGCCTAGTCGCCGATCGGGCTTTCGCCGTGCTTGCGCAGGACGTCGTTGAACGCCTCGGCCATCAGTGCCTGGAGGCTCCTGCCCTGCCGACGCGCGAGCGTATGCATCGCGAACGACATTTCGGGCGAGAAGAACCCGGCGATCTGCTTGCGACCCTGTCGGCTGGCGGGGCCGGTCGACGCCCCCTGCCCCCCCCCCTGCCCTGCCGCCACGGGTGTCGACAGGGCGATGTCGGGTGCGGTGCGATCGCGCAGATTGGCGAACGAGGGCTTGCGGCTCATGCGGCGATCTTTCTTTTGCGCGCCGGTTTGGCAGTCGATGTCGACAATCCGGTTTGTCGACATGTCCACTCGTAGATCTGTCGAATATCGTCCGCTGCCTTGCCGTTCGGCTCGAACTCCATGACCGTACGGCCTTCGGCACTGGCATGACGGAACGCGGCGCGGTCGGGAATCTGGATCGGGCAGGCCGGCGTCCCGAAGCTTTCGACGAGTTCGCCCGCCTCCTGATAGACCCGCGGTGCGTTCGGTGAGCCCGCCGTGAACACGACGAACGCGGGCTTGCGGAGCAGTTGCACGAGTTTGGCGGTGGTCTGGATCGCCGACAGGTCGAAGGCGCTGGGTCTACACGGGATCAGTACGAGATCCGCGATCTCGACCGCGGCGCGCGCAGCGCTGTCGGCGTGCGGTGGGGTATCGATGACGATGAATTCGGCACCCTGTTCGGTTGCCTGGGCGACCTTGGCGGCGAGCCGCGGTGGTGGGCTGTCGATCACCTCGGGCGGTGCCTCACTGCGCCACGCGGCCCATTGGCTTGCAGTGGCTTGCGGGTCGGTATCGATGACCAGCGCGACGCGGCCCGCATCGTGTGCTGCTGCGGCAAGGTGGAGGGCCAGCGTGGTCTTGCCCGCACCGCCCTTCTGGCTGATGATCGCGATTGTCGTCATGTCCAAACCCCTACATGTCTACATGCCTACAAACCAGTGATTTCTAGCCCTGTCCTGACGGCTGTTCGGTCGCGTATCGCGATAACGCGCTAGATCGGCACCATACGTGGCCGCATAAGTCGATCTAGAGCCGCCTCATACGTGGTCATGCCCGTGACAGAACGCACTCACCGCTTGCTCCAGCTAGGGAGCATGTGACGGCGTAGCCGGCACTTCTGAGTTTGGTTTCATGTTGTTGAGTTGCTTTGGTCGACGCGTCCGGT
This sequence comes from Sphingomonas sp. M1A8_2b, assembly GCF_053345535.1. Taxonomy (NCBI): domain Bacteria; kingdom Pseudomonadati; phylum Pseudomonadota; class Alphaproteobacteria; order Sphingomonadales; family Sphingomonadaceae; genus Sphingomonas; species Sphingomonas sp. M1A8_2b. The sequence goes on along the minus strand of NZ_JBKFAH010000005.1, from coordinate 105,681 downwards.
TTTGTAATCTAATTAGTTGTGTAGCGGTTGAGACTGAATTTGAGACTCGCACTCAAGGCGATCGATGCTCGCACCTAGCTTCTCCAGCATCTTCCCCAACGCTCCCCCGACCGTCACTGCCGCCAGATCGCGGCACGACAGCCCGGACAGCATCGCCGCGACGTCGTCGGTGCGATCGGCGTGTTGCTGGACGACGTCATCGGGCGTCGGCGCCGGTCGCATCCACCGCGGCAGATAGCCGAGCACGCGCTGGGGCAGGGTAGGGCGGTAGACGTTGGAAGTCTGGCGATAGCGCGGCCCCGGTCCCTCAGCCTCGACACGCTTGAACCGTCGCTGTCGCACGAGAAAGCCGATGTCTTCGAGGATGTGGAGCGCGCGCGCGATCGTCGCGCGGCCCAGACTCGTCGCCTTGGACAGGTGATCGTAGCTCGGAAAGACGCGCCCCCGGTTGAGCCGTGCCAGCGTGAGGATCTCCTCGTAGACGCGAACCGCGGCCGCGGTGAGTAGGATGATGCGGCGCTCGGCCGCGGTCAGCGTGCGATCACCCGCGCGCGCCTCGCGGCGCAGCTGGCGGCCCGCGTCGAGTGTACGCTTGGCGATCCGCAACAATTTGTCGGTCTCGCCCTTGGCCGGCACGGTGAAGAACAGCGCCTCGAACGTACCCGCCTCGATGCTGTCGCGCAGCACCGGCGCGCCGGTGCGGTGTGGCCCGCCTGATCGCGCGCCGAACCCTGGCGACGCGCGGCGTCCCGTACAGGCCCCGAGCGCCTGCGCGGTCGCCTGGCCCAAGGTAAAAACAGCCATCTTCCATCCCCTTATGGGGCTGGGACCAAGACAAAGAGAGAGCGTGGCGCGAAACGCGCATCCTTGAACCGAAGTCCGTGTCAGGCTATGTGGAGAGGGTCGGTGAGTTTCGACCCCGGAATCGACGTTTGGCGACGTCGCTCCATCACTACCTTGGGATGCCCGGCCTTCGTGCCGGGCTTTCCTTTATGGGGTCACAGCCGCTCCAATATCGATCTCACCGGCATCATCGCCGACATTTCCCGATTTTTGCAGTTAATCTCGAGCAACGGAAGCGTCTGTGGTTCGTGCTTTCGAGTATCAATTACGGAAATTGGTCGATTATCTTCTCTAAACTTCGTGCTTTCGAGTATCAATTCAGGCCCGCATTCGTGCTTTCGGGTATCAATTCGCGGAAAGTTCGTGCTTTCGAGTATCAATTAAAACAGGTCCTCCGACCCGGTGACGCCTGATTCGCGGCTCGGTTCAGTGCCCGATTCGCGAACCGTCCCGCGGTTAGGCTCGCGGCCGGAATCGCGCCCCAAATCACGGGGTGGTTTCGACGCCGGTTCCGCGGTCGACAGCAGCTGACGCGACAGCCGTGGTTTGGGATGCTCGTCGAGCGCGGTGAGCCGCCTGGTGATCACGACCCTGACGGGGTTGGTCTTGCGGCCCCGCTTGACGATCTCGGTGCCATCGGGATCGCTGACGGTTTCGACCAGCTCGAGCCGGTAGTCGGGGATCGTGTCGGCGACGACGATCTGCCGCAATGCAGCGCGAAAATTGGCCAACGGATTCTGATAGCCGATCTGCAACCGGAAGGTCGCAAGGTCGATCTCGAACCCGTCGCCATCGCCGGTCGATCGTGCGACTTCGTAGATCCGCCGTTCGATCGGACCGAGTTGAAAATACGCCGCAGCATAGTCGAGCACGTGTCGATCGAGCAAGATCGCCCGGAACAGCCAGTCGCACAGCCGTACCTTGACGGCTTTGAGGCGGCGTTCGCCGGCGCGGGTCTTGTTGTAATGGAGCTTGGCTTCGGAGAGCCAGGAGAAGAACCCTTCCTCACCTTCGCCACCCGCCTCGATATTGGTCTTGATCTGGGTGCCCTGGAGCCGCTCGAGCGCCTCGGACAACCGTCCATAGGAGCGCGCGCTGTGGTTGCTGCCGGTCACGCTGAACAGATCGTGCGCGGTGAACACGAAATCCTGCGCGACGTCCTCGCCGGCCTCGAGCTTGGCGGCCATGAGACTGGCGATATAGAGCACGATCTCCTTGTCGTAGATCGTCGCAACGCCGCTCGCGCTGGGCCGGACCTCGATCGTGACGGTGTCGGTCTTGTAGCTGAGCGGCTTCATCCACGCATTCTTGCTGAGCGCGAAGAACGGGAACGCCATCAGCGATCGTTCGCCACGGATCTCGCCGTATAACGGGCTGTCGAGCAGGAACAGGTCGCCCTGCGGGATATCCGTCTGGCCGGCGCTCGACTTGCGGGCTTTCGCACGCGGGGCAGGGGGGCGCTTGGCGGTGCTGGGTCGGGTCATCGGCTATTTCTACTCGAAAGCACGAACTTATGGGAGCCCGCCAAGGGGGACCGAGCGGAAAATCGCGGTTTTGGGTAAAAAGATCGTGCTTTCGAGTATCAATTCGCCGAGTGGTACGCCGCGGGTATGCGCCGGGTCATACGGCACTGCGACCCGCTATGTGCGCGTCCGGTCGGTAGAGCGGTCGATCGATCGACATGTCTGCATGTCGACGTGTCGTTGTTGCACCATCGCACACCTTGGCCCGGCGCCGTCGACAAGGCGATCGGCGCTGGGGCACGGGCGGGATCATACATGTCGACATGTCCAGTCCGTAGGTGGCACCTTTGCGGTCGCCACGGCCCCTGTACCCGGCCGCGATCCACGCCAAACCCGCCAATTCTTGGGCCGTCAGCCATGTCGACATCCATAACGCGACACTGCCGACGGTTCGATCACGCAGGCCTGCCCGAGCGTATAGGATCAAAGCCAGTCGACGATCCGACGTGTCGACAAATCGACACATCGGATTGTCGGATCGTCGGGTTAGGAGATTTGCGAAACCGTCCGATCGGCCGACACCGAGCCCGCAGCGTTTGTCGCGACCTGCTTTGGGCTGGCCGCTTCCAGCCGGGCGATCACCCCCTCGGTGACGCGGGCGAGTGCTTCTTCGGAAAAGAAACCGCCGGGGATCAGGCACTGATCGATCAGCACCCGGCGAAAGGCGGCAAACGTCTCGGCGTCGGGCTTGCCGGGATCGCGCCAGAAATCGTCGAGCGATCCCTGAAAGGTGATGCCTTCCATATCGTAGACCGCGTGGCCGAGCGCGATCACCGGGACGCCCTGCATCAGCGCCAGCGTCCCGCTGGTGCTGTTGATCGTCACCATGCCTTTTGCCTTGCACGCGATCGGCACCATGTCGCCGCTTTCGAGATAGTCGACCCGGTCGGCGACGCCGTGGAGGGCCGCGAGCGACGCGGTCTCTTCGCGCCAGTCGCGGACGCCGTTGTCGAGTGGGTGTTCCTTGATGACCAGACGCAGCGGGGCAGGGGCATTTTCGGCAAAGGACCGCATCACCATCCTGAGCGCATCGGCGATGCCGGCAAAGCTCGAATGCAGCCGGATTTGCGCGTCAGAGTCGAGCTGCAGCGGAAACAGCACATACGGATCGCCTCTGCTCTCCAACGCCGCGATCAACGCAGACGACCGCACCGCCGCCTCCTCGCGCCCGCGCAACCGGCGTATCCAGCCCATGGCCTCGACCAGCGGATGCCACGGCCGGTGATTGGCCCAATGCGGGTAATACCAGCGGCTGAAGACGTCGGCGACGTTGTACGCGACCGCCTCGAGCGCGCGGCGCCGAAACGACGACGCCACCTGGCGATGCTCGGGGATCGGCGGTAGCGTCGCCGCCTGGGCCCGGTACCAGGCAGGATCGCGCGGCAGGCTCGAATGGCCGTTCACGCCGCCCAGTTCGAGCGTCACCCAATCGGGCCGGATATAGCCCTCTTCGAACACATGGACGGGGATATGCAGGTCGCGGCACACCTGGGTCGCGCCTAGGTGCATCGCCCGGCAGTCGCCGAACAGCATGACATCGGTGATCTGATGCTCGCCGATCAGCCGCGCCAGTGCCGCGGGCCAGTCGTCGAGCGATCCGCGATAGTCGATCCCGTTCGGCAGCCGCCAGAACAGCCGGTCGCCACCATTGAAATTGACTTTGTAGACGCCGTAGCCCTGCTTGAGCAGCGCCTTGCCGACCCGGCCGAAAAGGGGGCCCATCAGTCCTTGCAGCAGCAGGATGTTGCGTCGCGCCGGGGGTCGTACCAAACTCGGCGCCGCAATTTTCGGTGTGATGTCGGGTACGTCGGCAAAGGAAGAAAGCATGCGGCAGCCTTTCATACATATCCGATGCAGGCGATAGACACATAATGCGGTGCATCATGGCTGCTGTCCGTCGGCACCGTCTAAGCCGTTGACCCGCCAGCTAGATATGTTGAAGCACAGAGGCAAGATTACCCGCGGTGACAGTCTGACGCCCGGCCGCTATAAGCCCTCTGGTCGCCTGCTCTCGCGCATCGATTTACCCTTTTGAGTCCGACAACGCGGCAGACCTGTGACGATCGGTTTTATGTCCTTCCTGCTGATGCAGAGCCTCTCGCTGATGCTCGACGCGGCGGTGCGGCCCCGGCACCGACATCGTGGCAGTCTCCTGCGCAGTACGCAGGGGCTGATCCTGCACGGCCTGACGATGACCGCGCTGTTCGGGCTCGTCCTGGCGGTTTCGGGAAGCGCGGTGGTTGCCGGCGTTCTGATCGTCGCGCTCATGGCGGTGTTCGTGACCGCGTCGAACGCCAAGCACGCGATGCTGGGCGAGCCGTTGCTGTTCTCCGACCTGGCGTTGCTGTCCGCGCTGGTCCGCCATCCCGGTTTCTATTTCACCGCGCTGTCGATGCAGCAGAAATCGGGGTTGGCGATCGGCGCGCTCGGCCTGCTCCTCGCGCTGGTCTGGCTGTTCGTCCCGCATCTGGCGCCGCATCTCGTGGGGGCAGGGGTGCTGCTGCTGGCCGGCGGTCTCTTGGCGGTGCTGCTTCGCGGCAAGGCCTTTGCAGGCCTGGCACGGACACCCGACATCGACGCCGATCTCGCCCGCCACGGGTTGATCGCGACGCTGCTGCTGTATTGGCGACGCTGGCGCGAAACGCCCAATCCTCCCATGTGCGCGACCGGACCTGCCGACCGATCGCTATCGGCTGGACACTTTGGTCGCCCCGAGCTCGTCATCGTCATCCAGTGCGAATCCTTTGCCGATCCGGTCGACCTGACGCACGATCCCCGCCATGCCTTACCCGGACTGGCGCGTGCGCGGGCGGTGGCGTCGCAATGGGGCAATCTCGGCGTCAGCGGCTTTGGCGCCTATACGATGCGGACCGAATTCGGCGTGCTGTTCGGGCGTAGCGAAGCGGACTTGGGCTTTCGTCGCTACGATCCGTTTCTGACCGCGCAGAGCGAGGGCTCCTATGCGCTGTCGGCCAGGCTTGGCGCGGCGGGCTATCGCTGCCTGTTCGTCCACCCGCACGACCTGCGCTTCTACGGGCGCGACCAGATGATGCCGGCGATCGGGTTCGACCGGCTGATCGGCGAGGAGCATTTTCCTCCGGTGGTGCCCGGCGCCGGTCGCTATGTCGGGGATCGCACGCTCGGTGCAACGCTGCGCACGCTGATCGAGGACGCGGCGATCGACGACGCCACGATCGACGACGCCACGATCGATGACCCCGTGGCACCGACGTTGATCTACGCCGTGACGATGGAAAACCACGGGCCGTGGATGAAGGATCGGGTGACCGGGTCGCCCGGCGGGCTCGACGCCTATCTCCACCATGTCCGCAACAGCGACACGATGCTGACCGAGCTGATCGACGGCCTGGCCGACACCGGCCGTTCCGCGCTGCTGGTCTTTTTCGGGGATCACCGCCCGAGCATTCCCGGCGTGGCGGAGCCGGACCCGGTCCGCCACACGCCGTATGTGATGCTGCGGTTCGTCGATGGGAAACCGGTCCCGGCGCGGGTCGCCGGCGCGGATGGCCGTGTCGACCTCACCCCCGACCTGCTGCATCATGCCATCCTGCGCGATGCCCTCGGCGCGTCCGTCACGTCGGCCTGAGACCGCGCAGCAGGCGATCGCGCAGGCCCGCCGGGAGCAGGCGATCGACCAGCCGCAGCGCGGCGAACGGCCAAGGCAGGACGAGATGCGCGTCGCCGCGCGCGCTCGCCGCCACGATCCGCGCGGCGACCTCGGCGGGTTGCATCAGGATGCGCCGCGGCGCCGCGACCTGACGCCCTTCGGGCCGGTCGATCGGCCCGGGCGAGACGAGCGTTACGGTGACGCCATGAGGGGCGGCGCCGATCCGCAGTGCCTGTGCGAAGTGGGCGAGGCCGGCCTTCGATCCGGCATAGGCCGCGGCGAAGGGAAGCGCATGAAACGCCGCGGCCGAGCCGATCAGGACGATATGACCATGACCACGCGCCGCCATCCTGTCGGCGAGCGCCGCGGCCATCGCGCTCGGCGTGACGAAGTTGACCAGCCCCAGCCTGACCATCCGCGCCGGATCCTCGCCCCGCTCGTGGCGGCCCTGGATATCGCCGAGCCCGGCGGCCAGCACGGCGATGTCGATACAGCCCACCGCCTCCTCAGCGTCGATCGCGGCGAGTGCTGCTGCGGGATCGACGAGATCGAGCATGCGGACCGTCACCATCGCACCGGCGCCGCGGCATTGATCCGCCACGTTCTCGAGCCGTTCGCGGTCGCGTCCCCACAACATCAGCAGGACATCCGGGCCGGCATAGTGCCGCGCGATCGCCGCGCCCAACCCTCGCGAGGCACCGGTAATGAGAATTCGCTGTCGCACGTCTATCCTGAATGGCACTTATCTGACGGGGCTGTCGGGTGTGTCATCTACACCATAACTTGGCCCAAACCCGAACCTGTCCGTCGACAAATGCTGATTTGCGGTAAGCCTAGGATAATCTATTGCGCCTAGTGTGACTTGACAGGGGTGCCCCGCCTCTGTCCATAGCGGCGGTATGAGTATGCGTAGACAAGAGCCAAAGCCGAACCACGGCGGGGGCGCCGAGTATCCGCAACGCCTCCGGCTGTTTCGCAGCGATCTGCTCGAGCGCCTTACCGTGATATCGCCTCGCGCGTTCGTCGCGACCTGGTCCGTGATCCTCGTGCTGGTCGCATGGGCGGGCTGGGGAACAGTGGCGCCGCTGCCCTGGATCGGGCTGGTGATGACCGGTCTGCTGATTTGGTCGCTGTTCGAATATTGCATGCACCGTTTTCTGTTCCACCTGGAACTGCAGTCGGATCTGGGCCGCTGGCTCGGCTATGTGATGCACGGCAACCATCACTCGGATCCGAACGATCCCTATCGCAGCCTGATGCCTCCGATCGTCAGCGTGACCTGGTCGGCCGCGATCTGGGCCGGTCTGGCGGCGGCGTTCGGACCTGCGGGAACGGTGATCTTCCTGGGGTTCGCGATCGGCTACGTCTCCTATGACAGCATCCACTATGCGTGCCATCAGCTCCCGGCGCGCGGTCCCCTGATGCGCGCGTTGCGCCGCCATCACCTGCGTCATCACTTCGGTCGGCGCGACGGCAATTATGCCATCACGACGATCTTCTGGGATCGCCTGTTCGGCTCGCACATCTCCGCCAAGGCCGCGGCGACCGCGCCGGAGTCCCGCGTACACTCCTGATATCTGGGTAGCGGCAGGTAGCGGACGCGACACGGTTCCGTCTCAACCCCGTCTCACCGACGCCCCTTCATCAGGCGCCCCTGGATCTGGCGGAGACGCGTGACCCAGCCAAGCCGGTTGACCGCATCCCCGGCGACCATCCGCGCGAACAGCGTCTCGGGCTCGCAGGGCAGGCCGGTAACCGGATCCAGATACCGCGGATAGAGGATCAACACGCCGGCGACGAGCTCGTCGAGCGTGAGTACGCGTCCCCTGCGGTCGGAGATCGGCATGAGATCGCGCGTCAGTCCCCAGCCAGCATAGAACGGCATGCCGTGACAGGTCACGTCGCACCCGCGTAACAGCGCCTCGAAACCGGTCAGCGACGTCAGGACATGAACCGCATCGACGCGTTCGAGCAAGGCGGCCATGCCGCCTCCGCGAACGATCCGGTCGGCGACGCCCAACGCCTCCGCATCGGGCACGGCGCCCTTGCGGTGGCCGGCATCGACGTCGGGGTGCGGCCGGAACCAGATTTCGGCGTCAGGCTCGAGCGCACGCGCGCGCCGCAACAGTTCGAGGTTGCTGGCGAGGCCTCCGCCGCCCAACTTGACCGACATGTCGTCCTCGACCTGCCCCGGCACCAGCACCAGCCGACGCCCCGGCTGACGGTCGGGAAACGCATGCGGGGCGCTGCCGCCATATTTGCTGATCCCGCCCGCAAGAATGGCCGCGCGGAGATGCGCCGCGCGCGCCAGCAATGCCGCGGGGAAGTGCGTCTCCGCGAGCAAAGCCTCGAGATCGCTGGCGCGGCTCGGATCATAATGGATCCCGCGCCAGTCGACCGTGATCGAGGAGGGCGGCACCATGTCGCTGCCCAGCCCGACCGACCGGACGAAGCCATCCTCGACCCGCACCAGCGGGACGCCCGCGGCTGCGGCGTCGCGGACCATCGCCGGCGATATCCGCGACGGCCATACCGCGACCGCACCACCCTGCCGCTTGGCCTGCGCGATGGCGCGACGTTCGGACGAAAAATACCGCAACCGGCGATCGGGCGACCAGAGAAAGCGCGCGATCTCGCGACGCTTCCACCAGGCGATGCCGCAGGCCGCGACGATCCCGCGATTGCCGTCGCAGATCCGCCGCCAGAAACCGAGATGCGCGATGGTCGCATCGATCCCCGTCTCCAGGCCGGTCGACGGGTCACGATAGCGCGGCGTGTCGAACACCATTTGCGCGATCCACTGGCGGCGCTGCGCCGGGGACGTATCCGGTCCGCCATAAACGCCGTCCGACAGGATCCGCACGCGGCATCCGGCAATGTCCGCCAACGCCACCCACTCGTCGTCGCCATGCGCGAACAGCCACGCGTCGGTCCTGAGCAGCGACCAGGGGTCGACGTCGCCGAAGATTGCCGATCCCTGCGGCAGTACTGTGCGGACCGCCGTATCGCCCGCGAGATCGGCCGGCAGGAGCCAGACCACCGCGCCTGGCTCCGCATCTATCATGTCGGCGCGAAGGTCTGCGAGATCGGCTGCCGACCGCGCGCGGACGATCGTTCGTGCCTCCGACGGGGCGGCAGGTCCTGCCCAGAAGGTCCCACCGACCCTGGCTTCCCGAATGGCGGCGAAGATCCGCTCGATGTCGGCAGGCTCGATCGCCGGGGCGGTCGCTCCTTTTGTAAAATATTCTACCGAAGCACCGGGGAAGGGGGGGGCGCGGAGCAGAGGGACGGTCTTCGCGTGCCTCACGGTACTGTCCCGTCGGAATGCGCGGGCGCGGCCGCGGTCTTCAATCCGGCATCGCTCCACGGCTGGCCGAGTATCCTGCGCAACCGGTCGCGGACCGACCAGGCCAGCGGCGCGCGGCGTTCGGCGATCCCCGGCAGGCTGAACGGATCGAGCCCGGTCCAGGGCAGGAAGGGATTGCGTCGGCCATAGGTCCAGATCTCGATCCGCACCGATGGTCTGACCGAGGCGCCGCGCGCGTGGAATCCCGACGTATCCGCGACCACCAGCGTATTGGCGGGCACCGCGAATGCCTGCGGTTCGGGAAGATCGAGCGCCGCGAGTTCCTCCGGCGCGATCCGCAACGATCCACGCGCCGACAGCCGGTCGAGACCGGACCGCGCGCGAACGCTGCGATCGCGCTCCCAGGCCAGCCGCTGCGGCGTCATCCGGTGCGACCCGGGAACATAGACCAACGGACCTTCATCCACGGCGACGTCGGTCAGGAACAGCCAGGCCTTGACCGTCGCGTGAAAGGTATCGGCATGCAGCGCGGTCTGCGGGTCGGGCGCGGCATCGCTGACATGGCTGAGAATGGTCTGGATATAGCCGACCGGTTCGCTGTCGAAGCTGCCGACATAGCGCATCAGCCCACGCCAGCGGGCGCTGCCGACCAAGGCCGCGACCGCGGGCATCGCCGCCAGCGCGGCGGGATCGAGCGCGATCCGGCGGGTGATCGTGTCGCCCTGCACCATCTCGCGTGCTGGGGCGACATAGGCCAGCGCCTGTCGCTTGAGGTCGGCGAACTGGTCGGCCGGCAGAAAGTCCGGCTTGAGGACGAAGCCGTTGCGGTCGAACGCGGCGCGATCCTCGGGCGACACGAGACGCTCGAGCCGCCTGCGACGGATAGCCGCCAGCCGCCCCGCCAGACGGATCCGTGCGACATGCAGGCCCCAGCGATTGAGCAGCGGGGACCCGATGATCGGATTGTCGCTGAACGCCTTGGCGCCGGTCGCCAATTGCGCGATCCACCAGGGCAATAAAAGGTAACGGGCCGGTTTCATCGCCACCCTCTCTCCGAGGATACCGACGGACGCAAGCGTGCTGGTCGCGCGGGATCGATCATGCGCCGTTTACGGTCGCCGATCCCAGTCGACGAGTTGCAGACCGGCATCGCTGCGCCGGATGATCCCGAACGCGCCGGTGCGCAATTTCAAGCTGTCGCGCCCGTTCGCCTGCGTGATCAGTGCGGCGTCGGCGAGGAGCGCGAACCGCGCGGCGCCGTTGCTCGTGATCAACAGCGTCGTGCTGTACGCTTGCCCTATCGGGGTGGGCGCCGCGAAGAGCGCACGCCACCCCGCCAGCCGCGCCGGGGCATCGACGACCCACCCGGGAGGCGCGACGCCGTGCGTTTCCCACGCAGCCAGCGCGTCGCTGCCGATCCGCGCGATCACGTCGCTCTCGATCCGATCCTCTTCCGGCCCGTGATCGATCTCGGCGAGCAGCTGTGCGGGTGTGACGGTCGGCACATCGTCGAACGCGCCGCGGATCGCCTCCGCGGTTTCCCGCGTCCGTAGAAGCGGCGAACAGAGAATAGTGTCGAAGCGCCAACCCTGTTCGACGAAATAGCCTCCCAGCCGACGCGCCTGCTCATGCCCGCTGGCGACGAGCGGCAGGTCGGTTCTCGCACCGATCCTTCGCGGGGCTTCGTTTTCCCCAAACGTGTTGCCGTGACGGACGATGACGAAGGTTCGGATCACGACGCGTAAGGATCGCCGAAGCGGCGGATCAGATCCTCAGCGAGCGCGACGTCCTCGGGTGTGTCGATCCCCGATATGGCGTGCGTGGGGGGTGCGACCGCGATCGTCTGGATATCGAGCCCCATCTCGAGAAAGCGCAGCTGTTCGAGCCCTTCCAACCGCTCATACACAGTCGGGGGCATCGCCTCGAAGCGCTCCAGCGCGTCGATCCGATAGGCGTACAGCCCGAGGTGACGGAACACCGGCGACAAGGGCCCGCGCGCACGCAGATCGGCCTCGTCGCGGATCGCGGGGATGATCGTCTTCGAGAACCAGAACGCCCTGCCCGCGGCATCGCGGGCGCAGGTCGTACCGCTGAATGGCGAGCGCGCCTTGTGCGCCCGCATCGCATCGAGCGCCGGCCAGTCGAGCTGGACCACCGGGGTGACGCAAGCAGCCGGGCTTGCGCGCGCGGCCGCGATCAACGCGGCGACCATCGCGGCCGGAATGAACGGTGCATCGCCCTGGAGGTTGACGACGATATCCGGCCGTACGGCACGCTGCACCGCCGCGGCGCAGGCGCGCCCCGACCCCGACCGGATATCGCGTGCCGTCATCACCGCGTCGCAGCCGAGCGACCGGGCGTGCTCGGCGATGCGATCGTCATCGGTCGCCACGACCACATCGCAGCGGCCGGCGATCATGGCGGCGTCGCGTGCCACCCGGACGACGCGGTCCAGCAAGGACCGGCCGGCGATCGGGAGGAGGGGCTTTCCCGGTAACCGCGTCGAGCCGTATCGTGCAGGAACGACGATCAGGTCTGTGGGCGGGGGGGCAACAGGCTGCGCGGTATTCAGACGACGCCAGCCCGAAGCAGGTCATGCACATGCAGCACGCCCATCAGCTTGGTCCCATCGCACACGAACAGGACCATGACCGCGTTGGCGTTCATCGTGCGCAACGCCTCGGTCGACAGCGTCGTTGGCGGCACCGCCAGCGGGGTCGGCGTCATATGCGCCTCGATCGGATCCTGCAGATGCTGGGTCGCGAAGCTGCGCCGCAGATCGCCATCGGTAAACGCACCGACCAGATTGCCCTCGGCATCGACGACCGCGGTCGAGCCATAGCGTTTGCGGCTCATCTCGAACGTCGCATCCATCAGCGACGCACCGAGCCGGACCATCGGCACTTCCTCGCCCCGGCCCATCAACTGCTCGACGGTGACGAGCTTGGCGCCCAGCTGACCGCCGGGATGCAGCGACAGGAAATCCGATTTCGAAAAGCCGCGCTGCTCGATCAGCGCGATCGCCAGCGCATCCCCCAGGACCGCCTGCAGCGTCGTCGACGAGGTCGGTGCGAGTTCGTTCGGACACGCCTCGCGGACATGGGGCAGGACTAAGCAGATATGCGCGGCTTTGCCCGCGGTGCTGTCCGGCTTGGCGGTCGCGACGATCAGCGTGATGTCGAACCGGTGGCAATAAGCGATGATGTCGCCGAGCTCGGAGGTTTCGCCCGACCAGGTGATCGCGAGCACGATATCGCTCGGGGTAATCATCCCCAGATCGCCGTGGCTGGCTTCGCCCGGATGGATGAACAGCGACGGCGTGCCCGTCGAGGTCATCGTCGCGGCGATCTTGCGCCCCATGATGCCGCTCTTGCCCATCCCGCTGACGATCAGTCGACCGGAGGTTGCCGCGATTGCCGCGACCGATCGCTTGAACGCATCGCGGAGCGCGGAATCCTCCAGCGCGATTGCGAGAATGTTGAGCGCCTCCTGTTCGATCCGAACCGTTTTCAACGCCGATGCCAACGCCGCGTCGCCGACTTTACGCATTTCCATGGACTGCAACTCGTCACCTCGCCGGAGGGCCTCGTCATATCGCATATGGCGAAGCCGTCCCTTAAAAGATACACGACGGCCAGGAGCCGTCGCGCGGCGCATACTGCAAGTGTGACGGATGATCCAGTTTTTACAGTTCTCATGATCAGCCGTACCGATGTCGGTTTTATGCCGACAATTGTTACGGCCATGAAATGACGAAGGGTTAAGATAGATGCAATTGTGCGGCAAGGTGGTGGGTTCGACCGAACCTTTGTTCCTGATCGCGGGCCCCTGTGCGATCGAAAACGAGTCGCTCGCGCTATCGACCGCCGAGACGCTGAAACGGATCGCGGACCGGCTGGGGATCCTGCTGATCTATAAAAGTTCGTTCGACAAGGCCAACCGCAGTTCCGGACTGTCGTTCCGCGGGCCGGGGATGGACGAGGGCCTGCGGATCCTCGCCAAGGTCCGCTCGGAGATCGGCGTGCCGGTTCTCACCGACGTCCATACCACCGAACAGGTCGCGGCGGTCGCCGAGGTGGTGGACATGCTCCAGACGCCGGCGTTCCTGGCGCGCCAGACCGATTTCATCGCGGCGGTCGCGGCCTGCGGCAAGCCGGTCAACATCAAGAAGGCACAGTTCATGGCGCCGGGCGACATGACGAACGTCATCGACAAGGCGCGCCGCGCCGCGACCGAGGCAGGTTGCGATCCCGACAGCTTCACGGTGTGCGAGCGCGGCGCGACGTTCGGCTACAACAACCTGGTATCGGACATGCGCAGTCTGGCGATCATGCGCGAGACCGGGTGCCCGGTGGTGTTCGACGCGACGCATTCGGTGCAGCTGCCGGGCGGGCAGGGCGATCGCTCCGGTGGCCAGCGCGAGTTCGTGCCGCTCCTGGCGCGCGCCGCGGTCGGTGCCGGCGTCGCCGGCCTGTTCATCGAAACGCATCCCGACCCCGACCAGGCTTTGTCGGACGGCCCGAATGCCTGGCCGCTGGGTGATATGGAGCCGTTGCTGTGTCAGCTGATGGCGATCGACGCGGTGGTCAAGGCGACACCACTGCTCTGACCTTATCGGCAACTTCACCGGGCGGGGAGGGTGGCCAGCCAGCGTTCGACGATCGCGAAATGCCCCTCCCAGCTTGGTGCCCGGTACGCACGCATTGCCGCGAGCTGCCGCGTGCGCTCGGGGGAGGGGCCGCAGAAATCGAGGATCGTGCGCTCCCATTCGCCCGCATCATGGACGGGGATGAAGGTCGGGATCGTATCCGCGATCTCGCGAAACACCGCGAGGTCGGAGGCGATCACCGGCGCGCCGAGTTGCAACGCCTCGATCACCGGCATGCCGAACCCCTCGGCGAACGACGGCATCAACAGCGCGCGCGCGCCCTTCAACAGCCCCGCCAGTTCGCGGTCGTCGCAGCGGCCGCGTTCGATCACCATGCCCTGCAGCGCGATGCTCCGGTCTAGCAAGGCGAACGCGCCCTCGGCTTCCCAGCCTCGTTGCCCGACCAGCACCAAGCGCGGTGCGGCGTCGCCAAGCCGTTCGACCAGTCGCTTCCACACCTGCAACAGCAGCAGGTGGTTCTTGCGGCCCTCGATCGTGCCGACGACCACGAAATAGGGATGGTCGGCGGGCGTCGGCGCGACCTCGGGCGGCAGCACGTCGCCGGCCAGCCACGCGGCGACCATCGGCGGGCTGGGCAGGCGATGCGCCGTGGCAAAGTCGCGCAATGCGGTCAGCGTGGCCTCCGAATTGCCGATGATCCCGCTTGCGCTGAGCAATGCGTTGGTCATGCGCTGGACGTGCCGGTCGGCTTCCCCCGGCCGGCAGAACTCGGGTGTCTCGATCGGAATGAGGTCGTGGATCAGATGGACCGCGCGCAGACGATGGTGCGCGATCCAAGTCACCAGGCTGTCGTCGTTCAGCCCGGTATGGCCGATATTCAGATAGAGCTGACCGGGCTGCGGCGTGCTGGCGAACGCGCTCGGGATCGCTTTGCCCAACACCGCGATCAACTTCTGCCGCGACGGAGGCCCCGGCGCGACGAACAGCGCCATCAGGCGTCGCGAATTGGCCACGGTTAGCACGATCCGGCGTCGCTTCCACTGGATGACCGCCTGCGCGCGTGGACCGAAATGCTCGACATACGCCAGGCATACGCGGTCGATTCCGGTCGGCAGCCGGCCGGACCAGTAGCGCCAGATCGAGCGGCTGACGTCGATCAATATGGGGGTCGCCACGGCAACGTCGTTCCGAGCGGGGGCGGGCGGGCGGTCAACCATGGTCATGGTCGATGGTCGCCGATCTCGCGATGGGCCCGGCACAAGGCCCGGTAGGGAAATTGCACGTATCTGTCCTCGAAACCCGACGCAGGACCACGTCGGAATGTGGCTCACCGAGGAATGCCACGGCTGCCGCTAGCGAGATCGTCCCTAGCGGCAGATTGCCTGTCGGCAAAGAAACGCCATCGACGGTCGAAACCGCCGATGGCGTCATCGCTTACTTGAAGCGGATACCGATGCCGCCCATCACGCGCTGGCGCGAGGTGTGGTCGTCATACTGCGAGTAGACATACTGCGCGTTGACGTAGAGACCCGAAAGCGGCCCCTGGAAACGGTTCGCCATCGAGGCTTCGACGCCACCGCCGACCTGATAGCCGTCGGTGTTGAAGTGGTTGTAGAAGCTGGTCTGGCCAGCCGGTGCGTCGAAGCGCTTGCGCTGCTCGTTGGTGACGTAACCGCCCTTGGCGAACACGAGGAGCTGCGGTGCGACCAGAACGCCTGCGCGAACGCCGACGCCGTATTCCTCGAACGACTTGTGGCAGATCGACCCGCCCGAAACGCCGGCGGTGCAGTTTTCACCAAAGCCGCTCGAACGCCAGTAGGTCGCTTCCGGCCCGATCACGATCCGGTCGCCGATCTGGCCATCGAAGCCGATGCTCGCGCCGTAGCCGAACTTGTCGTCGTGGCGGCCCTGCGACTGGAAGCGATCGCCGCCAGCGTTACCTTCGATGCGGAAACCGCGGAACGAGGTCGAACCGGTATCGGTTGTGGTCTGGGTCGTGTCGGTCGCCGCATCCTGTGCGAAAACTGGGGTAGCAGCGGCCGCAAAGCCCGCGATCGCGCAGAGCGCAACGATTTTACGCATGGAAACATCCTTCATTGGTACGGTAGACGACGTTGAAACAGCGGCGCTGGCGGGACGTTCCCCGCCTAACTTAGAATAATCGGAGCGTGACTTTTCGGCCACAGGGTCACCCCGCCATTTGGTTCCCCGTATTTCGGCTTCGTTAAATTTTGGTTAGCCGATCGATATCCGGCGGGCAGGCCGGCGGGCAGGCCAGCCGGCAGGGGCGTGCCCCGATCATCAGGGCACTTCACCGGTCGGCGCCCTAAAACCTCTGTCAGCCGCCTTTCCGGCGCGCTAGGGCCGGCATCATGCGATCAATCAAATGGTGGTGGATCCGCGTATCCGCGCAATTACCGCTCAGCGCGCGCTCGAACGGCATCCGTGTACACCGCGCCACAGCCCGTCATATCCGCGCGGGAAATGCCGCGCGAGACCGGCAGGACTGGCGCGACGCGGCCATCGCCTACCGCCATGCGCTGACGCGCGAACCGCATCTCCAGCATGTGTGGGTGCAACTCGGCCATATGCAAAAAGAGGCGGGTGACATCGACCAGGCCACCCGCGCCTATGAGGAAGCCGCGCGCCTGAGACCCGATGATACCGAACCGCTCCTTCGGCTCGGTCATCTGGCAAAAGCATGGCGCCAGCCGATCGATGCAGCGGAGTATTTCATCGCTGCCCTGCAACGCGACCGCCATAATCTGCAGGCGGTCTCCGAACTCGTGCGCCTTCTCCCCGATCGCGACGATATCGAGCCGGCATTGTGGTCGACCGTGCTCGACGTCCTGGAGATCGAGCCGAACGACCGGATATCGAACGATACGGGTCAATTGCCCGCGGGGGCGGTGGTGCTCGACGTGACCGACCTGCTCGCCTTTTTCGGCCAGCGCCGGCTGCCCACCGGCATCCAGCGCGTTCAGATAGAAGTGTCGCTGGTCGGCCTCGAGCAGATGTTCGATCCACGGCCGGTATTCTGCGTCTATTCGAGCGCGAGGCGGGGCTGGATCGGGCTGTCGCACGAGCATTTCGACACGCTCTGCCGGCTGGCCAAGCAAAGCGACGACGTCCAAGACCCGGCCTGGACCCGCCAGCTCGACCGGATGTACCGGAAGATTGCCGTCGCGCGGACGCTGCGATTTTCCCCGTCGACCGCGTTACCGTCGACCGCGTTACCGTCGACCGTGTTGGTGAACCTGGGGACGTCGTGGGCGGATCGGAACTATCTGCTCGATGTCCGCAACGTCCGCGCGCGTGACGGGGTGGTGTACGTCCCACTGGTGTTCGACCTGATCCCCCTGATCGGGCCGCAATGGTTCATGCAATCGCTGGTCCGCGATTATCGCGCCTGGTTCGGGTCGCTGCTCCATTCCGCCGACGGGTTCCTGGCGATTTCGCAAGCCACGCGCGCGGATCTGGTGCGTGTCTCGGCGGAATGGCGAGCGCCTGTCCCACCGGCATCGGTGCCGGTCGTCCGCCTCGACGGCGATTTCCGCCAGGCTGCAGCCGATGCCGCTTCGCTGCACGTTTATGGCCTTGAAGCGGGCAGCTACGTGCTGCTCGTCTCGACGCTCGAGCCCCGCAAGAACCATCGGACCGCGTTCGAAGCGTGGCTGGCGCTTGCCGATACGCTGGGCGAGGCGCGCGTTCCCCGGCTCGTCTGCGTCGGTGGTCGCGGCTGGCTCAACGAGGATCTGCACCGCATGCTGCGCGAGCGGCCGGCGCTGCGGCGCATGGTCCTTATCCTGCACGGGATTCCCGACGACACCCTGGCCGCGCTCTACGAGCATTGCCTGTTCGCGCTGTACCCCAGCTTCTACGAGGGATGGGGGCTGCCGGTCTCCGAAGCGCTGTCGTACGGCAAGGTTCCGGCGATCTCGCGCGTGTCGTCGCTTCCCGAAGCCGGCGGGCGGTTCGCACATTATTTCGATCCTGACGATGCCGACGCTATCACCGCGACGGTCCGTGCGCTGCTGGACGCGCCGACGCGGCTCGGCGCCGAAGCGGCGATCCGTCAGGACTATGTACCGCGCACCTGGCGCGGGATCGCGCAGGATGTCGTCGCCCAGGCAACGAGCGTCGCGTCGCGCGTGCAGGATACGCTGCCTCGCCTCGCCGATGCCGGGACATGGACCCTGGCACTCCCGCACCAGACGGACAGGCTGGAGACGGACAGGCTGGAGACAGGCAGGCTGGATCGACCGTCGACAGAGGCATGGCAGGGCGAAGCACTCCGCCATGGCCGGGCATGGCAGTCACCCGGTCTTTCGGGGTGCAGGATCGACGGGGACGATGCGGCGCTGTGGTTCCATTGGGCCGGTCGGCACGGCGCAATGCTGCATATTCATTTCGCGCCGGGACGGGACGATGCCACCGCCGAAGTCGGGATGGACGGCGTCGAGCGGACGTGTCGTATCCGGCCCGGTATACCGGCGATCCTATCCTGGCCGCTGCCGAATGCCGCTGAGAATATATGGATCACGATCGCACCGGTTATCGGCGAAGTGATCGTCGAAAAGATCGAGATCACGCTGTAGGAACGGCTACCGGGCAGGGCAATATCCATAACCCCGGCCAACCGGGCCAAAGGATCGGACTCCCCCGAATATCCGTACGGAACCTAGAGATTATATCCAAAATCGCCCATCAAGTCGCGAAATTTCACCGTCAGCTTTTCTATAGTATCCTGTTGCAGCTTGTTGCCATAATCGCCCGGCGTTCCGCGACGGATATGCTTTGTCGGATCCTCCACGACCGGGCGAATGTCATGTCCATTAGCCACAACATCTATAATGTCTTTACTTATCGGAAATCCGATATGGGTCATGATCCGATCTAGCCAGACCGACTTTTGAAAGAAAATATCTTCGTACCTGACCATGAGTAGGTTTTTGTCGAATATCTTTTCTCTGTATTGACGTATTTTTTGATGCAGCACGTCTGCATGAGCGAGCACATATTCGTCGATGCCCATATGGCTATCGCGCCTGTGATATTCGACCAGCTCTTCGGCATTGTTATTGGGAAGCCTGTGGGAAAAATGCTTTCCACCAAATGAAAAATATTGCGACGTCAGTATGTCCCTGGGGTCTCTTATGAGAAACACCTTGTTGACTTCGCCAAGCCGTGCGTAATTTTCCAAGATTGCGGGAAACAACCTAAACCCGAAATAGATATATCCCGATGTGAACATCGGGATGATATCTTCGTCTGATTGCCAGTTGTCATCCCCGATACCTTCTAGGAACAAGATGTCAGGTATCGATATTGCCGGCAGATTGCACCTGCTACAGATATCTTCCAGCATGCCAAAAAGCAAAGAGCTTCCGGCCTTGTGCACGGAAAAGACAAAAGACTCGCTACCGACACCGGGTGTCGGCATTTTTATGATCGAACTATAGTCCATGCGGATTTTCGCTGGTTCTATATCGTGTCATCACTGCACCCATGTATCCTGATATTGGCGAATAGCCCCGCCTCCCATGGAGAAGACAGGGCTCAGCCTTGACTCAACAGGGGGCGAACCGTGCCTGTTCTCAAGAGGGTTCTACCATGGCTTCGCATAAAATGAAGCCAAGCTCCTGCCCAGGCGGACGCAGCACGTCGCTGAGTTCCAACGTTATGTCGACATCTCCCGTCGGCCAGTCCACCAGCCACGTGCGACGTTCGACGTGACCGATCGGCCCCGCCAGGGGCGCGCACCAGTCATAGGCCCGGCCCGCAATCACCGGCCGCACGCGCTGATCGCGGATGCCCGCAGCCATAGCCAGCCGTAATTTTCGCGGTCCGCCGACCATTGCCCGCATCCGGATCTGGCAATCATAGCCAAAACTCCACCGGAAGGGCGCATGCAGTCCCTCCTGCGGCACCGCCGGCTCTTCGGGCAGAAAACCCGTCAGGCGTTGCCAGTCGCCATCCATCTCCAGCACCGGCGTCGGCCAGGCAGCCGCGGGGACGAGCGAAAGCCTGGTCTCTTCCCAGCCTGGCGTCATCGATACCGCCTTGCCGGTCGCGCTCAGCCCGATCACGTGGAGGAGCGGGAGGTCGGCGCCACCATGCCGCTCGACCCTGACACGGGTCGGGCCAGCATCGTAGACGCCGGCCACCAATACCGTATCGACACCGTCCTCGCCGAGACAGAAGGCCGCTGCACCGTCGCCGGCATAAACGGTTCCTGCGTCACCCGGCGTTCCCCGGAGATGCAGCCGCAGGCCCGAAACGTCGGCATGGTCGAAGCAGGCGACGATCTCCGCCTCGCGTCCGCCGATCGACAGGCCGTTTTCGCCGTCCGCGCCGATAAAGGGTCGTTCATTGCCCAGCACGGCGAGCGTTGCGGACCCGGCGATCGGATCGAACCAGCCGGGTTGATCGGTATCCCGATAGGATCGTACCCATACCGCTCCGCCGCGCAAATGCAGGGGCGACGATCCGCCGATACCGCGAAAATCGGGACAACGCTCGTCGATCGCGCTGGCGAGCGCGACCAGCGAGCGCGTGGCCACGATCAGGTCGCGCAATCGCCATGCATCTTCCGCCATGGCCTGCCGGCCTTGCGGCGCGATCCCCGCATCATCGAGATCGCCGTCGGGGCGCAGGACCGCCCCGCTCTGGTCGAGGACCATGAGCCCGCAGGCCCATGCCGCGCCTGCGAGCATCGTTCCACCACGCTCGGCGACGACCGCGGCATCCGCGGCGCTGAGCAGATACGACAGCAACAGCGGATCGGCGACCGTGCCCAGCGCAAGCACCGCGCATCCCGGCACCGGCGCGGACGGACTATGGCCGAAATTCAGGATCCGCGACGGGCCATCCACCATCGCCGCCACGTGCGCGATTGCGGTATCCGCGGCTTCCGCGGATGGCTCCGCGATGCAGACGATCCGCTCGTCGAGGGCAAAGCCGAGACGCTCGCGCGCCTCGCGTCGATTGCGCGGGAGGAGCAGATCGGTATCCACCGCCAACGGCAGGTCGACCGCCCAGTCGCCCTCGCGGGCAAGACGAAGCTTGCCGCCATCCTGGGTGATCGTCATCGTCGCAGCGGATCGATCGGCGAGCCCGTGCGAGGCGATGCTCAGGGCACCGGGCGGTAGCATCGGTACTGGACCCGCGCCGACGACGACGTGTCGCGCGTCATAGCCAAGCAGCGCCAGACCCGCCGCCAACAGCGCGGCCGGCGTCCGTCCGAGCATCGGTTGGTCGCCGTCGAGCACCCATATCACCGACGGATCGCGCGGTTCGATGCTTGTCGCGACGGTCTGGGCGAGCGCGCTGCCGACCCGGAGCACCGCGGTCGTTTCCGCCGTGGCGCGGTACAAGACGGGTGCAGCCCCCGGCGTACCCGACAAGTGCAGCGAGCGGCCCATCGAATCCCGCGCGTCGACGAACCCGGCCGCAGCGCCGGCACCGGTCGCGTCGAGCAGCGCCGCGGCCGCGTCGATACCGCGCGGCGTCACCACGGACCCGCGCTGCAGGATCAGCACGTCGGCGTGGCCTGCGGCGTGGAGCATCTGCCGCACCAGCGCCAACTCGATGCGCGAACCGCCACTATCGATGCAGCCGGCGATACGATCGCCCCGGGCACGGACGACGCGGTCCAGCGCCGCGCTTTGCGGATCGCGGACGACGAAAATCGCCGTGCCCGCCGGTGCGACCGCGTCGCAGCCGGCGAGACTCAGGTCGAGCAGATCGGGCTCGTCGTCCTCGCACAGGATCGCGATCGCCAGCGCCGGACGATCGGGCCGCGTCGGCTGGGCGGGGGGAAGGACCGGTCGGCGCAGGAACGCCTCGTCAGTACTCGTCGCTTCGCACCGGATCAGCAATATGGATCGTGCGTCGGGAGCGCCATCATAGCCGATGAACAGGCTGTTTTCACCCTGTTCGAGCCACCGCACGGTCTCGATCACCTGATCGACCAGGGGGATGGGTGGCTCGAGCGTGATCGGCTGCGGTTCGCGCGTGCCGATACCGAGACCGATGACGATATCCTTGCGGCTCGCCCGCAGCGTCAAACGGAGCCGATAGCGGCCGGTCGCGCGTACGAGGATGGAGATTTCGGCGCGGCAACCCTCGATCCAGCGAATACCGCCTGGGAGCTGATATTGCGGATATGGTCCTTCCGGTGCAGCGAACCCCGCCACCGGACGACAGACCGCGCTGAGTTCCGGTCGACCGTCGCGCAGGAGCGCAGGGGCCGTGAGCATCGCGGGGTCGTAGGCGGTCTCGATCCACCGCGCGCTCGCCTGGTCGAACGTGACGATCGTGCCGAGCACGCTCAGCCGGCTCGTGTCCGACAGGGCCGCGGCGGTATCGATCTCCCGCCGATAGGCGTCCATATCCCCCGACAACTGCCCGACGCGACGGCGATGATACCCCGTCAGCGAGTCGACGGTGTAGTGCCCGGCGACGCGCGCCATGCGGCGCCAGAGATCCCAGTCGCCGGCCAGACGAAACGCCGGATCGACGCCCCCGACCGCGTTCCAGACCCGTCCCGAGAAAAAGGTCCCTTCCTGCATCAGGAACGACAGCGTGCGACCATCGTGAAGGCCGTCGGCCAGGGCCTTGCGCGCGTAGGGAAGCGCCGGGGCCAGGACGATCACCGCGCCCGCTTCGTTGAGCAGGGCGGTCCGGCCGCTGAGGAATTCACACCCGGGTATGTTCTCGAAAACGCCGCCCACGGTGACCAGCGCGCCTTGCGCTAAGCCGTCGTCGCTGTTGATCCAGGTCAGGATATCGGTGTCCTGCGGCGCCAGTCGGGCAAACCCACGCTGCAACGCGTCGTACATCCCGCCATCGCGCTCGGACTCGAAGCTGAAGACGATGTCGCCCGCATGAGGGATGTAGAGGCCCTCGCGCAATCGGCGGTCCCACGCGCGCAGCTTGTCCAGCGTGCCGTCGGTCGAGCCCCCGTCCTGGACGTGATAATGAAGCGCGTAGCCGGGATGCCCCTGTGCCAGCACCGAGGCGATCGCCTCGTCGATGAATGCCTCGGCATTGAAGACGGGCGTGACGATCAGGAAGCGTCGCTGGCCTGGTTCCGGCAGCTGCTGCGGCGTGCGCCGGTCGTCAGTCGTTTCGACCGGCTCGTCGAAATGCGATTGCGGCAAGGCGGCCGACCCTTGAAGGAGCAGTCGAACACGATCGGCAAGCGCCACATAGGCCTTTTTCAAGCGAACAGATCCGGCCGACGCAGGCGCAGCGTCTGGACGAGAATCAGCGTCTTGCCGTCGAGCAGTTGCCCGTTGTCGGCATCCTGCGCCAGCCGCGCCAGCGGGAGTTCGTGGACCATGATATTCTCGTGCTCGTCGTCACACCCGCCACCTTGGCCGGTTCGATCCGCCATAGTATAGGGGGCAAGGAATAGATCCAGACGTTCGGTCGAAATTGACGGCATCGTCCACAGACAGACGACATGCTCGAGCGCGCCGAGTTCGACGCCTGCCTCTTCCATCGCTTCGGCACGGATACGCGTGGCCGGATCGGCATCGTCGAGCCGGCCTGCGATCACCTCGAGTACCGAGCCGGCCCCGCCGAGCATCACCGCGGCCCGCGGCTGCGAAATGAGCAGGGCGGTCCGGCGCTCGGCATCATAGGGCAGCACGGCCACGCCGGGTCCGTGATCCTCGACATGCCGCTCGACCAGGGCGCCATCGGGCATTTGCATGATCACCCGGTCGACGTTGATCCATCCCTGCAGAACCTTTTCGACCGACGCGACGCGCGCGGCTTCGATCACCGTCACGCGGATGGCGCCCATGTATTGACGTCGACCGCCGCCTGCAGTCGGCGGAGCGACTGCCAGGTCTCGGCAAAAGCCCGGTAATCGGCATCGTCACCAAGCGTGGCCGTCTCGCGCGCCACGTCGGCGATCGTCGAGACTAGCGTGGACCAGTCGAACCGCGCGGCCTGCTCCAGACCGGCGCGGCGCAGATCGGCACGCACCGACGCCGACGTCAGCTTTGCGAGTGCGGCCGCCATCTCCGGCCGGGAGGTGCCGTCGATGATCACGCAGGCATCCCCCGTCACCTCGGGCAGCGATCCCCGCGCGGTCGTCACGACCGGGCACCCGCAGGCCATCGCCTCGAGCACCGGCAGGCCGAAGCCCTCGTACAGCGAGGGATAGATCAGGCCTGCCGCACCCGACAGCGCAGCCGCGAGATCATCGTCGGACACCTGGATCCGCGTGACCTTCACCGCCGGAGGCAGTGCCGCAAGCTTTTCGAGCGCGATCGTCGGCTCGCCGCCAATGCACAGGATATCGAACGCATCGATCCCGAACGTCGCCACCGTATCGAACAGCAGAGCGCCGTTCTTGTAGTTGAGATGCTGCTCGCGCGAACCGACCGTCACGAGATAGGGGCGCTGGTCGAAACCGACCCGCTGCCGGAACGCCGCGACCCGCTCTTCGTCGACCGGGTGGAACACCGCGCGGTCGAAACCCGGATGCGCGACGTCGACGTGATCGAGCGTCGGATAGCAGGTCAGCAGGTCCTCGCGCGTGCTCTGCGAGATTGCAATGTGCCGCCTGGCATAAGCGATCGCGACGGCCTTTTCCTGCCAATGGCGGTGCGTCAGATCGAACTCGAACAACTCGGGGATCATGTCGTAGACGACCAGAAACATCGGCGTCGACAAGGGTGTCGTGTAATAGGTCGATGTGAAGACATCGATGTCGTAAAAGTCGCAGATGCGCTGGATCAGCTCGCTGTCGTCCGCGGTGTAGAGATCCTTGTAGGTGGCAAACGGGATCCGCATCACGCCCTCGAGAGGCGGCATTCCGCCGCGGTCAAGCACCAGCACCTCGATCCCCTCGATCGCGGCCAGTGCGGGGAGGACCGACTGCCAGACGCGGGCGATGCCCGAACTGGCAAGCTGGAAGAACACACCATCGACAAGAAGCTTCACGCCACCACTCCTTCGCGTCGCGTACCAAGCGCAAGCAGCGCGGCCTGGACGATATCGTAGCGACGCCCCTTGCGCAGGGGTGCCGCGTCGATCTCCTCGACGCGTACGAGGAATTCGTCGTCGCAAATCACGAGCATGGGCGAGACGATCTTGCGATAGAGATCACGCGACACCGCGTTGGCTTCGACAGCGCCGCGCGTGTCGGGGCGCGTCGACATGCCGTCGGGATTGACGAAATAGGCGGCATGAGCCTCGTTCACCTTATAGAAGATCTTGCCGGCCGCCCGGCAACGCAACCAGAACTCGAAGTCGGCGGCCGACTGGAGCGACTGGTTGAACAGGCCGACGTCGCGGTGCACCGTGGCGCGCCACATCGGCGCGTTGTGCGGACTGTTGAACTCCATCAGATTATACCGGCTGACGACCGGCAGGTCGCTGCGGAAGTCGCGTTTCGCGATCTCGTCGAACGGCAACCGGGGGTCGAAGCAGTACAGGACATCCTGATAGGTCACATCGACGAAATCGAGCGTGTCGAGCACCGCGGCCTGGATCTCGAACGAGTCGTTGCGGCGGATATCGTCGACATTGGCATTGGTGAGGTACCGCCCCCTGGCCAGTCCGACCCCGATATTCCACGCTTCGTAGATACTGACGCGCGCATCCATCCGCTTGTAGACGATGTTGGGAAAGTCCCGCTGGAATTCCTCGATGATCGCCTGCTCGCCCTCGGGGGAATTGGCATCGATGATGATCAGTTCGCAATGCGTCTTGAAGATCGTCTGCGACGTCATGTTCTCGAGGAAGGAACGGATGAACGCGCCACCGCGATAAAGGCTGGTGATGATACTGACGACGCAGTCTTCGGTGGGCCGCAGACGAACCGCGCTTCCGGCGCCGAGGACATCGTGCCTGATGCCGGTCTTGGCGACCGCCTTTGTATCGGTCCGCCAATCCGCGAGGGTCACGGCGCCGCGCGACCCGAATATATACGCGAGATGGGGATTATTGGCCTGCTGTGGCGGCGCCAGGCGTTTGCGCGCCTCGTCGCCGAAGAGCTGCCAGACCAGCGGCGAGATATCGAGTTCCTGCTTGTCGACCATGCGTCGATAATGGTCCACCTCCGCCGCGGAGGCGCCGCGACCCAGCACGATTTCGAATGCGAGCTGGACCTTCGTACCCGGCACCACGTCGAGCGCGCCGCGGATCAGCTTGGCCTCGGTACTTTCGCCGATGCCGAAAACCACATTGGACAGACGGCCCCCGTTACTGGCCACGCCACGCCAGTTTTCCAGGTCTCTCGGTCCAGGCATTCGGCCTAGCGCGAGCCGGTACATGATCTCGATCGTCCGGTCGATCGAGGCGTCGTCCTCTACCGAATCCGGCAGCGGCTGGGGGGGGAGCAAGGCGTCCCGGAGCACCGCGGCGAGGTCGGTACCGCGCTCGAAATCAGCGACCCGCAACCCCACCTCATAGGCCGAGGGGGGATCGTGCCTGGCCGCTTCGAGCGCGTACGTCACCACCGCGGCAATGTCGGCCCGATCGATCGCCAGCATCCCTTCGGGCAGGCTTGGCTGGGCTGGCTCGGCCGCTCGGGCCTGAACAGCCATCGCTTCTTCACTATGGGCGATCCCCAATACGGCCGCCATCGCGCCCTCGTGCTGGATACATGCGCTGTGCACGACCACTTCGCCATCGCTCGGCGCCCGACCGAGAAACGCACGATATAATTGCCGTACC
This sequence comes from Sphingomonas sp. M1A8_2b, assembly GCF_053345535.1. Lineage (NCBI taxonomy): Bacteria > Pseudomonadati > Pseudomonadota > Alphaproteobacteria > Sphingomonadales > Sphingomonadaceae > Sphingomonas > Sphingomonas sp. M1A8_2b. The sequence goes on along the minus strand of NZ_JBKFAH010000005.1, from coordinate 79,072 downwards.
AGATCGGCCATCTGGTTTGCAGGTACGTCATGCTCGATAGTCATCAACACATTCTCGCGATCGAAAGGAGCGGTTACGAAACGGCGCCTGCACACCGGCGCCTACCGGCTGCGACGCCGTACCGGACTCGGCAGCCTTGAAATCCTCCCAGGCCTCACTCGGCCCTGGAGGCCTCCAGGAACGCGGCAACCGTCGAGCGGATGCCGTCGACGAGTTCAATCTTGGGGGACCAGCCAAGCGCGCGCAGGCGGCTCGAATCCATCACCTTGCGAGGCGTGCCGTCGGGCTTGCTGGTATCGAACGCCAGGTCGCCCTCGTAGCCGACCACCGACGCGATCGTCTCCGCCAGTTCGCGGATCGTGACTTCCGATCCACTGCCGCAGTTGATGTGCTCATAGTCGGTGTAGTTGTCGTGGCAGAAGACCACGCCCGCGGCGAGATCGTCGACATGCAGGAACTCGCGCATCGGCTTGCCCGACCCCCAGACCTGGACGGTCGGGCTTCCCTCGCGCTTGGCGTTGACGATCTTGCGGATCAGCGCGGGCATGACATGGCTGCTGCGAAGGTCGAAATTGTCGCCCGGGCCGTACAGGTTGCACGGCATCACCGAGATGTAGTTGCGGCCATATTGGCGCATATACGCCTGGCACATCTTCAACCCGGCGATCTTGGCGATCGCGTACCATTCGTTGGTCGGTTCCAGGCTGCCGGTCAGGAGACTATCCTCCTTGATCGGCTGTTCGGCGAATTTCGGGTAGATGCAGGACGACCCCAGAAACACCAGATTGTTGACTGCCGCAAGATGCGCAGCGTTGATCGTGTTAACCTGGATGCACAGATTGTCGTACAGGAAGTCTGCGGGCAATGTGTCGTTGGCCATGATCCCGCCGACCTTGGCCGCGCAGAAGATGATCGAGGAGGGCTGGTTCTGCTGAACCCAGTCGCGCACGTCGCGCTGATTGGTAAGATCGAGATCCGCACGGTCGACGGTGAGCACACGCCGTCCCTGTGCTTTGAGCGCGCGCGTAACGGCACTGCCTACCATGCCGTTATGGCCAGCGACCCAGACAAGCTCGTGCATTCAATACTCCACCGGAAACGCCTGTGCTACCATAGCCGTCTGCGCCGTCCAAGCTGACACCCCATAGGGGTCCCGGTTTCTTGTTCAACCTCAAGCTTGTAACGGACTTCGATTTCGCAGGCCGCGCCATCGGTGGCGCCGCTCCTGCGATCGGCGTCGTTGATCCCTCGCCACCTGGCCCGAGATGAACGGCGCCGCGGTATTCGCAATTATCCTGCGCGTCCGATGATGACGCCAGGCAGGTCGTTTCCGCTACGATCGGTCAGGTCGAGCGTCGCGGGAGAGGTCCCGATCAGATTAGGTGTAGACCAGCGGTCGCCGGTCTGCGCGAGTTTGGCGCCCGTCATGCCCGGTACGATGGTCGTACCGAACGCGGTGATCGCCCGCGTAGCGGCGGAGTAGGCAATCGTTGCGGAATCGCACAGGCCATAGCTGACTCGCGCAGGCATGGCCTGTGTGGTGTTCGCCGTGACGAGCCCTGTAAAACTGCGATCGCGGGTAAAATCGAATACGGGCTGATACGCCGAAGGAGACGGGGTCGGGGTCGGGGCTGGCGTTGGGGTTGGTGCCGGCGTTGGGGTCGGCGAAGGGGAGGACGCCGTGGTCAAGGAAGCGCCGCCACAGACCCTCAGAAGGAACAGACAGGCCATCGGCAACGGTGACTTCATGGCAAGCCCCATCCGTCTGTTTGCTACAACCTTATCCCCCAGCTCGATTTGAACAGGTCGGCCCCGCCATCCCGGTTTTCCCGCCCTGCCACATCTTCGGAGTCCATTACCACGCCGGTAGAGGACATAGCTTCATATCCGTCCGGTGAGGCTTCATATCCGTCCGGCGAGCCGCTGGGGGTGCCGCCGCCCCCGGTTCAGCGCACCAGCAGCAGCATGACGTCTTCGGTCGGCGGTGCGGCCAGGATTGCAGCGCGGGTGGTCGGCTGTATGCCGGCCTCCAGCGTGATTTCCGCCAGCGTGAAACCATCCGCGACGATCTGGTCGATGAACGCGCCCGGATCGTCGTATCGCATCCGCGCGAATTCGAGGACGATCGTCAGCGGCCGCGCCGCCTGCAGGATCCCCGCCATCCCGCGCCAGATCGCCAGTTCGGACGTATCGGCGTCGATCTTGATCAGATCGGCATCCAGCAACGCGGCAAAGCTGTCCAGCCGACAGGTCCGCATCAGGCGGGTCTCGGTCGCCTGATCGTCCGAGACCGGATGATCGGCGGGCAGCAGATGGCCGTTCTTGGGTTCGTCGGTCGGCACGACCAGCACAACGTCGGTCTCGGCGTCGGCCAGCGCCTGCTCGTACACCGTTGCGACAGCGTGAAAGCCGTTGATGGCGATGCTCTGCGTCATCCGCCGCGCCAGATCGGTGTTCGGTTCGAACGCGTGGACATGGCCGGTCGGCCCGACCAGATCCGCCATCAGCAAGGTGAAATAGCCGAGGTTGGCGCCGACATCGACGACCTTCATGCCCGGCTTGATCAGCGTCGCCAGCAGCTCGGTGAGCCACATCTCCCAATAGCCGTCGAGCAGCAGATGGCTCGACAGGCCGACGTCGGTCGTATCGACGATCATCTTGTACCGGCCCAGCACCCGGCACAGCGAGCGGTTGTCGCCAAGATAGGCGTTGGCGCAGAGCTGACGGATCACCGCCTCGTTGCGCTGACGCGACTGCGTCAGCAGATGCTCGAGATGGAACAGACGGATGCCCGCCTCGGCGGTCGATCGACGATGAAGGCGAGATACGATACTCGACAGAACGGAAGACTGATTCATGCGCGTCGCCTTATGGCAGGTCGCATCATAAGGCGACCATTTACCCGGCAGGATGGTCCGTCATACCGGCGGATGCGACGAAAAACCGCTGCGGTTCGGCGTGGGCAAACCAATCCCGGCATCCGGCATGGGGTAAACTTGTCTCTGCGTGTATCGTAGACTAGACGCCGCCTGGTGCTGAGCAGGGTGTGTTTTTCGATCGCGACGGCGTTGCACAGGCAGGGCATAGAATGCCTTCAATCGACGCGATATCGATGGAAGTGCCCTTTCCCTACCGCAATTTGCTGATATTGCGCGACCATGGACAGTTTCCTGAACATGCAACTCTTTCGGGCAGGCTGAAATGGCTGACGTGCTTTCCTCACGTGGGCCGCGGGGCGCACCGTATCGCCACGCCAAGCCGTCTTGCGCAAGCCAGCGCCGCGTTGCTGCATTACATGCGTCGCGCATGCCCTCCCCCCGCCCCGTGGATGCTCGGGCATGACGATGATTTCGGATACCTCGGGGTCGACCGGAGACCGTGGCTTCTGGCGCGGCCTGAAGGTGCAGGGCGATGTGATCGGCGCGCTGCTGATGCGCGAACTCCATACCCGCTACGGTCGAGAGAATATCGGGTATCTATGGATCTTCCTAGAGCCGATGACGCTGGCAGGCGCAGTCGCGTTGCTGCATATCGGTGGCGGATCGTCCCACGGGACGGGTATCAACCCGATCCCCTTCGCTATCCTTGGGTACACGCTTTTCATCATGTTCCGCGGCATGGTCACGCGCGCTGACGGTGCGCTGGAAGCGAACATGCCGCTGCTGTACCATCGTCGCGTCACGATCTTCGACATGATGTTCGCGCGTGCGTTGCTCGAAGGCGCGGGTACGATCGTCACGTATGCCGTACTGATCGGCTTCGTCATGATCATCAATCTCGCATCGTTGCCGGCACGCCCGTTGGAGCTCCTGATCGGGATCATCCTGATCTTCTGGTTCTCGTTTGCGGTCTCGCTGCTGATCTGCGCCTGGACGCACGACAATCGGCTGGTGGCACGATTTGTACACCCCATTACCTACATATTGATGCCGCTATCGGGCGCCTTCTATCAGCTGGCTTGGATCCCCGAGCCGTATCGAACGTGGCTTACGTGGTTTCCGCTGACCACGGTCTTCGAGTTGCTTCGCTACGGCCAATTCAGCGCCGCGAAGGATACGTATGTCGATATTCCTTACATCGTCGGCTTCTGCCTCGTGCTGACATATGCCGGGTTGGTGTCGATCCGGGTGACGCGGCGTCGCATTCATCTTCACTAAGGTAACTAGACTTGGATAACGTTTCTTCATTGGACCGGTCAGGACGCGGCGGTGCGCTACTTGGGTGGCTGCGTACCCATCGCAACTGGTGCCTGATCGTTCTCGCGCCAACGCTGCTGATCGCTGCCTATTATTATCTGGTTGCGGCCGATCAGTACGTATCCGAGGCGCATTTCGTCGTGCGCACATCGGATACGCAACCCGCTGCGCCGAGCGGACTTGGCCAGGCATTGAGTTTGGTGGGCGGGGCTTCGTCCGAGCGCGATGCCTTGCTGGTCGCCGATTATCTAAAGTCGCACGATGCCGTCGCTGCCTTGCAGTCGCGGATCGGGCTTGCCCAGCGTTTCCAGCGTCCCGAGGCCGATATCGTCTCGCGCCTGTGGTATGCGAATCCCACGCCCGAACAGCTCCAGAAATATTTTGAAGGCAAGGCCGAGGTCGAGGTCAGCACCGAGACGGGGATCACCACGTTGAAGGTGCGCAGCTTTCGACCGGAGGATTCCTATCGGATTGTCCGCGAGATGATCCAACTGGGCGAAGCGCGGGTGAACACGCTCAATCGTCGCAATTACGCCAATGCTGTCGCCGCGTCGCAGCGCCAGGTCCGCGAAGCCGAAACCAACCTTGCCCAGGTCCAGGGCCAGATCACCCGATTCCGGCGAGACGAGCGCGATTTCAACCCGCAGGTGACGGGCACCTCACGGACCAGCATGGTATCCGAACTGCAAGGCCAGCTTGCGGTTGCCCGGGCGCAGGAATCGTCGATGGCGGCGGTCCTGTCGCCCAACAGCCCACAGCTGGTCGCGACCCGGCAGCGCGTTGCCGCACTCTCCCGGCAGGTCAACGCGGAAACCGCGAAATTGTCGCAGGGGCCCGGCAATGTCGCTGCCGGCATGGGGGCCTACGAGAACATCAAGATCCGCCAGGAATTGGCTGGCAAGCGGTTCGAGCTGGCGTCCGCGGCGTTGCAGCGCGCCGAAGACGAAGCCCGGCGACAACAGCTGTATGTCGTGCCGGTGGTCGATGCCAATCTGCCGGTCCGCGCGCTGTATCCGGAGCGTACCAAGATCGTCCTGACCGCGTTTCTCGCGCTCCTGCTGATCTATGGCATCGGCTGGTTGATCACCGCGGGTGTCCGCGAACACGCAGCCTGATACGGCTCGCACCGGCCGGTGTGGAGACGCACCGGCCGGCAGGTCGTCCGACGGGCGCGCCGCTCCTACGCCGCGCCTCTTTCCCCCACGTTGTCCGTCCAAGGTGTGCGCTCACGTCTGAGCGCCCCGCGTGGAGGTCTGCCGAAGCACGTGGTGATTGTCGCAGCAGGCGGCCTGCCGCAAGAACTCCCCCTAGACCGAACGGGGGGACAAACGGCAAGGCTGCCGCGCGCATGAGCGGTATCGATTAAAGACGAGATCGGTGGCTGCCAGCCCAGCAACGGAACCGAGGCCCGACACGAACCGGCGTTGTTTGGCGCGGGGCAACTCGTACCGCGGGCGCGCGAAACATCGGTGACACGAACGATGGCCGCCCGTTGCAGGCACGGGGCTTGGCCGCCCATGCATGATCGGTGCGCGGCGGCGCACCGATCATGTCATCAGCGCGTAGCGTTCTGGACGGCGATGACCGGCGAGAACAGCTGACCCAGCGCCTGGACCAGCTTCAACGGCTGGTTGGCGGAGGCGTTGGCGATATACACCACGTCCTTGTCGCGCATCGCGAACTGCTGCGCCAGGAAGTAGTTCTGCGCGCGCAGCATATCGATCCGGTAGACGATCGGTTTGACCGTCACGGGCGCCGCCCCGGCCTGCTTGGGTTGAAGCGCCGCCCCGGCCGGCAAGCGGAAGACGAACACCGAGCGGGGATCGGCACGACCGTCGTTCGGCCCGCCGGCACGCGCCAACGCCTCTGCCAGCGTCAGCGTGCGGCTTTCGAAAGGAACCTGCGATATCCGGTCGATCGCACCGAAGACGGTGAAAGTGCGCGGCTGCCGGATCAGCTCGATCCGGTCCCCGCCGAGCAGCACCAGATCGTCCGGCGACCCCGACACGATGGAGTCGAGCGGTTGTTCCACCGTGCGACCGTAGCGGGTAAAGCGGACGATCGAATCCTGCGTGCCGGTCCCGGTCGCGGTCGACGAACCGGATTGCGCCGCACGCGAAATGCCCCCCGTATCCGCGATCACATCCAGCAGACGTTCCCGCGCCAGCGTCAACGGTATCCGACGCGGATTGGTGACCGCGCCCATCACGACCACGGTATTCGCGACGTTGCTGCGCAGCGAAACGATCACTTGCGGGCTTTGCGACTTGCCGCGCAGACCGGCGAGAATCTTCTGCTGGACCTGCGCGAGCGTCAGCCCGGTGACCTGAATCGTTCCGACATAGGGCACGGTGATATTGCCGTTGCGATCGACAGTGATACCGCCGAGCGCCTCGCCACTTGCGGACGGCGCTTCGCCGCCACCCGCCATGCCCGCGCCCCCGGCGATGCTCGCCCGGCCACCGAACAGCGAGACGCCGACTTCGTAGATTTCGACCGACAGGACATCGCCTGGCCCCAAAGTGTCGACGAAGCCGTCGGCCGCCAGCGTGGCCAGCGCACCGCTCGGCACGTCCACAGTCGACAGCGCCGCGATGTTACCGGGCGCGATGTCGACGAGTTGATACCCGATATCGTTCGCCTTGGTCGCGTCATGCGTAATCTGGCTGCCGGTCGGCCCGTTGCGCGGCAGCGTGGCACACGCACTCATCGCCGTCATCACCAGCAAGGCAAGGCCTGGTCGAACGACCCGCGCCGTGTGCATAACACGCATTATCTTCACTCCAGTGTCACCAATCGCAGCTGCGGAATATCGTCGAATGGTCACGTTCGATCCGGGAGCCTGCACCTTGCCACGCGCCTAGCGCGTCGCGACCACTTGGTAAAGTTGACGAATGCGCTCGGCGAAGGAGGGACCCGAAAAGGTCGCCGCCTGGATCGGCCCGTCGTGCGACAGCCGGTCCCGCAATGCGCCATCGGTATCGAGCCGACGGATCGCATCGACCATGCCGTCGACGTCGTACGGATCCACCGCGAGCGCCGCATTCCCGGTCACCTCGGGCAACGCACCGGTCGTGCTCGACAACAACGGAACACCGGCCGCCAGCGTCTCCAGCGCGGGCAGCCCGAAGCCTTCGTAGAGCGCCGGGAACAGGCTTGCCTTGGCGCCGTGCAGCAGATCTGTCAGCAGCGCGCGCGGGACATAGTCGATACGGCGGATCCGATCGACCCCGGGCAATTGGCGGCCGTGCGCACTGCCGAGCAGCTTCAACTCGCGCTCGGCATGCCAGGCCTCGGCACCGACGATCACCAGCGGGGTCTCGAGATCGGCCTCGAGATACGCCTGGATCACGCGCCCCAAATTCTTCTTGGGCTCGATCGCGCCGAAGAACAGGAAATAGCCCTTCATCTCGAGGTCGAACAGCCGTCGCAGCCGGCCGGCCAGCCCGGCGGGCTCGCGCAGCGGGGGGATATCGCTCGACTGATAGCAGTTGGTGACGCGGTCGGGATCGGCGCCCAGCAGTTCGATGATATCGTCGCGCGACTTTTCGGACACCGTGACGATATGATCGCCGCGGGCGACGCAGGCGCGCGCGAGCCGGTCGTAATAGCGCTTGTCCTCGAGACTGGCGCGCGGCAGCCGCAACGGCACGAGGTCGTGCAGCGTGTAGATGTTGCGCGCGCCGGCGATGCGAAGCGGCAGCGGGTAGGTCCAGTGCATGATCGTCGGCGGGTTGGGCATCCGCAACGTCATGAACGTGCCGTAGCGGCGGAAATGCCGCGCGCAGACGTCGTAGATTTCGCTCAGGTTGAACAGCCGGTCGAACCGCGGCAACCGGTCGCCCGCATCCGCCATGATGGCGCGGCCGGTCACCGGGATCTCGATCAGGTCGTGTGCCAGCGGATGGACCCGCCAGCGCCGCACGCGTTTGCGCCAGGTCAGGCGATTGGAAACATCCGCCCCCAACTGCCCGAAGAACAGAGATTCCCGAAGATCGACATCGGCCTTGCGCGGGATGTTGACGCCGAAGACGAGGTCGACCGGATAGCCGAGCCGGTCGATCGCCGCGGCTAGGTTGCGGCCATAGGTGGCAACACCGGTGCCCTGCGGCAACGCGAGATTATAGCCATCCAGGCCGATCCGGATGGGTGATGAAGCGTGGTCGGTCATGCCATCCCGTACAGGGATAGCAGGCGCCGTGCATAGGGGCCGAGCGCAAAGTGTCGCGCGCGCTGCCGGCCGAGCCGCGCCAGACGGTCGCGCAACGCCGCATCGCCGTCGATCGCGAGCAGCGCGATTTGCAGCGCGGACAGGTCGAGCGGATCGACCAGCAACGCCGCGCCGTCCGCGACCTCGGCCAGCGCTGCGACATCGGCCGCCAGCACCGGCGTTCCCAGCGCCATCGCCTCGGCCACTGGCAGCCCGAAGCCCTCGGCGAGCGACACGAAAACGAGCGCGCGCGCGCCAGCGATCAGCTGCAGCACGCGACCGCGCGGCTGCAGCCCGAGCCGCACCGCGCCGGGGGTCGCCGCGATATGGTCGTCGATGCCCGCTGCATCCAACCCATCGGGTCCCGAGATCACCAGCGGCGTCGTAATTCCGCTGGCACGGTAGGCATCGAGCAGGCGGTGCAGATTCTTGCGCGCTTCGACCGCGCCGACATAGAGCAGATACTCGCCTTGGCGGAGGTCGCCGGGCAGCGGCCCCTTATCGGCGCCGTCGACGTCGATCGCCTGGTGGCAGCACGTCACGGTATCTGCGTGCCAGCCCATCCGGGCGACGATCTGGGCGCGTGCAGCCTCCGACACGGTCGCGAATTCGCCGCCCGACGCCCGCAATGCATCGAGCAGGCGACGCAGCCGCGGGCCGTTGACCGGACTGGGGATCGCCGGATCGAGCGGCAGCACGTCATGGACGGTATACAGATTGCGCCAGCCCAAGACGCGCAGCGGCAGCGGATAGGTCCAGTGCATGATCCCGGCGGGGCCGGGTAGCGCGATCGGCATTGGTTGCTTGTGGATGTCGAAAAACACCTGCGCCTCGCGAAAGACGTCGGGTACGAGGAAGCCGTGCGTGCTCATGATCGCCGCGCGGCGCCACGGGCGCGCGGCCGCCAGTAGCTTGCCGATCTGCGAACGGCGCACCGCCGGACCGCCATCCTCAAGGATCGACGGACGAAGGCCCGCATCCCGCAAGGCGCCGATGAGATTGCGCGCGAATTGCCCGACCCCGGTACCGGCGCCGCCATCGGACACCATCCGCCCGTCGATACAGATCGGCACGCCGCGCGGTGTAGGTCCGGCTAGCGATGCGTCTCCGTCTCTTCCGGCACCAGATGTCAGGCTGCCAAATCCTGCAACGTCATGGCCTCGATCAGCTCCTGCCGCGCCAGCGTGTTGTCGGTCTGCGCATAGCCGATGGATCGTAGCCCGATCGCGTAATTGCGGACTTCGCCCGGCAACTGCGAATAGGATCCGAGCACGCTGAAGCGCAAATGCAGGGCGCCATCTTTGCCGACGACCGCCGGCATGCGCACCGCACCTCCTGCGAGCCGAAGATCGTGCAATCCGGTCGAGGCTGTTTCCGCGTCCGACACAACGTCGGTAATCGTCAAGCGACACTCGAACGCGCCGGGCGCGATAGAAATCTTGAGATAGACCAAGAGCGACGTACCCGCTGCCATATCGGTCGCTATCGACAGCTCTGGATTGGCTCCGCGCATCCACACACCATGGTCTTCGCCACCGTAGAAGAAGGCGGATTCCGCCAACAAGCGGTTCAGGCGCCGGAAATACCGATGCGTATCGACGCGATCACCCGGATGGACCCGGAACGAAAAACTCTCGCCTTCCTTGAGCGTCGCCGTGAACGGCGTGATCGGCGTGTCCTGATGGAGCTTTATCTTTTCCAGGAAATCGGCGCCGACATCGTTCCACGTCCGTGCAACGAAATGATCGCGGATCGCCTCGACCCGACCACGCAGATACCCCCGATCGGTGATCATTCGCCGAAAGACCTCTACCCCCTGGGTCAGGTTGAAAGGATCGACATAGTCTACCAAATCGCCGCCAACCTCGGGGATCGACGAGGTATTCGAGGCGATGCACGGGCGTCCATGGAACAGGCTTTCGCCGACCGGCAGTCCCCATCCTTCGACGAAGCTCGTGAACACCGAGAATTCGCATCCGGCGTACACCGCGTTCAGCTCGCCATCGGACAGGTTGTGCGCGATATGCAGTCGTCCGCCGAGATTCTCGGTCGCCATCAACACATCAGTAAGGGCACCGATCTTCCAGCCATGCCGGCCGACGAAGACGAGATCGGGCACATCGACGCCTTCGGCAATCAGACGTCGCCACGCGTTGATCACGTACAAATGGTTTTTGCGACCTTCGATCGTCGAGACATAGGCGACGTAGCGCTTACCCTTCACGCGGCGGAGCTGCTCGGGCCATGCGACGGAATGACCGGCTTCGCGCGTCAGGTGATGCGCCAGCGGGACGGTCGTCATCGGGATCGGCCGCCCCCCGTTTTCCGCGATGAAGTCGGTCAGCGCGATGCGCGTCGCGTCGGAGATCGTCAAAACGAAGTCGGCCGTACCGCAGAGCTCGCAGATCGCCATCGTGAAGTCGGTGACCAACGCATCGTCGCAGAATTCCGGATGCGTCACCGGGATGATGTCGTAGACATAGGCGCCGATCCGCACGCCATCGCGCTTGGAGCGGACGAAATTCTGGATGCTGTTCCCCAGGCCCCAGAAAGCACCCAGCAGGATGATCGTGCTGCCCTCGAGCGGCCTGACGCGTTCGGCGGCATTCTCGCACGCCATCAACATCGCCCGCAGCGTTTCGTGATCCACCTGCCGTCCCGAGGCATAGTCGATGGCTCGCATCATCTCGGCGTTATCGACCATCCAGAACTCACCGGCAGGAAGCGCGGGCGTTTCGGGTCCGACATTGCTCAGGATGAAACGGACGTCGATGTCGGTATCCCGTATCGCATGCATGGCGATGCCAGCTTGCACACGCTGGATTCCGGACATCGTCACATGCGCCTTGAGGTACCCGAAAAGATCCTGGATCGCGAAGAAGGTCGTACCCTCCCCCAAGCCCAAAGCTTCGGTTGCCTTCGTGTCACGGCGCAGCAACCGGATTTGCTGCATGCTTTCGACATTGGGTGCGATGTTGTTTACCCTCTCATAGGCTGCAAGCGCGTCTTCGCCACGACCCAGTCGCCGCAGGACGTCGGCAAGGTGGATGCTGGCATCGGCATCGCGGCTATCGAGGTCGACCGCGGCCTGATACGCGTCTGCCGCCTCGGTCAGAAGCCCTTGCTCCTTGTAGGCGTGACCCAACTGCACCCAGATAGGCTGGTCGGTGCGGTTGACCGCAAGATGTCGCGCATACGCAGTCGATGCGCCCGCCCAGTCGCGGGCATTACGGCATTGATTACCCGTTCGGCGATCGTTAGCCCGGCTTGTCTTGTTGAAAATTTTTGAAAGCATGTTTTGCTCCTACCGCGCCCGAGCCGTCGAGTTCCAATGTTGCGGCGCTCCCTGCACCAGCGGGGATCACGTCGCAAGCAAGGGACCTCATATACTTACCGATACATAGGGGCGCTTATCTTGCTGCTGGCCGCTGCGCTGGCGGCGATGTCGGGGTTCGGCGGGGAGGGGCGATCAGTCGCGACCGCAGCGCCGGCGCCCTGCGCCGCGGTAACCCGCCTGGCCGGTAGCGGACACGATGCAGGACCCGCGCTTCAGGCTTGCCTGGACGCGACACCGGCGAATGGAAAAATCGCGCTTCCATCTGGCCGATATGAGATCGCGACGCCTGTTCGCCTGCAGCGTCCGGTGACCCTGACGACCCGTGGCGTTTCACCGGAGGCACCCCCGTGTTCCTCCGACGAACGTCGCTGCGCGGTCCTGCATCTCGCGATCACAGCGGGTGGCATCAAGGACGCGAGCAAGGGCGCGATCATGCCCATCACGATCGACAGCAATGCGGTCCGGCTCGACCATCTGGTGTTCCAGGGAACGCGATTGAGCGATCCCGCCCTGTCGGCAAAGCGCTGCGCGTCGGACAAGGAACGGCCGATGGCCGGCGGGCTTCTCGTCAACGGGAATTCGGTTGTGATTACCCGCTCGGTCTTTCGCGATATGGCCTGCTATACCGCGCTCGAATACGGGACCGGCGTCGAGGCCGTCATCACGGACAACGCCTTTACCGGCAATGGCACGCACGACGCCTTGCTGCGCTGGGCAGACGGTCTGACCATCCATACCGCGCAACGCTTCCAGGTGTCGGGCAACCGGTTTCGCGACAATACCGACGTCCAGCTGATATTCGGCAGCTGCGTCGGCTGCACGATCACCGCCAACCACTTCGATCATAGCGGGAGCGCCGAGGGCGGCGCGTTCGCCGAGATCATGCTGCAAGCCTGGCCCAACGCCACTAGCGGCGATTTCACCGGTACGCAGGTTACCGGCAACATGATCGATTGTGGCGCAAAGCGGCGCTGCGGCTTCGGCATCATGATCGGGTCGGCGCCTTGGTATGAGGCGCCGACCTTCGGGGGTGCGGTGACCGACAACCGCGTTCGCGGAGCGATGCTCGCGCTTAACGTCGACTATCTGACGGGGCCGATGGTGATCGCGCGCAACGATCTCGAGGCAGTCTCCGGCACCTATCCAAGCATGTGCGGCCCGCAACGGATTGCCGGTGCCTCGGCAAACTTCTCCACGAGGTCCCGGATGGTCTTGCCCCCAACCGCTACGGATACGGCCACGACCGCCAAGCATTACTGCATTTTGAACTACGCCATCCGCTAGGCTAGAGCGAGCGCATCTCCACCTCGACTGCGTGGTTCAGAATATCAACCGTCTTCTCCTTGGCGGTAAGGTCTAGGACGGTCGTGCGGGCGTTGTCGCTTAGCTGCCTGTATTCATCCAGCGTAAGCGCCTCCAGCGCCGCAATGGCCTGCTCGATGGTATCCGTGACGATGGAGTTTTCGGGACGCAGGAAATACTCGCCGAGCGTTTTATCGCGCATGAACTCATGCGTGCTCACAACCGGGGTTCCCAGCATCATCGATTCCAGGCACGACAGACCATAGGCCTCTTCGTCCTTGAAATGCGCCGTGAAGAACGATGTCGCCATCCGCGCATTGCACTGCGCATGCGTAAGCAGGCCATCGGTTGCTTGATGGCCGAACATGTAGCAATTCCCTTGCCACTGCGCCCGAAACGCTTCGAAGGCCGGCAGTCCCCGCTTCCAGAACGTCGGCATGCTGATGAATGAGGCGATCGTCCGGTCCTCAAACGACTGGACGATATCCTTGGCGGGAACGTCGGCAATTACGGGGCGTGGGAAATACAACAGCCTGTGCTGTATCGGATCCGGATAACTGCGCCAGAGCCCGACATCCGGGCATATCAGGATATTCGCAATATTCGGCTCATACACATGGTTTTGCTGAGCGATATTGAGAATCATCTTGTCGCCATGCTGGCTAGCAATAGCCTTGAGATCGTCCTCCTGCGCCTTGCACCCGATCAGCACAAAGCCGGGATCGGTCTTCATATAGTCTTCGAAAGATACGATCTCGCCACCGAGACCGGTATTCTCCGCAAAATACCTGATACGCCCCCAGTCGCTATCGGGGCTGAAAACCTTGAAACCGATCGCTTTGAAATCGCGGATCAACGCTTCGGTACCCTGGGGGTGATAATTCTGGATAAGGATAGACTTATTCATGCATGTATTTCCCAGCCCGTGCACCGATTAAATATTAAGGTCTTACTGTATGGACTGATTATGCATGTGGATATCGATGGCCTCATCTATCGTGTCATAGAAACTAAGCCGGCCATCCTGCAAAACCGCGCCACGTTCGCAATACGCGCGCAAAGTATTCGGGTCATGGCTGATCATCAACAGGGTTCCGGCGGAGCGCCGGTGGTGGAGCGCATCTTCGCAGCGCTGCCGGAAGCGGTCGTCGCCTGCCGCAGTAACCTCGTCCACCAGATAACAATCGAAATCGATCGCCAACGAAATACCAAAGGCGAGACGCGCCATCATACCGGCCGAATAGCTATAGATCGGCTGATAGAAATAGGCACCCAGCTGCGCAAAATCCTCAACGTAATCGAGCAGCTGCTGAATATCCCTGCTGTAGATCCGCGCGATGAAACGCGCATTGTCGGCGCCGGTGAGGCTGGACTGGAAGCAGCTCGAATAGCCGATCGGCCAAGAGCAGGATACCGACCGCGTAATGCGACCCGCGCTCGGTGCCTCGACGCCCGAAATCAGACGCATCAAGGTCGACTTACCCGCGCCATTGGCACCGCATATGCCGAGACTGCATCCGGTCGGAATATCGAAGCTCAGATCGCTCAGCACATCCTTGCGGAACTTCCGGATGTGATAGCTTTTGGAGACGTTTTCAAACGAGATCATCAATCAAACCACAAATATATCAATGTCATCGCCCTGCGCGATCACGCTCGGATCCACCGAGCAACTCAATGCTCCGTGTCACCGCGGTCGGTACCCAGTGTAAGGCTCGGAGACGTAATTCTCAAGCAGCGGCGTTAATATCGCTTGCTGGATCGGACGGACAAACATACCGTCGCCATTGCTCAACTACTTTGGGTAATTGCATAGTTTTTATCATATTTTTCCTATGTCTTACAAATACATAGCCGATCGGCATCCGGTCTAGTAATTAGGAGTTACAATGGTCGACAGCCCGTTCTGGCATTATCAAGCCCGGTTTGACGTTCCAGGAACTATCCGGCGTTACGCAGCCGGCCCGCAGACTGCACACGCCGACTACGCGCTCAATTATTTCGGCGTAGCGATCGATCCGAAGTTCTTTCCCGAGCATCTCGAGCCGATGAAGGGAACCGTTGAAGTCGACGTGATTCCGGCCAACTGGCATGCCGATATGGCGGAGTTCGGTGCTGCATTGCGGGCTGTCGATCTGGCTGGCGAGGTGTTCACCGTCATCGAGCTTGGCTGCCACTGGGGTTGCTGGATCAACATAACGGGTGTCGCAGCGCGTCGAGCGGGCAAGAAAGTTCGTGCTATCGGCATCGAGGGCGAGCCAAATCATGCCGCGTTCGCCCGGGAGTCGACGTTGGCAAACGGGTTTTCTCCCGAAGACGTGACGATCCATCACGGGGTGGCGGCGCCCCGATCGGGAACCGCATTTTTTCCACCCGAAGGAAGCGGGCTCGATCCGATCATCAACGGAACGCGGGACCAGGAGTTGGAGGCGGAAAATACAGGGCTCTATCACAAGCTGCCCGCGGTTGGTTTCGCCGATCTTGCGGTCGGCGTCGAGCGCGTGGATTTGCTGCATATCGACATCCAGGGCGGCGAGGCCGACCTGGTCGCCAGTTCGCTGGACTTCCTGAACGAGCATGTCGCCTACATGATGATAGGGACACACTCGCGCGAGATCGAAGGCCGCCTGTGCGATGACTTGCTGTCAGCAGGATGGCAACTCGAGGTGGAACGTCCCGCCATCATGGACCTTGCCGGCAAGCCGACGCCGCGCGTCGACGGTGTCCAGGGCTGGCGTAATCCCCGCGTCACCGGTCATGCCCGATGACAGTTCCGGGCAGCCGCTCCTGTCGACAGGAGCGGCTGCCATAGCCTTTTGCGGGGGTCCTCGTACTAGACCCTAAGCCTCGCCCGCGGCGTACATCCACTGCAACGTATCGGCGAGGCTACGCGGCTGCCAGTCCGGCAGCGTCTGCCGGAGCAGCGTCGCATCGCCGCCCAGCACCTCGACGTCGCCCTTGCGGACGAACGCCTGGTTGACCTCGACCTCGACATGGTGCCCGCTGATCGCAGTCAGCTGTTCCAGGATGTCGCCGATCGACGACACCGCGCCGGTCGCGACATTGACCACCGGCGGGACGTCGCGCGCCAGCGCCAGCCCTGCATACGCGTCCGCGACCGATCGCACGTCGCCGAAATCGCGTTTTACCCACGTATTGCCCAGCTCGATCACATCGGCCTGCCGACGGAAATGATCGACGATCTTGGGGATCAGATACTGCGTGTCCTGACCGACGCCGGTATAGTTGAACGGCCGCGTCACGACGATTTCCAGCCGGTCCCGCCACAGGTCCGCACCATCCTCCATCGTGCGCTTGCTGATCGCATAATGATTGACCGGATTGGTCGGCGCATCCTCGGTGATCAATCCCTCGGCATTGGGGCCGTATACCTGCGCGCTGGACGCCAGGATGCAGCGTGCGCCCGGCTTCCTGCGGCTGACCGCATCGAGCAGGTTGAGCGTGCCGAGCTGGTTGACCGTGTAGAAGGATTGCCAGTCGCTCGCATCGACGAACGCATGGCCGGCCAGATGGATGACCCGGTCGAAATCCAGTTCGTCGACCGCCTGATCGACGGCCGCTTGGTCGCGCAGGTCGCACTGCAGCACGACCGGCGTCGCGCCGGCCTGCTCCAGCGCGGCGGACACGAAGCGACCGGTAAAGCCGGTTGCTCCGGTCAGCGCGACCCGCATCAGAACGACCAGCCTGCAGTATTGCGACGCATGTCGGCTTCCATCATCAGCCGCGCAAGTTCCTCCAGCTGAACCTCGGGCTTCCACCCCAGTTCGCGCTCGGCCTTGCCCGGGTCGCCGATCAGCAGGTCGACTTCGGAGGGACGATAGAACGCCGGATTGACGCGCACGAGCATCTTGCCCGTCTTGCGGTCGATCCCGGTCTCGTTCTCGTCCTTGCCCGACCAATCAAGCGTGATGCCGACATGGCCGAACGCCAGCTCGACGAACGTGCGGACCGGCTCGGTGCGGTTGGTCGCCAGCACATAGGTGTCGGCGACGTCGTGCTGGAGCATCAGCCGCATGCCTTCGACATAATCCTTGGCATAGCCCCAGTCGCGCTTGGCATCGAGATTGCCGAGCTCGAGGATCTCCGCCTTGCCCTGCGCGATCTTGGCGACGGTGTCGGTGATCTTGCGGGTCACGAACTCACGCCCGCGGAGCGGCGATTCATGGTTGAACAGGATCCCGCTGGTACCGAAGATGCCGAAGCTTTCGCGGTAGTTCACGGTCAGCCAATGCGCGTAGAGCTTGGCGACGCCGTACGGGCTGCGCGGGTAGAACGGCGTATCCTCCTTCTGCGGGATCGCCTGGACCTTGCCGAACATCTCGGAGGTCGACGCCTGGTAGAAGCGGATGTCGCGATTGACGGTGCGGATCGCCTCGAGAAGATAGGCGGCGCCCAGACCCGTGATCTGCCCGGTGGCGATCGGCTGGTCGAACGACACGCCGACGAAGCTCTGCGCGGCGAGGTTGTAGATCTCGGTGGCTTCCGAGGTCTCGATCAGCCGGATCGCCGACCCCATGTCGGTCAGATCATACTCGACGAGTTTGAGCCCGGGGTGGTTGGTGATGCCGAGTTCGTCGATCCGCCAGAAATTGACCGAGCTCGTCCGGCGGTACGTTCCATACACCGTATAGCCACGGTTCAGCAGATTCTCCGCCAGATATGCACCATCCTGGCCGCTGATCCCGGTAACGATAGCGGTCTTCGACATAGTTTCTTCCCTCGATAACATCGCAGGGGCGATAGTAGCGTCGTGCGACGATAACCAGAGAACTTCGGACCTTTTTCGTTTTGATGAGGCGTTCGCGTGTTAAATCGTGCCGTTCCGGACCGTTCCCGACTGCATGCCGGCAAATTGGGGCGCCGACAGTCGGATTCCCCGATCTCGATCGAGGCGCCGATGGCGCCGCCCCCAGGCCGATTGTCCTAGCTGATTATACTATCCGCAGCGGGCGCGGCGAACTCACAAAGTTTCATAAAGCGCCCAGTCGACGCCTGACAGACGGCCACCGCGACGCATGACGAGCCGGCGATAGCGCCGGCCGCATCTCACGGTCGTCGGCGACGCATTCCCATGAGCCTTCAGTTCGACCTGAAGGAAGCGCCGTGCAGGACAGTCGCCGATAACCGCCAGTGGGTATCGTGCCTCGGCCGCAGCCACGCGCAACACCGCGACGGGACGCAGGTGGTCGACCCTCATCGTGGCCCCGTGCGGCGCACGCGCGGCCATCGTCGCGATCACCGCGCCGGGATCGCCTCGGCGAAGTGCGGCCTGGGCAATATCCTCGTAAAGACTGCCGACGAGGATCCCGCCGAGCGCCAGAATGGCCAACACCCTGCCCACTGGACGGCCCAGTGGATGGCCGACCGTTCGACGATCAAGCACGCACGCGATGCTGTCGGCGACGAGCAACAGGATGGCGACCGCCGTCAGCAGGACATATCGCGGAAAACTGCTGTTGCCGATCTGCAGAAGCGGGAACAACAGCGGGAAGAAGCTCGCGATGATGATGAACGGTCCGATGACCGAGCGCTGGTTGCGCGCGCCGAGGCCGAGCCAGTGATCGCGACGACCGCCGCAGCGACGATCCATCGCCCTCCATTTGGCAGACCGAGCGTGGCGTGCACCATCGTTGCCATCGCGGTGGACCAGCCCGCGAGCGAAAAGCCGCTGTAATCGCCGACCTGCCTACCGGTCGGGCTCCAGACGGCCCGACCGACCGTCATCCGATCACCAAAACACAGGCGCCGAAACTGGGCAGCAGCAGACGAACGGTCGATCCGATCGCTTCGTCGATCGGCAGCCGTCGCGCCAGCACCCACGCGATCCAGGCGGCCATCGCGAGGACGAAGAACAGCATCGTCAGTTGCGACAACAGGCCCAGCGCCACCAACCCGCCAAGGCCCCACGTCATGCGCCCCGAGATGCGGGGCAGATCGTCGAGCACCCCTGCGACGCACCAGATCATCGTCATGGCAGCGAGCAGCATCGGCGCGTAGCCACGCGCTTCGGAACCATAGTTTACGAGGATCGGCGAAACCGCGAACAGCAGCGCGGCGACCAGCGCATGGCCGACGCCCCGCCGCGCGCCGATCGCGCCGGCGACCAGAATGGTAAGCGTGCCGGTTGCGATCGACAGGCTGCGCAGCGCGAGCGGCGAGGCGGCGAGACCCCACATCTGCATCCACAGGCTGTTGAAATGATGATTATTGTCGTGATTGATCGCGAGAAACACGCCGAGCGGCGTTCACGCCCGCGCCGCATATACCGCCGACCACGCTTCATCGACCCACAGCCCCCGCGCGCAGACCAGATCCGCAGCGCAAGACCCAGCAGAGCGATCACAAACAGGGGAGGGGTATAGAGACGATGGCGCACGTCCCGATCATGCGCCACGATGATTAAGACCGGATTAGCCATGGCCGGCCCGCCGCTCGGCTTCATCGCAACAATCAGCGATCTTTCTCATGTGTGACCATCGGTGCAATCAGGCCTTGCCCCGCAGCATTTAGAACACGCCCGGCACAATACGGAAACGAAAAGCGAAGATTTTGCTTTCCTTCGACTCGGCAGTGACTCATAGAATCACGATGCCGATCCGTCCCGAAAACCGCTGGCTCTATCCGATCGACTGGCACCAGCTGTCGCACGCGATCCGGTTCGGTCGGGCCGGCGCGCGGTGCGAGCGGTGCGCGCGACCGCATCGACGGTTCGTCGCGCACCTCGGCGACGGACGCTGGTGGGACGGCGAGGCCGCGTGCTGGCGGTCGGCGCGCGGGCGGCGGGTCGCGGTGCGCGATCGCTTCGATCTCGGCAGCGTCCGGACGACGTATGTGGTGCTCGCCTGCGCGCATCTCGACCATGATCCGGGCCACAACATGCCCGCCAACCTCGCCGCGCTTTGCCAGCGCTGTCACATGCTCCACGACGCGGCCGAACATCGCTGGCAACGCTGGTGGAACGTCTTCCGCCGGTGTGCACTGCGCGACCTCTACGAGGATCCCCGCCTGACGCACGCACGGATTGCCCGCGACTTGCCGAGAAACTGTTAAGCGATGCCGGATAGCTTGCAGTTATGTCCTTGAGATGGAAGCTAGCATCACCGAAGACTTAGCCGAGATGAGTATTTCCGATGGCGCATCATGCTGAGCGGTCGCCGACAAACTCGATGGCCAAAAAGTTTCGTACGAACGTAACCTCACCTATTCCTTGATAAGGCGGATCTAGAGTATGCACTGTCCGGCGGTCCCGATTATTCGGGTTCGACTGACATGACGATCGACATTTGCTGCCTCCATTCATCGTAACGGATGGACGCCGGACCGCATCTTCTGGGCGGTGGTCCGGCGCGTCATTAGCCAACAAACAAGGCGGCTTGGCCACCCGATCAGAGTCCCGCCACGCGGCTGCGTGCCCAACTTTGCCATCAGCAATCCGTGACGGTTGCGCCATCCCATTGTGGTGACGAACTGGCCGATATGAACACGCAACGTTGACATGGGCATCGTGTCGAGTTCGGCGGTTTCGCTGTTACCTGTAAACGACCGCCTGGCATTGCCAGCCAGCCAACGGATCAACCGACGCTTCCGTAGCTTAGCCTCATGCTCTTCGGACAATTTTGTGCCCAGTAGACTGGCGCACAGCAGCAATGCGGACGCGGCCTGGCGTTCAGCACCAAGTGTCGCTGCATACGCGTGCAGCGCCTCAATTTCCGATGGTGAGCGCTGTGCAAGTAACGCGGCAAGGTCGGCAAGCCACTTTAATCGCGACCAGCCGTGCGTTTCGCCGTGGACGCACAGGTAGGCGAACAGGTCGTCCGGGGCGAGCGTCGGAATATCGCTACTCGTGCATCGCCAACGCCGATCCAGCGCTGTCTGAATAGAAAGACTCTGCAACCAGGACGGGTGATCAACAAAGGCGGCATGAAGCTCGACCTGTGCCTTCTTATGTAAATGGTACCAAGATTCATCCTTGCACGCGGTCGCACCATCCGCACTATAGCCGGCTATGGTCAGCACTTCGCGCATCGCTGCGAGGTTACCGGGAACGACGGCGAGGTCGATATCCTTGGCATGCTTGGTGGTGACCATCCCGTAGGCGATCTGCGCCAGCGGCGCGCCTTTCAGGACGATGACGGGAATTCCGGCGGCCTCCGCCAGCGCGCATAAGCGCTTGGTTTCGGCGGCAAGCTGGATGCCTTGCAGGGCGATGCGGCGAGCATCCTGCGCAAGGGCGTAACGGTGTTCCGCAGGGCTAGATACGCCACATTGTACCAGCGCTTCATGTACCAAGCCGGCGACGCGATGCCGCGCAACGATCGCGCAAAATCGGGACCAGTCTATCCGCAACGATAGGGCGGCTATGTCGAGTCCCTGATTCGGCGTCCGCTGCCGAATGCAGCATAAACACACAAGCTGGAATTCGTCGCTGAGCGGAGCCAGGGTAAATAGGGTAACGGCGCTACTCACAGAAAAGCGTTGCTGACCCACGCTATTTTGCCGATTCGTCGTGAGAGACGCTGACATCGGACCTGTCCGTACACTCGTGTCGGTCGCAGACGGCGGCGTTTCGCAACGTAGTCGAATAAGGTAGGACCACCCGCAACCGACCTTCAGACACTTCGACCACCTGATCAGCATCTTCCTGCATCGACGTACGATGGCTGATAAGCAGCATCGTCGTCGTGCCGCGCAGTGCCGCCATCGTTCGGCGCACTGCTAGCTCGTTGTCGGGATCGAGCGCGCTCGTTGCCTCATCGAGGACGAGCAGCGCCGGTCGCCCTATAAGTGCCCGTGCAAGCGCGATGCGCTGACGCTCGCCGCCCGACAGGCGTACGCCACCGTCGCCGACAATGGTGTCGATCCCCTCTGGCAGGCGATACACAAAGCCGGCACCCGCGCGGGCGATCGCCTCGTCGATCTCACCCTCGCCGATGCCCTGCCGGTCGAGCAGCAAATTCGCTCGGATCGTCGTGTGGAATACGAAGGCGTCCTGCTGAACGTAGGCAATGGACCGCCGCCAATGCACCCGATCGTTGCCCGCAATTTCGCGATTGTCTACCATCAGCCTGCCCGCATCGCACGCGATCAATCCCATGACGATATCGGCTAGCGTGCTTTTGCCAGCGCCGGAGGGACCATAGAGCACCGTCGTCGTGTTGGCGGCCAGTGAAAGCGATACGGCATCAAGCGCCGGGACGCCGCGCTCCGCATAGGTCACTGTGACCTGGTCGAGGATTAGCGCTTCGCGCAATGCTAGCGGCACGTGTGCCGGATCAGCGGGAAGTTCCTGGAAAGCCGCGGTATCAGCGAGCAGCCTTTGCGTCTCGATTAGCGCAGGCCGAACATGGTTCCATGAACTCCAGTTCTGCTGGATGCTTCCAAGCAGCGGCAACAGCCGCGCAAACACGAACAACAGCGGTAACAGCAGCGATAGTGCGACATGAACGACGGCAACGCCAATATAAACAATCCCAGTCAAAACGATCAGCCCGCCCGCCTGCAAGGCGCCACGACCTAAGCTGGACATACGCTCCTGACGATCCATCTGACCCCGAATCGTCTCGGCGGCTCTGTCGAGGTCGGCGATCCGCGCGTCTTCGGTCCCGAACGCCTTGATAAGGCGCACCCCCGCGAGCCCCTGGTGGACAAAGCTGTGGAACGCAGCGCGCGTGCCACCGAGCGCCACGCCAAGGGCAAGGGCACGGCGTCGCTGGCCGGCGAACATGACGAGCACCGTGCCGCCGCTAATAAACGCGGCAAGCGCAAGTTTCCACGACAGGATCAACGATGCACAGAGATAGACAATGCCGCCTATCGCTGCCGACGCGAGCGCAAGGACAGACGTCAAGCCGAAACCGATATGGTTGACGTTGGTGAGGATGAGGTTGCCGACATCCGAAGCGCGCGATTGTGCTAGCCAGCGCCAATCGGCGCGGATTACCCCGGCGAAGGCGGCAACGCGTAGCCGGTCGACCAGTTCGTTCCGGGTCCGGGACATGGCCATCGTCTGAGCATGGACGAGGATGGTCCGCGCAATG
This sequence comes from Sphingomonas sp. M1A8_2b, assembly GCF_053345535.1. NCBI lineage: Bacteria > Pseudomonadati > Pseudomonadota > Alphaproteobacteria > Sphingomonadales > Sphingomonadaceae > Sphingomonas > Sphingomonas sp. M1A8_2b. The sequence continues at coordinate 55,969 of NZ_JBKFAH010000005.1, read as the reverse complement.
GCCAATGCCAGCGTGACGGTGAGGAGCCCCCCAATCGTAGGCGTAATGCCACTCGCATCGACCAGCCGCCCAAGTATGCCCGGTAGATGCCGTACGCGATCGAAGCTGGCGAGGATAGGCGCCAGCGCCAGCACGCCGATCCCTTCGGTCAGCGACGTCGCGGTCATGAGCGCCGCCAAAACCGCAAGATCGCGCTGCCGTGTCAGCGCGAAGAGATCGCGAATCGAGCCCGCGTGTCCTTGTGTCCGGCCAAACATGCTTTAGCGGCCTCGCATGTTAGATACTGACGAAACGGCATTATCCTTCATCATCCGCAATGCCTTGGTCGGATCGTACAATCGAAGCCTTGTCATGGCGATTGCTTGCCGGTTAGGATAAATTTGTCAATCGGCGGTCGTATGACGTTGCGGACATTTAAACGGGAGCGCCTAATCCTCGAAATTGCAGCAAAACTTGGTGTGGTCCGAACGGTCGCGCGCAAATGGAGAACCGCGAAGACTCTGTCGTCTGCGGACCTATTGCTCGTCGTCACGTGCTGGTGGATGATCGGCGCGTCGTCTTTGATCATTGCGCTGCTTGCTTCGCGACATATCCTGCGTCGGCTGGGCGCGGACCGGGGCGCGATGATCGCGTCACCACCGAACACGGCGCGGCAGCTGGCGCGTGCGGCGCGCATCGGGCGGGCGATCGGCATCGCCGGGCGACATGCTCCCTTCCGCGCGGATTGCTATCCGCAGGCGCTGACGGCGGCGCTATTGTGCCGAGGGTTCAACGTGCCGTATGCGGTGCAGTTAGGTGCACGCTTTGCGGCCGCGAATAGCGCGCGTGCCGGGAAGCTGGAAGCCCATGCCTGGGTATCCAGCGGTACATTGACCGTGTGCGGTGGACAAGCAAGTCCGCAGCGCTTCGGGACTGTCGCCTGTTTCGTTCACCTGCCCCGATCGGATCGCCGTCGTGCTATCGATTGATGGGGCGATGCAGCCCGCGTTACCTCATCGGTATCGCGCCTATGGACTTGCCATCGGCAGCGCGTTGCCGCTTCCTGAACTGCTCGCCGAAGATGCAGCGGAAAACGACGCAGACATCGCGATAACTCTTGGTACCGTGCCTGAGGCGGGGCCGAATACCGCGCAGCGGATCGGGCCGTTCGTGTGGGCGACGCCAGAGCAATTCTGGCTGTGCATTCCCGGCATCGCGCGGTTTCGGATTGCAGCGGGACGAAAAATCGTAATCGATCGCGACCAAGCGGGCGATATGTATGGCATCCGCGCTTTCCTGCTCGGAACAGCCCTGGGCGTTCTGCTGGCACAACGCCGTCACCTGATGTTGCACGGCAACGCCATACGCGTCGGGGACGGCTGCGTGGTGTGCGTTGGCCCCGCGGGCATGGGCAAATCGACGCTTGCGGCAGGATTCCACCGGCGCGGTTTCCCGCTGTTGACCGACGACCTTGTGATGGTCGACGATCACCGCTGCGTCACCCCGGGACTTCCTCGGATTAAGCTGTGGGCAGATACCACGCAGGCGCTGGCGATCGACACCGCGCCGCTGCATAGGATCCGGCCCAAATTGGAGAAGTTCAGCTATCCGGTGTCGACGGGCTTCGCCGATGCCGTGGTGCCGGTTCACGCTGTCTACACGCTCGCAATTACCAACGGCGACATAGTCACGATCGAACCGCTGGCTGGGTTCGCCAAGTTCAACGAGGTGCGGTCCAACATTTACCGGCCGCAGTTCGTCGAAGCGATGGGGCAGCGTTCACTGTACCTCTCGCTGTGCGCGCGATTGGCGGCGGACGTCCGCGTCGCGCGGATCGCGCGACCAGCACGCGGCTTCACGGTTGATCGTGTAATCGATACCATATTGGACGATCTAGGGGCGGTCCGCTGACGGCAAGGCGTGGCATCTACTGGCTCGCATCCTACCCCAAGTCGGGCAACACGTGGTTTCGCGCTTGGCTGCGCAACCTGCTCAACGGTGGCGAAATGCCTGCGGACATCAATGCGCTAGATACGCCGATCGCGAGTTCGCGGAACTGGTTGGATACGGTCTTGGGGTTCGACACGGGAGATCTTGACTTTGACGAAGTCGACCAGCTGCGTCCGGCAGTCTACGGTTGGCGTCCGGGCGGCATTGGCGTGGATTATCACAAGGTCCACGATGCCTACGTCCAGCTGCGAAACGGTACGCCGATGTTCGGGGGCACTTCGACGCTTGGTGTTGTCTATGTTCTGCGCAACCCGCTGGATGTGGCGTTATCCTATGCAGCGCACAACGGGCGGACAATCGATCGCACTATCACCTATATGGGCGACCCGACACATGGCCATAATGGACATCGTGACCGGCTCGCGACGCAGGTACGCCAGATCTATCTCGACTGGTCTGGCCACGTCCGCAGCTGGGTCGATGCGGCTGACATAGCGGTTCACGTGATACGCTATGAGGACATGCACGCCAATCCGCAGGGCGTGTTGACCGATGCGGCGCATTTCCTGCAAGTCGTCGCCGATCCCGCGCGGATTGCCGAGGCGGTGCGGCACAGCAGCTTTGCCAACCTACGTGCACAGGAAGCAGAAAAGGGCTTTGCGGAGCGGCCACCCGCAATGATCCGCTTCTTTCGCGAAGGGGTTTCGGGCAATTGGCGCCAGTACCTGAATGACACGCAGGTCGCCCAGATTATTGCCGATCATGGCGAGGTCATGCGCCGGTTCGGCTATCTCGACGCTCGTGGTAATCCGATCTGAGGTCGACCAATAACACCTGATCAAATTGGATGTTATGGCAGTTGACCCGAACTAATGAAGGTGTAGCATTTAGCTGCTCAAGGGCCGGACCGTTAAAGGCTTCGTCGTTGCTCAGGTGTGTCGCGTAGCTGCCAATAATCGAAATGCAGAGGATATCGGACGATGGATCCCTTTCTTGGCCAGATCATGGCTGTCGGCTTCAACTTCGCGCCGCGAGGCTGGGCAACATGCAATGGCCAGTTGCTGCCTATCAGCCAAAATCAGGCGCTATTCTCGTTGTTGGGTATTACATTCGGCGGTGATGGCCGACAGACGTTCGGCCTTCCCAATCTCGGCGGCCGCACCGCGGTCGGAACGGGGCAGAGCAGCGGCACATCCAATTATACGCTTGGCCAGTCAGCGGGCACCGAAGCCGTAGCGCTGACGTCTGCGCAGCTGCCGACACACACACACGCTGCGGTTTTTTCGGGAATCGGCTCGACCTTGTCAGCGGCGAGCGCCGTACAAGGCAAGACCGTCGGGCCCGTTGCGAACGCTGCGTTGGGCCGAGCCACCGACATCGCACCCAATGGAGCGTCCAAACCAGCAATCTACACGCCGGCGGGATCGGCGACCGATACGCAGCTTGCTGGATTAAACGTAGCCGGCACCGTATCGGTGTCGCCGGCCGGCAATAGCCAGCCCGTATCCGTTCTCAGCCCCTATCAGGTACTGACGATGATCATCGCGGTTGAGGGCATATTTCCAAGCCGCCCTTGACTATCATGCGGGTCGGCAGCCGCTAGGTTGCCGACCCTAATTGAAGACAGCCTGATAATAATTGCCCCGAACGGCGTCGCATGGCGGTATCATCGGCTCGATATAGACGGTATCCGGCCCGAAATTTCTGGAACGCAAGCGATACATGCCCGTCACAAGCTGGATTTCCGATTCAGATCGAAAGACCAAGGTAAAAGAGATGCGCGCTGATATTTGTCGGTCGTGGGGGTGGACAGCTACTAGTACGAGTTCGGCTACGCACGGATCGCAGTCCGCGAGAAGTGTACGCCCTACCATCGGGATGAATTCGTCGATCGCGATAGCGCGCGTGTCCAAGTGTGCGGGTGTCATCGGACGATGCTAGACAACCTTTTTTACAGATGCAATCGAACGTATTGCAACCGCTGATGGGTAGTCTATGCGTTCCATTCGTCTAGCTTACGCGATTCGTAAATAGATGTTGTTGCCTGAGGATATCGATATGGAAAACTCCGACCAACCCGTGCTACTGAAGCCTTGGAACGATCCGCGGATCGAGGTGTTGGATGTCGCAGATAGCGAAATCTTCAACGGTCGCGGTCCCGATGGATCTACATTCCCAAACTCGACACGTTCATAGTCGGAGGACATTGCCCAGCATTCCGACTTCCGCAATAGCGATCAATACCGATGCTTGTCATCGGACGTGCAGATTGACGCTACGCGCAGAGGTGGCGGCCGATGCCATATTTCTCGATTTTCTTGCAGCGGTATGCTCGCCGCTTCAGGGACTGGCGTCGGACAATATCATTCACCAGCAATCTGTAATCCAGCGACTTGGCCATGCCGCTGCGTATCCGCACGCAACGCGTCGTATCCTACTATGCGGTGATCAGCCGATCGGACGGTTGATGATCGACTGCACTCTCGGGCACAGCCGATGCGTTGATGTTGCCATTCTACCCGTGACGCGGGGGCTCGGCTACGGGACTTGGCTGTTGACATCGTGGCTACAGGTTGCCGACCGACTGGATATGGCGACATCGCTGCGGGTACGGCGCGACAATCCTGCGATCGGATTGTACCAGCGCCTCGGCTTCGTCGCCGGATCTGATGACGGCAGTCCGATGGCAACGATGACGCGTACGTAATGGCGAGGATGAGGACTGCGCCGATGGAACTGAGCGGCATTTACGCGCGGTTCGACCTTGATGGCGCACCCGTCGATCAGCGCGATCTTGCATTGCTAGGTCTGGACGTACCGCTCGGGGTCAAGATAGCTGCAGCGGCGGTCGATGGCATCGCACCGGACGCGGTACATTGCCTCGCAGACGGCGAGCGCACAACCTTGTTCCTAGGGTATCTGGACGAGCCGGTAGAGATCGCCGACCGGCTTGGCCTGTTACCAACAACGCCCGTCATACGGCTCGTGCGCACCGCACTCGATCGATTCGGGGCGGCGTTGCCCGCCGAGATGCTGGGTGATTGGCTAATGTTCGATCACGACGCGCGGGGCACCGTGACAATGCTCGTCGGCATCGGCGGGCGCATGCCGTTGCTTTATGCACACGTTGGGACACGGCTCGCGATCGCGCCTTCGATACATGTGCTGAGCCGACTTGCCTGGGTCGGTCGCGACCTCGACGAAGATGCCTTCCTGCTGTCGCTAACGAACTGTACCCTCGATGACGAGCAGCGCATGCACGCCATAGTGCGTGGTGTACGAAGCGTGCCGCGCGGCGGCTGCGTGGCGCTTTCCAAAACCGGGAATGTGTCTACGCACGTCGTTGATCCTTTCATCAGCGTACCACGGTGGATGGGCAGCCGGGGCGAGGCAATGGAGGCCGCGGAAGGCTTGCTACGCGATATTGTCCGGGGGCAACTGGCACGATCGCCGCAATCGGGTATTTTACTCAGTGGTGGGCTCGACTCGTCGCTCGTCGCCTGGGCCCTGGCGACCGAGGGAGGCTCGTCGCTGCCAGCGCTGAGTTCGGCCGTCGCGCCAGGCCGGGGCGTCACCGACGAAACGGCGTTTGCCGCGATCGTTGCCGACACTTTGGGGATGCCACTGAATCGCGTCGTGCCCCCGTTGGACGTCAATATTTACCGCCCATCGGAAGGCACGTTGAGTGCGAGCAATTTTCCGCCGCTATCACCGCGAGACTATGTCTATGCAGCATTCGCCGAAACCGCCAAAGCGATAGGGATCGGCCAACTGTTCGACGGCGGCCATGGTGAACTGACCTTCACCGCGCCGACGCCGATAGTTTCCTGGCACGGGTGGCCGCGCCATCTCGCGCGTGAGATCCGCGACGCGGCACGCAACGTGGTCCGCCAACTGAGTTACGCGAGGAGCGCCACTCCCTTAGACGCTTTTCTCAACGTTGCATTAGCACGTGACCGCCGAATGACGCCAGGGCCGGCCGTGATGAACGCGGTCGCCGGCCAGCGGGATCCGCGCTGGTTCCGCTATGCCGGGGAGACATGGGACTATTCCGCGGGCGCTCGAGCGCCAATGCGCCGCGACGTGAGTGAGATGCGGGCAGGGCAATTACGTCTTGTGCGCCCATTCCATGATATCCGGCTGCTGCGGCTGTTCGCCGGCTTCCCCGCGAATTTCATGGTGGGGGAGGGAATGACACGCTGGCCGGCGCGTGCTGTCCTCACCGGTCGTCTACCAGAAACGATTACCCGGCGGAGAGCGGGAATGCCGTTCTCACCCGACTATGAACTCCGGCTGGTCGAGCAGGTACCAGCGGCACTGGCCCGCATCGCCGCATTCCGTCGCAGCAAGTGCGACGAATGGTTCGACCTGGAATGGCTGGGCGATGGGCTGGAACGCATCGCATCGGGCCAGTCTCCTGAACTAGACGATACGTTTCGAGTCCAGCTGACGGCCCATGCCTGCGAATTCCTAACGCGGTGGCGTGAAGGCTGACCTCAATCAAGTGATAACGGCGAGTTTGGCATCGCAGAACCGCACTAGCGCGGCATCGACTGCTGCCGCACACACGTCGGCCGGCACGTCGAATCGAGCGCGCAGATAGCGTACGATGTCGTCGCTGGTGGCGGGGTGCTCGATTACTTCCCACACTGCCGCAGCCGTGTCGTTAAGGCCGACGTACGTGCCGAGTTCGACATCGACCATGACCAGACTGTCCTCAAACTCAGCGCCGTACCAGTTTGGGGCGCGTTGCCAGCGTCGCTCAGTCATTGTCCTATCCTCCACTTAATCGGTCAATCGTGGCCCATTCATAGGGCGTCAAGGGGATTGATCCAGTACGGCGGCGCCACGCATACGCAGGTAGCCGTGCAATCCGCGTCGCATCCGCCAAGCACCGACCCGTGTTGCCGAACAGGGCCGGAATCGCCGCGCGATGTCGATGCGACAGGAGCGCCGCCAGCCCCTCAAGCGCGGTCAGACGAACGAAGCTCGCCGATGTTTCCGCCGGATGGCGTGTAAGGAATAGGATCGCGCGCAGCTTGGCTTGCGCCAAGGCGCGGGTCGGATCGATCGTCACGAAGCGCCGATCGAGATCATCATCATCCGCCTCACGGGCAAAATAGCCGCCCGGCAGTCCGCTAGCTTCGATCGATCCGCTGTCGCCGATATGCAAGCACACGGTATCGTCTGCAAGAACGCGAGCGCCGTGCGCGGCGAGTGCGGCAAGCATGGTCGATTTGCCGGTCCCCGATGGGGCGGCGATGGCGATCGCCTGGTCGCGCCCCGGCATCTGCACGGCAGTGGCGTGAAGCATGAAGGCGCCCTGCAGCCACAACAGCCCAGGAAGCGCGGTTGCGATCAGCAGCGCTGCGAGTTCGTCCTCGGCTACATGGGGGCGCGGGATCACATCGATCGTGGCGGGATCAGTCGCGGCACAGCGATATTCTGCCACGCCGTGCGGGGTGAAGCACAAGGTGGCGCCGTCTCGCAGCAGTGTCGGCTCTGTTTGACAGTTCGCGATCGGGAGCGCGATGCGGCGGATCACGATCTGTGCCGCGCGGGGATCTTTGTCGACGAGCGCCCCGGGTAGCGCGATTTCGGTCGAAATCCGACGGCCAAAGCCGATGCACCGCACCGCCATCGAGGTCAGCGCGGCCACACGTCGAACGCCATGCAGATCCTGCGGTCGTCCCCGCGGTGAGGAAAGGTACGATGATAGCAGTGCGACGGGAATAGCATTAGCATACCGGTACTTGGCCGGATCACTGTCTGCCCATAGGCGTCCGAAGCCTCGGCGCCGGCGAAAGCATCATCTAGGCCGAACGCAATGCAACCGTCGGGCCCGGTGCCGTGGACCACGCCATCGGGTACTGCTACATAATAGACCCCGCTAAGCCAGCCCTGTTGGTGGATATGCCATGTCTCGAATCCGTCGGGCCCAGTGATCGCGCAAGTGCCATGTACGATACCGCGAGACGGACGCGCCTGTTGCCACGGATGTGTGTCCGGGGGCAGTGCGTCGACATAGTCTGACACGGCGCGGGTGATCTGTTCCATCAGCACCGTCGCGAGCGGTGCATTGCCGCTGGTTGGTGCGTCCACACGGATCGTCTCACGCGACGCCGACCCGAACGGGTCGCGACGTCGCGTAGGGTGCGCGACCAGTTCTTCTGCGACTGCAGCATTGAACGCTTCGATATCGGCATAGCTTTCGGGCGGCCCCAGCGTGGCGCGGTGCAGGAAGCGGTCGAACCCCACCGTTTCGCGTGCAAAATCGATCCGTCCAAGCCGCGCCTGCGCCACGGCTCGGGCGTTCAGGACCTGCGGATGGGCGATGCCGCGGGCCAACAACGTGTCCGTCAGCGCCAACGCCGCAGCAGAATCGCCCGCCGCAATCAGCAGCGCTGTAAGCCGCTTGCAGGCATCGATATTGGCGGGGTCTAGGTCCAGCGCGGCGATCAGTGTCGCCTGCGCGGTCGTGGCATAGCCCAGCCGGCGTTCTGCTTTGGCTCTAAGGGCCAGCGCTGCCGAAAGACTGCGCGGCGTGGGAGCGACGTTGGCGGCACAATCGGCAGCGACATATGCAGCGTCGTCGCCGCTTCGCGTTTTCCCTACGAGGCGGCAAGTCGCCAGAGCCATCTGCGCGCCGTAGTTGCGCCCGCCGTCGGGGCATTTTGAGATGAGCGTCAGTGCGTCGTCAAATTGCTCCAACGTGATGAGATGATCAACTAGTTCGGCGCGCAAGGCGGTTTTTTGCGGTGCAGCCATGACCGCCACACGCAGGGCGGTAACGCGTTGCGCGATTGTGAGCATCCGGCGCGGCTCAAGAACGATTGAACAGGGATCACGCATGGCTGCGTCCGCCGTCCTGCCCGCCACAGGAGCGATATGGGCCAGCCATATGGCCCCGTCGTCATCGGTATGCGCTTGATCGATTTCGGCACGCTGGCATGGTTGTGATGGAACCCAAAGGTAGCAGCTGGCGATGAGCAGGCAAGTCCCGACATTAACCTATCGCGGCCGCAGGACGTGGGGTGCCACCGTACGGCGCTGGCCGGGTGGTAAATGGCTGACGCGCATCGTCGTTACGACGCAATCGCTGGTGTCGCCGGTCAAGGCAGCGACCCTGCGGCTGGAACGATCGGCGCGGGCGGAACTTCTGCAGCCGGCGACCAACACCTGGACGAATCGCCATCCGCTACTGTTCGCCGCCACGGCGTCACATCTGGACGACCTCGCCCGCCCCCGTCTGCTGTCGTTCGGCTGTTCGACGGGGCAGGAAGTATTTACGCTCGCGCGCCACCTACCGGGCGCGCAGATCGATGCGGTGGATATCAACCCGGCATGCATCGCGCGGGCGCGCCGCGACGCCCGACGCCGTTCGGATTGGGCAGCGATAAATTTTGTCTGCGCCAGTCGCCCCGATCCCACCAGAAAAGCCTATTACGATGCCGTTCTGTGCCTTTCCGTTCTCCGCCACGGGCGGCTTGAGGCGGAGTTGCCGGAGTCATGCGACGACATCATGCCGTTCGAGCGTTTCGCTGCTACAATTAACCAACTCGACCGCGCACTACGCCCCGGCGGACTGCTCGTCCTGTGGGGGTGCCATTTCCGGTTCGCAGATACGTCGGTAGCACGCCGCTACCGAGTGCTGAGCGTATCAGGCGCCCCACCCCAAGCGGCGCCATTTTACGGGCCAGACGACAGCCGCCTGATCGTCCGATCCTACGCGGATTTTTTGTTCCAGAAGATAAGCGAAGCTTCAGACACATAAACCAGCCCGACAGGTCGACAGGTCGACAGGTCGACAGGTCGATGTTTAGTATCAGGTACTGCCGCTGGTCGTCGACATGCTAAAACGACGCGTCATGCCGATCCCGGCACTGCTTGCCGCTGGCCACGATCCGATCGTTTTATCAAGGATAGCCACCTCGGCTCTGATACATTTTACGAAACAATATATTAGGGGTCTTTATTTTGGGCGATCTGTTATATATTTGCAGTTATTACCTATTTTATTTATCTACAATCTCCATATAAATGAATAAATTTATCTATAAAAAGCAATAGTCTGGATTTATAAGTATAATAACTCAGGTTCCTCGAGTTTTTTTTAATTGAGTATTTATTTTATAAACAGAGGATGATCCTGTGATATATATCGTTACTTGCACTCTTCTAATCGTTGTGATCGCGATGGGATGGTGTATTTATATGAAGATGCTGGAAAATAAGAGAAAGCACAGGTTTGCCTGCAAACGCGCGCGAGATGCAATTGCCTGGCAGAAGGTATTGGATCAAAATGCAACGGATCGCGCAAATGCCGCTACCAAACTAGGTTAATCCCGAGAGACTATCGCCGCGTCGAACACCGAATACGCAATTTTAGAGGGCTGGGGTGACCGACGAAGAGTGACTTCGACTATTTATTTGATCTGCGTTTTGACGAGTGGCAAGACATAACCGCCGTTTCCTACTTTGCTTCAGCAATTTTCGCACCCATCGCGCCTTCGACACCCTGCGCGCTGGTCCCCAAAGCGGGTTGCGCTCGGCACCATAGATAGGTCAATGTCTTGGCGTAGAACGCCGAAGATGTTTTCGCTGCATAACGAAGAGTATAAGCGCCAGGGCAGCCAGAAGAAACGGCATGACCTTGCTTATGGCATAGGTGAAGTCCTGCAGAAGTTTACCCCGCGGTGCGGCATAAGTATTGACATGCGCAAGGGCGATGCCGCCATGCGCGGCTGCATATGTCATTCGCTCGATAAGCCGGGGATTGTTCGGGTAGGTTTCCGCGATCGCGCTCCCATCGATAACGGATTGCACCAACGGGGAACCAGTCGCTTCAAGGTCGGAATCGTAATATCGCCAATGGCCGTCAACGCGCGCCGCTACTGCGAAGTGGCCATGATACGTTGGATCCGGGTCGGGCCATGCAAACAGAACTGCGCCATAGGACAGGCCATAACGGCGCAGCAGTTCCATGAAAATGATACTCTGCTGACTGCATATCGCACGGCGGTGGCGAAGAATATCATCGACATCGACCGGCGATCTATACGTGTCGGATATCATCCCGAACGTTGACTTGAGGAGCCAGTTGTCGCGAGCCGCGATATACGAAAATCCGTGGACGAACCGGTCGCGTACAAAGGCGTCTATGCCGCGAACGACCCGCTCGTCATGTGTCCCAACCTGTTGGGAAATGTAGACGGCGACAATGGGTAGAGCCTCGGATATTGATTGAACTGTCGATAGTTCCGGCCGCCATTGCTCGCTGATTTCCGCCAGGGCCGGCTTGACGGGGGCTGGCCAATTTTGCCAGATCACCATCGCTATCGATAGCAGCAAAAGAAGGGCCGGGATGGCTCTGTTTTTTATTACTTTATCAAACATTTTTCACCTGCCGGGCGTAGCATGCATAAATATTTGATTTAAATCAAATCAATTGATAAATAATATGTTGTAGGCTCGGAATGAAAGAATATAAAAGCTCATTATACAAGCTATTACGGATCGGTTTTTGGTTATTTTCGGAATCGATGGAGGTCACTGCTGCAATGATGCAGTGCTTTGGTTCGGTTCGATCGTCGACAGAATCTAACATCGCTTATCTGATCCGCTGATCGGTGATCGGTGATCGTTGCGTATAACAACGCTCCTTTTCGGTGCGATATGGCATGCGAGGTCCGCTCTAGAGAAAGCGCTCCCCGGCATGGTCGCGGAACAGTTCGTGGTTGCGGACATAGTCGGACAGGATCTCGAGCGACTTGTGCCGGCTAACCTCCTTCATCTTGAACACCGTCGCGCCTTGCCGTGCCGCCTCGGTCAGGAAGCCGGCGCGCAGCGAGTGCCCTGAGACCTGCGCCGGATCGTAACCCGCGCCCGCAGCGCGCGCCTTGACCACCAGCGCTACCCCGCGATCGCTCATCGGCCTGGCTGTGATCCGCCCCTGCGGGGTCAGTTTGCGAAACACCGGCCCCGTGTCGAACCCGGCACAGGCGATCCACGCCAGCAACAACGCCTTGGGCCGGATCCGCCGACCCTCGGGGATCGCAATAATTGCGCCTTCGCCCTCCTGATCGGTCTTCGACTTGCGGATCGTGATCAACAGCCCCTCAGGCGTGATCGCGACGTCATCGATCTCCAGCACGACCAGTTCGGAGCGCCGCAACGCCGCCGCCATGCCGATCGCCAGCAAGGCCCGATCGCGCACGGCGCGCACGCTCTCGCCGTCACAGGCGCGCAACATGTCGCGCAACATGTCGCCGTCAGCGGCGCGTTTCTGGACCTTCTTGATACCGTGGGTGCGCCGGATCCCCGCCACCGCATTGCGGATCGCGACCGCACCCGGCCGTTGCTGCGGCGGGTCGAAGCCGGCCTGCGCATGCATATAGCCGATTGCCGCCAGCCGGCGCCCGATCGTCGAGGGCCGAACGCCGGCCTGTGCTTCGGCCGACAGGAATAGTGCGACAGCCTCGGGTGCGACCGGCATCGGCTCGATCGCACGGGGCGCACACCAAGCGAGGAATATCCGCCAATCGGATTCATACGCCCGCCGCGTCGACGGCGCACGCGCTGCAGCGACATAGGCCCGCGCCGCCTCGATCTCGTCGTCGAGCAACAACGGGATCAACGGTGCCGACGAAAGCCGCGTGAGCGTAGTGTCGGCGAGGTCGTCGTTCATGTGGCAGTGCTCCAGGCGTCGGTCGGACGACACGTGCGATCCCCGAAGGACGATTCCACCGTTTCGGACAACCGCCTTCTTTATTCCGAGAATACCATTTATCGGAATAAACGGCCGTGTAAACGGCCCTGTGAACGGTCGCCGCATGGCTCGCTCCGCACTATCGCGCGATGCACCGGAATCTCGCGTGCCGAAGCGCGGTCGACGCGAAACGGCGCTGCCCCAAGCTTGCAAGATATTCGCGCAGTACGTCGGCTCGCTACGCTGTAATGATCGCGACTTGTCGTTACGACCGTTGACGGTAAGGAAAACGACGTCTCGCAGAACATGTATAAGGTGTCGAACATGGCCGGTACTACGCGCGTAATAGTGGTCGGACTCGGCTATGTCGGGTTGCCGCTCGCTGTTGCGCTGGCCAAGTCGTTCGAAACCTGGGGCCTCGATGTCGACACCGGCCGGATCGCCGAACTCGAACGCAAACATGACCGCACCGGCGAAATCGACGCCGATCGCCTCGTGGCATCGAGCCTGCGCCTGACGACCGATCCCGCGGCGTGTCCGGATGCCGATTTCTACATCGTCACCGTGCCGACCCCGGTCGATGCCGACAACCAGCCCGATCTCGGCATCGTGATGGCCGCGACGCGCACCGTCGGCAGCATGCTGAAGCCGGGGCGGCGCTCGATCGTCGTTTATGAAAGCACCGTCTATCCCGGCGTCACCGAGGATCTCTGCGGCCCCGAGCTCGAACGCGTCAGCGGCCTCACATGCGGCGAGGACTTCTTTCTCGGCTATTCGCCCGAGCGGATCAATCCGGGCGACCGCGAGCACACCGTCGACCGGATCACCAAGGTGATCTCCGGCCAGACTCCCGAGGTGTTGGAGGCGATCGCCGACCTGTATAACAAGGTGACGACGGGCGGCGTGTTCCGCGCCGCCTCGATCAAGGCGGCCGAGGCGGCCAAGGTGATCGAAAACGCGCAGCGCGACATCAACATCGCCTTCGTCAACGAGATCACGCAGATCTTCGCGAAGATGGACCTATCGGTGTGGGACGTGCTCGCCGCGGCAGGGACCAAGTGGAACTTCCTGAAGTTCGAGCCCGGCCTCGTCGGCGGGCACTGCATCGGCGTCGACCCCTATTACCTCGCGCACCGCGCGACCGAACTCGGCTGCGATCCGCGCATCATCCTGGCGGGCCGCGACATGAACGACGGTATGGCGGCGTGGGTGGCAAAAGACGTGCATGACTGGCTTGCGGGGTCGGGCACCGCGCGCGCCGTCAAGGTGTTGATGCTCGGCTTGGCGTTCAAGCAGAACGTCCCCGACCTGCGCAACTCGAAGGTGGCCGATCTGGTCGCCGCGTTCCAGCGTCTTGGCCACCAGGTCGACGTCCATGATCCGCTCGTCTCGGCGTCCGAAGCGCTGCACGAATATGGCCTGACGCTCGTCGCCGCGCCCGTCGAGGCCTATGATCTGATCGTCCTGGCCGTGCCCCACCGCGAGCTGGTCGAGAATTTTGCCGGTTTTACAAAGCATTTGGCGCCAGGTGGCGGGATCGTCGATCTGAAGAACGCGCTTGCGGGGTCGGGACAGGTGCCCGACGGAATGAAGCTATGGACGATGTAACAATCGCGCCTACATGCAGTCGGAGCGGTCACCATGCGGCCGCGCGTGTTCGCGTTCGAGGTCTGCGTGTTTTCTAAGTTGTTCCGCCGCATGTCGGCCACTGTATCGTCGAAACCCGTGTTTTCGGGCCCGGCCGGCACGCGCCTCTATGCGATCGGCGACGTCCATGGCCGCCTCGATCTCGTCGACGATCTGCTAGGCCAGATCGAAGACGACATCGCCGATCGACCGGTGAAGACCGCCGCGGTCGTTTTCCTCGGTGACCTGATCGATCGTGGCCCGGCATCCGCAGGCGTCGTCGATCGGCTGCAAAGCCTTCGGCATTTTCCTGCCAAAATGTTGTTTATCATGGGCAATCATGAAGAGTTCCTGCTGCGCACCTTGGCCGGCGAACCGGGCGTCGCGCATGACTGGCTCGGCTTTGGCGGCGATGCCTGCGTGGAAAGCTACGGCGTCGCGACTGCCGCCTTGCAGGCGATGGACGAGCAACGGATTGCCGAGGTGCTCCGCGACGCGATCCCGGCCGCGCATGTCGCTTTTCTCAAGACCTTCGGCGACACTTTCCGGTTCGGCGACTATCTCCTGGTGCATGCCGGCATCCGGCCGGGCATACCGATCGACGAACAGCAGCCACGTGACCTACGCTGGATTCGCCAGCCCTTTCTGTCCGATGCGCATGATCATGGCTGCATGGTGATCCATGGCCATACGATCAGCGACGGCATCGACCGGCGCGCCAACCGGATCGGGATCGATACTGGTGCCTATCGGACCGGCATTCTGACCGCCGCAGTGATCGAAGAGAACGATCTCCGCTTTCTGGCGACCGGTCCGCAATAGACGTTAGCGCAGCGAAACCGCGATCGTATCCCTTGGACGCCGCCTGAACCGGTAGAAGTCGAGCGAATCCCACCGCGCCGCCAGCACGATCGCGAGCGGAGGTACCATGGTCAGCGCGATATCGACGCATGTCGGTCCCGGCCCCCAGGAATAGCTGTCGACATAATAGCGAATGAAGTCGAACGTCTCGTTAACCAGTTCGAGACCAAGGACGAGCATCAGCGGCATCCAAGAGCCGAGTGGCCGACGCAGCAGCCAGCCGAACCCAAGGGTCAGCAGCACGCCGAGCAGCAGATGAAAATCGTGATGCGTCAGGCCGGACGTCGCACTCAACCAGACCTTGAACATTTCCCAGTCGAGGACGAGCGCGAACATCACATCGCTATGCGATGCGCCGTCCCGTCAGTCCACTACCTTCGCCCGGAGCGTCATCGGGACCTCGACGGGGCGGCCTCGATCACCGAAGTATCAGGCATGTCGACGAATTCGGCTTGCGTCACGCCGTGATCGTGAAGCTTGAACATGATCTTGGCGAGACACTTCGTCCGCGCCGCCCGCGGAACGATAATCCTGACCGGTCGCCCCGCCGCCCATTCGACGGCGTATGTCTTGAAATCGACAATGCGCAGCGTCCGCCCGGCGCTCGAAAGATCGCATTTACGCGATTTCGCCACGACGATGATCTCACTCGGGACCCGACCGGACGCGTCGCTATTCGACAGCAGCAGTGCAAGACCGGATATCAGGAGCATGCAACTGCATTCGCTCCCCTGCTTCCGGTGTCAACACGGTCTGGTCTGCTATTATAACAGCGGCCCGCCTCATTGGACCGTATCAGTGCTCGACTTGCGGCAAACCGGGGTTAATTGTAGATGTGTAAACACGCATCACGGGGATGCAGGGGCGGTTGCAGGGCAGTGACATGATAAAAATCGGATTGATGAGCCGGATGGCTGTCATCGGTCTCGCCTTGCTGCTGGCGGCGTGCGCATCGACGCGTGGTGGAACCATATCTTATGATTCCACCAACTTCGGCGCACCCGACGCGCCAAAGATCGTTGCGGTCGACGATACCTACAAGCTTGCGCCGCTAGACACGGTGAGTGTGATGGTGTTCCAGGTCGCCGATCTCAGCCGCGACTACGATGTTGATCAGAGCGGCCGGATTACCATGCCACTGCTCGGTCGCGTCGATGCGGTAGGGCTCAGCACGACCGAGCTCGCCACCGTGATCGGACACCGGCTTGACGAGAAATATCTGCGGAATCCGAGCGTTACGGTGTCGTTAAAGTCGTCGGCAAGCCGCGTCGTGACCGTCGATGGATCGGTCCGCCAACCCGGCATCTATCCAGCAACCGGGGCACTCACGCTCATTCAAGCGATTGCACTTGCGCGTGGGACCGACGATTTGGCCAACCCCCGCCGTGTCGCCATTTTTCGGACCATCGGTGGCAAGCGTATGGCAGCGGCATTTGACCTGACGAGCATTCGTCGTGGCGAGATGAAGGATCCCGAAGTCTATCCCGGCGACACGGTCGTGGTCGACGGATCGGGCGTGAAGAAAACCCAGCGCGACCTGATGCAGAGCCTGCCGCTCGCTTCCATCTTCCTGGCGCTCTGACGCCTCGCCTTTAGGACTTTTTGTACATGGCAAGCCCAGGGGCCGTGAGTCCTACGAACCTGACCGTGCAGCCGGATCAGCGCCGCGATCTCGCCCCCTTGACCCCGGACAGTGGGTATGGCGGCTACGGAAATACGCATAGCGGTCGCGAACTCTCCTTGTCGCTGTTGTGGCGCATCGCGGTCGAATGGCGCTGGTTGATCCTCGCGGCGATCGGCACCGGCATTGCTGCAGCGGTTCTCATCACGCTGCTGACACCGCTGAAATATCGCTCCGTCGCCTCACTTGAGCTCAACCCGCCCGAGGTGGAGATCATGGCAGACGAAGGAAGCAAGGGCGGCAGGCAAAGCAGTTCGCGCAACGACACCAATTTCGTCGGCACGCAGCTCGCCTTGCTCGGCAGCCGAGCGCTCGCCGAACGCGTTGCCCAAAATCTGAACCTTGCGGCAGATCCGGCGATCGTCGGCCAAGGCACCGACCGCGCGGCAAACACCGAAGCCGCAGCACGGTTCGTACAGGGCGGAACGCAGGTAAAATTACAGCCGCAGAGCATGATCGTCAGCGTATCATTCGTTGCGCGCGATCCACAACTTGCAGCGAAGATCGTCAACGGCATCACCGATGCGTATATCGCGACAAATCTTGAACGACGCTACCAGTCGTCCTCGTACGCGCGCGACTTCCTTCAGCGTCAGATTGCGACCACGCGTCGCGATCTGGAAAAGTCGGAACGGGGGCTTACCGCCTACGCGCAACAGCAGCGGCTGATCAGCACGGGCAGCAGCGAAGAAGGGGGCGACACCAATTCGCTGACCGGTAGCTCGCTGGTCTCGCTGAACACCGCGCTTGCCGCCACGCAGGCGCGGCGGATCGCGGCAGAGCAGAAATATCGCGAAGCGACTTTGGGCGGCGCCACCACCGAAGGAAGCCTGAACGCGGCACCGTTGCGCGCGCAGATCGCAGCGCTCGATGCCGAATATCAGCAGAAGCTCCAGACGTTTCGTCCCGACTATCCCGAGATGATGGCGCTCAAGGCGCGCATCGATGCGTTGCGGGCGTCGGTGGTCACCGAGACGCGCACCGCCAATTCCGATCGTATCGGCACGCTGCGTCAGGACTTCCAGGCGGCACGCGCCGAGGAGGACCGGCTTCGTGCGCAGGTTGCGGGGCTCAGCGGTACGGTGCTCGATCAACGCGGCCGCCTGATCCAGTATAATATCCTCAAGCGCGACGTCGATACCAACCGCACGCTCTACGATGCGCTTCTCCAGCGTTACAAGGAGATCGGTGTCGCCGGCGGTATCGGCACCGCTGTCGCCTCGGTGGTCGATCGTGGCTTGGTCCCCGGTGGGGCGTTCTCGCCTAATCTATATCTCAATCTCATGATCGGTGCCGTACTGGGCTTTGTTGCCGGCATGCTGGCTGCGATCGCGCTTGAATTCATCAACGACACGATCAAGACGCCAGACGACGTTCGCGACAAGCTGCAGTTGCCGTTCCTTGGTGGGATCCCCAACGCCAAGAGTACGAAACCCATCGAGGAATTGAAGGATACGCTGTCGCCAGTCTCCGAAGCGTATCTATCGACCGCATCGGCGATGCAGTTCGTGACCGAAGGCGGCGCACCCAAGACGCTCCTGGTCACCAGCACGAGACCGGCAGAGGGTAAGTCGACATCGGCCTGGGCACTCGCGCACAGCTTCACGCGCCTAGGCAAATCGGTGCTACTGATCGATGCCGATATGCGCCGTCCGGCCTTCGTCACGGGGCGCGACAATATCGGCCTGTCGCATATCCTCACCAATACGGGTTCGCTGAGCGAACACGTCCTGCACACCGATGTGGAGGGTTTGTGGATCATGCCGTCGGGCACCATTCCGCCGAGCCCACCCGAACTGATCGCCTCGGCACGTTTCGCGTCGTTGCTCATTGACGCCTCGGCGACGTTCGACGTCGTCGTGATCGACGGCCCGCCGATCCTCGGCCTGGCAGACTCTCCGCTGTTGTCGTCGATTGCACACGCGACGCTGATGGTCATCGAATCCGGCCGCACCAGGACTCGCGCGGCGGTCGAGGCGCAGAACCGGCTGCGAACTGCCGGTGCTCGCATGGTCGGCGCCATCCTGACGCGCTATCAACCGCAGGCATCGTACGGCTATGGGTATGGGTATGGCTACGGCTACGGACAGAGCAAGGATCAGTACCGTTACGTTGCCGACGACAACGACAAGAAGCGCCGGATCATGCTAACGATGCACGATGAGCCGTGAGACCGGGCGAAGCAGGCCGCGTGATGCTACGATGAGCGTTCGCGGCATTGCCACAGCGGCGATCCTGGCGGTCGCTAGCGTCTCGCTGGGCTGGTTGTCGTTCAAATCCGCGATGGTCAGTACGTTGCCGACGTCGTCGGCGGAGATCGCACGGTTCGCCCCGGAATATCCTGACGTCGTGCTGGGCCGAGCGGCTGACAAGCTGGTGGCACAACACGGTATCCTCGATACGCAAACCCTGAACGCCGTCCGGCGAGCAGCCGCAGCGGCGCCGCTCGATGCGCGCGCCTATCTGATCCTCGGGCATCAACAGTTGCTCGACAACATGCCCGACCGCGCGGTCGCGACGCTGGAGGCCGGACAACGGCTCGATCCGCGCCAGCGGTTGATCCATCTGCTGCTACTCGATCGCTATCTGCGCACTGCGCGCTATGCCGATGCGGCGACGCAATTCTCGGTCCTCGCGCGAATCCTCGGCGCGACGCAGGCGCCGATCGCGACGGCGATGGCGCAGATGACGATGGTGCCCGAAACCCGCGATGCGGTCCGCCGGACGCTCAACACCGATCCGGTGCTCGAGCGCGCGGTCCTGATCGCGCTGGCCAAGTCCGCCCTCGCGCCCGATGCGATCTTCAGGCTCGCAAGCCCGTCCGCGCGCGCCGAGGCCGGCAGGGCCGAGAGTTGGGGCCCGGTTCTGGTGAACCGTCTGGTCGAGCGCCGCCAATACGCAGCCGCGCGCTCGGTGTGGCAACGGATCTACGGCGTATCGGCCGCGCAAGCCGCCATGCCGATCACCAATGCCGGGTTCCGAGAAACCAAAGCGGCCCCTCCGTTCGACTGGACCTTGACCGCCAGCAGCCTTGGCGCGGCGGATCTGCGGGGTGGGAGTGTTGGGGTGGAGTATTATGGGCGGGACAGCGGTGTGCTCGCCAGCCAGTTGCTGGTGCTGCGGCCGGGGCGGTACCGCTTCGCGATTACCGTCGATCCGGGCAAGACCGATGCCACCGCCAAGCTCTACTGGACGCTCGCCTGCAAGGCCGCGGCCTCCGACACGCTGTTGACCCTGCCCGTCACCGCGACCGCCAAACCGCACCGGATCGCGGCCGATGTCGTGGTACCCGCAAACTGCCCGAGCCAGCTCCTGACGCTGCGCGGCGAGGCCGGCGAGTTTCCGTCGCCGCTCAGCGTGACTCTGCGCGATCTGGATCTTCGCCCCGTATCGGACTCAAAACCATGATCCGCCACGCGATCGTCCCCGTCTTCCTGCTGGCCTGCCTGCTGCTCGGCGGTGCGAGCGCGGCCGGCTTCACCGCCAATTTCCTGCTCCAGCTGCTGAGCCTGCCGCTGATCGGCTGGGCGCTGTGGACGATGCTGCAGGAACGCCCGCCGGCACAGATCCGCGCGCCGCTTGGCCTGCTCGCGATCTTCGTCACGATCGCGGTCCTGCAACTCGTCCCCCTGCCGCCCGCGCTATGGACGCTGCTGCCGGGCCGCGGCCCCGTCGTCGAAGGCTATCGGCTGCTCGGCATCCCCCTGCCCTGGCTGCCGCTGACGCTGGCGCCCGATATCGCGCCGTCGAGCCTGTTGTGGCTGCTGCCGGCGATCGCCGTGCTGTTGAGCGTGATCGTGCTCGGCGCGTTTCGCGGGCGCGGTATCGCCGCGGCGATCGTCGTGGTCACGCTCGCGTCGGTCGCACTGGGTGCGCTCCAGGTCATCGGCGGAACCGGCGCCTATCTCTATCAGATCACCAATTACGGCGTGGCGGTCGGGTTCTTCGCCAACGCCAATCACAACGCGACGCTGTTGCTGGTCTGCATCCCCTTCCTCGCAGCGCTCCAGGCGACGCTGCTGAAGCGCAGCAAGTCGCAGCGCAGCGCGTCGGCGATCCGGCTGCTCGTGGCCGCGACCTATGCGGTCGTGTTCGTCGGCCTGCTGATCAACTCCTCGCTCGCCGGGATCGGTCTCAGCGTCCCCGTCGCGCTCATCTCCTGGCTGACCTTCGGGCGCCAGCGCCCTGCGATACGGCGCGGCCTCGTCATCGCGACCGGGCTGATGTCGCTCGCGGCGATCGTCACGATCGTCGTCGGTCCGTTCGGCAACAATCTGTTCGGCGCCCAGAAGACCAATGTCGAGCTGTCGCGCCAGACCTCGTTCGCGCTCACGTTCAAGGCGGCGCGCGCATATTTCCCGATCGGCTCGGGCACAGCCAGCTTCCAGCCGGTCTACCACACGCAGGAGCCGCTCGGCTCGGTCACCACCACCTTCATGAACCACGCGCATAGCGACTGGCTCGAACTGCTGCTGGAAACCGGCATCGTCGGGATCGGCTTCGCGGCGCTGTTCCTGGCCTGGTGGGTGGTGCGGCTGCGCGCGATCTGGCGGGCCGAGGAGCCCGATCCGTTCGCGCAGGCCGCGGTCATCGCGACCGCCGCGATTCTGCTGCACAGCGTCGTCGACTATCCGCTGCGCACCGCGGCGCTGTCGGCCGTGTTCGCGGCGTGTCTCGGCCTGATGTCGGGGGTGCGTCCCTATGCGCGGCGCAGTCGCGCGCCCTCGTCGGCGCGGCACATGAGCCTGTAGGTTGAGCCTGTAGCTCAGCCTTGGGCGGTCGCGCGCGCGATCGCCTCGAGATAGCGCGCCTCGACCACCGACACGTCGAACTCGCGCTCGGCGATCTCCCGGCTGCGCCGCCCCATCGCCGCGCGCGCGGCCGCGTCGAGGTCGAGAAACGCCAGCATCGCGTCGGCCAGCGACCGCGCGTCGCGGGCCTCGCACAGGAAGGCGTTCTCGCCGGCGCGGGCGATCTCGGTACAGCCGGGCACGTCGGTCGCGATCAGCGGTCGCCCCATCGCGGCCGCCTCGAGCAGCGAGCGCGGCATGCCTTCGCGGTACGACGGCAACACCACCGCCGCGGCCTGGACCAGATAGGGTCGCACATCGGCCGCCTCGCCGAGATAGTGCAGCGTGCCCTCCCGTTCCCAGCGCGCGACGGTGGCACGGTCGATCGCGGTGCGGTTCTGGACGTCGAGAAAGCCGAGCAGATGGCATTCGACATCGGGGCGGCTGGCGCGGACGATCCGCGCGGCATCGGCGAACTCGACCACGCCCTTGTCGCGCAACAGCCGGGCGACCATCAGGAAGACCGGAGGCCCCTCCCCGGCCGGTTCCGGCACGAACTGCGCCAGATCGATCCCCGAGCCCGGCAGCAGCGCGGTACGCGCCCCCCGCACCAGCCGCTGCGCGACGAACAGATCGCGGTCGTGCCGGTTCTGGAAGAAGACCGTCGCCGACCGCGCCAGTGCGGTGCGGTAGAGCAGCCGCACCACCCGCGTCACCAGCCCGACCTTGATGAACGCGGTGCCGAGCCCGGAGATATTGTTGATCACCGGGATGCCGAGCGCGTGCGCGGCGAGCGAGCCGTAGACGTTGGGCTTGATCGTCCAGCCGAGAAACGCGAGCGGGCGCACCTGCTTCAGGATACGAAAATACCGCAGCGCGAGCGCCAGATCGCGGACCGGCGAGAGGCCCTTGCTGTCGATCTCGACCGTGAAATGCCGCACGCCCAGCGCGATCAGCGCCGCGCGGTGGCCATCGTCGGGCGACAGCGCGACCACGTCATACCCCTCGCGCTGCAACCGGGCGATCAGGTTGCTGCGGAAATTAACGATGTTCCAGCTCGTGTTGATCGACAGGACGATCGTCCTCGACTCAGGCGATCGCCCGCCGGGTTCCCCGCGCGTCATCATGCGTCATGGCTTCCGGAAATCGCGCGACTCACACGCTGTCGGGCGCTGCGCCGCCTTGGCGGAGCCACGCCTGAAACATCAGCACGGCCCACAAGGCAGGCGTATCTTCCGCGGTGCCGGCCACGTGACGCTGCCAGCGCCGTTGGATCGGGACGGGATCGAGATAGCCCTCCTGCCGCATCCGCCCAGGATCGAGCAGATCCTCGGCCCATTCGCGCAGCGGTCCGCGCAACCACTGGCCGACGGGCATCGCGAACCCCGCCTTGGGTCGTTCGAACATCGCGCGTGGCGCGTGGCGATAGAGGACCTGGCGCAACACATGCTTCGTGCTGCCTCCGACGATCTTCTGGTCGAGCGGCACGCGCGCGGCCGCGGCCGCGACGTGATGATCGAGAAAGGGCACGCGCGTCTCGAGACTGACCGACATCGCCGCGCGATCGACCTTGGCGAGAATGTCGTCGGGCATGTAGCTCGTCGCGTCGGCGTACATCATCCGGATCGCGTCGGGCGCATCGCCGATGTCGAGGTCGAGCGGCGGGCGGCTGCGGCCGTCGGTGCCGAGCACGGGCGTCGCGGCGAGATGCCATTCGTCGAGCAGCGAGGCGAACACGTCGTCGAGCCCGCGGGCATCGGCCGCGGTGCGGAGCGCCTTGCGGACCTTGCCCCCGAAGAACGGCGGTCGACGCTTGCGCGCCGCGATACCGCCCAGCGCGTTCCATACCGCGTCGGGCAGTTGCGCACCCGCCCCTGCCGCAAGACGCCGTACCGGGTGCGGCAGCGACGCGAGCGCCCCCCAGAGCCGCGGCGCATGCAGATAGCGGTTATACCCGCCGAACAGTTCGTCGCCGCCATCCCCCGACAGCGCCACGGTGACGTGCCGGCGGGCGAACGCACTGACCAGATGCGTCGGCAGCGCCGACGAATCCGCGAACGGTTCGCCGTACATCGCCGGCAGCCGCGGAATGACCGCGATCGCATCGGCCGCGCCGACATACATCTCGCGGTGCTCGGTGCCGAAATGCGCCGCGACCTCGCGCGCATAGACCGCCTCGTCGAAGCCCGCTTCCTCGAACCCGATCGAGAAGGTGCGGATCGTGCCGCGTGCCGCGGCCTGGTAGAGCGCGACGACGGTCGAGGAATCGAACCCGCCCGACAGGAACGCGCCGACCGGCACGTCGGCGATCGACTGGCCCGCGACCGCGCGGGACAGCGCCGCCTCGATCGCTTCGATCGACTCCGCTTCGCTCGCATAGGGGTCGGCCAGACCGTCGCGCACGACGTCGCGGTAGGACCAATATGGCTCGAGCGTCACGCCGTCGTGACGGCCCATGGCGAACGGCGCGGTGCGCGGCTGGGCGACGGCATCGGGGGTGAGCGTCAGGATCGTCGCGGGCGGCAGCTTGAAGATGCCCTGATAGATCGATTGCGGACACGGGATATAGGTCCGCGACAGCAGCGACGAGAGCGCGGCGCGATCGACCGGATTGGCGAACCCGGGTAGCGTCCGGATCGCGCCGAGCTCGGAGGCGAACGCGAACATCCCCCCTGCCCAGCCGTAATAGAGCGGCTTCTCGCCGAACCGGTCGCGCGCCAGCGTCAGCGTACCCTCGCGCCGGTCCCACAAGGCGATCGCGAACATGCCGGTCGCGCGTTCGAGCGCGCGGCGCACGCCCCAGGCGTCGATCGCCGCGAGCAGCGTCTCGGTGTCCGAATGGCCCCGCCATGCCGGCGCGACGCCCGCCGTCTCGAGTTCCGCGCGGATCGCGAGATGATCGTAGATCTCGCCGTTATAGACGAGAATATATCGCCCCCCCACCGATTGCATCGGCTGGTGGCCGAGCGGTGAGAGATCGACAATCGACAGCCGTCGATGCAGCAGGGCGACATGGCGATCGTCGGAAAACCAGGCGCCGCCATCGTCAGGCCCGCGGTGCGCCAGCGTATCGCGCATCGTCGCAGCAACATGCGGATCGATGGGTCGGATACCAATTGTGCCCGCGATGCCGCACATGGTCTTATGCCCCCCCGAAATATGGCGTCCTAACGGGATTGACCGGGGCCGGCAACACCGACATCGGAACCCGCCCCCTAACGGATATCAGCGTCGCCGATCGTTGAATCCTTCCTGTAAAGTCGTCCACCGTGATGATCGCCAAGCTCTTGCGAACACTGTCAAACACATGCGATCTGATGCGTTCAGCCATCATCGTGGCATGGTATGGCCGATGCTATCCGGGTCTCCGTGTGGGACGCGGCGTCTTCGTCGGCAGGGGGACCAGGATTCGTGTCATGAACGGCGCGACGATCTCGATTGGCGACCACACCCACATCGAATCGGGATGTCTGCTGCATTCCGAAGGACGGCTGACGATCGGTCCGGATGGCTTCATCGGCTCGGACTGCACAATCGTCGCGGTCGGTCGCATCGATATCGGAGCCGATGCGCTGATCGCCGGGAACGTGACGATCCGCGATCACAACCACCGCATCGCGTCCCGTACTATACCCTATCGTCTCCAGGGCCTCGATGTGACCCCGGTGACGATCGGTTCCAACGTCTGGCTTGGCACCAATGCCGTGATCCTCAAGGGTGTCACGATAGGCGACGGCGCCGTCATCGCGGCTACAGCCGTGGTTAGCAAAGTTGTGCAGGCGCATTCGGTGGTGGGCGGCGTTCCCACCCGCCTTATAAGAATGCTGGAGTGAATATGCCGGCCTAATCGCGCATACTATCGCATGATCTCGACACGGCCCTGGTCACTTCAAGACACGGCCCTGGTCACTTCAAGACACGGCCCTGCTCAATTCAACACGGCCCTGGTCATTTCGAGGCATCCCAATCGAGAACCGACTTGCAAAAATACCCGGTCCTCAGCAAGATCGAGCAATGATAATCCTCCCCCGTCGGAATATTTTTCACAAGATTGCAAACAAGGCTGGCCGGCGATTTGGCATGGTGCCGTTCCCGATAATATTCGAGCCATCCCTTCCCGAGGCAGGAAAAGACACAAAAACGACGTTCGATGCCATTTACGCTTCGAATTACTGGGGATCCGACGAGAGCGAGAGCGGGGTCGGTTCGGAAGTGTCGAAAACAGCACGATACAGATCGCAACTCATTGAGATAATTCACGATCTATCGATAAAATCAATATTCGATGCGCCCTGCGGAGATCTGAACTGGATGCCGCTGGTTCTGGACAAAACGGGAATATCGTACATCGGCGGGGACATCGCGGACAAGGCGTTGAATGCTGCTCGCGGATCGAATCCCAACCTCGACGTGCGCATGTTTGATATTTGCCAGGATACTTTTCCTGATGCCGACCTGTGGCATTGCCGCGATACGCTGTTTCATTTGTCGTTCGAGGATATCAACCGAGCCTTTCGACAGGCATCGGCGTCCAAGATCAGATACGCCGCGATCACCTCGCACAAGGCGAGGTTGTTGAAGAATATGAATATAACGACCGGCGGTTTCAGACTCTTGGATTTGGAACGCGCTCCCTTCAACTTTCCCAAGCCGATTCATTACTTGATCGAGCATGTCGACGGCGAGTTTCCCCGCTATGTAGGGATTTGGAAAATGGACGATATACGCGACTATGTCGGATTTCGATGACACCATCCATTTTCAATCCAGAGTATGTTTGAATTGGAGATTTCCGCCATGCCGACGCAGTGGGACCATGAAATTCCTATTTGACTAAATTTTACCTTGGGCCAGATAGTGAACTCATGAATGCGCCTGCCACTGCGCTCCTGGATATCCTGCAGTGTCCATGCTGTGGGGCGGCGTTGATTCGACTCGATCACTGCGAGGCGTGCGACACGCACTTCCCGGTTTCATCTGGACAACCCGTGCTGATTGATTTCGACGACAGCATCTTCGGTCGCGAGGCGTATGTCGATCGCGACGAGACACCGCCCGTCAAACATGGCAGCGCGATCGGACGCTTGCTCGATCGGCTGACCTATGGGGGCAATCCGGTCGCGCCGCGAACCATTGGCGCGTTTTTACGCCTGCTCGACCGTCGGACGCGGCCGCGCGTGCTGGTGATAGGAGGCGGGACCGTTGGCGACGGCGTCAGCGCCCTCTACGATGAGGTCGCGATCGATATGGTGGGTACCGATGTCTATGCGACGGACTATACCATAGTGATCTGCGACGGGCACAGCCTGCCGTTCCGTGCCGCGAGTTTCGACGGGGTCGTCATTCAAGCAGTATTGGAACATGTGCTGGAACCGCATCGTGTGGTGAACGAGATTCACCGCGTGCTCAAACCAAACGGCATCGTGCTCGCGGAAACGCCGTTCATGCAGCAGGTCCACATGGCGGCCTACGACTTCACGCGATTTACCTTCAGTGGTCATCGCTGGCTGTTTCGCCGCTTTGAGCAGGTCGCGGCGGGGACCGCGCTCGGACCGGGGGTCGCGCTGCTGTGGTCGATACAGCATATGGCACGTAGCCTCGGCGCGGGAGGACGTGGCGCCGCCATCGTCACGGCACCGTTTTTCTGGTTGCGGATGCTGGACCGGTTCGTGCAGCATGCCCCGGCACGCGACGCGGCAAGCGGCGTCTATTTCCTGGGGCGACGGTCGGACACCACGCTGCGTCCCGCCGACATGCCGGAGTATTACCGTGCGCCGTGCTTGAACGACATAGCCATACGGAGGCGATAAGAGCGGAACACGATTTTCCGGTTGCCATTTTGCGAAGCAGACCGCTGGTATCTCGACCCCGAATTGATCATAGGAACAAGCCCCCGGCACGCTGCGGCCGTCGCAAGGCCCCACAGTGATCACCTCGCTCAAATCCAACATGATCGCCAGCTACGGGGCGCAGATTTACGTCGCGCTCGCGGGCATCGTTATGTTGCCCCTATATTTGCGCTTCATGGGCAACGAAGCCTACGGACTGGTCGCCATCTTTGTGATGCTCCAAGCCTGGCTGCTCCTGCTCGACATGGGTCTTTCGCCGACGCTGGCTCGTGAGATGGCCCAGTTCCGCGCTGGTGTACTGGGCGCCCAAGAAGTGCGTCGCCTGCTCCATCTCCTTGAAGCGGTATTTGCAATCGTTGCGACTCTCACGGCGCTCGCGATGATCGTCGGGGCGCCATGGCTGGCGAAACATTGGCTGCGCATCGAGCATCTGTCGCTCGGGACCGTGGAGACATCGCTGATGATCATGGCGCCGGCCCTGTCGCTGCGGCTGTGCTCCGGACTGTATCGCGGTGCAGTAAGCGGTCTTGAGCGGATCATCTGGTTGAGCGGTTTCAACGCGGTGATCGCGACAGCGCGGTACGCACTTGTAATCCCCTGGCTATTGCTGCTCGGTTCCAATCCGGTCGGGTTCTTCGCATTCCAGTTGGTGGTCGCAATCGTTGAAGTAGTGGCGCTACGGCTGAAATGTCATGCGTTGATGCGCGGGACCGTGTCCGCGCATGCAGCCGTGAGCGCACCGCGTCGGTTGAGAACCGTGCTATTCTTTTCTTTCTCGGTCGGCATAGGTGCATCGCTGTGGTCGATTATCTCGCAGGTCGACAAGCTTATCCTGTCCCGGTTGCTGACACTCGCCGATTACGGTTACTTCAGCTTAGCTGTAGTTGCGGCAAGCGGCGTGGCGTTGGCTGCGGGACCAATCACCTTTGCACTTTCGCCGCGCCTTGCGCATCTGCATGCAGCCGGCCGCGTGCCCGAACTCCTTGATCTCTATCGCCGCTCGACACAGTTGATCGCAGTGATCGCCGCATCGACCGCAACCATTCTGGCGTGTTTCGCAAGCGCAGTGCTATGGGCGTGGACCGGTCGCGCCGACTTGGCGCAACGCGCGAGCTCTACCCTCGCCTTATACGCGGCAGGCAATGCGGCAAGTGCCCTATCAGCGATGGTCTTCTTTCTACAGTTCGCGATGGGCGACCTTCGCTTGCACGTGCGCGGTCTCATCTTAATGCTCGTCATACTGCTGCCGGCATTGCTCTGGGGGACGCTGCACTACGGCATCGCAGGCGCAGGCGGAGCCTGGTTGGGCGTCAACATGCTTTATCTGCTGGTCTGGACTGCGATAGTCCATCGGCGCTTCGCGCCAGGCTTGCATCTGGCGTGGCTGTTCGGCGACGTGATGCGGATCGCCGTCCCCACGGCCATGTTCGGGATAGCGGCCCGTATGCTCCTGCCTCTGCCACAAGGACGGCTGCCCCTGATTGCCTGCCTGGCGGTTCTCGGCGCAGGCGCGCTCACAATTGCCGTCGTCAGTTCGCCGGCGCTGCGCCGACTGATCGCTGCCTGGGTCGGGATGCGCATAGCCAGTCTCCGGCTGGGCCGATCTGGTTCTCAGGAGGCGACGAGACCGCTATGTCTCATTCGGCAGAGGCATGTTACGAGGAAACACGATGAGCACCGCGCCTCTGATTGAACAGCCAGATCATACGACTGCCACGTGCCCGTTATGTGGCGGCGGGGCAAAAGCGCCGCAGTTTCCCTATGCCACTCGGTGGAACGATAAGCGGTTCGATCATTTTACCTGCGCCGATTGCGGTGCCACGTTCCTGCATCCTGTCCCGGACGATGCGGACTTCGCCGTGATGTACAGCCAGGAAAGTTATCACGATCTACATTACGCGACGGAACAGGACACCACGGGCGCAGGCGCTCTGGATGAGGTTGCGGCTTTTCTCACGCCCGGCGGATCGCTGCTCGACTATGGCTGTGGCAACGGTGC
This sequence comes from Sphingomonas sp. M1A8_2b, assembly GCF_053345535.1. Lineage (NCBI taxonomy): Bacteria > Pseudomonadati > Pseudomonadota > Alphaproteobacteria > Sphingomonadales > Sphingomonadaceae > Sphingomonas > Sphingomonas sp. M1A8_2b. The sequence continues at coordinate 26,526 of NZ_JBKFAH010000005.1, read as the reverse complement.
ATTCCTGAAGGAAGCTAAACGCGCAGGCTATGTCGCGCACGGAATTGAGCTCGACGAGGGCACGATCGCACATGCTGCGGCGCTGAGCGGATGTCCGGTTCATTCACTCGATCGCGCGCTGGCGTCCGGTTTGCGCTTCGACGCTATCCATATCGGCGATGTTCTGGAACACCTGCCGCATCCCGCCGACACGCTGCACGTTCTGGACGATCTGCTCGCGCCCGGCGGGGTCTATTTTATCGAGGGACCACTGGAGGACAATCCCGGCGCGGTGCTCTTCGCCTCGCGGCTTTTTGGCTGGCTCAAACGACGCGTCCAGCCCGCCGCGGAAGGAAGTTTCACGCCCTACCACCTGACGCGCGTTTCGGCGAAACAGCAGCGCTGCTTTTTAGAGAATGCCGGCTACGAGTTGCGGATGTTCGTGACGAGCGAGGATGGGTGGCCCTATAGATCGGCCTCGTCTGCCCCCACCGGCAAGGCCCCCATCGGCAAGGCCCCCATCGGCAAGGCCCCCATCGGCAAGGCCCCCATCGGCAAGGCTGCGCGCGTGCGCCACGCCATCGGCGGCATAGGCATAGTAACAGCCGCGATTGGCAACTGGTTCGCGCTTGACCTCGGCAACCGCTTCGTCGCAATCGCCCAGCCTAGAGTGCCGGTCAGCCGAGCATCGTAGCGAGATGGCGGTCGATCGATTCCTGCCCCGACAACGTCTTTGCACGTGCTCGCCCCGATGACGGATCATGCGGGTGGTCGAGCGCATTCTCGATCGCCGTCGCCAATGCCGACGGATCGTTGCAGGGGACCAAGCGGCCGTAAGTGCCGTCGCTCAGGATTTCGCGCGGCCCGCTTTCGCAATCGGTGCTGACGACTGGAAGACCGACATGAAGCGCTTCGACCAGCACGTTGCCGAACCCCTCATAGTCGGATGACAAGGCGAATACGTCAGCCGAAGCCAGCCAGGGCCACGGATCGAGATCGTAGCCGGCAAAGATTACGTCTTGCGTGATACCAAGTGTAGCGGCCAGTTCCTCGAGCATCGGGCGCAACGCGCCATCGCCAACGATCGCGAGCCGCGCCAATCGACGTGCGCGGATCTTCGCAAAGGCGTGCAACAAGAGAGCCTGGTTCTTCTGCTCCTTGAGCACGCCGAGTGTCACGATCCGCGCCGCGCCGTTATCGCCCCACCGCCGTTCGGCCGACGCATCGCGTATCAGCCCCTCGGGAAGGTCAAGCGGGTTGTAGATGACCTCAATCGTTGCGCGCCGCAGTCCACTGAGCGCGACGAGATCGTCGGCCGCGTCTGCCGACACCAGCACGCGCGCATCGGCATACGGGTAGAGCGCGCGAACCGTCAGTCGCAACGCGCGCATCGTCCGCGCGCTACCACCATATTGTCGGGACAGCGCAATATGGTCGCTGACGACAATACGCGTTGTGACGCGGGATAACAGCTTCGCCAGCACAGCGATCACGGTAATCGGCCACATCATCGCATGGAGCGCGTCGGGGCGTCGGTGCCGCAGATAGCGGATCAGCGGCCAAAGCGTGTGCCGCAAAGTGGGTGCGCGGAGATCGAAGATCTCTACCCCTTCGGGGACCAGCGGCAGCAAATGGCCGCGTCGGTTCGCCAGCACGAGATCGACACCATGCCCCCGCTTAACAAAACCGCGAATCAAGGCGAGCGCGACCCTTTCCGCCCCTCCCCCGCTCATATCGGGCAAAAATAATGCTAGCCGGCGCTGAACGGTATCCGGCGGACGGAGATCGGTATCGGATAGGGTCATTCCCGAAGGCTCGCGAACATCAGGATCGCTACCCGGCCATCAGCCAGATTGTCAGGTTCCGATCGTTTTCATAGCGAACGAACGGCCTGACGAATTCTTTCAGCGTGTTCTTAGGTCTGGTGGAAAGCCAGTTGCGGGGATCCCGGATGAACCACGCTCTCTGGAGGAAGCCCGGTCGTACCTTCACAAGCCCGAATCTCCGGCCGAGTTGTTCCAGGCCCTTGGCAGAAAAGGTGTTGACGTGCTCAAGCGGCAAGGCCGGAATGATCTCGCGCGGATCCACCACCGCGCCTGCGGCGACCTTGGCCAAGCTATCGCGAATGTTCCCCTGCGCCGGGACCGAAATCTTCAAGATACCGCCCTTGCGCAGTCCTTTGGACAGCACCTCCATCACAGATCGTATATCTGTCACATGTTCCATGACCTGTTCTGTATTGATGAAATCGAAATTCTGCCCGGCGATGTCGCCGAAAGCGATGGCCACGATGCCCTTCGCGCGCGCCTCCTTCATTCTGGTTTCGGAAAGATCGAAGCCGTACGACTCGCATCGTAGGCGGTGGGCTATACTGGCCCAGAGCCCCTTGCCCATGCCGAAGTCGAGCGTCTTCATCCCCTCCACCGGACGCTTTAACATAGCCGCAGCGGTCATCGCCTCATGACCGTCACGGCTGTTGCGCGGATGCGCCGCAAGCCAGTTCAGCCCAGCCTGATCATCAGTGTCCTGCACCGCGTTCAGCCAGTCGTCATAGATGGTCGTCAGCAGGCCCTCGTCACCCACTTGTGCCTGATAGATCACCGCGCATTCGCAGCACTCGACGACGACGTAGCGCCCGCCCGCGAGTTGGGCCGGATCGACCGCATAATACCGACGGATGACCGGACCTATCACCTCTCCGTCGAGCGGTGTGTCGACCAATGTGACTCGATCCGCCGATCCGCAAGCCGGGCACGCGTGACGGTCCACAAAACCGAAGGTCATGCGATTTTCCACGGAATGAAAATACCGCTCGGATGTCCAGGGGCGTGCCTCAAAGCCGCTTGCGTCCACAGGCGATCCAGAAGGGCTCACCGTCATGAAAGCGGATATCACCCAGTCCGGCTTCGCTCATCATCGCCTCGATTTCCGGGCGGGTGAACCGGTGTTCGAGCGCGGTGCCGAAGCGATCCAGCGCATCCGTGCGCATCGTGTAGAAACTGGTGTTGCGGTAGAAACTGAGCGGCAGGGCTGCAACGTTCATCCCCAGTCTCTCCGCCAGCCCCGCGATACGGGCGAGTGGCCAGTACACAATTGCCGCCATTACGCTCGTCACGGTCTTGCGTGCCGCGAAGGGCAAGCGGCTCACCCCGCGACGGACGATGTCGCTCGCTCTCCATACCGCCCGGAACCATGCGGGACGATTATCGAACCGATAATAGAGATAGACCAGAAAAGGTGCGCCAGGCTTCAGTTTGCGAGTGCAGTCCTGCAAAGCTGCGCGTGTATCCGGGATATGATGGAGAACGCCCAAAGAATAGCCGAAATCCTGGCTGGCATCTGCCAACGGGATCTGCTGCGAGGTCGCGAGATGAAACCGTGCGCCTGGTTCGTCCGCTAGTCGACGTCGTGCGACGGCGAGTGCCTTGTCGGAAGGATCGATGCAATGGAGAATGCCAACCCTGGGCGCGACAAGGGCCGCCCAACGACCAGATCCACAGCCGAGATCGAATCCTTCGGCATTTTTCGGTACATCGACAAAGGGGAAGATCGAGAAATACGCGCTGAACAACTGGTCATGCTCATCGCTAGCCATATCGGTCTGGTCATAGCTGTCCCATTCATCGCCAAACCCATCGATCGTCTTCCGGTCGAGATTTTCACTCATTTTCTCATCATTCCTCCGCGGCAGCGCAGCCTCCAGCGGCATCTCGTACCATTCGATTAATCATCGTTCATAACCGACCGAATAACAGTAAGATACTGCTTGCCGGTCGCTCGCCGGGAATAGCGAGCGATGGCCTCGCGTCGGGCCGCCTCGCCGACCCGGCGTCGCAAGTCGGCGTCTTTGCACAGACGCTCCAGGACAATGAGCCATTGTTCTTCGGTCTCGACCAAGAACCCATCGACGCCATCGGTCACCTGCCGCGTTGCAGTGCCGATCGCGCTCGATACGCTCGGCAGGCCGAATGCCATGTACTGGATGACCTTCAGCCCCGCCTTGCCCAGCACCCAGTCGTTGCTAGGTAGCGGATAAACGCCGATGTCGAGGCGCTGCATCTGAGCGACTTCCTCGTCGGGCGACCAAGTCAGCACTGTCAGATCGACGCCAGCTAGCGTATAAGGGAAATTGCCGATGACGATCAGTTTGTAGTCGACCCGCTGGGCCAATTTCTGGAAGACCGGACGCAAGAGGTCGAGATAGGGCGCCGAGCTGAACGTTCCGGTCCAACCGATTACCGGCTTTCGCTCATCTGCTGCATCGCTCCGCGGGCAAAACAGGTCGGTGTCGATCGAAGGGTAGATCAGTGTGACCGCCGCCTTACTATTCAGTGCTCGATAACGATCGAGCATGAAGGGCGAAGCCGTAACGACATGATCTGCTCGCTTCAGCAGGAAACGGACCTTGCCGGGATTTTTGATCCGCTGCCGCAGCGTTCTTGGCGCGCCCTCGTCCGTCAGAAGGTTATCCTCGATGTCGTATATCAGCCGAGGCGCAAGCGCTCGCGCGAGCCACTCCATGTACCCGGTTCCGAACGGCGTCACCCACATGAAAACGTAGACCACGTCGTAACGCCACATGCGCGCAAGATCCCAAAGCCGGCGCACGTGACCGCGCGCAATGCCCAGCATTTTGGTAACCAGACGCCCAGGTTTATGAACCGATTGCCACATGGCATCGTCCATGAACGGCGAGACGACAACATCGAATCCCACCGAGCGCCATTCATCGAGATATTGCTCGTATTTTAGTCGTTGACCCGCAGCAATCCCTTGGGGGTACGGGCACAGTACCAGAATGCGGGGCATCAGGCCGCCCCGATAAGCAGTGATCGGTATATCTCGCGGTACCGCTCCACACCGTCGGCCAAGGAGAAGTGTCGCTGTGCCGAGGCGACACACCGGGCGGCGAGCTGCGTGTCCGCCTTCAGGGTCAAAATCCGGTCGACGGCACGGTCGCGTTCGGCAGGCGAATGATCCGTCATCGTTACACCGACCTGTTCGCCATCGAGTATCGCATGGAGATCGCCGACTTGGGGGTCGCCCACGCATGGCACTCCGCACCCCAGATATTCGGCCAGCTTGGTCGGCGCGCGGGCGAAATTCGAAAAAGCATCGATCATCAGCACTACCCCAACGTCCATCCGCCGGACATGCCGGGGAACGTCGGCACGGTCTGCCGCCACCACTTCATATCGGCTCGCCGGAACGCCTGCATCGTACAGCGCCTGTCGAACTTCCTCTTGTTGGCTGCGATTGACGATCAACATCCGCGCCCCCGGGAGGCGGCGTTCAAAGGATTTGTACAACTCGATCATTGCGTCGAACCGATACCAAGCGCCGATCTGTCCGACATAGCCGACAACGAACGGTGATCCGGGCGTGTTCGCATCGCCGGGGGTAAATAGATCGAGGTCGGCGCACGTCGGGATGACCGTGATGGGTGCTGCGGGATAACCGAACCGGGGATCGTCGCGCAGGCATTCGACGGAAGCATGCGTCAGCGTGACGATATGGTCAGCGCGGCGGAACACCGCCCGTTCCAGCCAGCGGAGCGTCCGCTCGACTACCGAATTCGGTTTGATGATGCCGCCCTCGACGCGTTCGTCGGTCCAGAAACCGCGAATATCGAAAAGCAGCCGTCCCCGGCCAACGAGCAGCGCCGGCATCAACATCACGGCACTCAACAGGCTGCGGGCATGAAACAGCTTGACCCGATGACGGCGTGCCACGACTGTCACGGCTACCGCTGCGCGTACCATGTCATAGACTGTCGCAATGATCCTGGGTCGTTTGTGATAGCGTTGTGGGTGCCACGTGATGCCCGCATCGCGTATTTTCGCCCGTAGCAACTCCATATCGTCATGCCAATCACTGTCTCCCGGCTTCTCGAAACTGAAGAGATGAACCGAGAATTCTTTCGCCAGTGGCGTCAGATAGGCAATCACCTGACTTTGTCCGAGTGGTTCCAACATGCCGTCGTAGCTCATGTACAGCGACGCCGGCCGGCGCATCGAAGAAATGTCCACGGTACAATCTTACTCCAGCAATACGAGGACCCTAGCGGGCTTTCACATCCGATCGTTTATTCTGGTCCGAATATCAAACCCCTGCACGCGACGAACGAGTGAGGATCAAGAATGCAGCCCATCGACGCTTCTTTATGCCGCTGGAATACCCCGCAGGATACCGTGACCAAGTATATCACGGCGCTCCCCATGGTTGGACGGACGGCCAACCATTCGGCTGCTTGCCAGAAGCTGGTTAGGGTTTATGCCGAACCGGATCGCTGCCAACGGACTGAGAAATTACGCCCTCGGGGTCGCTCCCCTCATCACCTCGTCGATAAAAACAAGGTTTGAAATCGTGATCCCTTATTTCGTGTTACTCGGCATATGGCTGATCGGCACCGTTCAGTTCTCGTCGAACTCGTCGAAGGGGAATATCGGTCTCGAGCGCATCCTGTACGGCGCGGCGCTGGTTTTCACGATTTTGATGGTGGGGTTGAGATATCAGGTCGGGGGTGACTGGGTTACCTACGAAGACATGTATCGCGACATTTCGATGCAATCTCTGGCAGAGGCATGTCGACTGACCGAGCCCGCCTACGCATTCCTGAATTGGATATCGGCGAAGGTGGACGGGGGAGTCTATGTCGCCAATCTGGCCTGCGCCACGGTCTTTATCCTCGGCCTTTCGAGCCTGGTCCGTAGGCAGCCGAATCCATGGCTAGCGATGACTGTATCAGTCCCCTATCTCGTTATCGTCGTCGGCATGGGCTATACGCGACAGGCTGCCGCGATCGGGGTTATATGCTGGGCGATCTCGACGGCACGCCATGACCGGGCCTGGAAGATCGTGACCAAGGTCGCTTTTGGGGCATTGTTCCATAAGACGGCGATACTTTTCCTGCCCATATTGCTCGCGCCAGTGGCGAAGCGCAATCTGCTGGTCGGGATCACCGGCTCAATCATGTTCGTCATACTTGCGGTCATCGCACTCAGCGGATCATCGGACCGCCTCGTCGCAAGTTACATCAACAGTAACTATCAATCCAGCGGCGCAGCTATTCGGATTTCCATGAATGTTCTTGCCGCTGCAGTATTTTTTGCCTTTCGCAAGAACTTTATTATTCCATCTTCCGAAAAGATGATCTGGACGATATTTTCCAGCTTGGCCGTGATGTCGGTCTTAGGTCTGCAATTTTCATCGTCGTCGGTCGGCATCGATCGGCTATCGCTGTTTTTGATCCCGCTTCAAGTCTTTGTTTATGGCAGCATCACCTCGCTTCCTTCCTTGACCCAAAAATCGCGGATCATAGCGACCCTATCGATCATATCGTACAGTATCGCAGTGCAATATGTTTATCTGGTTCATGGATCCTACTCCTACACTTGGCTCCCCTATCGCAACATCATGGTTCCCGGCACTTCGGACGAATTTTGACCATAGTTCGGAGCGCACCCGTTCACGAAAAGGGTTGGGATTGTGCGGCCCTGCGTTCGGCAGAACTCAAAATCCTCCCCCTCTTGCCGTACCCGCTCTTGTGTCTTTAGAGCGCGTCTCGAATTTCCAGGAGTGACCGCATGCGCGTTCTCGTTACCGGCGCGGCCGGGTTCATCGGCTTCACCGTCAGCCGCCACCTGCTCGCCCGCGGCGACACGGTGCTCGGCATCGACAGCCTCAACGACTATTACGACGTCTCGCTGAAGCATGCGCGCCTCGCCGAGCTCGAGAAGCTGGGGGCCGGGTTCGCCTTCAAGCAGGTCGATTTCTCCGATCATGTCGCGCTCGACGCCGCGCTCGAGGCTGAGCACTTCGACCGGATCGTCCATCTCGGCGCGCAGGCCGGTGTCCGCTATTCGATCGAGAACCCGCGCGCCTATCTGCAGGCCAATCTCGCCGGGCATCTCAACATGATCGAGATCGCCCGGCACCGGAAGGTCGAGCATATGGTCTATGCGTCGTCCTCGTCGGTCTATGGCGGCAACGACACGCTGCCGTTCCGCGTCGAGGACCGCGTCGACCAGCCGCTGTCGCTCTATGCCGCCACCAAGAAGGCGGACGAGCTGATGAGCGAGACTTATTCGCATCTCTACCGGATCCCGCAGACGGGCCTGCGCTTCTTCACCGTCTATGGCCCCTGGGGCCGTCCCGACATGGCGATGTGGCTGTTCACCAAGGCGATCCTCGAAGGCCGTCCGATCGACGTGTTCGGCGAGGGGCAGATGCGCCGCGACTTCACCTATATCGACGACATCGTCGCCGGCATCGTCGCCTGCGTCGACAATCCGCCTGCGGACGACGGCGCGCTCAAGGCAGGCGGCAGCGTCAGCCCGCACCGGATCTACAATATCGGCAACAGCCAGTCGGAAGACCTCGGCGAGATGATCTCGCTGATCGAGCAGGCCTGCGGTCGCCCCGCCGAACGCCGGCTGCTGCCGATGCAGCCCGGCGACGTGCGCGATACCTTCGCCGACATCAGCGCGATCCAGAACGATCTCGGCTTCGAACCGCGGACGACGATCGCCGAAGGCGTACCGCGTTTCGTCGCATGGTACCGCGAGTATCACGGCCTCTGAGTCCTCGCGACGATCCGGGCCGATCTCGTCGGTCGACCGCGTGCGCGATGACTTCGAGGATGGAATCCCGTCCGGTACCGGACAGACGAAGGAACTTGCCGTTACGGGCGGAGTTTCAATGTCGTCGTTAAGTCCATGTCGAATATCGCAAATCATCGTGATTTTGAGGTGGACAATACTAACTGATCGGGTCTATGCGGTAGGCAATATTAGGTTCTCTGAATCCTAAAAGGGGATGAAGGCAATGAAACTGAAGGCACTTTACACGGCGATGACGGCGCTTTCGCTCGTTGCGGCGCCGACGATCGCAGCAGCGGCTCCCGTCGCTACCCCGCTGACCCAGCCGGCCAAAGAGTCGGTCGATGGCGACAACGCACTTGCCAGCGGTGGTGGCTTCATCGTCGCCGCATTGGCCGTCGTTGCCGTTGGTCTCGGCATCTATGTAGCCGTCGACAAGAACGACGATTCGCCCAACAGCCCGTAATCGATCTGGTTTACGATAGAAGAACGGCTCGGATGGTTATCCATTCCGGGCCTTTTTCTTGTCTGCCCGCTTAAATCGATCGATTGATCGCCCATGCCTTCGGTCAATCTCCTGCTCGGAATACTCGGTATCGTCGCGTCGATCGCGGTCGAACCCGCAATCGGCGCTGCGTTCGTGCCGGCCGGACACCCAATATCTCCCCCCACATCGGCCCAGATGTCGGCCCAGATATCCGCATCGCCCGGCCGGGAAGCCGATGGGCGCGTGGAGCAGATCGCGTTTCGTCTCGCCACCGCCGGCCGCGCGCACTGTCCTGCGCTCGAACCCGATCTCGGCCTCGTCTTCCAGCATCTTTCGCAGTTCGAGCTGGCCGATCGCCCGGGCATGATCGCCGGACAGGCGCTCGATCGTGGCCCCGGCGTGATCGCGGTCGTGCCGGGCGGTCCTGCGGCACTGGCAGGGATACGCCCCGGCGACGTGATGCTGGCGATCGATGGCCGCGGGATTCCGCCCGAGACCGCGCTTGCCGCACCGTTCGATGCCGCCCGAGCGCATGCCCGCGCCGACACCGTCCGCGACCTGTTCGCACATATGACGGCCACGCCGTTTCCGGTTTCGCTGCTGCGCGACGTAGTGATCACGACCGTCACGGTGACGCCGCGTCTCGCCTGCCCGTCCTACGTCCACCTCGCGCGGTCTAACCAGCGCAACGCCTATGCCGATGGGCGCCACGTCTTCACGACGACCGGTCTGCTGTCGGCGGTCCGGAACGACGACGAGCTGGCGTTCATCATCGCGCACGAGATGGCGCACAACATCCTGCATCACGCGATCGTCATGCGGGGCGGCGACGTCAGGCCCGGCGACGTCAGGCCCGGCGACGTCAGGCAGGGCATCGGCCGCACGCTCGGACGGAGCGGCCGGGTCGTCCGCCAGATCGAACGCGAAGCGGATGCGCTGGGCGGCACCCTGATGCTCGACGCCGGGTTCGATCCGGTCAGGGGCGCCGCCATTCTGGGGCACCTCGGTGGCGGCGATCTGGGTATCGGGCTGTTCGCCGCGCATGACTCCGCCGGCAAGCGGATCGCCGCGATGCGCGCACTGGTCGAGGCACGCGAGGTCCGATGAGCCAGCGCAATTTCTACCAGGTCCTCGGCGTCGCCCGCAACGCCTCGCACCCCGAGATCCGCGCCGCGTTCGTGCGGCTGGCCAAGCATCATCATCCCGACCACGCCCGATCCTCGACGGGCCTGCCGGGCCGCCTGCACGAGATCCAGCAAGCCTATCGCTGCCTGTCGGAGCCAGGCGCCAGAGCCCGGCACGACCATGACCTGGCGGAAAGCGAACGCCTGCACATGGCCCGCCAGCGCCGTGTCCAGGACCGCCTGCATCGCTATGACGGGCGCCATCCCAGGCCCCAACCCACCGCCCCGCCCGCCCCCCGGCTTGGCGCCTATCGCAGGATACGCTGGTGGGCCGTCATCCTACTCGTCGTGAGCGCGCCGATCGTGGCAAGCGTCTCGGGGATTATTCGCTGAATATTTGGCGCTGACTATTTGGCGCTGAGTATTTGGCGGCGATTATTTGGCGCCGAAACCGGTGACCATGATTCCGATGGTGCGGAGCGCGATCAGCAGGTCGAGCCACGACGAGAAGAACTTGATGTAGTAGAAATCATAGTGGAGCTTGACGTGGACGTCGTCGAGCCCGGCGACATGCCCCTGGTTGACCTGCGCCCACCCGGTGATCCCCGGCCGGACGATATGACGATAGGCGTAGAAGGGGAGCTCGCTCTCGTACCAGGTCGACAACGGTACCGCTTCCGGCCGCGGTCCGATCCAGCTCATCTCGCCGCGCAGGATGTTGATGATCTGCGGCAGCTCGTCGATCCGCGAACGCCGCAGGAAGCGGCCGATACCGGTGATGCGGTCGTCGGCATCGCGGGTGATCGCCGAGTGGCGTGCCGCGACGTCGCCGGTCGTGGCAGACTGTTCGACCATCGTGCGGAACTTGATCATGTCGAAGGGTACACCGCGATATCCCATGCGCGGCTGGCGGAACAGGACGGGCCCGGGCGAGCTGATCCGCACCAGCAGCGCAACGACGAGCAGTGGCAGCAGCAGGATCGGCAGCAGCACGATGCTCGCGGCGACGTCGATCGTCCGCTTGATCCCGCGATACCCAAGCGCGGGCAACAACGACCCGAAACTGTTCTCGGACAGATGCTCGATCTGCACGCGCCCGGTCAGCGATTCCCGCAACTGCTTGGTATGATAGACGGGAATGCCCGAGATCGCCGCCTGCGCCAGCATCCGTTCCCATTCGGGCGAATGGCTCGATCGCAGATCGACGACGATCGAGGCATGGGGGTCGTCTGGGACGACCGGTTCGACGAGCTCGATCCAGTCGATCTCAGGCGTATCGTCGACGATGCCGATCTTTCCGACAGGCACGTAATACATGCGCTGCGGCGCCGCATTCTGATTGAAATAGCCGAGCAGGAACGTCGCGGCCACCGATGCGAGATAGCCGGTGAGCAGCATCGAACCGCTGTAGCTGATGCGCGACGTCAATAGGATCGCCGCAGCGACCCCGAACGTCGTCGAGAAGGCGGGCAGGATGAAGCCGAACGCCCGCGATCCGGGGTAGATCGTGACGCGCCGAAAGACGAGCAATGCGGTCACGGCCGCGATCAGCGAGGTCAACTGCGTGTTGCCCGTGCTCGACAGGTCGAGGGACAGTGTACCAGACGTTATCAAGGGGGCGATCAACGGCACGAAATACGCGGTTGCCGCTATCGTCAGGAGGGGCTTGAGCAATCGGACATCGGTATTGCTTGCCCGCGTGGATCGCCCATGATCGCTAGTTACAAGCAAGAACCACCCCATACCGAATTAACAGCGCGTACGCTTTTGGCAGAGCCGCTACAAAATCAACTTAAATAGCGCGGTATGCCTCGTATCGCTTTCCGGCAAGCAATAGAGACCTGCTTGCCGCCTGGATGGCAGTTATAGACGATCGTCCTTTCCCGGTAAGCGGATTGCCTATCCCGGAAATCCGGTTTCCCGGTCGGAAACGGCGTTCAGTATTGCGCGTCCATACGCGGTTTTGATGAATCGTTCACCGGCCGTACGGGCTTGCTCGGCCGTGATGAAGCCCTGCTGGAACGCGATCTCTTCCAGGCACGCAATCTGGATGCCCTGTCGGTTCTGGATGGTACGAACAAACTCGCTCGCCTCGAGCAGGCTGTCGTGCGTGCCGGTGTCGAGCCAGGCATAGCCACGCCCCATCTGTTCGACGAACAGATCGCCTGCATCCATGTAAAGACGGTTGAGATCGGTGATCTCGAGTTCGCCACGCGGCGATGGCTTCAGATCGCGGGCGAACTGCACGACGCGATTGTCGTAGAAATACAGACCCGTCACCGCATAGTGTGATTTTGGGTTCAGAGGCTTTTCCTCGAGGCTGACCGCCTTGCCGCCTTCGCCGAACTCGACCACGCCGTAGCGCTCGGGATCCTCGACACGGTAGGAGAACACCGTTGCGCGCCCCTTGCGCGCGACCGCGTTCGCCAGCAGGTCGCTCAGATGCGCGCCGAAGAAGATGTTGTCGCCGAGCACGAGCGCGACATCGTCGTCGCCGATGAAGTCCGCGCCGATCGTGAAGGCCTGGGCGAGGCCCTCGGGTTTGGGCTGTTCGGCATAGGAGATGGCAAGGCCGAACGCCGACCCATCCTCGAACAGCCGACGGTAATTGTCGATATATTCGGGGCTCGAGATGATCAGGATGTCGCGGATGCCGGCGAGCATCAGCACCGACAGCGGGTAGTAGATCATCGGCTTGTCGTAGACCGGCAGCAGCTGCTTGTTCACGGCGAGCGTCGCCGGATGCAGCCGCGTCCCCGAACCGCCGGCGAGAATGATGCCCTTCATTGGGAGATGTCCTTCTTGGGGGCCCCGAGCAGCTCGTCGAGGATGTTGCCGAGCGCGGTCTGCCAGGCTGGGGGATGGATGCCGTAATCGCGCGTGATCGCGGCGTGGCTGAGCAGCGAATTGGCGGGGCGCGTCGCCGGGGTCGGATAATCGCTGGTCGCAATGCCCTGAACCTCGGCGCTGGCCCCGCCGCGTGCCGCGCTCTGCGCGAAGATTTCGCGGGCGAAACCTGCCCAGGTCACTGCGCCTGCGTTGCTGAAATGATAGGTGCCGGTGGGGGCGGCGGGATCGTCGACGAGGCGCATCGCGATCGTCGCGAGCGCAGCCGCGAGATCGATCGCGGACGTCGGGCTGCCCTGCTGGTCGTCGACCACGCGCAAGCTCGGGGTGGTCGCGCCGACGCGGAGCATGGTCTTGACGAAGTTGTTGCCGTGCGCGCTGACCACCCACGCGGTGCGGACGATCGCGTGGCGGGCGCCCGAGGTCCGGACCGCGAGTTCGCCGCCAAGCTTGGACGCGCCGTAGACGCCGAGCGGCGCGACCGGATCGTTGACGTCCCACGCGCCGTCGCGGGCGCCGTCGAAGACGTAATCGGTCGAGACCTGAACGATCGGGATACCCGCCTTCGCGCAGGCTTCGGCAAACGCCGCAGGGGCCATGGCGTTGACCGCCCAGGCGGTGACGATGTCGCTCTCGGCCTTGTCGACTGCGGTATAGGCGCCGGCCGAGATCACCGCGGCCCAGGGCCTGGACGCGACCATATCCGCGATCGCCGCGGTATCACGCAGGTCGAGCTCGTCGATGTCGATCGCAGTGACCGCCCAGCCGTCGGGCCAGGGATAGCGCCTCAGCTCGGTGCCGAGCTGGCCGTTCCCGCCGGTGACGAGAATTTGCTTCATGCGGCCCTCGCTCATACCGAGAGCCCGCGGCGCTGGTCGGCGCTGTGCTCGGCGACGATCGCCTGCCACCAGTCCTGGTTGTCGAGATACCAGGCGACGGTCTTCTCGATCCCGGTCTCGAACGTCTCGGCCGGCTCCCAGCCAAGCTCGTCCTTGATCCGGGTCGCGTCGATCGCATAGCGCTTGTCGTGGCCGGGGCGGTCGGCGACATAGGTGATCTGCGTCGCATAGGACTGACCGTCGGCGCGCGGGCGCAGCCGGTCGAGAATCGCGCAGACGGTCTTCACGACCTCGAGGTTCTGCTTCTCGGTGTTGCCACCGACATTGTAGGTCCGGCCGGGCTCGCCCTTTTCGAACACCGCGTGCAGCGCGCGGACGTGATCCTCGACGAACAGCCAGTCGCGGACCTGATCGCCCTTGCCGTAGACCGGGAGGTCGGCGCCGGCGAGCGCCTTGACGATCATCAGCGGGATCAGCTTTTCCGGGAAGTGGTAGGGCCCGTAATTGTTTGAGCAGTTGGTGATCAGCACCGGCAGCCCGAACGTGTGCCCCCACGCGCTGACGAGATGATCTGAGCCCGCCTTCGACGCCGAATAGGGCGAACGCGGATCGTACGGCGTCTCCTCGGTGAACAGCCCGGTATCGCCGAGCGAGCCGTAGACCTCGTCGGTCGAGATGTGATGGAACCGGAACGCCGCCTTCGCGTCGTTATCCAGCGACAGCCAATAGCCGCGCGCCTCTGCGAGCATCGTGTAAGTGCCGACGACGTTGGTCTGGACGAACGCGCCGGGACCGTCGATCGAGCGATCGACATGGCTCTCGGCCGCGAGATGCGTGATCACGTCGGGTTTGAACTCGGCGATCGCCGCGCGGACCGCGTCGGCATCGCAGATGTCGCCCTGGACGAAGCGGTAGCGGTTCGACTGCGCGACGCGCTCGACGGTCGTCAGCGTCCCGGCATAGGTCAGCTTGTCGAAGTTGAGCACCTCGTGGCTGGTGGTCTCGATCAGGTGACGGACGAGCGCCGAGCCGATGAATCCCGCGCCCCCGGTTACGAAAATGCGCATCAATCTATCCTTCAGACGAGCGGGACGAGCGGACGTCCGTCATAGGGGAATGGGCTGTGGAACTCTGTCAGCAGCGGCTGGACCTTGTCCTTCGCACTGAGCTCGGGAAACGTGCCGATCGGGATCGGCCAGGCGATCCCCCCCGCGCCGATCGCCGGATCGTCCCAGCGTAGGCCGCGATCGGTTTCGGGTGCATAGGTGTCCGAACATTTGTAGACAACTTCGCAATCGGGCTCGAGCGTCAGGAAGCCGTGCGCGAAACCGACCGGGATGAAAAGTTGGTCGCCGGTCTGCGCCGACAATTCCATTCCAACCCACTTGCCAAAGGTCGGCGACCCCTTGCGAATATCGACCGCGACGTCGAAAATTCGTCCTCTAATGCACCGCACCAGCTTGTCCTGCCCCCGCGGCGGGGTCTGGAAATGCAGGCCACGCAGCGTGAACGCGGACACCGACAGCGAATGATTATCTTGTACGAAACGACACTCGATACCGCATCTTGTAAAAGTATCGACGTTATAGGTTTCGGTGAACCACCCGCGGGAGTCACCATGTCGCTTGGAGCGGATCAGTTGAACGGAAGACATTGCCTGGCGGCATAGCCTCACGTTCATTCATGAGCAATTGATGGGTTCACCATGGGGCTTGCCGAATCTCATCATGCCGGCACCCTCACTACGATGCAAAAACCGGTTTCAGCCTGATACTCTTAGCTAAGGACATGGTTCGATTCCACCGTCGTGGTCTAGGAACAGCAGCACTCGCGCCGCGCACGCGCTTCTGGTTTGAACACGTAGTCCAGCCATCTACTCATACCGCCACGCAACCAGTCGCCTTGCCCAGCCTTGCGGCTCGATCCGCGCCTCATCGCATAGCGCCTGATCCAGCATGGCCTCGAGCGCAGCGCGATACTGTACGGGCACATCATCAGCCATGTCTTAACCTTCCGGCTTCACCTCGATCGCACAGTGCACGGGCTTCCCTGCCCTGCCAGCCCGCTTGCGACAGGCCTGCAGCATATCACGATCAGCAGTCACCAGCCGGTTACCTGCAACGATGCTGGCGAACGCTCTGGGCGATGCCGCCCGCATCAGGCGCTGGCCGCCTTCCCACATCGGCATGCGCAACGTCCGCGCCGCCATACGTTCCGGCGACAGCCAGCTCGACGGTAGGCTGCGCACGATCGGGCCTGCGAGGATCGCCCACAACAGCGCACCCACCAATAGCGCGGTCAGACTGGCGCGCCGATGCTGGCGCCGCTGATCCTCGGCCATGACATGCGAATCCAGCTGACGACCGAGCCTTGTTGCGACCTCCTCGATCACCTGCCGGGCAGCGGCGATGGCACGGCGATCCTCGTTCCGCCCCGCAGTACCGATCTCTATGATCTGCCGGCCGATTTCATGCGGAGTAAGCGCTAGCGCCGGACTGTTTACCACCGCATCAATGCGCTGCGCCGTCGCGGAGAGGTTCCGGGACATGATCCCCAGCGTCTCCGCATAGTCCGGCGTGTCCGACGGTTCGGCGCGCTCGGCCGCCAGCCGATCGACCGCGCTACGCATCAACGACACCTCGGCACGAAGGTCCTCGAATGCCCGTGCCGCCTCGTCTTCGCCGTCCGCCATCCGCTATCTCCTATCGGCTCAAATCGTGATCCTGCTGCCGGTCGCGCTCCAATTGCCTCTGGCGATCGAGCACCTGCTCGATCGCCAGCGCCCTCTCGATGCGGATCCCCAGCTCGGGTGCGCGGCGGGCCAGCTCTTCCTGCAGCATGGGGTCGTGCCGGAGGTCGTCGACCATGACGGCCATGCGCCGCGCGACGGGGCCTGTACGGGCGTCACCACGTTCGGCCTCCAGCACCCGCCAATGCTCCATGAATCGGTCGGCACGCAGCGCCGGGTCGGCCCGGACGCGGGCTTCCTCGGCCAGAGCACGGGACGCGGCCCTCATGTCGCCAGCCGCGACATCCCGGGCCAGCTGCGGATTGCGCGCGAACGCCGACGCAAGATCGCTGCTGCTGCTGTAGCGAGCCCTGTCGAGCGCCTCGCCGGCACGCGCCAGTGCGGTTTCCTGGTACGCCAACACTGGGAGATCCTTGTCCTGCATGCGCGCGATATCGACCGCGGCACGGGCATAACGCTGGATCGCCTTCGCCTCACCCGGACGGGTCGCGCCGTCGGGCTCATGCACGAACGATGCGACCTCCTGCGGCTTGGGTCTGAACCCGGCGAACATCGAACGCGCCTTGGCCTCGACCTTCTCGATGATCTCACGCGCCCGCTCCGGCAGTCGGATCTCGCGCCTGTCGGCAAAGGCACGAGCGGCCTCCTCGGGCTCGGCCGCATAGTCCGCCGCCATGTCCTTCGACCGGTCGCGCGACAGTACCGCGGCGAGCTTCGCCTCGCTTACAAAATCGTCGCGGCCATAATGCAGCTGTACCCCGTCCCGGTGCCGCGACAGGGCGACATAGGCGGCGTGCCGGTCCATGCCGGGCGTAGCGAGCACGTCGACGCGGTCGACCGTCACGCCCTGCGATTTGTGGATGGTGGCGGCATAGCCATGATCGACATGGGCATAGTCCTTGAGGTCGAACCCGACCTGACGCCCGTCATCAAGCCTGACTCCCATGTGCCCGGCAGATACCTGCTCGATCGTGCCCAGCGTACCGTTCTTCACCCCCAGCCCGCGCTCGTTACGCAGGAACATGATCCGGTCGCCGGTCGCGAACTGCCGTTCGCCGCGCTCCGCCTGCACGGCGACGTCGTCGCCAAGGTCGCCAGTTGCGCGCAGCCGTTCACGCGCTTCGCCGTTGAGCACCAGCACCTCGGCGTTGGTATGGGTAAGGATCATACGGGTCGAACCCGGCTCTGCCTGGCGCTGCCTGTCCCAGCCCTCCACAAGTGCGGCCCTGGCCGCCTCACGCGTGTCCGCCGCGTGCACCATGCCGTGCTCGCGGTACGCGCCGATCGCCTCGGATGTCCTACCGGTCGCAAGCCACCGGGTCGCGTCACGCTGCCAAGCAGCCCGCTGCCGACGGATCTCGGTGATCTCGGCCGCACCGTGCCGCTCGCTGATCGACCGGAATGCCGCCCCCGCCTCGATCGCCTGCAACTGCTCGGGGTCCCCCACCAACACGACCTTGGCACCGGCCCGGTCCGCAGCCGACAGCAGCCGCTCCATCTGCCGCGTACCAATCATGCCCGCCTCGTCGACCACCAGCACGTCGCGGGGCCCAAGCTGTTCACGGTCTCTGCCCCATGCATATTCGAGGCTCGCGATGGTGCGCGACGTGATGCCGGAACCGCTCTCCAGATTCTCCGCTGCAATGCCGGACAATGCGGCACCGCGCACCGTGTAGCCGGCATCTTCCCACGCCTCGCGGGCGACACCCAGCATCGCCGACTTGCCGCTGCCGGCATAGCCCACAACGGACGCAAGTCCGTCGCGTTCGGTGATCCTCCCAAGCGCGTCCCGCTGCTCGTCGGACAAGGTAAGCCCCCTGCCCTGCGCCGCGCCCAGGGCGCGCTGAACGCGAGTAGCAGCGACGAAGTGATCCCTGCTCTCTACAAGCCTGTCGGACGCCCGCTCCAGCCGCACCTCGGTCGCGATCATTTCACGGCTCGTGAACCGCTCGTTGCCACCCCCGTCCTTGCCCAGCGCGACGAGGTCCGGCGACGCCTTCGCAGCCGCCATCACCCGGGTATACTGATCCTTCCCGTCCGAATGCCGGAACGCGAACAGGGCAAGGTCGCGGTTGGTGAATGTCGCCTGCGTCCGCGTGATCGCATCGAGCGCGATATTCGGATCGGCGATGATACGCTCGCCGTTCTCGCGCGCGATACGGTCGTGATCCTCGAGCCGCTCGGCTTCGAGCCCCTGCCCCGGTCGCCGCGAGGCCGCTGGCCCGATCTTGTGTTGCGGCTCGAGCGCGATGCCCTGTTCGGCATAGGAGCGATGATCGATCCGCGCGTCGATACCGAGGTCCGCCAGTCGCTCGTTGACGTGCGCGCTCCACGCCTCCCGCCAGTGCTGCAACAACTCGTTGCGGTTCCAGTCGCGCGCCTTCTGGCCAAAGCCGTCAGGCCCCACTTCGCGCATCGCCAGCATGACATGTGCGTGCGGCTTCGGGGTGCCGTCCTCGGCCTTGTCCCAGTGCACATTGAGATCCGCGACCATGCCGCGCTTCACGAACTGCTCCGCGACAAAATCGCGCGCGAGCGAGATGCCCTGTTCACGGTTCATCTCACGCGGGATCGAAAACTCGATCTCCCGGGCGAGCTGCGCGTCCTTGCGCTTCTCCGCCGCCTCCACCTCGTTCCAGAGAGTCGTGCGATCCTGCAACCGCTCGGGCGCGCCATCGGGCAACATCACTCCGGAGTGAACAACGCCACTTTTTTTCGTGAAGTTATGATGCCGTTCCAGACGGTTATCGAACAGGTCCGAAGCAGAGCGATATGCAGCCGCAGCAACGGCGCTGGAACCGTTCGCGCGACTGATGACCTTGGCGGAAAAGTGGTAGATCGCCATGACGCCGCGTCTTTTAAACTTCTGAGCGTACGTCGGCAACGACGTATAAGCGCGCACTTACGACCACTTCGGTTGGTCGCTCATGACTTGTAGCTGTAACACGTGAGGGGCATAGTCTGCCTTCGTGATGAGCCATGCAGGAACAGACACGATGCGTAAAGTCCGGGACTATGACGCCGAGCTCAAAGCGCTGAACGATCGCGCACGAGACCTCAAAGCGAAGAAGATTCAACAGCTTGGTGAGCTGGTCGTCGCAACAGGTGCTCAAGGACTCGAGCCTGAGACCCTTGCAGGTGTGCTGCTTGCTGCGGTTGCGGCAGATGATGCTGATCAGAAGGAGGCGTGGCGTGCAACCGGCGCTGCCTTCTTTCAGCGACGAAGCCGCAAGGCCGTTTCAGACGTCGCTCCAAGGGGTAAGGCGAAGCCTGACGGCCATAGCGACGGCGGAGCGGCGCAACAGGGTCCTGGTCCTGCGTCTGGAAGCAGCGCGGCGTAGAACTGATACACGGGGCTGGGTCGTGCAACGTCGTGAACGCACCCGCCACCTGATCGAACTGGGCGGCCTCGTTCAAAAGGCCGGCCTGGTCGATCTCACCGACGACGATCGCGCCACCATCTACGGTGCGTTGCTGGAGCTGGTCGGTCGTGCCCGTGCCGACGATACCGGCAACACGCTTGCCTTGTGGAAGCGGCGCGGGAAGCGGGCATTCGACACGGAAGGTACGTCACCGGAGAAGGTCCCGTGATGAACAAAGGCAACGCGTCTCGAGCTCGGCGGATCGCCGGCTTGGTAGGCACATCTTCGGCGCAGAACCGGCGTCGGCGATGACGCTACGTGTCCTCCCTATTTGCCGCCCGCAGCTCAGTCAGAGTGACCGCCATGACGTTGGCCGGGCTGCGTTAGAGCGTGCACCTGCGAACGGCTTCTCTCCCCATCCGGAGACAGTGCAATGACAGCAATTCCTGTGGCCGTATCCCATTCCTGGCAGCTCCAGATGGTGGGACTGGGAAGCCGCTGCGTCACACCCGATCTGCACGACAGGCTGGTGCACCTGTTCGACCTGCTACCGCAGACCCGGCTCATCGACATCGAAACCGACGCAGGCAGCGTCAGCATCTCGCGAGACTGGCCCAGCGACCGCATGGAAGAGGTGGCGGCGATCGAGGCGGAGATCACCGCCCTGCCCGGGATCGTCCGCCTCACCCTCTTCCAGGCGGCGTGACGATGGCGTGGTTTCGCCAGCTCACCCGCGCCTCGCGCAACCTCGTCCGTATCGCGCGGCAGAACCCGGTCTGGGCGATCCAGAGCCTGGTGTTTGCCCCTTTCCGCTTCGCCCGCCATCTGCTCGGCGTCGTCGTGCTTATGCTGGCCGTGGCGATCGTCCTGATCCTCGGCACGGACGGGCTGATCTGGTATTTCAGCCTGGCCCGCTATCCGACGCTCGTCGCGATCAGCCAGGTGCTGATCTGGCTCATCATTTTGGCCGTACCGCTACACGCGCTCTTCCAGCCCCTGATCCTGCGTTATGGTGGCGCAGACGCTGACGACACTCATGGCTCCGCCCGCTTTGCGACCGACGTCGAGACGCGCGATTTGATGGGCGACGCCGGTCTCCTGATCGGCCGCGACCGCAAGTCCGGCAAGCTGCTGCGCTACCTGGGTCCCGCCCATCTGCTGACGATTGCGCCGACGCGCAGCGGCAAGGGTGTCGGCACCATCATCCCGAACCTGCTCGACTATCCCTTCGCTTGCGTCTGCATCGATCCCAAGGGCGAGAATGCCCTCATCGCCGCGCGTCAGCGCAGGGGCTTCGGACCCGTCCACGTTCTCGACCCGTTCGGCATCACCGGCCTGGTGCCGGCCGCGTTCAACCCGCTAGACCGCATCGATCCGACCGGCCTCGATGTTGCCGACGACTGCTTGACCCTCGCTGACGCGCTGGTCCACGATGCGCACAACCAGCAGACCGAGGCGCACTGGAACGAGGAGGCCAAGGCACTGATCGCCGGCTTGCTGATGCACATCCTGGCGCGTGAGCCCGCCTCCACCAGGACCCTTGCCACGCTGCGCGAGCATCTGACGCTGGCGCCGGCCGCCTTCCTTGCCCTGCTCGAACGGATGCAAGGCATGGGCGGTCTGGTCGCGCGCGCCGCCAATCGACACCTTGGCAAGTCCGGTCGCGAAGCCGCGGGCGTGCTGTCGTCGGCGCAGCGCCATACCCACTTCCTTGACTCACCACGCATGACCGCGACGCTCGGCCACTCGGATTTCCGCTTCGCCGACCTCAAGGAACGACCGGCGAGCATCTTCCTCGTCCTGCCACCCGACCGGCTCGACACCTATGCCCGCTGGCTTCGCCTGATGGTAGCCCAGGCGCTGACCGAACTTGCACGGACGCCGGGACGCCCGGTCTGGCCGGTGCTGTTCCTGCTCGACGAGTTCGCAGCACTTGGCCACCTTGAGCCGGTCGAGCGCGCGATGGGACTGATGGCGGGCTATGGGATCCAGCTCTGGCCGATCGTGCAGGACATCCACCAGTTGCGCGCGCTGTACGGCCAGCGAGCGGGCACCTTCCTGTCAAACGCAGGCGTCCTGCAGGTGTTTGGTGTCAACGATCAGCAGAGTGCCAAGCTCGTCTCCGACCTGCTCGGCCAGGAGACGGTCGTGTTCGAAACAATGAGCCGGGCACTCGACGGCGAGGGGACCGGGATAACCTGCGGTCAGCAACATGTCGGCCGGCCGCTCCTTACCCCTGACGAGGTTCGCACGCTCAGCCCTGACCGCCAACTTCTGTTTCTCGCCGCGCAGCGGCCCCTCATCGCCACCAAACTACGCTATTATGCGGATCGCGAATTCGCCGGGCGGTTCGATGCAGCTTGATTAACCCGGACGGCGCAAGAACAGCCTGCATAACCTTCTAACTGTAAATTTGGCAGAGCTCTTACCAAACGCATTGAAGATTCAGCGCGACAGATGGAGCGTCAGGGATCCGCTTTGCTCGCGTCGGGGATAGGCGGCGTCGATCGCACTGGCGATGACCGGGTTATAGCGTTCATCGTAGGGGTAATCGCCGCGGTCGCCGACGGTGATGAAGAAACCGAACCGGTGGTCGTGGATCAGCCTGGCGAAGGCTGCTTCGTCGTAAAGCCCCGCATGGCCCAACTCCGCGACGATCGCAGGTTCCCACATCACCGGTCGCCCCGCGCGGATCAGCAAGACCATCTCGTCGGATATGACGGGTTTGGGCGAGCGCGCGATGCGCGCCACGAGATCGTGGTGGAGGCCATCGGCGACGCGGACCTCGCGGACCGCCGCAAGCGAGCGATAGGCATGGATCGGCAGTCCTGCCAGGACCATCGCGACCAGCAGCGCACGCGGCCAGGGCCGGTCGTCGAGCGCGACGGCGAGTACCGGCACGACGCCGATGCCCACGAACACGGCGATCGCGCACAGCCATTCGATCAGATAATTGTCGGTCGCACCCGATTTCAGGATGGTCGGCAGCATCACCGTCTTCAGGACGAGAAACGCCAACATCAGGACCACGGCGAAATCGCAGCGCCCCCCCTGCCCCCCCTGCGCGCGCAGTCTTGCGCGCAGCGTCTTGAACGTGGTCGGGCGCAGGCGATGCCACGTCGCGCCGACCGCCAGCGCGGCGATCGCGATGGCGACGATCTGCGGCATCAGAATGAGCGGCAACAGCATCGCGCGCGACGGATCGAACCGGTTCAGATTGTACACCACCGTATGCCGCAGGAACCCGCCCGCTGTCATGACGCTCAACCCCGCCAATGCACCAAGACCCAGCACGGCGCACAACCCGAACAGCGTCCAGGCGGTGCTGGGACGCACCAGCCACAGCGCCGCGAACGCGGCGATCGGCGCGGCAATCGAGGTCTGCTTGGTGTAGATCGCCAGGACGAAGCAGAGCGCCGCCAGGATCAGGCGGCCGCGATGCTCCACGGCACCCAGCGTCAGCCACAGCCCGGCCGGCGATAGCGCGGCCGCCAGCATGTCGACGCGCATATACCCCGCCCAGACCGCGATCGTCGGGATGCTGGCGACATACCCGCCCGCGATGATCGCCGCGAGGATACGGACGCGCCGGCGGGTGTCGGACGGGATCGCCGCGAACGTAAGACGCCCGATCGCCACGATCATGACTAGCGTCGCGGCGAGCGAAATCAGCCGCCCGGTCGCCAGCCCATCGCTGCCGAACAGCGCCGACGCCGCGCCGACGACGAGATGATAGACCGGCGGGTAGTGATAGACGATCGCGGGGTAGACGCCGAGCGGTGCGTAGCCGCGGCCCGCGACGATATTGATCATCTGCTGCCAGACGATCCCCTCCCCGTAATCCAGATCATAGGGGTAGAATGCGTTGACCCACCCCGTGCGGATCAGCCTGACCAGGTCGCCCGCCAGCAACGCGAGCGTGAGCGCAAGGCTGATCCAGATCGCCCCGATCGCCCAACGTCGTGCTTTCGATCTTGCGGCATCGTCTTTCAGCGCTGGGTCGATCATCGCAGGCGCGCGACGACGAGCATCTGCTTGCCCATCGGCTTGAACGGCGAGCGGAGATAGGCACCGATCAGCGGCGCCCAGACCGGCAGGCGGGACTTCACCGTTAGCGGCAGGAACCGCGGCCGGACCTCGATCACGTCCCAGCCATGCGCTGTCAGAAGGTCAGCGAGGCTGATATGCGAATAGACCGCGACATGCGTGTAATCGTCAAAATACTCGCGAAAGGCATAGCGGTAATTGGGCTGGAGGATGGTCAGCGTGCCGCGCCCCGACAGCGTCCGGGCGATCTCGCCGAGCGCCGTGACGAACGCGGCCTGCGGCAAATGCTCGAACAGGTTCGAGGCGAAGGCGAAATCGACGCTGCCCGCCTCGATCGCGGCGAGATCGGTGACGGGCGCGACATGCGCTTCGACGCCCGGGGCGACATGGTCCGCCAGGCCGAGCCAGGTGTCGACCGCGATCCGACGCCGCGCGGTGACGCTGTTGATGAAGTCGCCATACCCCGCGCCAAGATCGAGCACGCAGGCATCGGCCGCGATCCGGTGGCGAAAGACATAGTGCCACAGCGCGCGCCACACCGCGCCGCGCCGATGATCCTCGGCCAGCCGCGAGCCATGATAATCGCCGCTCATGCGTAGCGTTTCCAGTCCGACAACAGACCGTAGATCATCCGCGTGCCGACCGAGAATCCGCGCCAGTTGTTGACGTTGCCGCCCTTGCTGACGCCAATTCGCGCGTGAAACGTGATGGGGCATTCGAGCAGCAGAAGACCGCGTCGCAGCACCGTATCGAGGAAATGCGCGTTGAACTCGAGGTTCACCGCCGGGTTGAGATGCGGCAGCAGGCCGATCAGCGCATCGCGACGGCACAGCTTGTAGGTGGTGCCGACGTCGGTGATCGTGCCGCGCCCGAGATGCTTGGCCTCGAGCAGCTTGCCGACGAACAGATTGCCGTAATACATGAACGCGGTCAGCTGGGTCAGATACTGCCGCAGCGGCTCGACCGTGCGTGATCCGTTCACGACATCGGCATGCGGCGCATAGGCGAGCAGTTTCTCGATGTCATAGGCGCGGAACGTGCTGTCCCCCTCGCACAGCACGACGAACTCGGTATCCTCGAACCGGACCGCTTCGCTCAGGCACCGGTAGACGCAGCGGCCATAGCCCGGCGCCAGCTCGTCGAACGTCAGCGCGCCAGCGAGTTCGGCCCGTGCGTAAGTCGCATCGCTGCTGTTGTTGCTGACGACGATGACGCGCTCGACCAGCGGATGCGTGAGGAAATCCTCGACCGTGCCGGCGATGCTGTCCTCGTCGTTATACGCGGTCAGCGCTACGGTGACGCGGCGTCGCTGGACCGGGATATAGCGGACCGGAACGTCGGGCTTCTTGTGCTGGAGCATGTACAGCAGGTCGAACAGCACAAGCGTGATGCCGACCATGATCGGCACGCCGCTATACCAGACCAGCCACCCGGCGACCGGATCGAGCAGATCGTGCAGCCCGAGCAGATAGCGCGGAAGGACCAGCAGGACGCCGGTGATGTACATCGCCATCCCGAAAATGAAACACAGCACGCCGTACAGCAGGAACGGCTGATTGAGCGGGTGAACCACCGCGTGGTCGAGTTTATCGCTCGGCATCGTCGCACCCCCGTTATGCCGTAGTCGATCGCCCGGCACGGTCGGTTTAATCGGAGATGGTTAACGACCTCCTCTAGGTCGTTAGCGTCACGTTTCCGGGGACAGCAGAAGGCGTGGTCGATGCATCACCATGTCGACATGTTGGAATATAGACATGTAGATCATGCCGAGCCCGCCGACGATGACGTACCTGCGGTATTGATAGGATCGGAGGTAGGCTTAGCGACGCACAAAATCAGATACGTATTTGCGAAAACCCGCGTTTTGCGTCGTCTTGACGCTTTCCCAGGTCGGAACCGGGCCTGGTTCCTATTCCTATCTGTGGCGGCACGAGCGCTGCAAGGGATAGGGAAGGCCGCGCAGTGCGCCCCAGCGTCATCGCGCTGGCGGTACAAAGCGCCAAGGACGACGGCGCGCGCCGATGACATCCACCCCGCCAGCGAAGGAAGCCCGTTCGGTCGGAGGGGTCGTCCAAAGGTGCCAAGATGCATTCTGGCGGCTTGTAGGTAGGTCATGTTCCGAGCAGCGGAAACAGGGCCGCGATTGTAGATCGATCCTGCGGTGTTTGCAGTCGATCGAGCCCGGACACACGAAAGGCGGGAAGTGACCGATGCCACTCCCCGCCCCCGTTACGCGCCTCGCGTGTGCCCGATACCGGGCCGTCGCTTAGAAGTGCGTGATGATGCCGAGCATCGGGCGGAAGCTCTGCGCTGCGCCGAAGGTGTTGACCTCGGCGCGGATGCGGAACCCGGCGTTGCCGGTGAGACCCTTTAGGCCGATGCTCTGCGGACCGACTTCGGCGCCGATGCCGTAGGTGATCGCGTTATAGTCGCGGTTGGTGTTGCCGCCATTGGTCGCGAACTGCGAGAAATGGTCGAAGTTCACCCACTGG
>NZ_JBKFAH010000004.1:0-409550 GCF_053345535.1 Sphingomonas sp. M1A8_2b | reverse complement strand
TTCCGGCGGGCGCGTCCGTGACCGCGCCGTCGTGGTTCAGCAGAAAACCAAACGACCGGTTCAGTTCGAGATAATGGACACGGCGCGAAAGACGATGCGGGCATGGTTGGAGCGACGTGGAGGGACACTGAACGACTTCGTTTTCCCGAGCCGCAACGACTACATGGACCATATGAGCACGCGGCAATATGCCCGCCTTGTGCGCGAGTGGGTGGTCGGCATCGGCCTTCCGGCGCAGGATTATGGGACGCACTCGCTACGGCGCACGAAAGCATCGATCATCTACAAGGCGACTGGTAACCTCCGCGCCGTTCAGATCCTTCTCGGCCATGCCAAGATCGACAGCACGGTGCGCTACTTGGGGGTTGACGTGGAAGACGCTTTGGAATTGGCCGAACGCACCGAGGTCTGAGCGGACCCAGAAGCGGACGCTGAAAGGCTCCTCGCTTCTCCCCAACTCCGGTCACTCGTTCATTCTCAAACCCGACGTGATTGGGTCGAGCCGCCGTACCCGGTTACAGCAATATCTTTATCTGCTACCTCCCCAGGCGATGCGGCGGCTTTTGCCCTTTCTTGCCTGTTTAATGCTCGTCCTGACCGCCTGGGTCGGGGTGGCGCATGCGGCTGAAGTCGGCGGGTGCATCGAGACCAGCCAGTACGAGGCCGCGTCGCACCTTGATGGCGACGGGGATCAGGTCGCTGCCGATGCCGACAAGGGCTATCCACACCATCATGGCAGCTGCCACGCGCACCACATGAGTGCGCCCGACGCCGACACGCTTGCCGGCACGACCGGTCCGGCCGGCTCGATGCTCGCGCCCGTTGCTGGTGCCACGCTCGTCGGCCGCGATGCCGACGCCGCTCTGAGACCGCCGAAAGCCTGACGTGTCGATCGGGTGCGCCGTGCGCGCCCGCGTCCCCGTCGTCAGGAGCATCCCAATGCATCGCACCATCGCGGCCGTCATGGCCGCAGGGGTCTGCGCATCGTCGCTGCAGGCCCAGACCAGTCCGCCGGCCTCGGCCGAACCGGTACTAACCCTCGCCGAGGCGCTGGCCCGCGCTGGCGCATCCTCGCCCTTCCAGGATGCAGCATCCGCCGGAGTCCGCGTCGCCGAAGCACAGCGTCGCGTCGCCGCGCTTCGTCCGAACCCGTCGATCGTCGCCGAGACCGAGAACGTCGCCGGAACCGGCATCTATCAGGGACTGCGGTCGTCCGAGACGACGGTCGGCCTCGCACTGCCGTTCGAACGCGGGGGCAAGCGCAGCGCCCGGATCGCTGTCGCCGAGGCGCAGATCGGCCGCGCCGGTATCCAGGCCGACATCGCCCGTGCCGACCTGCGCCTGCGTGTCGCGCAGACCTATACCGTTGCCGTCGCCGCGCAGCGCCGCCTCGGCATCGCCCGCGATCAGCTCAGAATCGCCGCCGAGGTCCTGCGCGTAGCCCGCGTGCGGGTCCAAGCCGGTCGGGCATCACCGCTTGAGGAACAGCGGGCCGACGTTGCATGCGTAGCCGCCGATGGCGCCGTCGAGCGCGCGGCGCGTTCGGCGGTCGTCGCCACGGCGAACCTTGCCCACCTTCTCGGCATACCCGTTGGAGCGCTCGACGACGCATGGTTCCAACGCGTGGATACGATCCGCCAGTCGCCCGCTCCCGGCACCGCAAGCACGCTGACCGCAGCCGCCGCCCTCGCCGATCTCGACACCGCCACGGCCCAGGTTCGCCTTGCGCGAAGCCAGCGCGTGCCGGACCTCACGCTCAGCGCCAGTGCCCGAAGGCTCGAGCAGACCAACGATGTCGCGGCGGTCTTCGGCGTCTCGATCCCGCTCACCGTCTTCAACGGCGGCCGTTCCGCCGTCGCCGTGGCGAACGCCCAGCGCGACAAGTCCGACGCGCTGCGCCGCGTGGCGCTGCTCGACGCCGAACAGGATATTGCCGAAGCGCGGGTCGATGCAGCGAACGCCGCCACGACGGCGCGCAACGCCACCGGCCCTGCCCTCGCCTCCGCGCAGGAGGCCGCGCGGATCGCTCGCATCGGCTACCGCGAGGGCAAGTTCGGGCAGCTCGACCTGCTCGACGCCGAGCGCACCCTTCTCGATACCCGGACGGCCGCGATCAATGCGCTCGCCGCCTATCATGACTCACAGGCCCGTCTCGAACGGCTCACCACCGCCGCGCCGACGCCCAAGGACACCGATCGATGACCATCACCATGCGGGCGATCGCGCCCATCGCCATCGCCCTGGCCGTTATCGGCTGCGGACGCTCCTCCGAGCAGGAAACGGAGGCCGGCGCCAAAGCGCGTGTCGAAAAGGACAGCAGCCGAGGCGATCCCGCCGTCGCCACTCTGTCGGTCCAGCAGATCGCGGATGCCGGCATCGAGGTAACCCGCCCGACAGTGGGCGGCGTAGCCGGGGCGATCGAGCTGCCGGCGACGATCGAAGGCGATCCGCAGAGCGTGCAAATCGTGTCCGCCCCGATCGGCGGCAGGTTGGTTTCACTCACCCGGAATCTCGGCCAGTCGATCGGTCGCGGCGAGACGCTGGCGATCATCGAAAGCCGCGAGGCCGCCTCGCTCAACGCCGAGGTGGAGGCAGCCGGTGCGCGGTCCGCGCTCGCCCAGTCGAACCTCCGCCGCGAACAGCGACTGTTCGCCGAGCGCGTCTCGCCCGAGCAGGATCTCGTCGCCGCACGCACCGCCGCGACCGAGGCCGGCATCGCGCTGCGTATCGCGCGGCAGCAGCTGTCGGCCACCGGCGGCGGCGGCGGCGCGCTCAATCGCATCGCGGTGCGCTCGCCCATAGCGGGTCAAGTGATCGCCCGGTCGGCCACGCTCGGCCAGCAGGTCGCCGCCGATTCCGAGCTGTTCCGCGTCGCCAACCTCGCCAAGGTATCGGTGACGATGTCGCTGGTGCCCGCGGATGCCGGACGCGTGAAACCTGGCGCGCGCATGGAAGTGACCTCCGCCGGCCGCCGTCAGGAGGGCCGCGTCACCTTCGTCTCGCCGATCCTCGACGAGACGACGCGCCTGGTCCCCGTGATCGCCACGATCGACAATGCTGGCGGCGTGTGGCGTGTCGGCGAGAATGTCGGCGTCTCGGTCCTGCTGCCCGCCAGTGGCGACCGCAGCGTCGCCGTACCTTCGGCGGCCGTGCAGATGATCGGCGACCGGCCGCACGTGTTCGTCCGCATCGCGACCGGCTTCCGCGCCACGCCGGTGACGCTCGGCCGCACCAATGGCGGCACGGTCACCGTGACCGCCGGCCTGACCGGCGAGGAGCGCATCGCCTCCACCAACTCGTTCACGCTCAAGGCCGAACTCGGCAAGGGCGCGGCGAAGGACGAGGATTAAGCCATGCTGTCCCGTATCGTAACGCTTGCCGTCGAGAAGCGCTGGCTCGTCCTGCTGCTGACGCTTGCCGCCGCGCTCGCCGGCGTTTTCGCTATCCAGCGGCTGCCGATCGACGCCGTCCCCGACATCACCAACAACCAAGTCCAGATCAACGTTGTCGCGCCTGCGCTCTCACCCGACCAGATCGAGAAGCAGATCGCCTTCACCGTCGAGACCGCGCTCGCCGGTATTCCCGGTCTCGAATACAGCCGCTCGCTCAGCCGCAACGGCTTCGCGCAAATCACCGCCGTGTTCGACCAGAAGACCGACATCTATTTCGCGCGATCGCAGGTGGCCGAACGGCTGCGGACCGCCGAGGCCGACCTGCCCGACGGCGTGACGCCCGAGATGGGGCCGATCGCCACCGGCCTGGGCGACATCTTCATGTGGACGGTCGAATATCGCGAGCTCGACCAGGTCAACCACCGCAATGGCGAGCCCGGCCTGCAGAAGGACGGCAGCTACATCACGCCCGAAGGCGACCACCTCGTCAGCGAACCCGACAAGGCGACTTATCTGCGCACCGTGCAGGATTGGATCGTCACGCCGCAGCTGAAAAGCACGGCGGGTCTCGCCGGCGTCGACAGCCTCGGCGGCTACACCAAACAGTATCTCGTCGTCCCCGATATCCAGCGGATGGCGGCGATGAAGATCACGCTGAACGACCTCGCCACCGCGCTCGAACGCAACAACACCAGCGCCGGCGCCGGCATCGTCGACCGCAACGGCGAAGGTCTCGCGGTTCGCGCCGACGGCCGCGTCCGCAACGCCGACGAACTCGCGCGCACCGTCGTCGCGACGCGCGAAAGCGTGCCGATCCTACTCAGCCAGATCGCCACCGTCCGCACCGGCCAGGCGCTGCGCATGGGGTCCGCATCCGAGAACGGCCACGAAGTCGTCGTCGGCACCGCGGTCATGCGGATCGGCGAGAACAGCCGCACCGTCTCGACGGGCGTGGGCAAGCGGCTGGACGAGATCGGCCCCGCGCTGCCCGTCGACGTCGTGGTGAAGCCGGTGCTCAACCGCACCGAACTGGTCAACGCGACGATCGCGACCGTCGCCCGCAACCTCGCCGAAGGGGCCGTGCTGGTCATCGTCGTCCTATTCGTACTGCTCGGCAACTTCCGCGCGGCGCTGATCGCGGCGCTGGTGATCCCGGTCACGATGCTGCTCACCAGCATCGGCATGCTCAAGGCCGGAGTGTCGGCCAACCTGATGAGTCTGGGCGCGCTCGACTTCGGGCTCATCGTCGACGGCGCCGTCATCATCGTCGAGAACGCGCTGCGTCGCCTCGGAGAAGCACAGCATGACAGAAATGCACCGCTATCGCTTCGAGACCGCCTGGATCTGGTCACCGCATCGGCACGCGAGATGATCCGCCCGTCGGTCTATGGTCAGGCGATCATCATTCTCGTCTACGCCCCGCTGCTGACGTTCACCGGCGTCGAGGGCAAGATGTTCGAACCGATGGCGCTGACCGTCATCATCGCGCTCGTCTTTGCCTTCATCCTGTCGATGACGTTCGTCCCCGCCGCTATTGCGATAGGGCTGAGCAGGCCGGTCGACGAGAAGGAAAGCGGCATCGTCGGCTGGCTGCGTCGCCGCTACGAACCCGGGCTGGGCAAGGCGATGGGTCGTCCGAGCATGACGCTCGGGATCGCGGTCGGCGCGCTAGCGATCGCAGGAGTCGCCTTCACCACGCTCGGCCAGGAATTCCTGCCGCAGCTCGACGAAGGCAACATCCTCGTCCAAGCGGTCCGTATTCCCGGCACCTCGGTCGACCAGAGCCAGGCGATGCAGTTCCAGGTCGAGAACATGCTCGCGCGCCAGCCCGAGGTCCGCTTCGCCTTCTCGCGCACCGGCACGTCCGAGATCGCAAGCGACCCGATGCCGCCGAACGCTACCGACACCTTCGTGATCCTGAAGCCGAGGCCCGAATGGCCCGACCCGAACCTCGCCAAGGCAGCGCTGGTCGAACGGATCGAAAAACGGCTCTCGACGCTGCCCGGTAATGCGTACGAGATCACGCAGCCGATCCAGATGCGCTTCAACGAGCTGATCGCCGGCGTGCGCGGCGATATCGCGGTGAAAATCTTCGGCGACGACTTCGGCGGCATGAACGCCGCCGCCGACCGCATTGCCGACGTCCTGCGCAAGACCCGTGGCGCGGTCGACGTACGCGTCGAACAGACCGAGGGCCTGCCGATGCTCGACATCCGTCCGAACCGCATGGCGATGTCGCGGATCGGCGTCACGGCCAGCGACGTACAGGACACGGTCGCCGCTGCGATCGGCGGGCGCGGAGCCGGCCTGATCTTCGAGGGCGACCGCCGCTTCCCAGTCGTGATCCGTCTATCGGAGGCATCGCGTTCCGACCTGACCCAGGTGGCGCAGGTCCCCGTGCCGACGTCAGCCGGCGGCTTCGTACCGCTATCGACCGTCGCCGACATCGCGGTCGTCGACGGCCCTAACCAGATCAGCCGCGAGAACGGCAAACGCCGCGTCGTTGTCCAGGCCAACGTCCGCGACCGCGACGTCGCCGGTGTTGTCGCCGACGCGCGCGCTGCAATCGATGCGCAGGTGAAGATGCCGCCCGGCACCTATGTCGAATGGGGCGGGCAGTTCGAGAACCTCGCTTCCGCGCGCGATCGGCTGCTGCTCGTCATACCCGTTTGCTTCGCGGTCATCATGTTGCTTCTGTACGGCGCGCTCGGCTCGATCCGCGACGCGGTGATCGTGTTCACCGGCGTGCCGCTCGCGCTGGTCGGCGGCGTGCTCGCGCTCGTGCTGCGCGGCATGCCGTTATCGGTATCGGCCGCGGTCGGCTTCATTGCGCTGTCGGGGATCGCTGTGCTCAATGGTCTGGTGATGGTCTCATCGATCCACGACCTGATGGCCCGCGGCATCGACCGGGTCCGGGCCGCGCACGACGGCGCGCTCGCCCGATTGCGCCCCGTGGCGATGACTGGGCTCGTCGCCAGCCTCGGTTTCGTGCCGATGGCGCTCGGCCACGGCGCCGGCGCCGAGGTGCAGAAGCCGCTGGCGACCGTCGTCATCGGCGGCCTGATCTCGGCGACGCTGCTGACGCTCTTCGTCCTGCCAACGCTCTACGCACGGTTCGGCGCTGGCGGGCTTCGGAGGATATGACATCCGGGGACGAACTTGATCGGGGGGACGCTTGATGAGCTAAGACTGCCACGACCCACATTCGGTCGCTCAGCTCGCGTTTTCTGCTCCCCAGATCCGGTCGTTTGTTCAGGTCAGCTGCGCCGGTACGATCGAAGGTCAACGGAGGTCAGCAACAGTCCTGCCCTAAGCTCAGGCGCCAGCCAACATGTCGCTCACAATCTTGCCGACCTTTCCGTCCCGTTCGGCAAAGCGGAACGGCGTCACCTCGTCAACGATGATCTCATCCGCGGACGGGTGCGCGATGAGTTGCGCCATCACGTCGTCGGCAAATTTCGCGAGCGGAACGCTGAATGGGGAGTCCTTCAGTCCTTCCAACAGCTCGGTCGCCACTTGCGGGGGGATGATCTCGATCACCTGCGGCACATTTCGCAGAAGGGCGCGCAACGACACTGTGTAGGAATGCAGCGCCGCCTTGCTTGCCGAATATGTCGGTGCGCTAGGATACGGCACGAAACCGGTGCCCGAGGAAACCATGACGATGGCCGCTGCCGGACGATGCTTCAGATGCTCGACGAGCGCGTCGACCATACGGATCGTCCCCAGAAGATTGGTTTCGATCATCCTTTCGGCGCGCGAAAGGTCACGGGCGATCGTGGGATCTTCCACCCCTGAAATACCGGCGCAATTGACCAGCACATTGAGGTCCGGATGCTCTGCGATCAGTCGCCGGGCGACGGTGGCGATCGCGTCGGGGTCGGTGATGTCCAACTCGTAGAACGCCATGCTGGGTCGACCTTCGATCGTTTCCTGCAACGCGCTGCACCGACGACCAGCAACGATGACCGTGTTGCCCAGATCGTGCCAACGATGCGCCAGAGCCTTACCGATGCCGGAGCTTCCTCCGGTGATGAAAATGGTGTTCCCGACGGTATTCATGCTGCCTCCATGCGTGTCAGGCTGCAGATAGGCTGGTGCCGTATGTTCGGCGCACCCGATCCTGCCCGATCTTTGCCTATTTCTGGCAAACCGTTGATCGATGGCGTTCGGCCTGACATGTGCGCGCCATGGATCAGGTTATCGCCGAGCTGGCTGCCACGGTCGCTCGCAAGAGCGAGGAAGGGCTCACGGCCACCCCCATGCCGAATGTCGGGCTGTACAAGGTGAGCCGGTGCATCGACCTGCTGCCGGAAACCTATTGTCCGGTCGTCAGCCTGATATTGCAGGGCGAAAAGCAGCTCTCGATCGGGGATGAGATCCTGATCTATCGCGCTGGGCACACCTTTACCGCGGCTCTTGATCTCCCGGTGCTGGGAAAAATTACCGAGGCGAGTGCAAATCGCCCCTATCTCGCGATCAGTCTCGCGATCGAAGCTGAGATCGTCTCCGGTCTCACCATCAACATGCCTGATTTTATACACCGAGCCGATCGGAAAGGGTTCGCAGTCGATTTTGCTGACCGCGACCTGCTTGATGCCTGGAGCCGGATGCTACAGCTGATCGACCGGTCCGAGGAGGTCGGGATCATGGCTCCGCTGCTGGAGCGAGAGATCTTGTATCGCCTCTTGCGTGGCCCACAGGGCGCGGTCCTGCGGCAGATCGCGACCGCCGACCCTAGGGCATCGCAGATCAGAAAGGCGCTTGCCTTGATTGCGGAAAACTACGCCTGCCCTTTCAGGGTCGAGGACATCGCGCAGTCGGTCGGCATGAGCGGCTCCGCCTTTCATCGGGGATTCAAGGCCGCGACGGGCATGGCTCCACTTCAATATCAAAAAACCCTTCGACTCCACGAAGCAAGACGGTTGCTCTTGAACGAACCGACGAGCGCGAGCTCGGCCGCCTTTTCGGTCGGTTACCAGAGCGTGTCTCAATTCAGCCGGGAATACCGGCGAATGTTCGGCACACCGCCGATGCAGGACATTCGCACGCGCAGGTTGGATTGATCGCCAATCCGAGCTTCCATGTATGCGCGTGAACGGCCGCGCCTATTGCGGTCTACGACCCACAAACGGAAACTCAGCAGCTGCCAGCTGCTTACCGAAACCGGACGCCCATTCATCTTCGACGGCGGAGGACATAGGACAGCAAACGAGCTGAAGAAATTAGTGCGCATGTTCTCCAGCGTCAGTCGCACGCTCGAAAATCGTGAAAAGCTACGGATCGCCGCGATCGCGCGCCGCGAAGGGACTCCAAGCGAGGGTCCCGAACGGCGAGGTAAAAATTGAGAAAGCCCGTGTAGCTCTCGCAAGTTGCGCTCAGATCAGGACATCCTGTCGATCGACACTGGTGAAGCCATAGGTCCTGTACCGGCTCTCCACCTTGCGGCCGGCAATCGTGATGTCGGTATAGCCCTCCGGCGTGCCGAGGAACGAGCCGTGCCAGTCGGCGCCGGCGACGGCACCGGTCGTGATGAAGGATATCCCATTGAGCTCGATCCGCTCATAGACGTGGCTATGCGCCTGGAGCACGGCCAGCACGTCAGAGTCGCGCAGGATGCGCAGCACCTCCCGGCCGTTGACGACGAACGTCCAGTTATGCGGGGTGTCGAGCCAGGATTCGGGTTCGTAGCAGCGCATCGCGGTGACGAGCGGGATGTGCGTCACCACGATCATCCGCGTGCCTTTGGGTTGCGCGGCGAGATCGGCGCGCAACCATGCCAGTTGGGCGGCGTCGACGCGGCCTTCGTAATTGCGGTCGGCGGTCAGGCCGATCGAGTCCAGCACGACGAAATGCACGCCCTTGTGATCGAAGGCGTAATAGCGCGGCCCGAACCGATCGATGTAGAATTGCTTGCCGTAATCGGGCGCGGACGGATCGATACCGCTCTTGGGGAAGACGCCCAGGCAATCGTGGTTGCCGATGACGTGGTGGATCGGCTTGCGCAGATGCGCGCGTTCGGTGCGCTGATAGAGATCCATCAGCAGTGTCGCGCGGTCCCGCCCCGTTTCGAGCGCGTCCTCGACATGGTCGCCGCCCTGGATCACGAAATCGACGGGCGACGCGGAAATCTGTTCGAAGCACTGCGCGCAGGCGCGATCCGCGCCCAGTTCCGGCCGGATGTGGCAATCGCCCACGAACGCGAAGCTGAAGCTGTCGCCGCCGCCTACCGGCTCGGTCGCCGCGGCGCGGGCTGCCAGGGGGACGAGCGGCGCGCCAAGGGCGAGCTTCAGGAGATTGCGGCGTTCCATGGGGCACCTGTCGACAGGAGGATGAGGGGGCATTCCCGATACGCGGCGACGCTCAAAAGTGGACGCGAACGGTGCCGAACACCTGGCGCGGTGCGGCGGTTTGCAGCGTCGTGTACGTGCCGTTCGGATCGGACGTGACGAAACCGGCGGTCCCGGTCGAGGCGATGTATTTCTTGTCGAACACGTTCGTCAGGTTGAACTGGACGTCGAACATGCGGCTGAACCGATAGCCTGCCGACAGGTTGACGTTGACCGCGCCGGGCAGCTTCGTGTCGTTGAGATAGCTGTAATAGCGGGCGCTGCGGTAATGCGCGTTGACCCCGCCCCAGATCGTGCCGTCGTCGTAGTTGAGCTCGGCAGTGCCGACGTTCCTGGGCGACGCCACGACCTGCTTGCCCTTGGTGGCGACGAGCGCGCCGCCGAGCGGCTGGACATCGTCGTCATAGGTCGCGTCGTTATACGCATAGCTGCCGTAGAGCGACCAGCCGCGCGCGAACTTCCAGTTGGCGGCCGCTTCGGCGCCCCTCGACGAGACTCCGCCGACGTTCTGGAGCACGTTCTGGTTGCCGACGATGGTCGCGCTGATCGACGAGGCGAGCAGGCGGTTGGAGAACTTCACGTAATAGCCGGTCAGCGAGAGCTGAAGATCACGATCGTGGAAGCGGTAGCCGGCCTCGAACGTGTTGGTCATCTCGGGCTTCAGGTCGCTGCGGATGAAATCGAACCCGGCCTGCGAACTGCTCGAGAACGGGCCGCTGGAGGTGGACGCGACGAACGCCGCCATGTTGCGCGTATAATCCGCGAACACTTCGTTGTTGCCGTCCAGCGTATACAGCGCGCCGACGGTCGGCAGGAACCAATTCTTCGCCTGGATCGAGCCGTCGATCGGCTTCGTGCTGACGACGCTGTGCGCGCGGTTGGTCGACACCACGCCCTTGACGCCCGCGTTCAGCCGCAGCGCGTCGGTCGCCTGCCACGTGTCGCTGATATCGAGCTGGACGGTGTTCGTGACGTATTCGTTGTAGAAATTCGTCTTGAACGGGTTGGTGTAGAATTTCTGGAACTCGCTCGGCGCGACGCCCTTTTGCAGGCCGTAGAGATACGAACCCTGATCGAAGGCATTGCGTTCGTACCAGATGCCCCCCTCGATCTTGTGATCGCCGGCGGCGAACTTGAGCCGCGAGATCACCCCTTTCCGGTTGATCGCGTAGCGGAGCGCGGACACCGAGACGGGCGAGCCGCCAAACGCCGCGGGCGTCGCGTCGTACGGGCTCGCATAGGTGCCGATTCCCTTGTCGAGATGGATGTAGCCGGTGGTGAACCCCGACAGCCGCGACCCCAGCGTATAATCGAGCTTCTCGTACGCCAGCAGATCGCGCCGTACGCCACCGCCCTGGTAGATCGTGTCGTCGGCGGCGGCGAACGGTGCCGGCGGGGTGCCGCCGTTCTGGACGATCGTGGCGAGTTGCTCGGCCAGCGCGAAATCGCGGATGTTGTCGAACCTGTAGCCATAGGTCTTGAGGCGGGCGAGCGAGACGTCGTTGTAATCGTCCTCGCGCCGATCGATCAGGTTGAGGAACGTGGTCGACTTGACCGCGTCGCCCAACGGCTGGACGTATTTCGCGTTGATCTGGTCCTGCACCTGCTTGCCCCAGCCACGCCATTTGCCTTGCCGGTCATGCGCGTAGGACACCGCCAGCCGGCCGCCCCACGGCAGCTCGCCGCTGTTGACGCGAGCAAACGAGCGCCACGAATTGGCGCTGCCGTAGCTTTGTTCCAGATCAATGCCGAGTTTGTCGGTGGGATCGATCGAGGTGAAATCTACGGTGCCGCCGATGTTGCTGGTCGAGGCCGTGCCAAGCGCGCCGCTGCCCTGCGAGAGCGTCGCGGCGCCGTTGTTCTCGCTGAGCAGCGCACGGTTGATCGAAAGGCCGTTGTTGTTGCGGTACTGCATATTGCCGAGCGGCACGCCGTCGAGCGTGAAGCCCATCTGGTCGGTGAGGAAGCCGCGGATCGAGAGCTGCGTCGCCGCCTCGTACGTGCCGTGCGCGTCGGAGGAGTCGAAGTTCACGCCGGGCAGTCGACCGAGCGAGCGCAACGGCGACGATCCGCCGGTCAGCTTCGCCATCGCCTTGGCGGAGACCGTCTGGACCTGGCGGGACTGGCCCTGGCCCAGTACGACGATATCCTGTCCCACGGGGCTGGTGGCCGCGGTGTCGGTGGAGTCCTGCGGCGGTTCGGCCGGAGTGACCTTCAGCGATATCATCGAGGGGGTTTCCTCGGCGATCATCAGCCCCTGCCCCGCGATCAGACGGCGGAGCGCCTCGCCGCGCGTGAACCGACCGCGCAACGCCGCCGAACGACGATTGGCGACGGCATCGTAGGGAAAGCTGACATGCACACCCGCCTGCCGGGCGAACGCGTTGAGCGCGGTCGCGGTGTCGGAGGCCTTGATGTCGAACGCGACGCTTGCCGCCTGCGCCTGCGCACCGGCGGCAACGGGAATCGCCGCCACCGCCACGATGGCCGTCGTCGTCAAAAACTTGAACATGAAATCCCCGCATCGCACCGTGTGTCGGAGCAGGGATGGATGAGCGCGGACAAACCGCCATCGACCGCGAAAATAAATGCTACGCGCGGGTCAGGACTATCCCTCCGGCCGAGCCTGCGGTCGCGCGGATGCCGAACGAGCTGCGCAGCGCGCGCAGGAATTCCGCGGGCCGGGTGGTCGCGAAGCTGCCGCCCACACGGAGCCGCGACAGCGCGGGATCGCCGACCACGATCTTGTTCGGCAGATACCGGTTCATTTCGGCGACCGCATAGTCGAGGCTTTCGCCGTTGAGCACCAGCGTGTCGTGCTGCCACGCGGTGACCCCGCCGAGATCGTCGCGCGGCTGGACACTGACCTGCCCCGCCGTGACGAGCGCGACCTCGCCCGCACCGATGCGCAGCGTCGATCCATCGGCAATGCCGCCCGCCAGTACCGCCAGTTCGCACCCCGCGCCGCGCAGCCGGACGTTGTACGCGCCGGGATCGAGCTGGAACTGCCCCCCCGGCGTCATCAACTGCAGGCGCTGGTCGGCCGCCAGCCGCAGCGCGATCTCGCCGCGATCGAGCCAGAGCCGTGCAGGCGTTCCGTTGCGCCAGTAGACGCGGCTATCGGTATTCAGGTCGAGCGATATACCGGGCGTCACCGCGACCGCCATCCGCTGACC
The DNA here is from genome assembly GCF_053345535.1 of Sphingomonas sp. M1A8_2b. Lineage (NCBI taxonomy): Bacteria > Pseudomonadati > Pseudomonadota > Alphaproteobacteria > Sphingomonadales > Sphingomonadaceae > Sphingomonas > Sphingomonas sp. M1A8_2b. The sequence continues at coordinate 396,632 of NZ_JBKFAH010000004.1, read as the reverse complement.
GACCCGCGTCTCCGCCATATCGCGCGCCGCAGCGCGGTAGGCGATTCCCCCACCGACCGCGGCAACGGCCACGATCGAGCCGGCAGCACGCAGGAGCTGGCGCCGGTTCGGCCGCGCGACGGTTTTCGGCACGGGCTGCGTTTCAGGCGAAGCCCTCGTCTCGCTCCGTGTGCCGCGCAGTGCGTCAAGATCCCGCCACATACTGGCGACCTCTGCAAAGGCTACGGCATGGCGAATATCGGCGTCGCGCCACGCCTCGAACGCCGCGACATCCGCCGATCCCGCGTCGAGCGCGGCCAGCCAGCCGGCAGCCTCGTCGGTCAGGTCGGCATGACGCTGCGGAATGTCGGAACGGCCTGGCACGCTTCCTCCGCCTGCGCTTCGCTATCGCGCCGGGCTCTCGTGATGAGCGCCAGCCCCTTAGCGATATGCTTTTCCACGGTCGAGACCGATATGCAAAGCGCTTCGGCGATGGCGCCCGGCGGCATCCCCTCGACCTTCCGCATGCGCAGGACACGCGAGCATTGCGCGGGCAGCGCGTCGATCAGGTCGAGCAGGCGTTGCAACTCGGATCGTCCCGACGCGATTGCAAAGGCGTCGGGCGCCGGGTCCGCGACTCCCAGCAGATCGAGCGAGGCAAACGCGTCGATCCGCACCACGTTCGCCCGTCGCAATCGTTCGAGGGCAAGATTGTGCACGATCGTCAAGACGAAGCCGCGCGGCGTGACGATCGCGCGGTAATCCGGCGTCTTCAGGACCCGCGCATAGGCATCCTGGACCAGATCCTCGGCATTGTCGCGGCCGCACAGATACGCCGCCTTCGCGCGATAGGCCGCCGCATGCGGCAGCACCTCGGCGAGAAACCAGCGGTCGATGTCACGCAGCCAGCTCAACACATGCTCCAAAAGCCATGCTGAGCCGCCTAGCCCGGTATTCTTACACGACGGGGACAGTGTCAATGAAACGTGGCATTCGAACGCAGCCCTCTGCTAATGCCCTGCGGCTGTATGCTCGCCCCCCGTAAAACGACCCATAAGTCGCCGTTCCCGGCGCTTTTCCGCGTTCCCAACTTCCGACATTCATTCATCGGTTCGCGACCGACCTGCCGCGCCGCGGGAATGGCGAAAATTGGGACATTTTTGCCGTTCGGCACCGCGACTGCGAATGTCCGGCTACGCCTAAACCGGCCGTTCGCCGGACCCTGAAAACCCTCTCTCCTATGATCAGGCCTGAAGACGATCCGGAAAGGCAGGTTACGAGACACGACAACGGGATGACGGACATCCAAATTGATCGGTGCCGGCTTCCACATCTGACCCTTGTCAGCCGTTCCATAGGCGATTGCCAGGCCACAGATGCGGAAATAGTCGATGAAGGCCAGATTGGCGACCGAATGGCTTTCGGCGTTATATGGAGTTGATCGCTGCAGAGTGCAGATTTCGCCGAGCCGCTCTTCATACATGGCTTTCGCGATCGCCTGAAGCTCACGCTCGGTTATATCGGTCTTACGCCTAGCTTCTTGCTCGAGCATCTCCAGCACCCTCGGCGTCACCGACGTGAGCGCCGCTCCCATATTGCGTGCCGCGTTCCTGTTCGTAGTCCGCAGCGATAGGCGCACATCTAGGGCACCATTGTCGAACAAACGATGAATTCGGCGCCACCAAAAAATGTGCCCACGCCGATAGACATGCTCCAGAGAATCCAAACCGGAGGCCTTCCCGGCCAGCGCATTGGCACAATGAGATGCACAATCGTGCATGTGCCAACGAGCCGGCCATCATGGTCATCCAGCTTTGTCAGATACTTAGTAGATCATTGGCTGAGATTACCAATGACTTGGCTGGGGCGGCAGGGTTCGAACCTGCGCATGGCGGCATCAAAAGCCGCTGCCTTACCACTTGGCGACGCCCCAACAGAGGCGGCCTTATAGCGGGGCCGCCGGATGTGAAAAGCCCTTCCGCGCCTCAATCGGCGAGATGGTGCAGCCAGCCATTGGCGTCAGGCGCCGTGCCGCGCTGGATCGAGACGAGCGCGTCGCGCATCCGCATCGTCAGCGCACCGGGAGCACCGTCGCCGATCGTGAAGCGGCCCTCGGGACTCGCTACGGTACCGATCGGAGTCACGACCGCCGCGGTGCCGCAGGCGAATGCCTCGACCAGGCGACCGCTCGCGGCGTCAGCCCGCCACTGGTCGATCGTATAGCCTTCCTCGCGGACCTCGACGCCCTGGGCTCGCGCCAGCGTGATGATCGAATCGCGCGTGATGCCCGGCAGGATCGTACCGGTCAGCGCCGGCGTCGCCATGCTGCCATCGTCGAACACGAAGAAAATGTTCATCCCCCCCAGTTCCTCGACCCAGCGCCGCTCAGCCGCATCGAGGAAGACCACCTGGTCGCAACCGTTGCGGATCGCCTCGGACTGCGCGAGCAGGCTGGCGGCGTAGTTGCCGCCGCACTTGGCCGCGCCGGTGCCGCCCTGTGCAGCGCGCGTGTATTGCTGGCTGACCCAGATCGACACGGTGGGCGCGCCACCCTTGAAATAGGCGCCGACCGACGAGGCTAGCACCATGTAAAGATATTCCGCCGAGGGCTTCACGCCGAGGAACACCTCGGACGCGAACATGAACGGGCGCAGGTAGAGCGCGCCGCCATCGCTTTCCGGGATCCAGTTCGCATCGGTCTTGACCAGCCGCTCGACCGATTCGAGGAACAGCGCTTCGGGCAGTTCGGGCATCGCCATGCGTCGTGCCGAATCCTGGAACCGGCGCGCATTCGCCTCGGGGCGGAACAACGCGGTGCCGCCATCGGCGAGTCGGTACGCCTTCATCCCCTCGAAGATTTCCTGCGCATAATGCAGCACCGACGACGCCGGATCGATCGTCAGCGGCGCGCGCGCGGTGATCCGCGCATCGTGCCAGCCTTCGGTTTCGCTATAGCGGATCATCGCCATGTGATCGGTGAACACACGCCCGAAACCCGGATCGATCAGCCGCTTGGCGCGCTCGTTCGCCTCGACCGGAGTCGCGTTCGGTTCGTGCCGAAACGCGGAGGGCGACGTAATTGCTGGAGCGGACATCGAAAATCTCTCTCGTGGCGGGTTGCCGACGACTACGGGCGATGGCTAAACCGGTCAACATGCCTGCCACAGCGTCCTCCGCCTCACCCCTGTTCCTTCGAGAACCCGAACTCCGCCGCGGCATGGAGCTGCTATACTTCGGGTATAGCCACCTGACGCGGTCGATCGACGCGGGCCTGGCGGAACAGGGACTCGGCCGTGCGCACCACCGAGCGTTGTACTTCATCGCGCGCAAACCCGATCTGACGGTCAGCGAATTGCTGTCGCTGCTGGCGATCACCAAGCAATCGCTCGGCCGGGTACTGAACGAGCTCGCCGAACGCAAGCTGGTCGAGACGCGCCCCGGCGAGCGCGATCGACGCCAGCGGTTGCTGCGCTTGACGGCAGAGGGCGCGACGCTGGAGCGCGAACTGTTCGAGGCCGCGCGCGTCCAGATGGCCGCCGCCTATGCCAGCGCCGGCCAGAGCGCCGTATCCGGATTCTGGGCGGTGCTCGAAGGTCTGGTGCCGGAAAGCGACCGCTCGCAGGTGTTCGGCCTGCGCGGTTAGTCGCAAGGCCAATCGCGAGCGGCGGTGTTTCTCGCGACGATCCGACCAACCCCGTCATCCTGACGAACGGCATCCCGCCCTTAACGCGCGGCGGCGGCCATTTCGCGATTGCGGCGTTCGGAGGCTTCCAGCGTCTCAACGAGCAACGTCACCAGCGCATCGTCGCGGTCGAGCACGTTCAGCCCTTCCCGAGTCGAGCCGCCAGGACTGGCCACGCGATCGGCCAGCACCGCGGGAGATACGTCCGAATCGGCCGCCATGATCGCCGAGCCCTCCAGCGTCGCGATCGCGAGCCGTGCGGCCTGATCGGCGGGCAGTCCGAGTGCGGCACCGGCCTTCGCCAGCGCGTCGGCAAAGCGGAACACGAACCCCGGACCACACCCCGCCAGCGCCGTCACCGCATCGAAATGCGCCTCGTCGGCGATCCACTCATAATGCCCAAGCGGCGCTGCAAAGGCTTCCGCCGCGGCAACGGCCTCGTCGGGGGCATCGCGCGCATACAGCGACGTCACGCCCTTTCCGATCGCCACCGGCAGGTTGGGCATCGCGCGGACGATCGTCTCCGCCTCGAAGCGCCGAGCCAATGCCGCATGGTCGACCCCGGCGAGGATCGACAGCAACAGCTTCGGCACGCTGCGCAACGGCGCGAGCAACGCCTGCGCCGCATCGATCTGCTGCGGCTTGAGCGCCAGCATGAGCGTCACTGGTGCATCCTCGTCGGGTAGCGCGGTCATCGATCGGACGCCCTCGGGTGCCCCCTGCCCGCTTCGCGTGATCACGGTCACGGTCGCAGGATCGAGCCCGGCCGCGATCCACCGCCGCAGCATCGCACCGCCCATGTTGCCGCAACCGATCAGCCACAACGGGCCTGCCGGAAAGCCCTTGCTCGCAATGCCCGTCATCAAGCCTCGCCGTGGGTTTCGATCAGCGCCGCGGCGATCGCGTCCTTGGGACTCTTGCCGCCCCAGAGGACGAACTGGAATACGGGGTAAAAGCGCTCACACTCCTCGATCGCCGATTCGACCAGCAGTTCGGCCGCGTCCAGCGACATCGTCCCGTCGTCGCCGCCATCGACCATCGCCGCGTGTCGGAACAACAGGATGCCGCTCGTCGACCAGAGTTCGAAATGGCCGATCCAGAGCTGTTCGTTGACCAGCCCGATCGTCTCGTACACAGCCAGCCGTCGCTCGTCGGGCACCTTGATGTCCGGAAACGCAAGGAATTGCAGCACGCTGTCGTCTTCGCGCCAGAGCGCGCGCAGCTCGTAGGTCGTCCAGCTGCCCTTGACGGTCGCGACGATCTCATCGTCATGACGCTCATGCTCCCAGCCATGCGCAGCGTAATAGCTTTCGAGCATGTCGATCGGGGCGGCGTCTTCGTGGTCGTGATCTACTTGGTCGAGCATCATAGGGTCCTGGCGGTCCTTATCGCACAACAAAGGGTGCCGAGGCAAAAATGCTTCGGCAACCCTATCGAACACGTTTCCGCGGAAAACTGTGGAAAAGTCAGTCGACCGATACCCCGGCCGGCGCATGGACTGCAGTCTGCGCGGCCGTTTTCGCCTCGATGGCATCGAGCCGTGCCTTCAACACGTCGTTTTCGTCGCGTGCCGCGGCAGCCATTGCCTTGACCGCGTCGAACTCTTCACGGCTGACGAAGTCGAGCCCGCCAAGCCATTCGCGTGCCCGCTCGCGCGCGCCTGAACCGGCTTCGCGGCCGACACCGGCCAGCGTACCCGCAGCACCGTTCAGGACCTTGACGATATCGTCGAATACGCGGTTTTCGGACTGCATTGCTTCAATTCCCGGAAGACTATTTCGTCACAGCATTTGGGACGTATGGCTGACCGGCGCAAGGGTGTCGGCGCCGGGGTTCAACTGCCCGATACTGAAGGCGAGCACACCGGCAAAGCTGATCCACACCATATACGGCACCATCAGCCACGCCGCAGCCGGCCGAATCCGCGCGAACACGAAGGTCGCGGCGATCGACAGGACCAGCATCGCAACGATCACGAGCACCGACAAACCGATCTTGTGCGCGCCGAAGAACATCGGCGTCCAGGCGAGGTTGAAGACGAACTGCGCGACGAACAAACCCACCGCCAGCGCGCGCTGCCGTGCACCGCGTGCGTTCAGGATCAGCGCGATCGCCAAGCCCATCATGACGTAGAGCGTGGTCCAGACGACCGGGAAAACCCAGCCCGGCGGATTCAGTGCGGGCTTGGCGAGCGCGGTGTACCACGCATTGTCGCTGCCGACCGATACGGACTGACCCGACGCGAAGCCGAGCAGCAGGATCAGGGGCACGGTCACGACCGCCCAGCGGAGGAACGACATCCTCAACTGGCCCTTCGAAGCGATACCGCCCACACACGTCCTTCCGTCTCTACGCGGGCACGTCCTGCCGCGCCTTTGGCGATCCGTAAACCGTATGTGCGAAGGAATCGTTCCGCTAGTGGTTCATTCCGGCACGGTGGGCCATCGCGTACCTGGATCAGACACCGCCTCCCTCCGTCATCCTGACGAAAGTCAGGACCCAGGGTACCAGGCGTGCCCTTTGTGGCTCCGGGTCCTGACTTTCGTCAGGATGACGGCAATGATCTGGTATCGCCCCGCACTTCTGCGCCGGTGTGTTCCACCGTCGTTCCGTCGATCTGCAAAGCAGCGATCAGGAACTCGACATTGCCTTCGGGGCCAGTGATCGGGCTCTCGACCACCCCCTCGACGTGCCACCCCTGCCCGGTCAGCCACGCCGCAACCTCGTCGCACACCCGCTGGTGGATCGCAGGGTCACGGACGACGCCGCCCTTCCCCACCTCCTCGCGCCCCGCCTCGAACTGCGGCTTCACCAGCGCCATCAGCCGCGCGTCGGACTTGGCGAAAGACATCGGCCGTTCCAGCACCTTGGCCAAGCCGATGAAGCTCGCATCGCACACGATCAGATCGATGGCTTCCGGGATATGCACGGGCGTCAGGATGCGCGCACTCGTCTGTTCGTGGACGATGACGCGGTCGTCCTGACGCAGCGACCACGCTAATTGGTTTGTGCCGCTATCGACCGCGTACACCTTCGCCGCGCCATGCTTGAGCAGCACGTCGGTGAAGCCGCCGGTCGACGAGCCGACGTCGATCGCCACCGCGCCGGTCACAGTCCAGCCAAAATGCGCGAGGCCATGCGCAAGCTTGATCCCGCCGCGCGACACCCAGGGATGGTCGCGCCCGCGCACGTCGAGCACGACGTCATCGGCAAGCGTCTGCCCCGGCTTGTCGACCTTCTTCGTACCAGCGAATACGAGGCCCGCCATGATCAGCGCCTGCGCCCGCGTCCGCGACTCGACCAGCCCTCTGTCGACCAGCATCTGGTCCGCGCGCAACTTTCCCATACCCCGCCTATCGCGCCGCAATCCGGCCGCCGCAAGCTGCCTTCCTTTCGCCGCAATCCCATTGCCCATTAGATAAGTAGGATTAGCTTCAACGTCGGGGAGCGAAGCCGGACGGCGTCCCCTAGAGCGTCGTTCGGCTACGCTCTCCACCCCGCTGAACGGGGTTTTGGAGAAGGAGAAACGCCGTGGGTAGTTTCGCACCGTATGAGTCCGTCCAGCCGACCATCCTGACCGTGCCGGGTCTCGGTGGTTCGGGGCCTTCGCATTGGCAGACGCTGTGGGAAGATGCGCGGCCCGACACGGTGCGCGTCGAACTCGGCATGTGGAACACGCCCCATCGCAACGCCTGGGTGACGCGGCTCGACGAAGCGATCCGGCGCGCCGATGCGCCGGTCATCCTCGCCGCGCACAGCCTTGGTTGCCTCGCGGTGGCGTGGTGGGCCGAACTCAGCCCGCAGCCCTATGGCTGGCCGGTGGCGGGCGCGTTGCTGGTGGCACCGGCGGATGTCGATCGGGGCGGTGCACAGGCGGAACTGAAAGGCTTCTCCCCCACACCGCGGACGCCGCTGCCCTTTCCGTCGATCGTGGTGGCGAGCAGCGACGACCCGTGGGTCACGCCGCAGCGCGCACATAGCATGGCGGCGGACTGGGGCAGCCACTTCGTCGACGCGGGGCCGCAAGGGCATCTCAACGCGGCAAGCGGGATCGGCTGGTGGCGCGAGGGGCAGGACCTGCTGGAGCGAGTGATCGCGGCGAGTGGTGATGGCCGGGGGCAGGCTCTGCCGCCCAGCACGGCGCGCTCGATCCTGGCGGTGAGCGCGACCGATGCAGCGCAGACGCATTATCTGGGAGGGTGACTTATCTGGGAGGGTGACGCCCCCCAAACGATACACCACACCGGCGGAGGCCCGCGCCCAGTTGGGGGACGTTGCTAATTGAGCGCCATCCCCCGTTACTGCGACCTCTCCAACTGGGCCCCGGCCTTCGCCGGGGTGGTGTGTTGGGGTTGGCCGCTCACGAAATCCGCGAACCGTTCTCATCGAACAGTTCGGGATTCGCCGCCTGCTCGGCCTTCGCCGCCGCGAGCCCGCCGCGCATCCGCCGCCACATCGCGATGTTCAACGACACCATCACGATCACCGCGAGTGCGATGATCACGAGGCCCTTGGTCGGCCCGGTCATGCGCGCGCTTCGGCAACCCCGCGCGAATTGTGGCGGAGCGCCTTGAGGACCGTGTCGACCAAAGCCGTAGCGTCGAGCCCGGCCTCGGCATATTGGACTTCGGGCTTGTCCTGATCCTGATACACGTCCGGCAACCGCAGCGTGCGGAGCTTGAGCCCGCCATCGATCAGCCCCTCGTCCGAGGCCATCGTCAGGACATGCGCGCCAAAGCCGCCGACCGAATTCTCCTCGATCGTCACCGCGACCTCGTGCGTGGTGAGCAGCTTGCGGATCAGGTCGACGTCGAGCGGCTTGGCGAAGCGGAGATCGGCGACCGTGGTCGACAGCCCCTTAGCTTCGAGGATCTCGGCGGCCTTGAGCGCCTCCTCCAGACGCGTGCCGAGCGACAGGATCGCGACCGTCTTACCCTCGCGCACGACGCGGCCCTTGCCGATCTCCAGCAGCTGCGGGATCTCGGGCAGCGCGACGCCGGTGCCGTTGCCGCGCGGATAGCGAACCGCGATCGGGCCGGTGTCGTACTGCGCCGCGGTATGCGTCATGTGGACGAGCTCGGCCTCGTCCGCCGCCGCCATCACGACGAAGTTCGGCAGCGTCGCCAGATAGGTGACGTCGAACGACCCGGCATGAGTCGCGCCGTCCGCACCGACCAGCCCTGCGCGGTCGATCGCGAAGCGGACCGGCAGGTTCTGGATCGCGACGTCGTGCACGACCTGATCGTAGGCGCGCTGGAGGAACGTCGAGTAGATCGCGCAGAACGGGCGCATTCCCTGCGCGGCGAGCCCGGCCGCGAAGGTGACGCCGTGCTGTTCCGCGATGCCGACATCGAAGAACCGGTCGGGATAGGCTTTCGCGAACGCGTCGAGCCCGGTGCCCGACGGCATCGCCGCGGTGATCGCGCAGATCCGCGGGTCCTTGGCGGCCTCGGCGACGAGCTGCGCACCGAACACGTTCTGGTATTGCGGCGGCCCCGGGGGCGCCTTGGTCTGGACGCCCGAGACCACGTCGAACTTCTGGACGCCGTGATATTTGTCCGCGGCGGCCTCGGCGGGGGCATAGCCCTTGCCCTTCTTGGTGACGACATGGACGAGGATCGGGCCCTCCTCGGCATCGCGCACATTTTCGAGCACCGGGATCAGATGGTCCAGATTATGGCCGTCGATCGGGCCGACATAATAGAAGCCGAGTTCCTCGAACAGCGTGCCGCCCATCGTCATGCCGCGCGCGAACTCGTCGGTCTTGCGCATCCCGCTTGCGATCGGTCGCGGCAGCCGCTTGGCGAGTTTCCGGGCCAGATCGCGGAAGCCGAGGAACTCGCGACTCGACACGATGCGGCTCAGATAGGCCGACAGACCACCAACCGGCGGCGCGATCGACATATCGTTGTCGTTGAGGATCACGACCAGGCGATTGCCCGCCTGCGCGGCGTTGTTCATCGCCTCGTACGCCATGCCCGCGGACATCGCGCCGTCGCCGATGACGGCGATGCCCTTGCCTGGCGTGCCGGCGATCTTGTTGGCGACCGCGAAGCCCAACGCCGCCGAGATCGAGGTCGACGAATGCGCTGCGCCGAACGGGTCGTATTCGCTCTCGCTGCGCTTGGTGAAGCCGCTGAGACCGCCGCCTTGGCGGAGCGTCCGGATCCGATCGCGCCGGCCGGTCAGGATCTTGTGCGGATAGCACTGGTGACCAACGTCCCACACCAGGCGGTCGCGCGGGGTATCGAAGACATAGTGGATCGCGGTGGTCAGCTCGACCACGCCGAGGCCCGAGCCGAGATGCCCGCCGGTGGTGCCGACCGCGGAAATCGTTTCGGTCCGCAGTTCGTCGGCGAGTTGGCGGAGCTGGTCCGGACGCAGCTTGCGGAGGTCGTCGGGTGTCGAAACGGTGTCGAGCAGCGGTGTCGCAGGAAGGTCGGCCATCGGACGGGCTTAATGCAGCACGCGTATCGTGTCGATTGTTACCGCGTCTTGACGTAGCATTCGCGCTGGAATCGCTCGGGAAGTGCACAAATATGACCTTTACGTACCGTGTTGCCGTCGAGGCGGATATCCCGGCGATCTCGGCGCTGATGGCGCGTGCGATCGGCGCGTTGCAGGGGGACTTCCTGACGCCCGCGCAGGTCGAGGCTAGCCGTGCGGTGATGGGGCTCGATACGCAGCTGATCGCGGACGGGACGTATCTGCTGGTCGAGACGGACGGGCGACTAGCCGGGTGTGGCGGGTGGAGCCGGCGGGCGACGCTCTATGGTGGCGATCACAGTACGGCATTGCGTGATGCAGCGTTGCTGGACCCGGCGCGCGACGCGGCGCGGATCCGGGCGATGTATACCGACCCGGAATTTACGCGGCGGGGTGTAGGGCGGTTGGTGTTGTCGGTTTGCGAGACGGCTGCGCGCGAGGCGGGGTTTGCGCGGGCGGAGATGATGGCGACGCTGGCGGGGGAACCACTGTACCGCGCTTGCGGGTATCTGCCGATCGAGCGGATCGAGACGCCGGGCGAGGTGCCGGTGCCGATGATCCGGATGGGGAAGGATTTGGGGTAGAACCTGATCCTCCCCCGCCGGGGGGGGGCGTAGGCGACGGAGTGGGAGGACACGGAACAGAGGTTGCCCTTCCCTCCCCCTCCGTCTGGCTAGCGCCAGCCACCTCCCCCTGGCGGGGGAGGATTGAGCGGACAGGCTACTTCGCCTCGCACTCCGCGCAGCGACCGCGGACTTCGATGACCGGCCTCACCGGGGAGAAGCCTGCCGCCTCCGCCGCGTTCCGCACACCCTTGGTGATGGTGTCGTTGTCGAGATGCGTGGTCTGGCCACACGAGTCGCAGACCAGGAAGATGCAGTCGTGCAGGCAATCCGGGTGTGCGTTGGCGACGTAGGCGTTGGCACTTTCGACTCGCCGCGCGAGGTTGGCGCCGACGAACAGGTCGAGGATGCGGTACACGCTGTTCGCGGCGACGCGGCGGCCTTCGGCTTTCGAGACGGCTTCGGCGATATCGTAGGCGGAGGCCGGCTTTTCGAAGCTGGCCAACGCGGCGAACACGCTGGCGCGCATCGTGGTCCACTGCTCGCCGGCCTTTTCGAGTGTCAATTGTGCTGCGACGGTGAGATCGGCGCCCTGCGGTTCGGTGTGGGTGTGAGCGTGCGCCATGCTGGGTGAAGTAGGATGCCGGAACGGTTCCAGCAACCCGCTCAGCTTTCGGCGCGACGGTTGAGATCGTGGCCGAATGCGAGCAGCCCGACGCCGACGATCGTCCACAACGTCTCGCCGCCGCCGCTGTCGTGCGGCAGTGTCATCGCGCCTGCCATGATGCCGAGCCCAAGCGCGCCCATTGCTGCGGGCATCATATAGCCGTGGTTCAAGACGCCGCGTCCGAGCGCCAATGCACCGAGGCCGATCGCGATCGTCAGGCCGACTTCGTGGAAGATCGGATCGAGCAGGAACCCGCCAGCGGTCGACATGAGCGCGACCAGTACCGAGGTGGCCAGGCAATGCACCATGCATAGGCCGGACAACCCGATCGCATAGCGATCGAGACCGGCGAAGCGGTGGGTATGCGTGGCCGAGGGCGTCATCGTCTGCCGGATATAGACGCCCTGTTGAAAGGATACAACATTACATCGCGCTTTTCTTGCGGGTAAATTTCGCGTTTCTCAGGCTGGATCTTGGTCCGGTATCTCGGGGAAGCCACGCCTCTCGATCAACTCGGCGGCGACTGCGCCATCTCCCATTCCCTCCGTCATCCTGACGAAAGTCAGGATCCAGAGCCTCAAACGGCGGCATGCGTTACTCTGGATCCTGACTTTCGTCAGGATGACGGGCGGAGAGGTTTACTCCCCCGCCTCCGCCGGCCCGGCAACATGAAGCAATGGCACACCATGAAGGAATGGCGCCGGGCTGCGCAAAGGACTATCTCATCGCCATGCTTCAACCCAGCGCCGCCTTTCTCACCAAAGCCCGTCCTCGTTCCGTCGCCCTGTGGTTGTTCACGGTCGCCGGCCTGATCGTCGCGATGGTCGTCATCGGCGGGATCACGCGGCTGACCGAGTCGGGGCTGTCGATCACGCAGTGGAAGCCGATCAGCGGGATCATCCCGCCGCTCAACGATGCGCAGTGGCAGGCCGAGTTCGACGCCTACAAGCGCATCCCCGAATACGCCGCGTTCAACGCCGACATGACGGTCGGCGGGTTCAAGGCGATCTTCTTCTGGGAATACCTCCACCGGCTGTGGGGCCGCGTGATCGGTCTCGTGTTCGCGGTGCCGCTGATCTGGTTCGCGGTGCGCAAGCGTATCCCAGTCGGCTATGGCTGGCGGCTGTCGGCGCTGCTGGCGCTCGGCGCGTTCCAGGGCGCGATCGGCTGGTGGATGGTCGCCTCGGGCTTGTCCGTCCGCACCGACGTCAGCCACATCCGACTCGCCGTCCACCTGCTGACCGCACTGACGATTCTCGCCGGGATCGTGTGGACCGCGCTCGACCTGATGGCGCTGCACCGCAATCCGCTCGCTGCCCCTGCCCGCCTCGCACCCGTCGCGATCCTCGCGCTGGCGCTGCTGTTCGTCCAACTCGTCTACGGCGCGTTCACCGCCGGGCTCGACGCGGGGTATGCCTTCGCAAGCTGGCCGCTGATGGGCGACGGGCTGTTCCCCGCCGACGTACCGATGGTCAATCCCGCCTGGAGCAACGCCGTCGACAACCCGATCGTCGTCCAGTTCATCCACCGCTGGTTCGCCTTCGCCGCCGCCGCCGGCCTCATCTGGCTGGCGATCAAGGCGACCAAGACCGGCAGTAGCGCTGGCTTCTTCGTCGTCGGACTGGTCACGCTGCAGATCATGCTCGGCATCGCGACGCTGATGACCGGCGTGCAGATCGACGTCGCTGTCGCGCACCAGGGCAACGCCGCGCTCCTCCTGATCGCCGCGATGTTCGCCGCGCACGCAGTCGGCAGCGCACCCCGCATCAAGCAACGGGTATAATAATACCCGTCAGGAAACCGGCGGAAAGCTTGACTTGAAGCCCCCCTTTCAGCATTAGGCCGGCATTCGCGCTGCGGGGCCTCCCCTTGGTGCGCTTGCATTCAATCTGGAAGGTCTAACGCCCATGAAGGCGCTCATGAAGACCACCAAGTCGGCGAAGCCGGCTGAGGTGGAGAAGCAGTGGCATATCGTCGACGCGGAAGGTCTCGTCGTCGGCCGTGCCGCATCGATCATCGCCAACGTCCTGCGCGGCAAGCACAAGGTGTCGTTCACCCCGCATGTCGATTGCGGTGACAACGTCGTCGTGATCAACGCCGACAAGATTCGCTTCACCGGCAACAAGGCCGCGAAGAAGATCTATTACAAGCACACCGGTTATGCCGGCGGCATCAAGGGCATCACTGCCGCCAAGGTCCTCGACGGCCGCTTCCCGGAGCGCGTTCTCGAAAAGGCTGTCGAGCGCATGATCCCCCGCGGCCCGCTGGGTCGTGAGCAGATGCGCAACCTGCGTATCTTCAAGGGCACCGAGCATCCGCACGAGGCACAGAACCCTGCCGTGCTCGACATCGGCAGCATGAACCGCAAGAACAAGGTGGGCGCATAATGTCCGACAACCGCCAGTCGCTCGCCGATCTCGCGAGCCTGACCAACCAGCCCGCGCCGGCTGCCCCCGCCGAGCAGGCTCTGCCGACCAGCGAAGGCGATATCGCAGCGCCGGTCTCGAACGAGCCCGTCCGCGAGCCGATGCCGCTGCGCGAGCAGATCCTCGACAAGCAGGGCCGCGCCTACGCGACCGGCCGTCGCAAGGACGCCGTCGCGCGCGTCTGGGTCAAGCCCGGCACCGGCAAGATCACGATCAACGGTCGTGACCAGGAAGTGTATTTCGCACGTCCGACGCTGCGTCTCGTCATCAACCAGGTGTTCGGGATCACCGAGCGCGAAGGTCAGTACGACGTCGTCTGCACCGTCAAGGGCGGTGGCCTTTCGGGCCAGGCCGGCGCGGTCAAGCACGGCATCAGCCAGGCACTGACCCGCTTCGAGCCGGTGCTGCGCGCCTCGGTCAAGGCAGCAGGCTTCCTGACCCGCGACAGCCGCGTCGTCGAGCGCAAGAAGTACGGCAAGGCGAAGGCCCGTCGTAGCTTCCAGTTCTCGAAGCGCTAATTTCGCTTTCAGTATTGCGTATCAGAAGGGCGGTCCGGCAACGGGCCGCCCTTTCTGGTTTGGGGCGTGCAGCTAAGATGACGGGTTGAGAGCTCTAGCGAAGCCCAAATCCCAAGCGGCCTCCCTTCCCTGAAGGGGAGGGGTTGGGGGTGGGTCGGCCAGCTTTAGCCTCAAGCGGTCGAATATGCGGAAACCGACCCACCCCCTGCCCCTCCCTTCCAGGGGGGGAGAGCGTTGGAGATGCGGTGTGCGGAATGGACCATCGCCTGCGCCCCCGCCAAGTCGAACAAGCTGCTGCTGGCGCTTGGCTAGGCCAACGCCCTCAGGATTTCATCGAGCGACGCATTGCGGATGCCGCGGCGATCGAGCGCATCGAGCATCGTCGTCCACCATGCATGGAAACGCTTGAGGTCCGCCGCATCGCGCACGTACGGCGTATGACCCGGCACCAGCGACGGCGAGTGGAACGACAGGTTGAACAACTGAAGGCCCTCGCCCGCCGCGACCGCGACGGCTTCGAGCGCGGCCTCGATCGGCATATCCTCCGGCGTCAACGCGATCCGCGACAGCAGGCCGGTCCGCGCGAAGAGCCCCCTGCCCTTCGGAATACCGCTCAGCGCCCGATACAGGCGCGCGCCGCCCTTCCGTACATAGCCCGTGAAAACCGTCGTCAGCGGCAGTTCGACGATCCCCTGCACGCGATACGCCTGCGCGTCCGCCAGCCCAAAATCGGGGCCGCCCTTGCCGCGGTAATCGTATCCCGATCGTACCGAGCTATCGATCGCGTACCCCAGTCGCCTCAGAAGGTCGAAACTGTTCGGGCCGATACCGTAACGTCCCGCCCGATAGACGCGCGGTCGAACCCCGAACGCCGCAGTGATCTCCCTCGTCAGCGTTTCAAGTTTCGCCGCCTCGACCGCAGCGGGAAGGTTGCCGGCAAAGCTCGATGTGTCGCCGGCACCGTCCTCGAACGGCGGCGTGACCCACGAATGCAGTTGTGCCCCGATCTCGGACCGACCGTCCTCAAGCACACGTGCCAGGATCGCGACCGCACGCGGGTCGGTGGCGATCGGGTGATCGACCATGCAGGTCAGGGCGACGCCACGCTCGGCGAACCGGCGATGCGCGGCGGGGAACGCCGCCATCGCGGTGGTCGCTCGGTTGCGGGGGTCGGGCGGCGCGTCCCAGTCGAACTCTTCCTCGACATCGACCATGACCGTGAAACGGGTCCCGAACGAGTCCGGCCAGACGATGCGTTGCGCGGTCGTCGGCCCCGCGGGGCGATACGCGCGGTCCGAAATCACCGGTGCTCGTCGACCGCGCGCTCGGGCTGGTCGGCGGCGGACTGCGTATCCGACGCAGGGAGCTGCAACGTGAGGCTCTCCATGCCGATCGTCAGCGCACCGCCAAGCTCGACGGCCAGATTCTGCGCGAGCCGCAGGGCGAAGCCCGTGCCCAGCAAGGGTGCCCCGTCGCCATCGCTCTCCTGCTCGGCGTCGATGCTCAGCAGGACGTCGGTCGCATGCGCGGCCAGCGCGGCGGGTCGGTCGAACGCGATGGTGACCGTCTCGCCGACCGGTCGCACGACGACGCAGAGCCGCTCGTCCGGCCGCCCCGCCGACACCAGCGCCGCCATCAGCCGCCCGATCAATCGCTCGACCGCGCGATCGTCGCCGAGGATATCGCAGTCGCCCGCCGGTGCGACGATCGCCACGCTCGTCCCGCGCAGCGCCGCGAGCGGTTTGAGATCGGCCACCACACGGTCGAGCAGCGGCAGGACCGGTACGACGCTGGGCCGCAGATCGAGTGCATGGCCTTCGATCCGCGCCGCGGTATCGAGATCGTCGATCGCCGAAAGCAGATCGCCTGCCTGCGTCCGGATCGCGGTCGCGCGGTCGCGATAGGTCGGCGAAACCGGCCCCAGCAGCTGAGTCTCGATCAATTCGGCGAACCCGGCGATCGCGTTGGTCGGCGTCCGCAATTCGTGCACCAACTGACGCAGCGAGTCGGATACCGGCGACGACATGCGGACCGGCGCGGCGGTCTCGTCGCGACGCGGTCGGCGTGCGGTACCGCGAAAGCCGATGAAGCGACCCGACGCATGCTCGAACGCGGGCACCCCGGACAAACGCCACGACCCGAATGCGTCGGACAATCCCCCGACCTCGAGCCGCGCATCGCTGAACCGCGATCGCCGCCGAAACGCGCCGGCCGCAACGCCGTCGAGCTGCGCCTCGCCCTGCCGCGCCGCATAGCCGAGCGATACGCCGACCAGCGCCGAGCGCGCGACACCCTCGATCATCCGAATCACGCCGTGCGCATCGGTTTCGTAGCGGAACGTCTCCGCTTCGACCGAGGCCGGCGCCGCCGTTTCGGCACCGACCGTACGATCCTTGTTGAACGCCTCGATCCGCGCGACGAGGTCGGAAATCTCGAACCGTTCGACATCCGCGTTGGGAGACGGCTGGTCGATCGGCGGCGGCGGCGCGTCCTCGGCGAGCTTGGCGTGGCGCATCGCCTCGGCCATGAACGGCAACCCACGCGCGACCTCGCTGAGCGCGAGGAACGGCGTCTCGCTCAGCGGCGCCGTTGGCGGCGTCGATACTGGCGGCGTCGTTATAGGTAGCGGCGATACAGGTGGCGGCGGCTCGGCCACGACGCGCTCTGCGACGGTCGGCACCGCGTCGTCGTTAGCGGCCTGCTCGGGCGCCACGTCGGCCTGTGCCTCGTCCGCTACCGCATCCTGCAAGACTTCAGGCTGAGGCAGGATGAAATCGACCGGACCGAAGCTCTGCAACCCGCGCTGGACGGCAGCGGGGAGATCGCGACGATGACGCAGCACGGAGCGACCCGCGGGAGTCAGTCGCGGCAGGATCGTCAGCCAATCATCGGAGGCGAGCTTGGCGGTGCGCAACACCGGCGCGGCGATCGCGAGCGCGTCTTCGGCGAAGAACGCGACCAGCAACGCATCCGGCGCGGCAAAGGCCAGCGCGCGGGCGCTAGCGGCACGCACCGTCACCGGCACTTCCGGACGCAACATCCGCAACCGGGCGATCAACGGCTCGTCGCACGCGATGCGACCACGGCCCATCAGATCGACGAGTTGCCGCCATGCCGACTGCGCTCCAAATCCGGAGGCCATGTCTGCAGAGAGGATCGTCTTCAGGCTGTCGTCGAACCGCACATCATCTCCCGGAACGGATGGCCTAGCACGCCGTCCGTTCCGATTCCTTAACGCGCGCGACTCTTCGAAGAAACTGCGCATTTGCCAGCCTTCAAGGGTTCGTCGCAATGTGGGACAATTGCGTTTCGCCGCAACAATCTTATCGCTATGGGGAAGGAACCAATTGGTTTGCGATGTTGCTCGGGAGTTGCGTGAAATGAGTTTTGACCGGATCGATCGGCAGATCCTGTCGCTGTTGCAGGCGGACGGACGGATGACAAACGTCGATCTGGCCGACCAGGTCGGGCTGACCGCTCCGCCCTGCCTGCGTCGCGTCCGCGCGCTCGAAGAAGCGGGGGCGATCCGTGGCTATCACGCCGATCTCGATGCGAGCCGGCTCGGGTTTCCGATCACGGTGTTCGCGATGGTCTCGCTACGCAGCCAGGCCGAGCATGACCTCGCGGCGTTCGAGAATCACATCGCCGACATTCCCGAGATCCGCGAATGCCACATGCTGAATGGCGAGATCGACTTCATCCTGAAGATCGTCGCCGCCGATCTGAAGAGCTTCCAGGAAATCCTGACGACCCACCTGACGCCCGCACCCAACGTCGCGAGCGTGAAGACGTCGCTGACGATCCGCACCGCCAAGGCGCTCTCGGGTATCCCGGTAGTGGTCGGCGACTGACCAACTCTCGGCGCGCTCCCCAAAGCCGGTCGCGGCACCTGAAACGAAAACGGGGCGGCATCGCTACCACCCCGCTTCCCCAGATCCGACCGGATCGGCTTAAGCGGCAGGAGCCGCCAGCCAGGTCGTCCACAGACCCGCGACATCGGCCTTCGGCGAGGCCTTGACCGCGGCGAACGCAGCCGCAGCGCCAGCCTTGTCGCCCGACTTCGCGAGCGCAATGCCGAGATGCAGGTTCACGTCGTCGGCGTCGACACCACCCTTGGTCAGCGCCAGCTTATAAAGCTCGGCAGACTTGGCGTAGTTGTTCTGCCCGAGATACGCGTCGGCCGTACCCGCGGCGAGCTTGCCGTTCGCAGCGGTACCGGCGCGCTTTTCGAGACCCGTAAGCGGACCATCGGCAGCGATGTTCTTGGTCGCGTCGGCCAGCAGGCCCTTCGCCATCGCGTTACCGGCGGGGATCTTGCCCTGCGCCATGCCTTCCTTGATCACCGCCTGCGCCTCGCTAGGCAGGCCGCGACGGTTCACGCTGTCCGCATATTGCAGATAGTCGGTCTGGTCGGCGAGCGAATTGGTCGCCCGCATCAGGCGGAAGATGTCGACCTTCTGCGCTTCGTCGAGCGTGATCAGCGCATTCTGCTGGATGCCCGCGAGGATCAGCGTGTCGCGCCAGTTCTTGGCCGACGGATAGGCGGTGACCCACTTCTTCAGCCACGCCATCGTGTCGGCGTTACGCTTGGCGGCGTAGGACTTGGCGATCGCATACCGATAATAATCCTCGGGAGCCTTCTGGCCCGCCGCGGTCATCTGCGTGATGGCAGCGTCGAGATCGGCGGTCGCGCCGGTCACGTCGCCGCTCTCCATCTTCGCCTTGACGATCTGCAGCCCGAGGTCCGGATTGGTGTAGCCGAGTTCCTTCGCCTTCGCGAAATACTGGAGCGCGATCGGATACTGCTTGCCGTTGAACGCGAGCGCACCGCGACGATACGCATATTTGCCGCGGTCCGCCGCCGGGGTGGCCGCATTGTTGATCAGCGCATCGAGCGGCTTGGCGAGCGTCGTCTCGTTGATCGGCGCGTTCGGGTTGGCGGCCTGCGTTGCGACGATCTTGTCGTTCTCGAGCTGATAGCGCAACGCGGCACCGATATACTTCTCGTAATCGGTCTTGGCGGCGGCATCGATCTGGTCGATCGCGGTCTGCGCACCGGCGAAATCCTTGGCGGCCAGCGCGGTTTGCGCGGCAATGCCGGGCTTCTGCACTTCGGGGCTCAGCTTCATCGCCGGCGCCGCGTCGGCCTTCTTGTCCTTGGCGAACGCAGGCTTCGACAGCGCGAGGCCGCTCGTGCCGGTGGCGAACGCCGCAATCAGTGCAAGCTTCGAAATGGTCTTCATGCGGAAACTCTCCCTCTGCGCCGACCTCGAATACCTTCGTGGCGCGCGGCGACGCTATATGGTCCGTCGTGCATACGTTCAAGCAAGCGGCTTGGATCCCATCAAAGCGGTTTTGCGCGTGAACGTCGATTGAACGTGCCCATTGCGGTCGCTAGATCGCGGACATGATCGCTGTCCTATCGCCCGCCAAGACGCTCGATTACGAGAGCGCGCTGCCCAAGCTCGACCCGACCGCGCCGCGGTTCGCCGCAGAGGCGACGACGCTCGCGCACGCCGCGGCGCACCTGACGCAGAAGAAGCTGTCCGAGCTGATGCATATCTCGCCGGCGCTGGCGAAGCTCAACGCTGACCGGTTCCGCGATTTCGACACCCTGCCCGAGCGGCCGGCGATGTTCGCGTTTGCGGGCGACGTTTACACCGGGCTGGAGGCTAAGACACTCGACGAGGCGTCGGTGGATTACGCGCAGGATCATATGCGGATGCTGTCGGGGCTGTACGGGCTGTTGCGGCCGCTCGACCTGATGCGGCCCTACCGGCTGGAGATGGGCACGCGCTGGGCGCCGCGGAGGACGAAGCTGACCGACTGGTGGGGGGACCGGATCGC
Organism: Sphingomonas sp. M1A8_2b; assembly: GCF_053345535.1. Classification (NCBI taxonomy): domain Bacteria; kingdom Pseudomonadati; phylum Pseudomonadota; class Alphaproteobacteria; order Sphingomonadales; family Sphingomonadaceae; genus Sphingomonas; species Sphingomonas sp. M1A8_2b. Next base: position 376,464 of record NZ_JBKFAH010000004.1, on the reverse strand, counting down.
CAAGCTGCTCGCGGACGATGTCGAGGCGGAGGGGTCGGGGACGATCCTCAACCTCGCGAGCCAGGAATATTGGGCGGCGGCGGACGGCAAGCTGCCGAAGTCTATCCGCGTCGTCGCGATCGATTTCCGCGAGGGCGAGGCGCAGAAATTCGTCAGCTTTCATGCAAAGAAGGCACGCGGGATGGTCGCGCGGTGGCTGGTCGAGCACCGTGTCGACGACATCGAGGGGATCAAGGGGTTCGACAGCGACGGCTATGCGTATGACGCGGCGGGCAGCAGCGACGCGCAGTTCCGGTTCGTCCGCAAGTGAGCAGCGCGGTCGTCATCGGCGTCTCGGGCGGCATCGGCAAGGCGCTGGAAGAGGCGCTGATCGAGGAAGGGGCTTTCGACAAGGTCTACGGGTTCGCGCGTTCGGAGAGTGGTGATCGGCATCTCGACCTGGAGGACGAGGCGAGCATTGCGGCGGCGGCTTCGCGGGTAGGCTCGCCGACACTGGTGATCGTCGCGACGGGGTTGCTGCACGACGGCGACAAGGGTCCCGAGAAGGCGATGCGCGAGCTCGATCCGGTGTGGATGGCGCGCAACTTCGCGATCAACGCGATCGGGCCGGCGCTGGTGGCGAAGCACTTCCTGCCGACGATGCCAAAAGCGGGGCGGATCGTGTTCGCGGTGCTGTCGGCGCGGGTTGGCAGCATCGGCGATAACAAGCTCGGCGGCTGGTACGGGTATCGTGCGTCGAAGGCGGCGCTGAACCAGCTGGTGAAGACGATCTCGATCGAGGACAAGCGCCGCAATTCGAGCGGGATCGTGGTGGGGTTGCATCCGGGGACGGTCGATACCGGGCTGTCGAAGCCGTTCCAGGGGAATGTGACGCCAGGCAACCTGTTCAAGGCCGACCGGGCTGCGGTGCAGTTGCTCGACGTGATCGACGGCCTGCGCGCGCCGGATAGCGGCAAGCTGTTCGCGTGGGACGGCGTAGAGGTCACGCCTTAGAAACCTGCAATCCTCCCCCGCCAGGGGGAGGTGGCTGGCGCTTGCCAGTCGGAGGGGGAGGACAGCGAAACCTCTGTTCCGTGTCCTCCCCCTCCGTCGCCTTCGGCGCCACCTCCCCCTGGCGGGGGAGGATCGCCGACCTCCGTCGCCCGATCCATGACGCCGATTTCACCTCGTTGCCACACTCCGTTCAGGTCCCCCGGCGCAGTCTATCCGCATCGTCCACCAAGGCCGAAACGAGAGGATACCCGCATGAAGAAGTCCCTCCCCCTCGCGATCCTCGCCGGTAGCGCGCTGCTCTCCGGCGGCGCAGCGGTTGCCGCCACGCAGGCGCAGACCAAGACCGTCCAGCCGAAGACCGTCGCGACGCACACCACGACGACCAAGACCACCACGCCGATGGGCAACACCAAGGTCGCCAAGCGCACGACGACGGTCAAGAAAGGCCGCATGGTCAGCGCCAAGCTCGCGAACGGCAAGACCGTGACCTATGATTGCTCGCTCGCCGGCAACAAGACCAAGACCGCCTGCAAATAAGCCCCAAATTAACGATGAAACCCTTCTCCCTCGCGTGCGTACGCGTGCGCGGGGGTAGTAAGGTGCCCCCCCCTCGGCTAAGGTATGTCATCATACCGCAACAAGCCGAAAGCGTTCAGATTTGACCGACGAGACCATACTCGCCGAACCCCAAGGCGGCGAGCCCGCCGGCATCGCCACGATCTCGATCGTCGACGAGATGAAGTCGAGCTATCTCGACTATGCGATGAGCGTCATCGTCGCGCGCGCGCTGCCCGACGTCCGCGACGGCCTGAAGCCCGTCCACCGCCGCATCCTCTACGGTGCGCACGAAAGCGGCTTCGTCGCCGGCAAGCCCTACCGCAAGTCCGCGCGCATCGTCGGTGACGTGATGGGTAAATACCATCCGCACGGCGACAGCTCGATCTACGACGCGTTGGCCCGCATGACCCAGGACTGGTCGATGCGCGTGCCGCTGATCGACGGCCAGGGTAACTTCGGCTCGATGGATCCCGATCCGCCCGCGGCGATGCGCTACACCGAGGCACGCCTCGGCAAGGTAGCCAACGCGCTGCTCGGCGATCTCGACAAGGATACGGTCGACTTCACGCCAAACTATGACGGCTCGGAGCGTGAGCCTTCGGTGCTGCCGGCGCGGTTCCCGAACCTGCTGGTCAACGGCGCGGGCGGCATCGCGGTCGGCATGGCGACCAACATCCCGCCGCACAATCTCGGCGAAGTCATCGCCGCGTGCCTCGCCTACATGGACAATGGCGCGATCACGACCGAGGAACTGTTCGAGATCGTCCCCGGTCCCGACTTCCCGACCGGCGCGATCATCCTCGGCCGTGCGGGCGCCAAGTCCGCCTACGAGACCGGCCGCGGCTCGATCATCGTCCGCTCGCGCCACATCGTCGAGGAGGGCAAGGGCGACCGTCGCTCGATCGTCCTCACCGAGATCCCGTTCCAGACCGGCAAGAACGGCCTGGTCGAGAAGATCGCCGAAGCCGCCAAGGACAAGCGGATCGAAGGCGTCAGCGACATCCGCGACGAATCGAGCCGCATGGGCGTGCGCATCGTCATCGACCTAAAGCGCGACGCGACCGTGGACGTGGTGCTCAACCAGCTCTGGCGGCACACGCCGGCGCAGTCGAGCTTCCCCGCCAACATGCTCGCGATCCGCGGCGGCCGTCCCGAGCTGCTCAACCTGCGCGACATCATCGGCGCGTTCATCACGTTCCGCGAGCAGGTCATCACCCGCCGCTCGAAGTTCGAACTCGCCAAGGCCCGTGAGCGCGCGCACCTGTTGCTCGGCCTCGTCATCGCGGTCACCAACCTCGACGAAGTCGTCAAGATCATCCGCGGCTCGTCCAGCCCGGCCGAAGCGCGCGGCAAGCTGCTCGCACGCGAATGGCCGGTCGAGGAGATCGCGCCGTACATCGCGCTGGTCGAGGCCGTCGAGGACAAGCAGGCCGACGGCATCTACAAGCTGTCCGAACCGCAGGTCCGCGCGATCCTCGATCTCCGCCTGCACCGCCTGACATTGCTCGGCCGCGACGAGATCGGCGACGAGCTGAAGGCGCTGGCCGCGACGATCGGCGAGCTCCTCCACATCCTCGGCGACCGTGCGAAGCTGTACGAAGTGATGCGCGGCGAGCTGATCGCGATCCGCGACGAATTCGCCACCCCGCGCCGCTCCGAGATCGCCGCTGCCGCCAACGGCATCGACGACGAGGACCTGATCGAGCGCGAGGACATGGTCGTCACCGTGACCATGCAGGGCTATATCAAGCGCACCAGCCTCGACACGTTCCGCGCGCAGGCGCGTGGCGGCAAAGGTCGCGCGGGCATGTCGACGAAGGACGAGGACGTCGTCACCGAGCTGTTCGTCACCTCGACGCACACCCCGGTGCTGTTCTTCTCGAACCTCGGCAAGGTCTATCGCTACAAGGTCTGGCGCCTGCCCGAGGGTGGCCCCGCCACGCGTGGGCGGCCGATGATCAACCTGCTGCCGCTGGCGCCGGGCGAGACGATCTCGACCGTGCTCCCGCTGCCGGAGGACCTGAGCGAGTGGAGCCGCCTGCACGTGATGTTCGCGACGCAGCGCGGCCTCGTGCGCCGCAACGCGATGGACGCGTTCACGAACGTGCCGTCGAACGGCAAGATCGCGATGCGCTTCGAAGAGGGTTCGGAGGACAAGCTGATCGGCGTCGCGCTGCTCAGCGAGCATGACGACGTGCTGCTCGCGACCAAGTGCGGCAAGGCGATCCGCTTCGCCGGCGACGACGTCCGCGAGTTCCAGAGCCGCACCTCGACCGGCGTGCGCGGCATCACGCTGAAGGGCGACGACGAGGTCATCTCGCTGTCGGTCCTGCACCGTGTCGGCGCAACGCCCGAGGAGCGCGAGACGTATCTCAAGTTCGCACCGTGGAAGGGCGAGCGCGAGGGCGATCACGGCATGGGCGCGGACCGCTACAACGATCTCAAGGACCGCGAGCAGTTCATCCTGACGGTCTGCGAGAACGGCTATGGCAAGCTGTCGAGCGCCTATGACTATCGCCGCACCGGTCGCGGTGGCCAGGGCATCACCAACATCGACAACATCGCGCGCAACGGTCCCGTCGTGGCGAGCTTCGCCGCGGCGAAGGGCCATCAGCTGATGCTGGTGACCAATCAGGCGAAACTGATCCGCACGACGCTCGCGTCGCTCCGCGTGATCAGCCGCAACTCGGCGGGCGTGAAGCTGTTCGACGTGGCGAAGGGCGAGCACGTCGTCTCGGCCGCGCGGATCGAAGAAACCGAGGACGAGGCCGAGGTCAACCTGGCCGACGCGACCCCGGAAATCGCACCCGACACCGGCGCGACGATCGGCGAAGACACGGCGGCAGGACCGGAGGACGGCGAATGAGCCGCGATCCGATCGCGTATAAGGTGCTGACGGGGGAGCAGCTGGCGACCCTGGAAAGCGGGAGCTTTGCGGGGGCGCCGGTGGATCTGGCCGATGGCTATATCCACCTGTCGACCGCCGAGCAGCTGACGGAGACGGTCGACAAGCACTTCACCGGCCAGTCGGACCTGCACGTCGCCGCGATCGATCTCGAAGCGTTCGGCGACGACGTGAAGTGGGAAGAGTCACGCGGCGGACAGCTGTTCCCGCACATCTATGGCGGGCCGTTGTTGCTGGAAGTCGTCCTGTCCTACGGCCCCCTGGAACGCGACGACGAGGGCAAGGTTAAGCTCCCCATCGCCGGCTGACCGGCACTCAAACCCAAGCCTGTTCTCCCGCGAAGGCGGGAGTCCAGCCTGGGCCCCCGCCTTCGCGGGAGAACAAGTTAGCAGGAAACATAGGTCGACTAGAGCATGTCGGTTCCGACCATGCTGCAACCACCCCGGCGAAGGCCGGGGCCCAGTTGGGGAACCTCGCTAACGGAGCGCTGTCCTCGGTTACATCGACCTTTCCAACTGGACCCCGGCCTCCGCCGGGGTGGATAGTTTACTTAAGTAGGCTGACCCCGGGCACAAATTCACCCAGCCGCGAACGCCGCCCGCACGAACCGCGCGCACGCCTCCGGCGCAGTGATCGGGATCATATGGCCGCCCTCGATCGTGTCGATCTTCGCATCCGCAATCACCGCCGCAGTACGGTGACCATTCCACGCCGGATCGAGGATCGCGTCCTGCCGCCCGTACAGGATGCGCGTCGGGAGCTGGATTTCGCCATACCTCACCGCCATCGCCGTCACGTCGTCGTTCGCCCCTGCCAGATCTGCTGCCGCTGCGGCGATCGCGATCGGTCGCGCCGCGAGCGCACCGCCGCCGCGGGTCACGAAGTCCTCAGGCACCGCCTCGGGGGCGAACACGCCTTGCAGCGTCCTGGTCGCCGTCAGCCGGCTGAGGGGCGTCCCCAGCACCTGCGCGAACGCGAGACGCGCACCGGCAGGAATCCGCGCGAGTCCGCGAAAACTCTCGGGCACCTGCTCCAGCGGCTGCGTCAGCGGCGCGATCAACGCCAGCGCGCGGACGAGGTGCGGATGATCGAGGCCGACCGCCAGCCCGATCGCGCCGCCCAGCGAATGGCCGACGAACAGCGGCCGATCGAGCCCGAGCTTCTGGATGAAGTCCGCGATGATCGCACCCTGCGCGATAATCCCCGGCGTGGCGTTGCCGGTCGCGACCGAATAGCCCGAACCAGGCCGATCAACGGCGATGACGCGATAGTCATCCTTCAGCAGATCGACGAGCGCGTAGCTGAAGTTGCGCAATTGTCCGCCGAGGCCATGGACCATGACGATCGTTGGTCCAGTCTGCGATCCGACATCGATATAATGGAGACGTGCTCCGTCGACGTCGAGAAAACGCCCGTCGGGCGGCACCAGATTTTCGGCGTGACGCGCGAGCCGGCTCGAATAGAGCGACAGCCCGAGCCCCGACATGGCCGCCAGCATCGCGCCCCCGATCAATCCCCTACCCGTACGCTGCATCACGATCTCCTGAATATGGTCCGGCATCTCAACGCCGCGGCCTGATCAAAGTCGCATTCCGGCGATGGAGATCGGCGAGGACCCCGAGATCGCGCATCGATGATGCGGAGAATGCCGTCGTTCAACAAGCCGGCATGAGAAAATGGTGCACCCAGAGCGATTCGAACGCCCGACCCTCAGATTCGTAGTCTGATGCTCTATCCAGCTGAGCTATGGGTGCATCGCCATACCGTGTCCGGTCCGGCCAAGCCCGCCGTGAAGCGGAAAATCCTGGTGCACCCAGAGCGATTCGAACGCCCGACCCTCAGATTCGTAGTCTGATGCTCTATCCAGCTGAGCTATGGGTGCACTGGAGGGGCGCTGATAGCAGGCATTTTCCGGGGCGCAAGGGTTTGCCGCGATAAAGTTGTGTCGCGATACGCGACGGCATAGAGCGGCGGACATGAAACACACCGTATTGCTCCGCCTCACATCGCTGGCCCTGATCGTCGTGATGGGCGCGTGCACGGAGGACAAGACCAGCTATCCGTCGCTTGGCGTCCGGCCGATCGAGAAGCTCGGGTTCGCCGAGCCCGCGGTGAAGGCCGCGGTCGCAGCACCCGATCCGGCGCTCGATGCGGAGATCGCAACGATCGCCGACAAGCTGGACGTGATCGCCAAGGGGTTCGCGCGCGACGCGGCCAAGGCTGAGGCGGCGGCGCGGACCGCGCGCGGCGCGCCGGTCGGCAGCGAAGGCTGGATCGCCGCGCAGTCGGCGCTGGCCGCGCTCGACGACTGGCGCGCGCAGAGTTCGTCGCTGGTCACCGACATCGAATCGCGCGCGACCGACCGCGCCGCCAAGCTCCAGCCCGACTATCCCGCGCTGGCTACGATCCGTGAAAAGGCGCAGGCCGAGACCGACCGCGAGGGCGCAACGATCGCCCGCATTCAGGCCACCCTGCCCGCCGCCTGAGCGCGCTTAAAACCCCTTCAACAGCGGCAGGATCGTCGAATAGTCGTCGGTCCACCCGGTAAAGCCCGCGCGCGGCGTCAGCGCGGTCCAGCCCGGGTCGCCGGCGCGCATCGCCGCAATGCCACGGGGATCGCGTGACAAGGCCACCCAGTCCGATGCCGAAGCGCGGTCGACGAGCAGGCTCGGTGGGCGATAGCGCAGGATGACTGCGGTCCAGCCGCCCTCGCGCGCCGCGGCGGCCACCACCGGCTCGAGATCGATGAACCGGTTCGAGATATGCACCAGCAACAGGCCGTCGTGCGCGAGCACCCGGCCATAGGTCGCGAACGCCTCGCGCGTCATCAGGTGCATCGGCACCGAATCGGACGAGAACGCATCGAGCGCCAGCAAGTCGAGGCTGTTCGACGCGTCGTGCGCCAGCGCGATCCGCGCGTCGCCCATCCGGATCTCGGGGTTGGGCAGGCATTTCGCCAGATAGGTGAACTGGCCGGTGTCGCGCGCGATCGCCACGACCGCCGGGTCGATCTCGTAGAACCGCCAGCGCTGACCGGGTTTCGCATAGCAGGACAGCGTCCCGGTCCCGAGCCCGACGACGCCGATCCGCGCAGTCGCTCCGTACAAAGCGGGTGCGGCGAGCATCGCCTGCCCGACGCCCGAGCCTCGTGCGTAATACGTGGTCGGCGTCCGCTCGCGAGCCCGCGAACCGCGCAGCTGGATGCCGTGGACGGTCGTCCCGTGATCGAGCTCGCGCGTCCCGCCGTTCGGGCCCGGCTCGTCACGCACCGTGTAGACTCCGAAATAGCTGCGGACGCGCGCGCCGGGCTCGATCGACAGTTCGAGCGAGCGGTAGCCGCCGAACAGCACGAGCGCCCCGGCCAGCACGATCATGTACGGAACGCGCGCACCGATCGCCAAGAAGCCTAGCGCCGCGATGACGAGGAAGTCCAGGCCCTGCCGGCTTTCGCCGAACACGCCGTCGGGGTGCGTGATTCGGAGGCCCGCGACCATCAGCAGTACCAGCGTGATCACGGCGAGCGCGAACCACTTCGTCCGCCCTCCCCCTGTCCACAGCGCGCGGAACTGGGCGAGTAGGTAAACCTGCGGCACCAGCGCCCCTGCTGCGAGGATCAGCAGCGGATATTCATAGGTCCAGTCGAACACCACCGGCGCGACCAGCGCGGCGAACACGCCGCCGAGCGCACCGCCTGCCGACATCGCAAGGTAGAACCCGGTCAACCGATCGGGCGCGGGGCGCTTGCGGTACAGCGCGGTGTGCAGCGCGACCGAGATCATGAACAGTAGCACCAGCGCGATACCCGCGCTGAAGAACGGGCGTTCGTTCATGCCGCCCATGATGATGCCGCCGAACAACAGAATCGTGATCGGCGCGATCCGCGTCAGCAGGTCGGCGAGCCAGCGATCGTTCGCGAACGCCACGCTGAAGCTCAGCAGATACAGCCCCAGCGGGATCACCCACAGCAACGGCATCGCGACGATATCGGTCGAGATATAGGTCGATGTCGCCAGCATCATCCCCGAGGGCACGAGCGCCAGCGCGATCCAGTGCGCGATCCGCCCGGCACCCGGCGGCGGGCTGGTCGCGGCGACGTGGTCGACCGCCGCGGTCCTGGGCAGGCGCGTGGCACAGGCGAGCACCAGCACGATCAGCAGCAGATAGCCGCCGCTCCACAGCAAGCTTTGCCCGTGGACCGCCATCAGCGGCTCGACCAGCAGCGGGTACGCGATCAGGCCGGCAAAACTGCCCAGATTGGACGCCGCATACAGCGCATAGGGATCGCCGCCCCCGCTCGCGTCGCTGAACCAGCGCTGGATCAACGGCGCCTGCGCGGAGACCGCGAAGAACAACGGACCGATCGACAGCCCCAGCAGCCAGGGCACCCAGAGCGCCGGCTGCGCCTCCGCCGACGGCGCCATCGCGACCAACCCGATCGGTAGCCACAAGGCCGCGACGATCAGCACGCCGAGGTGGATCGCCGCCTGCGCGCGCGGCCGCACTCGCCCGAGCCAATGCGCGTACGCATAACCCGCCAGCAGCAGCGCCTGGTATACCAGCATCGCTGAGTTCCACACCGCCGGCGCGCCGCCAAGCCGCGGCAGCGCCATCCGCGCCACCATCGGCTGGACGAGGAACAGCAAGAACGACCCGGTCAGGATCGTCGCCACGAACATCGTCCGGCACCAGCGCGCCATCAAGGGGGTTTCAGACATAGGCGGGACGGTCGATCCGGTAGAGGATGTGGCGGCGGAGAGCGTCGTCTTCAGCCAATTTTGGATGGTCGAAATCACCACCATGGACGCGCGCCATGCCGAGCCGTTCCATAAGCGTGCGGCTGGCGGTGTTTGCGGGGACGGTGATTGCCCAGACTGTCGGAAGGTTCAATTCCCGCCAGCCCCATGCGAGCGCCGCCTCGGCGGCCTCACGCGCGTAACCCTGCCCCCAATGCGCGCGCACCAGGCTCCAGCCGATTTCCGGCTCGTCTTCGATCGGCGTCCCGACCGGACCGGGCTTGATCCCGCACCAGCCGATGAACGTGCCGGTATCGCGTCGTTCGAGCGCCCAGAAGCATGCGCCAGAGCCGACGAGCATCGCGTTCTGGCGCACGACCACCGCGGCGGAATCCTCCAGCGACGGCGCCGGCCCGAGATACGCCATCACCGCCGGATCCGCACACATCGCATGATGCGCGGCAGCATCATCATCGCGCCAGCCGCGCAAGGTGAGCCGCGCCGTCTCGATCATCACCCGAGCAATTTGGCCGCGTGCGCCGCGTGGTAGGTCAGCACGCCCGAGCAACCCGCGCGCTTGAACGACATCAGCGTCTCCAGCACCATGACGTCGCGCTCGGCCGCGCCCGCGGCAACCGCGTGCTCGATCATCGCGTATTCGCCCGACACCTGGTAGGCGAACACCGGAACCTCGAACGCCTGTCGCACGCGGACGATGATGTCGAGATACGGCAGGCCGGGCTTGACCATCACCGTGTCGGCGCCCTCCGCCAGGTCCATCGCGACCTCGCGCAAGGCCTCTTCGGCGTTGGCGTTGTCCATCTGGTACGTCTTCTTGTCGCCCTTGAGCAGCCCGCGCGACCCGACCGCGTCACGGAACGGACCGTAAAACGCGCTCGCATATTTGGCGGCGTAGGACATGATCTGCACGTTGTGATGCGAGTCCGCCTCCAGCGCGCTGCGGATCATGCCGATCCGCCCATCCATCATGTCCGATGGCGCGATGATGTCGGCGCCCGCGTTCGCCTGGTTGAGCGCCTGCGCAACGAGCATCTCGGCGGTCGTGTCGTTGACGACGTAGCCGGCGTCATCGACCAGCCCGTCATGACCGTGACTCGTGTACGGATCGAGCGCGACGTCGGTCAGCACGCCGATCTCGGGCACGGCATCCTTCAGCGCGCGGATCGCCTGGCACATCAGGTTGTCGGGGTTGAGCGCCTCCCGACCGTCTTCGGTCCGGCGCTCGACCTGCGTGTACGGGAACAGCGCGATGCACGGGATGCCGAGGTCGCGTGCCTCGCGACCGCGTGCGACGATCCCGTCGACCGACCAGCGCGACACGCCCGGCAGGCTGGCGATCGGTTGCTCGACCCCCTCTCCTTCGGCGACAAACAAAGGCCAGATCAGGTCGGCGGGAGTCAGCACGGTCTCGGCATGGAGGCGGCGGCTCCAGGCGGAGGCGCGGGTGCGACGGAGGCGAAGCGCGGGATAGCTTGCGGTCATGCGCGGGCTTTGCGGGATGCGCACGGGCCAATCAAGCGTTACTCCAGAGCGTTACGGGTGCGAAACCGCATGCCGTGCGTTGGGGGCCTTATGTCGAACGATACGATCACGTCCGCGGCGCTCGTCGTCAACGCGAAGTCGCGCAAAGGCCAGAAGCTGTTCAAGCGTGCGTGCGCGGCGATGTCCGGGTTGCCATACGAGGTCGACGCGCACGCGGTCGAGGACCCGAAGGATCTCGAATCTACCGTGCTGCGCGCGCTGGCGAAGAAGCCAGACCTGCTGATCCTCGGCGGCGGCGACGGCACGGTCAGCGGGCTGGTGGACCTGATGGTCGGCCACGACGTGATCCTTGGCGTGCTCCCGCTCGGCACTGCCAACAGTTTTGCGCGCACGCTCGGCATTCCGCTGAATATCGAAGGCGCGGTCGAGGTGATCCGCACCGGCAAGCCGCGGCGGATCGATCTCGGCATGATCGACGGCGATTATTTCGCAAACTGCGCCGCGATGGGCATCAGCCCGAAGATCGCCGAGACGGTCCCGCACGGGCTGAAGAAGATATTCGGCAAGGTCGGCTACCTCGCGTGGGCGACGTATCAATACATGCGCTTCCGCCCCTTCACGCTGATCGTCGGCGAAGGCCCGACCGCGGTGAAGATCCGCGTCGTCGAGGTGCGGATCTCTAACGGGCCGTATCACGGCGGTACGGAACTAGTGGATGCCGCGGCGGTCGATTCGGGCGAGATCGTGGTGCAGGCGGTGATGGGGCATGTGAAGCGACGGCTGGTGCAGAACTGGGCGTCCAGTGTGTTCCGGCTCGAGTCTCGACATGAGAAGGTGCGGGACTTTCGGGGGAAGAGCCTGAAGATCAACACGATCCCGCCGTTGCCGATCTCGATCGACGGCGAGGTCCTGGCGAAGACCCCGGTGACTGCCAAGGTCGCGGCCGGGATCATCCGGGTGATGGCGCCGGCCTGAGGGCGAAGGTCAGCCCCCGCCCTCTTGTTCTCCCGCGAAGGCGGGAGCCCAGTCTGGGTCCCCGCCTTCGCGGGGAAACAATTTAGTGGGGGGTAACCTTTCCTCACACCACCCCGGCGAAGGCCGGAGCCCAATCGGAAAGGTCAGAGTAACTGATCGCAGTCCTACGTTAGCAACGTTCCCCAATTGGGCCCCGGCCTCCGCCGGGGTGGAATTGAGTGGTGGCCTTACTTTACTCGCCGCACCGTCAAAATCTTAACCGGCGCAGCAATCATCTGCCCCTTCATCACCCCAACCCCAGCCGTAGGCGAAGTCGGCGCAGCAAGGATGCGCTTCACCACGTCCATACCTTCCACCACATGCCCGAACGCCGCGAACCCCGCCGTATCCCCACTCCCCGCCGGATTAGCATCCAGCGACAACACCGGCCCGACGGTAATGAAGAAGTCCGCAGTCGCGCTCCCCGGCGCGAACCGTGCCATCGAGATCGTCGCGTCGACATGCGACAGCCCGGTCTGGCTGGTCGGCTCATGCTTTACCGGCGGTAGCAGCCGCTTCACCTCACCCTGCGGCCCGCCCTGGATCAACCCCGCGTCCGCCCCGAGCTTCATCGCGCGATAGAACGTCACCCCGTCGAGCCGCTTCTGGTCGACATACCGCAGGAAGTTCGCGGTCGTCAGCGGCGCGCGATCCTTCTCCAGCGCCAGCGTGATCGGCCCCTCGCTCGTCGTCATCACGATCGAGACAGTCGCCGGAGCAGCGGGTGGCGGCGCAAGCGGAGCCTCCTGCGCCGAGACGGAAGCGGCGCCGAGAACGGCAAGAGCGAGCGTGACGAATCTGGAAATCATCCGCTACGCTACCGCGTCCTCCCCTCCCTGTCAGCGGCCCGCGACACGATATTGCGCGCGGCAAAGTTTTGCTTGGGTTTGCACGCCCGCGCGCAATGCGTATCCGGGAAGCGATGACCGATCTCGCCATTCTCTACGAGCACCCGCTCTGGTTCGAACCGCTGTTCGCGGCCCTCGATCGCCGCGGCGTCGCGTTCACCCGCGCGACGTCCGACGGCTTCTGGAACCCCGCCGACCAGAGCGCCCCCGCCCCCGTCGTCTTCAACCGGATCGCGATGTCGAGCTTCCTGCGCAGCGACGAGCATCCGATCTTCGACACGATGGCGATGCTCGATCACTGGCGCCGCACCGGCGCGCGCGTGATCAACGGCACCGACGTCCTCGCGATCGACGCCTCGAAAGCCCGGCAGTTGTCGCTGATCGCCTCGCTCGGCCTCGCGATCCCCGAAACGCGCGTCGTCCACCGCGCCGCCGACGTCGTCCCCGCCGCCCAGACGCTCCGCTTCCCGCTGGTCGTCAAAGCGAACATTGGCGGTTCGGGGGCGGGCATCATCCGTTTCGACAGCCTCGCTGAACTGCGCACCGCAGTGGCCGCCGCCGGCCTGCCGAGCAGCGTCGACGGCGTCCTGCTGGTCCAGGAATACGTCCCTGTCCGCGACGGCGCGATCACCCGGATCGAGACTCTCGACCGCAAATTTCTTTACGCGATCGACGTCGCGGGCGGCGGCGCATTCGATCTCTGCCCGGCGGATGCATGCGTCGTCCCCGGCTCCGGCATCAAGATGTCCGCGGTCGAGCCGTCGCAGACCTTGAAAGACGCCGCCGAGGCGATCGCCCGCGCCGTTGATCTCGATGTCGGCGGAGTTGAGGTGATGATCGACGACCGCGACGGCGTGGCACGCTTCTACGACATCAACGCGCTGTCGAACTTCGTCGCCAAGCCGCTGGAAACGCTCGGCTGGGATCCGCACGACCGGCTCGTCGATTACCTCGTCGAACAGATCGAGAAGGCCCGCTGATGCGCTACGGTTACTGGACTCCCGTCTTCGGCGGCTGGCTCCGCAACGTCCCCGACGAAGGGATGGAGGCGAACTGGGCGTACACCAAGGCGCTGACGCAGAATGCCGAGCGCTGGGGCTATGACCTGACGCTGATCGCCGAGCTGAACCTCAACGATATCAAGGGCATCGAACAGCCTGCGCTCGACGCATGGTCGACCGCGGCGGCGCTGGCGGCGGTGACCGACAGTATCGAGCTGATGGTCGCGGTCCGCCCGAACTTCCACCACCCCGCGCTGTTCGCCAAGGCGGCGGCGAACATCGACCGCATTTCGGGCGGTCGCCTCGCGCTCAACGTCGTGTCGTCCTGGTGGGCGGACGAGGCCAAGCAATACGGCCTCCAGTTCGACCAGCACGACGATCGCTACGCGCGTACCGCCGAGTGGCTGACCGTCGTCGACGGGCTGTGGACGCAGGAGCGGTTCGACTTCGCGGGCCAGTTCTACACCACGCAGCAGGCGATCTGCTCACCCAAGCCCGCCAAGCGCCCGACCGTCTACGCGGGCGGCGAAAGCGAGAAGGCCAAGGCGATGATCGCCGCGCAGTGCGACGCGTACGTCATGCACGGCGACCCCGCTGACGCGATCGCCCCGAAGATCGCCGACATGGCGGCGCGGCGTGAGGCAGCTGGCGGCGCGCCGATGCAATACGGCATGGCCGCCTATGCGATCGTCCGCGACAGCGAAGCCGAGGCGAAGCGCGATCTCGAACGCATCACCAGCGTCACCGAACTCCCCGCCGGCTACGCGAACTTCGACCAGTGGCTATCGGGCACGCAGCTCGAACGCGAACTCAAGATCCAGGAATACTCGGTCTCCAACCGCGGCCTGCGCCCCAATCTGGTCGGCACGCCCGAACAACTGAAGGAGCGCGTCGCGGAATACGAGGCCGCCGGTCTCGACCTGCTGCTGCTCCAGATGAGCCCGCAGGCCGAGGAAATGGAGCGGTTCGCCGCGCAGGTCATGGGCACCGCATGATCCGCCTTACCGTCGTCGTTAAAACCTACCCGGCAAGCGAAGCGGCGGCCCTAGACGGCGTATCGCTCGAAATCCCCGCACGCGGCGTGTTCGGCGTCATCGGCCAGTCGGGCGCAGGCAAGTCGACGCTGATCCGCCTGATCAACGCGCTCGAACGCCCGACTTCGGGCCGGGTCGAAGTCGATGGCGTCGACGTAGCCGTGCTGTCGGCCTCAGACCTGCGCGCGCTACGCCGCCGCATCGGCATGATCTTCCAGAACTTCGGCCTGCTGTCGTCGCGCACGGTCGCCGCAAACGTCGCGTTCCCGCTGGTGCTGGCGGGCGTATCCAAAGCCGAGCGCGAGACGAAAGTTGCCGCGCTGCTCGACCGCGTAGGCCTCGCCGATCACGCCGCGAAATACCCTGCCCAACTCTCCGGCGGCCAGAAGCAGCGCGTCGGCATCGCCCGCGCGCTCGCCACCGACCCCGACATCCTGCTCTGCGACGAAGCGACCAGCGCACTAGACCCCGAAACCACCCGCTCGGTCCTCACCCTCCTCCGCGAGCTCAACCGAGACCTCGGCCTGACGATCGTCCTGATCACCCACGAAATGGATGTCGTCCGCTACGTCTGCGACCGCGTCGCCGTCCTTGAGCGCGGCCGTATCGTCGAGACCGGAGACGTTACCGACATCTTCGCCAACGCCGCCCACCCGGCAACGCAGCGCATGCTCGCGGCGCTGGCGGCATGAGCTTCTTCGCCAACATCGACTGGTCGGACATCGGCCAGGCCTGCCTCGACACGCTGATCATGCTCGGCGGATCGCTGATCCTCACCATCGCGTTCGGCCTCCCGCTCGGCGTCCTGCTCTACCTCACCGGCCAGGGCCGCCTGTCGCAGAACCGCGTCGCCAACGCCGTGCTCGGGGTCGTCGTCAACATCCTCCGCTCGGTGCCGTTCATCATCCTGCTGATCGTGATGATCCCGCTCACCGTGATGCTCGTCGGCACCTCGCTAGGCGTCGCCGGCGCGATCCCGCCGCTCGTCGTCGGCGCAGCGCCATTCTACGCGCGCCTCGTCGAGGGATCGCTCAAGGAAGTCGACCGCACCACGATCGAGGCGGTGCAGGCGATGGGCGCCACCACGCGCCAGATCGTCACCGGCGCGCTGATCCCCGAGGCGCTCCCCGGACTGATCGCCGGCGCCACCGTGACCGCCGTCGCGCTCGTCTCGTTCACCGCGATGGCGGGCGTGGTCGGCGCGGGCGGGCTCGGCGATCTCGCGATCCGCTTCGGCTATCAGCGCTTCCAGACCGACGTCATGGTCGTCACCGTCGTGCTGCTGGTCGTGCTCGTCCAGATCATCCAATATGCCGGCGACGCGCTCGCCCGCCACTTCACCCGCCGCTGATTTAACGCCGCTAGGAATTCGCATGAACCGCCGCACCTTGCTCGCCTCGTTCTCGCTGCTCGCGCTCGCCGCCTGCGGTGGCACCAAGACCAACGACGGCAAGACGCTGACCGTCGCCGCGACCGCCGTGCCGCATGCCGAAATCCTGGAGTCGATCAAGCCGACGCTCGCCAAGGAAGGCGTCGACCTCCAGATCCGCGTCTTCAACGATTACGTCCAGCCCAATCTCCAGGTCGAGCAGAAGCAGATCGACGTGAGTTACTTCGAGACCAAGCCGTATCTCGACCAGTTCAACGCCTCGCGCGGCACGCATCTCGTGACCTATGCAGGCGTCCACGTCGAACCGCTCGGTGCCTATTCGCGTAAGTGGAAGTCGATCGCGCAGATCCCAAACGGCGCCACCGTCGCGATCCCCAACGAGCCAAGCAACGGCGGCCGCGCGCTGCTGCTGCTCCAAAAGGCCGGGCTCATCACGCTCAAGAACCCGACCAACCCGCTGTCGAGCCTCAACGACATCGCCACCAACCCGCGCAACCTGCAGTTCAAGGAGCTGGAGGGTGCCACCCTGCCCCGCACGCTCGGCGAGGTCGATCTCGCGCTGATCAACACCAATTACGCGCTCGACGCGAAGCTCAATCCGGTCCGCGACGCGCTCGCGATCGAGGACAAGAACAGCCCCTACGTCAATTTCGTCGTCGGCCTGCCCGGCGGCGAGAAGGATCCGCGCGTCGTCAAGCTGATCGCCGCGCTGCGCAGCCCGGCCACCAAGACCTTCATCGAGCAGCATTATCGGGGTGCGGTGTTGCCGGCGTTCTGATACCGGCGCGAGCCCAGTCCGCGTAATCCTCGAGGCTCCATGACGGTCGTCGCCGCGTATCTCTATCGCCATGGCAAGCGTGTCCGCGCGGTCTCGATCGACGAAAAGGTCGATTGCCCGGCGGATCGCTCCGAGTTCGTCTGGATCGGCATCTGCGACCCGACCGACGCCGAGATGCGAACGCTGAAGGACCAGTATAACCTTCACCCACTGGCGGTGGAGGACGCCATCAAGGCGGACCAGCTGCCCAAGGTCGACGTCTATGGCGACCAGCTCTTCGTGGTCGCGCGCACCGCGCAGCTGGAGCAGGACAAGATCGCATATGGCGAAACCGCGATCTTCGTCGGCCACAGCCACATCATCAGCGTCCGCCACGGCTCGGCGCGGTCGCACAAGGCACTCCGCGAACAGCTCGAAGCCGCGCCGACCTTGCTGATCAACGGCGTCGATTACGTCCTCCACGCGATCCTCGATTACGTCGTCGACGGCTATCTCCCGATCGTCGAGAGCATTGAGGACGAGGTACTGGCGATGGAACAACGCACGATCGACGCCTTCCTGGGCCGCGACGAAATCGTCCGCATCTTCGGGCTCCGACGCGAGATGATCCGCTTCCAGCGCATCCTGGGCCCGATGGGCGAGGTCGCGGGCAAGATCGTCCGCCTCGACCTGCCCTGCATCGACACCGAGGCGAAACCGTATTTCAGCGACGTACTCGACCACGTCCGCCGCGTGCAGACGATGGTCGAAGGCCTTCGCGAGGTGCTGACGTCGGTGTTCGAATTCAGCAACCTGCTGGAGCAACAAAGGACCGGCGCGATCACCCGCCAGCTCGCCGCCTGGGCTGCGATCCTCGCCGTCCCGACCGCGATCGCGGGGATTTACGGCATGAACTTCGAACACATGCCCGAGTTGAAGACGGAATACGGGTATTTCGTCGTGCTGGGTGTGATCGGCGTCGTCTGTGCCGCGCTGTACGTGAAGTTCAAACAGGCGAAGTGGTTGTAGGCACGCGGATCGACCTGATCGTCATTTCAGCGAGGCGGTCAGACCTTGCCCCCACCCCGGCGAAGGCCGGGGCCCAATTGCGGGACGCGAATGACGGGCGATACGTTCCGTTACTGCGACCTTTCCAATTGGACCCCGGCCTTCGCCGGGGGGGTAGCTGCTGGAATGGAGGAAGTTTAACTCAAACCTTGACGAGCATCTTCCCCGTATTCCCACCCGAGAACAGCCCGAGAAACGCATCCGGCATCGTCTCGAGCCCCTCGTGCACCGTCTCCTGCCGCTTCAGCGTCCCCGCCGCCAGCATCCCGCCCATGTCCTTGTAGAACTCCTCGGCGCGATTCATGTAGTCGCTGACGATGAACCCGCGGATCTGCACACGGTTACCGATCAGCCGCGCGAGGTACTTCAGCTGCGTCGCCGCGCCGCTGTTGTACACGTCGATCATCCCGCACACCGCGAACCGTGCGTGCATCCGCGCATGCGCCAGCGCCGCGTCGAGATGCTCGCCCCCGACGTTATCGAAATACACGTCGATACCTTTCGGAGCGGCCTCGCCGAGCGCCTTCACCACCGGCACGTCGCTCTTATAGTCGATCACCGCATCCGCACCGAGCGACTTCACCCACGCGCATTTCTCCGCGCCGCCGGCCGAGCCGATCACCGTCATGCCCTTGGCCTTGGCGACCTGCACGACCGTCGATCCAACCGCACCCGCCGCCGCCGACACGAACACCGTGTCGCCCGCCTTCGCCTCGGCAACCTGGAGCAGCCCGAAATACCCGGTCATGCCCGGCATGCCGAGTTGACCCAGAAAAGCCTGCGCGGGTACATCGAGCGTGGGCAGCTTCTGCACCTGTGCGGCCGGCACCACCGCCTCGTCACGCCACCCCGCCATGTGCAGCACCATGTCGCCGACCTTGATGCCGTCGTCGTTGCTCTCGACCACTTCGCCGACCGCGCCGCCCTGCATCGCCTCGCCCAGCGCGAACGGCGGGACATAGCTTTTCACGTCGTTCATCCGACCGCGCATGTACGGGTCGACCGACAGCCAGCGATTGGCGATACGCACCTCGCCGGCGCCGAGCATCGACTGGTCGAGATCGATCATGGCGAAGTCGGTATGCTTCGGCATGCCTTGCGGACGTGCCTTCAGGCTCCATGCACGGGCCATAAACTTGCTCCTGTCTTGATTATTCGTGAACCGGGTATGGCGAAACGCGCGTCCGGCGCAACCCGCAAAAAAGCCCGGACGGTTTCGCCCGGGCTCGTTTTCGGCTAACGTCACGCGACGTCAGCCAATGCTTTCAAACGATTAGTATGTGGTCGACCCGGACTTGCCGAGCGTGTCCGATGTCGTGCCCGTGGTCGACGTCGCGCCGGCAGTGCTGCCGGCCTGCGTGGTCGAAGCATACCCCGTCGTAGCGGCGTCCTTCTTGTCGCCGCCGGTGCGATCGCCATAGTCGAACATCGCCGAGTTGCGCTCTTCTTCCTTCCACGCTGCCTTGGCTTCGTCGGCCGACTTCGACAGCGTCACCTTGCCGTCGACGGTCTTGATCCAGCGCGACGGGATCGAATGATGCACGCCGCCCGCATCGCGGTCGTTCTTGGTCAGCAGAATCCGGTCGCCCTTCACCTTGTCGACCGTGCCGACATGGCTGCCGTCGGACCCGACGACTTCCATGTGCTCGGTGACCTGCGACAGCGCACTGCGCTGGCCCTGCCGCTCGGTCCGCCACGACGAGAACTCGTTTTCGAACTTCGAGCGATGCTCGTTGCGATATTCGTCGTAATCACGGTCGAGTTCGGCAATCTGCGTGTTGCGCCAGCTGTGATAGTGATCGTCGTGCGGGTGCGACGACCGGCTGCCCGTCTGGCGGTCGTACCGCTCGTCATACCGCGCATCCGCCTCGCGACGACGCTCCGCCTCGTCATCGCCGAACCACGAGCGCACTTCGTCACCGGCGCGCGCGATGAATCCGCGATCGTCATAGTCGTAGCCCTGCGGCTGGCGGCCATAGCCACGATCCAGCCCACGACCGCCACGATCGCGGCCCTGATTGCGGTAATCGTCATCGGCGTGGCGATTCGGGCCGACATCCTCGAAACGACGCCCGTCCGACGCGTAGCTGCCATGATATTCGCTGGTGCTGCCGTACGACTGCTGCGAGCCACCGCGGTCATTAGGCTGGTAATTCCCGTATGATTCGCGGCCACCACGATCCTGTTGTGCGTAGTTGCGGCCATAGCCATCGCCGCGTGGCTGGCGGTCGCCTGCAGATCGATCGGAACGATTGTCGCGATCATACTCGCCGGCAGCTTCGTACTCGCGTGCGCTGGAGCGGCCATAGCCACCGCCATCGGTACGGAAGTCGCGGCCGTAATCCTGCGAATTGGGCCGGCCGTAGTAATCGCCGGAATTGGGGTCGCGGGTGTAGCGTTCGTAAGCCATAGGAAACTCCTATTGTAACGTCCTGCGGTTGCCGGCCCCGTCGGATGCGACGCCGTACAGTCCGACCCTTACAAGCGCCGAAAACCGCTTATGTTCCTGTAGTTACGCGGGTGTAACGTCGATCGGCCCCGCTATCGCGACGATCTGCGCGCGCAAGTTCCGGCAGCGCGATCGGACCGGTTGCATCGCCCAAAACGACCGGCTATTGGCTCGATCATGGCCTTTGGCCACAGGGCGCGGGGCCGTAGCTCAGATGGGAGAGCGCTGCAATCGCACTGCAGAGGTCAGGGGTTCGATTCCCCTCGGCTCCACCAGCGCCAAATGCTTCGAAGTGCGCGACGACGTGATACCAGCAGGCGCCTAAGCTTCAGGCCACGTTCGCGATCGGCGCATCGGCCGACTGCACAGCCGACATCCACTGCACGAAATTCGACGGTTCCATCGGCCGCCCGAACAGGAAGCCCTGCGCTTCCTCGCAGCCGATCTGCGCCAAGACGGAGGCCGCGTCCTCGGTCTCCACGCCTTCCGCGACCACCCGGTAGCCAAGCCGCTGCGCCAACCCGATCATCGTCTCGACAAGAACGAAGTCCGCGCCCGCCGGCACTGTCAGGTTGCGCACGAAGGCTTGGTCGATCTTCACCACCTGCGCCGGCAACCTTTGCAGATAGGCGAGGCTGCTGTGTCCCGTCCCGAAATCGTCGATCGCCAGCGAGATGTCGGTCGCCGCCAGTTGCGCGAGCATCGCCATCGCCTGGTCGGGGTGGTCCATGATCGCGCTCTCGGTCAGTTCGATCTCGAGCTGATTGGGGCGCAGATTTCGCCGCAACAAGGCCATCTGGATGCGTTCGATCAGATCCGGTTCTTGAAGGTTGGCCGCCGATATGTTCACCGACACCGCGACGGTGATGCCCGCCGCGGTCCAATCGACGATCTGGTCCAGCGCCGCGTCCAGCACCCATTGCGTCGTCGGACGCGCGAGCGAGGTATGTTCGATGATCGGGATGAATTCGGCCGGTGAAATCTCGCCAAGCTCGGGATGACGCCACCGCAACAGCGCTTCGACACCGATGCAGCGCCGCGTCGCAAGCTCGATCCGCGGTTGAAACACGAGCCGGAGCTGGTCGCCGGCTTCGAGCGCGGTCCCGAAATCCTCCAACAACATATACTGGCGGCGGTGTGCGATATCGTTTTCGGGCGAATACAGCGCGATCGCGCCGTCCGCGCTCCGTGCGTCCTGCGCCGCGCTGGCGGCGGCGCGCAACACGTCGCCAGCCGATGCATGACCCAGCGTGAAGGATCGCACGCCGATCGCGACGTTGGTTACGAACCGCAGCGACGACGATTCCCGAATCTTGGCGAAGCTGGCCTGAAGATCCGCCATATACACATCCTGCTCGACGCCGAGCGGGCCGAGAAACGCGAACTGGGCCGCGCCGACATGATAGGCGATTCGTGACGGATCGAGCGCCTTGCGCAACGACTGCGCGGCCTCCCGGATCAATTCGTCGACGCGCGTTGCGCCCATCGCGCGCAGGATCCGGTTGATCTGGTCGTCGCGCGCCAGGTCGACGACGACCACCAGACGCTGTTCGCCGTGGTGATCGCGCGTCAGGTCGATCAAATCCTCGCGAAACTGATTCCTGTTCGGCATGCCGCTGACCGAATCGATCCGGCCGAACGCGTGCTGCAATTCGATCTGAGCCATGACCATCGCCGCGAGATCGGTCAGCGCGGCCATCTCCGATTCGGACGCCTTGCGCGGCTCGGTGCCGAGCACGCAGAGCGATCCAAGGCCGTAACCGTCGCTCGTGACCAACGGTGCGCCCGCGTAAAAACGCGTGCCGGCAAGGCTCAACGGGCTATCGGCGTAGAATGCGTCCTCGAGAAAATCCTCGATGACCAGGGGACTGGTCGACTCGGCGACCTCCGAACACGGCGCCTTTTCGCGCACGATCGTGTCGTGGTCGATGCCGACGCGCGACTTGAACCATTGCCGGTCCTGATCGGTCAGCGACACCGCCGCGACCGGCAGGCCGAAGATCTGGCTGGCCATCCGCGTGATGCGGTCGAAACTCTCGCTTGGCGGCGTGTCCAGCAGCTTGAGCTGGTACAACGCGTCGAGCCGAGCCTTTTCTCTGTAATCAGGCACGCCATTCCCTTTCGGGACTGTCAGTAAATTACAATCATTAATAGTTTGATCTATGTAAGTCGCGCCGCATCAATCTTTTGCGAATTAAATCTACCCCTTAACCATGGTCGCCGCTTGTGCGCGAGCCAGCCTCGCCCAAGGATGGGAGGGCACAAGGCCCTCCCGCGGGATCATCCCTCCATGTCTTCGAGTTCGCGGCCGCGCGTTTCGTTGACCATCGCCTTCACGAAGAAGAACGACGCTGCCGCGAAGAAAGCGTAGCCGAAATAGGTGACGCTCAGGCCGGGCGAGACCGCCAGTGCCGGAAAACTCACCGAGATTGCGGCGTTGGCGATCCATTGTGCGAAGCCGGCGACAGCGAGGCCCGAGCCGCGGATCTGCTGCGGGAACATCTCGCCGAGCATCACCCACATCACCGGGCCCCAGCTGGCGTTGAAGAAGATGACGTAGAGGTTGGCGGAGATCAGCGCGATCAGGCCGTTGTGACCCGGCAGGCTGACCGCGCCTGCGGCATCGGTGACCGCGGTCGAGAACGCATAGGCGACGATCGCCAGCGTGACCGCCATGCCCGCCGAGCCGACCAGCAACAGCGGCTTGCGGCCGATCTTGTCGACCGTCGCGATCGTGAACAGGCACGCCGCGATCGACAGGACGCCCGACAGGATGTTGATCTGCAGCGCGTTGTCCTCGGTGAAGCCGACCGCCTCCCACAGCACCGCGCCGTAATAGAACACGACGTTGATACCGACGAACTGCTGGAAGATCGCGAGGCCGATGCCCGCCCACAGGATCGGCCGGATCTTGCCGCTGGTCTTGTCGATCAGGTCGGACAACTTGGGCTTGTGAAGATCCTTGGCCAGCGAATTGCGGATTTCGATCACCTTGCGATCGGCCTCCTCACGGCCGAACAGACGGGTGAGCACGGTATGCGCCTGCTCCTCGCGGCCCTTGGCGACCAGGAAGCGCGGGCTTTCGGGAATGATCGTCAGCGCGACCAGATAGATCGCAGCCGGGATCGCCTGAAACCAGAACATCCAGCGCCACGCCGACTGGTGAAGCCAGAACTCGGCGGTCGAACCACCGGCATAGCGTGCGACCGCGAAATTCGCTACGAACGCGCCGGTCAGGCCCGAGATGATCATGACCTGCTGGACGCTCGACAGGCGCCCGCGGATCGCCGCCGGCGTGACTTCGGAGATATAGACTGGCGAGGTGACGCTGGCGGCGCCGACGCCGAGACCGCCGATGATCCGCGCCAGGATGAAGATCGCCGACGAGCCTGCCGCGCCCGCGACCAGCGCCGACACCAGGAACAGCACCGCCGACAGCATCATCACGCTGCGTCGACCGATCGCGTCCGACAATCGGCCGGCGCCGAATGCACCGATCGCCGAACCGACCAGAATCGCGCCGACGTTCACGCCGATACCGAGCCGGCCGAGCGCAAAGGCGGCCTCGAGCCCCTTCTGCGTGCCGTTGATCACGCCCGAATCATAGCCGAACATGAACCCGCCGATGGTGGCGACGGCGACGATCGCGGTGATGAAACCGTAGTTTACCGCCGATCCGCCCGAGCCACTGCCGGCCCCTTGGATAGTCTGCGTCATAACCCCTCCTAAACGCCGTATTTATCGGCTGATTTGTGCATGTTGCAGGACGATGCCCAGATGATTTCGCAGCCTCCGGCTCCTCGTTCGAGCACGCTGGAATCGCCGATCCTGGCTGTGATCACGGTCGATGCGGCCGGTCGCAATCGAGGGTAGCGGCCGGGCAGACCGGGGCCGCGCACAGAACGGATGTAGAGTCGGTTTGATCACACCCAATCCTCAACAACGGCGCAGGTATCGATCGGCCGATCCGCGTCTCTATGGTATCGCTATCAATTCTGCGGCTCGCGTCAAGTGCGGCTCTCGCGCGGTCGACGGCGCGGCGCGGCGTCAGACTGGCGGCGGATCAGCGTGAAATCGAGCGTCTGGTGGCGTTCGATCTTTGCGCCGTTGCCCGATTGGCGGATCGCGGTGACCAGCAGGTCGACTGCCGCACGCGCCATATCGGCGATCGGCTGGTGGATCGTCGTGAGTTCGGGCCAGATCGCGGTCGACAGAGTCGTATCGTCGAACCCGCACACCGTCAGATCGCCCGGCACGTCGATCCCGCGACGATGCGCGATCGCGACGGTCGCCGCTGCCATGTCGTCGTTGGACGCGAAGATCGCGGTCGGCGGATTTTCGAGCGCGAGCAGTTGTTCCGCCGCGTCGAGTCCCGAGCGGTAGGTGAACAGGCCATCGGCGACCAGCGCCGGATCGAACGGCAATCCCGCCTGCTCGAGCGCCGCAGTATAGCCCGCATAGCGCTGGCCGCTTGCCGACAGATTAGGATCGCCGGTGATGAAGCCGATCCGGCGATGGCCGAGATCCATGATGTGCTGCGTCATGATCGACGCCGCTTCGCGATCGTCGATGCCGATCGCCAATTGGTCTGCGGATGGCATCGCGGTCGCGACGGCGATCGCCGGGATGCCCGCCTTGGCGAGAAGATCAAGGACTCCCGCGGCTTCGCACAACGGCGGCGGCAGGATGATTCCATCGATCCCACCCTCGATCAGATGCCGCGTGACCTCAAGCTCGTGATCGCCCAGTTCGCATTTTTCGACGACGATCTGCACGTCGCGGCGACTCGCCTGTTCGAGACTGCCGAGCAGGAATTCGCTCAGGAAGCCCGCGCTCGGATTGCTGTAAAGAAGACCGATCCGAGTCTGCCCGGCCCCGGCTAGGCTGCGCGCCGCGGGATTGGGCGCGTAGTTCAGCGCCTCGATCGCCGCATTGACGATCTCGCGGGTCTTGGGCCGCACGTTCGTCTCGCCGTTGATGACGCGCGAGACGGTCATCGGCGATACACCCGCGCGCGCCGCCACGTCGCTGATGGTGGGAGTCGAGCCTCCGCGGCGCGAGGAGCGGATTGGCGCTGGCGAAGAGACTGTCATGACAGCGGTGTTAGCGCAACGATCCGGGACCGCAAACCAAGTCGGCACGATTTCCGTTACTATGCCGAAGAAGCTTGAAGCTGGCGAACGGAGGTTCGACGAACGCGCCAGACTTGCCGACAAGACTAGGGTGGATCGAAATCGAATCTGCCTCTCTCTTGAGAGGAAGGGTCCAGCGTCTTTTCGCCTTCGCGAAAGGGAGGGTTGGGCGTGTATCGGCCCGCTTATGCTGCCGACGTTTGGTGATATGGAACCCGATCCTCCCCTCCCCCACCAATCCAAGACGGGGCGAAATGAACGACGGGGTCGCGAAGTCGGAGGTTCGAGAAATGGATCTGCCTGCAACGGCGAATCCGCCGCCGCGCTTCGTCAACGCTTGCCCATTGCCGACGCCCTGCATATGGTAGCGGTATCGATATTCACCGACAGGCTCCGTAGAGGG
Source organism: Sphingomonas sp. M1A8_2b (assembly GCF_053345535.1). NCBI lineage: Bacteria > Pseudomonadati > Pseudomonadota > Alphaproteobacteria > Sphingomonadales > Sphingomonadaceae > Sphingomonas > Sphingomonas sp. M1A8_2b. The sequence goes on along the minus strand of NZ_JBKFAH010000004.1, from coordinate 350,676 downwards.
CAGGCGGTAAAAGAGAGGACCTATCCGCAATGCGCCATAGCCTGTTCCCCCGCACCGCACTGGCGATCGTCGCTCTCAGCGCGACCTCGCTGACCGCGACGATATCGGGCGCGCAATCGACGCCGCCGAAAACCGGATCGACGATCAGCCCCGATGGCAGACAGTATCGCGCGCAGCCGCTGACGCGCGAGATCTACGCCGCCGATCCGTCGGCTCATGTCTTCGGCGGCAAGATCTATATCTATCCCAGCCACGACGTCGACGCCGGCATCCCCGACGACGATCTCGGCAACCAGTACGCGATGCACGACTACCGCGTCCTCAGCATGGACCGGGTCGGCGGACCGGTGACCGTCCATCCGGTCGCGATCGACGTTAAGAACATCCCCTGGGCGTCGAAGCAGAGCTGGGCGCCTGATGCCGCCTACAAGAACGGCACCTATTACCTCTACATCCCCGCGCGCGACGCCAAGGGCGTCTTCCGGATCGGCGTGGCGACGTCGAAGTCGCCGGTCGGTCCGTTCAAGGCCGAACCGATGCCGATCAAGGGCAGCTATTCGATCGATCCGGCGGTGTTCACCGATACCGACGGCGCGAGCTACATGTATTTCGGCGGCATCTGGGGTGGCCAGTTGCAGCGCTGGGCGACCGGCAGGTTCGATCCGAACGCCGGCGACACCGACCTCAAGCAGGACGACAAGCCCGCGCTGATGCCCAAGGTCGCCAAGCTGACGCCCGACATGAAGCAGTTTGCCGCGCCACCACGCGACGTCGTCATCCTCGACGAAGCCGGCAAGCCGCTGCTCGGCGGCGATCACGATCGGCGCTTCTTCGAAGCCTCGTGGATGTTCAAGCGCGGCGGCAAATACTATTTCACCTATTCGACCGGCGACACGCACTTCATCGCCTATGCGACCGGCACCAGCCCGCTTGGCCCGTTCCGTTATCAGGGCAAGATCCTGCTGCCGGTGCAGGGCTGGACGACGCATCATTCGATCCTGAAGGTCGGCAACACGTGGCAGCTGGTCTACCACGATACGCAATTGTCGAACCGCAACCATCTGCGATCGGCGAAGATGACCGAGCTCACCTTCAATCCCGATGGCTCGATCCGCACCATCGATCCGTTCAAGAAGTAAGCGCATGTTTCTCGGAATCGATATCGGCACGTCCGGCGTAAAGGCGGTGGTGCTCGACGAGGCCGGCGCGGTCGTCGGCCAGGGCACCGCCGCGCTCACCGTCCAGCGCCCCCACCCGCTCTGGTCCGAACAGGATCCGGATGCGTGGTGGCGCGCGACCAACGCCGCGGTGCTAGCGATCGACGCCAGCGTCCGGCGCTCGGTCCGCAGCATCGGTCTCGCCGGGCAGATGCACGGCGCGACCGTCCTCGGCGCGGACGATCGTCCGCTGCGCCCCGCGATCCTGTGGAACGACGGCCGCTGCGCCGCGGAGTGCGCCGAACTGGAGGCTGCAGTACCCGAACTGCGCGCGATCTCCGGCAACATCGCGATGCCGGGCTTCACCGCCCCCAAGCTGCTGTGGCTGCGCAACCACGAGCCGGACGTCTTTGCGAAGATCGCGACGGTGTTGCTGCCCAAGGATTACGTCCGGCTGCAGATGACCGGCGACAAGGCGTCGGACCTGTCGGATAGCGCCGGCACCCTGTGGCTCGACGTCGGTGCGCGACGCTGGAGCAATACGCTGCTGTCGGCATGCGGCCTGTCCACCGCGCAGATGCCCGCGTTGTTCGAAGGGTCGGCGATAACCGGCCAGCTTCAGGCCGACATCGCCGAGACATGGGGCATGCGGCGCGTACCCGTCGCCGCAGGCGGCAGCGACAACGCGGCCGGCGCAGTCGGTGTCGGCGTCGTCCGCGATGGCGACGCGCTGCTCTCGCTCGGCACGTCGGGGGTGATCTTCGTCGCCACCGACGACTTCCGGCCCAGCCCGGAGCGCGCGGCGCATACCTTCTGCCACGCGCTGCCCGGCCTGTGGCATCAGATGTCGGTGCACCTGTCGGCTGCCTCGTGCGTCGACTGGGTCGCGCGGATCACCGGGACGCAGAGCGTCGCCGACCTGCTTGCACGCGCCGAGTCGGTCGGACCGGCCGGCGGCCCCGAGCTGTTCCTCCCCTATCTCTCGGGCGAGCGGACGCCGCACAACGACGCCGACGTCCGCGGCGCGTTTCTGGGCCTCGACAACGACACCGACGGCAACCGCCTCGCACAGGCCGTGCTGGAGGGCGTCGCCTTTGCGCTGGCGGACGGGCTCGACGTGCTGCGCGAGACCGGCACCACAGTCGATCGCCTGTCGGTGATCGGCGGCGGCGCGCGCTCGGGCTATTGGGGCCGGATCATCGCTGCGGCGATGGATGTCGAACTCGTCTATCTCGAAGGCGGCGAGGTCGGCCCGGCGCTCGGTGCCGCCCGGCTCGCGCAGCTCGCGGTCGACGGCGGCGATCCGGCCTCGGTCTGCGTCGCGCCGCCCGTTGCCCGCACCATCGTTCCCGATCCCGCCATCGCGGATACGCTCGCCGCCAAGCGAGACGCGTTCCGTGCCGCCTATTCCCGCATCACCCCCAAAAACTCGCCAAGGAATTTTTGATGGCCGACTTCTTCGCCGACATCGCCCCGATCAAGTACGAGGGCCCGGACACCACCAACGAACTCGCCTACCGCTTCTACGACAAGGACCGGGTCGTGCTCGGCAAGACGATGGCAGAGCATCTGCGCTTTGCCGCCTGCTTCTGGCACACCTTCTGCTGGCCCGGCTCCGACGTGTTCGGCGGCGGCACGTTCGATCGCCCGTGGCATCGCGGCGCCAACGACAGCGCGGCGGCAGCGGAAAAGCGCGAGGCGGCGTTCGATTTCTTCACCCGCCTCGACGTGCCCTTCTACTGCTTCCACGACGTCGACGTGATGGCCGACGCGAACTCGGTCGCCGAGCACCGCAAATACTTCGCCGAAGCGGTCGACCATCTCGAAAAGCTCCAGGCGTCGTCGGGGCGCAAGCTCCTGTGGGGCACCGCCAACGCGTTCAGCCACCCGCGCTACGCCGCCGGCGCCTCGACCAATCCCGACCCCGAAGTTTTTGCGTTCGCCGCGATGCAGGTCCGCGATGCGCTCGAGGCGACGCACCGTCTCGGCGGCGAGAACTACGTGCTGTGGGGCGGTCGCGAAGGCTATGAGACGCTGCTCAACACCGACATGAAGCGCGAGCTGGATAATTTCGGCCGTTTCCTCAACCTGGTGGTCGAGCACAAGCACAAGATCGGCTTCAAGGGCACGATCCTGATCGAACCCAAGCCGCACGAGCCGACCAAGCACCAGTACGACTTCGACACCGCCACCGTGTACGGCTTCCTCAAGCGCTACGGCCTTGAGAACGAAGTGAAGGTCAACATCGAGGCGAACCACGCCACGCTGTCGGGCCACACCTTCGAGCACGAGATCGCCACCGCCGCCGCGTTCGACATCTTCGGCTCGATCGACGCCAACCGCGGCGATCCGCAGAATGGCTGGGACACCGATCAGTTTCCCAACTCGGTCGAGGAACTCACGCTCGCGATGGTCGAAATCCTGCGCGCCGGCGGCTTCAAGACCGGCGGCTTCAATTTCGACGCCAAGGTCCGTCGCCAGTCGATGGACCCGATCGACCTGTTCTACGGTCATGTCGGCGGGATCGACGTCGTCGCCAAGGGCCTGCTCAACGCCGCCGCGCTGATCGAGGACGGTCGTCTCGATGCGTTCAAGACCGAGCGTTACGCCGGCTGGAACGGTGAGCTCGGCAAGATGATCGGCACCAGCGACCTCGCGACGATCGCCGACCTCGCGGGCGACCGCGCGATCGATCCGAAGCCGCGCTCGGGCCGGCAGGAGCGGATCGAGAACCTGATGAGCCGCTTCATGTGATCATCAGCCCCCCGGCGATGCGATCCCACCAAGGGACTCGTATCGCCGGGTCGCTGCCTTGCGTCGACGACAGCGACCGCCGCGCGCGTCAAACACCTGTTAAGATTGCTCCGAGCAATTGCTAGTGTCGTATGCGACGATAAAGGCATAATGCAAAGTTATGGACGAACCCCTCTCCGCGACACCAGAGCCCACCTCAGACGCGACGTTGCCACTGCGATCGTCGGGCCGCAGGTTGCGCGGGGCGGTGGCGAACAAGCTCGGCGTGGCGATCCTGTCGGGCGAATTCTCGCCGGGTGAGACGCTGTCGGGTGAGATCGCCTTCGCCGAGGAACTCAACGTGTCGCGCGGTGCCTACCGCGAGGCGATCCAGGTCCTGACCGCCAAGGGCTTGGTCGAGAGCAGGCCCAAGGCGGGAACGCGCGTGTTGCCGCGCAACCGCTGGAACCTGCTCGATCCCGACGTGCTGGCCTGGGCGTTTACCGGCGAACCCGATCCGCAACTCGTCCGCAGCCTGTTCGAGATGCGGATGGTCATCGAGCCCGCCGCCGCGGCGATGGCGGCGGCACGGCGCAACAAGGCCGAGTTGAAGATCATGCGCGACGCGCTCGCCGCGATGAAGCGCTTTTCACTCGCGACCGAGCAGGGCCGCCAAGCCGACCGCACGTTCCACGACACGATCTTGCAGGCGACGCAGAACGACGCGATGGTCGTGCTGAGCGCGTCGATCGGTGCGGCGGTCAACTGGACGACGCAGTACAAGCAACGCCTGCGCGCGCTGCCCCGCGATCCGATCCCCGATCACGTCAAGGTCTTCGACGCGATCGCCGCCGAGGATGCCGAAGGCGCCAGCGCGGCGATGACCGCGCTCGTCACGCTGGCGCTGGAGGATACGCGCAGCGCGATGGAGCGCTGAGCGAAGCGTCAGGGCGGATCGCACTTTAAAGGCCGACAGATCAGTTTGCTCTTCAGCATACCGGTGACGCGCACTGTTGGACTGCCGCAACGCCAGAACACTGCCCACACGCCGAATGACGCGCGCCCGACGTCGCCGGTGCCCATCCCCCTCGAAGAAGGACGAGGCCGCAAGGGTATGGCAACATGTCCCTCCATGTTCTCCCGCGAGGGCGGGAGCCCAGTCTGCATCCCCGCCTTCGCGGGGAAACATGTCTTGCGCGAAAGGGATAACCGCCGACGTCTTCCGCTGCCGTTTCGTCAACGCGTAAGAGCCGCCGATCCCCAATCGACCGAGATCTGCGCGCCACCGGCACCCGGACTGCGTGCGACCAGTTCGATGATCTTCACCCCCGCGACGTTCGCCGACAGGTCCTGCGCCGCCTCGCCGCCCCGCGCGGCACGCGACTGCGCCAACAGCCGCCCGTCGCCGTACACCAGGAAGGTCACCGCGCGCGCACGGTCGGTCGTCGAATCGTCGATCCCGACACGCGTCCGCAGCGTGCGATAGCCGGTGTTTCGAACCTCCAGCCGCGAATTGGCGAGCACGCCGAGACTGTGCGGCAGCGCTTCCCCCGCCACCCCCAGCGGCTGGTCATACGGCGTCCGATCGACGCGGGCCCCGCCCCAGCCACCATAACGCGGGAAGTCCCCCGCTCCTCGCGTGCCCTGCCACGCCAGCGGCGCACGGTGCACCAGCGGATCGGGTTGCGGCGTTTCCACCCCGTCGACCGCCGGATTGACGCTGCCCGGTTGCTCGGACAGGAACACGCCGCCGCGCAACTGCCGATCGCCCTTGGCGGTGAAGATCAGCGTTTCGCGCGGGGCCAGCTTCAGGCTCTGCTGCTTGCGGAATTTGCTGTGCGCGCCGGTCCACAGATCGGTCAGTTCGACATCGGCGGTATCGCGATACGCGAGATGATCCGCGGTCAGGACGACGTCCGCCGCGCCGCTCCCGCGATTGAACACCGCCACCGCCTTGTCGCCGTTGGCCAGCGTCTTGACGAAGATCTGCACCTCGTCGGTATCGAACGCCAGCGTCGCCTGGTTGCCCGCGCGATCCTGATTGACCGCGATGATCCGGGCGTTGCCGATCAGGTCGAGCAACGCGGGCGACGCTTTCCGCAGGTCGTAGCCGATGAACAGCGGCGCGTTCTCGATCGCCCACAACGCGAAATGCGATTTCGCCTCAGTCATGTGCCGTTCGTCGAAATCGCCGCTGCCCACGAACAGCATGTCCGGGTCGTTCCACGATCCGGGATGCGCATACAGCGCGCGCCGCGACACGGTGTCGAGATTGTGCAGCATCCGCCCCCAATGCGGCGAGATGTCTTCGCTGGTCCGCGATATGCCGCCGATGTTCTTGCCCCAGGCGCGGACATCGGCCGATCCCCACAGGCACAGCGAGAACAGATAGTCGTTCGTGTCGTTATACTTCGCCAGCGCGTCGGCGACTTGGGTGTACAGCCCGCGCACCGCCGGCACGTCGGTGCGCGCCAGCGAATCCGCATCGATCAGCGGCACGAACGCGCGGTACTTGCCGGCTTTCACCGCGGGATTGCTCGCCGGCAGACCGCGGATACCGCACGCATCGACCTTGATGAAGTCGAACCCCCAGTCCTTGAAATACAGCCGGATATCCTGATCGACATGGCCGTACAGACCGATCTCGCGCTCCATCACGCTGCCTTCGGGCTGGTTGGGCATCGTCGAGGTGAAGACCTGGCCACAGGAATTGCGCCCGATGTCGCTGTAGATCCCCGCCTTGAACCCCATCGCGTGGAGCTTGTCGGTGAACGGCCGGAAACTCGGGTCCTTGCCCGCGATCACCGAGGACGGGAAATTCGCCGATCGGATCATCATCCGGCTATCCGACAGACGTCGCTTCAACCACCAGCCATCGTCGATATTGATATAGCGATAGCCCTTGGCGGCCAGTCCCGTGTCCGCGATCACCCGCGCCGATGCGAGGATCTTGTCCTCGGTGATGTCGGTCGCGAACGCATTCCACGAACTCCAGCCCATCGGCGGCAGCGCGGCATCGCCGCGCTGGTTCGCGCTCCAGCGGCCGGTCGGCGTCAGCGGATCGGCCTGCGCCGCCGCAACCTGCGCCCCAACGGTCGACAGCAAAACCGTCAGAGCAGCCGTTATCCCGTGTCGGCGAGTAGTGCGCATTGTCTGATCCTCGTCCGTGCCGATCGTCACGCATGACCTGCGCGTCAGCGAGCGTATCCTCTGATTATGCGGGATCTTGTCAGGCTATATAGCGGCGCTGTCAACGCAGCAGGATAGTATTCGATATTCCGCTCGCCAGTAGAAAATCTCAACTTCCAAGTCGAACCTACGAAATGTCGTAGCCATTGCGCCGCCGCCCGGCTTAAGGTCACTCCTACAAAATACTGGAGGATGCTGGGGTGATACAGTCGCGAAACACTGCGAAGGGCAAATCGACGTTCGGCGTACTGCGCACGCTCATGCTGACCGGAGCTGCGCTCGCCGCCCTGCCCCTTCAGGCGCAGACGTCGCCAGCACCGCAGACCGATGCAGCGCGTACCCAGGCCGACGCGCTCGCCACGGCGATCGTCGCGCGGATGACCGTCGACGAGAAGCTCCCGCAGTTGCTCAACGTCGCGCCGGCAATCCCGCGGCTCGGCATCCCCGCGTATAACTGGTGGACCGAATCGCTTCACGGCGCGCTCGGGCCGGTGCCGACCACCAACTTCCCCGAGCCGATCGGCCTCGCCGCGAGCTTCGATGCGCCGCTCGTCCACGATGTCGCCGGTGCGATCAGCACGGAGGTCCGCGCGCTGCACACGTTGGGCCGCCGGACCGGACGGCTCGGGCGTATCGGCACCGGGCTCGATACCTGGTCGCCCAACGTCAACATTTTCCGCGATCCACGCTGGGGTCGCGGCCAGGAGACCTATGGCGAGGATCCGTTCCTCGCCGCGCATATGGGCGTCGCGTTCGTCACCGGGATGCAAGGGCCCAATCCGTCGTTGCCCGACGTGATCGCCACGCCCAAGCATTTCGCGGTGCACAGCGGGCCTGAATCGACGCGGCACAAGGCCAATGTGTTCGTCTCGCCGCACGATCTCGAGGACACCTATCTCCCCGCCTTCCGCGCGGCGATCGTCGAGGGTGGCGCCGGCTCGATCATGTGCGCGTATAACCGCATAGACGGGCAGCCCGCGTGCGCGAGCGACCTGCTGCTCAAGGACCATCTGCGCCAGGCTTGGGGCTTTACCGGCTTCGTCGTATCCGACTGCGATGCGGTGAAGGATATCGCCGACAACCACCACTACGCCCCCGATCAGGCGAGCGCCGTCGCTACCGCGCTGAAAACCGGCGTCGACAATGAATGCAACACCGCGACGCTCGGCGATCAGGCGGGGCTCGGCGAACGCTTCCGCGAGGCGCTTGACCGCGATCTGATCTCGGTCGGCGACATCGATCGGTCGCTCGTCCGGCTGTTCTCCGCGCGGATCCGCAATGGCGACCTGCCGGGGATACAGACCGGGCGCGATCGTGTCGTGCCGGTCGCGCAGATCGGCACGCCGGCGCACGACGCGCTGGCGTTGAAGGCGTCCGAGGAAAGCCTTGTCCTGCTCAAGAACGCCGGCATCCTGCCGCTCAAGCCGGGCACGAAACTTGCGGTCATCGGCCCGCTCGGCGACGCGACGCGCGTGCTGCGCGGCAATTACTCGTCACCGTTGTCCGCGCCGCCGGTGTCGGTCCTCGACGGGCTGCGATCGGTAATGCCGGCGGGCGACGTCACGCTGGTGCCGTTCTCCCCCTCGGTCACCGACGGCGACCGCGTACCGACGTCGGCGCTGCGCACGCCCGACGGCAAACCGGGCGTCCTCGTGCGCTACTACAACCCGACCAAAAAGCTGCCCGCGCTGTTCGATCCCGCGACCATGAAGCAGCAACTCGACGCGATCCGCTATCAGGACACCCCCGTCGCCGAACGGGTCGAGCGCGACGTCGGCGACTATAATCTCTCGCTCGCCAAGGTCGACACGCACCACCGTACCGTCTGGGCGGGATCGCTGACTCCCCCCGAAAGCGGCACCTACCGGGTCGGCCTCTCGGGCAAAGGCGGCGTGCTCGAATTCGCCGGCGCGGTCGCGTCCGATCGCAAGGGGTCGCAGTGGAACGACCTGCCGACCTTCACCACGATCGACCTCGTCAAGGGCCGCCGCTATCCGTTCCGCGTCACGTCGAACGATGGCGCAGACCTCGTTTGGAAGCGGATCTCGGCCTCCCCCGATGCCGACCTCGCGAGTGCCGCCTCGACCGCCGACGTGCTGGTCGCGGTCGTCGGGCTCACCTCCGACCTGGAGGCAGAGGAGACCGGCGTCACGGTGCCGGGCTTCGAGGGCGGCGACAAGACCACGCTCGACCTGCCCGCGGACCAGGTGGCGATGCTCGCCAAAGCCAAGGCGACCGGCAAGCCGGTGATCGTCGTCGCGATGAACGGCAGCCCGATCAACCTCGCCTGGGCGAAGGATAATGCCGCCGCGGTCGTCGAGGCCTGGTATCCGGGCCAGTCGGGGGGCCTCGCGATCGCCAACGTCCTGAGCGGCCGGACCAACCCCGCAGGGCGCCTGCCGCTCACCTTCTATCGCAGCGTCGCCGACCTGCCGCCGTTCAGCGATTACGCGATGAAAGGCCGTACCTACCGCTATTTCGAGGGCAAGCCGGTCTACGCCTTCGGCCACGGCCTGAGCTACACCAGCTTCGCCTACACGCCGCTGACCGTCACCCCCGCCGCCCACGGCGCCGAAACGGGACTGCGGGTCACCACCGAAGTCCGCAACACCGGCGCGCGGACCGGCGACGAGGTGGTCCAGCTGTATCTCAACTTCCCGGACCAGCCGGGCACTCCGCGCGTGGCATTGCGCGGATACAAGCGCATTGCGCTGAAACCGGGCGAGCGCCGCAGCGTCAGCTTCGACCTGTCGCCGCGCGATCTCAGCAGCGTCGCGACCGACGGCACGCGCCGGGTGATCGCCGGTAAATACCGCGTGACCGTCGGCAGCGGCCAACCCGGCACCGGCGTCCCCGGCCAGTCGGCGGCGTTCACCACCACGCGCGCGTTGCCGCTACCGCTCTGAATACGAAAGTCCCTACCGCTCCCGACCGGGAGCGGTAGGGCGCCGTCTTATTGCAGGTCGAGCACGACCACCGACATCGGCGGCAACGTCGCCGACACCGTACCGCCCGCCGCCTGCGCGCTGTTGAACGCGACCGGGCGCACCGTATCGGGCTGCTCGAAGCTGTTATGCGCGTCCATCGTCGTTCCCGTGACGATCCGCCCGGTCACGCCGCTCGCCTGAACGCCCGCGAGCGTCATCGCCACCGGGATAGCGCGATGCGGATCGAGGTTGACGAGCGCGACGTGCACCTTGCCCGCGACATCACGGACCGCCGAGACGCTGACCGCCGGCACCGCCACTTCGGACTCGTGATACCAGGGCGATTTCAGATCGACCGGCAGCGTCGTCGCGTCCTGCCAGGGCTTGTACAGGTCGAACACCCAATAGGTCGGCGTCTTCACCATCTTGGCGCCGTCGGTCAGCAGCATCGCCTGCAACACGTTCACCATCTGCGCGATCGCCGCCATCTTCACCCGATCGGCGTGATGCGCGAAGATGTTGAGGTTGAGCCCGGCGACCACCGCGTCGCGGACGCTGTTCTGCTGCACCAGGAAGCCGGGGTTGCTGCCCGGCGTCGGATCGTACCACGTGCCCCATTCGTCGACGACCAGCCACTTGGTCTTGCCCGGATCATATTTGTCCATGATCGCCGAATGCTTGGTGACGAACTCCTCCATCTGCAGCGTGTGCTGCATCGTCAGCGCCCATTCATGCTCCGAGAAACCAAGCGCCGGGCCCTTATCGGTCCACACCTTGTCACGCGGCCGCGTGTAGTAATGCAGCGACAGACCATCGATGTTCTTGCCGGCGATCCGCATCATCGTGTCGGTCCAGTCGTAATCCCCCTCGCTGGGGCCGCTGGCGATCCGGAGCATCTTGCCGTTCCCCGACTTGGCGAACACGCCGTAGCGGTTGGTCAGGTCGGCGGCATATTCGGCGCGCATGTTGCCACCGCAGCCCCACAGCTCGTTGCCGATGCCGACATACGGCACCTTGTACGGTGCGGGGTGGCCGTTCGCCGCGCGCTCCTTGGCGAGCGTCGAGCCATTCGGCGAGGTCATGTATTCGAGCCACTGCGCGGTCTCGCTGGGCGGCGCGCTGCCGACGTTGGCGGAGATATACGCTTCGGCGCCCAAGCGCTCGGCGAACCCCATGAATTCGTTGGTTCCGAACGCGTTGTCCTCGTTCACGCCGCCCCAGTTGGTGTTGATCTTGATCGGCCGCTTGCCGCGCGTGCCGATGCCGTCGCGCCAGTGATATTCGTCGGCGAAGCACCCGCCCGGCCAGCGCACCATCGGCACCTTGACCGCCTTCAGCGCCTCCAGCACGTCGCGACGATAACCGTGGTCGTTGGGGATCGACGACTTCTCGCCGACCCAGATCCCGCCATAGATGCCGTGGCCGAGATGCTCGGCGAACTGGCCGAACACCTGTCGGTTCATCACCGGGCCGGGCCGGCTCGCGTCGATACCGACCGTCGCCGTGGCGCTAGCCGGAGCGGCCGCGGGCGCGTCCTGCGCGGAGGCGGACATCGCCGTGGTCGTCATCAGAGTCATTGCCAGCGCGACGTTGCGATACAGTTGGCGCATTTCGATCCCTCCCGTTTTTATCTGCCGCAACCGATATTGGGCCGTCGAAGCGCGGTCAATATGTAAGACTAATTGCGCGACAGGATCTCACGGCAAGACCGCCTTTGCATGCAATTAGGGCCGAACAACCCACCTTGCCACTGGCTGATCTTGTCCGAGCAGACCGCCGTGCCGAGGACAGACCACCGATCCAATCGCGATCGAATTCATATTGCTACCGTCCCTGTTCCGCGTCAGCTTCCCCCAGCAGGGCGAAAGCCCGACCTCGCCGTGTTCGCCCATTCGATCCCCGCCCCGACACCTCTGGACTCGGTCGGCAATTTCCACAGGAGCCTCGATGCTGTTCAACCATGTTTCGCGTCTGTCGCTGAGCGTCGCCGTGCTGGCGCTGTCCTCACCCGCGCTCGCGCAGACGGCGCCCGCAACCGCCGCCGCGACCGGCACGCGCTACGGAACCTTCGGAATCGATCTGACCGCCGCCGACAAGTCGGTGAAACCCGGCGACGATTTCTGGACCTACGCGAACGGCAACTGGAACAAGCGTACCGAGATCGCCGCGGACCGGACGTCGGCCGGCGGCAGCGTCGTCCTTGCCGATCAGGCCGAGCAGCAGGTCCGCGCCATCCTCGATGACGCCGCGCGAGATCCTGCGGCGGTCGGGCCGGGTGCGAAACAGTTCGGCGATCTCTACGCCAGCTTCATGGATGAGGGGGCGATCGAACGCGCCGGCACGACACCCCTGAAGCCCTATTTCGCGAAGATCGATGCGGCCGGCGACAAGCAGAAACTGCAGACGCTGTTTTCAACGGTCGGCTACGCATCGCCGGTCGAGATCGGCCAGTTGCCCGATCCTGCCGATCCGACGCGCTATGCGGTCGCCGCCGGACAGGGTTCGCTCGGGATGGGCGGACGCGATTACTATCTCGAACAGGGCGCGAAGTACGACACCTTCCGCACCGCCTACCGCGCCTATGTCGAGAAAATCCTGACGCTGTCGGGGATTGCCGATGCGTCGGCCAAGGCGGACCGGATCGTCGCGCTCGAAACCGCGATGGCGAAGGTGCAGTGGTCGCCGGTCCAGTCGCGCGATCTCAAGGCGATGCTCAAGCCGATGGATGCCGCGGGCCGCAAGGCGCTGGCGCCCGATTTCGACTGGCCGCTGCTGCTGAAGACTGCGGGCTACGGCAATTTCCCGACCGTCTACATGACGAACTCGACCGCGCTGACCGAGCTGGCCAAGCTGTTCGCCGCAACGCCGGTCTCGACCTGGCAGGACTGGATGAAGTTCCGTCTCGCGTCGGCGAGCGCACCGGTCCTCCCGAAGGCATTCGATCAGGCGACGTTCGACTTCTACGGCAAGACGATGGCCGACCAGCCGCAGCAGCGCGCACGCTGGAAACGCGGCATCGCCGTCGTCAACGGCACGATGGGAGAGGCCGTCGGCGAAGTCTACGTCAAGCGCCACTACCCGCCGCAGAGCGAAGCGAAGATGGGCGAACTGATCGCCAACCTGCGCGCCGCCTACAAGGAGCGGATCGGGGCGAACACCTGGATGGACGCGCCGACCAAGACGCAGGCGCTCGCCAAGCTCGCCGCCTTCGATCCGCGGATTGGTCATCCGACCAAGTATATCGATTACAGCGCGCTCACCATCGTGCGCGGCGATCCGCTCGGCAATTCGCTGCGGTCGGGCGAGTTCGACCACCAGCTCGACCTGTCGCGCCTCGGCAAGCCGGTCGATCGCAGCCTGTGGGGTATGACGCCGCAGACCGTGAACGCCTATTACGACCCGCTCAACAACCAGATCACGTTCCCCGCGGCGATCCTGCAACCGCCCTATTTCGATCCAAACGCGGATGCAGCGGTCAATTACGGCGCGATCGGCGCGATCATCGGCCACGAGATGGGCCACGGCTTCGACGATCAGGGCAGCCAGTTCAGCGCATCGGGCAAGTTCGAGAATTGGTGGACGCCCGAAGCGCGCGCCGCCTTCACGAAGCATACCGCCGCGCTGTCGAAGCAGTACGACGCGTACGAGCCGATTCCCGGCGTGCACGTGAAGGGCGCGCTGACGCTCGGCGAGAATATCGGCGATCTCGGCGGCGTCGAAACCGCCTATGCCGCGTATCGGAAATACCAGTCGGTGCACGGCAAGGCGCCGGTGATCGGCGGGCTCACCGGCGACCAGCGGTTCTTCCTGTCCTATGCGCAGGCCTGGCAGGCGAAGCTGCGCGAAGGCGCGGCGCGCGCGCGGCTACTGACCGATCCGCACTCACCGCCGTTCTACCGGGTTAACGGCATCGTCCGGAATGTCGACGCCTGGTATACCGCGTTCAACGTGAAGCCCGGCGATGCACTGTACCTGACGCCGGCGCAGCGCGTTCACATCTGGTAATCCGCCGAGGGTGCGCGGCATGCCCGCGACCCTCGTTCGCCGATATATCAGGCGATCTCGAGGACCGCGGTCTTCACCTGCGCCGAACTCGGTCCGGCCATGATCGTGAACAAGCCGGGTTCGACAACCTCGCGCATATCGACGTCCCATAGCGCGAACGCGTCGGGCCCGAGCGTGAAGCGCAGCGTCCGCCGCTCGCCGGGCGCGAGCGTGACGCGTTCGAACCCCTTCAGCTCCATCACCGGCCGCGCCACCGATGACACCTGGTCGCGGACGTACACCTGCACGACCTCGTCGCCAGCTCTCTGCCCGATATTGGCGACGTCGACCTCGACCCCGACGCTGCCGGCGATGCCGATCTTCGCCGCCGACAGCCGCGGTGCGCCGACATCGAAGCGCGTATAGCTGAGGCCGTGGCCGAACGGGAACAGCGGCGCCATCTCCGCGAACAGATAGCCGCGCTCGGTCGACGGCTTGCGGTTGTAATAGAACGGTACCTGACCGACTTCGCGCACCACCGTCACCGGCAGCTTGGCGCCCGGATTGATCCGCCCGAACAGCGCCTCGGCCATCGCCGTGCCGCCCTCCTGCCCCGGATACCAGCATTCGAGCACCGCGTTGGCCTTCGCCATCACATTGGGCCAGCTCGGCGGACGCCCGTTGATCGCCGTGACCACGATCGGCTTGCCCAGCGCATGCAGCGCGTCGAACAGCGCATTCTGCTCGCCGATCAGGTCGAGCGTCGTGCGATCGCCGAGATGGTTCTTCGAGAACCCCTCGCGGCTGGTCTGCTCGGTATCGCCGATCGCGAGGATGATCGTGTCGGCACCGCGCGCGACCTCGACCGCCTCGGCGATCAACGCGCGGTTCCGGGCCGGATCGGCGAGCAGCACCGCGTCCTGCGATCGGTCCTCGCTCTGCGTGATGAACACGCCCTGCGCATGGACGATCGTCGCGCCGCCGCCGACCAGCGTCTTCACGCCCTCCAATAGCGACACCGTCTGGCGTGGCGGGGCGGAATACCCGCCGAGCCGCGCGATCGCCGCGTTGGGGCCGATCACCGCGATCTTGCCCTTGGGCGCAAGCGGCAGCGTGCCGTCGTTGGTCAGCAGACACAGCGCTTTCCGCGCCGCTTCCAGCGCGACGCCCCGCGCCTCGGCATTGCCGGTCAGGCGAGCCGCCGCACGCGCATCGACCAACGATTCCTCGAACAAGCCAGCGCGAAACTTCAACGCCAGCATCCGCGCACAGGCGGCATCCACCTCCGCGATCGGCACCGTCCCCGCCCGTACCTGCGCGGGCAACGTCCGATACGCCATCCCGTCCGGCAGAGCGCTATCCACGCCGGCCGCCAAGGCCAACCGTGCGGCATCGCCAAGATTGCGGGCGATGTGATGGATCGTATCGAGCTCCTCGATCGCGCCGTAATCACTGACAATCGCGCCCGAAAACCCCCATTCGCCGCGCAGCACGTCGCCGAGCAACCAGTGGTTGGCATGGCTCGGCACGCCGTCGATCTCGTTGTAGGACGGCATCACCGCGCCGATCCCGGTGCGCGTCACGACCGCGCGGAACGGCGGGAAGAAGCTCTCGCGCAGCTCGCGCTCACCGATCGGGGCGGGGCCGATATTGTTGCCCGCCTGCGGCTGGCCGTGGCCGGTCATGTGCTTCAGCGTTGCGAATACCTTGCCGGGCGCCAGCGTCGTGCTGTCGCCCTGCAAGCCCTCGACCGCCGCGACGCCCATTTCGCCGCACAGATATGGGTCCTCGCCGAACGTCTCCTCGATCCGCCCCCAGCGCGGATCGCGTGCGATGTCGACGACCGGTGAGAGCGAGAGGTGGCTGCCATGCGCACGAACTTCGCGCCCGATGATCGCCTGCCCGCGCCGCATCAGGTCGCGGTCGAACGTGCCGGCCATGCCGATCGCCTGCGGGAACATCGTCGCATCGGGCGCCATATAGCCGTGCAACGACTCTTCGTGGAAAATCACCGGGATGCCGAGCCGCGTTCCGCGCGCCCAGCGCTGGACCGCGTTGACGAACGCGATCGTCGACGCCGATCCCCGCCATTGCGCACCCGTACCGCCCGCCACCGCGGCTACCGCCGGACCGCCGCGCTTATCCGACGGCCGCGTAACCTGGCCGAACCCCGCCGGATACGCCGCCGTCGCGCGCGCCGGATCGAAGTCGAGCCCGCCGGGTGTCATCACGTCCGCCTTGGTCGCCCATAACGAAATGGTCTGCGCGACCTTTTCCTCCAGCGTCATCCGTCCCAGCAGGTCACGGACTCGCAGGTCGACCGGCGCACGCGCATCGCGGTAGATCGGCAGCGCGGTCGCAGCCCGTGCGATCCCGGGGATCAATCCGGCGACGGAAACCGATCCGAGCAGCCCGAAAAGGTCGCGCCGGGTCGGTGCGATCGTGGCAGTGTGCGGTCCGGACAATCCTGATCTCCCATCGTGAAACGCGGCATTGCTGTCGACGCCGTCGTCGTGATAGCGATACCATGACTGGTCATCCGCGACCCTGTCAATCGATCGCGGAACCGTGGGAGAGGTTTATGACGGCATTCGGCCGATGGATCGGCAAGGGCGCGACGATCATCGCGGCGCTGCTCGGCGTGGCTGGATCGGCGCATGCCGAGGACGGCTACGATCTCTGGCTGCGCTATCGCGCCCTGCCGACAGCGGAGGCCGGCGCGGTAGACGTGCACGGCAATTCGCCGACCATGGTCGTAAGCGCGAACGAGGTACGACGGGGAATCGCCGGCCTGTCCGGCAAGGCGCCGCTAGATGACCGACGTGCGCCCGCGATCCTGCTCGCCACCGCGAAGGATCGCGACGTGGCGGCGCTCCACCTGCCGCTCGCGCCCCTGGGTTCCGAGGGATACCTCGTCCGCCGCGTCTCACTCGGCAACCGCCAGGTCGTATTGGTCACCGGCAATACCGACATCGGCGTGCTCTACGGCAGCTTCGCGCTGCTGCGTCACCTCCAGACCGGCGGCAGCCTCGACCGGATCGACCTGACCTCGACGCCGCGGGTGAAACTGCGCGTGCTCGACCATTGGGACAATCTCGATGGCGTGGTCGAACGCGGTTATGCCGGCGCATCGCTGTGGGACTGGTGGACGCTCCCCGACTTCCATGACCCGCGCTACACCGACTACGCGCGCGCCAACGCCTCGATCGGGATCAACGGCACCGTCCTCAACAACGTCAACGCCAAGGCCGACAGCCTGACCGCGCCGTATATCGCCAAGGCGGCCGCGCTCGCCGACGTGTTCCGGCCCTACGGGATCAAGGTGTACCTATCCGCGCGCTTCTCCGCCCCGATCGAGCTCGGTGGCCTGAAGACCGCCGACCCGCTCGATCCCCAGGTCGCGGCGTGGTGGAAGGCGAAGAGCGACGAAATCTACCGCAGCATCCCCGATTTCGGCGGTTTCCTGGTGAAGGCGAACAGCGAGGGCCAGCCGGGTCCGCGCGATTATCACCGGACCCATGCCGACGGCGCCAACATGCTCGCCGCCGCGGTGCGCCCGCATGGCGGCATCGTGATGTGGCGCGCGTTCGTCTACGCCGAGACCGACCCCGAGGATCGCGCGAAACAGGCCTATACCGAGTTCAAGCCACTCGACGGCAAGTTCGCACCCAACGTTATCGTCCAGGTCAAGAACGGCGCGATCGACTTCCAGCCGCGCGAACCGTTCCACCCGCTGTTCGGCGCGATGCCCAAGACGCCGCTGATGATCGAATTCCAGATCACCAAGGAATATCTCGGTTTCGCCACGCACCTCGCCTATCTCGGCACGCTGTTCGCCGAGACGCTGACGAGCGAGACGTTACAGAAACCCGGTGAGATCGTCGCGCAGGTCGTCGATGGTGCGGCCGAAGGTCATACGCTGACCGGGATGGCGGGAGTCGCCAATATCGGCCGCGACCGCGATTGGGCGGGCTCCACCTTCAACCAGGCGAACTGGTACGCGTTCGGCCGGATGGCGTGGGATCCGACACTTGGCGCCGACACCGTCGCGCGCGAATGGGCCGCAATGACGTTCGCGCCCTCCCCCGCGATCGTCGATCCGGTGACGCGGATGATGATGGGATCGCGCGAAGCGGTGGTCGATTACATGACCCCGCTCGGCCTCGCGCATCTGATGGCGACGGGCCACCATTACGGGCCTGGCCCGTGGATCGCCGATCTCAAGCGCCCCGAATGGAACCCGGTCTATTACCACCGTGCCGACCAGGCCGGCATCGGCTTCGACCGCACGCGCACCGGCAGCGACGGCATCGCGCAATATAGTCCGGCCCTCGCGCGTCGCCTCGCCGATCCCGCAACGACTCCCGAACGCGAGTTACTGTGGTTCCATCACGTCGCCTGGGATCGTCGTCTATCGTCGGGTCGGACGGTGTGGGCGGAAATGGTGCACGATTACGATCGCGGCATCGCCTATGTCGCCGACATTCGCCGCACATGGGACGCGTTGAAGCCTGCCATCGATGTCGAACGCTGGACCAAGACCGCGACCTATCTGGCGGTGCAACAGCGCGAAGCCAGATGGTGGCGCGATGCGAGCCTTGCCTATTGGATGTCGGTCAACGGGTTGCCGCTACCCGCGGGCACGGCGCCGCCGAAGCATGATCTGGCATGGTACAAGGCCCAGCGCTTTCCCCATGCTCCGGGCAACCCGCAATGATCGCGACGGCACGCGGATAACCACGTCACTCGAAGGAAAGCGTCAAAGCGATGAGCAATAAGCAGGGTTCGCAGAAGATCACGCGACGGCACGGGCTGGCGATGCTGGGCGGCCTTGCGGTGTCGACCTATGCCGGTGCCGCGGTACCGTTCCAGGGTGCCGGATCGCCGCGGTCGAGCGGACTTCAGGCGATCGCGGCGACTAAGAATATGCGCCTGGGATCGTGTTTCGGCTGGAGCCCGCCGGGCGCCGATCGCGGATCGTTCGCCAACCCTGCCTATGCCGCGCTGCTGACCCGCGATTGCGGGCTGTTGGTGCCCGAAAACGAGATGAAGTGGCGCGCGATCCGGCCGACCGCGACCAGCTTCGACTTCGCGCACATGGACGCGATGATGGCATGGGCGACCGCGCACGCATTGCCGGTACGCGGCCATAATCTGCTCTGGCATCAACCCAAATGGATGCCGCGCTGGGAGGAAACGCACGACTTCGGCGCGAATCCGGCGCGGGCGGCGGCGCAGATGCTCGTCGAGCACATCACCACCGTCTGCCAGCGCTACGGCACCCGGATCGGCAGCTACGATGTGGTCAACGAAGCGGTGACGCCGGCGGATGGAAGCCTGTACCAGACCGCACTGTCGCGCGCGCTCGGCAGCCCGGAAGCGACGCTGGATCTGGCGTTTCACACCGCACGTGACGCAGCGCCTCACGCACAACTCGTGTACAACGACTATATGAGCTGGGAGCCCGGCAACGCGAACCACCGTGCGGGCGTGCTCAAGCTGCTCGAGGGTTTCAGGCGGCGCAACGTGCCGGTCGATGCGCTCGGCGTACAATCGCATATCGTCACGCAGGGTATCGATACGCGCAACGTCATCGCCGCACTCGAGGGCGATTGGCGGCGCTTTCTCGATGCGGTGACGACGATGGGCTACGATCTGGTGATCACCGAACTGGACGTCCGCGACAATCGGTTGCCGGCCGCTATCCCGATGCGCGATCAGGCGGTGGCCGACTATACGCGCGGCTATCTCGACCTCATGTTCGCCTATCCCTCGGTGCGCGACGTGATGCTGTGGGGGATGACCGATCGCTACAGCTGGATCGAAGGGTTCGAGCCGCGTGTCGACAAGGCGCGTCGTCGCCCCTGCCCCTATGACGCGGCGTTCGTCGCCAAGCCGATGCGCGCCGCGATCGCCGCAGCCCTCGCCGCGGCGCCCGCGCGCACGCCTCGCCACGATGCACCGACCGTGAGGACCGATCGATGAGCCGCTGGGCAACCGCAATTCTGGCCGGCGTCCTGATGGTCGCGAGCGCCGACGCCCGCGATACCGTCCCGCGCGCGCATTCGAACGCGGCCGACGCGCACTGGATCGCCAGCTGGGGATCGTCGCAGATGATCGCGGACGGCGACAACGCGCTGCCCGCCGATCGTGCGGCGGCGGTCACGCTACGGCAGGTGATCCGGCTTTCGGCAGGCGGCGATCGGGTTCGCGTGCGGCTGTCCAACGCGTTTGGGACGCAGCCGCTCGCGATCGGTTCGGCCCGGATCGCGCGCACGACTGCACCCGCCACGCCCCAGGTCGGCGGCGGCCTCGTCTTGACGTTCGCCGGACAGCCGGGGGCGGTCATTCCGGCTGGCGCCGAACTGTATTCCGATCCCATCGCGATGCCGGTCGCGCCCGGCGCTGATCTTGCCGTCAGCCTGTATCTGCCCGAAGCCGCCGTCCCGCAGACCGGCCACCCCGGCGCCCGCGCGTTCAGCTACACGCTGGCCGGCGATCACGTCGCCGATCCGGGTTTTGCCGGTGCGCGCCAGACGACGCACTGGTATGCACTCGCCGATCTCGAAGTATCCGGTGCCGAGACCGTCGGCACGATCGTGGCGATCGGCGATTCGATCACCGACGGCTACGGCGTGAAGCCCAACCACAACACGCGGTGGACCGACCGTCTCGCCGAACGGCTCCGCGACACCGCGGCGACGCGCGGGATCGGCGTCGTCAATGCCGGGATCGGCGGCAATCGCATCCTGCTCGACGGGCTCGGTCCCAATCTGATGGCGCGCTTCGACCGCGATGTCGTCGCGCGCAGCGGCGTGCGCTGGGCGATCCTGATCGAAGGGGTCAACGACCTCGGCGTGCTCACCCGAGAGGCGCCTGCCACCCCTGCGCAACATGCGGCGATCGTGGCGCAGGTCACCGCTGGCTACACGCAACTCGTGGCGCGGGCGCATGCGCACGGCATCCGGATGATCGGCGGCACGATCACGCCGTTCGGGGGCAACGACTATTACCACCCTGGCCCCGCCACCGAAGCCGACCGTCAGGCGATCAACGCCTTCATCCGCACCTCCGGACTGTTCGACGCGGTCATCGATTTCGACCGCGTGATGCGCGACCCCGCGCATCCGGACCGGCTGAACCCGGCGTATGATTCGGGCGATCATCTCCATCCATCCGAAGCGGGGTATCGCACAATGGGCGAGGCGGTACCGCTGGCTCTGTTCGCCAAGCCGTCGCGCCAGGTGATCGGCGCGGCTGCCACGGTACCCGTTGCCGGTACCGCAGAGACGCGTCCGGCGATCGCGATCACCTTCGACGATATCCCGGCGCATGGTCCGCTGGCGCCCGGACAGACCCGCGTCGACGTGATCCGCGGCATCACCGCCGCGCTCGCAGCCGCGCATGCCCCGGCCTTCGGTTTCATGAATGCAGGCTTCGGACTCGACACGCCGGCGGACTCCGCGAAGGCGATCGCGGCATGGCGCGCCGCAGGGCTGCCGCTCGGCAACCACACCTATTCCCACGGCGATCTGGCTAAGGTCGGTGCTACCGCATTCCTCGCCGATGTCGTCCGCAACGAAGCCCCGCTCGTGCGCGCCGCCAAGGGCACCGACTGGCACTGGTTCCGCTATCCATTCCTGTCCGAAGGCAAGACCTCCGCGGAACACGACGCCGTCCGCGCCGCATTGCGGGCGCGCGGCTACCGTATCGCTGCCGTCACGATGAGCTTTGACGATTACAGCTGGAACCCGCCCTACGCGGCCGCAGCTGCCAAGCACGACACGGCGGGGATCACGACGCTAGAAACCAGCTACCTCGCCGCGGCGCGCTCGGCAGCGCTGGCATCGCGTGCGCGGGCCATGTCGCAGGTCGGGCATGACATACCGTATGTGCTGCTGATGCACGTCGGTAGTTTCGATGCCCGGATGCTGCCCCGGCTGCTCGACCTCTATACGTCGATGGGATTTCGCTTCGTCACGCTACCGCAAGCGGAGGCCGACCCATATTACGCCGATACCGGTGCGACGGCGGCGGTTGCTTCGCATCGGTGAAGGGGGCACGGCGGCCAACGCAAACACAGGAGAGAGAGATGACCGTAAAAATCGTCGCGCTGGTTTCCGTCCTGCCGGGCAAGGAAGAGGCGTTCATCGCCGCCGCAAAAATATGCGTCGCGGCGTCGCGGGCCGAACCGGGCGTGCTGCACTACGAGCTCTGGCGTGAAACCGAGGGCGAACGGTGCTTCGTATTCAACGAGCTTTATGCCGACGATGCCGCCGTCCAGCAGCACATGGCTTCCGACCATTTCAAGGCGCTCGGTATGGCCGCCCGCGATCTCGCTGCGGGACGCCCGACGATCATCATGACCAATCCCGTCGATATCGACTGAAGCAGCCGCGATTGCACTGCGAAGGATAGCGACGGTAAGAGGTCGGCGGGTCGCAAGCCCGCCGACCGGAAAGAGTGTCGATGACCGTGATGGATCTGATCCCCGCCCGCGCCGCGAGCGTAGCCGCTCCCGGTACGGCCGCCGAACTGGTGACCAAGATGGGTAAGAACGCCCGCAGCGCCGCGCGACTGCTCGCCGTCAGCGATGGCGACGTGCGGAACCACGCCTTGCGCGCCGCCGCCGCTGCACTTCGCGACACGAGGCAGGCGCTGCTCGAAGCCAATGCTGCGGATGTCGCGAGCGTCGCCGACAGCAAGCCCGAATCGTTTCTCGATCGATTACGCCTCGACGCGGAACGGATCGAAGCGATGGCGCAAGCGCTCGACGATATCGCCGCGCTACCCGACCCCGTCGGTCGCGAGCTGGCCCGGTTCACCCGGCCGAACGGGCTGGAGATTACGCGCGTCGCCGTGCCGATCGGCGTGATCGCGATGATCTACGAATCGCGCCCCAATGTCGGGGCCGATGCAAGCGGCCTCTGCATCAAATCGGGCAATGCGATCATCCTGCGCGGTGGATCCGAAAGCCACCGCTCCACCGCCGCGATCGTTGCGTGCATGCAGGCCGGGCTCAGGGCCGCCGGGCTCCCCGAAACCGCGGTGCAGACCGTCGACACGCCCGACCGCCAGGTCGTCGGCGAACTGCTGCGGGCAGTCGACCATATCGACCTCGCCATCCCGCGCGGCGGCCGTGGCCTGGTCGAACTGGTCCAACGCGAGGCGCGCGTCCCGACCCTGCTCCATCTCGACGGCAATTGTCACAGCTATGTCCACGCCGAGGCCGACGTCGCCGAAGCGGTCGCGATCATCCGCAACGCCAAGCTGCGCCGCACCGGCGTGTGTGGCGCCACCGAAAGCATCGTCGTCGATCGTGCGATCGCCGGCGCGCTGCTCCCCGCCTTGGTCGATGCGATGCCTGATTGCGAACTGCGCGGCGACGCCGAAGCGGTCGCGATCGAACCCCGCCTCGTGACGGCCGATGCCGACGACTGGGATACCGAATATCTCGACGCGATCGCTTCCATCAAGATCGTCGACGGGCTCGAGGCCGGTATCGCCTTCGTCGCCGCGCACTCGTCGGGCCATACCGACGCGATCCTCACCCGCGACGCCGCCACCGCGCGCAGGTTCATGCTGGCGATCGACAGCGCGGTGGTTATGCACAACGCCTCGACGCAGTTTTCCGATGGCGGCGAGTTCGGCATGGGCGCCGAGATCGGCATCGCCACCGGCAAGATGCACGCCCGCGGCCCGGTCGGCGTCGAGCAGCTGACGAGCTACAAATATCTCGTCCAGGGGACCGGCCAAATCCGCCCCTGATCCTGCCGTTTCGAACGGCGTACCATGACGAAGATGTCATCGTATACAGACGCATCCTTGGTATCGATCGCGCGTTGCACCTCCGAAATGACGCCCCCTCAGCCGTCATACTGCACGGAGAACGATACGATGAGCCTGTTCGACGATCAGGTGGTCATTGTCACCGGGGGCGAGTCCGGGATCGGCGCTGCCTGTGCCAAGACCCTGGGTGAATCCGGCGCGCGCGTCGTCATAACCTATTTCAAGGATGCCGACGCGGCGCATGCCGTCTGCGCCGCGATCGGGGGCGAGGATCGCGCGATCGCGGTTCAGACCGATGTCGGTGACGAGACGGCGATCAAGCGGCTGTTCGCGCAGGCGGAATCGACCTTCGGCACGGTCAGCCTGCTGGTCAATTCGGCCGGGCTCAACATGAGCGGCGTGATGCTGGCCGACATGGAACTGGCGCAGTTCGACCGTGTGATCCGCTCCGATCTCTACGGTCCGTTCCTGACCTGCCGGCAGTTGGTGCGCGGGCTCGAAGCGAAAGGCGCCAAGGGTCGGATCGTCAACATCTCGTCGATCCACGAACGCGCACCCCGCCCCGGCGGTGTAGACTACGATTCGGCAAAGGGTGGCCTGGCACAGCTCACCGCGACCCTCGCGCTCGAACTGGCGCCCAAGGGCATCGCCGTGAACGGCGTGGCACCAGGCATGATCCTCACCCCGATGAACCAGTCCGCGCTCGACCACCCGCAGGAACTGGCGGCGAAGGAGGCGGCGATTCCATGGAAGCGCGCCGGCCGCCCCGACGAGGTCGCGGCACTGGTCGCGTTCCTGCTATCACCGGCTGCGGACTATATCACCGGCACGACCGTCACGATCGATGGCGCGCTGTCGCTCACCGTCGCACAGGGCGCCTGACCGATGATCACCTATACGGTCGAACAGCTCGATACGGTCGCCATCTCCGCTGGCTCGGTGATCGACGGCATGGACCTGATGAGTCCCTTCGTGTGGAAGGAAGGCAATCTCCACCGGATCATGGTGCGCGGCGTCCCCTATCCGCTCGGACCGCATGATCCGACCGGGGTGATCGCCCGCGGTGAAAGCCGCGATGGCCTGACCTTCACGATGGATCCGGGCCTCGCGATCGTACCCGGCCCCGGCGCCGAGGATCTCGGCGGGTGCGAGGACCCGACCGTCCTCGTGACCCCGAACAACGAATATCTGGTCTATTACACCGGCGTCGATGCGGCCCGATCGCAGGGTTGCATGATATTGGCAGCCGGGCTCGACCTCACCGCGCTGACCAAACAGGATTTGGTCCTGAAAGCCCCGCCTGGCGAGGGCAACATCAAGGAGGCGACGCTCGCACAGACCGATGCGGGCGACTGGCGGTTGTTTTACGAATATGCCGCAGATGGTGCGTCGCGGATCGGCATGGCGTCCGGACCGACCGCAAAAGGGCCGTGGACCGTGCAGCCCGACCCGTTCGACATCCGCGACGACAGTTGGGACAATTGGCATCTGTCGACCGGGCCGATGTGGCAGGCACCGGGCGAAGATCCGGTGATGTTCTACAATGGTGCGACGCACGACGCCCGCTGGCGGATCGGCTGGATCAGTTTCACCCCCGACTTCGCGCGCGTGACCGGGCGTGGGATCGAGCCGTTGCTGCTACCACCCCCCGCCGTAAGCCGCGACGCCACCGATATCGCCTTCGCCGCCTCCACAGTCGCACATGGCGACCAGATCGCCCTATATTATTCGCTGGAAGACCGGATGCTGCGCCGGGCGCTGATCGCCAGATACGCGCGCTAAGGGTTAGCGCGCCAAAGCCTGAAGTCTCGGGCGGACGCGGAGGAACCCTCGATACGTCCGCTCCAGCACCGCCAACACCACCCGGTTGCGGGCAGCTAAGCCAAGCGGGCGAAGCAGCGGAATGGCGCGCCACATCGCGGCGAAGGCCGCGGCGCCCGAGAGCATGCGGCCATCTTCCGAGGCGTGAAACCGAGCCAGCAACGCGTCGCGGTCGGTTGGGCATGTGGTTCCGGGGTCGCTCGCATCGACGAACTCGATCGCGCCACGACGATCGAGCCGCCGCATCAACGCGATCTCGCGCCGACACAAGGGGCATGACCCGTCATGCCAGACGGTCAGTTTCGTCATACCGACGACCCGCTCTTATCGTTGTTCCGCACCGAGATGCGTGCCGCCAATAGCGTAGCAAAGCCGAGCCAAGCCACGAACGGCACGCCCAACACCGCCGCCGGACGATCGACCTTGGCGGCGGTCGCGATATAGGCCGAGCCGCTGACGATCATCGCGCCCGACGCGATCGCGCCGGCTTCCAGATCGCGCTTGCGAAAAAATATCTCGGTCCAGGCGCCGATCATCCCGGTGTTCAACAGCCAGAGTCCGACCGCGGCGTTGCGGGTCCGATCGGAAGGCTGACGGAGCAACCGATAGCCACCGACAGCCAGCCCGGTTTCGAGCACCGGCCAAACTGCGCCGAACACCGCGTCGGGCGGGGTGAAGCTCGGTTTGTCGAGCCGCTTGTACCATCGGCGGATGCGCGGGTGGGATGGATCTGGCGCATTGCGTCGACCGAGCATCGCGCTGAACCCGAGCACGGTCGCGACGATCGCCACCGCCGCGGGACGCGACAGACCGGTAGTCGTTGGTGCGCGTTCACCGCTAATATCGATGATTTGCGTCATGATGCCAGATACCGCTCGAGATCGTCGCTGCCGCCGATCCGCTCGCCATCGATGAACACCTGCGGTGTAGTTGAAACGCCGTGTTCGCCCTTGAACGCATCGACATCCTCGCGCGACCGCAGGATCCGGTCGTCGACATCGAAGCCGTTATCCTCCAGCATCGCCTTCGCCCGCACGCCGAACGGGCAGGTGTGATCCGGCAGGATCATCCGGTACAGAATCGCGAGCTTCGCATCGGCCATATGAATTATCCTCTTTACCACTCGATCCCGATTTTTCCGAAATGCCCGCCACTCTGTTCGAACGCAAACGCCTCGGCGAGATCGTCCAGAGCGAAGCGGCGATCGATCACGGGGCGAATTCCGGTTGCCTCCAGCGCCCGGACGAAGTCCTGCTGCTCGCGCCGGCTGCCGACGATCAGCCCCTGGAGCCGCGCCTGCTTGCTCATCAGCGCCGCGGTCGGCACCTCGCCACCGATTCCCGTCAGGACACCGATCAACGAGATATGCCCGCCGACCCTGACCGCATCGATCGACTGCGCCAGCGTACCGGGTCCGCCGACCTCGACGACATGGTCGACCCCGCGCCCGCCGGTCCAGTCCGCGATCTTACGCCCCCACCCGGGCTCGCCACCATAGTTCACCGTGAAGTCGGCCCCCAGGTCGCGGGCGCGCGCGAGCTTGTCGTCGGACGACGACGTGATCGCCACGGTCGCCCCCATCGCCTTGGCGATCTGCAATGCCCAGATCGACACGCCACCGGTGCCAAGCAGGAGCACGGTGTCCCCCGCCTTGAGCTTGCCGTCGACCACCAGCGCACGCCAGGCGGTGAGGCCCGCGGTGGTGATCGAGGCGGCCTCGACGGAATCATAGCCCTCGGGCGCCTTGGTGAACGCGGTGGCCGGCAGCACGACATGGGTCTGGGCGAACCCGTCGATGCCATCGCCGGGCGTGCGGCTGAAATCGCCGATTATGGGCGTGCCGTCCTGCCAGTCAGGGAAGAAACACGACACGACGTGATCGCCGACCGCAAATTCGGTCACCCCCTTGCCGACGCTTTCGACCACGCCCGCGCCATCGGACAACGGCACGCGGCCATCCTCGGTCGGCATCCGACCGAGCGCGACGCCGAGATCGTGAAAATTGAGCGAACTCCCGTGTAGCGCGACCCGGATCGCACCCGGCGGTGGCGCCCCCGGATCGTCCCGCTCGGCGATCACGAGATTGTCCAGTCCGGCCGGGGATCGCAGCGTCATGATCTTCATATCGGTTCCTTCGACCTCCCAACGCGCCGACCGACCGAACCGACCCCAGATTTTCACGCGAGTATGCGTATCCGATCACAGGGGCACAAAAAAAAGGGCCCGCCATCGCTGGCGAGCCCTCAGGTCGGGGAGAAGAGGGATCAGAACTTGATCGTCGTACCGATCGCAATGTTGCGGCCGAGCGAATCGTAGCGCTGCGGGATCGTGTTGGTCCGCGCGAGCGCGACGTTGTACGAGTCCGGGACGATCGGCGGGTTCTTGTCGAACAGGTTGTTCGCGATCAGACGCAGCGAAAACTGCTTGGCGATCGCGAAGTTGAGCGCGAGATCGAAATAGCTCTGCGGCGCGACCCGGTAGTAGCTGGTCCGGGCGCGATCGGGAGTGCCGCCGATCGCCGCGTCGCCCGAATTGTCGGCGTTGGTCAGCGATCCGACATAGCGCCAGTTGAACGAAGCACTGAAGCCCCGGCCGACCGTCGTGTAGGTCGCGCGCAGACCGTGCGACCATTTCGGGATCAGCTGGCCGCAACCATTGCCGTAATAGCCCGCGCAATTGCGCTGCGGCTGGACCGGCGAGTCCTGGCCGCCCGCAAACGTCGTCAGCGATCCGTTGAAGTTCCAGTCGATCTTGCCGACCGTATCAAGATCCATCGTGTACTGCGCCTGGAAATCATACCCGCGCGCAATCGAGGTGTAGTAGTTGGTAGTGCCCTGGCGAATGAAACCCGTCGTCGGGTTGGTGCTTGCGTCCGAGTACAGCGTGCCGGTGCCAGGATTGCGGACGATGCCCTGACAGAAGAACGCGTCGCCGTTCGAACGCTGACAGCCATCGGTGTAATAGCTGTAGTCGTTGTACCCGAGCGAGTCGTTGATCTTGATCCGGTAACGATCGATCGAGAAGACCAGCCCGCGAACGAACCGCGGCTTCACGATCAGGCCGTAGGTCTGCGTATACGCGGTTTCCGGGTTGGCGGTGTATCCACCCGAGCGGACGGTGCACGCGGCCGAGCCGTTCGGGGTCGTTCCGTTGCTGCAGAGCAGGGTCTGGCTGCCGTAGAGCGCGTCGGACAGTCCGGTTGCCCGGCATACCTCACGCGACGCGACCGGCGCGCCGTAGGTCACGCCGTTGGGCCCATTGGTCACGGTCGGCGCACAGAAATCGTTGAAGCTGCCTGACCCGCCGGATGCGAAGTCGACGTTCGTCGCCTGGCGGATTTCCGTGACCGTCGGCGCGCGCTGCGCCTTGTTGAACGAGGCGCGGAACGTCAGATCGCTGACCGGGGCGTAGATGCCCTCGACCTTCCAAGTATTGAAGGTGTCCGGATTGCTGCTGTACTTCGACAGGCGATAGCCACCGTTGACTTGCAGCAGATCGGCAAACCGCTTGTGCTCGACCAGCGGGGCCTGAATTTCGGCGTTCGCTTCCCAGACGTCCTGCTTCAGATAGCTGTCGGTGCCGCCGAGGGCACCGCGATACGCCGCGTCGGCGGTCGATTTCAGCGTGTCCTTGCGGTATTCGGTCCCGAGCGCAATCGCCACGCCCTGCTCGGCGAACGGCGAGGTAATGCCGTATTTGCCGAGGTCGCCGGTGACGTTGGCCTGTACGTCGTACAGCGTGCCGGTGGTGACAGCGGTGCCCGTGTTGAACAGGTAATTGATCAGTGCGGGGTTGGTGTTGCCGGCGCTGAACGCGTCGAACGGAACGCAGGCGGCATCGGTCGTCGTGGCGCAGGTCGGTGCGGCGAGCGTGCCGCCAACGTTGATCGCGTTCTGCAACCGCGTCGAATCGACGAAGCTCGGCGTGTAGTCCTGATGGTTGCGTGCATAGACGCCGCCGACGTCATAGGTCCACGCGCTACCGACCTTGCCGCGGATACCGGCGGTGAAACGGGCGCCGGTATTCACATAGGTATCCGCCTGATCGTTGTTCCCGCCAAGACGATAGGCGAGATTGATCGGCGCGGTCGCGGCGGTGCCGGCGGCCGCACCGCAGATCGCGGTGGCCTGCGTGCCCGACAGGAACGGGTTGTTGCAATTGACCTGAACGGTGCCGCCCGCGATCGCTGGATAGTTATTATATGACTTATCGCGGAACCAGATCCCCGAGCCGTACAGCTCGGCGTTGGGCGAAATGTCGAGGCTGACGAAGCCGCCCGCGTTGAGGCGCTCCGAGGGACGCTGATAGGCGTAATTGCTGAAATAGTTCGAGGCGTTGCCGGCGCCCGCACCGAACGGCACGAAGGTGCGCGAACCGTTGGGATTGTTGACGTATTGCGCGTTCGCGTTGGCGCCGCTGAGCGGGGTGACGAGACCGCTGGTCGAGCTGCTCGGCGTCAGACCGCACGAGAGCGGCGCGTTCAGGCTGGTCTGCGTCAGATAGCAGCCGGTGTTCGACCGATCCGACAGCAAGATCGGGTCTGTGTGCTTGTAGTTCACGAACCCGGAAATCCGCAGCTTGCCGTCGAACAGCTTCTTCCCGGCGGTGAGCGTCAGGTCGGCACGGCCGCCGTCGTTGGTCAGGCCACGAATGCTGTTGAAGCCTGCGGCACGTGCCAGCGGCGACACCACCGTGTCCTTGTTGTTGTGGTTGTAGAAATTATAGTTGCCGTCGAGCTGGATGCCTTCGAAATCCTTCTTGAGGATGAAGTTGACCACGCCCGCGACCGCATCCGAGCCATACACCGACGAGGCACCGCCGGTCAGCACGTCGACACGCTCGAGCAGAGAGGCCGGGATGATGCCAACGTCCTGGCCGTTCTGCGTGCCGATGCGCTTGCCGTCGATCAGAACCAGCGTACGTTCGAACCCGAGGCTGCGCAGCTTGATGCGCTGGCGACCATCCGAGTCGTTATAGGTCTGCTGGCTGTCCGGCGCGACCTGCGGCAGGCGGTTCAACACGTCCTCGACATTGACCGCAGCCTGCGCGCGAATGTCCTGCGAGGTGACCGAGGTGATAGGCGCCGCCGACGTCGAGTTCGGCCGCTGGATGCGCGATCCGGTGACGACAATCGACTCGTTTGCGCCACTATCGGCGTTGGCGGGAGCCACTGCGGTGGTCGCGTCGGCCTGCACCTTGGCTTGTGCTGGGGTGTTGGCGCCGGCCTCGGCGGGGGCCTGAACCGGGGCTTGTGCCGTAGCCTCTGCCGGAGCTGGCGTTGCCTCAGCCGGAACTCGCGGCGGGGTCACCGGGCCGGCCGCTGCGTCCTGCGCGAGCACCGGCGTTGCCCAGATCATGAGCGAGCCCACGAGTGCGACGCGCGATACCGAATGACTGAAATTCATATCCTACCCCTAATGACCGACGCGCCGTAACGCCCGCGCAGTTCCTGTCCGGCACGCTTGATCAGATAAATGGTTCCGTCAATACCTATGCAATACCTTTATGGAACATTCACGATGAAATGTTGCAAAAGCGTGTCACCTCTTGGCGGATCGGCATACCCTGCGTAGCATGCCGTCCAATCGCCCGATGGAGGATCGACCGTTGACGACAAGGCGCTCATTGCTCGCGGGTCTCGGGACCTGCGGAACTCTATCGTTGGCCGCAACCTACGCACAGGCGGCAGGCGTCGCCGCTCCCGAAGGCACGTCCGGGGGCACGGGCGCAATGATCGTCTCGACCTGGGATTTCGGCGCGGCGGCGAACGCTGCTGCGTTTGCGAAACTCAGGTCGGGCGGCACGCTTATCGACGCGGTCGAGGCCGGGGCAATGGTACCTGAGGCGGATCCGACCAACCACAGCGTCGGCTATTCGGGCTATCCGGACCGTGATGGCCACGTCACGTTGGACGCGGTCATCATGGACGACGCGGGTGGGGTCGGCGCGGTCGCCGCGCTGGAGAATACGATCCACGCAATCTCGGTGGCGCGACGGGTCATGGAACGGACCCCCCACACGTTTCTGGTCGGCGAGGGCGCGACGCGGTTTGCGCGCGATCAGGGCTTTCCCCAGCAATCCCTGCTGACTCCGGAGTCCGAGAAGGCCTGGCGCGACTGGCTCAAGACCGCGAAATACCAGCCCGAAGCCAACAGCGAGAACCGTACGCGTACACCCGGTGGTGCGCTCGACCACGACACGATCGGCCTGCTCGCACGGACCGGCGAGGGTCGACTCGCCGGCGCCTGCACGACCTCGGGAATGGCGTTCAAGATGCGCGGCCGCGTCGGCGATTCACCGCAGGTCGGTTCGGGTCTCTATGTCGAAGCCGGCATCGGC
The DNA here is from genome assembly GCF_053345535.1 of Sphingomonas sp. M1A8_2b. Taxonomy (NCBI): domain Bacteria; kingdom Pseudomonadati; phylum Pseudomonadota; class Alphaproteobacteria; order Sphingomonadales; family Sphingomonadaceae; genus Sphingomonas; species Sphingomonas sp. M1A8_2b. The sequence goes on along the minus strand of NZ_JBKFAH010000004.1, from coordinate 318,737 downwards.
GGTGCGACCTCGACCGGGCTGGGCGAGGAAGTCACGCGGGTGGCGGGTTCGGCGCGCGTCGTCGCATCGATGCGGTCTGGCGCCTCTCCGCAAAAAGCCTGCGAGGAGGTGGTTCGTCACATCGCCCATCTGCGCGGCGACGCCATTCGTGGCGTACAGGTTGGCTTCCTGGCGCTCGATCCAAAGGGCAATGTCGGCGCATTCTGCCTGCTGCCGGGCTTCACCTACGCCGTCACCGACGCGCACGGCGTGACCAAGGTTCTCAAGGCTGCGTCGCTGTTTCAGGCCTGACACGGGATCGACACCCGCTGCCGACGACGGCGGACCATACCAATTAAAACACGAAAGCACCTTTTAAAACCACGACATTCATGTTCGACCATGAACCGGGGCATGGCGGCCCCGGTTTACAAGGAGATCATGGGCTGGTGCAGTCGCTTACCCGATCGGTAAATCGAACAGCAGTTCGCGGACGTAACGCACCGGTGGCGACCCGTGGTTCAGTAACGCATCGTTGTAGCGCTTCAGATCAAACCCCGCCCCCTGCCGCTTTTTGGCTTCCTCACGCAGTGCCATGTGTTCCGAATAGCCGGTGAAATAGCTCAGCAGCTGGGTGGAGCCGAGCGACGCGCGGACCCATTTGCCCGCCGCCTCGCGCTCCTGCTGGAACGCGGTGTGGGTCATCAGCTGCATCGCCTGCTCGCGCGTCATGCCCTCGGTATGAATGCCGATGTCGAGCAACGAGTTCGAGATCGAGCGCAGCCGCATCTTCAGCACAGTCAGCTTGAACAGTGGATCGCCGTTCATGAAGCCCTCGTCCGCCATCATCCCCTCGGCATAGACCGCCCAGCCCTCGATGAACGGCCCCGAACCGAGCACCGCACGCAGCGTCGACTGCGTGGCGTTGGCGTGCGCGAGTTGCAGGAAATGCCCCGGCATCGCCTCATGCACCGCCAGGTCGTGGATCATGTAGTCGTTATATTCGCTGAGGAACGACGTCGCTTGCGCCTCGGTCCAGTCGCCAGGAACCGGCGACACCGCGAAGAACGTGCCCAGCCCCTTCTCAAGCGGCCCCGGTGAATCGCAATAGGCGACTGCGACGCCCTGCTGAAACTTAGGCATCGTGATGATCTTCACCGGACCGTCGGGCATGCCGACCAGTCCCTTGTCGCGGACGAAGGCCGTCGCCTGCGCCAAGGCCTTAGTCGAGGCGTCGATCATGCCGTCGCGCGCGGGGCGCTTGGCGTAGGTGAGTTCGAGCGCAAGCTGGATCGCGGCCTGTTGCTGCGCCTCCGACGGCTTGTCAGGGAGCAGCAGGGCGCTTGGCTTGGCACCGAGCACCTGGCGGGCGATCGCGTACATCTGCGCGCGCGTATCGACGATCGCGGCCTCGGCCCGGCGCTTGATCTCCGCTCGCGTGAGGTCGGATTGCAGCGCAAACTTGAGCTTTGTGTCGTACAGTGCCGCGCCGAGCCGGAAATCGCCCTTCGCCGCCGGGACGAGCGTCTTGTCGAGCCACAGCTGATGCTCGGCGACCGCGATCTTCAGCTTGGCGAGTGCCGCGTCGAACCGCTTGGCATCCGCCGCTGATAGCTCGCCACGATGTGGCGCGAGCATGCTCTCGGCGATATCGACGATGCCGCTGTTCTGCTTGGCCACCGTCGTCGCATAGATCGACGGCACGCGCGCCGGTATCAGGTTCGCGCGCGCCTGCGCGAGCAGCGCGGGCATCGCCTCCATCCGCGCGGTCGCCCCGTTCAGCCGCTGCGGCCACGGCGCGAAATCACGCGCGGCGAGCGAATAGAGCGAGCTGCCGGCGATGTCGTTATAGACCTGCGGATCCCACGCCCAGCCGCCAAGCGTCTCGGTATCCCAGATGTCGTAGCGCAGCGCATTGTCGAGCAAGGCCGCATCGACCTGCTCCTCGCGCGACAGCGTCTTGCGATCGATCCGCTGGAGATCCGCCAGCATCGTCTTCGAAAACGCCTCGCGCTTGGCGCGCCCGGCCGCCGACATGTCGGTGACCTGCGTGTCGTACCGGTGATCGCCGAGCCCGGTCGCCGACGACGGGTTGAGCCGCGCGAGGCCGTCGACGTAGCGCTTCGAAAGCGCGGCGAACGACGACGTCTCTCGTGCCTGGGCCGCAGCGACGGGCGCTGGAATCAACGAGACGGGAAGCGCCAGGATCGCAGCGCCGAATAGAAGGCGGAAATTACGCATCATGAATTCCTGACGATCAGCGCTGGGGACCAGAACCGAGTTGGCTGTTGAGATAGACGGTCACGAGCGCGGCGCGCTTGGCGTCCTCGATCCGGTCGGCGCCGGCCGCGTGGCCGCCTTCGGGGTTCTCGTAATAGAAGAACGGGTCGTCGTACGCTTCCAGCCGCGCCGCGAACTTTCGCGCATGGCCGGGGTGGACGCGGTCGTCTTCGGTCGAGGTATAGATGAACGGGACAGGGTATTTCACGCCGCGCTTCAGATTCTGGTAGGGCGAATATTTGGAGATGAACGCCCAGTCCGCCGGTTTGTCGGGATCGCCATATTCACCCATCCACGACGCGCCCGCTGACAGATGCGAATATTTCTGCATGTCGAGCAACGGCGATCCCATCACGATCGCACCGTACAGGTCGGGTCGCTGCTCCATCGCGACACCGACCAGCAGGCCGCCGTTCGACCGGCCCGACACCGCGATCTTCCGTTTGGCACTGACACCCGTCCGCACCAAGTCGTCGCCGACCGCGTGGAGATCGTCATACGCCTTTTGCCGGTTCTCGCGCAGCGTCGCCTGATGCCAGCGCGGCCCGTATTCGCCGCCGCCGCGAATGTTGGCGAGCACGAACGCGTTGCCTTCCTCGACCCAGAACAGCCCGGCCGGGCCCGAGCGATAGGGCTGGTCGACCAGATAGGTCGGCGTCTGCGCGTTGCGGAACCCGCCATAGGCGTGGACCAGCGCTGGGACGGGCACCGCCGCTGAACCTGGCGCGCCCTTTTTCCGCACCAGGAAATACGGGATCTTGGCGCCGTCCTTCGACGTCGCGAACCGCTGTTCGACCTGCATCGTTGAGGCGTCGAATCGCGCCGGCAGCGTATCGACGGCGGTCGGCTTCGCAGTCGGACGAACCGCGTAGAGTGCGGGCGGGCTGAGGAATCCTTCGACCATCGCGAACGCCAGATCATCCTTGCCGGCGGTCGCCTCCAGATGGATCGTCGACGCGGTCGGCAACGCCGCGACGCTCTGCGTCCAAACGCCATCCGGGCCGCGCGTCAGCGATACCAGCCGCCCCGACACGTCGTCGAGCATCTTCACCCACAGCACCGACTTGCTCGAACCGACCTGTTCTACGGCCAGGGTCGACGTCGGCACCAGCACCCGCTCGATGGTCGGCGACCGCCCCGCCAACACGTCGGCGATCGAATAGGCCACCACCGCCCCAGCCGGAATGCCACGCCAGTCGGATGCAAGCGTCGCGATCAACCGCCCGTCGAGCACCGCGTCGATCACCACATCGTCGGGCAGCGGCGTCGGTACGAGCCGGCCATCGCCAGCAACATGACTGCGCTTCGAATGGAAGAAGTCGGTATCGCGGGACACCAGCGGATACCGGCGATCGCCCTCGGTAAACACCGCGACATTGATCCCGACATCGCTCGGCGCCGCGCTTGCGATCTCGGTCGCGGCGGTCAGCGGCGTGCCCCGGCGCCACAGCTTGGCGGTCCGCGGCAGGCCCGACGTGGTGAGGCTGTCCGGTCCGAAATCGGTCGCGAGATACAGCGCATCCGGCCCGGCCCAATTCACCCCGGACTTGAACATCGGCACCACGAAGCCATCGGCGACGAACTTGCCCGAGGGGATATCGAACTCACGCTCGACCACCGCGTCGCCGCCGCCGTTCGACAGCGCGACCATGCAGCGATCATACGAGGGGGACCGACAGGTCGCGCCCTTCCAGACCCAGCTCTTGCCCTCCGCCTTGCCCAGCGCATCGACGTCGATCAACGTCCGCCACACTGGCTTGCCGCTGGTGAACGACGCCAGCGACGCGACGCGCCACAACCCGCGCGGATTCGCCTTGTCCTGCCAGAGGTTCACGACCTGATCGCCCAGGATCTGGTCCGGCGTGGCGATCTGCCGCGCGTCCTGCAACAGGTCGAGCGCGCGCTGGCGATACGCTGCATAACCCGGCTTCGCCTCGAGCGCCGCGAGCGACCGCGTGTTCCACCGCTTGACGGTCTCCAGAGCCCGCGCACCGTGAATGTCCTCTAGATAGGCGTTCGGATCGGCGACCGGCGCTTGGGCGAGCGCACTGGCGGAAACGGCGAGCAGGGTAAGAAGCGGCAGGCGAAGGTGCATCATCACTCTTTCTTCGTTCGGTTACCCGACCTTAGGCACGATCACCCTCCAGCGCGAGCAGTGCAAATGTCGCCAGCCAATGCTCGCCCATGTAATCGTCCGCGAGGTGCGGCAGCGCCGCCTCCAGATGCACGTCGGCGATCGCCAGCGCCTTGGTAGGATCGGGCATGGCGGCGGCCAACGCCCGCCAGCACCACGCACGCGCCAGGTTCAGCCCATCGAGATGCGCCAGCCGACCATCGGACCGATCGCTGACGACGGCGGGGGTTCGCAGACACGTCGTCGCCGCGCCGAACGGGTCGGGCATGAACGCCGCCAGCCAGTCGCTGAAATCCTCGGCGAGCACCGCCTGCATCAGCACCGCCTCGCACAATGTCGCCGACAGGAAGTCTTCGCCGCTTGGTTCGAATGGCCGACAATCATTATCGCCGCCAAACCAGTCGCGCGCGCGCGCTTCGATCAGCGTGGCGAGCGCGGCGTCGTGCGTCCTCGCCCAGCGGAGCGCGTGGACAAGCGCGAACGCGGTGCAGTCATGCTTGCCGCTCCGCACCGGATAGATCAGCTTCGACAGATATGCCGCAAACCGCGCGGCAAAAGCCCGCGCGAGCGGCTCGACCGCCGCCGCCCACGGTCGATCGGGCCGCAGCGCGAGTTCGTCATGCAGCGCGAGCAGCCAGCCCCAGCCATAAGGCCGCTCGAAACTCCCAGTTGACGGTCGGTCGAGATATGCGACCTCACCCGCGACCAAAGCCGGCACCAGCATCTGGTCCGCCAACGCCTCGACCTTGGCGGCTTCCGCCATGTCGGGGTAAAGTCGTGCGAGCCGCATCACTTGCCACCAGCCATGCACGCAGCTGTGCCAGTCGAAGCTGCCGTGGAAGACGGGATGGAGCGTCTTCGGCAACGCCAGATCACCCGGGCCTGTCAGCACCTGATCCAGCTTGTACGGCCATTCGCGCGTCAGATGCCCCAGCGTCAGCGCGGCAAACCGCGCCGCGGTCGTGCGATCGAGCGTTTTCGTCATGTCGTCGTCCTGTCGATGTGCGAACCCGACGTCAGCTGCTGTGGTCCGCGATGATCTGCCAGGCTGCACCGCGCCGCTCGAAGACCAAGGTCGTCATCCCGCTCTCCGTCGTCGACGGTCCGGTCAGCGTCCAGCGCGCGAACAGCATCGCATGACGCGGGTCCAGTCCGCGCATCTCTAGGAACGCGAACGACAACGTGCCGCGCGCATTGCCGATGCCGCGAAAGCTCGGCCGGTATTTGGCCGATATCGCCGCCTTGCCGCGCAACAGCCCCTTGGGCGTCACGAACACCGCGTCGTCGGCATACACCGCCATGAACCGCGCGAGATCGCCCGCATTCCAGCCTAGTGCGCTGGCCTCCATCGCCTGCCGGATCGCGGTCTCGGCCGGTACGGGTGCTGGCGCAGCAGCGACGGTCATCATCGCGATCGGTATCATCACGCCGCGCATCATTCGCTCCCCATCAAGTCGAGCAGCGCCGCCTCGTCGACCGGCTCGGAAAACAAGAAGCCCTGGTACAGGCCGCAACCGCCCGCCGCGAGCAGTTCGAGCTGCGACGACGTTTCCACACCCTCGGCGATCACCGCGAGGCCGAGCGACCGCGCCATCGTGATCGCCCCCGCGACGACCACGCGGTCGCGCGCCGATCCATCGATATCGCGGACCAGCGACTTGTCGATCTTGACGTAATCCAGCGGCAGCGACTTGAGGTAGGCGAGGCTGGAATACCCCGTACCGAAATCGTCGATCGCGACGCGGCATCCCGCCCCGCGCAATTCCGCCAACAGCCCCGATGCCGCCGCCAGATCCTCGATCAGTCCGGTTTCGGTGATCTCGACCGTCAGCCGTCCGCGCGGGAACCCGCTGGCGTCGACCCTGGCGAGAAACAGCGCTGCGAACCCGGGCCGCGTGATATCCGCGGCAGTCAGGTTCAGCGACACGCGCAACGCTCCCAGCGCCTCGGGCCATGCCACCGCACGCGCCAGCACGAGCCGCTGGATATGATCGGACAGTGCGATCCCCAGATCGGCGCGGTCAGCGGCATCGAACAGCGTGTCGGCGCCTAGAGGCCCCAGCGTGGGATGTCGCCAGCGCGCCAACGCCTCGACCCCGGTGATCTTCCCGCTCGCGATCTCGACCTGCGGCTGCCAGCGCAGATCGATCTCGTCGCGTTCGATCGCATGGTGCAGGTCGATCGCCAGCGCATCGATCGGCGCGACGCCATCGGGCAGCGCGACATGGAGCACGGATCCGTCGCTCACCTTGGCCTCGGCCAACGCCTCGCTCGCCCGGCGCAGCAACGCCGCCGCGTCGTCGCCGGGTTGGCGCTGCGCCACGCCGAACCGGCAGCCGAGCACCGCACGCGTCTCCGCCACCCGGAACGGGCGCGCGAGCGCGGCGTCGAGCGCCGTGATCGCCGCGGTCACCGCCGCCCCCGACGCCTCGAGCACCAGAGCGAACTCCGAGCCCCCGAGCCGGGCGACCATCGAATCAACACCGATCGCCGCGTGCGCAATCGTCTCGGTCCGCCGCACCGCTGTCTCGATCAGCGCGTCGACTGCGGGGCGGCCATGCGCTGCATTGACGATATCGAGCCGCGACAACGACACAAGCACCACCGCGACCGGGCAATCGCCCGCGATCCGCGCGATGATCCAGCGGCGCACGTCGCCGGTTTCGCGGTCGTAGAGCGACGCACCGGGGATCTTGCGCCGGTCGACCGCACTGCCCGCCGTGCGGACCGCGTGACGCCCGGCGAAGCGCAGCGCCTGGATCAACTCGCTGTCGCTGGCCGGACTGGTCAGAAACTGCGTCGCCCCCGCATCGAAGAACTCGCCGATCGCCTCCACGTCGCCGCGCGACACCAGCACCAGCAGCGCCGCACCGTTGGTGGCGACCAACCCGCCAAGCGCAAGCGTCGCCGCCACCCCCTCGTCGAGCGCACCGCGCGCGTCGATCAACGCCACCGCTGCGCCACTCGCGAGAAAGCGGCTTTCGATCGCGACCGCGTCGCTCGTCACCGCCGCATGCCAGTCCCCGCCGGCGCCTGCGCCCGCCAGAATCCTCGCAATCTCATCGCGTTGACGGAACGATACCGCGAACAGCGTCGTTGCCGTCTGCATGTCTTCCATATCCGTCGCACCCTGCCCCATCGGTGCGAGCCTAGCTGGCGTATCGCCCCCCGCCAATCCATTTGCCACTCCGATACCGGCCGATCCGGCCTTGTTACCGGCACAGTCAAGTCCTAGCTCTGAAGCGATGACGATCGCGCAAGCCCTAAAGCAGAAGCCGTTGCAGGATACGCACGGCCGCACGATCAAGTATCTCCGGATCTCGGTCACCGATCGCTGCGACTTGCGTTGTCGCTATTGCATGGCGGAACAGATGACGTTCCTGCCCCGCGCCAAGCTGTTAAGCCTCGAAGAGATCGCGATCATCGCCGAACGCTTTATCGCGCGCGGCGTTACCAAGATCCGGCTGTCCGGCGGCGAGCCTCTGGTGCGCCGCGACGTCGCGGAACTTGTCCAGCGCCTCGGTCACAACATCGGGTCGGGTCTCGAAGAGCTGACGATGACCACCAACGGCACGCGGCTGGCGCAGCATGCCAAGGCGATGGTCGACGCCGGCATCCGCCGCGTCAACGTCAGCATGGACAGCCGCGATCCCGAGCGCTTCCGCTATATTACCCGACACGGGGACGTCGCGCAGGTGATCGGTGGCATCTACGCCGCGAGCGATGCCGGCCTCGCGATCAAGATCAACATGGTCGCGCTGAAGGGTTTTAACGAGGACGAGATCGCGCCGATGCTCGCCTGGTGCCGCGACGAGGGGTTCGACCTTTCGCTGATCGAGACGATGCCGCTGGGCGCGATCGATGAGGACCGCACCGACCGCTTCCTGCCGCTCACCAAGGTGTTCGAAGACCTCGGCCAGCGGTTCACGCTCGCCCGCGACTCGCACAAGACGGGCGGCCCAGCGCGCTACTGGAATGTCGATGGCACGCCGACGCGCCTTGGACTGATATCACCACTGACGGCGAACTTCTGCGACGGCTGCAACCGCGTTCGCCTGACCACCGAGGGCAAGCTGTACATGTGCCTTGGCCATGACGACCAGGTCGACCTCAAGGCAGCCTTGCGCGAGGGCGGCACCGCCGGGCTCGACGAGGCGATCGACGCGGGCCTGTTTGCCAAGCCCAAGGCGCACGACTTCCGCATCGGCCAGGGCGAAGGCCCCGCGGTCGCGCGGCATATGAGCGTGACGGGCGGATGAGCCGGTTCGAGCGGCGGGCGCTGGTCGCGTCCACCACCCCGCCCGCTCGGGCTGCCGAGGCCCAGCTTGCCGATCTCGGCGATTGGGTGCCCGTCGACGATGCCGACGTGATCATCGCGCTCGGCGGCGATGGGTTCATGCTTCAGACGCTCCACGCCATGCTGGAGCGCCGCAAGCCGCCCGTACCGGTGTTCGGGATGAACCTCGGCACGGTCGGATTCCTGATGAACGAGTGGCGCCATCATGGCTTGGTCGACCGCCTCGAACGCGCCAAGCCGTTCAAGGTCGTGCCGCTCAGCATGACCGCCGTTGGCATGGACGGCCGCACTCACACGCTGCCGGCGATCAACGAGGTGTCGTTCCTGCGCGAGACCCGCCAGACCGCCAATCTGGAGATCACGGTCAACGACCGCATCGTGCTGCCCGAACTCGCCTGCGACGGTATCCTCGTCGCCACGCCGGCCGGCTCGACTGCATACAATCTTTCGGCGCATGGCCCGATCCTGCCCTTGGGCTCCGGGATGATCGCGCTGACGCCGATCAGTCCGTTCCGCCCGAGACGCTGGCGTGGTGCGATCCTGCCCGACAAGGCGCGGATCGGTGTCCGTGTGCTCGATGCCGGCAAACGTCCGGTCTCGGTGGTCGCCGACCAGCGCGAAATCCGCGACATCGCACGGGTCGACATCTGCATGGACCGCGCGCGCGAACTGACGCTGCTGTTCGATCCCGAGCACGCGCTCGACGATCGCATCACAATGGAGCAGTTCGTCGCCTGACACCGGGTTCGACGTGGCCTTCCGCGCGAAAGTTACGGATATGCGTCGAAACCGGGTTGCATGATCCGGAGGGCCAGTTATAGAGCCGCCCTCGGCAACGATCCCTGATAGCTCAGCGGTAGAGCTCTCGACTGTTAATCGAGTGGCCGTAGGTTCGAATCCTACTCAGGGAGCCACCCCGCCTTGAAAAAGGGCGGTGGTCAGCCGAAATCGAGATTGTCGATTTCGTGCATTTCACGCACGGCGCCACGACAAGCGCGTGGCAGCGTCATCATTCGATTGAGAAACGTCGGACGCGTGCAGGTTCAGCTTCCGATGACGTCCGGCATCAGAATATAGCCGTTGCCCCGGACCGTGCGGATGATCTCGGTCGTGTCGAACGCCTGCAGCTTGCGCCGGAGACGGCTGATATTGACGTCGATCGTACGGCCGCGCGACATGCTTTCTGCCCTGCCCGACTGCGCGATCATGTCGTCGCGCGAGTGAACGCGCTGCGGTTGCGACACGAACACGTTGAGGAGTTGGAATTCGCCATCCGTCAGGCGCACGGCGGTGCCGTCGGGCGTGTGGAGCGTCCGCATCCGGCAGTTCAAAGTCCAGCCGGCGAACGTGTAGGCTTCGACCCGGGCTGGCGTTCGTGTATCGCGTGCCGCGAGATCGGGCGTTGTAGAGGGGGCAGCCGCGCCGCCGCCACGACGACGCAGAACCGATCGTATCCGCGCGAGAATCTCGCGCGGACTGGACGGCTTCGTGACATAATCATCCGCGCCGAGTTCAAGCGCGACCACCCGGTCGACCTCGCCGGCGAGCGCGGAGAACATGATGACGGCCGGCGCGTCGCCGCTCTGCGTGAGTGTCCGCAGCACGGACAGCCCGTCCTCGCCCGGCATCATCATGTCGAGCACGATGAGATCGCACGGATGGCGGCTGAGCAGCGCACGCAGCGCAGCACCGCTCTCCACCGCCTCTGCGCGAAGCCCGTGATCGACCAGGAACTCGGTCAGCAATTCGCGCAGGCCGGGATCGTCGTCGACGATGACGATCCTCGCACTCTCGACGGTATGGTCGTCGCCGTCGCATGGGGCGATCTGGCGCGCGGGAAGATTTTGGTGGTTCGCGATCATGATGCGAACCGTGCATCGCACGTTTGTCCGGGATATTTCCGGATGTGACGCTCATGTTGCGGTGCGGCACGGATGGCAGCACGACCTACCGGTGGCAGGCTGCTGGTGGCCGGAAAGCGCGGGGCGGCAATGCGCCGCCCCGGCTGGTGGCTAGAACTTGAGGTTCGTGCTGACGAAGAACGCCCGACCGTATGGGTCGTAGGTCGAAGGATAGGTGTTCGCCTGTTCCTGGTTGTCGCCCAGGATCGGCGGCTGTTTATTGAAGACGTTATTCACGCCGACCGACCAGGTGAAGCCAGGCTTGACCTCGAACGCCGTGCTCAGGTCGAAATAATGATACGCCTTGATGTGATCGACCGAATACCCGCCGGTGTCGTCGTCGACCGGCGACAGATACCGGTAGAGCACCGAGACGGTGACGGGGCCGGTCGCGAACGTCGTCCGGCTCGACAGGCGCCATTTCGCGTACGGATTGCCACAGGTCGTCCCGAACTTGCCCGCACAGTCGATCTTGAGATCGGGGATCGCGGCGAGCGGGTTGTAGTCGAACGCGATCAGACGCGTGCCGCTGACCCGGAAATCGAGCCGGCTCGTGCCGCTGCCGAACGCACCAAACCCGAGCGGCACCGCATAGCGTGCCTCGAAATCGATACCGCGGGTGGAAACGCCGCCGGTGTTGGCCAGCGTGTTGACCGCGTCGGTGATCGCGTAGCTGTTGGCGTCACGCGGCAACGATGCGCAGTAACTGGTGTTGTACGAAACGTAGTTATTGCCCGCATCGCCATAGCAGGCGCGCAACAGGTTGGTCGTGCCGACGGTCGAGATGTAGTTTGCGATCTTGATCTTGTAATAGTCCGCGGTGAACGAGAAGCGCGGCAGGAACCGCGGCTGAAGGACGATACCCGCGGTGTAGGTGTCCGACGTCTCCTCGCGCAGCGCAGGGTTGCCGCCGTTGACCGTCTGGATCTGCGTGCTGCCGCCGTCATACGCGGTGCCGATCGCCGACGCCGGGACGCCGGTCGCCCGGCAGCTTGCGTTCAGGTTGGTGTTGGTCAGCGCGACCGCAGTCGTGCACGGGTCGGTCGCCGCCGGGAAATCCTGCGACGAGCCGCTGTAGAGATCGTTGACGGTCGGCGCGCGAACCGCGCGCGAATATTGCCCACGGAACGAGATATCGTCGATCAGCGACCACACCGCGCCGCCCGAATAGGTGTTCACCGACTTCGCCGCGGTCGAATAATAGGAATAGCGATACGCGCCGTTCACCTCGAGTTTCTTGATCAGCGGCTTGTCGGCGAGCAGCGGCACCGCGATTTCGGTATAGGCTTCCTTGACGTCGTACCCGCCGCCCAGGCCCTCGCCGGCGTTGAAGCCGACCACGTCGCCCGACGACAGCGAGAAGTCGGGATTGTAGCTGCCGTGCTCGCGGCGATATTCGGTGCCGAACACGATGCCGACGGGACCTGCGCCGAGATCGAACAGGTTGCGGTTCGAGATCGACGCGCTGGCGACCTGTTCGCTGATCGTGCTGGAGTTCTGCACCGGGATCGTGATGAACGCTGCCGCGGCCGAACTGATGTTGCCCGCGCCGAAGATGTTGAGCGGGACGCAGCCGTTGCTGGTATCCGAGCACACCAGGTTGCCGCTGGCGTCGTAGGTCGTGCGGAGCGCCTGAAGGACGCGGCTGCGTGAGACGTTGCCGGTCTGCGTCTCGATCGATTTGGTCCGCGAATAGCTGTAATAGGCGTCGTAGTTCCAGCCGCCGCCGATATCGCCGTTGGCACCGATCACCGCGCGGTAGGCCGAATTATCGAGGCTCGAGACGCGCGCGCCGACCTCGGTCAGGCGGCGATAGATCGTCGAGGTCACATAACCGTCGCCATCGGTGTCCTGGCTCTGCAACAGCGCCCGCGAACTGGCGGACAGAAACGACGAGTCCGCATCGAGCGCGACCGATCCGGTGAACGGCGTCGGCGCGAGCTGGTTCTTTACGCGATTGTTGATGAACTGGCCCTCCGCGTAGACATTGAGCGCCGAGCTGACCTCGTAGTGCGTCTGCGCGCTCAGCAGGAACCGCTCCTGCGGCACCTGAAGATAGTTCGACGGCGCGTAGTTATAGGCGTCGGTCGCTGCATTATAGGCGCTGTAGCTGCCGTCGGTCTCGAACTTGCGGTTGACGCCGCCGATCGCGAACCGCGTGCCCTCGATCGATCCCGAGCCGCCGTTGATCAGCCCGCCCGAACCGTCGTCGACCTTGGCCTGCTGCGAATAATCGCGCGCGGACTGAAGGATGCCGTTGCGCTTGGTGTAGTCGAAATAGATCGTCGCATTACCGCGGCCATCTTCGAAATTACCGCCAAGCAACAGATTGCCGTTGAAGGTGCCGCCATCGCCCGCTTCGTTGATGCGGTAGTTCGCGCCCGCCTGGACGCCGCTGAAATCCTTCTTCATCACGAAGTTGACGACGCCCGAGATCGCATCGGACCCGTAGACCGCCGAGCGACCGCCAGTGACGATGTCGACGCGCTCGATCAGCGCGGCCGGGATCGTGTTGAGATCGACGACCTGATTCGAGTCATAGGCGACGTAGCGGCGGTTGTTGACGAGCACGAGCGTTCGCGTCGAACCCAGCCCGCGCAGATCGGCAGTCGCCACGCCGCCACCGGGATTGTTCGATGCGCCGGTCGTGCTGGGGATCAGCTGCGGCAGGTCCTTCAACACGTTCTCGACGTTGATCTGGCCGGACAGCGCGATCTCCTTCGCGCTCACGACCGAGATCGGCGATGCCTGCTTCAGGCTGTCTCCGCCAAGACGCGATCCGGTCACGACGATCGCTTCGCCGTCTTCCGGCGCAGTCGGAGCGATGGTCGGATCGGTCGATGGGGATGCGGGCACGGCCGCCGGACCGGCAGTCTGCGCCCAAACCGGTGTTGCGAGGCCAAGCAACAGCGTAGACGCCAGAAGGCGCTTGCGAAAATCCAGACGCATGTCGGTACTCCCTGAACCGCAACATCAAGTGCTGCAGTGATTTTTTGCGATAACGGATCGGTTCCGCCGCCTTGGTTTGCGGTCGTCGTCGGGGTTCGACAAGCGCAAACATCGCCGCGAACAGTCATCGAAACGTCATCGTCTAGGGGTGTTGTATGGCCGGCACGGTTTGATACGGTGCGTTACGCATTGGCGACTTAATGCGACCAGCGGATCACCACAGCGACGTGCAAACCAGGGTTTGGGCGCAGAATTGCATTCAATAAAATCGCCGTGGCCGCCGTCGAGCGCGAGGCCCTCTCGACCCGGTCGCCGAACGCAATCCTAAAAGTCCGGCGGACCGCGCCGTAACCGTTTGGCGTGGTCTTGCCGGCGGGTGGGATCATCGGGCCTATTATGCACCCGGTCACTGGAACGTCGCTCCGCTTGCAATTGCCTTGCTGGGACTGAGCCCCTGTTGTTCGAGGAACTGGTTGAGCCCCGCGACCAACGCTTGTGCGGCGACACTGGTCAAGGCGATACGCCCGACGACCACGCGCTCGAGCGAGGGCGGCTGGAGCGCGTGATCGCAACGCGCGCTTTCGAGCGTCACGACGATGACCCCGTTGAGGTTCGCAAACCCCGCAAGCCCGGTCGCGAAGACCTCGGGTGCGAAGGGATTGTCGATCAACGCGGGCAATTCTTGCGACGGCATGGGCGCCGACGTCGGGATACCCTTGATCTCGATACGCATGATGTCTTCCTTACACTGGACGGTTCGGCCTTGCGGTCGACCGTGGCGTAAGGCGCTCCAATGTCCCCCACGTGTCCCGTGAGACACGACTGCGACACATGCGGGATCGCGAGCGACGTCGGCGTTGCCCGCCGTCGGTCAGTCCTGCGGGGTGACGCGAGCGTCGCCCTCTCCCTCGACACCCGCACTGCCGATCGAGCGGTCGATCATGCCCGAGCGGCTCATCCACCAGAACAGCGCCACGCCCGGCAACGCGAGCACCGTCGTCAGCAGATAGAAATCGACATAGCCGAACGCATCGATGAGCGCGCCGGCGGTAGTACCGGTGACGATCCGGCCGACCACGCTGGCCGCCGCCGAGATCAATGCAAACTGTGCTGCGGTAAAGCGCAGGTCGCATAGCGCGGAAAAATACGCGATCACGACGACGCCCCCGAAGCCGCTCGAGGCATTCTCGAAGCCGATCGCCGCAGCCATTCCGAAATTAGAATGCCCCGCCGCCGCCAGCGCAGCGAACGAGAGGTTCGATACGCCCATGAGAACGAGCGACAACAGGACCGATCGCTTCATCCCCATCCGCGCATAGAGGATGCCGCCAATGAAGATGCCGACCAGATACGCGAAGAAGCCCACGCCGACATCGTAGAACGCGATCTCGTCGCCGGTGAAGCCGAGATCGTCGAACAGCAGCCGCAAGGTCAGGTTGGCCAGCGTGTCGCCGACCTTGAAGATCAGAATGAAAGCGAGGACCACGAACGCACCTTCGCGCGAAAAGAACTGCACGAACGGCACCCAGATGGCACGTAACCCCTCGCCCAACCCGCGCCGTTCGATTGGCGGGCGGCGACGTTCGGGCTCACCGAGCACCAGCCCGGCCAGCACCGCCGGCAGGGCGAAAATCGTGCAGGCCAGATACGCCGCGTTCCAGCCGGCACGTTCCGCGACGACGAGCGCGAGCGCACCCGCGCCTGCGGAACCGATCCGCCAGCCATATTGGCTCATGCCGGAGCCGACACCCAGCTGGCGCGGTTCGAGGATCTCGATCCGGAACGCGTCGATCACGATGTCGAAGGTCGCCCCCGCCGCGCCGACCAATATCGCCGCGGTCGCGGTACTGGCGATGCTTGCAGACGGATCGACCAGCGCGAGATTGACGACCGCTGCTACTACCAGCGCGGCGGTCACGGTCAGCCAGGAAACGCGCTGACCCAGTCGACCGATGATCGGTAACCGGATGCCGTCGACGATCCAAGCCCACAGAAATTTAAGATTATAGACGAGGAAGGCAAGACTGAACGCGGTCACCGTCTTCTTGTCGATACCGCTTGCCGCGAGCCGGGTGGTGAGCGTCGCGCCGATCATCGCATAGGGAAAGCCCGACGACATCCCGAGTGCGAGCGCGGCCAGCGGCGCCTTTTCGGCATAGGGTCGAAAGCCGTCGCTCCAGCGCTTGCTCGCGGTTTCGTCCATACGCCAAACTCTCCCTACTCGATCGAGCGGGACCCTAACGCGAAAACCACGGGATGCCAGCGCCGGCTAGATTCGATGCCGGGCCGGCGCCGGCTAGGTCAGCGTCTCGAACAGCCGGAACCCAGGCGGCAGGCGCTTCGGCGCAGCTCCGCCAATCTTCGCATCGATGACCGCGATCGCCCCGATCAGATCGCGCGGCGTATAGGGCTTTGCGAGGCAACCCATTGCCAGCGCCATTGCCTCGTCGGGAAAATTGCCGGTCACGAACATCACCGGCACGCCCCGCGCCTGCGCTGCGCGGGCTACATCGAGCCCAGAGCCATCCGCGAGATGAACATCGACCAGCACCAGATCGATTTGGGTACCACCGCCCGCATCCGTGCTGGCGGCGATGATCGCGAGCGCATCCGCCACCCGGTCGACCGTCGCGACGACCGTGTAGGCAGCGTCAGTCAGGAAATGCTCGTTGTCGAAGGCGATCAGGGGCTCGTCCTCGACCAGCAGCAGACGCACGATGTTTCGCTTCTTCTTGCCGAACAACATGATCGTCGAGACCCCAAAGCGCGCCGGACGGTCGTTACGCTTGCGTGTCCTAACGCGCCGCAGCACGAACGGTCGCAAATATTTCGCGCTGGGAGGCGATCCATAGTATCAGCCGCGCCATGACGACTTCAAAAGACGATAACCCGACTGCCAGCCCGTCGAACGACGCGCCCGCAACCTCCCCCGACGCTGCTGCACCGATCAAGGGCGACCGCATCGCCAAACTGCTCGCCCGCGCCGGGATCGCCTCGCGCCGCGATATCGAGCGGATGATCGCCGAGGGGCGCGTCGCGCTCAACGGCTCGACGCTAGATACCCCCGCGACGATCCTGCGCAACCTCAACGGCGTGACGGTCGATGGCGACCCGGTCGAAGCGCCCAGTTCCGCACGACTGTTCCTGTATCACAAGCCGACTGGGCTGCTCGTCACCGAGCGCGATCCGGCCGGGCGCACGACGATCTACGACCGCCTGCCGCAGGACTTGCCACGACTGGTGCCGGTTGGCCGCCTCGATCTCAACACCGAGGGACTGTTGCTGATGACCACCGACGGTGGGCTCAAGCGCCAGCTCGAACTGCCCGCGACCGGGGTCGAGCGCGCCTATCGCGCGCGCGCTTACGGTAACATCACGCAGCCGCAGCTCGAGGAACTGATCGAGGGGATCGAGATTGAGGGCGTGCGCTACGGCTCGATCAACGCCAATATCGAGCGTCGCACCGGCGCGAACGTGTGGATCGAGATGATCCTGACCGAGGGCAAGAACCGCGAAGTCCGCCGCGTCTTGGAACATCTGGGGCTTCAGGTCTCGCGGCTGATCCGGACGCGCTATGGTCCGTTCATACTCGGCGACCTGCCGCCTGGGCAGATCGGCGAGGTGCTCCAGCACGACGTCGTCGCGTTCCAGAAGGAGCTGGCGAAGGGGCGTCCGGAGGGTCCGGGCGCGCGCGCGAACATCGGGATCAGCGCGAGTGCCGGCGCGGGGGCCGGGATCGGCGTACGATCGAGCCAGCGGGGCAGCAATGCCGCCCGTTCTGCGCCGATTGGGCGACCCGCTACGGGCGCGCGGCCTGCAGCCGGCGGTGCACGTGCTCAGGTTCGCAGCCCATACACCGCACCGGCGAGTTCGGGGTTCTCCAACGGTACTGTACCGACCGATCGGCCTTCGCGACCTGCTCGGCCGGAGCGGATCCGGCCGACTGCGGCGATGCAGCGCGGCGATGTCAACGATCCCTGGGCGCGGCCGGATGCGCGCAATGCCGCTCGGCCGACGGGGACGCATCACGCCCGGCCGACGAGTGGCGAAACCTCGAAGCCGTATGTGCGTCAGGAGCGGGCGGATCGTGGTGAGGAACTGAGCACCAACCCGAAAATCAAGCATTTTCGCGCCGCCAAGCCCCCGCGTGATCGCGCCGCACCGTCGCGCGTTGGAGCTAGCGGGACGGCGTCGCCCCGTACCGCTAGCGGTACTGCGTCGCCCCGTACGGCTACACCACAGCGGCAGGAGCCCCAGCGCGGTTTCCGCCCTCAGGCCGACGATTCGCGGGGACGCGGCGCACTCGACAAGCGGGCGGCACGTAGTGCGCACGGTCGGCCCGGTGCAGAGCCGCGGCCAACGCGGTCGGAGAGTCCCGCCCGGCCAGAGCGCGGCAATCGCCCGGCGGCTCCCGGCAAGGGCCCATCGGGCGGGCGCGGTCATCCGCCCAAGGCGCCGCGGACACCAAGTGGAGGGAAGCGCTGATGCGGATCATCGCAGGGCAGTATCGCGGCCGTCAGATCGCCGCACCCAAGGGTGACACCACCCGCCCGACCGCGGACCGGATGCGCGAGACGCTGTTCTCGATGCTGACCAGCCGCGTCGGCAGTTTCGAGGGGCTGGCAGTCGCCGATCTGTTCGCAGGCTCGGGCGCGCTCGGGATCGAGGCGCTCTCGCGCGGCGCGGCGACGTGCATGTTCGTCGAATCGGACAAGCTGGCGGTCGACGCGCTGAAGACCAACCTCGCCAAGCTTGAGATCCGCGGCGATGTGCGCGCGACATCGGTGATGGCGCTAGGACCCGCACCAGCGCCGCTCGACGTGATCCTGATGGATCCGCCGTACAACACCGGTGCCGGGCTGGTCGCGCTCGACAAGCTGTCGCGGCTTGGTTGGGTCGGACCGGCGACATGGATCAGCTTGGAGACGGCGAAGGCCGAGCTCGTCGAACTTGCAGGGTTCGAGGTCGACGCCACGCGCGTGCACGGCAAGGCGCGCCTGACGCTGTTGCGGCCAGCGTCAGCGTAAAGGCATGTTCTCCCGCGAACGCGGGAGACATGCCTACCTCTTCGGGGTACGACCGAGGATCAGCAGCCCACCGAGGCTCAGAACACCCGCCGCCATCAGATACCCACCGACCAGCCACAACCCGCGCGGCGCGAGCGCCTCCGCCACGATCGGCGCGAGCGCACCGCCGAGCACGCCGCCCAGATTGAACGTCATCGACACGCCGGTGTAGCGCACCCCCGCCGGAAACAGGCTCGGCAGCCATCCGCCGAGCGGGCCATAGGCGAACCCCATCACGAACAGCGCGCCCGACAGCCACAGCCACACCGTGAACAGCGATCCGGAGCCGAGCATCGGCCCCATCAACGCGCCGACGCCGATGCAGCCGGCAAACCCGATCGCCAGCATCCGTGCCGCGGAATGCCGGTCCGCCAGCACGCTCGCGACGATCACGCCGCCTGCCAGAAACCAGATCGCCACGAGTTCGACCGCAAGGAACGCCTCGCGCGAATAGCCGAGTGTCTTGGTGCCGTAGCCGAGCGCAAACGCGGTCGCGAGGTAGAACAGCGCGAAGCACGCGATGACGCCGAACGTGCCGGCCAGCGTCGCGCGGAGGTGCTGCGTCAGCAACGTCGCGATCGGTACCTTGGGAAGCGCTTCGGTCGCCTCGGCTTCGAGAAAGGCGGGCGTCTCGGTGAGCTTCAGGCGCACCCAGAGGCCGAGCCCGACGAGGATCGCACTCAACAGGAACGGAATCCGCCAGCCCCAGGCCAGGAACTGAGCGTCGTCGAGCACCAGCCCGATCACCAGGAACAGCCCGTTCGCCGCCAGGAACCCGACCGGCGCGCCGAGCGGCGGGAACATGCCCCAGGTGTTCTTGCGGTGCGGCGGCGCGTTCTCGACGGCGAGCAACGCTGCCCCGCCCCATTCGCCGCCAAGGCCCAGACCCTGCCCCAGTCGCATCAGGCAGAGCAGCGCGGGCGCGATCCAGCCGACTTGCTCGGAGGTCGGCAGGAACGCGATCCCGACGGTCGATCCGCCCATCAGCAGCAGCGAGGCGACAAGCGTGGACTTGCGCCCGACCCGGTCGCCGAAATGCCCGAATACGACCGCGCCGACGGGGCGGGCGACGAAGGCCAGACCGAACGTCGCGTAGCTCAGCAGCAACTGCGTCGAGGCCGACTGCCCCGAAAAGAACAGCGGGCCGAAAACGAGCGCGGCGGCCGTCGCATAGATATAGAAGTCGTAGAACTCGACCGCGGTGCCGACCAGGCTGGCGGCAAGAATGCGGCGATGGGAGGCTAGCGTCGTCATGCGTTCGACATCGCCTTGCGAGCGGACGCGGTCAACCGATTGCCGCGACGCTCAAGCGGGGAGGACGATCCTTGCAACCAGTCCGGGGGCGTTGTCCGCGAGTTCGAAATGGCCGTCGTGCAGCCGCGCGACCGCTTCGATCAGCGCCATGCCGAGGCCAGCGCCGGGTGTGGAGCGCGCACTGTCGAGGCGGCCGAAGCGTTTCAACGCCTGTGCGCGGTCGGCCGCCGCGATGCCGGGGCCACGGTCCTCGACCTGGATCGCGACGCCGTCGGTGCGGTGGACGATCCGCAACGTGACCTCGCCGCCGCCCGCGCCGTGGCGGAGCGCGTTGTCGATCAAATTCGTGATCGCCTGGCTGATCAATTCGCGGTGGAGCTTCATCGGCGGCGGACGGTCGTCGATCGCGATCGTGAAGACGAGGCCCGCGTCCTCCGCGACGGGGGCATAGAGTTCGCCGATCTCCTCGAGCAGGTTCGCGGGCGACACCTCGATAAAACGATCGCGCGAGACCGAGCCCGAGCGGCTGATCTCGATCACCATCGTCAGCATCCGCATGACAAGGTCGGTCTCGACCAACAACCCGCCGAGCGCGGCCTCGCGTGCCTCCGGATCAGCGATCAGAACCGCTTGCTCGGTCTTGGTCCGCAGGCGCGCGAGCGGCGAGCGCAGATCGTGCGCCAGACTGTCAGTGACAATCCGCAACTCTGCCATCACCCCTTCGAGCTTGCCGAGCATGACGTTGAGGCGCGCGGCTAGCCGATCGAAGGCGTCGCCTCCCCCAGCGATCACATCGACACGACGTGACAGGTCGCCTTCCCCCGCCGCCTCAATCGCCTTGGCGATCCCGTCGAGCCGACGGCCGACATAGCGGGTAAGGACCAGCCCGCCGACAACACCGAGCGCCAGCGACAGGAACACCGCTACCGCCAGCGCACGCTCGATCGCACGCTCCTCCGCGGCGATCAGGTCGAGGTTCCGCCCGGTCAGCAGCCAGTAGTTCCCCAACGGGTGGAGCGCGTACCCCGTTTCGCGGGCGTGCCAGAGTTCATCGACGCCGAGGCGGGCAATCCGGAACTGCGTGGCCTTGAGCGGGACGGCGAGGCGTTCGGGCGCGATACCGACCACCGCCCTCCCCTTGGGATCGACCACCGCCAGCACCAGGGAAACATCACCGGGAACAACCGCGCTATCGATCGCCTGTCGAATCGCAGGCAGCCCGCCGGTCCGCCACACGGCACGCAACGCTTCGGACTGCTCGGTGGTCTCGCGGCGGATCGCGTCGATCGCGTCGGCGCTCGTGGTCTTCCAGACGAAACCGACCAGCGCAAGGTTCGAAACGAGCGCGAGCGCTATCGAGAGAAGCGCAATCCGGGCGGTGACTGAAAGGCGGATCACCCGCGAGCGTCAGTTTTCAACGGCTAGCCGGTAGCCTGCGCCGCGAACCGTGTGCAGGATAGGCGTCGGAAAGCCATCCTCGAGCTTGCGGCGAAGGCGACCGATATGGACATCGACGACGTTCGAGCCAGGGTCGAAATGATAGTTCCAGATCTTCTCGAGCATCATCGTGCGCGTGACGACCTGACCAGCGTGGCGCGCCAGGAATTCGAGCAGATTGAACTCGCGAGCGCCAAGCGGGATCGAGCGGCCGGCACGTGACACGGCGCGGGCGAGCAGGTCGATCTCCAGGTCGCCGACGGAGAGCTTGGTCTTCTGCGGCTCGGTTGCGGCGCGGTCGGAGCGGCGGAGCATGGCCTCGATCCGGGCGGAGAGCTCGGCGAACGAGAAAGGCTTGCAGAGGTAATCGTCGGCGCCGGCTTTGAGCCCATCGACACGATCATCGACCGCGGCGAGCGCGGACAGTATCAGGACTGGCGTGGCGATGCCGGCGGCACGAATAGCGCTGACCATCGACAGGCCGTCGAGGCCGGGCAGCATGCGGTCGGCGATGATAAGGTCGAAGATGCCCTCGCTGGCGAGGAACAGGCCGTCGCGGCCGTCGGCGCAGGCTTCGATTGCATGCCCGGCTTCGGCTAAACCCTTGGCAAGATACGCGGATGTCGACGCATCGTCCTCGACGATCAGAATCTTGCGGCTCAACGCGCTATCACCTTCCCTGCCACCGAAATCGGTCACTATCTCCTGCCCTCATAAACGGAAAGGCCGGCGGAAAGAAGTCTTCCCACCGGCCCCCACGGTACCCCCGGGAGTGACGGGCACCGATCTCTGGAAACGCGTGCGACCGTTGCTGGCCACGGGTTGGTTCTAGGATCGAGCGGGGGTCAGGGCGATGACTGACGGGTGACAATTGCGTCATGTTGATGGGGGGGCGAGATGTCCGCGACAACGGATGCATCGCGAGTGTGCTTGCGATGATGGAGCGAGCCATCAAGGTGAACGAGAGTGGGTCGATACCCCCCCTCCGTCATCCCGGCGAACGCCGGGACCCATGGTTGCGGGATTGGTGGTGGTTGCGCGCTAACGCAGGGTGCCCCGTATCCGTGGGTCCCGGCGTTCGCCGGGATGACGGAGGGGGGAACCGAGTGACGTAAGATCGTCGCGCTCGGTAGCTTGTTCCCCCGCGGAGGTCGGGGCCCAGTCTGGGCCCCCGCCTCCGCGGGGGAACAACCTTACTTACGCCTACTCACCGTCGAGAATTGCCGAAATCGCCGAACCGACGTGCGCGATATCCGCCATACCATCGACCCGGTGAACCAGCCCCCGGGCGTCGTAAATCGGCAGGATCGGTGCAGTTTTCGCGCGGTATTCCGCCATGCGGTTGTGGACCGTCTCCGCGTTGTCGTCGGGACGGCGCTTGAACTCGGTCGAGCCGCAGACGTCGCAGACGCCCGCCACAGCCGGCTTCTTATAGCGATCGTGATACCCCGTACCGCACTTGGCGCAGGTGTAGCGGCCAACGACGCGGTCGATCAACGCGGCTTCGTCGACGCCAAGTTCGATGACGTAGTCGAGCGTGCGACCACGATCGGCAAGCAGACCGTCGAGCGCTTCCGCCTGAGCAGCCGTCCGCGGATAGCCGTCGAAGATGACGCCGTTCGCGGTGTCCGGCTGGTCGAGACGCTCGCCGATGATGCCCGAAACGATCTCGTCCGAGACGAGACCACCGGATTCCATCACGGACTTCGCCTGGAGGCCGACCGGCGTTCCGGCGGCGACGGCTGCGCGCAGCATGTCGCCGGTCGAAAGCTGGACCATGCCGCGCTCGTTGACGAGCGTGGCGGCTTGCGTGCCCTTGCCCGCGCCGGGCGGTCCAAGAAGGATGATATTCACGAAACGCACTCCCCTCGTTCGTGCAGGAATTAAACCGGGTTAGCCCCGCAACTTAACGAAGTCGATTGCCCTTGAGCTTCGCCTTCTTGATCAGGTCGCCATACTGGTGCGCCAGCAGGTGCGACTGAATCTGCGTCACCGTGTCCATCGTCACGTTGACGACGATCAGCAGGCTGGTCCCACCGAGGTAGAACGGGATCTGCAACGCGGTCACCAGATATTCCGGCAACAGGCAGATGATCGTCAGATACGCCGCACCGATCACTGTGATGCGCGTCAGCACGTAATCGAAGTAGTTCTCGGTGTTCTTGCCCGGACGGATGCCGGGAATGAACCCGCCGTTGCGCTTCAGGTTGTCGGCGGTTTCCTCGGGGTTGAAGACGACCGCGGTGTAGAAGAACGAGAAGAAGATGATGCCGGCGCCGTACAGCAGCATGTACACGGGCGAACCATGCTGAAGGTACTGGTTGAGCGTGATGATGAAATCACCCCACTTCGACTCACCCGCAACGCGCTGTCCGGCGAACTGCGAGATCGTCAGCGGCATCAGCAGCAGCGACGACGCGAAGATCGGCGGGATGACGCCGGCGGTGTTGATCTTCAGCGGCAGATGGCTGCGATCGGCCTGCATGCCGCGCTGCGTCTGGCGCTTGGGATACTGGATCAGGATGCGGCGCTGCGCGCGCTCCATGAAGCAGATGAACAGGATCAGCACGACCACCGCGACGACGATGCCGATCAGCTTGATCGGATCGAGCGAGCCCGAGCGGCCGCCTTCGAGCAGGTTGACGAGCGTGACGGGCAGATGCGCGACGATGCCGGCCATGATGATCAACGACACGCCGTTGCCGATACCACGGCTGGTGATCTGCTCGCCGAGCCACATCAGGAACATCGTGCCGCCGATCAGCGAGATGACCGCGGCGACGCGGAACATCATGCCGGGCTCGATGACCGCCTGGATGCCCTGTGCCGCGCCGAGCGTCTCAAGGCCGACGGCGATGAAATAGCCCTGCACCGCGGTTAGACCGACGGTGCCGTAGCGCGTGTACTGGTTGAGGCGCTTGCGACCCGATTCGCCGTCCTTTTTGATGGCCGCGAGCGTCGGCGACAGCGAGGTCGCGAGTTGCACCACGATCGAGGCGGTGATGTAGGGCATCACGCCGAGCGCGATCAGCGACATGCGGCTGAGCGAGCCACCCGAGAAGGTGTTGAAGAAGTCGAGCACGCCGCCCTGCGTCTGCTGCGAGAGCAGGCCGAGCGCGGTCGGGTCGACACCCGGCAGCGGGACATAGCTGAGCAGGCGGAAAATGATCAGCGCACCGATCGTGAACCACAACCGCTTCTTGAGGTCGGTCGCCTTCGCGAATTTCGAAAGGCTGATGCTTTGCGCCATCTGGTCGGCTGCGGATGCCATGCGTGTGATCGTCCTGGAAACAAAGAAGGCGGGATGCGTTGTGACCGCCCCCGCCGCTCATATAGGCGCACGGGCGCGCTTGTCTAATGGCTAAGGCGGATATGGATGGGTGGAGAGCCACCTCGTCCATTCAATTCCGCCGTCTTGTTGCCCTCACCCCATTCCGTTCGTCCCGAGTAGACGTCGAGCTTGTCGAGACGGCGTATCGAAGGACTGGCCCGCTCGGGTCTTGTACCTCGATACGAGTTCTCGACTACGCTCGACCTCTACTCGGCACGAACGGGATGGGGGTAAGATCGCGTGGGCTGCCACGGCGGAGCATCTCAGAAGCCCTTAACGAAAAGGGGAGGGAGCGCACCCAGCGCCCCCTCCCCCATCAAGGTCAGGCTTTGAACGACGCCTTGTGCGCCGCACGCTCCTTGTACTTCACGCCCTTCTTGGCGGCAGCCTTTTCGGCTGCGGGGACGAAGTGGATCACCTCGACCTTGCCGCCGATCTTCTCGACCGCCTCGATCGCGCCCTTCGACGCGCCGTCGACGGTGAACGAGAGGACCGTGGTCAGCTCGCCCTTGGCGAGGAGGCGGACGCCGTCCTTGCCGCCGCGTGCCAGGCCAGCAGCCTTGAGCGCGTCGTGGTCGAGCGTGGCGTTCGCCTCGATCTTGCCGGCGTCGACCGCGAGCTGGATCGCGCCGAGGTTGACCTCTGCGAAGTCCTTGCGGAAGATGTTGTTGAAGCCACGCTTAGGCAGACGCATGTGCAGTGGCATCTGGCCGCCTTCGAAGCCGGCGATGGACACGCCCTCGCGGCTCTTCTGGCCCTTCTGGCCGCGGCCTGCAGTCTTGCCCTTGCCCGAGCCGATGCCGCGTCCGACGCGCATCTTGGACTTACGGGCACCCTGGTTATCGCGGAGTTCGTTGAGCTTCATGGTAATGCACTCGCTTTCGCTTGTTACGCGCTGGTTGGATTCACGGTTGGAAACCGGAAATGAGGAAGGGGGCCGTTAGCCCCCTTCCCGGTATTTGTCACTAGGTAGCGTGAAGGCTCAGCCTTCGACCGACACCATGTGCTGCACCTTGCGGATCATGCCGCGGACCTCTGGGCTGTCTTCCAGCTCGCGGGTCTTGTGCATCTTGTTGAGACCGAGACCGATCAGCGTTGCGCGCTGATCCTTCTCGCGGCGGATCGGCGAACCGGTCTGCGTGATCTTGATGGTTGCCATGATCGCTTACTCCGTGATCGCAGCTGCATCGGCCTCGGCGGTCTTCGAACCACCATGGCCGAGCAGGTCGGCGATCTTCTTGCCGCGACGCTGTGCGACGGCCTTGGGCGAGGTCTGCTCGCCAAGGGCCTCGAACGTGGCGCGGATCATGTTGTAGGGGTTCGACGTGCCGACCGACTTGGTCACAACGTCCGCAACGCCCAGCGATTCGAAGACGGCGCGCATCGGGCCGCCCGCGATGATGCCGGTACCCTGAGGCGCCGACCGCAGCGTAACCTTGCCGGCACCGAAGTGACCGTTGCCGTCATGATGCAGCGTGCGACCGTCCTTCAACGGAACGCGAACCATCTTCTTCTTGGCAGCAGCCGTCGCCTTCGAGATGGCTTCCGGCACTTCGCGTGCCTTGCCATGACCGAAGCCTGCACGACCCTTGCCGTCGCCGACGACGACGAGCGCTGCGAAGCCGAAGCGCTTACCGCCCTTGACCGTCTTCGAGACGCGGTTGATGTGCACCAGCTTCTCGATCAGCTCTTCGCCGCCATCGTCCGCACCCGGACGACCACCACGATTGTCGCGACCGCGACCGCCGTCACGACCACCGCGGTTGCCGCCCGGGCCACCGCTGCGGTTGCCACCGGGGCCACCACGGCCACCGCCGCCGCCACCGGGACCGCCGCGACCGCGACCGCCACCGTTGTTGCCCTGGTAGCCAGTGCTCTGCGGGACATTCTGAGCCGTGACGTCCTGCGCGGTCGTCTCGGGAGCGATTACTGCCCCAGCGTTTCCTGGCGTGTTGTTTTCGTCAGCCATGTCTTAGAACTCCAATCCGGCTTCGCGCGCGGCATCGGCAAGAGCCTTCACGCGACCGTGGTAGAGGAAGCCGCCGCGATCGAACACGACCTGGGTCACGCCCGCTGCCTTGGCAGCCTCGGCGACGCGCTTGCCGACCGAAGTCGCCGCGTCGATGTTGGCGCCGGACGTGCCGCGCACGTCCTTCTCCAGCGTCGAGGCCGATGCGACCGTCGTGCCAGCGGCATCGTCGATCACCTGGGCATAGATGTGCTTGCCCGAACGGTGCACCGACAACCGCGGACGGGTGCCTGCACGTGCGCGGAGCGCGGTACGGTTGCGGCGACGCCGCTTGGCGAAAAGAGAAAGTCCCTTGGTCATTACTTCTTCTTCCCTTCCTTGCGGAAGATGAACTCGCCGTCGTACTTGATACCCTTGCCCTTGTAAGGCTCGGGCTTGCGCCACTGACGAATTTCCGCGGCCAGCTGACCGACCATCTGCTTGTCCGAACCCGAGATCTCGATCGTCGTGTTGTCGGGGGTTTTGACTTCGATCCCCTCCGGCACGTCGATGTTGACGTCATGGCTGTAGCCGAGCTGCAGCTTGAGGTTGCGACCCTGCGCTGCGGCACGATAGCCGACGCCGGTGATCAGCAGCTTCTTGGTGAAGCCTTCCGACACGCCGGTGACCAGGTTCTGCACCATGGTCCGCTGCATGCCCCAGAACGCGCGAGCGCGCTTGGTATCGTTTGCCGGCTGCACCGAAATGCCGCCGTCTTCGATCGTGTAGCTGATCTCGTCGCGAAGCGGCATCTTGAGGGTACCCTTGGGGCCCTTCATCGTCAGCTGCTTGTTCTCGATGGTCGGCGTGATGCCCGCCGGTACGGTGACCGGCTTCTTACCAATGCGGCTCATCAGAACACCTCCGCGAGGACTTCGCCGCCGACGTTCTGCTCGCGTGCTTCGGAATCCGACAGCACGCCGCGGGGCGTCGAGACGATGGTGATGCCGAGGCCGTTACGGACGCGCGGGAGTTCCTGCGAGCCAGAATAGACGCGACGGCCGGGCTTCGAGACGCGCGCGACATGCTTGATCGCAGGCTGGCCCTCGAAATACTTCAGCTCGATGCGAAGGCCGGCCGCGGGGCCCATCTGCTCTTCGCTATAGCCACGGATGTAGCCTTCGCGCTGCAGAACGTCGAGCACGCGGACGCGCAGCTTCGACGCCGGCGTGAGGACGGAGTCCTTCTTCGCGCGCTGGCCATTACGGATACGGGTGAGCAAATCACCCAGGGGATCGGTCACTGCCATGATTTAGTCCTTACCAGCTCGACTTCGTGACGCCGGGGATGAGGCCCTTGTTGGCCAGATCGCGCAGCTGAATACGGCAGAGCCGGAACTTGCGGTAATAGGCGCGCGGGCGACCGGTCAGCTCGCACCGGTTACGGATGCGGGTCGGGTTCGCGTTGCGCGGCAGTGCCGCCATCTTGAGGCGAGCGATCAGACGCTCACCGTCGTCGAGCGTCTTGTCCGCTGCGATAGCCTTCAGTGCCGCGTACTTCGGGGCATACTGCTTGACCATGCGCTTGCGGCGCTCGTTCTTGTTGACTGAACTCAGTTTCGCCATCGACTTAAGTTCTTTCTTTCTTCTGCCCCCTCGCCCCTCCGGGGAGAGGGTCGGGGTGAGGGGCAGCCCAGCAGGACCGCGCCTCCCGTTTTCGGGCGGGGCGAGGGAGACTCACTCCCCCTCACCCCAACCCTCTCCCCGAGGGGAGAGGGAGTTACTTAAGCTGCCTTCTTCTCGTCGGCAGCGTCGTCTTCGATCGGGAACGGGAAACCGAACAGACGGAGAAGCTCGCGAGCCTCGTCGTCGGTCTTTGCGGTCGTCGTCACGATCACATCCATGCCACGGACCTTGTCGACCCGGTCATAGCTGATTTCTGGGAACACGATCTGCTCCTTGATACCGCAGGCATAGTTGCCGCGGCCATCGAAGCTCTTCGGGTTGAGGCCGCGGAAATCGCGGACGCGGGGAAGAGCGATCGTGATGAAACGGTCGAGAAACTCGTACATGCGCTCGCGGCGAAGGGTGACCTTCACGCCGATCGGCATGCCCTCACGCAGCTTGAACTGCGCGATCGACTTCTTGGCCTTCGTCACCACAGGCTTCTGGCCGGCGATCAGCTCCATTTCGGAAGCAGCCTGATCGACCTTCTTCTTGTCCTGCGTGGCTTCGCCGACGCCCATGTTCAGCACGATCTTGTCGAGCCGCGGGATTTCCATGACGTTCTTGTAACCGAACTTCTCGGTCATCGCCTTGATGATCGTCTCGTCGTACAGCTTGCGCATGCGCGCGACGTAGACGGCCTCGGTGCCGGTGTTCTCAGCGCCAGTGTTCTGATCAACCATTGATCTTCTCCCCGGTCTTGACGGCGACGCGGACCTTCTTGCCGTCCTGCTCCTCGAAGCGGACGCGGGTCGGCTTGCCGTCGGCGGTCACGTGCGCGACCTTCGAAACGTGCATCGGTGCTTCCTTGCGGATCAGGCCACCCTGCGGGTCACCCTGAGTCGGCTTGGTGTGGCGCACGGCGATGTTGACGCCCGATACGACGACCTTGTCGGTCTTCGGCATGGAGACGGTGACTTCACCGGTCTTGCCCTTGTCCTTGCCGGACAGGACGATGACCTTGTCACCCTTCTTGATACGCTGCGACGCCATTACAGCACCTCCGGCGCGAGGCTGATGATCTTCATGTGCTTCTTGCCGCGCAGCTCGCGAACGACTGGGCCGAAGATACGGGTGCCGATCGGCTCCTCGTTCTTGTTGACCAGCACCGCGGCATTGCCGTCGAAGCGGATGACCGTACCGTCTGCACGGCGGATATCCTTGGCGGTACGCACGATCACCGCGCGGTGAACGTCGCCCTTCTTCACACGGCCACGTGGCTGCGCTTCCTTGATGCTGACGACGATGATGTCGCCAACGCCTGCAACACGACGCTTGGAACCCCCAAGCACCTTGATGCACTGCACCCGCTTCGCGCCGCTGTTGTCAGCGACGTCGAGATTGGACTGCATCTGGATCATGGATCCGTATCCCTTCTCTGTCTCTGGGGTCGATACCGACCGAACCCCGCCTAAAAAATCACCCCGCCACGGACGAACCGCAGCGGGGAGGAGCGGCCGCTTAGCCGTTCCCGTTTACGAAAACAAGAGCGCAGGAGGTTTCCCCCCTGCCCTCTTGACTCAAACCCGTCACCCCAGCGAACGCTGGGGTATCCCTGTTCGAGCCGATCGCCCTTCACCACGAGATCCCAGCTTTCACTGGGATGACGGGGTTTGGAGCGTACCAGTTCAGCCCTCGGCCGAAGCCCGCTCCGGCGTCGCGTGGGTGTTGACCCGCTCGATCACCTTCCAGGTCTTCAGCTTGGAGATCGGTGCGGTCTCTTCGATCCGCACGGTCTCGCCCTGCTTGAACTCGTTGCTCTCGTCATGAGCATGATACTTCTTCGAGCGACGGATGATCTTCCCGTAGAGCGGGTGCTTCACCTTACGCTCGACGTTCACGACCACCGTCTTGTCGCCCTTGTCGGACACGACCAGACCGGTCAGCACGCGCTTCGGCATGATACGTTCCTTACTTCGCGGCTTCAGCGCTGGTGCGCTGAGCCTGCAGGGTCTTGATGCGAGCGATGTCGCGGCGGACCTCACGAACGCGGCTCGGCTTTTCGAGCTGGTTCGTGGCGGCCTGGAAGCGCAGGTTGAACTGCTCGCGCTTCAGTTCGCCGAGCGACTCCGACAGCTGGTCGTCGCTCTTGGTCTTCATGTCGTCGATACGAGCCATGATCTTACTCGCCTCCCAGATGCGAGGTGTCGCCCAGGCGGGCAACGACCTTTACCTTGATCGGCAGCTTCATGGCCGCCCGCTCGAACGCCTCGGCGGCGATCTTGCCGTCGACGCCGTCGAGCTCGAACAGGATCCGACCCGGCTTGACGCGAGCGGCCCAGTATTCCGGCGCGCCCTTGCCCTTACCCATGCGGACTTCGGCTGGCTTTCCCGAGACCGGAAGGTCTGGGAAGATGCGGATCCACAAACGCCCCTGGCGCTTCATGTGACGCGTGATCGCGCGGCGAGCCGCCTCGATCTGGCGTGCGGTGATCCGGTCGGGTTCCATCGCCTTGAGGCCGTAGGAGCCGAAATTGAGCGAGAAGCCACTCTTGGCGTCACCCGAAATCTTGCCCTTGAAGGCCTTCCGGAACTTGGTCTTTTTTGGTTGCAGCATGTCTGTTCCTGCCCCTTAGCGACGATCGTCGCGCTGCGGCCGCACGCCGGAGGTCTGAGCCTCCATCATGATGCGGTCGTACGACGTCGGATCGTTGCCGAGAATCTCGCCCTTGAAGACCCAGACCTTCACGCCGCAAACGCCGTAAGACGTGTGCGCCGTAGCCTCGGCATAATCGATGTTCGCGCGCAGCGTGTGCAACGGAACCCGACCCTCACGATAGCTCTCCGACCGTGCGATCTCGGCGCCGCCAAGACGACCACCGCAGTTCACCCGGATGCCCTCGGCACCGAGACGCATCGCCGACTGGACCGCACGCTTCATGGCGCGACGGAAGGCGATACGACGCTCGAGCTGATCGGCGATG
The DNA here is from genome assembly GCF_053345535.1 of Sphingomonas sp. M1A8_2b. NCBI lineage: Bacteria > Pseudomonadati > Pseudomonadota > Alphaproteobacteria > Sphingomonadales > Sphingomonadaceae > Sphingomonas > Sphingomonas sp. M1A8_2b. Next base: position 287,513 of record NZ_JBKFAH010000004.1, on the reverse strand, counting down.
CCCTGCGCGACGAGACGCGCATCGACTTCCGGCTTGCGAATCTCGACGATGTTCAGCGACACGGTCGACGACGTCATCTTGCCGATCGTCGAACGCAGCTTCTCAATGTCCGCACCCTTCTTGCCGATGATCACGCCGGGGCGTGCAGCGAAGATGGAGATGCGGGCCAGCTTGGCCGGACGCTCGATGACCACCTTGGAGATCGCGGCCTGTGGCAGCGTCTTCATGATGAATGCGCGGATCTTGAGATCCTCGAGCAGGAGCCGACCATAGTCGGCGCCTTCGGCGTACCAGCGGCTATCCCAGGTACGGTTGATCTGCAGACGCAGACCGATGGGGTTGCTCTTCTGACCCATTATGCTTCTTCCTGCTCGCGCACGACGATGCGCAGACGGCTGAATGGCTTGAGGATGCGGGTCGACTTGCCGCGGCCGCGGGTAGCGAAGCGCTTCATCGTGATCGACTTGCCGACCGAAGCCTCGGCGACGACGAGTGCGTCGACGTCGAGGTTATGGTTGTTCTCGGCGTTGGCGATGGCCGAGGCCAGCACCTTGCGCGCTTCGATCGCCATGCCCTTGGTCGAGAAGGCGAGGATGTTCATCGCATCGCCGACCTTCTTACCACGGATCAGCGCAGCCACGAGGCCGAGCTTCTGCGCGGAACCACGGATCTGCGTACCGACCGAAAGCGCCTCGTTGTCCGCGACCTTGCGCGGGCTGACTTGCTTAGACATCAGCGCTTGCCCTTCTTGTCGGCGGAGTGGCCGGGGAAGTAGCGCGTGGGCGCGAACTCACCGAGCTTCATGCCGACCATGTCTTCGTTGACCGAGACGGGCACGAACTTGCGGCCGTTATAGACGTTGAACGTGAGACCCACGAACGACGGCAGGATCGTCGAGCGACGCGACCAGGTCTTGATCGGCGAACGCGCGTTGGTGTCCTGGGCGGTTTCTGCCTTCTTGAGCAGATGAAGGTCCACGAAGGGGCCCTTCCAGACTGAACGAGCCATGTTAGCCCTTCCTCTTCGTCGAATGACGCGACCGGATGATCATCTTGTCGGTCGACTTGTTATGACGCGTGCGCGCACCCTTCGTCGGCTTGCCCCAAGGCGTAACCGGATGACGGCCACCCGAGGTCCGGCCTTCACCACCGCCGTGCGGATGGTCGACCGGGTTCTTGGCGACGCCGCGCGTCAGAGGACGGATACCCATCCAGCGCGAACGGCCTGCCTTGCCCAGGTTCTGGTTCTGGTTGTCGGGGTTCGAGACCGCGCCAACCGTCGCCATGCAATCGCTGCGGATGTAGCGCTGCTCACCCGAGTTCAGGCGGACCATCACCATGCCCTTGTCGCGACCGACGACCTGCACGTACGTGCCGGCCGAACGGGCGATCTGGCCACCCTTCATCGGCTTCATCTCCACGTTGTGGACGATGGTGCCGACCGGCATCTGACCGAGTTCCATGGCATTGCCTGGCTTCACGTCCGTCTTCTTGGCCGCAAGGACCTTGTCGCCGACGGCCAGACGCTGTGGCGCCAGGATGTAGGCGAGTTCCTCGTCCGGGTACTTGACCAGGGCGATGAACGCGGTGCGGTTGGGATCATACTCGATCCGCTCGACGGTGCCTTCGACGTCCCACTTGCGACGCTTGAAGTCGATGTAGCGGTACTTCTGCTTGTGACCGCCGGCGATGCCGCGCGAGGTCACATGGCCCTTGTTGTTGCGACCGCCGGTCTTGTGCTTACCTTCGGTCAGCGCCTTGACGGGGCGACCCTTCCAGAGCGACGACTTGTCGACCAGGATGAGACCGCGGCGTGCCGGCGATGTCGGATTATAATGCTTGAGTGCCATGGCCTCAGATCCCCGTCGTCACGTCGATGGACTGACCGTCCTTCAACGTCACGATTGCCTTTTTCATGTCGGAGCGCGAGTAGTTCGTGCCCTTCCACTTCTTGGTCTTGCCCTTCTGGACGAGCGTGTTCACGCCGACGACGTTCACGTCGAACAGCGCCTCAACGGCCGCCTTGATCTCGGGCTTCGTGGCATCGTTCGATACCTTGAACACAACCGCGTTGAACTCCGACAGGGTCGTCGTCTTCTCGGTGATGTGCGGGGCCAGGATAACGTCGTAATGACGATTATCGATGCCCGCCTTCTGCTTCTTAGCCATGGAAGCGCGCCTCCAGCTTTTCGACAGCGGCGCGCGTCAGCACCAGCGTGTCATGCTTCAGGATGTCGTAAACGTTCGCGCCGGCAGCCGGCATCACGTTCACTTCGTACAGGTTGCCCGCAGCGAATGCGAAGCTGGTGTCGACCATGTCGCCGTCGATGACGAGCGCACGCTTGCCGAAGCCGAGCTTTGCGAGATCGCCCTGCAGCGTCTTGGTCTTGCCACCCTCGACAGCCAGGCTGTCCATGATGACCAGCGAACCCGCCTTGGCGTGGCTGCTGAGAGCCATCCGCAGGCCGAGCGAGCGAACCTTCTTGTTCAGCGACGGGTTGAAGTCACGGACGCGTGCGCCGTGAGCCTTACCACCACCGATGAACACAGGTGCGCGACGATCGCCGTGACGAGCCGTACCGCCGCCCTTCTGGCGACCGAACTTCTTGCCGGTGCGAGCGACGTCTGCGCGCTCACGGGTGCCGCGAGCCGTCTCGCGACGCTTCTCGAGCTGCCAGGTGACGACGCGGTGCAGGATGTCGGCGCGCGGGTCGAGGCCGAAGACCTCGTCGTTGAGCTCGATGTCCGCTGCGTCAGTGCCGGCGAAAGATGAAACCTTGATCTTCACGCTCAGCCCTCCTGGCCGTCGGCTGCAGGTGCGTCGGTCGTTTCGGCCGGCGTGTCTGCTGCGGTGTTGCTGTTTGCGGTCTTGAGACCGGCGGGGAACGGTGCGTCGGCGTGGCGCGCGACCTTCACCGAGTCCTTGACGAAGAGCCAGCCGCCCTTTGAGCCAGGAACCGAACCCTTGACGAACAGGAGACCACGCTCGACGTCCGTCGATACGATCTCGAGGTTCTGCTGGGTGCGATACTTGTCGCCCATGTGGCCGGCCATCTTCTTGTTCTTGAAGACCTTGCCCGGATCCTGGCGCTGACCGGTCGAACCGAGCGAACGGTGCGAGACCGACACGCCGTGGGTTGCCCGCAGACCGCCGAAGCCCCAACGCTTCATGCCGCCCTGGAAGCCCTTACCCTGGGTCTTGCCCTGGATATCGACGATCTGGCCTGCGACGTAGTGGTCGGCCGAGATCTCGGCGCCGACGTCGAGCAGGCCGTCTGCGTTCACGCGGAACTCATGGACTACAGCCTTGGGCTCCACTTCGGCCTTGCCGAAATGGCCGCGCTGCGGCTTTGCGACATTCTTCGACTTGGCGACACCTGCACCAAGCTGGACGGCAGTGTAGCCGTCACGATCCATTTCGCGAACGGAAACGACCTGATTGCCTTCGAGTGCCAGAACGGTGACCGGCACGTGCCGACCATCTTCCTGGAACAGGCGGGTCATCCCCATCTTCTTCGCGATCACGCCAGTACGCATGATCTTGTCCCTTCCTAGACAGAGGCCCCATCGGACTATTCCTCGGGGGCTTGCGGACCACGTCCGGAGCGAGCTCCATTATGCGTCCACCTGACCCCATCCCCGGCAAAAGCCCTGAATGGAGTCGGTTCAACCCGGTAAATACGAAACGTGCCCCCGTCCCGGGCTGGTGCCTCTGCGAATGCGGAAGCGTGACGGGGGACGCTGCCCCGTCGGTTTTCACCGACGGCGGTATCCCAATGTCGAACGGCGCGGGACCGTTACCGGTCGACCGCGCCGCGCCAGCCCTTAGGCGAGCTTGATCTCGACGTCAACGCCAGCGGCGAGGTCCAGCTTCATCAGCGCATCGACCGTCTGCGGCGTCGGCTGGACGATATCCAGCATACGCTTGTACGTACGCACCTCGAACTGCTCGCGCGACTTCTTGTCGATGTGCGGGCCGCGGTTCACGGTGAACTTTTCGATGCGCGTCGGAAGGGGAATCGGACCGCGGATGAGCGCGCCGGTGCGGCGTGCGGTGTCGGCGATGTCGCCAGTGGCCTGATCGAGCACACGGTGATCGAACGCCTTCAGACGAATGCGGATATTGCTGTCCATAGTCCCTACCGATGCGAAAGAGCGGGCCCGTTTCCGGGCTCTTGCTGGTTGATGTTTAAACCGAAGGCGGGCCATTACGGGAGAGTCGGGTGAAATGCAACCGGGGGTTGCGGGTTTTCCGGCTCAACTCGCCCGACACATGCTACCCATCGATCCTCCCCCGCCAGGGGGAGGTGTCGCCAAAGGCGACGGAGGGGGAGGCAAGCGATGCGGCTCAAAGGATCTCTACCCGGCCGCAGCAACGCCAAGCGCCTCCGAAAAAAGATGACCCCGCCAGAGATCGCCCTTTGGCTAGCGCTACGAGGCAATGAAGAAGGCCTACGCTTCCGAAAGCAACACGCCGCAGGCCCCTACGTCCTGGATTTCTACTGCGCCCCAGCTCGACTCGCGATTGAGGTAGATGGCGAATCCCACAACCACGGCAACCGCCCCGAACGAGACGTAATCCGCGACGCCTGGCTAGTCGCCCAAAACATCCTAGTCCTCCGCTACCCAGCCCGCGAAATGCTAGCCAACCTCGACGACGTCGTCCGCCAGATCACGTCCGTCGCACTCCAACGCCGAACCATCATCGAAAGCTAATCGCCCCCTCCCCCTCCGACGCCTCCGGCGCCACCTCCCCCTAGCGGGGGAGGATTGGGTCGAAAGCGGAATGGCGGGTTTCGGGAAATGCTTGCCAAGGTCCAGACATACGCATCCGAACCGCAGCGCAAAGACGGCAAGTCAGTTGATCCACAGGCCAGCCTGAGCCTCCGTGCGATCGCGGTTTGTCACCAGCCGTATGTTTCCGCCGTTCGCAAACTCCGGCGGGGTCACCTCATACAGCGTTGATGCCTCAAACTCGGGCCCCAGCTTTGGGCCGCCAGAATAGGTGTAGCTACTACCTTCGACACGGCGCTGCCGAAACGCAGCACCTTGAACGAGCTTCGGGAAGTCGGTTGGATTTAAGCTAAAGGTGCACGTTTCTAAAGTGTCCGGAAAGCCCCAGCTTTCACATTGAGCTTTACTTACTGATGCCGGAACAGTCGCAATTCGGAGAATTCCCGCGATGCGCCTCGCCGGTCGATGATGATGTGCGTAAGCCCCAGCAATTCCGGCTGCAAACGCTGCTAGCGCGCCCCAAACCCATTTCCCGGCTCGTCCCATATCATTACGCTAGGAGTTGGCAGCAGCGTTAGCAATCGGTTGGCAAAAACTCGCTATGGATGGGTCCTGGCAACGTCCGCGTTCAGGGTCCGCGTTCAGGAACGCTTTCGTCGCTCTTGAAGGTCCGGGGATGCCGCCCCCCAAGTCCCCAAAAACGAAAAAGCCCGGCCTCTCTCGCGAGAAGCCGGGCTCTTCGATCAACTCCCGAAGGAGGCGATACTTACTTGTCGATCTGGCTGACGACGCCTGCACCGACGGTACGGCCGCCTTCGCGGATCGTGAAGCGCTGGCCCACGTCCATGGCGATCGGTGCGATCAGCTTGATGCCGAGCGACACGTTGTCGCCTGGCATGACCATCTCGGTGCCCTCAGGCAGCTCGACGGTGCCGGTCACGTCCGTCGTACGGAAGTAGAACTGCGGACGGTAGTTGGCGAAGAACGGCGTGTGACGGCCACCCTCTTCCTTCGACAGCACGTACACTTCCGAGTTGAAGTCGGTGTGCGGCTTGATCGTGCCTGGCTTGCAGAGCACCTGGCCACGCTCGACTTCGTCGCGTGCAACGCCGCGGATCAGCGCGCCGACGTTATCGCCAGCCTGGCCCTGGTCGAGCAGCTTGCGGAACATCTCGACGCCCGTGACCGTGGTCTTGCGGACGGTCGGGTGGATGCCGACGATCTCGACTTCCTCGCCAACCTTGACGATGCCGGTCTCGACGCGGCCGGTGACGACCGTACCACGACCCGAGATCGAGAACACGTCCTCGATCGGCATCATGAACGGCTTGTCGAGCGGACGCTCGGGCTGCGGAATGTAGTCGTCGACAGCCTGCATCAGCTCGGTGACGGCGTCGGCACCCAGCTTCTGGTTCGAACCCGACAGTGCGCAGGTAGCCGAACCCTTGATGACGGGGATGTCGTCACCCGGGAAGTCGTACGAGCTGAGCAGCTCGCGGATTTCCATCTCGACCAGCTCGAGGATTTCCTCGTCGTCGACCAGATCGACCTTGTTCATGAACACGACCATTGCGGGCACGCCGACCTGGCGTGCGAGCAGGATGTGCTCACGGGTCTGTGGCATCGGGCCATCGGTCGCCGAAACGACGAGGATCGCGCCGTCCATCTGGGCTGCGCCGGTGATCATGTTCTTCACATAATCGGCGTGGCCCGGGCAATCGACGTGCGCGTAGTGACGGTTGGCCGTCTCGTACTCGACGTGTGCGGTCGAGATCGTGATGCCGCGCTCGCGCTCCTCGGGAGCCTTGTCGATGTTGGCGAAGTCGACAGCGGTACCGCCGGTCGTCTCTGCCAGAACCTTCGTGATCGCAGCGGTGAGCGACGTCTTGCCATGATCGACGTGACCGATGGTGCCGATGTTGAGATGCGGCTTGTTCCGCTCAAATTTTGCCTTGGCCATTGTTTCCTACCTTCTGATTCGTATTCCGGTGCCACCCCGGGAACCGCGCGAACGCGGCCCAATAGCGGCTGTTAAAGCGTTGCGCCAGCCCCTGCTTGGGGAGAGGCCGACGCGGAAGTAAATTCCGCGTCGTCGAACTTCGGTCGCTGACCGAAGCCGGCCGGCCTTTCGGCGTCTCCGAGCCAGGAAAACCTGGCTCGGCGCGCCTCGGGCTTACGCCAGCTTAGCCTTCACCTCGTCAGCAACGTTCTGCGGCACTTCGTCATAGTGCGAGAACTGCATCGAGTACTGAGCGCGACCCTGCGTGAACGAGCGGAGCGAGTTCACATAGCCGAACATGTTGGCCAGCGGGACCATCGCCTCGACCGTCTGCGCGTTGCCGCGGCTGTCGGTGCCCTGGATCTGGCCACGACGGCTGTTCATGTCGCCGATGACGTCGCCCAAGTAATCCTCCGGGGTGACCACCTCGACCTTCATGACCGGCTCGAGCAGCGTGATGCCCGACTTCTGCGCCACTTCGCGCATCGCGCCACGTGCACAGATTTCGAACGCCAGTGCCGACGAGTCGACGTCGTGATACGCGCCGTCATACAGCACGATCTCGAAATCGATGATCGGGAAGCCGACCAGCGACCCCGAAGCAGCGGTTTCGCGGAAGCCCTTCTCGATCGCAGGCAGATATTCCTTCGGAATGTTGCCGCCCTTGATCTCGTCCTTGAACGTGATGCCCGAACCGCGCTCGCCCGGCGTGACCTTGACCTTCACGCGACCGAACTGGCCGGTACCACCCGACTGCTTCTTGTGCGTGTAGTCGACGTCGACCGGCTTCTTCAGATACTCGCGGTATGCGACCTGAGGAGCGCCGACGTTCGCCTCGACCTTGAACTCACGCTTCATGCGATCGACCAGGATCTCGAGATGGAGCTCGCCCATGCCCTTGATGATGGTCTGGCCCGACTCGGGGTCCGACGACACGCGGAACGAAGGATCCTCGCGTGCGAGACGATTGAGCGCGACGCCCATCTTCTCCTGGTCGGCCTTGGTCTTCGGCTCCACCGAAAGCTCGATCACGGGCTCGGGGAATTCCATCCGCTCGAGAATGATCGGTGCGTTCATCGCGCAGAGCGTGTCACCGGTCGTGGTATCCTTGAGACCCGCGAGAGCGACGATGTCGCCGGCGAATGCCTCCTGGATGTCCTCGCGGCTGTTCGCATGCATAAGCAGCATGCGACCGACCTTTTCCTTCTTGTCCTTGACCGAGTTGGTGACCTGCGATGCGGTCTCCAGCTTGCCCGAATAAATGCGGGCGAAGGTCAGCGTGCCGACGAACGGATCGTTCATGATCTTGAACGCCAGTGCCGAGAACGGAACGTCGTCCGACGAAGGACGCTCGTCCGGCGTCACGCCGTCGAGCTTCAGACCCTGAATCGCGGGAACGTCGAGCGGCGAAGGCAGATAGTCGACGACGGCGTCGAGCAAAGGCTGAACGCCCTTGTTCTTGAACGCCGAACCGCAAACGACGGGGACGAACGCCATGCTCAGCGTACCCTTGCGGATCAGCTTCTTGAGGTCAGCGACGCTCGGCTCGTTACCTTCGAGATACGCCTCCATGAGGGCATCGTCCTGCTCGACGGCCATCTCGATCAGCTCGCTGCGATACTTCGCGGCCTTCTCGACCAGATCCGCGGGGATCTCGGCATATTCGAACTTCGCGCCCAGGCTCTCTTCGAGCCAGATGATCGCGCGGTTCTCGACGAGATCGACGAGGCCCTTGAAGCCGCCTTCCATGCCGATCGGAAGATACAGCACGGCCGGACGCGCGCCGAGACGCTCGATGATCGAGTTGACGCAGAAGTAGAAATCGGCGCCGGTGCGGTCGAGCTTGTTGATGAAGCACATGCGCGGCACGCCGTACTTGTCGGCCTGACGCCACACGGTCTCGGACTGCGGCTCGACGCCGGCAACGCCGTCGAAGCATGCAACCGCGCCGTCGAGCACGCGAAGCGAACGCTCGACTTCGATCGTGAAGTCGACGTGGCCGGGCGTATCGATGATGTTGATAAGGTGCTCTTCGCCCTTACCTTCTTCGGCGCGCCACTTGCAGGTGGTCGCAGCCGACGTGATCGTGATCCCGCGCTCCTGCTCCTGCTCCATCCAATCCATCGTCGCGGTGCCTTCGTGCACTTCGCCGATCTTGTAGGACTTGCCGGTGTAATAGAGGATGCGCTCGGTCGTCGTCGTCTTACCGGCGTCGATATGCGCCATGATTCCGATGTTGCGGTAACGGTCGAGCGGATGGCTGCGGGCCATGATCGTGCTTCCTTAAGGATATGGGGAGCCGAACGTGCCGGCTCCCCAATATATAGGTGTTTGCATGACAGGCGAAAGACCGCCCGTCACACGGATAGCAATGCTAGGCTTCAAAGCCCGCTGTTACCAGCGGCAGGAAGCCCGCTGTTACCAGCGGTAGTGCGAGAAGGCACGGTTGGCTTCCGCCATCCGGTGCGTATCTTCACGCTTCTTGACCGCGTTGCCACGGTTGTTGGCGGCATCCATCAGCTCACCCGACAGCCGTGCGGCCATCGTGTTCTCGCTGCGCGAACGCGCCGCACCGATCAGCCAGCGAATCGCCAGCGCCTGTGCACGCTCGGGACGAACCTCGACCGGCACCTGGTACGTTGCACCACCGACGCGGCGCGAACGGACTTCGATGCCCGGCTTCACGTTGTTCAGCGCATCGTGGAAAACGCCGATCGGATCGCGCTTGGCGCGGCTCTCGACGGTTTCGAATGCACCGTACACGATCAGCTCTGCGACGGACTTCTTGCCGTCCAGCATGACGCTGTTCATGAACTTCGACAGAACCTCATCCCCGAACTTGGGATCAGGCAGGATGACCCGCTTTTCGGGACGACGACGACGTGCCATTTTGTATTCCTTCTAAACTTCAGCCTTGATGATCAGATACCTGACCGGCTTACTTCGGACGCTTGGCGCCGTACTTGGAACGCGACTGACGCCGGTCCTTCACACCCTGTGTATCGAGCACGCCGCGCAGGACGTGGTAGCGAACACCGGGAAGATCGCGGACACGACCGCCACGGATCAGGACAACCGAATGCTCCTGAAGATTGTGGCCCTCGCCCGGGATGTAGCTGATGACTTCGCGCTGGTTGGTCAGGCGAACCTTGGCCACCTTGCGCAGAGCCGAGTTCGGCTTCTTCGGGGTCGTCGTGTAGACGCGCGTGCAAACGCCACGCTTCTGCGGATTTGCTTCCATCGCAGGGACCTTCGACTTGGCCTTCTGCGGATCGCGGCCCTTGCGGACCAGCTGGTTGATCGTCGGCATTGAAGCCTTCACCTTTCAAGTGGTTACTTTGCTGGAGCCATGAGGCGCCTGAGAATACAAAAAGGACCATAGGAACGCGGGAGCGCCCCTCAGGTCCTGGAATGCATCCAGCAATGTTCAAGCATGCCCGGCGGGAAACACTCCCGAAGAACAGGCCGCGCCTATAGGTCAGGACGTGGCTCGGGTCAACGGGGCGGAATCGGTTTGGGTGGGGGTAGCCTATTGGTTTCAGGTGGAGACAATGGCTCAAGCGAGTCCGCCGACGACACCTCTCTCATCCTCCCCCGCCAGGGGGAGGTGGCACCGGAGGTGACGGAGGGGGAGGAACACGAACGACTATTGCCCTTTCCTCCCCCTCCGTCTGGCAAAAGCCAGCCACCTCCCCCTAGCGGGGGAGGATCGCCCGGCATGCGTTACCGCGATCGCGTCCCGAGCACGGCAAGCAAAGTCTTCTCGAATCGCGCGGGATCCTCGACCTGCGGCGAGTGCCCCAACCCCTCGAGCATCACGAGGTTCGCATTCGGTATCTGCTTCACCGCGCGCGGCGCCACCATCGGCACCGGCTCGAGGAACTTGCGCAGGTTCGCCGGCGCCTGCGCGCGGCCGAACGCGGTCTTGTCGAGCGTGCCAATGATCAAAGTGGTCGGAGGCCTGATCCGATACAGCTCATGCGCAACTGGCTGCGTCTTAATCATCTCGCTGGTCTTGGCTTGGGCAAGCGCGACGGTATCGCGGCCTGGCCCTTGATACATGCCCGCCTGCATCCAGACCCAGCGATCATAGGATGGCTTCCACACACCGTGGTAATAGTTCTCGAGCTGATACGCCTTGATCGACGCGTAGCTCGTCTTTTTCTCGTTCGCCCAGAGCGTGTCGACGTCGGTATAGGGCACGCCCTCCTCGCCGCGATCCTTCAGGCCGAGCGGATTGACGAGCACCAGCTTCTCGACCGACGCCGGGTAGAGAATGGCGTAGCGCATCGCGAGCATGCCGCCCATCGAATGCCCGACGATCGTCGCGCGTATAATGCCGCGCGATTCGAGCAGCCGCTTGGTGAACGTCGCCAGCATTTCGAAGCTATACTGTGCCGCGCGAGGCTTGGACGATTTGCAAAAGCCGATCTGGTCGGGAACGATCACGCGGTAACCAACCTCGCTCAGCGCCCGCGCCGTACTGCCCCAGGTCGCGCCGCAGAAGTTCTTGCCATGGAGCAGGACGACCGTCCGGCCATTGGGGCGCTGCGGCGCGATATCCATGAACGCCATCTGCGCAGGGCTCCCGACGATATCGACTTCCATCGTCTGGACCGGCCACGGGTAGGTGAAGCGTTCGAGCTGTGGCCCGAGGTCCGGCACCTGCGGAACCGGCCCCGCCCCCATCAGCAACGCCGCGACCGGCAGCGCCAGCATCCCCAAACCTGCTCGCATACGATTACGCTTTCCTACATCCCACGATACGGCGTACGGTTAACGGGCAAACACGACCGTGTGCAATGCATCATCCTCATGGTGACGAATTGCACGCGAGACGCTTGCCCTTCCCGAAAACGCTGGGTAAGGGGCGCGTCCGTGTAGGAGTGTAGCTCAGTTGGTTAGAGCGTCGGTCTCCAAAACCGAAGGCCCTCGGTTCGAATCCGAGCACTCCTGCCACCCCCTTTAAGTTCCGGTTTTGAAGCGCACCGTTTTAGACGGTGCATTCGCGCGTCCATCGCGATTGCAGAAAATGCATTTAATAATGCAATTTTCGCAATTGCTCTCTTCGGTGCTGCGATGCACAACGATCAGGCCTTTCAGGCATCCTCTCCTAAAAACTTTCATGGCCGGTCTCGTACCGGCCTTTTTTTTCGTCCGCGTTGCGCGTACACCGGCCATGCCGTCGTCAAGCCGAACGATAAAAAGAAACCGTGGGAGCGGAGCCGCCGGTGAAACCGGCACCGGCAAGACGATCGTGCGGGGGATCGAGTGACCCAAGCGCTCTCCCCCGCCACTTCTCCGGCCATGCGACCACTCTCCCAGCACGTCGCCCCGCCCCGCTCCTGCCGCGCACTTGCTTTCACCTGTGACGGCAGCTATCTGCCGCGCTTCCGACAGCGAGGACGGACCTGCCGCCGTTGCCCTTCACAGGGAGCGGCTAGTGGGTCTATGTCTCGCATCTCAGTTTCTCAATCAGCGGGTTCGAAGAACATCGTGGCGAAGACGTCCCCCCTCGAATTCATCCAGCAGGTCCGCAACGAGACCGCGAAGGTCACGTGGCCGACGCGTCGCGAGACGGTCATGACCGGCGTGATGGTGGTGATCATGACGACGATCCTCGCGCTGTTCTTCCTGGGCGTCGACTCGATCCTGCAAGCGATCGTCTCCGCCCTCCTCAAACTCGCTCAGTAAGCAAGGTTCCGTCATGGCGCGCTGGTACATCATTCACGCCTATTCGGGCTTCGAGGGCAAGGTCCGCGACTCGATCATGGCCGAGGCGACCCGGATGGGTCTCGAACAGCTCGTCGAGCAGATCGAAGTCCCGACCGAAACCACCACCGAAGCCCGTCGCGGCAAGAAGATCGCGGTCGAGCGCAAGTTCATGCCGGGCTACGTGCTCGCCAAGCTGAACATGAACGACGACGTGTATCACCTGGTGAAGAACACGCCGAAGGTCACCGGCTTCCTCGGCAGCATGGGCAAGCCGCAGGCGATCAGCGAGGCGGAAGCCACGCGGATGCTGAACAGCAAGGAAGAAGCCGCCGCTGCGCCCAAGCAGAAGGTCAAGGTCGACTACGAGATCGGCGATCAGGTCAAGGTCCTCGACGGCCCGTTCGCGACCTTCAACGGGCTTGTGGAAGAACTCGACTTCGACCGCAGCCGTGTGAAGGTTTCGGTGTCGATCTTCGGACGTGCGACCCCGGTCGAGCTCGAGTTCGAGCAGGTCGAAAGAAGCAAGTAAGACGCAAAGCGGCGCACTTGTGGCCGCACGTGATTAGCTGACGGCTAATCACGAGACGGTTTCGACCGGCCGGCGGGCCAACGGCCCGGCCGACGACGCGGGATTTACTCCCGCGTCGCGTTTTAGGCGGGCGCGTCTAGCACCAGAGCCATTCCCCGTTCCGTCATCATGACGAAAGTCAGGATCCAGAATTACCGAACGTTGACCGGCTTGGCTCTCGATCCTGACTTTCGTCAGGATGACGGGGAAAAAGGCATCATACGATCCCAGAAACGTGCTCGAACCCTTGTCGTCCTCGCTTACAAGCGGATCCTCAAGACCGAACGCTATCGCCCACCACCCGAGCAGCCGCCGCGCTGCGGTCGTAGTAATACAAGCTCGGCGCCTTGTACGTCATCATATACAGCTTCCCGCATATACAGCTTCCCGCCGACCGTCGCGCCGCCGCAACCTCCCGTTCTGCTTTGAGACGGTATAGTTGAAGCGCACACCCTTGTTGCCAGCAAACTTGATCGGCCCGTCGTCCCGAGGCGTCTTCGAGTTCGTATATCTGAGGTCGAATTTAAGCCTCCAGGTGCGCGTGCCGCACCGCAAATGTCCGCCGTTCGCCGAATTGCCTATGCCAAAGTCCGGTAAGGATCGGCACGACGATCGATGTCACAATCACGCAGATGGCGACCAATGCCGTGGCATTTTTAGCTGTATGCTGGAATTGCGGGGCGATGGCCGCGATCGCTAAAGGATTGGCAACCGCTGCACCAGCCGTAGACGATGCTGCAAGGCCAGCAGTCCCGTTGCCTCGCCCAATCAGAATGTCAGCGATTATCAGCGGGACGCCAGTTACGACGATTACAAAGAGAGCGAAAACGACACCGAGTGTCCCGAGCGGGGAAAGCAACGTATGCAGATCAATGGTATTGCCTAGCGCGAACGCAAAGAATGGGATCAGCATTTTAGACCCCGGCGAGAAGAGGATGCGAAGCTTGGGATCTATATTACCAAAAGCAAACCCCGCCATAAATGGTAGGATAGCGCCAATAAATATCTGTAGCTTAAAATTCGCCACCCCCGCTGCGCCGAGTATGAGCATGCTCATCAGCGGCCCAGACTCAATCGACAACAAGACAAAAGCCCCCGCCTCCTCGGTGCTCCCAAAACTTTGCATGAGCGAAGCGTAAAGTCCTCCATTAGTCATATCGACTGCGCAGACCACTGCGAGCAGAGACATGCCGGCGAAAAACCCGGTCTGAACACCTTCAGGCGGAATATACCGGGAGGCGATGGAGACGATCACCCACGCAGTCAAGAGCTTGGTCAGCAACAGCGAACCAGACTTGCGGAGCACGGTCGTGGTCGTGCTCAGATGGACGGATGCTCCTATACAGAAGAACCACACGGCAAGTACCGGGATTACCCCGGTCATGAGCCCCTGCGTAAAGCCGCCGAAATAATTCGGCACGGTTGGGGCGAAGGTTCGGCATGATGCACCGATGAAAAGCGGCAGTAGCATCATGCCACCCGGAATACGGTCAACACGGTCTTTAATATTCATCATGACACCGCCATCGTTGCGAATTAGCTGAATTAAGCGAAGATCGATGTCTTTTACGATGTCAGGGGAATGATCAGCAGATACGACTGGTCGACCGATCCGTTACTACTCGCGGATATATTTCTTGCTGGCGCGAATATGTGCCGTCCGGTTCGGCGCGTTTTCTCTCAACCTGCGGTGCTTGCCGACTGATCACCCGTCAGAAGACTGCGGGTCGCGGCTTCTACATCGTCCTTGCGCATGAGGCTTTCGCCGACCAGAAACGCGTTGATGCCACACAGCTTTAGTCGCTGGCAGTCGGCATGGGTAAATATGCCGCTTTCCCCGACGATCAGACGATCGCTTGGCACCATCGGTGCCAAATTCTCGCTATTGGCCAAACTGACATCGAAGGTCCGCAGATCGCGATTGTTAATGCCGATGAGCGGCGATGACAGTTTCAGGGCTCGTTCCATCTCCGATGCGTCGTGGACTTCTACCAATACATCCATACCGAGCGCGAAAGCTTCGTCCTCGAGACGCTGCGCGTCGTCATCCGACAACGATGCCATGATCAGCAGGATGCAGTCTGCACCCCAGGCACGGGCCTCCTGAACCTGGTAGGTCTCGAACATGAAGTCCTTTCGCAAGACTGGCAACGCGCAGACATCACGCGCGGCAGTGAGGAACCCCGGAGCGCCTTGGAAGCTCGGTGCATCGGTCAGCACCGAAAGGCAGGCGGCGCCACCGGTTTCATACGCTCTCGCGAGGGCGGGGGGATCGAAGTCCGGACGGATCAGCCCCTTGGACGGACTGGCTTTCTTGATCTCGGCGATCAAACCAAACCGGCCTGCCGTCTGCTTTTCCATCAACGCTCGGCAAAAGCCCCGCGGCTCCGATTGTTCGGCTTGCATTGCCTTGAGGTCTGCAAGCGAAACTTCTGCCTTTGCTGCCGCGATCTCCTGACGCTTGTAAGCCTCGATTTTTTTAAGAATGCCAGTCATGTCGGAAGCACTTCTTTCATTCGCTGCGGTAAAAAGATTCCGGCTGTCAGGCAGCACGACAACATGCCTTCTACAGGGCAACCACCGGCGCCGCATCGGGCCGAATCGGTACTTTATCGCGGAGTTCGACCGTTTCGACCGACGCTCAACCTCCAACATACGACAGTCCGTCACCCCTCCCGATCCTTCAACCGCCAGCCGCCGAACAGCGCCAGACCCGGGTTGTGGGAGACCTTCGTCGGATCAGCCTTGCTCCACCCCGTGACCTGATCGAGCGCCGGCAGGTGTACCGCCTTCGGCGTCGGATACGGGTTCATCAGGGTCGGTTCGCCGCGTTCGTTGCGGGCGGCTTCGGCGAGGTCGAAGACTTCGCGGGCGCGGGCTTGGCGGGCTTCGTACATTGCCGACAGGCGGTAGCTGTGGGCTTCGCTCGATTCGCCGCGGCGGCGCTTGATGTGGGGCGGCTCCTCTTGGAGGTGGACCGTCTTGGCGTGCAAATGGAGGAGTTGCAGCGCCTGGTTCGCGGTCATTGGCGGGATCGGCGGGGGATCGTTGTGGCGCCACTCGTCATGGTCGTGCGCGCCGGGCAGCGATCCGGCGAGCAGCGCGGACTCGACCTGTTCGTAGCCTAGTTCCAGCGCGAGGCGCATTTCGCGGGCGAAGGCGGGGCTGGCTTTGCGGCGGGCGTAGAAGGCGGAGTGGCTGAACCCGGCGGCGGCGGCCGAGAGGCGGATGTTGGCGGTGGCGGAGAGCGCGGTGAGGAAGGCTTGCTCGGCGGCGTGGTCGAGGCGGTTGGCGGGCGGGCGACGGAGCTGGAGGCGGCCGTTGGCGGTTCTTGTCGTGGTGGGGGATCCGGTCGATACGGCGGCGTTCGTGGCACTCCCCTCCCCCGACCCCTCCCGCAGGCGGGAGGGGAGTTTTAGAGCGGCGGATGCTAGTGCCAGCGCGGCGTTCCATTTTGTGGCGAAGGCGGGGTGGGCTGCGCGGCGCTTGGTGAAGGTGGAGCGGTTGTAGCCTAGCGTGCTGGCGGCTTCGCGGGCGTTACCGGTTCGGCGGAGGGCGGCGAGGAATGCGGCGTTCTGCGCGGCCTGGCGGCGGGTGAATTGGTCGGGGGTGAACGGGCGCGCCATCGCTAGTGGGTCTGCCTCGATATCCTACATTGCAAGGGGCTTGGGCTGCGTGCGTGGTTTCCAAGTTTGTTTCCCCGCGAAGGCGGGGACCCAGGCTGGGCTCCCGCCTTCGCGGGAGAACAAGGAAGCGCTGTCTTTGGCAGGATTGGTTCACGCTAAGGCGCGGGGGCGCGAAGAGGAGTGAGAAGAGAAGTAGATTCGGGGTTCGCGCGGAGGCGCGGAGACGCGGAGGAGAAGGACGCGGAGAAGTTAGGGGCGGGTGTTGCCGCTTTGCGGGTTTTGGGGTATGCGCGCCGGCTTCCACCTTCACTGTTGGAATTGCGGGAGGTTGCCGAGAGGTAGCCGCCATCACCGCTAGACTCACATAAAGAGAGTGACATGGCTAAAAAGATTACCGGATACATCAAGCTGCAGGTGCCTGCAGGCGAGGCAAAGCCCGCGCCGCCGATCGGGCCTGCGCTGGGTCAGCGCGGCGTGAACATCATGGAGTTCTGCAAGGCGTTCAACGCCGGCACGAGCGAACTGAAGAAGGGCATGCCGATCCCGACCGTCATCACGGTCTATGCGGATCGCTCGTTCTCGTTCGAGACCAAGACCCCGCCAGCATCGTACCTGATCAAGGAGGCCGCTGGTCTCAAGTCGGGTTCGAAGGAGCCGGGCAAGGTCGTCGCCGGCACGATCAAGCGCAGCCAGCTGAGCGAGATCGCCACGACGAAGATGAAGGACCTCAACGCCAACGATATCGACGCTGCGACGAAGATCATCGAAGGCAGCGCCCGCGCAATGGGCCTCGAAGTGGTGGAGGGCTGATATCATGGCTAAGCTGAGCAAGAAGCAGAAGGCCGTCACGGTCGACCTCGTCAAGCTGCACGGCATCGACGAGGCCATCGGTCTCGCACGGTCGGGCGCCACGTCGAAGTTCGACGAGACGATCGAAGTCGCGCTGAACCTGGGCGTCGATCCGCGTCACGCCGACCAGATGGTCCGCGGCGTCGTCACGCTGCCCAAGGGCACCGGCAAGACCGTCCGCGTCGGCGTGTTCGCCCGCGGCGCGAAGGCTGAAGAAGCCCTCGCAGCAGGCGCAGACGTCGTCGGCGCCGAAGACCTGATGGAAATCATCCAGGGTGGCACGATCGATTTCGATCGCTGCATCGCGACCCCGGACATGATGGGCATCGTCGGTCGCCTCGGTAAGGTGCTGGGTCCCAAGGGCCTGATGCCGAACCCGAAGCTGGGCACGGTCACGATGAACGTCGCGCAGGCGGTCAAGGACGCCAAGGGCGGCCAGATCGAATACCGCGTCGAGAAGGCCGGCATCATCCATTCGGGCATCGGCAAGGCGTCGTTCCCGGCGGAAGACCTGCGCGCGAACTTCGACGCGCTGGTCGACGCGGTGGTCAAGGCCAAGCCGACCGGCGCCAAGGGCAAGTATGTCCGCAAGGTCGCGATCTCGTCGACGATGGGTGCGGGCATCAAGGTCGATACGACCGAGGTTGCAGGCGCCTGAGCCCGAGCCGCACGTGGTTAGCGCGAGCTAGCCACGAGACGGCGACAGGCCGGCCGGCGCGGTTCTACCGCGACCGACGATGCCAAAGACGGGGACGGGATTTATTCCCGTCCTGCCGCTTAGAGACAGAGAAGGGCCGGGAGCGATCCCGGCCCTTTTTTGCGTGCACGGTGATCGCATCGACCGACCACAGTTAGCGCCGCTCGGCTGCAAAGACGTCCGGTATTCCGGCATGCCGCGCGAAATCGCTGGCTACAACGCAGTCGGCGCGCATTTCAGTTCGTAGGGCATCACGCTCGGCGAAGCGGCAATCGCCGCGCCATTGACCCGCAACTGCACCTTGGCCTTGCCGATCGTGGCGGCACGCGTGCGGTCGAGCCAACCCGCGAATTCCTGCGCCGAGGCATAATTGTCGAACACCAGAGGCGCCGACGCCCCCAAACCAGGCGAGGCGATCAGACCTTGGCCATCCGGCGTCACGATTTGCCACAAGGGCAGCTGAGTCTCCTCTTCCCGCACCAGTATATGGCCGGCGGGTCTAGTCTCCCCTTGCACGAGCGAGACCGTCTGCTTGCCTTCGGTATAATATTCCGCGCCGGATTCGACCCGGCGCATCAGATACCGCATCGTCACGGAAGCCCGAACCGCGCATTTTATCGGTGGAGACAGCGGCTCAAGATCGATCGATGCCGCCTTCGCGGTTCGCAAGACGCCGTTTTGGACCAGGTCCTGGCTGGCCGCGAGAAACACGAGGGGAAGAATGTTGCCGTTCTCCGGCAGGCGCGGCACGATCGTCAGATTGACGATGGTGTTGCCGACGACGTCGAGCCCGCGCTCGCTTTCCCGGACGATGGTCATCGTCTCCGGGTCGATGTCGATGTTCAGCTTCTCGTATTGCTGGACGATATCCGCGCTGGTCGTGTGGCTTCGCGATGCCTTGCCGGAAATGCCGACGTCCCCGAGCGCCTTGATCGGCGGCGCCAGACTGACATCCAGCGACGCATCGCTCGTCGTCGAAAGCTTGGCGATGTCCTGAACCCTGTTATCGGTCGCAGCGATCGTGTAGCCGGCAAACTCGAACGACCGATTGACGGGCTTGATCGTGACGACCGTTCGCATCAACCGATCGCCAACGCCCGCACTGGCCGGTTTCTGGACCGAGACGACCACCGTGCGATCGAGCCCTGGACGGATCGTCGGGCCGATACCATGCTCGCCGTCGATCGGTGCAGCGAGCCGTTGTCGCAAGGTAGCGGCATCGCCCACCCCGCTCATCTGCGCGATATACGCCGCCTGTCCTTCCCCCGTCAGGTCGCGGAGCCGCATCACCGACCGACTCACCTGCGGCGTGGCGAATGAATATACCGCAACCGTCGGGGACTCGGTGTCGGTGGCGGATGCCGGTACCAGTGCGGCCCAGCGTCGATCCTCCGGATGCGCACATGCCGTGAGAGACAGAGCCGCGAGCGATAAACCGCCAAGCCAATATGCCCGCTTCACTTTGCACCGCCTTCTTCGTCGAACGCCGCTTCGAACTGGCTGGTTTTCAACGCGCAGATATATGCATCGAGTGGAGCGCCGCCGAACTGCGACGTGACGCTATGCTGGCCGATAGGAACGATGCTGCTACGCGGCCAAGTTGCGGCGGTCGATGACGGGTTGACCGATCTGGTCGCCATCAGGCCTGGGAAAGTACCCAGCAGCGTGACCGGTACGCCGACCGGCAAAGTATCGTATAGATAATATTTGAGTATCAATCCAAACATTGCCTGCCCCCCCGATCGCGACTTTTAGTGTTATACGTATACGCGAATTTTCAACATATTCGACATTACACCGAAACACTATCATCGAGCAGATTATTGTATCTGTTATGGCGGCAATTCATACCGAATACTGAAATGATATGTCCATTTTGGCAGAAGTCACCGCCATTGCCTGGACAAATAAACTTACACCGCCATGTGTCTAGACTACCCCTGGCTTCATCGAGCTTGCCTGGTCTCTTCGGAAGCTCGCGGAGATCGGCGGCGGGACCACGAGGTACGACCGGCACGATCCTCAACGCCGCACAGGTTGACTCCCCCACCAATTCCGCTAAGGCGCACCTTCGTTCGGCGGGCTTGCTCGTCGAACTCCGTCCGAGACAGTGGGTGCAGCGGGTTCGCCGGTGCTTAATCTCCCACCTAGACGGGGAATGGAATTTCAGCCCTGAGCCTTGCTCTTGGCGGTGTCGTCTGCCTCGTGCGTCGACTCTCCCATGCCCCATCGACGAGACACCCCGGAAGCGCGGGTTTGTCTGCGCCTCCGGTTAGTAACCGGGTCCTCTGCGCAAGCGGTGAACTCGTAAAACGTGGAGAATGGCATGGATCGTGATCAAAAGACCGCGGCCGTAGCCGAGCTGAACCGCACCTTTTCCGAGGTCGGCGTCGTCGTTGTCACGCGCAACCTCGGCCTGACCGTCGCACAGTCCACTGTGCTGCGGAACAAGATGCGCGACGCCGGCGCGACCTACAAGGTCTCCAAGAACAAGCTTGCCAAGATCGCAATGGACGGCACCGACTACAGCTCGCTGGGCGACATGCTCACGGGTCCGGTCGGTCTGGCCAGCTCCATCGATCCCGTCGCGGCCGCCAAGGTGGTCGTGGAATTCGCGAAGACGAACGACAAGTTCGAAATCGTGGGTGGGGCGATGGGCGCGACGACCCTCGACGTCGACGGTGTGAAGGCGCTCGCAACGCTGCCCTCGCTGGACGAACTGCGTGCCAAGATCGTTGGCCTCATCGTGGCACCTGCCACGAAGCTGGCGACGATCACGCAGGCGCCGGCAGCGCAGCTCGCGCGCGTGCTTTCCGCCTACGCGGAGAAGGAAGCCGCCTGATCTTGCAGGCCTTTCGTTACCTTTTTGAACTGATGGGGCACGAGCCCCGAGATGGAGATTTATCATGGCAGACCTGAACGCGCTCGTTGAGAGCCTGAGCGAATTGACCGTTCTCGAAGCGGCTGAGCTTTCGAAGCTGCTCGAAGAGAAGTGGGGCGTTTCGGCCGCAGCAGCGGTCGCAGCACCGGCAGCAGGCGGTGGCGCAGCTGCTCCTGCAGCAGAAGAGCAGACCGAATTCGACGTCATCCTGACGGGCGACGGTGGCAAGAAGATCAACGTCATCAAGGAAGTCCGTGCGATCACGTCGCTCGGCCTGACCGAAGCCAAGACGCTGGTCGAGTCGGCTCCCAAGGCCGTCAAGGAAGGCGTGTCGAAGGACGAGGCCGCCAAGATCAAGGCGCAGCTCGAAGCAGCCGGCGCGACCGTCGAGGTCAAGTAAGCCGCAGCGGGAGAGACGGGCCATACTGGCCCGCACTCCCGCAAGGCCGGCCGGCGGTGCCTGCACCGACCGACGAAGCAGCGGCTTTGCCCCTGCTGGCCGCAGCTAAGAAAAGGGCGGCCCCAGCGATGGGGTCGCCCTTTTCGTGTCTGGTGATGTCGACGGCCCGCTCCCACTTCACGCCGGGCTGGTTCCGGCCACCGGTTCGCGGGCTTCGCAGCGACTGGTCCGCGGAGCCGTGGATGCCGGAACGAGTCCGGCATGACGGAGAAGTAGATCAGGTCGCCGTGCCGAACACCGCTTCCGACCGACCACCTCGCACCGCAACCCGCGGCATCAGATCCACCCCTGCCCTCGTCGCGGCCCGCATCGCGGCGTAATAACCGCCAGCGGCCATGACCGCTGTCAGCCACCCGACCAGCAGCGAATCGACGATCAGAGCCGGCCAAAGCAGCACCTTCGGCCCGGCCAGTCCCAGCGCCGCGAACCCGTAATGCGGAATCATCAATGGCAGGATGACGACGAGTGTGAAGGCGAATGTCCACGGCACGTGTCGCGCCATGATCGAGATCGATCCGCGAGGTCCGATCGCCGGATTGCCGAGCGACGCGGCGACGCCCCACGCTAGCAACAGGTTGCCGACGATCGTGCTGACCACGAAGCTGACCGCCAGCACCATTCCCGACTGCGGAAGGGCGAACAGCTCGATCGCTGCCAGTGCGATGTTGAACGCAAAATATACCGCAAAGAGCTGGATCGCCACGCGGTCAGACGTACGGGCAAAACGCGCGTCGCGCTGTGGCAGAAACCGGACGACCCAGTAGAAGGGCAGTGTCAGGGACGCCACCTTGAGCATACCGAATGCCATGCGCAGCGGATGATGCTCGGTCGCCTTGGCCGCCGCGATGCTGTCATACATACCGATATGCACCTCGACCGCGTGCTGCATCAGTTCGAACACGACCGGGACCATTGCGAGCAACGGGCACGCGATGAGAAACGCCACGCTCCCGCTGTACGTGGCCTTGAATGCTTGCCAGAACGTCATGCCTCTTCCCCCTCTTGCGTGAAACTCAAGATCTCCCCCGGCTGGCAGCCGAGCACGGTGCACAGCGCCTCCAGCGTCGAGAAGCGGATCGCTTTCGCCTTGCCGGTCTTCAGGATCGACAGGTTCGCCATCGTGATGTCGACGGTCTGCGACAGCTCGGTCAGCGTCATGCCGCGCGCGGCGAGCACGGCGTCCAGCGTGACGATGACGGGCATCAGACGGTCATCGCCAGATCGTCGCGCATGCCTGCGCCGAGACGGAACACGCGGGCGAGCACGAAGATCATCACCACGCCGATCCATCCGGTGAAGGACGGGGTCCAGGTTACGAAATCGACGTTGATCCGGCTGAAATAAAGCGCGATCGCGCCGAGGACGAGGTCGAGCAACTGGAGTGCGAGCAAAGCCCAGCCGATCCGCTGTAGCCGGTCCGCATTGATCGCGACGAACGGGTCGCCGACGCGCACGCTCTCGACGATCGCGATCAGACGGGTGAAGAGCTGGTGCACGGCGACCGCCGCCACGATCGAGAGTATGCCGAGAATTCGCATGGTCGCCACCGTCTCCGCCACATGACGGCCGTGGTATTTCAACGCGATCTGCGCGGTGAGTGCGTCGGCGAAGACGAACGACAAGACGATCGCGACGGCAAAACCGATCGCCGACGTCCAGTTCACCCCGTTGGCGAACCGCAGCATGCCGCTCGCGACGCCGAGAAACCGATCCTGCATGCCGCCCTCCGTTTATCGAAGAACGATATGTATCGTTTATCGATAAACGTCAACAACGGTGCGAAAGCGGCGTCCTAGCTGTCGAACTCGGTCGCGTGCGGGCGGGCGGCGACGTTGCCGTACATGCGGGCGGGGGCGTCGAGCCAGAACGGCGCGAGCTTGGGGGAATCGACGCGCTCGATGCCGATCGACCAGGCGCGGGCGGTCTGCGCATCGTCGCCGGCGGTGACGTAGCGCAGGTTGGCGGCGACCACGGGGACGAACATCGACCGGTTGGCGGCGGTCATCGTGCGGATCGCCTCGCGCGCGACCGCGACGACGGTGCGCAGCATGCGCGTCTCGCCGGGGGCCAGCGCGAACGGCGCGGCGACCGGGCGGACGACCGGGGCGGCGTTGAAATTGGCGAGATCGATATCCTGGCCCGCATGGGCGGTCAGCAGCGACAGTCCCGCACGGATCGACTCGGCGGGGGCTGTGCCGGTGTTCGTGACGATCACCTCGCACTCGACCGTGGCGCTGAGCAGGTTGAGACCGGCGCGCAACGGCCGCAGTTCGCAGGCCAGGCGTGCCCGGGGCGACACGGGCGGGGACTTGCCGCGAGGCTCGAGGAATTTTGGTGCGGTCGGAGCCGAAACCGCGGCGGCGGCTGGCGCAGCGACCTCGGGGGCGATCTCGCGCGCGATGGGAGTCGCGACGGGTTCCGATACCACCGACTCGGCCTGGGCAGGTTCGGGGATCGGTTCGGGGACGCTCTCCGGCTCGACGCGATCGTAGCGGCTGGCGGGCTTGCGGCGGCGGAGGAACCAGAGGCCGGCGAGCACGACCACGACGACCGCCAACGACAGCCAAAGCGGCATCGCCCTGCCCGTTTCGGGCGCGGCGAGCGTCGACTCCTGCGACGTCGCCGGTGAAGGCGTGGGTGTTGGCGCCACGGACGGCGCGGAGTCGGACGTGGTAGCCGGCGCGGTCGGTGCGGGAACCGGCTCCCGCGTCGTTACCGGTTCCGGCGCGGTAACCGACGGCGCCGGACGCGGCGAGGTCGCACTCGTGTCGTCGGCGGACGGACGCGTGCGCGGCGT
This sequence comes from Sphingomonas sp. M1A8_2b, assembly GCF_053345535.1. Classification (NCBI taxonomy): domain Bacteria; kingdom Pseudomonadati; phylum Pseudomonadota; class Alphaproteobacteria; order Sphingomonadales; family Sphingomonadaceae; genus Sphingomonas; species Sphingomonas sp. M1A8_2b. The sequence goes on along the minus strand of NZ_JBKFAH010000004.1, from coordinate 263,188 downwards.
GGACTGTTGGGCGGGGCGGGTTGCCGACCGTTCGTCGTTCGCTGCCGCCGGGGGTTTCGCGCTGGGTTTCGTGGCGACCTTTACGGCAGTCGTCGACGGGGTCGTCGTGCGCGGCGGACGCGAAGCGGATGGCGTGATGCCTGGGAGGACGATCTTCGGCGCATCGGGGACCGGGATCTGCGATGTCTGGGGAGTCGTCAGCACTTCCAGGCCGCGGACCGGGGCGGGCTGCGGCGTTTGCTCGGTCTGCGACGTCTGCGCGGCGGTCGGTGTCGCGCTCAGCATCGTCAGCGTGGCGAGCAGGGCGGCAAGCGCCCCGCGGTCGGTCGTCATCGTCGAAAATCCCCTGCGCGCGGTCGTCGCGGCGTTGTGGGCGGGGGAGGCTGAACCTGCCGCGACGGCAACCCGCTATGCGACGAACTGCGTCTGGGCAGCGATGAAATGCGCAGGGGTGTTGCAGGGGTTTACCCCTGGACGCCGAGCGACAGAGGGTCGCCGGATCACAGCATCCTTGCATTTGGGCTTCGGTCTTCGCCGGGGTGATGCCGAGGTTCGAGGTTGCGGCGCAATCGCCATCATCCTCGGCATCCAATTTCACGCGTCAGCCTTTCCCATCGTTCCCGATGCAAAAACCAAAAGTTTCTCGGCTGATGCCCGCAAGGAGACAAACAGATAAAGTATTTGTCATTTGCTCCGTGGGCTCATCCTCAATAGCGTCCTCGCAAATACGAGGGAGAGATAGAAAGATGTCGCTACGGCTTGTGTTGATGATCTTGTCCGGATTGGCATTTACGACCAGTGCGCAGGGCAGCCCGACAACGTCGCGAGCGGCATGCATGATGACAGTCGTTAGCCCTACCCCCGCATTGGAGAATTCACACGCGGTGATGTCCAAGGGGACATTTTGGGGCCCTGCCACGCAGATGCGTATTGGGTTGACTGATGGGCACGTTAGCTACTGTGCGCATGGCGACTATTGCTACCCGGCGGATCACTTGCGATTCGTGACGCCCTGCACGCCCGATGCTACGCCAATGCCTGCGGACGCGGGCGACACCGAACGCTTTTATGGCTTACGCGGCCAGCCTTCCCGCTGAGCCATTGCAACAACAATCCCGGTGACCCCAATTCACCATCTGAGATCGTTGTGATTCAAAAATCACAGACCCAGCATCACAAGAAAAATGGTGGAAATCGGCGCACCGCCGTGATGCATATCTCTGACGCGTCGCCCATGCCGTTCTCCCGTGGAGGCGAGGGTCTAGGGTTGCGGAAGTTGGTGATTGTGGCTTCTGGCACCCCGCGTTCGCGGGGGAATGAAGAGCCGATCTGTTTCGCGCTGCTTACCGCGCGGTGACGACGACCGCGCCGCCCTTCATCACAAAGCTCGGATGTTCCAGCGCGCGGACGTCGCGGAGCGGGTCGGTGTCCACCGCGATCAAATCGCCGAAGCGGCCGGGGGCGATCGCGCCGACGTCGGCGGTCTTGCCGAGCGCCTGGGCCGCGCTCGACGTGGCAGCCTGGATCGCCTCGATCGGGGTCATGCCCCATTCGACCATCTTGGCGAACTGGAGCGCGTTGTTGCCGTTGGGGTAGACGCCGCCGTCGGTGCCGAACAGCATCTTCACCCCGGCGGCGTGCGCGGCGCGGAAGGTCTGGCGCTGCTTCAGGCCGATCGCGCGCTCCTTCTCCAGGCTCTCGGCGAAGACGCCGTTCTTGGCGCCCTCGGCGAGGATGTAATCGTCGTCGTAGATATCCATGTCGAACCACGCGCCGCTCGCCTTGGCCAGCTTGAACGATTCGGCGTCGGCGAGGCTGGCGTGCTCGATCGTGTCGACGCCCGCCCGCAGCGCGTCGTTGATGCCTTCGGTGCCGTGTGCGTGGACCGCGACCTTCATGCCAAGCATGTGCGCCTCCTCGACGATCGCCTTGATCTCGGGAAGGCTGATCTGTTGCGCACCGACGCTGTCGGTCTTCGACAGGACGCCGCCGGTCATGCAGACCTTGACCACCTCGGCACCGTATTTGCGGATCGTGCGGACGGCGCCGCGAAACTCGCCGGGCGTGTTGGCGATCTGCGGGTGCGGGACCTGGATCGAGGGCGGGAATTCGGTCGCATCGCAGTGCCCACCGGTCGCGCCGAGCGCGTAGGTGGCGGGGACGATGCGTGGGCCGGGAACATAACCGCGCTCGATGCCCTGTTTCAGCGCGACGTCGTCGTAATTGGCCGAGCCGACGTTGCGGACGGTGGTGAAGCCTGCGTCGAGCGTCTTGCGCGCATTGGCGACGCCGACGACGGTCCAGAAATTATCGGTGAATTCGAGCGTGCGATAGCCGCTGAGCGTCGGGTCGCTGGTCAGATGGACGTGCATGTCGATCAGGCCGGGGAGCAGCGTGCGCGTCCCGAGGTCGACGCGCTCGGCGCCGGCGGGAACCGCGTCACCCTTGCGCCCGACCGCGGTGATGCGGCCGTCGACGATCGTCACCTGCGGATTGTCGACCTGTTTGCCGGCGAGCACGTCGATCATGTGCGCGGCGGTGACGACCACCGTCTTCGCGTCTGCGGTGGTGGCGGCGGTCGCAAGCAACGCTGCGGCGAGAATCCTGGCGATCGTCATAGTGTCCCCTTCCCCGAATTGCCCTTCGTGTGCGGCACTGAGCGCGATCGGGCAAGAGGTGCCGCTGTGCAATCCTCCCCCGCCGGGGGGAGGTGGCGCCGTAGGCGACGGAGGGGGAGGACACGGAACAGGCGTTTCGCCTGCCTCCCCCTCCGTCTGGCAAGCGCCAGCCACCTCCCCCTGGCGGGGGAGGATCGAGAAGGAGTCCTTGCCCTAAAATCGACACCGGTACAGGCCATCGGTGATACCCCAGACGACGAGATCGCCCGTGATGATACTTCGCCTTCTTCCGTTCTGCGCACTGGCCGCCGCGCTCGTGCCGGCAGCCGCGAGCGCTGATCCCGCGCCGTTCGACCTGACGGGTCCCAGCTTGCGCGTCGGGGTGACGCATGGGACGACGACCTTGCCGATCGCGCAGGTGCCGCGGCTCGCGACCGGCGACCGCGTGACGATCGCGGCGGACCTGCCTACCGGGAAGACGGACGATGGCGCCCGCTATCTGCTGGTGGCGGGATTTTTGCGGGGTGCGACCGAACCGCCGCCGAAGAACTGGTTTTTCAAGGCTGAGACGTGGAAGACCAAGAAGGCCGCGCTGACGTTGACCGTCCCCACCGGGGCGCGGCAGTTGGTGGTGTTCCTTGTGCCCGACAGCGGGGGGTTCGATACGGTCGTGGCGGCGGTGCGCAAGCAGCCGGGGGCGTTCGTGCGCGCGGTGCAGGACCTCGATCAGGCGTCGCTTGACCGGGCGCGGCTGGATGCGTTTCTCGACGGGATCCATGCGCTGGAACGGACGCGGCCGGAGCGGATCGAGGCGGTGTCGCCGCTGCTGTCGCGCAGCCTGGCGATCAAGCTGAAGGCGGAATGCCTCGATCTCGCGGCGGATCTGCAAGCCTCCTGTCTTACACAAAGCCGCGATTCGCTGGTGCTGGCGGACGGCCAGAGCTCGACGCTGGCCGATACTTTGGTGGGGGCGCCGACCGATCTGGCGCTGCAACTGAGCGCGACGCCGGCGGGCGGGCTCGGCTATTACAGCCCGTATATCGGCGTGGTGCGCGATCTGGCGAAGATCTTCGGCGCGTTCCAGTCGACTCAGTTCCGGTATATTCCGGCGCTGGCACGGATGCGCGAGGACCGGATGGCGCTGCTGCTGAACGCGGCGCCGTCGTTCGCGAGCCCGAAATCGGTGATGGTCGTCGCGATGCCGGTGATCGAAACGGGCACGCCGCAGATCCCGACGCTGCGCCGCGAGGAATCCGACCGGCTGGTCTGCGCGGCCAAGCCCGATCTGGTGCTGCCGGTCGAGGGAGCCCCGCTGATCTATGCGACCAGGTTCGCGCACGACATGAGCTTGCGGGTGACGACGCCGCAGGGGGGCGTGGTCGAGCTGCCGGTGCAGGCCGATGCCGAGCGAGGCGGGTATGTGCTCGATCAGGTCGGGATGCGGACCACGGGGTTGAGCGCGGTGACCGATGCGACGCTGCACGGGCGCTGGGGCTTCACGCCGTTCGACGGGCCACGGTTCCGCTTGCAGGTGCCGCGCGCGGGCGGCTGGCAGATGGTCGACACCGATCCGGAGAATCTGGTGGTCGGGCGCGACAATACGGTCGCGCTGGCCGGGCCGACGCCGAGCTGCGTCGAGGCGGTGACGCTGACCAGTGCGGCGGGCGATGTGCCGCTGGCGTGGACGACGACGGCCGACCGGATCGGACTGACGCTGCCGCTCGCGAAGATCGCGCCGGGGAAACTGACTCTGCTGGTCAAGCAATACGGGATCGAGGCACCGGAGAAGATCGCGCTGACCGCGCTCGCCGAGGCGGGGCGGATCGATGGGTTGACGCTGTATGCGGGCGATGCGGCGGGGACGCTGGCGGGAACGCGGCTCGATCTGGTCGCGTCGATGACCGTCGACGGGGTGGCGTTCAAGCCGGGCGAGGTCGTCCGCGCGGACAAGGGCGATCTGCTGCCGCTGTCCGCCGATACCAGTCCGGCGTTCGCGGCGGGTCAGACGAAGACCGCGCTCGTCACGCTGACCGACGGGCGCAAGCGGTCGGTGAAGTTCACGGTAGCCGCCGCGCGGCCCAAGGCGACGCTGATCGCCAAGAGCGTGGCAGCACCGCCCTCCCCCGGTCTTGCCGTGACGTTGGCGGGCGACGCGGCGATCGCGCAGGATGCCCGGCTGACCTTCTCGCTGCGCGCCGAGGGGGCGACCAGATTCGCGGCGGGGGACGCCGTCGAGATCGGCGCGGTTGCCGGTGGGGCGACGACGAGCATCGCGTCGGGGCGCGGGCTGACGGTGCAGGACGAGCGGATCGCGGTCGTGTCGGTCGAGCCGGGCAAGGCGCTGGGGGTGTCCGCGCATGGGCCGCTGCGGTGGCGGCTGGTGCAGGACGGGGTCGCGGGCGACTGGGTGCCGTTGACGAGCCTGGTGCGCGTGCCGGCGCTGGCCGGGGTGACGTGCAAGGACGTGTGCACGCTGGCGGGGAGCGACCTGTTCTTGATCGAGTCGGTGGCGGCGAACGCGGGATTTGCGGATGCGGCTCGGGTGCCGGAAGGGTTTACCGGGGCTTCTCTGACCGTGCCCAAGCCGGTTGGCGGCGCGCTATTTCTGAAGTTGCGGGACGATCCGGGCGTTACGGCGACGGTGGCGGCGAAAAGCTAGCGTTCGAACGCGCGATCCTCCCCCGCCAGGGGGAGGTGGCGCGAAGCGACGGAGGGGGGAGGACACGGAACGCCGGTCATCGCTTGCCTCCCCCTCCGTCTGGCAAGGGCCAGACACCTCCCCCTGGCGGGGGAGGATCGCGCAGTTTGCGTTCGCCCCCCAAAGTTTACGGGATCAGCCGGTCGGCGCGCAGGTCCGCGAACAGGTCGAAGAACGCGTCGTCGGTGGGCTGGTATTCCTTGAACCCGAGCCGGCGGCTCTTGCCCATGTCCGTCACCACCTCGATCGGTCGGCCGAGATCGGCGTCGGTGTGCCACGGCGAGGCTAGCCGTGACAGGTCGGCTTCCGCCAAGCCTTCACGCGCGGCGATCTCGCGCCAGATTCCCGCATCGTCCTTCATCTGCTCGTCGAGCGTCAGGATGGTGCCGTCGAACGGGGCTGGCTCGATCCCGAACCATTCGGCGATGCGACCCCACATCCAGCTCCACCGGAAGACGTCGCCGTTGACCACGTTGAACGCCTGGTTGCGCGCCTCGGGCGTGGTCGCCGCCCAGATCAGGTGATCGGCGAGCATCGTCGCGCTGGTCATGTCGGTGAGGCCGTTCCACTGCGCCGCCGACCCGGGGAAGCGGAATGGGCGACCCGTCTCGCGACACAGCGTCGCGTAGACCGCGAGCGTGGTGCCCATATTCATCGCGTTGCCGACCGCCTTGCCGATGATCGTGTGCGGGCGGTGCACGCTCCAGCCGAAGCCGTCGCGCGCGGCAGCCTCGAACACCGCGTCTTCCTGCGCGTAATAGAAATTCTCGACGTCGAGGCGGCCCTGCTCTTCGCGGAACGGGGTCTGCGGGAGGACGCCCTTGCCGTACGCTTCGAACGGCCCGAGGTAATGCTTCAGGCCCGTCACCAGCGCGACATGGCCAACGCTGCCCGCCGGCGACAGCGCGCCAAGCAGGTTGCGGACCATGCCGCCGTTGACGCGGATGTTCTCGGCTTCGCTGTCCTGGCGCGACCAGGTGGCGATGAACACCGCGTCAGGCTTGAGGCCGGTGAGTGCCTTTTCGAGGCTGCCGGGATCCTGAAGGTCCGCCGCGACGGGCTGGACGCCGTCCTGCTCGGTCGGGCGCCGCGCGAGACCGTGGACGGTCCAGCCCGATTTCACCAATGCCGCGGCGGTCGCGCTGCCGACGATCCCGCTCGTCCCTACTACCAATGCCGTCTTGGCCATCTTCAGCTCCTTATCTGCTCGCTACCAGCTAGGCACCGAACGCACGCGCTTCTAGAAGGCACCCTTTGGGGACATAGGCACCGGAAGGTATCCACATGCAGGCGGGAACGGCCGACGAGGAATGGCGCGAGGATTGCGCGCCGCGGCGGACGCTCGAGCTGTTCGCGACCAAGTGGACGAGCATGATCCTGCACACGCTGCACGTACGGCACGACGGCCCGGCGCGGACCGGGGTGCTGCTGCGCTCGATCCCCGGCATCTCGAAGAAGATGCTGACGCAGACGTTGCGCGAGATGGAGGCGGCGGGGCTGGTCGTGCGGACCGTACATGGGACGGTGCCGCCGGCGGTGGATTATGCGCTCACGCCACTAGGCGCGCGGTTCGTCGAGCCGGTCGAGCTTCTGTACGATTGGGGCCGCAGGAATGCCGACGCGCTCGATGCGTTGCAGGCCAAGCCGACGTCGCGGCGGGAGCCGTGAACCCGGTTTGCGATGGCGACAGGCGTGCGATCTTCGCTATGGGGCGCGGATGACCGCATCGGAACTCCAGAGCCTGTTCGTCACCGACCTCGTCCGGCATAACAGCGGCGATCGGCGGCGGTGGCGGCTGATCGTCGGCGACGTGAAGGTCTACAGCCTCGCGACGCACGCGCATTGCAACTGGGCGGTGACCCCGTCGGGCAGCGCGAGCGAGGTGGACGCGGTCGAGCGGCTCGCGGACCGGCTGCGGGCGGATCACCCGATCATAACCGGCGGCTGACCGCCTTTTCTCTACGCAGGAGCATCACATGGCAAAGCAATATTGGGCGCAGATCATCGAACTCGACGAGGAAATGACCGCCGCGACGATTCCCGGCGCAACCGATCACGAGGATGCCGCGGATTCGCTGGTGGCGGATTTCGTCGGCGCGATGGGCGGCGAGATCACGTCGGGCGCCGTCCGCGTCTGGGTGCAGGGCGGGGTCGAGAAGGTCTACGACTGGAAGGCGGACTTCACGATGCCCGACATGGACGAGATGGGCGACGAGGACGAGATGGAGGTCGAAGGCGAGATTGAGCTGACCGAGCGGGTTTGAGTTCGAGCGGCGTAGCTAATTGCTCCACCCCGGCGAAGGCCGGGGCCCAATTGGCAAGGTCGGCATAACGGAGCGCCGTCTTTCGTTAGCGACGTCCCCCAATTGGGCCCCGGCCTTCGCCGGGGTGAAGTCAGGGTACAGTCTGACCGGCCGGCGCCAGTTCGTGCCAGACATGGCCGTCCTGCTCCAGGAGCGCATCCGCCGCGGCCGGCCCCAGCGTCCCCGCCTCGTACATTTCCGGCGCGCCGCCGTTCCCCCACAGGTCGAGGAACGGCTGCACCGCGGCCCAGCCCGCCTCGATCGCATCGGCACGCTGGAACAGCGTCTGGTCACCGACGAACAGGTCGTAGATCAGCGACTCATATCCCGTCAGATGGCCGATATCGAACGCATCGGCGTACCGGAAATCGAGCGCGATCGGCGCGGTCGCCACCTCGAGTCCTGGCCGCTTGATGTTGATGTCCATCGCCAGCCCTTCGTCGGGCTGGATCTGGATGATCAGCCGGTTGGGCGGCAGCATGTCGGCGGGTGCGCCCGGGAACGACGCGAACGGCACCGGCTTGAAGGTGATCGCGATCTCGGTATCCCGACACGTCATCGCCTTGCCGGTGCGCAGGTAGAACGGCACGCCCGCCCAGCGCCACGTGTCGACCATCAGCTTCAGCGCGACATAGGTCTCGGTGTTGCTGTCCGGCGCGACATCGGCGGTGGCGGTGTAGGCCGGAACGTCGTGATCCTGGACCTTGCCGGCGGTGTATTGCCCGCGGATGCCGTTGCGCCCCGCCTGCTCGGGGGAATAGCGCCGCACGGCTTTGAGCACCTTGCCCTTTTCGTTGCGGACCGCCTCCGCGTCGAAGCTCGCGGGCGGCTCCATGGCAACCATCGCGAGCAGCTGGAACAGGTGGTTCGGGACCATGTCGCGCAATGCGCCGGTCCCGTCGTAGAATTTGCCGCGCGTGCCGACATCGACCGCCTCGGCGGCGGTGATCTGGACGTGCGCGATGCAGTCGGCGTTCCACACGCGCTCGATCATCATGTTCGCAAAGCGTGCGGTCATGATGTTCTGGACGGTTTCCTTGCCGAGGAAATGATCGATCCGATAGACCTGCGCCTCGCCGACCTTGGACAGGATGCGTGCGTTGAGCGCCTGTGCGGAGGCGAGGTCGTGGCCGAACGGCTTCTCGATCGCGATCCGACGGAATGCGTCGGGGGTTTCCTCCATCAGCCCGTGGTCGGCGAGTTTGTCGACGATATCGCCGAAGAACTTGGCGGGGACCGCGAAGTAGAAAGCGAGGTTGCCGCTGACACGCGCCTTCAGCGCTTCGTAGACGCCGTCCTGCGTAAAATCGCCCTGGAGATAGCCGACGCGGTCCTTGAGCCGCGCCCAGGCATCACCCTTCTCACCCGCGCCCTCACCGCCCTTGGCATCGAAGCTGCCGAGCGCATCGCGGAGCGTCTGGTCGTTGCCCTCGTCGATGCCGACGCCGAGCACGTGAAAATCGTCGCCGACCAGCCCGAGCCGGGTCATGTTGATGAGCGCGGGCATCAGCAACCGCCGGGTCAGGTCCCCCATCGCGCCGAAGATGACGAGGGTCGTGGGCGGCGCGGGCTTGACGGGGGTGCTCACGAAGACGCCTCGGACATGGAAGACCCTTTCTGTAGTGGCCCCCTGAAACAGCGGGACGCACACCGATGTTCCGCGCCGCATAGCCGCGTGCCGATCGGGCGGCGACCAAAAAAAACCACCCCGTGCTAGTAGCACGGAGTGGCCTAGGTTCAGGGAGGAGGGACGCTAGAAGCGTCCCGTACGGCGCCGCGAAAGGGGGGGGACACGATGCCGTACCAAAGCTAAATGGGTGAGCGCCGATTTGGTTCAACCCTTGTTGCACCGCATCGCAAATAATTTTGCTTTAGCGGCCGGACCCGCGCTCAGCGGCGCCCGAAAACCGGTGCCATCCGCGCCAGCACCGTGTCGCGCAGCAGCAGGTGATGACGCAACGCCGCGCCGATATGCAGCACGACCAAGGCTAGCATCAGCCAGCCGAGCAGGCCGTGCGCATTGTGACCGAAGCTCGCCACCGCGCCCGATACCGGCAGTTGCGGGATGTCGAACAGGCCGAACCACGCGATCGGGTGGGGCTTGGCGGGATTGGACACCATCATCCAGCCGGTCAGTGGCATCGCGATCATCAGCAGGTACAGCGCCGCGTGCGTGGTATGCGCGAGGCCCCGCTCCCACGCCGGGGTCCGCGCCGGCAGCGGCGGCGGGCGGTGCGCTAGCCGCCATGCGACGCGCGCCGCGGTCAGCGCCAAGATGGTGATGCCGAGCGCCTGATGCGCGCCCATCCAGGCCCGCAGCGCCGGCACCGACTCATGCAGCAGGCCGACCGCGAGATTGAGGATGACCAGCAGCGCGATCGTCCAGTGAAACCAGATCGCTACCGTGGAATAGCGATCCGAACGATACTGCGCTGCCATGGGCCGTCCTCGTGGTTAAAGCCTCAGACGTTGAACTGCGGTGCGGCCATCTGCGGCTGCGGGGTCTGGCCGAGCTGCGCCTGGCGCGCGAAGATATCGCGCATCAGCGACAGCGAGAACAGGTGCGCGTAGAGCAACGGCAGCATGCCCGACTTGCTCATCTTGCGCAGCGCATCGCCGCGCATGTCGATCAGCTTCTCTTCGTTGATCATCTGGAAACCGCGATAGACGAACGGCTGCTCGGCGCCTTCGGGCTGGATCGTGACTTCGCCGTCCATCAGCAGCTCCAGCTCGCGCAGTTCGTTCATGAAGTTCTGCGTGCGCGCGCCGGCCTGTTCGAACGACTCGTTGAAGCCGAGGATGTTCTTGGTCAGCTCGGTCGGCTGGCCGTTCTCGAACAGCGCATCGCCGTCCTCGAACTCGCCCAGCGCCTGCGAGGTCGGATCGAAGCAGAGCGACAGCTCCTGCGCGTCGGGGTGGAGCCGCGCGAGCATGTACGGGTAGCGGCGGACATAGGCGGGGACATAGAAGGTATTCTCGGTCAGCTTGCCGTCGTCGCCGACGAACACGTTGACGCCCTCGTTCAGGCCCATCAGCGCGAGCGGGATGGCATCGTCACCGACCGAGAAGACGATCGGCATGTGACGCTGGACCAGCGGGAACTCGTCGACGGTGATCGGGATGGCGTGCTGGCCGACCAGGAACGGCGCGCTGTCCTGCGGGCGGACCTTGTAGTTGGCGTGCGTATCGCTCGAGAGCGGCTCGAGGCCATTGTAGAAAAGCGGAAGCTGGGCGGTGCTGGCCATGTTACTCTCCGGATCGGTCATTCGAATGCCGATGGCTGCTGCCACCGATTGGGGCGAGGCTCTATGGTGCGGCGGGCGGGCGTGCAAGTGTGACGAGCTTGCCGGGGTTGAGGATGCCGAGCGGATCGAACGCGGATTTGATCGCGCGCAGGGCCGTCATCCGCGCCGGCGACGAGAGGCGTTCGAGTTCGCCCAGCTTCATCTGGCCGATGCCGTGCTCCGCCGAGATCGAGCCGCCCGCCGCGACGACGAGGTCGCCGACGAAGCGGGTCACGACCGGCGCGTCCTCCGCATACCAGCGCGCGGGGTCGGTGCCGGGCGCGGCGCGGACGTGGAAATGGACGTTGCCGTCGCCGAGATGGCCGAAACCGCTCGCGTGCGTGCCGGGGAAGCGCGCGTCGCATGCCGCCGCCGCCTCGATCATGAAGCGCGGCATCGTCTCGACCGGGATCGAGATATCGTGCTGCGTCGCGGGGCCGAGCGCGCGTTCTGCGGCGGACAGCGAATCGCGGAGCAGCCAGAACGCGTCGGACTGCGCCTCGCTGGCGGCGATCGTCGCATCGTCGATCGCGCCGGCTTCGAGTGCGGCACCAAGCAGGCGTTCGAGCAGGGCCGAGGGAGATTCGCCGTCGGTGGTGGCGGCGGTCGCCTCGATCAGCAGATGCCAGGGATGACGCCCGCTGAGCGGCGCGCGCGCGTCGGGAAGATAGGCGATCGCGGCGTCGAGCGACTTAGCGGGGAGAATCTCGAAGCTCTCGATCGCCTCGGTCTTCGCCTGCATCGTCCGGAGCAGTTTCAGCGCCGCCTGCGGAGACGCGATACCGACCCAGGCGGTGGCCCGCGCCGCGATCGCCGGGGCGAGGCGGAGCGTCGCGGCGGTGACGATCGCGAGCGTCCCTTCCGCGCCGATGAAGAGTTGATCGAGATCGTAGCCGCGATTGTCCTTCTTCAGCGCGGACAGGCCGTCATGGATGCTGCCGTCCGCCAGCACCGCCTCGACCCCGGCGACGAGCCCGCGCATCGTCCCCCAGCGCAGCACCTGCGTACCGCCCGCGTTGGTCGAGACGAGCCCGCCGATCGTCGCCGTCCCGCGCGCGCCGAGCGTCAGCGGGAAGCGCCAGCGCTGCCCATTGGCGGCGGTGTCCAGGTCGGCGAGGATCACGCCTGCTTCGGCGATCGCGAGGCCCGCGTCGGAGTCGACGCTGCGGATGCGATTCATGCGGCGGAGCGACAGGATCAGCGCGCTGCCATCCGCCGGGGCCGTCGCGCCGCCGACCATCGAGGTGTTGCCGCCCTGCGCGACCAGCGGCACGCGGTGCTCGGCGGCCGCCGCGACGATCAGCGCCACTTGCGCCGTCGAGGTCGGTGACAGCATCGCGGGCGCGACGCCGTGAAAGCGGCCACGCCAGTCATGCAGCCAGGGATCGATATCGGCGGGGTCGGTGACGATCGCCTTCGCGTCGAGCCGCGGCCCGAGCGCGGCGAGCATCGCGGCTTGCGAAGGGGTCAGGGTTGCTGTCGGAATGTTGCTCACGCACCGGGCGCTAGACAAAATTCATCGCGCGTTCAACGATAAGCCCTAACGGTTACGTCAGCATCATGATCCATCCCGCGATTCCCACCATTTTGCTTGCGCTCGCAGGCCCCGCCGCCGCGGCCGCCGCGCTGCGGAATCCGCCGGTGCGTCCGGTGCAGGCGCGCGTCCAGATCACGCAGATCTCGATCCACGAACGCGTGATCATTCGCGTGCCGCGGATGAGCCGGATGCCGACGGTCGACCGATTTACCGAATGGAAGGAGCACAAGGGCCCCAAGTGTATCGCGGTCGCCGAGATCGCCGGGGCGATGCTGAACAAGGACGGCGCCGTCGATCTGCTGATGGCCGACCAGACTCGACTGCGCGCGCGTCTCGACGGCGATTGCCAGCCGCTCGATTATTATTCGGGGTTCTATCTGCGGCCCGGGCCGGACGGGATGGTCTGCAAGGAACGCGATGCGATCCGGATGCGGTCGGGGGCGCGGTGCGAGATCGATGGGTTCAAGAGTTTGCGGCCGAAGAAGTAGCGGGGCGTGGTCTTTGGCGGACCTGCCCTGCCCAGCCGCTGTTCCGTTCACGTATCATCCGCTCCCCCGTCATCCTAACGAACTTCAGGATCCAGGGTGACCAAGGGCGACGCTCGTGGCTCTGGATTCTGACGTTCGTCAGGATGACAGGCGGGCGTCAGGATGATCACGCATCACCATTTAGCCCGAATACGCCCTCTCCAGCTCCTCCGCTTACTCGATCCACCGCGTTTCCTTGACATTTGTCGACAAATCGGCGAGCCGGAAAGAGCTTGAGGGCAGTGCATTTCACCCTCCATTTACCGGACATTTGCATGAGTTTTGCCGATCTCGGCCTCTCCGACGAACTGCTGAAGGCAGTCACCGACTCCGGCTATACCGAGCCGACCCCGATCCAGGCCGGCGCGATCCCGTCCGTGCTGATGATGCGCGACATCATCGGCATCGCCCAGACGGGCACCGGCAAGACCGCGTCGTTCGTGCTGCCGATGATCGACATTCTCGCGCATGGCCGCAGCCGCGCGCGGATGCCGCGCTCGCTGATCCTCGAACCGACGCGCGAACTCGCCGCGCAGGTGGCGGAGAATTTCGAGAAATACGGCGTCAATTCGAATCTCTCGATGGCGCTGCTGATCGGTGGCGTGTCGATGGGCGACCAGCTCGCCGCACTGGAGAAGGGCGTCGACGTCCTGATCGCGACGCCGGGCCGGCTGATGGACCTGTTCGGGCGCGGCAAGATCATGCTCAACGGCTGTTCGATGCTGGTGATCGACGAGGCGGACCGGATGCTCGACATGGGCTTCATCCCCGACATCGAGGAAATCTGCACGAAGCTGCCGAAACAGCGCCAGACCTTGCTGTTCTCCGCGACGATGCCGCCGCCGATCAAGAAGCTGGCGGACAAGTTCCTGACCAATCCCAAGACGATCGAGGTGTCGCGTCCGGCGTCGACCAATCTCAACATCAAGCAGTATCTGGTGCCGGTGCCGAGCCAGACCGCCAAGCGCGACACGCTGCGCCGCATCCTCGCGCAGGACGAGGTGACCAACGCGATCATCTTCTGCAACCGCAAGACGACGGTGCGCGACCTGAACAAGGTGCTGAAGCAGGCGGGCTACAAGTCGGGCGAGATCCACGGCGACATGGAACAGCCGCAGCGACTGGCCGAGTTGGAGCTGTTCAAGACGGGCGCGGTGACGATCCTGGTCGCATCGGACGTCGCGGCGCGCGGGCTCGACATCAAGGGCGTGTCGACGGTGTTCAACTATGACGCGCCGTGGCATCCGGACGACTATGTCCACCGGATCGGGCGGACGGGTCGCGCGGGGGCTACGGGGACGGCGTATACGTTCGTGGCTCCGGACGATTCCGAGAATATCGTCAATATCGAGAAGCTGACGGGTCAGACGATCGAGCGGTTGAACGTAACCGAGCCGAAGGCCGCCGCACCCGTGGCTGAAGACGAGGGCGCTGCACCGCGCGGTCGGCGACCGCGTCGTGGGGCTCGGTCCGAGACGTTTACGCCGGTGCCGGTTGCGGAAGCCGTTGCCGAGGAATCGGATCGGCCGCGCACGCGGCGAGTGCCGCGGGCGGATACGGTCGCACCGGCAATCGTCGCCGAAGTGCTGGCTGCGGCCGAGCCGGTTGCGGTTGCCAAGCGTCCGCGCTGGGAGCGTACGCCGATCGACGAGCCGGTGCCTGCCGTGGTGCCTGCGGCAATGCTACGCGCCGACGCGCCGGTCGCGGTCGAGCCTGCGTATCGGGAGCCGGCGCGTGCCGAGCCGGTTCGGTCGGAACCGGTTCGTTCGGAGACGGCGCGGGTCGCGCAGGCCCGGCCACCTGCACAGGCCAAGCCTCAGCCGGATCGCGCGCCTGCTCGTGCGGACGCCCCGGGTCGCCGCCAGTCGGTGGACGATGCGCCGGCGGATGGCTGGAACGGGCCATTCCCAAGCTTCCTCAATGCCGTAATCGGAGGGTATGACTGATGACGATATGCCGCCTCGCCGCCCTTGCCCTTCTCGCCACGGCGGTCGCCGCCCCCGCGGCACCGCGCGCGAAAGTCGCGGCGCCGCATGTGAACACGGCCAGCTTCGACAAGCTGCCACAGCCCCTGCCGCTGCCGTATGACGAGGCGGCGAATGCCAATGCGCAGGTCGCCGCGGCGCGGGCACGCGCGCTGAAGACGCACAAGCGGTTGCTGATCGACCTCGGCGGCAACTGGTGCCTCGACTGCCGGTTGCTCGCGGGCACGATCGACCTGCCCGAGATGAAGCGCTTCGTCGACAGCAAGTTCGTGGTCGTCACGGTCGATATCGGCCGGTTCGACAAAAACGGGCAGATCGCGGCGGGCTATGGGATCAAGGGACGGCTCAAGGGCGTGCCTGCGGTGCTGGTGGTCGACCCGCGGACGAACAAGCTGTTGAATGCCGGGCATGAGACCGAGCTGGCGGATGCGCGGTCGATGGGTCCGCAAACGCTGGCTGATTGGTTGGCGAAGTGGGCAGCTTGATCATTTCTGGTTGAGGAATGCAGGCGGGATAGCGTTGATTGGCCTCGCGCAAGGGGCCTCGTTTCCCGGCGAAGGCCGGGGTCCAGTTGAGCGGACGGTCGCGAGAATCTGGAAGGCCTATCCAACTGGGCCCCGGCCTTCGCCGGGGAACTCTGGAGGGCTGTCCATTTGCCCTCCGTTCTCCCGCGAACGCGGGAGCCCAGGGCCCAGCAGCGATATCGATTGGAATCCTGGGCCCCCGCTTTCGCGAGCGAACGGTCAGGGCGCTTCGCTCCCGACATCTACCGGGATCAGCGCATCGTCCAGTGCGCCGGCTCGCACATAGGCCGGGCGTGCCTTCAACCGATCGGCATAGTCGGCGAACGCTGGACGGTCGGGGAGCGAGCCGAATTGCAGGCCCCAGATGACCTGCGATCCAACATAGACGTCGGCGGCGGTGAAGCGGTTTCCGGCGATGTGGTCATGCGCGGCTACCGCGCTTTCCAACACGTCGACGGCGGTATCGTAGCTACCATAACCGACCATCCGCTGCTGGCTGTCGGTGGGCACTACGCCTAGCGAGCGATTTGTGATCGCAGCTTCGAGGGGTCCCGCGGCGTAGAACAGCCAGCGGTAATAGGCGGCGCGTTCGTCGGGGCGCGGTGCGAGATCGGCGTCGGGGAACGCCTCGGCCAGATACGCGCAGATCGCGGCGCATTCGGTGACGGTCTGGCCGTTGTGGACGATCGTCGGGACCTTGCCCATCGGGTTGATCGACAGGAACGGCTCGGCCTTCATCGTCGAGGCGTAGTCGAGCACGACCGTTTCGTACTCGGCGCCGACCTCTTCGAGAATCCACCGCGCGATCCGGCCGCGGGACATCGGGTTGGTGTAGAGCGTTAGCATCATGCGACTCTCCTGAGAACGGATCGTGAACGACGGTCACATGGAGAGTACTGAAGGTCAAGTGGACGGGTATTAGAAGTAAGCTTGTTCTCCCGCGAAGGCGGGAGAACAAGGACGTGAAGTGAGGAACTCGGTTACGGGCCCTCGCCCCCGGTTACACCAGTGCCTTGTCGAACAGGGCGAGCATGCGAGCCCAGGCCTTGTCGGCCTGCACAGGGTTGTAGACCTTCGAGTCGGGCGGGCACCAGCCGTGCATGGTGCCAGCGTAGACCTCGATCTCGGCGGGCAGTTTGGCCGCGGCGAAGGCAGTGCGGAGCGTGTCCTTTTCGGTCGGGGCGCGCGCGTCGTCGTTGGCGGCGATCGCGATCAGGTACTGCGCCTTGGTCTGCGGGATCAGGAGATGCGGGCTGTCGGGGGTGTCGGTGACGAAGCCGCCGCCGTGGAAGGTCGCGCCCGCGCGGATCCGGCTCGGCACGGCCGCGGCGGTGCGCAGGACCATCGGGCCGCCCATGCAATAGCCGGTGCTGGCCATGCCGCGCTTGCGGTCGGTCTGCGGCTGCGCATCGATGAACGCGGCGAACGCCTTCGCGTCACGGACCGTGCCTTCGGACGTGAGCGCTTCGCGGAACGGGGCGATGCGGCTTTTTACTGCAGGTTGGTCGTAGGATTCGCCGGGCTTCAGGAACGGTGCCTTGGTCGAGCGATAGAACTGGTTGACGACCAGCACCGCATAGCCGGACTGCGCGAGGCGGTCGGCCATCTGGCGGAAGGCGGGACGCAGGCCCATGATGTCGGGCCAGATCAGCACGCCGGGGTGCTTGCCGGTCGCGGGCGCGACGAAATACGCGTCGGCCTTGCCGTCGGGGGTGGTGATCGAAACGTCGCGACCCTTGACCGTCGCGGCGTTCGCAGGCGCCGGGAGCATCATCGCGAGACCCGCGGCGCCCGTCATCATCCCGAACTGACGGCGCGAGACGCCGGCCAGATACTTTTCGTTATCCTCTGCGGTATGGTCGTCGCACATCGGGCTCTCCTCTGGGTTAAGCCCTTGATAAACTAGCTTGCGCGCCACCACCACACGCCATCGACGGTTTCGCCGATCGCGCGGCCCTCGACTTCGAGGCGGCGGAGGTGCGCGAGTGCTTCGCCGGTCGCCATGCCGAGCACATCGGGGCCGATCGCACGGCGGAACAGCCGGCCGAAACAGTCGACCGCGCGGCGCGGCTCGGCGAGAGAGACGGCGAGTTCGTCGAGTCGCTCGCGATGTTCGCGGTCCATCGCGTCGAGGCGGGTGTGGAGGCCGGTGAACGGGTCGCCGTGGCCGGGGAGGACGAGCAGGTCCGACGGCAGCGTCTTGAGCTTGGCGATCGAGGCGAACCATTCGCCCAGCGGGTCGGCGCTCGGTTCGGTGACGCCGAGCGAGACGTTGGGGCTGATGCGCGGGAGGACCTGGTCGCCGGCTATGAGGATGCCGCCGGCTTCGTCGAGCAGGCAGGCGTGTTCGGGGCTGTGGCCGGAGCCGGTGACGATCCGCCAGTCGCGCGCACCGATCGTGAGTGTATCGCCGTCCTGGAGGCGGGCGTAGCTGAGCGGGAGCGGGGTGATGATTTTCCGGAAGCCGGCCCAGCCCTTGGCGGTGGCGTGGTCGATCTGCGCGTCATCCCAACCTGCGCCGCGCCAGAAGGCCAGCATTTCGGTCGGGACGGACTCGCGAGCGTCGGCGGCGAGCATGCGCGCGGTCAGCCATTCGCCCCGGGTCATGATGAGGGGCGCGGCGTGGTGGTCGCACATCCAGCCGGCGAGACCGATGTGATCGGGGTGGAAGTGCGTGCCGATCATCCGGGTTATGCGGACGCCGGACTTGGGCCCCTTGAAGACCGCTTTCCAGGCTTCGCGCGCTTCCGTCGTGTTCATGCCGGTGTCGATCAACGCGTCGCCGTCGGTGTCGGCTAGGAGCCAGCAGTTTACGTGCCGTAAGGGGCCGGGGATGTGAAGGCGGACCCAGTCTATGCCGGGGCCGACCTGCATCGTGCCGCCTACTTCAGGTTCTGCGCCACCAAACGGGTAGGTCAGCCCCTTGTGGCTGGTCGGCGCGAAATTGGTATCGGGTGCGGTTGCCATCCGTTGCGGTTAGCAACTGGATGTGGCGGGAGATAGTGCGGGCGGGCGTTGGGCCCTCCCCGTCATCCTGACGAACGTCAGGATGACGGGGAGGGGTGCGCTTCTCTATCTCCGCAGCGTACGGGGCTTACCTCGCTCACTCGCCGTATCGAACAAGGTAAGCGCGTGCTCACCACCTTCCCCCCCCCCCCCCGCTTGCGGGAGGGGGGAAGTTTAGGTCAGCGCTTGAAGGGGTCGTCGAAGAGCGGCTTGACGGGGAGGACGCCGCCGTCTGCCACGAACTGTGCATCCGCTGCCGCCTGGGTGCGCTCGGCGCGGAGCTGCTGGAGGAGCACTTCGCGGTCGCCTTCGAGGCGGGTGTCGGTCGGGGCTTCCATGCCGGCGGCCTTGGCCGCCTTCGCCACCGCTGCGTCGAGTTCGCGCTGCGAGGTCAGGCCGAGCGTGACCGGGTCCTTCGGCGTGATGTTGGCGATGTTCCAGTGGCTGCGGTCGCGGATCGCGGCGATCGTCGTGCGGGTCGTGCCGATCAGCAGCGAGATCGCGCCGTCGGTGATCTCCGGGTGGTTGCGGATGATCCACGCAATGCCGTCGGGCTTGTCCTGGCGCTTCGAGACCGGCGTGTAACGCGGCCCCTTAGTGCGGCGGACCTGCTCGGGGCCCTTGATCATCTTGAGCTGGTAATCGGGATCGGCGGCACCCTTGTCGATCTCCTCCTGAGTCACCTCATGCGCGCGGACCGGATCGCGGCCGGTGAGCTTGGTCGAGGTCGTGTCGTCGGCGATCGCCTGGATCTCGAGGATGTGCAGGCCACAGAAGTCCGCGATCTGCTCGAAGCTGAGCGCGGTATTGTCGACCATCCAGGCGGCGGTCGCATGGGGCATGAGCGGCTGGGCCACGGCGAGAACTCCGTAAAAATAGAAAGGGCCGCCCCTTTCGGAGCGGCCTGACATGGAACGGACTTAGTGTGCGGCGGGCTATCAAGCAAGCACGCAAGCATGAGGCGGTATCAGGCCGCCATGAGCGGACGGTCCAGCGGGCGATCGAGCGGCACCAGCGCGTGCAGGAACTGCCGCGCGCTGGCCGGCCAGCTGTAGCGCGCGGCATAGGCGCCGCAGGTGACGCGGTCGCGGGTTAGCGCAGTGGCGATCGCGACGTCGAGGTCGTCGTGCATCGCGCCGACACGGGTGTCGAGGACGTCGATCGGGCCTGTGACGGGATAGGCGGCGACGGGCGTGCCGCACGCCAGGGCCTCTATCATGACGAGACCGAACGTGTCGGTGCGGCTCGGGAAAACGAGGACGTCGGCGGTGCGATAGGCGGCGGCGAGGTCGAGGCCCGAGCGTTGGCCGAGGAACACCGCGTCCGGAAACCGGCGCGCGAGCGAGGCACGCGCGGGGCCGTCGCCGACCACGACCTTGGTGCCGGGATGCGCGGAGGACAGGAACGCCTCGATATTCTTCTCGACCGCGACGCGGCCGACATAGAGCTGGATCGGGCCGGGCAGCGCCGCCATCTCGGGATCACGCGCGCCGTCGAGGCCGAACTGCGCGAAGTCGACGCCCCTGCCCCATTCGCGCACCTGATGCAGGCCTTGGGCGGCCAAGGTGGCGGCGACCGAGGGCGTGGAAACGAGGATCGACTGCGCGGGGCGGTGGAACCAGCGGATGTAACGCCAGATCCAGTCGGGGTTCGCGCCGGTGCGCGCGGCGATATAGTCCGGGAATTGGGTGTGATAGGCGCTGGTGAACGGGAGCGCGCGGGCCAGACACCACGAGCGCGCGGCGAGGCAGACCGGGCCCTCGGTAGCGAGGTGGATGGCGTCCGGGCCGAAGCTTGCCAGCATGCGGCCGACCGCGCCGGAGCGGGCGAAGGCGAGGCGGATCTCCGGGTAGGTCGGGCACGGCATCGAGGCGAAACGCTCGGGCGAGACGACCATGACCTGGTGGCCGATCGATTCGAGTTCGCGCTGGACCGCCTGGAGGGTGCGGACGACGCCGTTGACCTGCGGGCTCCAGGCGTCGGTCACGATCGCGATACGCATCGGCTTATCCTTTTCTCAAGCCCTCTCCCCATCGGGGAGAGGGAGGGGCCCGCTTGGCGCAGCCAAGTGGGAGGGGGAGGGCACGCTGTTCGCTGGCGTGGTGGACTTGCCCTCACCCTCGCCGCTTCGCGTCTTTCCCCTCTCCCCGACGGGGAGAGGGTTTAGGTTAGGCGGCCAACGCTACGACCTTGCCCTTCTCACGGGCGGCGATTTCGTCGCCCCAATGGAGCAACTCCATGCGGCCGTCGAAATGCTCGACCAGCGCGGTGCAGCCTTCGACCCAGTCGCCGTCGTTGTAGTAAGCGATGCCGGCGATCTCGCGCATTTCGGCGGTGTGGATGTGGCCGCAGACGACGCCGTCGACGCCGCGGGCATCGGCGGCATGCGCGACGACCTCCTCGAAGTGCGAGATGAAGGCGACCGCGTTCTTCACCTTGGCCTTGGCGTGCTTCGACAGCGACCAATAGGGCATGCCCATGCGGCGGCGGGCGCCGTTGACCCAGCGGTTGAGGCCCATCAGCATCGTGTAGGCGGCGTCGCCGATGTGCGCGACCCAGCGGTGCGCGAGCGTGATCGCATCGAACTCGTCACCGTGGAGCACCAGCAGGCGACGGCCGTCGGCGGTCTCGTGGATCGCCTTCCGACGGATCGAGATACCGCCGAAATCGAGTCCCGAATATTGCCGGAACACTTCGTCGTGATTGCCGGGAATATAGACGACGCGGGTGCCGCGCTTGGCGCGCTTGAGCAGGCGCCAGAGGACGTCGTTGTGCGCGGCGGGCCAGTAGAACTTCTTCTTGAGCCGCCAGCCGTCGATCATGTCGCCGACGAGGTACATCGTCTCGCTGTCGACGTGATCGAGGAAATCGTTGAGCATGCCTGCGTTGCAGCCGCGCGTGCCGAGATGGACGTCGGAAATCCAGATCGTGCGATATTGGCGCCGCTCGACGATCGGTTCGGGGGCTGCCGGCCACGAATGGATGAAGTCGGCGATATCGGTGATGTCGGCGCCCAAGACGCTAGATGGCGGAAACGTCGTAATGGCGTTCATGAGCCTGTCCCCCGGCAAGGTATCCCTTGTCGCGAGTATTAGCCGAGTATTGTTACAGGGTGGTCGCAGTCCGGTGACTGTTAGAAGTCATCGCCGAGTATAGCGTCTTTCCCCCGATGGCGGGGCTCCAGACTGGGCTCCCGTCTTCGCGGGAGAACAATTTTTGCTGGGTCGGCGCTTTCCTCCCCCCCCCCCCCGGCGAAGGCCGGGGCCCAATTGGAAAGGTCGCAGTAACGGAGGACGACGAATCGTTACTCAACGTTCCCAATTGGGCCCCGGCCTTCGCCGGGGTGGTGGTGAGCTTGGGGTGACCGTTGTCCGTCAAACGAGGGACCCCAGCTTTCGCTGGGGTGACGGGAAAGGGGCGAGGTGGCGGAATTTGGGGCCCCTTCCCCTCACCCCATCGTCAGGACGATCTTGCCGACATGATCGCCGGCTTCCATTAGCGCGTGTGCGGCGGGGGCGTCGGCGAAGGCGAAGGTGCGGTCGATGACCGGTTTCAGCTTGCCTGCCTCGACGTGTGGCCACACCGTCCGAGCCAGTTCGTCGGCGACCAGCGACTTGAACGCGGTGTCGCGGGGGCGGAGGGTGGAGCCGGTCAGCGTCAGGCGACGGCGCATGATCTCGAACAGCGGGACGGTCGCCATCATGCCACCCTGGACCGCGATCGAGACATGGCGGCCGTCCTCTGCAAGGCATTGCAGGTTGCGCGAGACATAGTCGCCACCGACCATGTCGAGCACCGCGGCGACGCCCTTGCCGCCGGTGATCTGCTTCACGCGCTCGACGAAATCCTCCGACTTGTAGTCGATCGCGTGCGTCGCGCCGAGGCTGAGCGCCGCCTCGCACTTCGCCTTCGAGCCGGCGGTGACGATGATGTCGATCCCGAACACGTTGCACAGGCCGATCGCCATCGTGCCGATGCCGCTGGTGCCGCCGTGGACGAGGACGGTGTCGCCCTCCATCGCGTAGGCGCGCTCGAACAGGTTGGTCCAGACGGTGAAGAGCGTCTCGGGCATCGCTGCCGCCTCGACCATCGTCAGCGCTTCGGGGACGGGGAGGCACTGGCCGAACGGCGCGACCGCATATTGCGCATAGGCGCCGCCGGAGATCAGCGCGCAGACCCGCTGGCCGATCTGTTCGTCACCGATCCCGTCGCCGACCGCGACGATCGTGCCGGCAATTTCCATCCCGAGGATCGAAGGTGCGCCGGGCGGGGGGGGATATTTGCCCTGGCGCTGCATGACTTCGGGGCGGTTGACCCCGGCCGCGGCGACCTTGACGAGCACTTCGCCCGGCCCTGGCTGCGGCACGGGACGATCGACGAGCACCAGCACTTCGGGACCGCCCGGCTGCTCCGGGTCGATCGCCTTCATGACGTCAGGTACACTTAAGTTATTGGATTGGTTTTCGGGTATCGCGGTCATCTGCTCGTCACGTCCCTTTTGAACTTCGCGCCTTATTGACATCACTCCGGTGCGGGTCAACGTTACAGAAATTATGGACCTGGAAGACACCCCCTCCCGTCCCGACGATCTGCTCGACGCGCTCGTGCGACAGGACCTCGATCCGTTGTCGGTCGCCGAGCTCGATGCACGCATAACCGTGCTGCAGGGCGAGATCGCCAGATGCCAGGTCAAGAAGGACCGCGCGGTCAGTCACCGGGCCATCGCCGACGACCTCTTCAGGCGGTGATCGCGCTGCCCGCCTCCAAAAGCGTCGCATTTAGGCAGCGCAGGAACGGACGGGGCCGGGTTCAAGTGCTTGATGCGACCGATATCAGTTCCGACATAGTGGCAAAGGGCTTGCGGTCTCGCGGCCCGACAGGAGTATTGTAAATGCCATCATTTGCACCCGCCCTCGAGACCACGCTGCACAAGGCGCTCGAGGCGGCATCGTCCCGGCGCCACGAATATGCGACGCTGGAGCATCTGCTGCTCGCGCTGATCGACGACGAACATGCGTCGAAGGTCATGACCGCGTGCAATGTCGATATCGGTGAACTGAAAAATACCGTCTCGCATTACCTCGACAGCGAACTCGATGCGCTGAAGGTCGATGCGGCGACCGACCCCTCCCCCACCAGCGGGTTCCAGCGCGTCGTCCAGCGCGCGATCCTGCACGTTCAGTCCTCGGGCCGCGATGAAGTGACCGGTGCCAACGTGCTCGTCGCCTTGTTCAGCGAGCGCGAGAGCTATGCCGTTTATTTCCTGCAGCAGCAGGACATGAGCCGCCTCGATGCGGTCAGCTTCATCAGCCACGGTGTCGGCAAGGGTGGCCAGCAGGCGACCGAGGCCTCGACTCCCAAGGGTGCCGACGACGAGAAGCCGACCAAGGGACAGGAGAAGAAGACGGAAAGCGCACTCAAGCAATTCACCGTTGATCTCAACGAGAAGGCGAAGGCCGGCAAGGTCGATCCGCTGATCGGACGCGGCCCGGAGGTGGATCGCACGATCCAGATCCTGTGCCGCCGGTCGAAGAACAACCCGCTCTATGTCGGTGATCCCGGCGTCGGCAAGACCGCGATCGCGGAAGGCCTGGCGCGGAAGATCGTCGAGGGCGACGTGCCCGACGTGCTGTTGCCGGCGATCATCTATTCGCTCGACATGGGCGCATTGCTGGCGGGCACGCGGTATCGTGGCGACTTCGAGGAGCGCTTGAAGGCGGTCGTCAACGAGCTCGAGAAGCTGCCCGACGCCGTGCTGTTCATCGACGAGATCCACACGGTGATCGGCGCGGGCGCGACGAGTGGCGGGGCGATGGATGCGTCGAACCTGCTGAAGCCTGCGCTCAGCGGCGGGACGATCCGGTGCATCGGTTCGACGACGTACAAGGAGTTCCGCAACCACTTCGAGAAGGACCGCGCACTACTGCGGCGCTTCCAGAAGATCGACGTGAACGAGCCGACGATCGAGGATACCATCAAGATCCTCGCTGGCTTGCGCTCGGCGTTCGAGGAGCATCACAACGTCAAGTACACGCCCGATGCGATCAAGTCGGCGGTCGAGCTGTCGGCGCGGTACATCAACGACCGCAAGCTGCCGGACAAGGCGATCGACGTGATCGACGAGGTCGGCGCGATGCAGATGCTGGTGGCACCCAACAAGCGCAAGAAGACGATCACCCCCAAGGAGATCGAGATGGTCATCGCGACGATGGCGCGGATCCCGCCGAAGTCGGTGTCGACCGATGACAAGCTGGCACTCGCCACGCTCGAGACCGATCTGAAGCGGGTGGTATTCGGTCAGAATGCGGCGATCGAGAAGCTGGCGTCGGCGATCAAGCTGGCGCGGGCGGGTCTGCGTGAGCCCGAGAAGCCGATCGGCAACTACCTGTTCACCGGGCCTACGGGCGTCGGCAAGACCGAGGTCGCCAAGCAGTTGTCGACGATCCTGGGCATTCCGCTCCAGCGGTTCGACATGTCCGAATATATGGAGCGGCATTCGGTCAGCCGCCTGATCGGTGCGCCCCCGGGCTATGTCGGGTTCGACCAGGGCGGCCTGCTGACCGACGCGATCGATCAGAACCCGCACTGCGTGCTTCTGCTCGACGAGATCGAGAAGGCGCATCCTGACCTGTTCAACATCCTGTTGCAGGTGATGGATAACGGGCGGCTGACCGACCAGCACGGCAAGTCGGTCGATTTCCGCAACGTCATCCTGATCATGACGACCAATGCGGGCGCCAGCGACATGGCGCGCGAGACGGTCGGCTTCGGCAATTTGTCGCGCGAGGGCGAGGACGAGGTGGCCGTGACGAAGATGTTCACGCCGGAATTCCGCAACCGTCTCGATGCGGTGGTGCCGTTCGGGTACCTGCCGACCGAAGTGGTCGCGCGGGTGGTGGACAAGTTCATCCTCCAGCTCGAACTCCAGCTGGCGGACCGCGGCGTGCATATCGTCCTCGACGACGAGTCGAAGGCGTGGCTGACGACCAAGGGCTATGACAAGCTGTACGGCGCACGGCCGATGGGTCGCCTGATCCAGGAGAAGATCAAGCAGCCGCTCGCCGAGGAACTGCTGTTCGGCAAGCTGGTCCATGGCGGTGAGGTGACGGTGAAGATGAAGGACGGCGCGCTGTCGTTCGCGATCGAGCCTGCTGCGCCGAAGAAGCCGAAGAAGAAGGGCAAGGTGGAACCGGTCGACGCGGACTAATTATTCCGTCGACGTGTTTGTGAAATCGACCAGGTCAAAAATCGGCAAGGTTACAACGTCGGCAAGGGTTTATAACTGCAAGATCCGGCTGCGCCCCACGGCGTGGCCGGATTATTGTAAGGAGGGTCTTTACGATTCATTGGCGAACCTCCTTTTATTGCGGAGACATGATACAGCGCGTTCGCATCGGTTGGCTGCTGGGCCTCATCGCGCTGGTTACCGGGCTTGCCTGCCCGGCGCCGTCGCATGCCGCCGGCCACCCGCTGGCAGTCTGCATCCTCCCCGCCAAACCGGGAATGACCGCCAAGGCGCTGTTCGCGAACCCCGCGCAGTTCGACTGCACCGCGCCGCAATCGCGGTTCGGCAGCGGCGACTTCTGGGTGCTGTCGCAACCTCTTCCGGGCGATATCGCCCGCATCCCGGACCTGGGCGCACGGAGCGCGAGCGTGTGGCAGAACCGACTGACGCTGTTCGTGCTCTACGCCGACGGCGCGATCCGGCGCAGCGGGTTCACCAGCAGCACGGTCGGTCCGCATCTCAAGCTCGGCGCCACGCTGTCGATCGCACTCCCCCGCCACGACGCACCTCCGGCCCGGCTGTTGTGGCATGTCGAGGGCGCCGGCAATCTTCGCGGGGTCTTGCTCGGCGCGTCGGTGGCCACGCAGAGCGAGGCCAATACGAGCGAAACATTGATGGCGGCAATCTATGCCGCGTTCGGCGGGATCGTGCTCGCGCTGATGATCTACAATCTCGCGTTATGGGGTGCGCTGCGCCAGGCATTCCAGCCGGTCTATTGCCTGATGCTGTTCTGTCTGGCGGCCTATGCGTTCTCGTCGTCGGGCGCGCTCGGGCAGGTTATGCCGTCGCTCGACAACAACGATCGGCTGCGGATCAACGTCGTCCTGCTGTCGGCGTCCGCGGTCGCGGTGCTGGCGTTCGCGCGCGTGTTCTTCGAGCGGCGCGTGTTCGCCGGCTGGCTGGGATCGGCGACCAGCGTCGTCATGGCGACCATCGCCGCGACGAGCGTCAGCTATGTCCTGATCGCACCGTCGCATCTGCATGCACTCGATCGCCTGTTGTCGCTGGCCTATGTCCCGCTGATGATGCTGATCCCGGCGATCCTGTACCGGGCGTGGCGGGTGCGCAGCAATTATTTGTGGATGTTCGCGCTCGCCTGGGGTGCGCCGATCGTGTTCGCGGGCATGCGGATCGCGAGTTCGATGGGCCTGATCGCGTGGAGCTTCTGGCTCGATCATTCGACCATTGTATCGATGATGCTGGAGGCGATGCTGTCGAGCGTGGCGATCGCGTACCGGATCCGGTTGCTCAGCCTCGATCGCGATGCGGCGCGCGAGCAGGAGATCGCGGCGCGGGTGCTGGCGGATACCGATCCGCTGACCGGGTTGCTCAATCGCCGCGCGTTCCTGTCGCGCGCGACCGCACGCACCGGCGATCAGACGTTGCTGATCGCCGACATCGACCATTTCAAGACCGTCAACCAGGCGATCGGCCATGATGGCGGCGACGAGGTATTGCGCCGGACCGCGCGGGCGTTGCGGAGCGCGGTGCCGCATGACGCCCTGGTCGCGCGGATCGGCGGCGAGGAGTTCGCGATCCTGATCGATGCGGCGGACCCGGTCCCGCCCGACGCAGTCCTGACGGCGTTGCGCAGCCAGCGGATGCCGCACGACATCGCCGTGACCGCCAGCATCGGCCGCTGTACCGGGCCGATCGCCAACGAAACCGACTGGACCGCGCTGTATCGCAGTGCCGACCGGGCGTTGTTCGATGCGAAGGCTGCGGGCCGCGACCGATCGCGCGACGCGACGTTGTTGCGCGCCGCCTGAGCCGCCTGCCCGACGGCTTGCCGATACGCGCGCGGTGCGGCATGATCCTGGCTCTGGGGGGGACGAAACGATGCGCAGTCGCAGAGGGATCTTGATCGCGGCCGGCGTGGCGACGGTGCTGCTGGTCGCGCGTCACCCGACCGCCGATATCCGGCTGATCACGCACGACGCGCGCGATCCCGCGCCGCACCGGATGCAGGCCGCGGTCGATTTCGGGCTGGTCGGCGTCTCGATCCTCTACACATGGACCGTCCACGGGTTGCGCTGATCGCGACGCGTCGCCTTGACCCTCGTCCGGTGCCTGCGCCATAGCGACGGGCATGGACACGCCGATCGAAGACCTCGCGTTCGAGGATGCATTGAAGGAACTCGAGCTTATCGTCGGGAAGCTGGAAAGTGGCGACACGCCGCTTCAGCAGGCGATCGAGTTGTACGAGCGCGGCAACAAGTTGCGCCAGCGTTGCGCCGACCGGCTGGACGCGGCGCAGGCGCGGATCGAGGCGATCCGGCTCGACGGCGAGGGCAAACCCGCCGGCGTCCGCCCGTTCGCGGCGGGCTGAACCGGTGACCGCGATGTCCGCCCCGCCGCCGTCCACCGCGTTGAACGACGCGCTCGCCGAGGTGGCCGCCGAGATCGATCGGCAGTTCGACCAGCTGCTGACGATCCCCGACGATCCGCGCGGCGACCTGTACCGGGCGATGCGGCATGCGGCGATCGGCGGCGGCAAGCGACTGCGGCCGTTGCTGGTGTTCGCGACCGCCAATCTGTTCGACGTGGCGCGCGAATGCTCGGCCCGCGCGGCGACGGCGATCGAAGCGATCCACGTCTATTCGCTGATCCATGACGACCTGCCGTCGATGGACAATGACGACATGCGGCGCGGCAAGCCGACCGTGCACAAGGTGTTCGACGAGGCGACCGCGATCCTGGCGGGCGATTGCCTGCATGCGCTGGCGTTCGAGATCCTGGCGGACCCGGCGACGCATGCCGATCCTTTCGTCCGCATCGAGCTGGTCCAGG
This sequence comes from Sphingomonas sp. M1A8_2b, assembly GCF_053345535.1. Lineage (NCBI taxonomy): Bacteria > Pseudomonadati > Pseudomonadota > Alphaproteobacteria > Sphingomonadales > Sphingomonadaceae > Sphingomonas > Sphingomonas sp. M1A8_2b. Next base: position 234,631 of record NZ_JBKFAH010000004.1, on the reverse strand, counting down.
ACCTCGCGCGCGCCGCCGGCCCCAATGGCATGGCGGGCGGGCAGAAGATGGATATCGAGGCCGAGAGTACGCGCTTCGATCTCAATACCGTCACGCGGCTCCAGCAGATGAAGACCGGCGCGCTGATCTCGGCGTCGGTCGAGGCCGGCGCTATCCTGGGGCGGTTGCCGCCGGAGGGGCGTGTCGGGCTGCGCGGCTATGCGCATGACCTAGGGCTCGCCTTCCAGATCGCCGACGATCTGCTCGATGCCGAAGGTGACGAGGCGGTGGTTGGCAAGTCGTTGCGCAAGGACGAGGTCGCGGGCAAGGAGACGTTTCTGTCGCTGCTCGGGCCGGAGCGCGCGCGCGAACAGGCGCGGATGCTGGTCGACCAGGCGATCGCGCATCTCCATAGCTATGGCAAGGAAGCCGACCTGTTGCGGGATATCGCCCGCTTCGTGCTCGACCGCGACCGCTAGGAGAGCGCAATGACACCCCGCATCGGCGTTTATCCCGGCACGTTCGATCCTGTGACCCTGGGTCATATGGACATCATCCGGCGCGGCGCGAAGCTCGTCGATCGGCTCGTGATCGGGGTGACGACCAACCCCTCGAAGTCGCCGATGTTCACGATCGAGGAACGGATGGCAACGGTCCGCCGCGAAGTGGCGAGCATCGGCGGCGACATCCAGGTCGTCGAATTCGATTCGCTGCTGATGGACTTCGCCGAGCGTCAGGGGGCGAAAGTGATCGTCCGCGGCTTACGCGCGGTCGCCGATTTTGAATACGAATATCAGATGGCGGGGATGAACCAGCAGATCAATCCGCGCGTCGAGACGGTGTTCCTGATGGCCGACGTCGCGTTGCAGCCGATCGCGAGCCGGCTGGTCAAGGAGATCGCGCTGTTCGGCGGAGACATCGCCAAGTTCGTGCCCGAGGCGGTGCGGGTCGAGGTGGTCGCCCGCGTCGAGAAGATTGGCCGCAAGGGAAGCTGAGGGCCCTCCGTCATCCTGACTTTCGTCAGGATGACGGAGTACGAGGCTAGCGAACGCCCGGCCTGCGACGTCTCCCGAACGTTCAGATTGGCGCAAGCCGGGATTTGCTCTAAGTGGCGGCAGCCTGGTTGCGCCGGGTGTCTTACGAGTGGGAATTTGATGCGCTTTTTCGCCGGTATGTTCGCGTTGCTCGGGTGCCTCGTTGCGATGCCCGCGGTGGCTGCGCAGAAGAAGGATGTCGTCGTGACGGCCGCGCGGGCGACTCCGCCGCTCACGACCGACACGCAGAACCTGTGGCTGCTCGATTTGTCGACCGGTGGCCGCGTAACGATCTGGCTACGGCCCGATGTCGCCCCGCTGATGGTCGAGCGGATCAAGACGCTCACCCGTCAGCATTTCTATGACGGCCTCGCGTTCCACCGCGTGATCGACGGCTTTATGGCGCAGGGCGGCGATCCCAAGGGCGACGGCACCGGCGGCTCGACGCTCCCTGACCTGAAGGCCGAGTTCAATTACCTGCCGCACGTTCGCGGCGCGGTGTCGGCGGCGCGGTCGGACAAGGAGGACAGCGCGAACAGCCAGTTCTTCATCGTCTTCCAGCCGCGGCTCAGCCTCGACAAGAAATACACCGTGTTCGGTCGCGTGCTCGACGGGATGCAGTATGTCGATGCGATCGAGCGTGGCGAGCCGCCCGCGAACCCGACGCGGATCGTCCATGCCTATATCGCCGCGGACAATCCCCCCGCGTATGTCGCCGGACCGCCTGCGCCCGCGCTTGGAGCGCCGGTGACGTTGCCGGATACCGCGACCGGCCCGAACGCCGCAGCGCCGAAGCTTGCTCCCGCCGGCCGCAAGGCGCCCGTGAAGAAGACCCCAGCAAAGAAGTGATCCTGCGTTGAACGTCGACCTTTTCGACTTCGACCTGCCGACCGACAACATCGCGCTCCGCCCCGCGGCGCCGCGCGATGCCGCCCGGATGCTGGTGCTCGAAGGTGATGCGACCCGGGACGCGGGCGTTTCGGACCTCCCGTCGCTGCTGCGGCGCGGCGACATGCTCGTCTTCAACGATACGCGGGTCATTCCCGCGCAGCTCGACGGGCGCCGCGGCGACGCGAAGATCGGGGCGACGTTGCACAAGCGCGAGGGGCCGCGGCGGTGGCGCGCGTTTATCCGCAACGCGCGGCGGCTACACGACGGCGACGTGATCGATTTCGGCAACGGCGTCAGCGCGGCGGCGGTCGATCGCGAGGACGACGGCAGTTATGCGCTGGTGTTCGCGGGCGACGAGCCGGTCGAACTGCTGCTGGAGCGTGCGGGCCACATGCCCCTGCCCCCGTATATCGCCGGCAAGCGCCCGACCGACGAGCGCGATGCGGACGATTACCAGACGATGTTCGCGTCCGAGCCGGGCGCGGTCGCCGCGCCCACCGCCGCGCTGCATTTCACGCCGAAGCTGATGGCCGCTCTCGACGCAGCCGGGATCGGTCATGCGACGCTGACGCTGCATGTCGGCGCCGGGACGTTCCTGCCGGTCAAGGCGACCGATACGACCGAGCACCGGATGCACGCCGAATGGGGCCGGATCGATGCCGCCACCGCTGATCGGCTGAACGCGGTGCGCGCGAACGGTGGCCGGGTGATCGCGGTCGGGACGACGTCGCTGCGGCTGATCGAGAGCGCGACCGGCGAGGATGACGTGATCCGCCCGTTCGACGGCGATACCGCGATCTTCATCACCCCGGGATACCGATTTCGCGGGATTGATGGCTTGATGACCAATTTCCATCTGCCGCGCTCGACCTTGTTCATGCTGGTGTCGGCGCTGATGGGGCGGGAGCGGATGCAGGCGGCGTACGCCCATGCGATCGCGGCGAAGTATCGTTTCTACAGCTATGGCGACGCCTCGCTTCTGCTGCCATGACAGGTGGCATGTTGCTCGCTTTCGCCTTGCTCCAGGCCATTACCGCCGCGCCGCCGCCCGCCGGCGCGCCACAGCCGCCCGCGACGATCTTCGCCGAGCCCGCCGCGCTGTTCATCGCCGCGTGCGATGCGAACGGCGACGGGCGGGTGACGCAGGCCGAGCTGACCGCGGGAGTGGCGCGGAGCTATGCGACCGCCGAGGGCGCTGCGTCGGGGTCGATCGGCTATATCGCGTTTGCCGACTGGGCGCAGGCGTGGCTCGGCGATCGCAACGCGTTGCCGAGCCCGTTCGAAGTCGACCGCGACGGCGACAACCGGATCACGCTGGCCGAACTCCAGGCGCGGTTCGCGCAGTTCTTCGCGCGGTTCGACCGCGACAAGGACAATGTGCTGACCCGCGCCGAACTCATCACCATCCGCGGCGCGCCGGCTGGCGATCGCTACGGCCTGCGCAAGAAACGTTGATATGACTCGTCCCCGCTTCGACTTCACCATTTCCGCGACCGACGGCAAGGCGCGCACCGGCGTCATCGCGATGCAGCGCGGCGACATCCGCACGCCGGCGTTCATGCCGGTCGGCACCGCGGCCACGGTCAAGGGCATGAAGCCCGCCGACGTGGTCGGGGCTGGTGCCGACATCATCCTCGGCAACACCTATCATCTGATGTTGCGGCCGGGCGCGGAACGGGTCGCGCGGCTGGGCGGGCTGCACGCGTTTTCGGGCTGGTCGAAGCCGATCCTGACCGACTCCGGCGGCTATCAGGTGATGAGCCTCGCCGACCTGACCAAGCGGTCCGAGGAGGGCGTGTCGTTCAAGTCGCACCTCGACGGCACGCGGCATCTGTTGAGCCCGGAGCGATCGATCGAGATCCAGCGGCTGCTCGGCTCGAACATCGTCATGGCGTTCGACGAACTGGTGCCGACGACCTCGACGCGCGAGGTGCAGGCCGCCGCGATGGAGCGATCGATGCGCTGGGCGAAGCGGTCGCGCGCGGCGTTCGATGCGGGCGAAGCGCATGCCGAAAACAACGCGATCTTCGGGATCCAGCAGGGCGCGTTGAACGAGGGCTTCCGGAAGTCGTCGGCCGATGCGCTGATCGATATCGGCTTCGACGGCTATGCGGTTGGCGGGCTCGCGGTTGGTGAGGGCCAGGAGGCGATGTTCGGCTGTCTCGACTTCGCACCGGACCAGTTGCCGGTCGACAAGCCGCGCTATCTGATGGGGGTCGGCAAGCCCGACGACATCGTCGGCGCGGTGGAGCGCGGGATCGACATGTTCGATTGCGTGATGCCCACGCGGTCCGGGCGGACCGGCCAGGCGTTCACGCGGACTGGGCCGATCAACATCCGTAACGCCAAATTCGCCGAGGATATGGGGCCGCTCGATCCCGCCTGCCCCTGCCCGGTCTGCGCGACCTGGGGCCGGGCGTATCTGCATCACCTCGTCCGGTCGGGCGAAATGCTTGGCGCAATGCTGATGACGGAGCATAACATCTGGTTCTACGAAACGCTGATGGCAGACCTGCGGGCGGCGATCGCCGCAGGGACGCTGACGCAGTTCGCGAATGATTTCCGCGCGGTGTATGCCCGGAAGAGTGAAGGAGAGCCCAAGTGACCATCAAGATCGACAGCGACACGCCGAACGAAATCCTCGCCGCCGCGAAGGAAGCCAAGCTGCAGGCCGAAGCCGCCGCGCACAACGCCGCGGAGAAGGCCAAGAGCTGGCCGCTTGCGAAGATCGGGCTGGGCGTCGGCATCGGCTCGGCGGCGATCGCGGGCGCCGTGTTGTTCGCCAACCGCAACAAGTAAGGACCTCCATGCGCCTCCTCCGCTCCGCGCTGCTGCTGACCGCAGCATGTCTTCCAGTGGCGGTGGCGGCGCAGACCGCACCAGCCCCTGCGCAAGTGTCGGTCAAGCCGCTCGCCTATACCGAGCGCGCGTTGCCGAACGGGCTGCGCGTGTATGCGATCCGTGACACGGGCACGCCGAACGTCTCGGTCCAGGTCTGGTACGACGTCGGTTCGAAGGACGATCCCAAGGGCAAGTCCGGGTTCGCGCACATGTTCGAACACCTCATGTTCAAGTCGACGCGCAATCTGGTGTCGGAGCAGATGGACCGGCTGACCGAGGACGTCGGCGGCTACAACAACGCGTCGACCAACGACGACTATACCAATTATTACGAGGTGATCCCCGCCAACCACCTCCAGCGGCTGCTGTTCGCGGAAGCCGACCGGATGGCGAGCCTGGTCGTCGAGCCCAAGAGCTTCGGCTCGGAGCGCGACGTGGTGAAGGAGGAGCTGCGCCAGCGGACGCTCGCGCAGCCCTATGGCAAGCTGTTCTCGATCTATTATCCCGAGCTAGCCTATCAGGTTCACCCCTATGCACGACCGGGGATCGGCAGCCTGGAGAACCTCGAAGCCGCCGGGATCGACGACGTCCGCGCGTTCCACGCGACCTATTATCGACCCGACAACGCCATCCTAGTAGTCTCCGGCAATTTCGATCCGGCACAGCTGAATCGCTGGATCGACCAGTATTTCGCGGGCATCAAGAAGCCGTCCGCGGTGATCCCGCGCGTGACCGTGGCCGAGCCTCCGCGGACCAAGGCCGTCACGCGGACGGTGTACGAGCCGAACACCCCCCTGCCCGCGGTGCTGGTCAGCTATCACCTGCCGCCGGACCGCGACGCGGATATTCCCGCGCTGATGGTGCTCAAGGCCGTGCTGGCAACGGGCGAAAGTTCGCGGTTGTACGAGAGCGTCGTGTACCGTGACCAGCTCGCGCAGTCGGCCGAGGCGTTCCTCGATACCAAGCAGGCGACCGGCAACATGGTCGTCTATGCGATCCTCGCGGGCGGAAAGACCGTCGAGGCGGGCGAGGCTGCGTTGAAGCGCGAGATCGCGCGGTTCCGCGATGCGCCCGTGACCGCTGCCGAGCTGGCCGAGGCGAAGAACGAGATCCTCACCCAGTCGATCCAGTCGCGCGAGACCGCTGAGGGCAAGGCGAGCACGCTGGCGTCCGCCGTGCTGGTCGACGGCGATCCGGCCGCGGCGGACAAGCAACTCGCGGCGATCTCCAAGGTGACGGCGGCGGATATCCAGCGGGTCGCGCGGAAATATCTGGGCGATGCTCAATCGGCGACGATCCGCTACATGCCGCTTGCCGCCAAGCCCGCAACCGGCGTTACCGAGACGATCGCGGTGGCGCCCACCGTGCAGGTCGCCGATCTGAAGGCGCCGGCGAATGTCGAGATCGTGACACCCGCGCCCGAAGGCCAGCGCGTCCAGCCGCCCGCACCGGGTGCGCCGGTCTCGCCGACCATCCCGCAGCCGGTCGAGGTTCGCCTCGCCAACGGCATGCGGCTGGTCACGGTGGAGCGGCATGAGTTGCCGATCGTCACCGCCTATCTGGTGACCGCCGGCGGTGCGGCGACCGATCCCGCGAACCGGGCGGGCGTCAGCAGCCTGTCGGCAGAGCTGATGACCAAGGGTACCAAGACGCGGTCGGCGACCGAGATCGCGCGCGCGGTCGAGGGTCTGGGCGGCGCGATCGGGAGTGCGGCGGGCAGCGATGGCGCGTCGGTCGACGTGACCGTGAAGTCGGACCAGCTGGCGCCGGCGATGGCGATCCTCGCCGATGTCGCCGTCAACCCGGCGTTCGCGCCCGACGAGATCGAGCGCGCACGGACGCAGCAGATCGACGCGGTCACGCTGGCGTTGAAGGATCCGGCGCAGGTCGCCGGACTGGTCGCGGACCGCGCGGTGCTGGGTGGCTCGCCGTATGGCGCGCCGACCGGTGGCACGCCGCTGTCGCTGAAGGCCATCGCGCGATCGGATATCACCGCGGCATATGCGCGAAGCTTCCAGCCTGCGCAGGCGACGCTGATCATGGTCGGCGACGTAACCGCGGCGAAGGCGAAGGCGCTGGCCGAAGCGCAGTTCGGCGGCTGGACGTCGCAAGGCGCGGGTGCGCCCAAGGCAGCGGCGGTGGTCTATCCCAAGCCCCGCGTAATCGTCGTCGACATGCCTGAGGCTGGGCAAGCGGGCGTCGTCGTCGCTCGGCCCGGCATCGCGCGCGCCGACCCGCGCTATTATCCGCTCGCGGTGGGCAATACCGTGCTCGGCGGCGGTTTCTCGTCACGGCTGAACCAGGAGATCCGAATCAAGCGCGGGTTGGCGTATGGCGCAGGCAGCGCGCTGGATGCGGGCAAGACGCAAGGAACGGTCGCCGCGCGGACGCAGACCAAGAACCCGACCGCGGCCGAGGTAGTGACGCTGATCGCCGCCGAAATGACGCGGATGGGGACGTCGCCCGTTCCGCCGAGCGAACTCGACACGCGCAAGGCGGTGCTGATCGGCAATTTTGGTCGCAATATCGAGACGACCTCGGGCGTTGCGGGGATTCTCGGCGCCTATGTCCAGAACGGCGTGCCGCTCGGCGAATTGCAGCGCTACACCGGTGCGGTCGGGGCAGTCGATCCGGCCGCGGTGCAGGCGGCGGCAGTCGCGCTGCTCGATCCGAAGGCAGCGAGCATCGTCGTGGTCGGCGACGCCAAACAGTTCATCGAACCGCTCCGGCAAGCCTATCCGAACGTCGAAGTCATTCCGGAAGCAGCGTTAAAACTCGATACGCCAACCTTACGGTAAGCAATCCCTGCCACGATGAATGTCGTCCCGCGTTGGGACGAGCGGAAATGCGGGACAGATTGCAGCGGCGTTTTCGGCTATGCACGATCGTCCCGCGGACCGCGGGCGTTGGCGAGGTAGGAATTTGCGGGTTCGGTTGCAGACATTTCGGCTGATGCGCCGCATCTGGCTCGCCGCGGTCACGGTCCTGCTCGTGATTGGCGCGGGCATTTCCGCTCAGGCCGCGCTGCGGGCGCTGGCCGACCACGGGCGCGGCTCGACCAGCCGGACCGGGGCTGCGATCTCGCCGATCGCCGCACCCTCGGCCGGAAGCCTGGAAACCGCCGCACCCGCCGCCGGCGTGACCGGGACGATCGACCTGCCCGTGCTGCCGATTCCGGCCGGCGCGGTGAGCGATTCCGGCGTGGTCCCTGCCCGCCCGTTCACGATGACCGGCATCTCGGCGATCGACCGGGGCCGGGCGGTGCAGTGCCTGACCGCGGCGATCTATTACGAAGCCGCGTCCGAACCCGATGCGGGCCAGCAGGCGGTTGCCCAGGTGATCCTCAACCGTGCGCGTCATCCGGCGTTTCCCGGAACGGTGTGCGGGGTGGTGTACCAAGGCTCCGAACATGCTGGTTGCCAGTTCAGCTTTGCCTGCGACGGGGCGATGGCCCGCGTTCCCGATCGCGCCGCTTGGATGCGCGCGGCACGGAATGCGGGGATGGCGCTGTCGGGCTATGTCTATGCCCCGGTCGGACTGGCGACGCATTACCACACCTATGCGGTGACGCCGGCGTGGAACCGCAGCCTGGTGATGACCGATGTGGTCGGGGCGCATTTCTTTCACCGCTGGAAGGGGTATTGGGGCACATCTGCGGCCTTCAACCAGCGCTATGTCGGCGGCGAGCCGGTGCCGGGTCCGCATACATCGCTCGCGCCGATCGTGCCACCGACGCCGGAGATGATCGCGGCGGGAATCGCCGCTGCCAAAGCTGTGACGCCGCCGGCAGCACCGGTCGCAGTGGCTGCGGCGAGCGGGCAGCCGGGTGCCACGCCGGCCAAGGTTGCGCCGGTTGCGACCGACACGCTGCCGCCGGAATCGCAGATCCTCGACCGCTGGAAGGATTCGGGTAAGCCGCTCAAATAACCCGCGATTTACGGGACGACGATACGACGAAGCCCGGGTGCTGGTGGCACCCGGGCTTCGTTCGTTTTTACGTCTGACCGCGACGCATCGCAGCGGTGCGCCTATTCGGCGGCGACCATGACGTTCATCATGTTCATGCGCTCGCCACCCGGGGGGGCAGCTTCGCGGGCGGCGCGGAGGACCTGCGTGCGTTCGGCGCGCGATGCCATCTCGTCCCAGGCCTTTTCGGCGCGGCGGCAGCGATCGCGGACGTTGTCGAGCTGCGCGGCATCGCCATTGCGACGCTCTTCTTCAGCACGGGCCCGGTAAAATTCTGGGTTGTCTGCCATGCTGATGCGCTCCTGCAATGATTGGTAAAGGGGTGATGCGGCGACCCCGGGGGTGACCCAGGCGCCGCCGCATCGCAACCGAGATCAGGGTGGCGGACCGTAATCCGCCAGCGAGATCAATCGGCTGGCTGGAGGTTCACGGCCGACTGCTTGCCGCGCTTGTCGGGCTCGAGCTCGTAGGTGACGCGCTGGTTCTGGTTCAGCGTCGGCATGCCGGCGCGCTCAACCGCGGTGATGTGCACGAAGGCATCGTTGCCGCCGCCATCCGGCGCGATGAAGCCATAGCCCTTGTCGGCGTTGAAGAATTTTACGGTTCCGGTGATAGCCATATAACGGCTCCTTCTTAGTAGAGAGTAACCCGACGTTCGGGCGACCCGTGCCGCGGAGCAGGGAAAGAAGGAGAAAGGTGCCGCAAAGCGCCAAGAACCGTCGATGTGCGACTGTAGCTGAGCACTATATGGGCCAGGACCGCCGGAAATGCAAATCCTGCCGGCAAAATGGGTCACACACTGCGTCGATTTGCGCGTATAATATTTTCCCGCGCCGGGCCTGGCGCGGCCTCAATTCAGGACGACCGGCGCCGATATTTCGGCGCCGGTCGAGGCCTTTAGCGGCAGCGCGTCTCGTTGCTCGAGCGATCGACCGCACGCCCCGCGAGCGCACCGCCCGCCGCACCGAGGACCGTGCCGAGCAGACCCGAGCCGCCGGGCGCGATGACGTTGCCGAGCACGCCGCCCGCGACTCCGCCGACGATCAGACCGGTGGTGCCGTCGTTGCGGCGGCAGTAATAGCGGCCGTCGTTACCGCGATAGATGCGCTCGTTGCGCGACAGGCGGCGCTCGCGATAGCGGCGGTCGTCGCGGTAGTAGCGGCCGGCATCGTAGCTGCCATAGGCGGGATCCGGCCGGTTATAGTCGTAGGACCGATAGCGCGGGTCGACGCCGTAGCGGCCGCCGCCGTCGCCGACACAGCCGGCAACCAGGGTGGAGGCGGCCAGCAGGCCCAGCATCGCAACGCGCATTTCGTGTCCTTTCAGTGGGTTGATAGTCTATGCGCAATGCTCGGCGCCGACATTTGGTTGCCGGCGCCGATCATAGATCAATCCTTGAGGTTGGCGGGCACGGTGCCGCCGTTCTTCTCCAGCTCGCGCATGACCGCCTTGATCAGCCACATGTTCATCTCCGCGCTGCCGTCCTTGGCGCCGGTATAGCCGAGCTCGGTGGCGAGTTCCTTGCGGTTGTCGAGGCTCGAATCGAGATCGAGCAGCTTCATCAGGTCGACGATCGAGGTGCGCCAGTTGAGATCCGAACCCCTCTTGGCGGCGATACCCGACAACACCGCTTCGACGTCGACCGGTGCGGCGGCGGGGGCAGCCTGCGGAGTCGGGGCGGGCTGTGCCGCGGTCGTCTGCGGGGCGGGTGCGGCCTGCGTGGTCTGCGGCGCGGGCGCGGCGTCGGCCTTGGGCGTGCCGAAATGGCCGCTGCCGAGCGGGCCATGCTCGCCGAAGATGGCGGACTTGATCTTGCTGAAGATGCTCATGGGGGGTCTCCGTCGTCTGGAAGTGTGACGGCGATTGAACGCCCGGTCGGCGGTTTGGGTTCAGCGACCGGGCGTTTCGCGACGGGCGGTTCGTCGGGTATTTCGGTGTCGGGTATTTCGGCGCCGGGTATTTCAGCGGCTCGCCACCATGCGAAAGCGGAAGGTTCGCTCGGCGTGTCCGGCATCTCCGAGCGCTGCGCATCGCACGCCCAGGCTACCCCGGTGACGCGATCGGCATCGGTGTCGGCGATCGTTTCGACGCCGGCCGCGTCGATCAGGCCGACATCGATCGCATAGCCGAGGAACCACGCGTCGCGGTCCGCGCCCTCCGCCGCCGCGCGCGCGGCGACTTCGCGGCGGCGCGGCGTGTCGAGGATGATCGCCTCGTCGAGCGAGCAGTCGCGGCTGTAATCGTCGTCGCCGAAATGCGCGCCATCCTCGCCGTCGAAGTCGAGCGGCGGCGGGAACGCGGTGCGCCAGCAATCGGCGTCCTCGTCGAACCAGACCGGGTCCCGAACCGCGGGCGCCGTGTCGGATGCGGCGTGAAGTGCAGGAAGTGCAGACGCTGGAGCGATGTCTGCGGCGGCCTTTTGGGGGACGGGTTCTGGGGTGGGTTCGGGGACGGGTTCGGGGGCCAGGCGCAGCAGGCCCGCGGCTTCGGCGCGCGACCATTGCTCGGCGGTCCAGCCGGCGCGCGCGGCGGGATCGAGATCGGCGGTGGCGATGTCGGCCGCGCGCGTCGACCCGGTGCGCAGCCAGAGATCGGCGCGGGCGAGCGCGAGGATCGGCGCCATCGCCGCCTCTGCTTCGCGGTCCGGGTGGGCGCTATCCGAGGGCGCGCCATCCGCGGGGATCCGTTCGCCGAGGAGGAGGCCGCCGAGAAACAGGCCGGCGCGGGCCGGGCCGGCATCGTGCCCGACCAGGTCAAGGAACGCGTCGAAATCGGCGGCGACCAGCCGCGCGGCGGCGTTGCTCGTCTCGCTGTCGGCGGCGTGGCGATCGAGCCGGTTGAGCAGCGCCATGGCGAGGCGGTTGTCGTAGCGGTGGCGCTCGATCACCGCGCCGTCCGGTCTCGTCACGCGCTCGATCTGGCCGGCGATCGCGCGGTGGAACAACGCCTCGGCGACGATCGGTCGCGCGACCAGCTTGGCGGCGTCCCAGCCGAGCGCGAACGCGCCGCCCGCCGCACGGCGGCGCAGGCGGTAGGCGACGCCGGGCGTGAGGCCGACGCTGGCGCTGGCCTCGTCGACGGTGGCGCCTTCGGCGATGCGTTCGAGGAAGCCGCGCTGGCGCTCCGGGGTCCATCCGTCGAGGCGCTGGGTGTAGCGGGCGGGTTGCTCCGGGGTGAAAGCGCGCGGGTCGTGGTCGCGCGCGCGCGCGGCGTCCGGGGTATCGTGGCCGTCGTCGTCGACGGGTTCGGGCGCGAGCGGCGGGGTCGGCGTGGGGGCCGGCGGCGTGGGAGTGGGAGGCGTGGGGGCGGTCATCGGCGCATCGTCCGCGCGAGCGCGGTCCAGCGATCGCGGTTGGCGGCGATCTCGGGGGAGACGGGGATGCGGTGGCCGATGCGGCCGGCGTCGATATGCGCTTGCCAGGCGAGGACGTGGCGGGCGGCGTCGCAGAGGGTGTCGGGGATCGGCCGCTCTCCCGCCACCGCGCGCGGTGCGGCCGGGACCGGTGGATATACGATGCGGGGCTGGGGCGGATGCGGGGCCGGATGCGGCTGACACGGGGCCGGATGCAGTGCGTTCGCCATGATCGATCCTCTCGTACGGTGCGAAGAGGACCGATCAGATATGCCGGATCGGGGTCTGTAGGACAGCGGTTTCGTTGGGGCGGGGCGCGCGGGCTGGTCGGCGTTGGCGACCGCGGGGCCAACCGCGGGCTCGTTCCGCCGCGACAGCGGGGGAACAAGGAGCCACGATCGCTGTCCTGCCTGATCCTGGGCTCCCGCGTTCGCGGGAGAACAAGGGAGGCAATGTCCCCTTCCCGTCCCACCGGACGGGTCCCGGTATCCACCGTTCCGCTCGACCGCGGCTATCGCGTTTGGGGGACCGTGGACCCCGGAACCAGTCCGGGGTGACGGTGTGGGAGGGAGCGGCGTCAGGAGCGGCCTTCTACGATCCTCCCCCGCAAGGGGGAGGTGGCACCGCAGGTGACGGAGGGGGAGGACTCGGAACAGGCGTAATCGCCCCCTCCCCCTCCGTCTGGCAAGAGCCAGCCACCTCCCCCTAGCGGGGGAGGATCAGGGAGGCGCCTCAGCCGAGCGTCGAACCGCGATCCGCGGCGAACGACGGGGCCGGGCCGGTGGCGGGGCGGAGCGACTCGCGCTCGGCCTTGGTGGGGACCGCGGTGGGATCGGGGCGGAAGGCCTCCGGCGCGCGATCGGTCGCACCCGGGCGGGGCTTGTCGAGCGCGAGATCGGGCGCGGCATGCTCGGCGGGGTTGGCCTTCGACCGCAGGAATACCGCCAGCAACGCACCCCCGAGACCGATCGCCGCGGCCCCGATCGACAGCGCATTGATGCCGAACGTCTTGGCGTTTGGCTTGGGTTTCGGGGCGGGCTTGTGCGGGTGAGGCTTGGTCATGGGAATGTCCTTTTGTTCGGTGTGCCAACGGGTCGCGGTTGGTCCGGTTCCGATCCGCTTCGCCTTGACCGACACCGTCGAGCGCCTAGCCTGCCGGTCCCTGGGCCACGACTCTCAGGAAGTAGGCCCACCTGCCGACCGTAAGGACGCCTCTGGCGGAGTACTCGGTTTGTCGTGGTGGCAGGTGGGCTGAAACGCTTGGAGCGACATCCCTCCACGCCCCCTCACGGGCCTCGAAGCGAAGCGAGGCGGCGGCCCACCTCACGCGAGGTCAATACGGGGCTCTAAGGATAAAGTTGCCCAGCGTGGAGAACGGAGACAGCGATTCAGGCCGTACTTGATCGTCCACAACTTTTACCATTCAACTTTCCAGCGGCATCGCTGTAGGATCACGACAGCAATCTTCACGCCCGCCCCCCCCTTGGCGCGCAACCGGGATCGTACGAATGAAATCAATTGCGTTTTTCAATAACAAGGGCGGCGTTGGAAAAACGACGCTGTTATGTAATGTAGCAGGCTACCTTGCACATTATAACAAGCTGAAAATTTGCGTCGTCGATGCAGACCCCCAATGCAACGCGACCCAGTACTTCTTTCCTGATAGCACAATCGAAAAGATATATGGACCCAAAGGATCTTTTACGATCCACAGCGTTATCGAACCTTTATCGCTTGGCGAAGGGTACTCTAAAGACATCGAGGTTCGCAAATCGCCGTCATTTAAGGTAGACGTTATACCGGGCGACCCTAGATTAGCGCTCACAGAAGATTTGCTTGCCCGTGATTGGGGAGACGCCAAAGCTGGCGAGGTTCGCGGTATCCGAACTAATCTAGTATTTTCTGAACTGCTTGGCCAATTGGCCGACTACGATTTAGTTTTGTTTGACGTAAGTCCGTCTCTTGGCGCGCTAAACCGAGCCATTCTACTAAGCGCCGATTATTTTATCAGCCCGATGTCGATCGACATATTTTCCCTTAAAGCATTCGAAAATATTGCTGAATGGATTCATAACTGGTCGAACGATTGGGAACGTGGCTTAGCCAATGTCAAAGACAAAAAAAGAATTCCAGATTTTAAATACGGCCGCGCGGCATTCCTTGGGTATGTCACCCAGCAATATATGGCCAAGAGAGATAGCTCCGGCCAAAGGCGAGCAGTTCAAGCCTATGAGACTATTAGATCTCAAATAGATGCGATAATTGATAGTTCATTCCCAGCGTCCGCGCGGCCCGCGAAACCTTATGAAATGGGAACCGTGCCAAACCTTTTCAGCCTTATCCCCATGTCTCAAAGCAATCATAAGCCAATCTTCGAATTACAAGCTAAAGATGGCGTTGTGGGAGCACACTTTCAAAAGGTAAAAGACGCTAAAGAAATATTCGCCGAGGTCGCCGATGAACTTGTTAAGCGGATATAATCGGTGGATTGGCCACCTAATCTTGTAGAAGATATCGCACGCCGTCGCGCCGTGATCATCATAGGGTCCGGGGCATCTCGCCATGCTACTAATGACAAGGGAAAGACGCCCCCAGACTGGAAGAATTTTCTTCTACAAGCAGTTATAGACTGCCCTGATAAAGATACTGCGCACGTTTCAAAGGCGATTGGTGAGGGAGATTATCTTCACGCATGCGAATGGCTTAAAAAGCGGTTTGATGAGCAGTGGACGCCCTACCTCCGTAAAATATTTCAGCAACCTGGGTATGAACCGGGCGACCTACACAAACAAATCATCGGGTTAGATAACCGAATCGTCTTCTCTCTAAATTTCGACGATATTTACGAACGCGCCGCCCAAGGCGTGCATCGTGGATCACATATTGTTAAACAGTATCATGATCGAGACGTTGGGGAGTTTCTCAGGGGTGACGGCAGATACATTGTTAAAGTCCACGGAAGCCTCAACACTCCCGAGGATCTAATCTTCACTCAACACGATTATGCAAAAGCACGAACGAACTATTCAGCGTTTTATCAAGCATTTGATGCATGCCTTTTAACCCATTCTTTCTTATTCATAGGCGCTGGATACGCAGATCCAGATGTTAACCTTGTTCTCGAGAATCAGGCATTCAGCTTTCCATCGTCATCGCCTCATTATTTCTTAAAAGGCGGCGAGATGGATGCAGACCGCAAAGAATCTTTAAGGAAGAATCGAAACTTGAAAATTGTTGAGTATGATCCCATCGACGATCGTCACAGCGGTTTGGTCAAAGAACTTAAGCAATTAAGCATACTGGTTGATGAGAAGAGGCAGGATATGGCGCTTTACACTAGCTGGTAGAATTCATTGACGCTCACCGCTTCTCCAGCAACGGCGCAAGATACTTCCCCGTAAAGCTGCCCTTGGCCTTTGCTACCTTCTCCGGCGTGCCTTCGGCGACGATCTCGCCGCCCTTGACGCCGCCTTCTGGCCCCAGGTCGAGGACCCAGTCGGCGGTCTTGATGACGTCGAGATTGTGTTCGATCACGACGACCGTGTTGCCTTGCTCGACCAGCGCGTGGAGGACTTCCAGCAACTTGCGCACGTCCTCGAAGTGGAGCCCGGTGGTGGGTTCGTCGAGGATGTAGAGCGTGTTGCCGGTGGCGCGGCGCGAGAGTTCCTTGGCGAGCTTGACGCGTTGCGCTTCGCCGCCCGAGAGCGTCGTCGCCTGCTGGCCGACCTTGACGTAGCCCAGACCGACCTCGACCAGCATCGCCATCTTGTCGCGGATCGGGGGGACCGCCTTGAAGAACTCGGCGGCGTCCTCGACCGTCATGTCGAGCACGTCGGCGATCGAATGACCCTTGAACTTCACCTCGAGCGTCTCGCGATTGTAGCGCGCGCCGTGGCAGACGTCGCAGGTGACGTAGACGTCGGGGAGGAAGTGCATCTCGATCTTGAGCACGCCGTCGCCCTGGCACGCCTCGCAGCGGCCGCCCTTGACGTTGAAGCTGAAGCGGCCGGGCTTGTAGCCGCGCGCCTGCGATTCCGGCAGGCCGGCGAACCAGTCGCGGATCTGCGTGAAGCTGCCGGTGTAGGTGGCGGGGTTGCTGCGCGGGGTGCGGCCGATCGGCGACTGGTCGATGTCGATGACCTTGTCGAGATACTGGAGGCCGGTGATCTTGTCGTGCTTGCCCTGGACGATGCGCGCGCCGTTCAGCTCGCGCGCGGCGGCGGCGTAGAGCGTGTCGATCGTGAAGCTCGACTTGCCCGAGCCGGAAACGCCGGTGATGCAGGTGAAGGTGCCGAGCGGCAGGCTGGCGGTGACGCCGCGCAGGTTGTTGGCGACCGCGTTGTGGACGGTGAGCTTCTTGCCGTTGCCTTTCCGTCGCGTGGTTGGGACCGGCACCTCGCGCGTGCCGTTGAGATAGTCGGCGGTGATGCTGCCCTTCGACTTGAGGATCTGCTTGAGCGTGCCCTGCGCGACGACCTGGCCGCCGCGGACGCCGGCGCCGGGGCCCATGTCGATGATGTAGTCGGCGGTGCGGATCGCGTCCTCGTCATGCTCGACGACGAGCACGGTGTTGCCGAGATCGCGCAGACGGCGGAGCGTCTTGAGGAGCATGTCGTTGTCGCGCTGGTGCAGGCCGATCGAGGGCTCGTCGAGGACGTAGAGCACGCCGGACAGGCCGCTGCCGATCTGCGACGCGAGGCGGATGCGCTGGCTTTCGCCGCCGCTTAGCGTGCCGCTGGTGCGGTCGAGGTTGAGGTAGTCGAGGCCGACATTGTTGAGGAAGCCGAGCCGCTCGACGATCTCTTTCAGGATGCGTTCGGCGATCGCGTTCTGCTGGTCGCCGAGGTGCTGTGGCATGTCGGTGAAGAACTGGAGCGCGTCGACCACCGAGAGATGCGTGGCGTAGGAGATGTCCTTCATCGCGATCTTGACCGCGAGCGCTTCGGGCTTCAGGCGCGCACCGCCGCAGACTTCGCAAGGGGCGGCGGACTGGTACTTGCTGAGTTCCTCGCGCATCCAGGCGGAGTCGGTCTGGAGCATGCGGCGGTTGAGGTTGCCGATGACGCCCTCGAACGGCTTCGAGACGTCGTATTTCTTCTTGCCGTCGATGAAGGTGAGCGTGACGGGCTTGCCCTTCGAACCGTGCAGGATGGTGCTCTGGACCTCCGGCGCGAGGTCGGACCAGGGCGTCTCGATGTCGAACTTGAACTCGCGCGCGAGGCTGCCGAGGACCTGCATGTAATAGGGCGACGGCGGGTTGGATTTCGCCCAGGGCACGACCGCGCCCTTCTTGATGCTGAGCATGTGGTTGGGGACGACGAGGTCTTCGTCGAACAGCAGCTTCTCGCCGAGGCCGTCGCAGGCCGGGCACGCGCCCTGGGGGGCGTTGAACGAGAACAGGCGCGGCTCGATCTCGGAGATGGTGAAGCCGCTGACCGGGCAGGCGAACTTTTCGCTGAACACGATGCGGCCGTCGGGGGCGTTGTTGCCGAGGATCTCCGACTTGGGCGTGTGCGGCTCGACCGGGTCGGCGGGGTCGACATAGGCGAGGCCGTCGGCGAGCTTCAGCGCGGTTTCAAACGACTCTGCGAGGCGCGTGGCGATCTCGCCGCCTACCACCAGGCGGTCGACGACGACTTCGATGTCGTGCTTGTACTTCTTGTCGAGCGCGGGGGCTTCGTCGATGTCGTGGATCGTGCCGTCGATGCGGACGCGCGCGAAGCCGGCCTTCTGCCACTCGGCGAGTTCCTTGCGGTACTCGCCCTTGCGGCCGCGGACGACGGGGGCGAGCAGGTACAGGCGCGTGCCCTCGGGGAGCGCCATGACGCGGTCGACCATTTGGCTGACGGTCTGCGCGGCGATTGGCTCACCGGTGGCGGGGGAATACGGGATGCCGACGCGCGCCCAGAGCAGGCGCATGTAGTCGTAGATCTCGGTGACGGTGGCGACGGTCGAGCGCGGGTTGCGCGACGTCGTCTTCTGCTCGATC
This sequence comes from Sphingomonas sp. M1A8_2b, assembly GCF_053345535.1. Taxonomy (NCBI): domain Bacteria; kingdom Pseudomonadati; phylum Pseudomonadota; class Alphaproteobacteria; order Sphingomonadales; family Sphingomonadaceae; genus Sphingomonas; species Sphingomonas sp. M1A8_2b. Next base: position 216,579 of record NZ_JBKFAH010000004.1, on the reverse strand, counting down.
GAGATCGCCGGCGACAGGCCTTCGATATGGTCGACGTCGGGCTTCTGCATCAGTTCGAGGAACTGGCGGGCGTAGGCGGAGAGGCTCTCGACGTAGCGGCGCTGGCCCTCGGCGTAGATCGTGTCGAACGCGAGTGAGGACTTGCCTGACCCGGAGAGCCCGGTGATCACCGTCAGCGTATCGCGGGGGATGTCGATGTCGACATCCTTGAGGTTGTGTTCACGCGCGCCGCGTACGGAGATCTTGGTCAGCATGGGGTGAGTTCTACTTCTGTTCTCGGCCGGATGCCAGTCCGCCTTTGGCACCGGCATGTAGGAACGGGATAGACGCATCGCCAGCGCAGTTGTGCCGCACAATCGGTGTCTTATATTCGCGATACACAGGTCTGGAGGACGACATGGCCAAGACGAAGACGGGCACGAAGAGCAAGACCGGCAAGGTCAAGATTCCCAAGCAGATCGGCGGGATGAAAGTGCCGAAGGAGCTCCGCAAGAAAGGCGAGGCGCTGATCGAGAAGGCGAGCACGCCACAGGGTCGCGAGGCGATCACCGCCGGGCTGGCCATGGCGGCGACGGTTGCGGTCGCGGCGATCGAGCGGCAGCGGACCAAGCAGACGGCGGCGCCGGCGGCCGAGGCGAAATCGGAGACGGCGGCCCCGACAGCAGCGGCGCCTTCGGCAGCCGAGGCTACGGCATCGCGGGCAGCGGCGGCCGAGGACGGTCCGCAGAAGCCGGGAATGTCGGGGATGCAGTCTCCGCAGGCCGTCGCGGATGCGATCGGCCAGGCCGCGGAAATGATGCTCGGGCGGTTCTTCAGCAAGAAGGTCTGAGGGGTAGGGGAACGAGGCACGCCCCCTCACCGTCATTCCCGCGGAGGCGGGAGCCCATCGTGGGCTGGCTTAGCCCTCGGATCGCGAGCCTTCGAGGATATGGGTTCCCGCCTTCGCGGGGATGGCGAAAGAGCTAAGGGGCGAGACGGGGCGGGGACATTCCGCGCGACGGGTGTCTTTGTTGCTAGGCTCCTCCCCTATGACGGGAAAAAGCGCGGACTTATTTCCAGTGCGTCTTGGCGGCGGCGGCTTCCTGGTCGCGGGTTAGCGGGTCGCCGGCGGCCATGTCCTGGGCCTCGGCCATCAGCGCGGCGTCGGCGGAGCCGGCCTGGCGATAGTCGCCGGTGGCGGGCGCGGCGCCGATGCGGGTTCGAGTGAGAGTCCAGGCGTCGCTGTCGCGGCAGGCTATGCCGTCGAGCGCGGGCGCGGCGAATACCCGGCAATAGGCCCCGCCCCCGTTGCGAAAGCTCAGGAGCAGGCGGGTGTCGCCGGTCGTCGAGGCGAGCTGGGTATCGAGCGCGCGGGCGAGCGCGCCCGATGCGACGAGCGCGTGTCCCCTCGCCTCGACCGGGCCACTGGTTTGCCACTGGGTGCCGAACCCGACGCCCAGCGCAAGGCAGGCGGCCATCGCCGCGACCTGCATCCAGCGCGTCCGGATGGACGGTCGCGAGACTGCACCAGGAGCTGCAACAGGCGGGGCGAAGGGCACGACCGTTTCGGTCTGCGCACGGATCAGCGCAGCGAGCGGGTCTGTCGCGGGTGCGTTTTCCAGCGGGTAGGCCGCGGCGACGCGCGCACCCAGCGCGCGATGCGACGCGACGACGCGGGCGAGCGCGGGATCGGCGGCGATCGCCCGCTCGACCCGCCTGGCGGCGAGCGGATCGAGTTCGCCGTCGACATAGGCCATCAGCATCGCGTCGTCGGGGATCATGCCGCCTCTCCGAGTTCGGCGATCAACGCCTGGCGCCCGCGAACGAGGCGCGAGGTGAGCGTGCCGATCGGGATATCGAGCACCATCGCCGCCTCCTTGTAGGCGAGCCCCTCGACGAGGACGAGCGCGACCGCCTCGCGCTGGTCGTCGGGCAGGCGGTGCATCGCGGCGTCCACCTCGCCTTGCGCGACGTGACGTTCGATATCGGCGGCGCCGTCGACGCCGACGCTCTCGCCCGCTTCCTCCGCGACGAAGGTCTGGGCGGCGCGGCCACGCGCGCGGGCGGTGTCGATCCAGGCGTTGCGCATGATCCGGTACATCCAGCTATCCATCCTCGTTCCCGGCTGCCACTGCGCGCGGGCGTTGAGCGCCTTTTCGACCGCGACCTGACACAGGTCGTCCGCATCGGCGGCATCGCGCGACAGCGATCGCGCGAACCGACGCAGTCGGGGCAGCACCGCCACCAGCTCATCTTCGAATACCGCCAAGCCGTATCGTCCCGTGCCCGTGTCGTGCCCGTATCGTGCCCTGTTGCCGTGTCGCGGTCTTATAGCGCTCTTGCTGGATGAAACGGATGATAGTGGTCGTTTCATCCGCATGCTGGCATATTTTCAATCATGACGAAGGCGAAGCACCTCGCGACGGCGATAGCGGCGATCTGTGCGATGGCCGGGATCGCGCGGGCGCAGCTGGGCCTGCCCAGTTCGAGTCAGATGCAAGGCCCGGTGCCGGCGTTGGGCGACGTGCTGCGCGGCGACGTCCTGCGGCCGATCGACCAGGGATTCGATCGGATGGCCGCGCTGTCGGACCGGGTGGCGCAACGGCTGGCGGATAGTCGCGCCGCGCGGATCGCCGATCTGGTGCGCACGCATCCTGACCGGATCGCGATCGACCCCGACGGATTTCCCGCGCGCGCCGGCGAAGTGGTGGTCGACGATGCCGACGATGCGCTGATCGCGAAGGCGGTGGCGGGCGGCTATACGGTGATCGAGCGCGGCGACATATTGGGCGTCGGCTTCGCGCGCTTTTCGACACCGCCCGGCCAATCGCTGAAGACCGCGATCCGCGGCCTCCAGAAGCTCGGCGCGCGACAGGTGTCAGCGGATTCACTGCATGTGCAGAGTGGCGGCGTGACTCCGGGCGCTCCGCAAGGCAGCGGCAGGCAGACGGGCGCATCCGGAGGAAGCGCGGTGGGAATCATCGATGGCGGCGCCTGGACCGGGATCGGTGGACAGCGCGGTTTTGCGAGCGGCGCGCCGCGACCGAGCGATCATGGCAGCGCGGTGGCATCGCTGATCGTCGGCCGTGACGGCGTCCGGGGCGCGGACCCGGCGGCGCGGCTGCACGTGGCGGACGTCTATGGCAGCGATCCGGCGGGCGGCAACGCCACCGCGATCGCCAAGGCGCTGGGCTGGCTGGTGGGCGAGCGAGTCCCGGTCGTGACGATCAGTCTGGTGGGCCCGGCGAACCCGCTGCTCGCGCGGGTGATCGCGGCCGCGCAGGCGCGCGGGACGATCGTGGTGGCCGCGGTCGGCAATGACGGGCCGGCCTCGCCGCCGAGCTATCCCGCCTCCTATCCGGGGGTGATCGCGGTGACCGGCGTCGATGCGCGCGGCCGCGTGCTGATCGAGGCCGGGCGGGCATCGCATCTCGATTACGCCGCGCCCGGCGCGGACATGCTGGCGACGACGGCCGACGGGCGGGCGGTGGCGGTGCGCGGCACGTCGTTCGCGGCACCGTTCGTGGCGGCGACGATCGCGCGCGGCTATCGGGTGCCGGATCAGGGCGCGCGCGCGGAGGCGCTGCGGGCGGTGGATGCCGGTGCCAAGGCGGGAGCGCGGTATGGCCGGGGGCTGGTCTGCGCGGCGTGTCGGACGGCGGTGCAATAGGCGCGAGGCTGGGTTCGTCCTTGCGGGATCGGGGCCGGCTATTCCGGGAAAAAATTTTGCTGGGTCGGGATTAAACCGGTTTTGGCCGCCGTTCTCCGGGCATCAGACACGGAGACTGACGATGACCAAAGTATTTTTCGGTGCCGCTGCAATCGCCCTGCTCGCAACCACGCCCGCATCCGCGCAATTGCTCGGTGGTGGCGGCCTTGGTGGTGGCGCGGTCGGCGGGCTCGGTGGATCGCTGGGCGGATCCCTGGGCGGCATGGCCGGCGGCAGTATGCGCGGGGGCGGGATGATGGACGAAGTCGGCCGCGTGCCGGGCTCGGCCAGCAGCACGACGGCACGCAGCACCCACTCGGCGCGGGTCGACAAGTCGATCGACCGCCGCAGCGGCAAGGTCGGCGCGTCGGGCAGCGCGTCGAACGACACGGCGATCGACCGCACGACCACGGTCGCGAACCGGACGATCGGCGGGAACGCGGCGCTGACCGGATCGGGTAGCGGCGGCGTCGATGCGCAGCTTGTCGGCACCGATGCGGTCCGCGGCGTAGGGCAGCAGGCGATCGGCCAGGCCGGGAGCACCGTCCGGTCGGCGCGGGGCGCGGCGGAGTCGGCGCGGGGCGCGGTCGGGTCGACCGTGTCGAATGCGGCCGGCTATGCCCGTTCGGCGGCGGGGTCTGCGGCTGGGTCGGCGGCTGGGTCGGCGGCTGGGTCGGCGGCTGGGTCGGCGGCTGGGTCGGCGGCTGGGTCGGCTACGGGGTCTGCAACGGGATCCGGATCGGCGGGTGCCGCGGGATCGAACGCTACCGGGGGCGGCATGCTGGCACTGGCGGGCAGCGCGGCGGCGAGCGCGCCGGGCTCGCTCGGCATCGCACCGGGGATGGTCGTCAGCGACGCGAAGGGCCGCGCGATCGGCACCGTCCGCGACGTCCGCAGCGCCGCGAACGGCGCGGTGAGCGATGTCGTCATGCAGGTCGGCAACCGGACCGCGACGCTGCCCGCGGCGAACTTTTCGGGGTCGGGGTCTGGCTCGGCGCTCGTGTCGAGCATGGACAAGAGCGACGTGCAGGATACCGCCAAGACGCAGTCGAAGGACGCGAAGTCGGAGAAGCGGCCGGCCGCTTGACGGCTCTGGTCTGCATGCAAAAAGCGCGCTCGCTCCTTGGGGGGCGGGCGCGCTTTTTCTATCTGCGGAGGGCTTGGCCGGACAGGGGCAAAGCCCCTGTCGTCGGACGCGGCTTTTGGCCGCGCCGGCCGATCCGACCGCCGGGGGGCTCGGCCGTAGCTAGCGCTACGGCCTTGCGCGGTCGTATCAGATATGGATCGGCTTGCCCTGTACCGCCATCGCGGCTTCCTTGATCGCCTCGGCATGCGTGGGATGCGCATGGCAGGTGTAGGCGATGTCCTCGCTGGTCGCGCCGAATTCCATTGCGATGGCGGCTTCGGCGATCAGCGTGCCGGCCAGTGACGACACGATCCAGACACCGAGGACGCGGTCGGTCTTGGCGTCGGCGATGATCTTCACGAAGCCGTCGGTGTCGCGGTTGGTCTTGGCGCGGCTGTTCGCGGCGAACGGGAACTTGCCGACCTTGATCTCTGTCTTTTCCTTCGCGGCTTCTTCCGTGAGGCCGACGCCGGCGATCTCGGGCATCGTGTAGACGACGCTCGGGATGACGTCCTCGTTGACGATGCCGGTCTGGCCGGCAATGTTTTCCGCGACCGCGACGCCCTCGTCCTCGGCCTTGTGCGCGAGCATCAGGCCGGGGATGCAGTCGCCGATCGCCCAGACGCCATCGACCTTCGTGCGGAACGAGTGATCGGTCTCGATCTGGCCGCGCTTGTTGAGCTCGAGGCCGATGGCTTCGAGGTTGAGTCCGTCGACGTTCGCTTTCCGCCCGATCGAGACGAGCACCGCGTCGGCGGTCAGCGTCTCGGAAGCGCCACCGGCGGCGGGCTCTACGGTCACGGTCGCGACGCCGTCTGCGACGGTCACGCCGGTGACCTTGGTCGAGAGCTTCAGCTCCATGCCCTGCTTCTTGAAGAGCTTGGCGGTCTCGCGACGGACTTCACCGTCGAAGCCGGGGAGGATCTGGTCGACGAACTCGACGACCGTGACCTTCGCGCCGAGACGACGCCAGACGCTGCCGAGTTCGAGACCGATCACGCCGCCGCCGATGACGACCATGTGCTCGGGGACCTTTGGCAATGCGAGCGCGCCGGTGCTGTCGACGACGGTCGTCTGGTCGACCGCGACGCCGGGGAGCGGCATGACGCTGGAGCCGGTGGCGATGACGATGTTCTTCGCGGTGACCTTCTGGCCGTTCACGTCGACGGTGTGCGCGTCCTGGAACGCGGCCTTGCCCTTGAGCCAGGTGACCTTGTTCTTCTTGAACAGGAATTCGACGCCGCCGGTGAGTTCCTTGACGGCCTTGGCCTTCTCGGCGTGCATCTGGTCGAGGTTCAAGGTGACGCCCTGGAAGTCGATGCCGAACTTCGTCATGTGGCCGCCCTTGGCCTCCTCATAGATCTCGGAGGCGTGGAGTAGCGCCTTGGACGGAATGCAGCCGACGTTGAGGCAGGTGCCGCCGAGCGTCTCGCGGGACTCGGCACAGGCGGTGCGCAGGCCGAGCTGCGCGGCACGGATCGCCGCGACGTAACCGCCAGGGCCCGCACCGATCACGAGGACGTCATAGTCGTAGTCAGCCATTCTTCATCTCCGTCGTTCTCCTGCGAACGCAGGAGCCAAGGGTTACGGGAGGCGCCGTTCGTGGTCCTGGACTCCTGCGTTCGCAGGAGAACGGGTCAGAAGAGCGTCTCGTACAAATCCTTCCAGTGCGGGTTGGTCTGTTCGATCAGGTCGATCTTCCAGGCCCGCTTCCATTTCTTCATCTGCAACTCGCGTTGCCGTGCAGATTGTATGTCGTCACTCGCCTCGAACCAGACAAGGAGGATGCAGCCATGCTCCTTGGAGAAGCCGTCGATCAGGCGGTTGCGGTGTTGGTAGGCTCTGGCGAGCAGGTCGCTGGTGACGCCGAGGTAGAGCGTTCCGTTGCGGCTGCTCGCCATCAGGTAGACGAAACCGGCTCTCATGTTTTCCTGCGTACGCAGGAATCCAGGGTTACGGAGGGTGGTGTCCGTGACCCTGGGCTCCTGCGTTCGCAGGAGAACGAGGACCCGTTGTGGGTCAGAGGTCGATCAGGATGCGCGTCGGATCCTCGATCGCGTTCTTGAGCGCCACCAGGAACGTCACGGCTTCGCGGCCGTCGATCAGGCGGTGGTCGTAGCTGAGCGCGAGGTACATCATCGGGCGGATGACGATCTGGCCGTTGACGACGACCGGGCGCTCCTCGATGCGGTGGAGGCCCAGCACCGCGGACTGCGGCGGGTTAATGATCGGGGTCGACATCAGCGAGCCGAACACGCCGCCGTTCGAGATCGTGAAGGTGCCGCCCTTCATCTCGTCTATCTTGAGCGCGCCTTCCTTGGCGCGCTTGCCGAAGTCGCCGATCGTCTTCTCGATCGTCGCGACCGACATCTGGTCGGCATCGCGGATCACGGGGACGACGAGGCCGCCCGGCGACGAGACCGCGACCGAGATGTCGGCGTAATCGTGATAGACGATGTCGTCGCCGTCGATCGACGCGTTGACCGACGGGATGTCGCGCAGCGCCATCGTCGCGGCCTTCACAAAGAAGCCCATGAAGCCGAGGCGGACGCCGTGCTTCTTCTCGAAAAGGTCCTTGTACTTGGCGCGCGCCTCGATCACCGCGGTCATGTCGACGTCGTTGAACGTCGTCAGCATCGCAGCCGTGTTCTGCGCTTCCTTGAGGCGCTTGGCGATCGTCTGGCGGAGGCGCGTCATGCGGACGCGCTCCTCACCGCGACCCGATGCGGCGGGTGTTGCTGCCGGAGCGGGCGCTGCGGCGGGAGCGGGCGCTGGCTTGCTCGACGCGGCGGCGGTCACGTCTTCCTTGGTGATGCGACCGTCGCGGCCGGTGCCCTTGACGGTGCCGGGATCGACGCCGTGCTCGAGCACTGCGCGACGAACCGACGGGGAGAGTGCGGCGGGCGAGTCGCTGGTGCCGGCGCCGGGCTGGTCGCCGTACCCTGCGCCGGACTCGTCCTTGGCTGGTGCTGAGGGCGTTGCGTTTGCGGCAGGCGCAGGAGCCGACGCAGCGGCGCCGTCACCGGAGTCGATCGTGGCGAGCATCGCGCCGACCTGCACGGTGTCGCCGACGGCGACCGCGTGCTGGCCCATGACGCCGGCGACCGGCGACGGGACCTCGACCGAGACCTTGTCGGTCTCGAGGCTGGCGATCGGCTCGTCGACCGCGACGGGATCGCCGGGCTGCTTCAGCCACTCGCCGAGGGTGGCTTCGGTGATCGATTCACCCAGGACGGGGACGGTGACTTCGGTTGCCATGTTTGCTTCTACCTTTTGTGCTCCTGCGGACGCAGGGGCCTAGGGTTACTCTGCCGGACCCTGGGTTCCTGCTTTCGCAGGAAAACGGGGAGCGGGTTCAATCAGTTTGCGCGGGTGCGGCGGATTTCGTCGCGGACCGAGTGGCCGAGCGCGTCGGCGACGAGCGCCCCCTGCTCCGTCTGGTGACGCTTCATCAGGCCGGTCGCGGGCGAGGCCGAGGCGTTGCGCCCGGCATAGCGCGCGCGCTTGACCGGCGAGTTCACCGTTGCCAGCGCCTCCTCGATCAACGGCTCGACGAAGAACCAATAGCCGTTGTTCTTCGGCTCTTCCTGCGCCCAGACGATCTCCTCCAGGTTCGGCATCCGTGCAACGCGCTCGGCGATCGGCTCGCCCGGGAAGGGATAGAGCTGTTCGACGCGAACGATCTGCGTGTCCGTGTCGCCGTGCGCATCGCGCGCCTCGATCAGGTCGTAGGCGACCTTGCCGGTGCACAACACGAGGCGCTTCGTATCGACGTCCGCCGCACCGTTGGTGTCGGACAGGAGGCGGCGGAAGTGGCTGTCGCCCTGGAAATCCTCCGCGTTCGAGACCGCGAGCTTGTGCCGCAGCAACGACTTCGGCGTCATCACGATCAGCGGCTTGCGGAAGTTGCGATGCATCTGGCGACGAAGCAGGTGGAAATAGTTCGCCGGGCTGGTGCAGTTCGCGACCTGGATATTGTCGTCCGCGCAGGACTGGAGGAAGCGCTCGGGACGTGCCGAGCTATGCTCTGGCCCCTGCCCTTCATAGCCGTGCGGGAGCAGCATCACGAGACCGTTGGCTCGGAGCCACTTCGACTCGCCGGACGTGATGAACTGATCGATCATGATCTGCGCGCCGTTGACGAAGTCGCCGAACTGCGCCTCCCAGAGGACGAGCGTCTTCGGGTCGGCGAGCGCATAGCCATATTCGAACCCGAGCACGCCGTATTCGCTGAGCGGGCTGTCGAGCACTTCGAAACGACCGTGCTCGATCTCCTGCAACGGCACATACTTGTGCTCGTCGGTCTGGTCGACCCACACGGCATGGCGCTGCGAGAAGGTGCCGCGGCCCGAATCCTGGCCGGACAGGCGGACGCCGTAGCCTTCGGAGAGCAGGCCGCCGAACGCGAGCGCTTCGCCGGTCGCCCAGTCGAAGCCCTTGCCGGACTTGAACATCTCGCGCTTGGCGTCGATCACGCGCGCCAGCGTCTTGTGGATCTTCACGCTGTCCGGGACGGTCGTCAGCGTGCGGCCGAGCGAGTCGAACAGCTTGGGGCTGAGGCCGGTCTCGACGTTGCGCCGTGCCGACGCGCCATCCGTGGGCGCGCTGAGCCCGGTCCAGCGACCGCCGAACCAGTCGGCCTTGTTGGGCTTGTACGACGACCCGGCTTCGAACTCGCCCTCGAGGCGGAGCGTGAATTCCTTCACGTTCTCGTCGATCCAGGCCTGGTCGATCACGCCTTCCTTGATCAGGCGATCGCCGTACACCGACGACACGCCGGGGTGCTTGCGGATGATGTCGTACATCAGCGGCTGCGTGAAGGACGGCTCGTCGCCTTCATTGTGACCGAAGCGGCGGTAGCACCACATGTCGATGACGATGTCGCGGTGGAACTTCTGGCGGAATTCCATCGCCATCTTGGTCGCGAAGGTGACCGCCTCGGGATCGTCGCCGTTGACGTGGAAGACCGGCGCCTGGACGCCCTTTGCGACGTCCGACGGGTAAGGCGACGAGCGCGCGAACTGCGGCGAGGTCGTGAAGCCGACCTGGTTGTTGATGATGAAGTGGACGCAGCCGCCGGTGTTGTAGCCGCGGATGCCGGAGAAGCCGAGGCACTCCCAGACGATCCCCTGCCCCGCGAACGCCGCGTCGCCGTGGATCAGCACGGGCAGCGAGGCCGTGTGATCCTTGAGATCGTTGTTGAGCGTCTGGATCGCGCGCGTCTTGCCGAGCACGACCGGGTCGGCCGCCTCGAGATGCGACGGGTTGGCGACCAGGCTCATGTGAACCTTGTGGCCGTCGAACTCGCGATCGGTGCTGGTGCCGAGGTGATACTTCACGTCGCCCGACCCACCGATGTCGTCGGGGTTGGCCGAACCGCCAGCGAATTCGTGGAAGATCACGCGCAACGGCTTGGCCATCACGTTGGCGAGCACGTTGAGGCGACCGCGATGCGCCATGCCGATGACGAGCTCGCGCACGCCCATCTGGCCGCCATACTTGATGACGCTCTCGAGCGCGGGGATCATCGATTCGCCGCCGTCGAGCCCGAAGCGCTTCGTGCCGACATACTTCTTGCCGAGGAATTTCTCCCACTGCTCGGCCTGGATCACCTTGGTGAGGATCGCCTTCTTGCCGTCGGTGGAGAATTCGATCGCCTTGTCCTGGCCCTCCATGCGCTCCTGGAGGAAGCGGCGCTCCTCGACGTCGGAGATGTGCATGTATTCGAGGCCGACATTGCCGCAGTAATTCTTGCGCAACGTGTCGACGAGTTCGCGGATCGAGACCCATTCGAAGCCCATCGTGCCACCGAGATAGACCTTGCGGTCGATGTCTGCGTCGGAGAAGCCGTGATATTCGGTCTTCAGATCCTCGGGCATCTCGCGCTTCGACAGGCCGAGCGGATCGAGGTTGGCGGCGAGATGGCCGCGGACGCGGTAGGTGCGGACGAGCAGCTGCGCGCGGATCGCATCGGCCGCGGCCTTGGCGATCTCTTCCTTAGAGACGGGCGCGGGCGCTGCTGCGGCGGGCGCAGGCTTGCCGCCCTTCGACGGCTTGGGCGCGGGCTCCATCTGGGTCGGATCGAGCGCTGCGGTCAGGTCATCCGTGGTGGTGAGCGGCCAGCGGGCGCTCTCCCAGCTCGGGCCCTGCGCGGAACCTTCGAGACCCTCGAAGAACGCGCGCCAACCGGATTCGACCGAGGCCGGGTCCGCGTTGAACTTGGCGTAGAGCGTCTCCACGAACGCCGGGCTCACGCCGGCTGCGATATCGCTGAAATCCTGGCCTTCGTAGCCCATCGTTCTCGTCCTCAGTGTCCCTCTCCCCGCGGGGGAGAGGGAGGGGCCCACTCGCACTTGCGGGTGGGAGGGTGAGGGCACGGGCGGTAACGTGCCCTCACCCTTCCGCTGCCAAGAGGCAGCTCCTTCCCTCTCCCCGAACGGGAGAGGGGTAGTAGATCAGCCCTTCAACACGCTCAGCAGCGTCTCGCCGAGCAGGCTGGGGCTTTCCGAGACCTTGATCCCGGCGGCTTCCATTGCCGCGATCTTGCTCTCCGCGTCGCCCTTGCCGCCCGACACGATCGCGCCGGCGTGGCCCATGCGGCGGCCCGGAGGTGCCGTACGGCCCGCGATGAAGCCTGCCATCGGCTTCGACCGACCGCGCTTGGCTTCGTCGCGGAGGAACTGTGCCGCCTGCTCTTCTGCGTCGCCGCCGATTTCGCCGATCATGATGATCGACTGGGTTTCGTCGTCGGCGAGGAACAGCTCGAGCACGTCGATGAAGTTCGTGCCGTTGACCGGATCGCCACCGATGCCGACCGCGGTCGTCTGACCGAGGCCTGCGTTCGACGTCTGGAACACCGCCTCATAGGTGAGCGTGCCTGAACGGCTGACAACGCCGACGGAGCCCTTCTTGAAGATCGAGCCGGGCATGATGCCGATCTTGCACTCGCCGGGGGTCAGTACGCCGGGGCAGTTCGGGCCGATGAGCCGCGACTTGGAACCCGACAGCGCGCGCTTGACCTTGACCATGTCGAGGACGGGAATGCCCTCGGTGATCGCGACGATCAGCTCGATCTCGGCGTCGATCGCCTCGAGGATCGAATCGGCGGCGAAGGGGGGCGGCACGTAGATGACGGACGCGGTCGCGCCGGTCATCGCCCTGGCTTCGGCGACGGTGTTGTAGACGGGGAGGTCGAGGTGGGTCGTACCGCCCTTGCCGGGCGTGACGCCGCCGACCATCTGCGTGCCGTATTCCAGCGCCGCCTTGGTATGGAAGCTGCCGGTTTCGCCGGTCATGCCTTGGGTGATGACCTTGGTGTTCTTGTCGACGAGGATGCTCATTCTATCTCCAGTCCGGTCCGCCCCGGCGAAGGCCGGGGTCCAGTTGGGAAGGCGGTTATGGTAACGCGATACGATCGTACAGGTCATCCCAAGCAGGATTGAACCCTTCGATCTCACGCACTTTCCAGGCCCGCTTCCACTCCTTCATTTGCAGCTCGCGCTGCCGTGCCGCTTCCCATTCGCCGCAAGCCTCGTACCAGACGAGGATCTTGCAGCCATAACGCTTGGTGAAACCGCCGAAGCCGTTGCGGTGCTCCCACGCACGTTTCGGCAGATTTACGGTCGAACCGAGGTAGATCGCACCGTTGGAGAAGTTGGCCATGATGTAGACGAACGCTTGTTCTTCCATCATTTCGGCTTTCCCAACTGGACCCCGGCCTTCGCCGGGGTGGTGGTTACTCCTTTTGGTTCCTTACCTCACCTCAAATCAGTTCAGCGAACCATCGATACCCTTGCAGGCCACGATCAGTTCCTTGACCGCGTCGACCGAGACCTGAAGGTTGCCCTTGGCCTCATCATCCAGCTTGACCTCGACGATCTTCTCGACGCCGCCAGCACCGATCACCACCGGCACGCCGACGTACAGATCGGTAAGGCCGTACTCGCCCGAAACATACGCCGCCGCCGGCAGCACGCGCTTCTGGTCGTACAGATACGCTTCGGCCATCGCGATGCCGCTGGTCGCCGGCGCGTAATACGCCGAACCCGTCTTCAGCAGTGCGACGATCTCGCCGCCGCCGCCGCGCGTGCGCTTGACGATCGCGTCGATCTTTTCCTGGCTCGACATACCCATCGCGATGAGGTCGGGGACCGGGATGCCCGACACTGTCGAGTAGCTGATGACCGGGACCATCGTGTCGCCGTGGCCGCCGAGCACGAAGCTGGTGACGTCCTTGACCGAGACCTTGAACTCGTCGGCGAGGAAGTGGCTGAAGCGTGCCGAGTCGAGCACGCCGGCCATGCCGACGACCATGTGGTGCGGCAGGCCCGAGAATTCGCGGAGTGCCCACACCATCGCGTCGAGCGGGTTGGTGATGCAGATCACGAATGCGTTCGGGGCGTTGGCCTTGATGCCCTCGCCGACCGCCTTCATGACCTTCAGGTTGATGCCGAGCAGGTCGTCGCGGCTCATGCCGGGCTTCCGCGCGACGCCCGCGGTGACGATGATGACGTCCGCGCCGGCGATGTCGGCGTAGTCGTTCGAGCCGGTGATCTGCGAGTCGAAGCCTTCGACCGGGCCGCACTGCGACAGGTCGAGCGCCTTGCCCTGGGGGATGCCCTCGGCGACGTCGAACAGGACGATATCGCCAAGGCCCTTGAGTGCTGCGAGGTGCGCGAGCGTACCGCCGATGTTCCCGGCGCCGATCAGCGCGATCTTCTTGCGAGCCATTCCAATCCGTCTCCGTCTGATGTGCGGGGTGATTGGTGACGCCGGTTACGCGCATTATCCCGCTACGGCAACCGCTAAAAGGACAAAAGCGGGTTGTTATTGCAACTCGTTCGCATGTGCAATAAAGAGTGGCTACTCAAACCGAACCACCCCGGCGAAGGCCGGGGCCCAGTTGGGGGACGGTGCTAACTGCGCGCAGTTCATCGTTACGACGACCTTTCCAACTGGGCCCCGGCCTTCGCCGGGGTGGTGCGGATCGTATTAGAGGTGCCCCTCGGCGAGGTATTCCTCAGAGCGCATCTCTTCGAGACGGCTGATCGTGCGGTCGAACTCGAACCGACCGTCACCGCTTTCGTAGAGGTCGCCGGGTTGCGCATCGGCAGCGGCGAGGAGCTTCACCTTGTGCTCGTACAGCGCGTCGATCAGCGCGACGAACCTTGCCGCCTCGTTGCGGTTCTCGGGGCCGAGCTTGGGGATGCCGACGAGGATGACGGTGTGGAATTTTCGGGCAATGGCGAGGTAGTCGGCCACGCCGCGGGCTTCTCCGCACAGCTTCTTGAAGCTGAACACAGCGACACCCTTGAGCGATTTCGGCACCCGGAGCGTGCGGCCCTGAACGATCAGGTCTTCGGCGGGGACGTGCTCGCTGTCGTCGGTCGAGAAGTCGGTGAGGCGGAAGAATGCGGCGGAGAGCTGCGCGGTGGCCTCGGGGCCGTTGGGGACGAGCCAGGTGTCCTGGCTGCCGAGACGGTCGCGGCGATAGTCGACGGGGCCGTTGAGCGGGAGCACGTCGAGGCGCTGCTCGATGGTCGCGATGAAGGGCAGGAAATGCTCGCGGTTGAGGCCGTTCTTGTAGAGATCGGCGGGCGGGCGGTTCGAGGTGGTCACGATCGTCACGCCGGAATCGAGCAGCGACGTCACCAGCCGCGAGAGGATCATCGCGTCGGGGCTGTTGGTGACCATCATCTCATCGAACGCGAGCAGCCGCGTCTCGTCGGCGATCGCGGTGGCGACGGGGACGATCGGGTCGCCGACTTCCTTGCGACGTTCGGCGGCGATGCGCGCGTGGACCTCGAGCATGAACTCACCGAAGTGGACGCGGCGCTTCTTCTCGACGGGCGCGTTGGCGAAGAACAGGTCCATCAGCATCGACTTGCCGCGGCCGACGCCGCCCCAGAGGTAGACGCCGCGAGGGTCTGCTTTCTTGGAGAAGCGCGCGAAGAAGCCGGCGGATTTGGGGGTGGCGAGTTCGGTGGCGAGGGTGTTGAGGCGGGCGGCGGCGGCGGCCTGTTCCGGGTCGGGGCGGAGTTCGCCTGACGCTACTAGTGCTTCGTAGGCCTTGAGGACGGTCACTTACCCATCCCTTTACCACCCCGGCGGAGGCCGGGGCCCAATTGGAAAGGTTTCGATAACGGAGCGGGGCGCTTCAACACTGATCGTTTCCCAATTGGGCCCCGGCCTTCGCCGGGGTGGTGTTAGGTGGCGGTGTCAGCCCTTGGAGGCTTGCCGGACGGCTTGCGGATCGTGGCCGAGAAGGCGGCGATCTTCGTTTCGTCGTCCCCTTGCACCACGAGACCCCGCAGGAACAAGAGGCGGCCGGTTTCCTTGAGCACTTCGACCTGCGCCTCGATCGGCTCGCCGACGCGGCCGCCGCCGATGAACTGCGTGTTGAGATCGAGCGTGACCGCAGTGCCGGCGGTGATCAGGCCGAAGCCCCGCGCGGCGGCGAACAGGGCTACGTCGATAAACGCGAGGAGCGCGCCGCCGTGGACGTTGTTCTGGAGGTTGGAGTGGCGATGCTCGGGGGTGATGCGGACGCGGACCGTGTGGCCGTCGACGCGGTAGAGCATGGGGCCGAGCAGCGTGTTGAAGCGGGTCGGGTCGGAGAGCGACCAGCTCCGCCAGCCTGGGTTGGCGGGGTCTTCGGCTTCGACGAAATGGGGTTGGGGAGCAGTGGTGGTCACGAACCTGTCCTTCGATCCCCACACCGTTCGCCCTGAGCGAAGTCGAAGGGCATTGGGAAATTCCATCCCCCGCCCCCAGCGTGTGCTTCGACTTCGCTCAGCACGAACGGGGGGGAGCGGGACGGGAGAGCGGGACCGGAGGAGGAAATCGAATTGGGACGGAGAAGAGGGGGTGAAACACGCCCCCTCCCCCACAGGATCAGACGATCCGTTCGGCTTCCATCTTCTTGATCTCCGCGATCGCCTTGGCGGGGTTGAGCCCCTTCGGGCACGCGTTCGCGCAGTTCATTATGGTGTGGCAGCGGTACAGGCGGAACGGATCCTCGAGTTCGTCGAGGCGCTCGCCCGTCATCTCGTCGCGGCTGTCGGCGAGCCAGCGATAGGCCTGCAACAGGATCGCGGGGCCGAGGAACTTGTCGGCGTTCCACCAGTAGCTCGGGCACGAGGTCGAGCAGCAGGCGCACAGGATGCACTCGTACAGGCCGTCGAGCTTCGAACGGTCTTCCGGCGACTGGAGGCGTTCCTTGCCCGAGGGCGGCGGGGTGACGGTCTGCAGCCACGGCTTGATCGACGAGTACTGCGCGTAGAAATGCGTGAAGTCAGGGACCAGGTCCTTGATCACGTCCATGTGCGGCAGCGGCGTGATCTGGACCTCGCCCTTGCAATCCTCGATCGCGGTGGTGCAGGCAAGGCCGTTCTTGCCGTTGATGTTCATCGAGCACGAGCCGCAAATGCCCTCGCGACACGAGCGGCGGAAGGTGAGCGAGGAATCCTGCTCGCTCTTCATCTTGATCAGCGCGTCGAGCACCATCGGGCCGGTGTCGTCGAGATCGAGCTCGAAATTATCGTAACGTGGATTCTCGCCGCTGTCGGGATCGTAGCGGTAGACCTTGAACGATTTCAGACGCTTGCTGTCCCCCGAACCCTGGCTCGTAGAGGCGTGCTTGACGCCCTTCTTGACGACGCTGTTTTTCGGGAGCGAGAATTCGGCCATTGCGAGCGGTCCGTCCGTGGTGTGATTATAGGTTGTGGACGCCGATACATGACACGGGCCCCGCTCGCAAACGGTTAGCTTCGCGGGTGCAACATGGGTCACCACCGCTGTCGCGTCGCGTGCTCCCTAGAGCTTAGATGATGTCGAGGACGAGCCCGAGGTCGCGGGCTTCGTCGGCTTCGATGTACCAGTTGGAGGGGGCCTTCTTCTTCAACTCCTCGAGCGACACCTTCGAACCCTCGACGATCGCGCGGAAGCCTTCCTCCTGGATGTTGATCGAGTCTTCGATCTCGTGGAGCTTGGCCTTGAGCGTGTAGGAGAGCGTGTTGAGCGGGCCGTTAAGCTCGATCGTGCTCTGCATCTGGCGCTCGTGGATCATGATGCGGCTGCCGCGCGTCAGGAAACGGCTGTCGACCGGGAAGGCGGACATGAAGGTCGCGCCAGCGGAATAGACCGCGACCTTGCCGAGGAAGAGCGTCTCGCGGCCGGTATATTCGCGGAGCAGGCGGATGTTGTCGCCCATCGCCCGCGCGACTTCGGGATCGCCGCCGAGCGTGGTGATCGAGACGACGAGCGGGCCTTCGGTGGGGGCGGCGACGAGTTGCGACTTGAAAGTGTCGTACATCGCGTCGTCGACAGAGCCGTGGAGGTGGACGTGAGGGGCGGCCAGCAGGGGGTAGTTGCGGGCGTTCGAGGCGGGGGATGTGTCGGTCATGCGCGGCAAACTTTTGCGGGGGCGGTGGGTTCCGGACGGGTTGCGGCATATCAGCACGGTGATTTGGTCTGACCTGTTCGACGTGCTATAGACTGGTCATGATTGAGACCATATTTGCCGGCGCGACGGTTAGCATCAGCGACCTGAAGAAGAATCCCTCCGGCGTCATCGAGGCTGCGGGCGGGTTTCCAGTGGCGGTGCTCAATCGCAATACGCCTGCTGCGTATCTGGTGCCGGCGGCGGCTTGGGAAGAGTTGATGGATCGGCTGGAAGACGTCGAACTGGCAGACCTGGTGCGGGCGCGTGCCAACGAGGTGCCGGTCGCGGTGTCGCTTGGCGACCTATAGTCTCGCTTTCCTGCCGAGCGCGCTGCGGGAGTGGGAGAAGCTCGGCGCCAATGTTCGCGAGCAGTTCAAGGCGAAGCTGACCGAGCGGTTGGGCGAGCCCCACATCGCGGGTGCGCGGCTGAGCGGAATGACCGGGTGCTACAACATCAAGCTGCGGGCTGCGGGGTATCGACTTGTGTACCGGGTGGACGATGGCTTGGTGACGGTGATCGTCGTGGCGGTCGGGCGGCGGGATCGTAATCTGGTGTACAAGATTGCGGCGGGGCGGCTCGAGCGGTAGCACATCTGTCACAGCCGCCCGTTCTCCTGCGAACGCAGGAGTCCAGGGTTACGGAACGTGGCGTTTGTGATCCTAGGCTCCTGCGTTCGCAGGAGAACGGGGTTTTAGTTTACCTGCTTGGCCAAACGCTTGTGCTGGAGGATCCAGCCTACCAGGCCGCCCGGTACGCCGCCCACGAGCGAGAAGAGGGCGTAGAAGGTAATGGCGATCTTTTGCGGTTCTTCGCCCACGCCGCGGGGTTCGATGGCGAAGACGTAGATCGCGGTCAGGATCGCGACGACCACCGGCCATAGGAAGCCGGCGATCATCGGCTGGAAGCGCGTCAGGAGCCCCACCGCGACGGGCACCAGGAACCCGATCGCGATGATGGCCCACGTCATCAGTATACCCGCTTCTTGGGCTTGATGTAGTCGATGTCGTCGGTGAGCGTGTAGTCGTGGACCGGGCGGAAATCGATCTTGGTCTCGCCGCCCTTGCCGCCCCAGCCGTTGAAGGTGGTGATGGTGTGCTTCATCCAGTTCGCGTCGTCGCGCTCGGGGAAATCCTCGTGCATGTGCGCGCCGCGCGACTCGGTGCGGTTGGCCGCCGAGTTCATCGTCACGACCGCCTGGCCGATCAGATTGTCGAGCTCCATCGTCTCGACCAGATCGGTGTTCCAGATCATGCTGCGATCCTTCACGGCGACATCAGTCATCCGACTGTAGATCCCGGCCATCTTCTCGACGCCCTGGTTGAGCAGCTCGGTGTCGCGGAACACCGCGCAATGCTTCTGCATGGTCTGCTGCATGTCGAGACGGATCTGCGCGGTCGGCGACCCGCCCGACGCGTTGCGGAAATGGTCGAGACGCGTGAGCGCCAAGTCTTCCGAACCCTTGGGCAACGGCGCGTGCGCGGTGCCGGGCTTCAGCGTGTCCTTGATCCGCAGGCCGGTCGCGCGGCCGAACACCACGAGATCGATCAGGCTGTTCGAGCCGAGGCGGTTGGCGCCGTGGACCGAGACGCAGGCGGCCTCACCGACCGCGAACAGGCCGGGGACGACCGCATCGGGGTTGCCATCGACGAGGTTGACGACTTCGCCGTGGAAGTTCGTCGGGATGCCGCCCATGTTGTAATGCACGGTCGGCGTGACCGGCAGCGGCTGGCGCGTGAGGTCGACGCCGGCGAAGACTTTCCCAGTCTCGGTGATGCCCGGCAGGCGCTCGGCGAGCACCTTCGGATCGATGTGATCGAGGTGGAGGAAGATGTGGTCGCCGTTCTTGCCGACGCCGCGGCCTTCGCGCATTTCGAGCGCCATCGAGCGGCTGACGACGTCGCGCGAGGCGAGGTCCTTCGCCGACGGGGCATAACGCTCCATAAAGCGCTCGCCCTCGGAGTTGGTCAGGTAACCGCCCTCACCGCGTGCGCCCTCGGTGATCAGCACGCCCGCGCCGTAGATACCGGTCGGGTGGAACTGGACGAACTCCATGTCCTGGAGCGGCAGGCCGGCGCGGAGCACCATCGCGTTACCGTCGCCGGTGCAGGTGTGCGCCGAGGTCGCCGAGAAATAGACGCGTCCATAGCCGCCGGTGGCGAGCACGGTCTGGTGGCTGCGGAAACGGTGGATCGAGCCGTCTTCCATGCACAGCGCGATGACGCCGCGGCAGACGCCGTTTTCCATGATCAGGTCGAGCGCGAAATACTCGACGAAGAAGTCCGTGTTGTACTTCAGGCTCTGCTGATACAGCGCGTGGAGCATCGCGTGGCCGGTGCGATCGGCGGCAGCGGCGGTGCGCTGGACCGGCGGCCCCTCGCCCATGTTCTGCATGTGGCCGCCGAACGGACGCTGATAAATCGTGCCGTTCTCGTTACGGCTGAACGGCATGCCGGCGTGTTCGAGTTCATAGACCGCCTGCGGTGCTTCGCGGCACAGATACTCGATCGCGTCCTGGTCGCCGAGCCAGTCGGAACCCTTGACGGTGTCGAACATGTGCCAGGTCCAGTGATCCGGCGAGTTGTTGCCGAGCGACGCGGCGATGCCGCCCTGTGCGGCGACGGTGTGCGAGCGGGTCGGGAAGACCTTGGTGATGCACGCGGTCTTCAGGCCGCTCTCGGCGATGCCCATCGTCGCGCGCAGGCCGGAGCCGCCGGCACCGACGACGACCGCATCATAGGTATGATCGATGATCTTGTAGGCAGACATCAGGCGGGGGCTCCGGAGAAGGCGACCTTCAGGATCGCGAACAGGGCGATGCCGCCCAGCGTGAAGGTGAACAGGTTGAGGAGGATCATCGTCACGACACGGCTTTCGTCGTGCATGTAATCCTCGATCACGACCTGCAGACCGAGACGGAAGTGATAGAAGACCGACAGGATCAGCAGCGCCATCGGCACCGCGACCCAGGCCGACTGCAGCCAGAGGTGGACCGCGGCGTAATCATAGCCGGGCATCCGCGCGACCGAGATCATCAGCCACAGCATGAGGAACAGGTTCGCGCCCGCCGTGAGGCGCTGCTGCCACCAGTGATGCGCGCCGTGCTTGGCGCTGCCCAGGCCGCGGACGCGACCGATTGCCGTACCCGAACCCATTACTTGATCCCCATGTAGAGCCAGAACACGACCGTCAGCGCAACCGAAGCGACCATCGTCGCGAGCGCGCCCATCTTGTTCCGCTTCAGTTCGTAGCCCGCGCCGGTATCGAGCACGAAGTGGCGGATGCCGGTCATCATGTGCTGGAACAGCGACAGCGTCAGCCCGACCGCGACGATATAGCCGAGGATGTTGAGCCGGCCGGTGTCGGTGGTGAACACGTCGACGAAGGTCGCATACGCCTGATCGCCCGCGGCGATCGCGGCGAGCCACCAGACGAGCAGCAGGCTGCCGACGGTCGCCATCCCGCTGCCGGTCGCGCGGTGCAGGATCGAGACCAGCATGTGCGGCCCCCATTTATAGACCTGCAGATGGGGAGAAAGCGGGCGTGCCGGGTTGCGCGATGCCAAGGGCGGAGTCCTCAGAACAAAAATTGGATTGGTCGACCTATTAGACCCCGCGTGCTGCGATGCAACCCATTGGCCGTCGTCAAGTAACTCAAGGCAATAGCGCGGCTCCGCTCGCCCCGCCCGACGCACGGCGCCCCGCGTGTCGGGAATCGGCGCACAAGATTGCGGTCCATCCCTAACCAGCTTTTAATCAATCGGCCTTAGCGCTGGACGGGCAAAACCCGTTTCCGGAGTCTACCGCCTTGACCACAGACATGCCGATGACCGGCGCGATCGCCGCCACCATCGACCTTCCGGTACGGTTGCGGGCATTCGACTTCGACGGCTCGCTCGCCGCGGCCAGCCGCGCGGTCTGGGATGCGATCGAACCCGAGATCGCGATCGTCTCCAAGGCGTATTGGGAGCAGTGGCAACGCTGTTTCGCTGATGAACGGATCTGGGCGGCGCACAAGACCGAGGAAATGATCGCGATTGGCTGCACGTTCCTGCGCAATCGCTTCCTCGACACCGCGGGCCGCAGTTGGGTCGAGTCGATCGAACGGTCGGTCGCAGCGGCCTACGCCGCCGACGTGTCGCCGATGGCGTTGTTGTCGATGATCAGCGCGAGCGATCGCGCCGCGCTGGACGTACTGATGCGCCGGGTCGATCGCAGCAGCGAGACGTTGCCCGTCTATATCGACACGCTGATGCGACTGTCTGCGCTCGAGGGCGAAATCACCGTCGCGATCTATACCGCGTATCGCGCGCATTCGGCGCAGGACGCGCGCGACAAGCTGGCCACCGAGTTCCGCGACGGGATCGCGGCGATGGTCGAAACCGCGACGCACGAGGGCCACACGTTGCGCGAACAGGCGATCCGCAGCTCCGCGTCGACCCGCGCGGTGCTGGGCAAGGCGAGCGAAGTGGCGGCCGCCGCCGAACAATCCGCGGTGGCGATGCGCGAGGCGGCGCAGACCGCCGCCGGGCTGATCCGCGCGATCGAGGATGCGCGCACCGAAGTGGAGGCCGCCGCCGAAATCGCCAATCGCGCATCGGTGCAGGCGGGTCAGGCCGTCGGCATGTCCGAGGCGCTGAGCGACCATGCGAAATCGATCGAATCGATCCTCGGGCTGATCCGCGACATCGCCGGGCAGACCAACCTGCTCGCGCTGAACGCGACGATCGAAGCGGCGCGGGCGGGCGATGCCGGGCGCGGCTTCGCGGTGGTGGCGCAGGAGGTGAAAAGCCTCGCCAACCAGACCGCGCGGGCGACCGACGACATCGCCGCCAAGATCGCCGCGATCCAGTCGGCCACCCGCGGCACGGTCGAAACCAACGCCAGCATCAAGTCGACCGTCGCCGAGGTCCAGGAAAGCGCCGATCGGATCCGCTACGCGATGGAGGCGCAGGCGCAGACCGTGACCGCGATCACCGCGGCGGTCGACGAAACCGCGCTCGCGGCCGACTCGATGTCGACGACGATCGCGACGATCCGCGAGGACACCGAAACGGTCGCGCGCGAGATCGACAGCGTCGGGCGCGGGTTCGACGTGCTCGACGGGCGGCTCGGCCATCTGAAGAACAGCGCGGGCGATTTCGTGGCCAAGGTCGCCGCATAGGAACCACGATGACCGCGATGTCCGCCAGCCCGTCACCCCGCCCGATCCATCCCGCAGCCTGGGACAGCGACAGTCGATCGCTGCGCGAACGGGTGCGCGACTATGACTGGGACGGCCTGATCGAACCGACCTGCGCGACGTTGACCGCGTTGCTCGACGAGGCGGACCATCGCCGGATCGCCGAGACGTTCTGGCAGCATTACCTGTCGCTGGATGCGGTGCGCCATGTCGTGGCCTATTTCACGCCCGAGCGGCTCGAACAGCGGATCCGGGCCAGCGCGCACTATGCCCGGCTGAAATACCGGACGCCCTATGACGAGGCGTGGAAGGTCATCGCGATCGGCCATGCCGACGATTCGCGGAAATCGGGCATCCCCCTGCCCGCGCTGCTGTCGTCGCTGGCGTTTGCGCACAGCGTGACGCTCAGCCTGGTGGCGGACAAGATGGGGACCGACACCGCGCAGATGCGCACGCTGGGCGATATCGTCCAGCGGCTCGCCTTGGTCGAGGCGGACCTGATGGCGTCGCACCTCGGTGCCACCGATGCTAAACGGGCGCGGGCCGAACGCGGCGCGCGCGCGGCCGATTTCCGCGAAACCATCGCCGCCTCGATCGAGGATACCGCCGCACTCGGCGCGCGCATCCGGGTGCAGGCCGAGGGCGCGTCGTCGTCGACCCGCGGCATGCGGGGCAAGGCGAGCGAAGTCGCCGCCGCCGCCGAACAGTCCGCGGTCGCGATGCGCGAAGCAGCCCAGGTTGCGGCCGGACTGATCCACGCGATCGAGGATGCGCGCGTCGAGGTCGAGTCCGCGGCGCGCATCGCCGACCGCGCCTCGGTCCAGGCCGATCTCGCGGTGGGGACGTCGGACGCGTTGAGCGAGCATGCGAAATCGATCGATTCGATCCTCGGGTTGATCCGAAGCATTGCCGGGCAGACCAATTTGCTGGCGCTGAACGCGACGATCGAAGCCGCGCGGGCGGGCGACGCGGGGCGCGGCTTTGCGGTCGTGGCTCAGGAGGTGAAATCGCTCGCGAGCCAGACCGCGCGCGCGACCGACGATATCGCCGCCAAGATCGCCGCGATCCAGTCGGCGACCGCGGCGACGGTCGCGACCAACGCGATCATCAAATCGACCGTCGCCGAGGTGCAGCAGTCCGCCGACCGGATCCGCCACGCGATGGAAACGCAGGCGCAGACCGTGTCGGCGATCACCGCGGCGGTCGACGAAACCGCGCTGGCGGCGGATTCGATGTCGCACACGATCGCCGCGATCCGCGAGGATACCGAGACCGTCGCCGCGGAGATCGAGGGGCTTGGGCGGCAATTCGGCGAGGTCGACGACAAGCTGGGCGTGTTGCGCGGCGCGGCGGACGGGTTTTCGGCGAGCGTGGCTTGAGGGACGGCGTCCTTCTATCCGGGGCGCGATCGAAGAATTTTGCGCGCAGAGGCGCAGAGGACGCAGAGACTTTCGCGGAACCGTAGGTTCTTCAAATCGCAGTATTGCCGCGCCGTCACCTCGATGTTTACGCACTCTGCGTCCTCTGCGCCTCTGCGCCTCTGCGCCTCTGCGCGAACCCATTTCTCACTTGGTCTCAGGTGACGGCCTGAGCCTGCGGCGCTAGAGCGCGGGGATGACTATTCTTCTTACTGGCTCCAGTCGCGGTATCGGCGCGGCTATTCATGCGGCGCTGACCGACGCGGGCGCTTCCGTCATTGGGCATGGGACCGCCAGCGGTATCCCGGCCGACTTCAGCGACCCTGCGGGGCCGACTGCGTTGTGGAACGCTGCGTTGGAGCAGGCTGGCGGCGCGATCGGTGTGCTCATTAACAATGCCGGCGTGTTCGAGGCATCGCCGCTCGCCGACGACGACTGGACCGCGCAGTGGGAGCGGACGATGCGGATCAACCTGACCGCGTCGGCCGAACTGTGCCGACTGGCGGTGCTGCACTGGCAAGCGCGCGGGGTTGGTGGTCGGATCGTCAATATCGCCAGCCGCGCGGCGTATCGCGGGGATTCGCCGGCGCATTGGCATTATGCCGCGTCGAAGGCGGGGATGGTGGCGATGACCAAGACGATCGCTCGGGGGTATGCCCGGGAGGGGATCCTCGCATTCGCGGTGTGCCCGGGGTTTACGATGACCGGGATGGCGGAGGACTATTTGTCGAGCCGGGGCGGCGATGCGTTGCTGGCGGACATTCCGCTCGGCAAGGTTGCCGATCCGGCGGAGGTCGCGTCGGTCGCACGCTATTGCGCGCTTGAGGCGCCGGCCTCGATGACGGGGTCGGTGATCGACGTGAATGGGGCTAGCTATGTCCGATAGTTGGAAGCTCACCCTCCCCTGCACGCGCGCGGAGGCGGAGGCGATCGATGCGAGTGACGATCTGACGATCGATGGCGTGTTGATGACCACCGAGGAGATCGAGGACGACGTCGAATCCTGGCGGCTCGATGCGTATTTCGAGCATGAGCCGGCGGCCGACACCGTCGCGGCGGTGCGGGCGCTGGTGCCGAGTGCGGCGGGGGCCGAGATCGCGGTCGAGCGGTTGGGCGATGCGGATTGGGTGACGATGAGCCAGGCCGGGCTCGAGCCTTTGTCGGTCGGGCGGTTTATCGTGCATACCGGGGCGCATGCGGGCGCGGTGCCGGCGGACAAGCGGGCGTTTTTGATCGAAGCCAGCCGCGCGTTCGGGACGGGGCATCACGAGACGACCAGCGGGTGTCTGGCGATGCTCGACGGGTTGGCGGATGCCGAGTTTTCGAATGTCATCGATATCGGAACGGGGACTGGCTTGCTCGCGTTCGCGGCGGCGCATCTTTGGCCTGAGGCCAAGGTGATGGGGACGGATATCGATCCGGTCTCGATCGATGTTACGGCGGAGAATGCTGCGCTCAACGGGGTCGAGGGGATCGACCTCGTTGTGGCGGACGGTACGCTGGACGATGCGATCGTGGTTCGGGCGCCGTATGATCTGGTGATCGCGAATATTCTGGCGGGGCCGCTGGTGTCGATGGCGCCGGAGATCGCTTCGATTTCGGATGTGGGGGCGACGATTGTGCTTGCCGGGTTGCTGGAGACTCAGCGGGCCGGGGTCGTGGCGGCGTATGAGGCTTGCGGGTGCTCGCTCGAGGCGGTCGACCGGCGGGGGGATTGGAGTGTGCTTCGGTTGCGCGCCGGGGCGGAGAGGTTCGTGGCGGAGGGGCCGTTCGATCCCAAGGGGCGTGATGGGTGGGCTTTGGATATTTGAGGTAGCCGTAGAAGAGTGTTCCCCCGCGAAGGCGGGGGTCCAGTCTGGGCCCTCGCCTTCGCGGGGGAACAAGTTGGAAAGGGTTGCTCTTACCCCTCACCTGACACCACCCCGGCGGAGGCCGGGGCCCAGTTGGGCGAACCCTTGCGATAGAACCGCACCGCTATCCCAACTGGGCCCCGGCCTTCGCCGGGGTGGTGGCCTCTTCTGGGTAGTGGCCTTTTTGAGCGAAGCTTATGCGGTCTCAGCGGATGCCTTCGACGTCGCGTAGTCCTGCGTGCCTTCGGTCAGCACCACATCGCCTGGCTCGATCCGCGCGACGGGGATATCCGGAAGCGCCTTCAACTCCTCGTACAACGGCGCGAAGTCTGTCTCTACCGTCAGCCGCAGCAACTCCTCGAAGCTCGGGATGACGAAGTAGTTCTGCTGGAAATCGTCGATCCGGTATTCGGTCCGCATTACGCGAGCCAAGTCCAGCGCGATCCTGTTGGGACTCGGATCGTCGAGCGCAAACCGCGTTTCCGCATAGCTGGAAACGATCCCCGAGCCGTAGATGCGCAGGCCCTCGGGTTCCGCGATCAGGCCGAACTCGACCGTGTACCAGTAGAGCCGGCCTAGATATTTCAGTGCGTCCAACCCCAGCGCGCGCTGGCCGCCGCGGCCGTAGGCGGCGAGGTAATCCGCGAAGACCGGGTCGGCGAGCATCGGCACGTGGCCGAACACGTCGTGGAAGACGTCGGGCTCCTGCAGATAATCGAGCTGGTCGGGGCGGCGGATGAAATTGCCGGCCACGAACCGCCGGTTGGCCATGTGGTCGAAGAACACGTCGTCGGGCACAAGGCCCGGCACCGCGACGACCGACCAGCCGGTGAGCTTCATGAGGCGTTCGGACAGTTCCTCGAAATCGGGGATGCCGGGTTTCGAGAGCTTGAGCACGTCGAGCCCGCGGAGCCAGGCGTTCGAGGCGCGGCCGGGGAGCAGTTTGGACTGGCGCGCGAACAGCGTGTCCCAGGTCGCGTGGTCCTCCGTGGTGTAGGCCGCCCAGTTCTGCGGGATCGTCCAGTCGGGGGCGCCTTCGGGCGGGGTGCTCAGTACGTGCGTGTCATTGGCCATGCGGCTGGTCTAGCATGACGGAATGAAGACGGAAACGCGCTGGGTGCGGTGGATTTTATGGGCCGTTGCGGCGGTGGTCGGGGTAATCGCGAGCTATGCGGTAGCGGGGCTGATCGGCGGGGCCATCCCCAGCAATCGTGATTGGATCGCGCCTGCCGAGGGCGTGCATATCTTCGTCGAGAGCAACGGCGTGCATACCGGGATCATCGTGCCGAAGGTGGCCGCCGGGGTGGACTGGCGCGGGGTGGCGCGGGCGGAGGATTTGCGCGATCCGCGGTATGGCGCGTTCGATCATGTGGCGTTCGGGTGGGGGGAGAAGAGCTTCTACCTGGAGACGCCGACCTGGGCTGACGTGAAGCTGCGAACTGTGATCGGCGCGGCGTTCGGCAGCACGCAAACGCTGATGCATGTCGACCATCTGCCGAGGCCGCGCGCGGGGGATGGGGCTCGGGAGATTGTCGTGACGCCGGCGCAGTATCGCCGGCTGGCCGCGTATATCCGGGCGAGCTTTCGCGACGGGGGTGCGCGGTACCGGGGGTATGCAGGGTATGACGCGTTTTATGCGGCCAACGGGCGGTATGACGCGGTGCGGACGTGTAATAGCTGGACGGGGGATGCTTTGCGATTTGCGGGGGTTCGGGTTGGGGTTTGGACGCCGTTTCCGGTTACCGTGATGGGGTGGTTTTAGACGCTGCCCGGCCCGGCCAGAGATTGTTCTCCCGCGAAGGCGGGAGTCCAGACTGGGCTCCCGCCTTCGCGGGAGAACAAGGAGGGCAAGAGCAGGTGTTCGGGCCACCACCCCGGCGGAGGCCGGGGCCCAATTGGGAAACAGCGGTAACTGCGCGTAGTCCGTCATCAGCAGCGTCCCCCAATTGGGCCCCGGCCTTCGCCGGGGTGGTAATTGGGGGGATGGACGGACCGCTCAATACCCCGCGCGATAGCCCTGGTACTGTCCGCATTCGGAGCGCTGTGGGTCCTTCTTGCAGCGCTTGGCCAGTTCCTTGCGTTGCCTACCCTCTTCGGCTTCCTGCTTGCGCATCTTCTTGCCGTAGTTGCGGTCCGATTCCTGCTGGCTGGTCGTCGTCCAGTCGACCGCCTTGCCGGCGACCTGGAACGGCGCCTTCACGATCGAGGTCGCGGTGCCGATGCAGCCACTTACGAGGAACGGCAGCACCGCGAGTACGGGAAGAACCTTACGCATTTACTTTACTCCTGCACGCGCGGTTCCCCGGGCTCGGTCGCGCGCCTGGGCCCCGTATAGCGGAAAGTCGGTGAAGAAACCGTCGATACCTTGTGCAAGGCCGGCGTCGATCTCGGCGGCGATGTCGCCGTGGGCGGCGGGATCGGTGCCGCGGCGGAAGCGGGTCGGTTCGAAATAGTTTTCGGCGCGGTAGGTCCAGGGGTGGACCCGCAGGCCGGCCGCGTGCGCGTCGGCGACCAGCGTCGTCGGCGTCGCGTCGGTCCAGAGCATGCTCTTGTTCGGGCCGATGCCGTAGGCGTAGGCCGCGACCGCCTTGAGGCCGTCGGGCGTGATCATCGCCTTGTAGCTCGGGTGCGCGCCATCGGCGGGACCGCCCTCCCCGTCCATGAGCTGGATCAGGCGGACCTTGGTCATCTTGTGGAGGCGCTGGAGGTTGGCGACCTCGAACGACTGGATGAACACGGGCGCTTTGGCCGAATCCCAGCCGGCCTCGCGCAGTTCGGCGACCAGTTTCGCGTCGGTCGGGTGGCCGATCTTGGCGAAATAGGTCGGATGCTTGGTTTCGGGATAGATGCCGATCGTCCGGCCCGTCTCGGCCGTGCGGCGCTTGGCGAGCGCGATGATCTCGGCGAGCGTCGGGATCTCGAACTGGCCGTCATAGGCGGTGTTCGCGGGGCGGAGCTTGGGCAGGCGCTCCTTAGCGCGCAGCGTCTTCAGTTCGGCGAGCGTGAAGTCCTCGACGAACCAGCCGGTCATCGTCTGGTCGTCGATCGTCTTGGTGGTTTTCCGGCTAGCGAACTCGGGATGGTCGGCGACGTTGGTCGTCTCGGCGATATTGTTCTCGTGGCGTGCGACGAGGACGTCGTCCTTGGTCGGGACGAGATCGGGCTCGATGAAGTCCGCGCCCTGGTCAATCGCGAGCGAATAGGCCGCCAGCGTATGCTCGGGTCGAAGCCCGCTCGCGCCGCGGTGCGCGATGACGATCGGGGGCGACAATCGGGGAGAAGCTGGCGTCATCGCAACAGCTTGCCCGCTCGTCGCCGCCAGTGCCAGCGCAACTATGTATGAGAGCCTGTCGCAATAGGAAACGATTGGTCGCATCGGCGTTGAGTCCTCGAAATCCGTACATTCCCGGCACATTCAACCAGGGGCACCGCCATGCATTTCACGATCAATGGTCAATCATATGACGCCGAGCCCGATATTCGCACGTCGGTGCTCGACCTTTGCCGCGAGCATCTCGGGCTGACGGGCTCGAAGAAGGGCTGCGATCATGGCCAGTGCGGGGCGTGCACGGTGCTGATCAACGGGCGTCGCGTCAATTCCTGCCTGACGCTCGCGGTGATGCACCAGGACGACGAGATCACGACGATCGAGGGGATCGGCCAGCCGGGCAACCTCCACGCGTTGCAGGACGCGTTCGTGCGGCATGACGGCTATCAGTGCGGCTATTGCACGCCGGGGCAGATCTGTTCGGCGGTCGGCATGCTCGACGAGGTCAAGAAGGGCTGGGCCAGCCATGCGTCGGGCGACCTGACCGATCCGAAGTTCGACGATGCCGAGATTTCCGAGCGGATGAGCGGCAATCTGTGCCGTTGCGCCGCGTACCCGAACATCGTCGATGCAATCCGTGAAGTCGGTGGTGCCGAGCCCGCAGGCCGGACCGCGGACGAGAAGGACGCCGCGATGGAAGCAAACGCGCGTGGGGAGCTGGTGGCATGAAGACCTTTACGTACGAGAAGCCCGCGACGCCCGAGGCTGCGGTCAAGGACATCGATACCGTTGGCGCTAAATTCATTGCAGGCGGCACCAATTTGCTCGACCTGATGAAGTTGCAGGTCGAGACGCCGGACAAGCTGGTCGACATCTCGCGGCTTGATCTCGCGAAGATCGAGGAGCGCGAGGATGGCGGGCTGACGATTGGTGCGCTGGTGCCGAACAGCGATCTCGCCGCTGATCGCCGCGTCGTCGCCAAGTACGAGGTGCTGAGCCGCGCGTTGCTGGCGGGTGCGTCGGGGCAGTTGCGCAACAAGGCGTCGACCGGGGGCAATCTGCTCCAGCGGACGCGGTGCTATTATTTCTACGACACCGCCGCGGCGTGCAACAAGCGTGAGCCGGGCAGCGGCTGTTCGGCGATCGGCGGCTTCAACCGCATCCTCGCTGTGCTGGGGACTAGCGAGCATTGCATCGCGACGCACCCGAGCGACATGGCGGTGGCCATGCGTGCGCTCGACGCGACGATCGTGACGCTGAAGGCGGACGGCGATCGTCGGCGGATCTCGATCCACGACTTCTACCGTTTGCCGGGTGATACGCCGCAGATCGAGAACGCGCTCGAAGCGGGTGAACTGATCACGCACATCGAGCTGCCGGCACCGGTCAAGGGCAAGCAGGAATACCGCAAGGTTCGTGACCGTGCGTCGTATGCGTTCGCGCTCGTCTCGGTAGCGGCGATCGTCGACGTGCAGGACGGCGTGATCGCGTCGGCCTCGCTCGCGTTCGGCGGGCTCGGCCCGATGCCGTGGCGCAACCCGGCGGTCGAGGCGGCTCTGGTCGGCAAGGCGCCGTCCGATGCCGTGTTCGAGGCTGCGGCAACCGCGCTGCTGGCCGATGCCAAGGGCTACGGCTCGAACGACTTCAAGATTCCCCTCGCCCGTCGCACGCTGATCGCGACGCTGCGCAACGTCACGGGAGCATAAGCATGTTTGGTCTTGGCACTACGAATAGCCTGACGATGGACAAGCCGCATCCGGACAGTCTTCTGGATACGGGCGTCCAGGGCGTCATCGGCAAGCCGCTCGACCGGATCGACGGTCCGCTGAAGGTCACGGGCACGGCGACCTATGCCGCGGAATACCAGTTCGCCAACATGGCGTACGGCGTGCTGGTCGGCACGAAAATCTCCGCGGGCAAGGTCGTTTCGATCGACGTCGACGCAGTCAAGGCGATCCCCGGCGTGATCGACGTCGTCACCGATTTCGACCAGTTCATCCGCGTCTCGGCGCAGGGCGGTGCGACCGATGCGCCGACGCAGGGCGTTAAGGACATCGCGTTCTTCGGCCAGATCGTCGCGATCGTGCTCGCCGAGAGCTTCGAAGTCGCACGCGATGCGGCGGCGCGCCTGCCGATCGAATATGACGAGGCCGAGGGTCAGTATGATTTCGCCGCGCACCGCGACGAGACGCGGACGCCGCCGGACGACGCGACGCCCGCGCATTTCAAGCAGGGCGACGTCGACAAGGCGATGGCCGAGGCGGCGGTGACTATCGATTCGACCTATGTCACGCCGAGCCAGAACTCCGCGGCGATGGAGCCGCATGCCTCGACCGCGGTGTGGGAAGAGGACGGCTCGCTGTCGCTGTACGGCGCGTACCAGATGCCGACCTCGGATGCGCAGCAGCTGGCGAAGTCGCTGGGGCTGTCGGAGAAGAAGGTGCGGATCATCGCGCGCTATATCGGCGGCGGGTTCGGATCGAAGCTCGGCATCGCGCCCGAGAGCGTCGCGGCGGCGATCGCGGCGAAGCAGCTTGGCCGCCCGGTTAAGGCGGTGATGTCGCGCCCGCAGGTGTTCGAGGCGACGGTGCGGCGGTCGAATACCGAGCAGCATGTGCGGCTTGCGGCCGACGCCGACGGCAAGCTGCTGGCGATCGGTCACGAGACGCTGACGTCGAACCAGCCGACCGAGGATTATTTCGAGCCGGCGGGTATCGGCACGCACCTGCTGTACGGCGGGGAGAACCGATTGATCACGCATGAGGTGGTCGACGTGAACTTCGTGCTGTCGGGCTCGATGCGCGCGCCGGGCGAGGCGGTCGGGATGCTCGCGCTGGAAGGCGCGATGGACGAGCTGGCCGAGAAGCTCCAGATGGATCCGATCGAGCTGCGCAAGCGCAACGATCCGAAGATCGATCCCGAAAAGGACGTGCCCTATTCGTCGCGCAACCTGACGCGCGCGCTCGACGAGGGTGCGAAGAAGTTCGGTTGGGACAAGCGCCGGAAAGCCGGTACGCGTCGCGAGGGCGAGTGGCTGATCGGCATGGGCGTCGCCTCGGCGGTGCGGGGCAACATGATGATGGAATCGTCCGCCAAGGTCGAGATCCATCCGGATGGCACGGCCATGGTGTCGTCGGCGATGACCGACATCGGCACGGGCAGCTACACGATCCTGGCGCAGATCGCGTCGGAGATCCTGGGGATTCCGGTCGAGAACATCACGATGTCGCTGGGTGATACCAACGATCCTCCGGCGGCGGGTTCGGGCGGTTCGTGGGGCGCGGCGTCTTCTGGTACTGCCGTGTATCTTGCGTGCGAGATGCTGCGTGGGAAGCTGGCCAAGGCGGCGGGCGTCGACGAGGACGGCCTGACGCTGAAGGACGGCAAGGCGATCGGCGACAACCGCTCGACGCCGATCGGAGAGCTGGTCGGCAAGGGTCTCGAGGCTACCGGGCATATCAAGCCGGGCAAGCAGGAGAAGGAGACGACGCAGGCCGGGTTCGGCGCGCATTTCGCCGAGGTCGCGGTCAACGTGGTCACCGGCGAAACGCGGGTGCGGCGGATGCTCGGGTCGTTCGCGGCGGGGCGCGTGCTCAACGCGAAGACCGCGCGGTCGCAGTGCCTGGGCGGGATGACGTTCGGGATCGGCACGGCGCTTACCGAGGACCTCGTCCACGACACGCGGACCGGCAAGCTGGTGAACCACGATCTCGGCGAATATCACGTGCCGGCCAATGCGGACGTGCCACAGATGGACGTCCACTTCGTCGACGAGCGCGACATCCATGCGAACCCGATCCACGCGAAGGGGATCGGGGAACTGGGGATTTCGGGTGCGGGTGCTGCGGTGGCGAACGCGGTATATAATGCGACGGGGATCCGGGTGCGCGAGTTCCCGATCACGCTGGATAAACTGCTGGATCAGTTGCCGGCTGTTTGAGGGGGAAGCTGAGTAAAGCTTAGCTCCTGTAACAGTTACCCCCCCGGCGGAGGCCGGGGCCCAATTGGGAAGGCTTTGATAACGGAGGACCGTCCGCCGTTACTCTCGTTTCCCAATTGGGCCCCGGCCTTCGCCGGGGTGGCGTTGGGATGCATAGCGCCCTCGTCAAACGCCCCTGCCCTACCCATATCCTTCCCTCTACCCCGAGGACCGCAGAATGAACGAACACGTGATGGATGCGGCGTTTCGGCCGGGTGGTCTCGACCGCGCGAAGCAGGGCGTTCTTGGGCTCGGGCTCGACCGGATCGAGGGGCCGGCGAAGGTCACCGGTGTGGCCGACTATGCGTATGAGGGCACGCCCGTTCGCATCGCCTATGCCGCGATCGTCGGCACGCCGGTGGGCAGCGGGCGCATTCTCGGCATCGACGTCAGCGCCGCCGAGGCGTTGCCTGGCGTCATCGCGGTTATTCACGGCGATGCGCGCATGCCGGCTGGCGAGTCCAACTCTCGCGCGATGCCGCTGTTCGATACCGATGTCATTCTCCACCTCGGCCAGCCTGTCGCGATCGTCGTCGCCGAGGATCAGGCGATCGCGCGCGATGCTGCGGCGCTGGTCGTGGTTCGCACCGAGGCGGGCGAGGATCGGTTCGATGTCGAGGCACAGCCGGTCGACACCGCGCCGAAGATCGGCTTCCTGCCGCCGATCGACAACGGCGATCTCGATGCGGTGATGGCGGACGCGGCGGTGACGTTCGACCGGACCTACACGACGCCCGTCCATTTCCCCGCCGCGCTGGAACCGCACGCGACGACCGCGTGGTGGGAGGGCGACAAGCTCACCGTGCGGTCGAGCAACCAAGTGATCGGCGGTGCGCGGAAGACTATCGCGAAAGCACTGAAGATCGATGCGGACAAGGTGCGCGTGCTCGCGCCGTATGTCGGCGGCGGGTTCGGGGGCAAGACCGGTGTCGGGCCCGAGGCGATACTCGCGGCGATCGCGGCGGAGGTCGTGGGGCGGCCGGTGAAGGTCGCCCTCCCCCGCCGCCAGACCGCGTATATGGTGCATCATCGCTCGCACACGACACAGCGCATCCGCATCGCCGCTGACGCAAACGGCGTGATCCTCGGCATGGGGCATGAGAGCGTCGTCGCGCAGAACGACGATGGCGAGTTTCTGGAGCCGGTGCCGTTCGGGACGTTGCCGCTGTACCGGGGCGATGCTCGGCGGTTCAAGACCGACCTGGTGCGTGTCGATCTGCCCGCGAGCGGCGCGGTGCGGGCGCCGGGCGAGGCGGTCGGGACGTTCGGGGTCGAGTGCGCGATGGACGAACTGGCCGAGCAGCTCGGGATCGATCCGATCGAACTGCGGCGGCGCAACGAGCCCGAGACCGATCCGGTGAGCGGCAAGCCGTTCTCCACCCGGCGGATGCTCGATTGCTATACGGAAGGCGCCGAGCGGTTCGGCTGGCCTGCGAGCGTGCCGGCGCCGGGATCGGTGCGCGACGGCGAGTGGCTGGTGGGGATCGGCATGGCGGCGAGCCTGCGCGGTAACTTCACGGTCGAGGCGCAGGCGCGCGTGCGGCTGGAGGCGGATGGCCGCGCGACGGTCGAGTGCGACATGACGGACATCGGTACTGGGACGTACACGATCCTGGCGCAGACCGCGGGCGAGATGCTCGGGCTACCGGTCGCCGAGGTGAACGTGCGGCTCGGCGATACCGATTTCCCGCCGAGCGCCGGGTCGGGCGGGTCGTTCGGCGCGGGCAGCGCGTGTTCGGCGGTAGTGCTGGCATGCGAGGATATCCTTGGCGAACTGGCGTTGCGGATGAATGCGGCGCCCGAGGATTTGAGCCTGCACGACGGCTGCGTGAGCGCGGGCGGACGGTCGGTGAAGCTTGCCGATCTGGTCCGCGGCGAACCGATCGTGGCGATGGGCAAGACCGGGCCGGGTGCCGAGAGCAAGCGCACCAGCCAGGCGAGCCACGGCGCGCACTTCGTCGAAGTCGCGGTGAACGCGGTGACGGGCGAGACGCGGATACGGCGGATGCTCGGCGTGTTCGATGTCGGGCGGGTGCTCAATCGCAAGACCGCGACGAGCCAGATCACCGGCGGGATGGCGTGGGGGATCGCCTATGCGCTGAGCGAGGAGGGCGTGGTGGACACGCGGACGGGGGCGTTCGTGAACCCCGATTTCGGTGAATATCATGTCGCGGTGAATGCCGACATTCCTCAGCTGGAGGTGCATTTCATCGAGGAGATCGACGACTCCGCGAACCCGGTGGGAGCGAAGGGCGTTGGGGAGCTCGGGATTTCCGGCGCGGGGGCTGCGGTGGCGAATGCCATCTACAACGCGACGGGGGTGCGGGTTCGGGACTTTCCGGTGACGCTCGACAAGCTGCTGGCTGGACTACCCTCCTTATAAGCGCTGTTCCCCCGCGCAGGCGGGGGGCCAGGATACCAAACGGAGCGTTCGTGGCTCCTGGGCTCCCGCCTTCGCGGGAGAACGAGAAGAGAGACAACATGGCCGAAAACGATAGCGTGCTCGCTGCTGCGAAGACCTGGAAGGGCGAGAAGATGGCGATCGCCACGGTAGTCTCGACCTGGGGATCCGCGCCGCGGCCCAAGGGAAGCCATATGCTCGTCCATGCCGATGGGCGGTTCGAGGGATCCGTCTCCGGCGGTTGCGTCGAGAGCGATATCCTCGCCACCGCCGCAGAGGTGATCGCGGGCGCGCCGTTCCAGGTGCGCAACTACGGCGTCGCGGACGCCGCCGCCTGGGAAGTCGGGCTGCCGTGCGGCGGCGAGATCGCGGTGATGGTGCAGCCTGTGTCCGCCGAAGGGTTCGATCCCGAACTGTTCGACCGGATCGCCGACGCGCGCGACCAGGGCGATGCGCTGACGGTGACGACGGATCTCGCGACCGGGCACAGCGACGCGCGGCCGCTGGAGACGGGCGAGGTGTTCGTTAATCGCTACGATCCGCCACGCCGGCTGCTGATCGTCGGCGCGGTGCAGATCGCGCAGGCGCTGGCGGGGCTGGCCCGCGAACTCGGGATCGAGACGGTGGTGATCGATCCGCGTGCGCGCTTCCTGACCGAGGAGCGGTTTCCGGGCGTGACGCTCGACGATCGCTGGCCTGACGAGGCGATCGCCGCGCTCCGTCCCGGTCCCTCGACCGCGGTCGTGACGCTGAGCCACGACATCAAGATCGACGACCCCGCGCTGATCGCGGCGCTCGCATCCGATGCTGCGTATGTCGGTGCGCTCGGCAGCCGCAAGAGCCATGCGGCACGACGCGAGCGGCTTGCCTCGGAGGGCGTTACGGCGGAGAACATCGACCGGATCGATGCGCCGGTCGGGCTCGACATCGGCGCGATCGGACCATCGGAAATCGCGCTGTCGGTCGCGGCGGCGATGATAGGAGCGTTCAATGATCGCCGCTGAAAACGTCTTCCTCATCCTCCTCGCGGCCGGGCGCTCGGAGCGGTTCGGCATCCCCAACAAGCTGGAGGTGCCGTTCCTCAACAAGCCGCTCGGGATGCACGTCGTTACCGCGTTCGAGAACATTCCGTTCAAGCGGCGGCTGGTCGTCACGGATGGCTGCAAGCTCGACTTCCTCAGCCATCATTTCGAGGTGGTGCATAACGACGATCCGTCGTCGGGGATGTCGCAGTCGGTGAAGCTCGGCGTGCAGTGCGCGAAGGACGAGGGTGCGGAGGCGGTGCTGATCGCGCTGGCCGACATGCCGCGCGTGACCGCGGCGCATATCTATCGGATGCTCGATGCCGCCGATAGCGCCGACGCGGTGGTCGCATCGAGCGATGGCGAGAAGCCCAGCCCCCCTGCCCTGTTCGGGCGCGACCGGTTCGATTTCCTGCTGACGCTCGACGGCGATGCGGGCGCACGCGACCTGGTGAAGGCGGGGCGGCATGTCGTGACCGCGCCCGCCGAGCTGATCGATATCGATACGCCCGAGGATCTGGACCGGCTGCAGGCGCTGGTACGCGATCCCAAGGCCGCGATTACTCGTGCCTTAACGCGTCGATAGGGTTCATTGCCGCCGCGCGCCGCGCCGGAAAATAGCCGAAGACGACGCCGATCACCGCGGAGATCGCGAACGCGAAGATGTTGATCTCGGGAACGAACAGCCACTGAACCTTGATCAGCGGCGCGATGATCGCGATCGCCGCCTGCGCGACGATCAGACCGATGACGCCACCGAGGCACGACAGCGCGATCGCCTCGACGAGGAACTGTAACAGCACCTCGCGCGCGACCGCGCCGATCGCGAGACGGATGCCGATCTCGCGCGTGCGCTCGGTCACCGACACCAGCATGATGTTCATGATGCCGATCCCGCCGACCACCAGGCTGATCCCGGCGACCGCAGCGACGATGCCGGTGAGCAGGGTCGTGGTGCCGGTCAGCGTGTCGGAAATCTGCTTTGTATCGAAGATGTTGAAGTTGTTGTCCTGCCCCGCGGCGAGGTGGCGACGCTCGCGGAGCAGGTCGGTCAGCGACGCCTGGACCTGTTGCGTGTCATAGCCCTGGTCGACGCCGACGAGGATCGCCGCGACGTTCTGGTTGCCGGTAAAGCGGCGCTGGACGGTCTTGATCGGCATGACCACGACGTCGTCCTGATCGCCGCCGAAGCCCGCCTGTCCGCGCGTGCTGAGCGTGCCGATCACGTCGCACGAGATGTCGTTGAGACGGATCCGCTGGCCGATCGGATCGGCGCCGCGGAACAGGTTCTGGATGACGGTATTGCCGAGGATGCAGACCGCCTTGCCTGCCGCCTCTTCCTGGCCGGTGAAGACGCGGCCGCCCGCGAGCGGCCAGGGCTGGACCTCGAAATAGGCGCCGGTGGTGCCGTTGATCGTGGTGCTCCAGTTGGCGCCGTTGTAGATCGCGGTGGCGCTGCGCTGTTCGGTCGGCGCGACCGCGGTGACGCCGGCGATCTGCCGCGCGATCGGATCGATGTCGTCCATCTTGAGCGGCGGCGGCGGCGGCCCGCCACCACCGCGGCCAAAGCCCTGGCCGGGACGGATCTGGAGGATGTTGGTGCCGAGCGACGAGATCGACTGCTGGACGGCGGCCGTGGTCGCCTTGCCGAGCGTGACCATCGTGACGACCGCGCCGACGCCGATTACGATGCCGAGAATGGTGAGGAACGACCGCAGCATGTGCCGGCGGATCGAGCGGAGCGCGAGGACGAGGGTTGTGCCGAACATTATCGCGTCGCTCCGGTATCAAGGACGCTATTCTGCTGCTCCCCTTCCGCTTGCGGGAGGGGTCGGGGGAGGGGCTGACCAAACAGTCCGGACGCCAGTACGTACGTCACGCCCTCCCCTGACCCCTCCCGCAAGCGGGAGGGGAATGCGTTCAGAGGCACGCTCACGAAGCCACGCTTTCGCCCTGGCGGTGCTGGCTTTCGATGCGTTCTACCAAGCCGTCCTTGAAGTGGACCACCGTCCTCGCGAACGCGGCCATGTCGGGTTCGTGGGTGACCATCAATACCGTGATGTTCTTCTCCGCATTCAACCGCGTGAGCAATTGCATGATCTCGATCGAGCGTTCGCTGTCGAGGTTGCCGGTCGGTTCGTCCGCCAGCAGCACGTCGGGGCTGGTCACCAGCGCGCGGGCGATCGCGACTCGCTGTTGCTGGCCGCCGGACAGTTCCGCCGGAGTATGGTCCCACCAGTCCGCGAGGCCGACGGTGTCGAGGCTGGCCATCGCCGCGTCCCGGCGCGCGCGCTTTTCGTCGCCGCGGTAGAGCAAGGGGAGTTCGACATTTTCCAGCGCGGAGGTGCGCGAGAGGAGGTTGAAGCCCTGGAACACGAAGCCGAGGTGGTTGCGGCGGAGCAGGGCGCGCTGGTCGCGGTCGAGCGTCTCGACATGGTGGCCCTGGAACGTGAACGTCCCCGCGCTCGGCACGTCGAGGCAGCCGAGGATGTTCATCGTCGTCGACTTGCCCGACCCCGATGGCCCCATCACCGCGACGAAATCACCCGCCGCGATGTCGAGGTCGACGCCCTTGAGCGCCTGGAACATCGTCGCGCCGGTGCCGTACGTCTTGGTGACGCCGCGTAAGGAGATCAGCGGGGGCGGATTACTGGCCACCACCCGCACCTTTGCTGGCGCCGCCCGACCGGCGTGCGGCGGTCTTGGTCGTGTCGGTGCCGGTGCCGGTGGCGAGCTGACCGATGATGATCTGCGCGCCGGGCTGGAGATTGCCCGACAGCACTTCGGTCATCGTCCCGTTGGTGTCGCCGGTCGTGATCTGCACCGGCTGCGGCGTGCCGTCGGCGCCCTTGACGTAGATCGTCTGCTGCGAACCGCGATCGAGCTTGGCGGTCCGCGCGTTGCCACCGGCGCCGCGCCGTGGCCGGAAGGTCAGCGAGCCGGCGATGCCGCCGCCCGAATCCTTCGCACCGTCCGCGCTTGGCTTGAAGCGCAGCGCCGCGTTGGGGACCAGCATCACGTTGCGCTTGTCCGAGGTGACGATGTCCGCGGTCGCGGTCATGCCGGGGCGCAGCGTCAGCGACGGGTTCGCGACGGTGAGATCGGCGGCGTAGGACACGACCTGACCGGTGGAGGTCGTCGCCGTGGTCGTGGTCGACGAGGTCGCCGAGCTGACCGTCAGGTTCGAGCCGAGATCGACGCGCGTGATCGTCGCCGGGAAGGTCTGGCCGGGGAACGCATCCACCGTGAAGCTGGCCTTCTGGCCGACCTTGACCTCGCCGACGTCGGCTTCGTCGATCGCGACCTCGAGCTTCATCTTGGTGAGGTCTTCGGCGATCACGAACAGCGTCGGCGTGTTGAACGACGAGGCGACGGTCTGGCCGGGATCGATCTGGCGCGCGAGCACCACCCCCGTCACAGGCGAGCGGATGATCGCGCGCGCGCGCTGAGTCTGGTTCTGCGCGAGGAGCGCGCGGCTGGCGACGACGTTGGCCTCGGCTACCTTCTGTGCCGCGACGGCGCGCGCGTAGTCGGCGCGGCCGGTCTGGAGTTCTGTCTTCGACGGCACGCGACCACCCGACAGGCGCGAGACCTCTTCGAGCCGGTTCAGCTGCGCGCGCGATTCGGCGACGGTGGCCCGTGCCTGCGCGACCTGCGCCTGGTTCGCAGCAAGCTGCGCGCTGGTCTGGCGGATCTGGTCGTCGAGCTGTTCGGGGTCGATCAGCGCGAGCGGCTGGCCCGCGGTCACGCGGTCGTTGACGTCGACGACGACCTTGGTGACGAGGCCCGACAACTGCGAGCCGACCGTGACCTGCGTCGTCGGCGCAAGCTTGCCGGTGGCGGATACCGTGACGGTCAGATTGCCACGCTGCGCCGCTTGCGTGGAATATTGCGTCTGCTCTTTCGCGCCGAAGCACTTCGCGAGCAGCAGGCACAGCACGACCACCCCGACCGCGATCGCGACCCACTTCACGTAGCGCCGCCAGGGCGCCTGCGGCTTCACGCCGAGGAAATCGTCGATCGATGCGTCGGCCATCAGCGTGCCTCTGAAGTGTTCTGCGCACGCGGTGGCGCTTCGGGAATGACGGTCGAATCCCAGCCGCCGCCGAGCGCCGCATACAGCGCGATCAGTGCGGTGGCGGCATCGGCGCGCGCCTGCGTCGCGCCGTTGCGGGCGGACAGGAGCGCGGTTTCCTGCTGGTTGAGCGTGGTGAAATCGGTGAGGCCGGTGCGGTACTGGCTACGGCTGAGGATCGCGGAATTGTTCGCCGCGTCGAGCGCGATCGCGAACTGGCGCTCGCGTTCCTGTGCGGCCTGGAGCGCGACGACCGCGTTCTCGACGTCTTCGAGCGACGTCAGCACGGTCGACTTGTAGAGCGCGAACGCACCATCGGCGGCGGCTTCGCTGGCACGGACCTGCGAGCGGAGACGCCCGCCGTTGAAGATCGCCTGGGTCAGTCCGGCGAACAGACTGCCGGTGATCGCGTCACCGATGCTGCCTAGCGAGGTCGCGTTGGTATTGAGGTTACCGGAGATCGCGAGTGCCGGGTAAAGCTGCGCCTTGGCGACGCCGATCCGCGCGGTCGCCGCCGCCAGCGCGCGCTCGGCGGAGCGGATGTCGGGGCGCTGGCGCAGCGTGTCGCCGGGGATGCCGACGCCGACCGCGGCGGGGCCGGTCGGGATCGCCTTCACGGGCGCCATCATCGCCCGGAGCGCGCCGGGCGCCTGCGCGGTGAGTACCCCGATCCGCGCGACGGCGGCGGCATATTGCTGATCGAGACTCGGGATGGTCGCGGCGGTCTGTGCACGCTGGGCGCGGGCCTGTTCGGCGTCGACGCTGGAGACGAGCCCGGCCTGGACGCGGAAGCCGGCGATTTCGAGGTTGTCGTCCTGGATCGCGAGCGAGGCGCGGGCATTGGCGAGCTGTTGCTGGTAGAGGCGGGCGAGGACATAGTTGCGCGCGACCTCGCTTTCGACGGAAATGAGCACGGTGGCGTAGTCGTAGCCCGACGCGGCATAGTCCGCGCGGCTGGCCTCGACGGTGCGACGGATCTCGCCGAAGACGCCGACCTGGTAGCTGGCGCTGGCGCCGAGCGTGAAGCTGTTGGCGCCGCCGCCACCTGTATCGACGACGGTGCCGTCGGGGAGCGTGAACGAGCGCCCGCCGCCGCGGACGTTCTCGTTGCGCTGATAGCCCGCCGAGCCGCTGAGCGTGGGGAGCAGCGACGCGCGGTTCTGGAGCAGGCTCTCGCGCGCCTGGCGGAGCCGGGCGACGGATTGCGCGAGGTCGAGGTTGGCGGCGGCGGCCTGCTCGACGAGCTGGCCGAGGACGGGGTCGTCGAACTTCTGCCACCAGCGGGTGAGGTCTTCGGGCCTGGTCTCGGGCGTGACCGAATAGGCGTCGGGGACGCCTAGCTCGGCGGCGGCTTTCGGGTGGTAGTCGGGGCCGACGGTGCAGCCCGCCAGCAGCACTGGTGCGATGAGGAGGGCGCGGACGCGGAACATGGGCGGCAGGCATGGCCAACGGGCGTTTGCTAGTCCAGCGGTTTTGTGTCGCGAGGTGTCGCAAGCGGGGTGGGTGCAGGGTTTGGGTGACGGTGGCTTCGTGCGGAAACTGCCGCCACCCCGGCGAAGGCCGGGGCCCAGTTGGGCGACCGGTGGTCACGGAGGATTGCGGATCATCACGGGGGACGTGCCACCTGGGCCCCGGCCTTCGCCGGGGTGGTGTTATGGGTGGGCGTCGATCCTAGCCTGATTTGGTGTTGCCTCGCGGACGCGGGCGGGCAGGGTTACGGACGGTGTACTGCTTGATTCCTGGGCTCCCGCTTTCGCGGGAGAACGGGGTTGGGTGCGTCGCTTGGTACGGCGCTTGGTACGAAGCTAGCGACGCTAGCGACCGCGCGATCGGATCGCAGGCGTTACAATTTTGCAGTGCAGCGGAACGGAGCGGTGGGGCTATGGGTTGGACGATGATGCTAGCCGAACGCCAGCCCGCGACTGAAGTCCTCGCGCCGCCGCCTGTCGTGCCCAGCGATGTCAGCCTGTTCTTCGATTTCGACGGGACGCTCGTCGATCTCGCCGCGACGCCCGATGCGGTCGTCGTCGACCAGCGGCTGCTCGATGCACTCGATAGTCTCGCCGACCGCTTTCCGGGGCGGGTCGCGATCATCAGCGGGCGGTCGATCGCGCAGCTCGACGCGATGCTCGGGCGGCGTGCGCAGATGTTCGCGGTCGCGGGCAGTCATGGCGCCGAACGACGTACGCCGCTGGACGGCCATGTCGCCGCCGAACGCCCGGCTTCGCTCGAGGCCGCGGCCGACGCGTTCAAGGCGTTCGCCGACGCCAACGGGCTCGTCTACGAAGCCAAGAGCCTGGGCGCCGGATTGCATTACCGCATGGCCCCTGCCCTCGAGGCGGACGCCGTAGCGCTTGCCGAAGACCTGTCCGCCACGCACGGCCTCACGCTCCAGCGCGGCAAGATGATGGTCGAACTGCGCACGCCCGGCGACAAGGGCGGCGCACTGCGTCAGTTGATCGCGGCGCCCGACATGGCGGGGAGCACGCCGTATTTCTTCGGCGACGACATCACCGACGAGGACGGCTTCGAAGCCGCGCGCGATCTGGGCGGTGTCGGCATATTGATCGGCGAGCCGCGCCCTACCGCTGCTACCTACCGTTTAGACGACGTCGCCGCGCTCCGGCGCTGGATCGACGGCATATTGGAATGATGATGACCCCACTGACCCAAACCGCGGACGTGAATCTCTGGCCGATCGGCAATTGCCAGGTGTCCGCGCTGATCGACAAGACCGGCAGCTTCGTCTGGGGCTGCGTGCCGCGCGTCGATGGCGACCCGGCATTCTGCGCGCTGCTCGGCGGCGATGCGCCCGAGACCGGGTTCTGGGCGATCGAGATCGAGAACGCCGCCAAGACCACGCAGGCCTATATCCGCAACACGCCGATCCTGGTGACGCGGCACGAGGACGAGGCGGGCAACGCGGTCGAGGTGATCGATTTCTGCCCGCGATTCGTGCGCGAAGGCCGCACATATCGCCCCACCAGCTTCGTGCGGATCGTCAAGCCGGTCGCGGGCTCGCCGCGAATCCGGATCCGGATGCGGGTCGCGACCAACTGGGGCAAGCCGACCGAGCAGACGCACGGCTCGAACCATATCCGCTTCCTGATGGCCGACCAGACGCTGCGGCTGACGACCGATGCGCCGGTCGGGCATGTCATCGGCGAGAATTTCTTCCGGCTCGAACGCCAGATGCACCTGTTCCTCGGTCCCGACGAGAGCTTTGCGGGCGTGCTGCACGAGGCCGCCGAGGCGATGCTGTCGCGGACCAAGGAAGAGTGGCGGCACTGGGTGCGCGGGCTCGCGACGCCGGTCGAGTGGCAGGACGTCGTCATCCGCGCGGCGATCACGCTGAAGCTGTGCCAGCACGAGGAGACCGGCGCGATCGTCGCCGCACTCACCACGTCGATCCCCGAGCATGACGGGTCGGAGCGCAACTGGGATTATCGGTACTGCTGGATCCGCGACGCCTATTACACCGTGCAGGCGCTCAACCGCCTGGGCGCGCTCGACGTGCTCGAAGGGTATCTCGAATATCTCCGCAACATCGTCGACGCGTCGAAGGGCGGACATGTCCAGCCGCTGTACGGCGTCGGCGGCGAGGCGACGTTGATCGAGCGGATCGAGAGCGACCTGCCCGGCTATCGCGGCATGGGGCCGGTACGCGTCGGCAACCAGGCGTACGAGCAGATCCAGCACGACGCGTACGGCCAGATCATCCTGTCCGACGTTCAGGCGTTCTTCGACAAGCGACTGTTCCGGATGTCGAGCGAGGAGGACTTCAAGAGCCTCGAACTGGTCGGCGACCGCGCGTGGGAAACCTATGACAAGCCCGACGCGGGGCTGTGGGAGCTGCGCACCAAGGCGCACGTCCACACCTATTCGGCGGCGATGTGCTGGGCGGCGTGCGATCGGCTGGCCAATGCCGCCGATGTACTCGGGCTCGCCGATCGCTGCGTGTTCTGGCAGGACCGGGCCGACACCATTCGCAAGACGAT
The DNA here is from genome assembly GCF_053345535.1 of Sphingomonas sp. M1A8_2b. Classification (NCBI taxonomy): domain Bacteria; kingdom Pseudomonadati; phylum Pseudomonadota; class Alphaproteobacteria; order Sphingomonadales; family Sphingomonadaceae; genus Sphingomonas; species Sphingomonas sp. M1A8_2b. The sequence continues at coordinate 172,133 of NZ_JBKFAH010000004.1, read as the reverse complement.
TGAGCAGTCGGCGTGGCGCGAGGATACGCAGCGTATCTCGGCGACGTTCGGTGGCGACGATCTCGACGCGAGCCTGATCCAGCTGCTCGACCTGCGCTTTTTCGCGCCCGACGATCCGCGCTTCCAGTCGACGCTGAAGGCGGTCGAGGAGGGCCTGCGGCGTGGCAGCCACATGCTGCGCTATGCGACCGAGGACGATTTCGGCCTGCCGCATACCGCGTTCAACGTCTGCACCTTCTGGCTGATCGAGGCGCTGCACGCGACCGGCCGGACCGCCGACGCGCGCGCGCTGTTCTGCGAGATGGTCGCGCGTCGTACCCCTGCGGGCCTGCTGTCGGAGGATATCGATCCGGCGACCGGCGAGCTGTGGGGGAATTATCCGCAAACCTATTCGCTGGTGGGGCTGATCAACTGCGCGGTCCTGCTCAGCAAGCCGTGGAGTGCCGTCCGATGAGCCGCCTCGTCGTCATCTCGAACCGCGTCCAGTCGGTCGACGCGCCTTCGGGCAACCAGGGCGGCCTCGCGGTCGCGTTGCTCGCTGCTTTGCGCGAAAAGGGCGGGGTCTGGTTCGGCTGGTCGGGATCGACCACCGACACCTTCACAGGGCACATCAATTTCCAGCAGGGCAAGGGCGTCACCACCGCGACGATCGACCTCGAAGAGCAGGATTTCGACGAATATTATAACGGCTATGCGAACCGCACGCTGTGGCCGCTGTTCCATTACCGGATCGACCTGACCGAGTTCGAACGCGACTTTTCCAGCGGCTACGCGCGGGTCAACAAACGCTTTGCTGAGACGGTGCTGCCGTTGATCGAGCCAGACGATCTGGTGTGGGTCCACGATTACCACCACGTCCCGCTCGGCCAGGAATTGCGCAAGCTCGGCGTCGAGAACAAGATCGGGTTCTTCCTCCACATTCCGTGGCCGCCGATGGCGATGCTGCTGTCGCTGCCAAGCCATCGCGCGCTGGTCGAATCGATGTTCGCGTACGACGTCATCGGCTTCCAGACGCAGGACTGGCTCGACAGCTTCCTGCATTACGTTACGAGCCAGCTCGATGGCGTGGTCGGCAAGGACGGCTGGGTGACGGTCGGCGACCGCACGATCAAGGCGATCACGACGCCGATCGGGATCGAGACCGCCGACTTCGAAAAATCCGCCAACAGCGATGCCGCACGGCATGCCAAGGAGCGGATGTATATGTCCGCGACGGGTCGCAGCCTGATCGTCGGGGTCGACCGGCTCGATTATTCGAAGGGGCTGGCCGAGCGGTTTGCCGGATATGAGCGCTTTCTCGGGTCGCATCCGGATCGGCGCGGGCTGGTCTACATGCTCCAAATCGCGCCGCCTTCGCGCGAGAAGGTCGATACGTATCAGGAGATCCGTGCGAACCTCGATTCGATGTCGGGGCGGATCAACGGCGAGTATTCGGACATCGACTGGACGCCGATCCGCTACGTCAACCAGGGGTTCCCGCGGGATGTGTTGGCCGGGATTTATCGCGCGGCACGTGTAGGCTTGGTGACGCCATTGCGGGACGGGATGAACCTGGTCGCGAAGGAATATGTCGCGGCGCAGGATCCCGAGGATCCGGGCGTGCTGATCCTGTCGCAGTTCGCGGGTGCGGCGGCGCAGCTGAAGGACGCGGTGCTGGTCAATCCGTACAGCCCCGAGGAGATGTCCGACGCGATCGGGCGGGCGCTGACGATGCCGTTGGCCGAACGGAAAGACCGCTGGGCGAAGTTGATCGACAACGTCCGCAAGGAGGACGTGATGTGGTGGTGCGAGCTATTCATCACCGCGCTCGAGGCGGTGCCGGAGAATGAGGCGGCATAATTCAATCCTCCCCCGCCAGGGGGAGGTGGCTGGCACTTGCCAGACGGAGGGGGAGGACACGGAACGCACGTGGCGCGTGCCTCCCCCTCCGTCGCCTTCGGCGCCACCTCCCCCTGGCGGGGGAGGATTCGCTTAGGTCCGCGGCACTGGGTCCGGCGCCATCAGCAGGCGGTTTCTCGGGATAGCCTCAGGCATTTCCTCGCGGATATACTTCAACAATGCCTCGCGGACGTCGCAGCGCAGGTCGAACGCGATCGCCGCGTCCTTGGCGGTCATAAGGCCGCGCAACTCGATGCAGTCGGTTTTCACGTCGGTGACCTGGAGGTTGTAGAACCTTTTGTCCCAGCGCGGGTTGGACGTGACGATCTCCCCCAGTTTCTCGCGCAGTCGCGGCACGTCGGCGGACGGATCGACGTACCAGAACACCGACCCCATCAGCTGGCTGGTCTCGCGCGTCCAGTTCTGGAAACTCTGCTCGAGGAACTTCGAGACCGGCACGACCAAGCGGCGTTCGTCCCAGATCTTGATGACCACGAAGGTCAGGTTGATCTGCTCGACCCGCCCCCATTCCCCGTCGACGATCAGCACGTCGTCGATCCGGATCGGCTCGGTGAAGGCCATCTGCACGCCGGCGATCAGGTTCTTCAGCGCCGGCTGAGCAGCCGCACCGACGACGAGGCCGGCGATACCCGCCGACGCCATCAGCGTCACGCCGATCGAGCGGATGCCGGGGACGCTCAGCAGCATCAGGCAGACGCTGATGAAGATGATGAAGAACGTCCCGATGCGTCCGAGGATCGCGGCACGCGTGCGCTTGCGGCGGGCGCGAAGATTGTCCTCGACCGAGATGTCGGCGCGGATCTCGATGACGTCCTGGAACGCGCGGAGGGCCGCGACCGCGAGCCAGCCGAGTAGCGCGGGGACGAGGAAGCCGAGCAACTGCTTCCACAAATCCTCGATGTCGTTGTCCATCGGCAGCAGCCGCGCGACGAACGCGACCGCAATCGCCACGAACACGGCGCGCAACGGCCGCCGGACGCGGGCGAGGACGAGCCCGTCGGTCTTGGCGGTGGTCCGGCGCTGGGCGTGCCCGGCGATCCGCATGGTCAGCCAATGCGCGATCAACGCGACGAAGACGGCCGCCGAGACGACGGCGACGCTCTCCAGCCAGACCCATTCATGGGGTATGTGAAGCGATCTGAATATGCGCATCAAGGCGCAACGGTGCGTGGCCGCGGATGTTCCGCTGCAGTGCAGCATGATCGCGCGACACGGGGCAGCTTTTTTCCTGCCACACTTCGTGGCTAAGTTCGCTCGCATGAAGGCGATAATCCTTGCCGCGGGTCACGGATCGCGGCTGCTGCCGTTGACGCTGACGACGCCGAAATGCCTCGTGCAGGTGGGCGGTCGCGCGATCCTCGACCATCAGCTCGACGCGGTCGCCGCGGCGGGGTTTGCCGGCGCGGTGATCGTCGGCGGCTACCGGATCGACCAGATCGCCGCGCATCTCGCGACCCGAGTTTCCGGGCACGGGGGCGGCTTGCCGACCGAACTCGTGTTCAACCCGTTCTGGTCGACCGCCAACAGCATCGGCAGCGTCTGGGCGGCGCGTGCGTATCTCGACGCGCCGTTCGCGTTGATGAACGGCGACACCGTGTTCGACGCGCCGATCCTGCGCGCGGCGGTCGCCGATCCGGTCGCGGGCGTGAAGCTGGTGATCGAGCCGCTGGACGAGCCGGGGCTGGACGACATGCTGGTCGAGGCGGACGGCGACCGGATCGTCGCGGTCGGCAAGCATCTGGTCGGGCACGAGGCAACCGCGCGGTCGCTCGGGCTGATCGTGTCGACCGGCGGAACGGCCTATGCCGACGCGTTGCGCGCGGTGATCGGCGAGGAGGACGGCATCCATGCCTATCACCACGCGGTCGTCCGCCGCGCCGCCGAGACGGTCGGCGTCCACGCGTTGCGGATCGATCCCGACGCGCGCTGGCAGGAGATCGACCGGCCCGAGGATATCGCGCAGTGGCAGCACGATCATGATGCGCTCGCCGGAGACGGGTCGGGCGCATGAGCCGGAAAGTCGCGTTCCTGTTTCTTGGCGAGACGCTGCTGATCCCGCACCTGTATCCGATCGTCGAGGCGCTTGCCGCCGCGTCGGACGTGCCGATCGAACTGTGGGTGAGCACGTCGGTGCACGAGACGCTGCTGGCACGCTGGACCGCCCCCTTCCCCACCGTCCGCATCCGCCGCGCGCCGGGGTTTCGTGTGGTTGGGGACGATGGCAGCGGGCGAAATCCGAAGCTGCCGGCGAAGATGCCGATGCTGCTGCGGCTGCTCCCCTATCTGCGCAGCGCCAGCGTCGTGGTGTGTGCGGAACAGACCAGCTTGTGGCTGCCGCGGCTGTTTCCGATGCGGGCGCGGTTCGTGAAGACCTCGCACGGGGTGGGATCGATGAGCGCGCGCGACGATCCGCGGCGGCGGGCGGCGGCGCTGACCTTGGTGCCGAGCGAACTGGAGCGGCAGACGTATCTCGACCGCGGGTTCGCGCCCGAGCGGTTCGTCTCGACCGGGTATGTGAAGGCCGACTTCACGCACCGGACGCACGCCGCGCCGCCGTTCGCGGATACGCGGCCGGTGGTGCTGTATGCGCCGCATTGGCAGCAGCATCGCTCGTCGTGGTGGCGGTGGGGGGCGGAGGTGGTGCGGCGGATCGTCGCGGACGGGCGCTACAACCTGATCTTCGCGCCGCACCAGCGATTGATCGAACGCGCGCCGGAGGTGGCGACGGTGATGCGGGAGATCGAAGGGTTGCCGCATGTTCACTGCGACATCGACGGGTTCGCGATGGTCGACGGGAGCTATACCGGGGTGGCGGACGTGTATCTGGGCGACACGTCGAGCCAGGTGATCGAGTTCCTGATGCGGCCGCGGCCTTGCGTGTTTCTCAACGCGGGGGGTGTCGATTGGGAAGGCGATCCGAACTACGCGATGTGGGTTTGCGGCGAGGTGGTCGAGGACGTTGCGGACGTCGTCGCTGCGTTGGACCGGTCGGCGTTGAGGCATGCGGAGTATGCAGCGGTTCAGGCGAAGTTTGCCGGGCAGTCGCTTGGTCCTGTCGAAGGTGGTGCGGCGCGCGCTGCGGAGGAGATTCTGCGCGTGTTGGAGGCCACACACGTCCATTAAATCTCCACCACCCCGGCGGAGGCCGGGGTGGTGAAATCGGGGTGGGTGGCACGCATCCCGTTTAGTCTCCACCTGCCCTACCCCCTCTCGCTTTCGCGACCAGATCGGGTAACGGGTGCGGGATGGTAGATTCGACAGCTCCAACGCCAGCGCTCCGGACCGTCCGGGCGAACGACACGCTGCTCTGGGGCATGACCAATGCCGAGCGGATCCGGCGGATCGGCGTCGCGCACGGGTTGGTGACCGACACCGATGGCGGCGCCGGCGGGGTCATCCTCGCCAACCTTGCCTATGCGTTCGATCCGGTGTGGATCGCGTATCTCAAGTCCCGCCCCGGGACCGTCGTGACTCGCACCGGCGTGCCCGTGCTCGCGCATGTCCGCGACGCCGACGAGCGCGAGCGGATGACCGAGGCGATGCTGGGTGCCGCGCCGCTGGTGACCGGGCTGACGGTGATCGCCGCGGAGGCCGAGGACGGCATCCTCAACGAGGCGCTGCGCAAGCGCGAACGGCCGTTCGCCGAACTGCTGACCCCCGCCGCGGTGCCCGCGATCGAGCGCGCGAGCTATGTCGGCGCGTACAAGGGCGTCACCGACCTGCTGACCAAATATCTGTGGCCCGAATGGGCGCTGGCGATCACGCGGGTCTGCGCGCGCGCCGGGATCACGCCGAACCAGGTGACCGCGCTCGGCTCGGTGCTGTGCATCGTCGCGACCGTGGCGTTCTGGTATGGCTGGTTCTGGACCGGGCTCGCGACGGGTCTGGTCTTCATGGTGCTCGACACCGTCGACGGGAAGCTAGCGCGGTGCACGATCACCTCGTCGAAGCTGGGAAATGCGTGGGATCACGGCGTCGACCTGGTGCATCCGCCGTTCTGGTGGTGGGCGTGGGCGGCGGGGTGTGCGCCGTACGGGCGACCGCTCGAGGACGGCGTGTTCTGGGCGGTGATCGGGACGATGCTGTTCGGCTATGTCGCGCAGCGGCTGATCGAGGGGGCGTTCATCGTCCGGTTCGGGATGCACATCCATGTGTGGGAGCGGTTCGACAGCTGGTTCCGGCTGATCACCGCGCGGCGCAATCCGAACATGGTGATCCTGTTCGCGGGGCTGCTGGTGACGCGGCCGGATTGGGGGATCATCGGGGTCGCCGCATGGACTGCGATCTCGCTCGTGGTGCATCTGGTGCGGCTGGTGCAGGCGATGGTGCGCAAGGCCCGGGGTGAAACGCTGGTGAGCTGGCTGGCGTAAAGGGGAAGGCCGACGGCCTGAAGATCACCGTTTCCCGCTAGCCGACGGCCTCCGCCAAAATCTCCTCCCACCGAGCGGCAACGCGGTCCGTGCCGTATGCGGCGTCGAGCCAGAGATTGCCCGCGGCGATCCGTTCGCACTCGGCACTCCAGCCGCGCGCATAGGATTCCAGACCGGCGGACCAGTCGTCGAGAAAAACGAACGGCGCCAGTTGGCGGTAGGACGGCAAACCATCGGCGACGACCCCCAGGCCCGCGCGCAGCGCGGCAGCTGGCCGGTTGATCGTCTTGCCGACCGTGTAGCTGTTCTCCACGACGGGGATGACCGCGACCCTGTGCTGCCTGAGGACATGGGGAAAGCTTGCCAGCGACCAGGGTATGAAAATGTGCGGGATGCGCCATGACGTCGACGCCGTGCGGTAGCTGGCACGATCGTCGCTGCAGATCGTCAGGGTGACGGGGAATCCCCGGCTGGCCTCCTTCAGGGCTGCGATCGCGGTATCGAGATGGGCAATGCCCGACACGTCGCAAAAGCTCTTGCCGAACCAGATACAGTGCAGGGCCGACTCGTTGCGCTCGTGGAATCGACGAAGGCGGCGGCGATGGAAGCGCTCGATCCAAGACAAGGGGAGCGCCGCCAGCGCATCGAGATCCTCCACCATATCGTCGACGACCCGTAATTTCGGTCCGATCGCACCCGACTGCTGCTGCAAGCCTTTGCCGAGTTCCGCAGTCGCCACCGTCACCAGATCGGCCGCCGCGAATTGGCGCGCGATCCGTGCGGCCTTGCGCGGCTTGCCGCGGCGTTCGGCACGCTCGATGACGCTGTCGCACGCATCCGAGATGACGATGCATCCCTCGGCCCGCGCCGCGTCGACCAGCGCTTCGGCGCGGCGCGTGTAGCTTTTGGAAAAGATGATCGCGTCATAGCCACCGGGACCGACCCGCGCGCTGTACAGCTCGATATCCACGCCACGCTGTCGCAAGGCTGCGATCGGCCCGAGCACGCGTAAGCGGATGCTGGCCTTGCGGGGACAGTAGCTGCCCGAATGAAACGCAAATCGTTTGCCTGCCAGCGCAGGTCGAGCCGAGACGGTCATGAAACTTCCGTCATAAATACCGGGATTCTCCGCTACGGTGTTCCGCTGGCGCTGTCAAAGAAGCGGGGCACCGTGCCGCGAGGGATGGGCAGCCATTGTCGCGCGCATCGCTTGGCATTAGGGGCCGCACGCTATGAGTATCGGCGATCGCCTGCCCTCCCGGTTCCGAGCCAAAGGCGCGCTCGGCGCGGTCTTGCGCAACTTCGGCTGGCTCCTCGCGAGCCGGGGTCTGATGGCCGTTCTGTCGCTGTTCTACATCGGCTTCGTCACCCGCAGTCTGGGCGTCAAGGATTTCGGGCGGTTCGCGCTGGTTACCGGCGCCGCGCAGGCCCTGACCATGCTGGTCGGGTTTCAGACGTGGCAGATCATTGTCCGCTACGGGGTCGATGCGGTCAAGCACGACGACGACACGCGCCTCGCCCGACTGTTTCGCGCGTGCGCCATTCTCGACCTCACCAGCGCGATCGTTGGCACCGTGCTGGCGATACTGATCCTGGAATTCTGGGGGGAAGCGTTCGGCATCGGCCCGACCCTGCTGCGCGCCACGCTGATCTTCACGGTGATCCAGTTGTTGACGATCCGGTCGACGCCGGTCGGTATCCTGCGATTGCGCGATCGCTACTCGTCGGCGGCGCTCGCGGACAGCGTGACGCCACTGGTTCGGTTCGCCGGCGCGGTCGTCGTCATGTTCGTGCATCCGACGCTCCAGGGATTTCTCTTCGCGTGGGGCGTGGCGGAGCTCGTCACAGCCTCGATCTATTGGTGGTTCGTCGTCCAATGCGGCGACTGGCGCAGGATCACGCACGGACACTGGCTCGGTTGGCGGCAGGTGATCGCGGAAAACAAGGGGTTCCTGCGGTTCGCCGCCAGCACCAACACGAACACGACGCTGAATATCGCCAGCAAGCAGATCCCGCTGCTCGTGATCGGCGCGTATGTCGGGCCGTCCGCTGCCGGTCGCTTCAGACTGGCCGCGCAGCTCGCGCAGGCCTTGGCGAAAATGTCCCAGCTGCTGTCGCGCGCCGCGTTTGCCGAAGTCGTCAGGATGGTGGATCGCAACACGATCGCCCGCCTGCTGCGCCGCATGGTGTCGGGCAGCATCCTGGGAAGTCTCGTCATCCTCGCGGTGGTCGCCGCGATCGGCAGGCAGGCGCTCGAACTGATCGGTGGCCCCGGCTTCGGCATCGGCTACCCGGTTCTGCTCGGACTGGCCGCCGCGGGCTGCGTCGAATTGACGATCGTCGGCCTCGAAACGGTGCTCATCGCCAATGGCCGCGCCGATACCGCGCTGATGGCGCGTGCCGTAGGTGTCGGCGTCGTGGCGCTATCCGCGTGGCTGCTGGTGCCGGTGCTCGCCTCGCTGGGCATGGCCCTCGCCGTCCTGCTGGGATCGCTCGCGGCCGGGGTCATCTTGGGGGGCGCCGCTTTCAGGCTTACCCGCCAGGCTTGACCTTCGAAACGTCGGGGTTCGACCGTGAGGTGGCTCAGTCCGTCGGGCACTAGCGATAAAGGCCGCGTTCACGTCGCAAATGTCATCTGCGCGCCGCTGTATCGCCACTTTTTCCGGGTCTTAGTCTGTCGATGAACCATGTATTCCTTGTGGCACTGGGCGCGGCCGCGGTGCTGGCGCCGGTCCAGGCGCGTGCCACCGAGACCTGCCAGGGCACGCCGGGCAACGGCAATGCCAAACTGACCTTGGAAGCGACGACCATGCACAACGCCGTCGGCGAGGTCGCTTTCACGGTGTATCCCGATGACAAGAAGCGATTTTTGTCGAAGGGCGGCAAGCTCGTCCGGGCGCGCGTATCCGCCGCCAGCCCGCGCGCCTGTTTCTGGCTGAAGCCCGGCTATTACGCGATCGCGCAATATCACGACGAAAACAGCGATCATGATTTCAACCGGACGCTGTTCGTGCCGAAGGAGGGATTCGGCTTTTCGAACGACGCACCGACGTCGATCGGACTGCCGTCGTTCGCGTCCGTCCGCACCGCCTTGCCCCCCTCGGGCACGACCGTGCGGATGAAGATGCGGTATCGGCGATGAACTAAAACCCGTTCACAGACATTGAACGGAAATCTTCCTGACACAAATTTGTAGCGGTTATGTGCCGCGACGGGTATCTACTATCGTGGCTAATGTCGTTTCGAACTTCAATGCATTCAGCGGGCCTTCGCTCTCGCCACCGGCGCCGCCGGCATGGCGGCCCGACGGCCTGTTCGATCCGGCCGTCGCCGATCGGTACGGCGTGACCCCGCGCGAAGCGGCCGCCAAGATCCGTACCGGCATCATCTGCAACCCCAAGAGCCATCGCAACCGCAGCAGCGTCGAGGCGACCAAGCCCTTCCTGTCGGGCACCGTGCTGGCCGTCACGCCGCGGACGCAGGCCGAACTGGCCGAGGTGCTCACCGACTTCTCGCGCCACGGCATCGAGCTGCTGGTGATCGACGGCGGCGACGGCACGATCCGCGACGTCATGACCGCCGCCGCCCGCGTGTGGACCGGCGCCGCGCCGCGCGTCGCGATCGTGCCCTCGGGCAAGACAAACGCGCTCGCGCTCGATCTCGGCATCCCCGACGACTGGACGCTCGACCAGGCGCTGACCGCGGCACGCCACGGCCGCGTCAAGTCGCGCAGCCCGATCGAGGTGATCCGCAAGGACACCGGCGACAGGCTGTGCGGGTTCCTGTTCGGCGCGGGCGCGTTCGTCGATGCGACCGCATTGGCGCAGCGCACCCACCGCGCCGGCGCGTTCAACGGAGTCGCGGTCGGCCTCGCCTTGTGCTGGGCGATCCTGCAGACGCTGTTCGGCGGCGCCAACAGCGCGTGGCGGGCCGGCAGCAGGATGCGGATCAAGTTCGCCCCGCGCGGCGACGAGGGCGTCCACGCCCCCGGCAAGAATACTGACACCGATCGTGCGCGCTATCTGATGCTCGCCTCGACGTTGAAGCGGATGCCGATCGGTATTCGGCCGTTCGGGACCCCACGCGACGGACTGAAGACGCTGGTGGTCGACGCGCCGCCACGCTGGCTCGCGGCTGCAACGCCGTTGATCGTCACCGGATCGCCGGCCCCTTGGCTCGATCGCGCCGGCTATCACCGGATCGACTCGCCTAGCCTCGACCTGACGATGGACTCCGGGTTCATCCTCGACGGCGAGGTGTATCCCGGCGGCGAACTGACCGTCCGCGCCGGGCGCACGCTGAGTTTCGTGGTTCCGTGATCACGCTCGGCGACGTCGTCCGCCGCCAGCTCCACGTCCCGACGATCCCGGCGGTCCGCGCGGTCGCGGCGACGCTCGCGGAAGCGCCCGACGTCCTCGCGGTCTTGTTCTACGGCTCCAACCTGCGAACCGGGGCGACCGAGGGCGTGCTCGACTTCTATGCGCTGACCGCGGGGCAGGCGGAGCGAGGGATCTGGCCGACGGTCAGCTACCGCGAGTTCGACGCGCCCGGCGAACCGCTGCGCGCGAAAATCGCGACGATGACGCTGGCGACTTTTGCCAGGGCGGCGGCGGCGCGGACGCTCGATACGACCATCTGGACGCGGTTCGTCCAGCCGTCGGCACTCGTCTGGGTGCGGGATCCGGCAACCGCGACGCGGGTGGCCGACGCGATCGGCGAAGCGACCAAGTCCGCGGCGCGGTTCGCGGCGGCGCTCGGCCCCGAGACGGGCGAGGCGGACGATTACTGGCGCGCGCTGTTCCGCCAGACCTATGCCGCCGAATTGCGTGTCGAGCGCAAGGGTCGCGAGGGACAGATTCTCGGCTTCGATCCCGACCGTTATGCGCGGTTGCTGCCGCTCGCGTGGACCGCGGACGGGATCGCGTACACCGACGACGCCGGTGTGTTGCGGCCGACGCTCGCCGCCGCGACGCGCCGGACGCTGTTGCGCGCGTGGCGTCGCCGCCGCCGCGCGGGCAAACCGATCAACATCGCCCGCCTCGTCCGCGCCGCGTTCACCTTCGACGGGGCCGCGCAATACGGCTTGTGGAAGGTCGAGCGGCATACCGGGATCGCCGTGCCGCTGACCCCGTGGCGGGAGAAACATCCGATCCTCGCGGCGCCCGGCATCTTCTGGCGGGTCTGGCGCGCGCGGGGGAAACCGGCATGAGCGAGGGGTTCAGTGCCTTGATCCTGGCCGGATCGCGCGGCGGAGTCGATCCGGTCGCGGGCTATGCGGGCGTATCCCACAAGGCGCTGATCCTGCTCGACGGACAGACGCTGCTCGCCCGCGTCGCGCAGGCGTTGCGCGAGGCTGGCGCGACGCGGATCGCGGTGTCGGTGTCCGACGACGCGGTGCGCGCGCATGCGACCGCGCTGGGGCTGACCGTGCTGACCGCCGCCAACGGCCCCAGCCTGAGCGTGCGCGAGGGAATCGCCGCGCTCGGCACGCCATTGATGGTGACAACCGCCGACCACGCCCTCCTCCAGCCCGAGTGGATTCGCCGGTTCCGCGCCGATGCGCCGCCGGGCGCCGATGTCGCTGCGTTGCTGGCGCGGCGCGACGTCATCGAACGCGCCGCGCCCGGCACCACGCGGACCTATCTGCGGTTCGCCGACGGTGCGTGGTCGGGCTGCAACCTGTTCCAGTTCGCCACCCCGCGTTCGATCGCCGCGCTCGATCTGTGGGCGCAGGTCGAGGCGGATCGCAAGCGTCCGTGGCGGATCGTCCGGCGGCTCGGGATCGGCACGTTGCTGCGCTATCTGTCGGGCCGATTGACGCTGGTCGATGCGGTCGCGCATCTTGGCCGGATGGCCGGACTGGATGCCGCGGCGGTCGCGACCCCGTATGGCCTAGCGGCGGTCGACGTCGACAAACCCGCCGATCTCGACCTCGTGCGGACGCTCGTCGCCCACCACGATTGATCGGATTTATTACCCGCTCCGGGAAAAACCACCCTGCCCCGGTCGACGGTTTTGTGGCAGGGCAAAGGGCATGCAGACGACCACGCTTTCCGCCCGCGCGGACCGCCCCGCCCCGCCCTCGACCACCGCGATCGGGATCTATGGCAGCGCCGGCCGGATGGGCCGCGCGATCGCCGACGCGATCGAAACCGCGGGTGCGACCCTCGCCGGCGGCGTCGACGCGCGCGAGGACCCGAACCCGCTCGCCAGGACGGCCGACGTGCTGGTCGATTTCTCGACACCCTCCGCGATCGAGGCGCATCTCGCCGCGGCGCGTGCGGCCGGCACCGCGATCGTGATCGGCACCACCGGCCTGTCGCCGCAGCATCAGTCGATGATCGACGAGGCGGCCAGGGACATCGCCGTGCTCCAGACCGGCAACACCTCGCTCGGCGTGACATTGCTCAACATCCTGGTGCGCGAGGCGGCGGCGCGGCTCGGCGCCGACTGGGATATCGAGATCGTCGAGATGCATCATCGCCACAAGGTCGATGCGCCTTCGGGCACTGCGTTGCTGCTGGGCGAGGCCGCCGCGAAGGGACGCGGGACGACGCTGGCCGAGCTCCGTGTCGATAGCCGCGCCGGACTGGTCGGTGCGCGCAGCGAGGGCACGCTCGGGTTCGCCTCGGTGCGCGGCGGGTCGGTGATCGGCGACCACAGCGTGATCTTCGCGGGCGAAGGCGAGCGGATCGAACTGAACCACCGCGCCGACGACCGGTCGATTTTCGCGCGGGGCGCGGTGCAGGCGGCGATCTGGCTCGCCGGACAGCCCGCCGGCCGCTACCGGATGGGCGACGTACTCGGCCTGTGATCCGGTGAAAAAGGCCGACGTGATCGAATTCTATGCGCGACTGGCGGAAGCCGACCCGCATCCCGAGACCGAACTCGAATTCGTCAATCCGTACACGCTGGTCGTCGCCGTCGCGCTGTCGGCACAGGCGACCGATGTCGGGGTGAACAAGGCGACGCGTGCGCTGTTCCGCGAGGTCGACACGCCTGAAAAGATGGTCGCGCTCGGGCTCGATGCACTGAAGGCGCATATCAAGACGATCGGGCTGTACAACACCAAGGCGAAGAACGTCATCGCGCTCTCGCAGATGCTGATCGACGACTATGGCGGCGAGGTGCCCGACGACCGCGATGCGCTCGAACGGCTGCCCGGCGTCGGCCGCAAGACCGCCAACGTGGTGATGAACGTGGCGTTCGGCGCGGAGACCTTCGCGGTCGACACGCACATCTTCCGGGTCGGCAATCGCACCGGCCTCGCGCGCGGCAAGACGCCGCTCGTGGTCGAACTGAAACTCGACAAGGCGACGCCGCAGCCGTTCCGCCTGCACGCGCATCACTGGCTGATCCTGCACGGCCGCTATGTCTGCAAGGCGCGGACGCCCGAATGCTGGCGGTGCATCGTCAGCGATCTGTGCGCGTACAAACCGAAGACGCCGCCGCCCAAGGTAAAGGGCACGGAGGCGACAGGATCGGCGGACACGGCGGATGCTCGGCACGGTATCGATCGATCGTCAGACGCGACACCGGCGAAGTAACGCGAAAATCCGCGTGAAAACGGCTGGCGCGCCCCGCTTCGCTTTGCTAGGCGACATTTCTGGCACCCGTAGCTCAGCTGGATAGAGTACTGCCCTCCGAAGGCAGGGGTCGCGCGTTCGAATCGCGCCGGGTGCACCAGTTTTTTCTTCATCTTTGCGATACGCCGCTCGGGTTAGCCATTTTCCGGCATCCATGAGTGCGCCCCAGCTCCCGCGCGATCGATGAAGTCTTCGTCATGGCGCGGGTGGCGGTTGCAGGCGGAGCGTCGCGGGGCTAGGCGAACGGGCGATGCGGTCGGCGTACCATTCTTCGTCGATCGAGACGCGCGGGTCGGCACGGCGGCGGAGCGGTGCGATCGGCCTGACGGTCGTCGCGCATATCCTGATCCTGCTGCTGCTGTTGCGGCTGAGCCCGTCGCAGGTCGCCAAGCCGCCCGAACCCCGCAATCCGGTGACGTTCCAGCTCGCGCCCGACCAGCCCACGCCGACCCCGGCCAAGCGCACGCCCTCGCCGACCAAGGTGAAGCGCGCGAGCGGGGGTTCGCCGCAGCGTGCCGCCCCGCGCGCCGATGCTGCGCAGACGCCCCCCGCGCCCCCCAAGTCGCCGCCACCGCTTCCGATCAAGATGCTCGGCGGGATGGAGATGTTCGACGCCGCCGATATCTCGAAGATGCCGTCGCATCCCGAGGACCAGCTTGCCGGCGGGGACGGCGGGAGCGGGTCGGGCAAGGGTAAGGACAGCGGGTCGGTATACGGTCCGGGCGAAGGTCCCGGCGGCGAGCGGCTGATGAAGGTCGAATGGTATCGCCGCCCGACCGATGCCGAACTGAACGGCTATCTGAAGAGCGCGCCGCCGCCCAACAGCTGGGCGAAGATCGCGTGCCGGATGATCGCGAACTATCAGGTCGAGAATTGCCGCGCGCTGAGCGAGTCGCCGGTCGGGTCGGGCCTGGCGCGCGCGATGCGTCAGGCGGCGTGGCAGTTCCGGGTCCGCCCGCCGCGCGTCAACGGCAAGCCGGTTCTCGGCGGCTGGGTGGAGATCGACATCGAATGGAATTCGGGCTCCGCGCCGTAAAACGCGGCCGCCACGCGCCGAACTTTACGGCTTAGCCGGCACCATCCCCGCGGGTACGGCGCTCGTCCTGGGATCGGTCGGCGCCTGAAGCTGCTCGATGATCGGCATTGCCGCGCGGGGGGGCGGTTCGGTGACGCCGCCCGGTCCGAGGATGTCGTCGACGTTGCGGCCGTGGAGATGATCGATCTCCGCCTGGCGCCGGCGCAGGTAGAACTCGCGCGAGGCGGCGTAGGGATCGGCGGCGTTGTCGTGGAGGTCCTTCAGCGTATCATCGAATTCCGAGCGGTGATCGAGCGCGCCGAGCGCCCCGGCCGGGATCGTGTAGCTCGGGCTGGTGAACGGCTTGCCGACCGCGGCCGGCAGCATCAGACGGTCGATCCCGCCGCCGATCAGATCGCGCACCGTGGTCGGGCCGACCAGCGGCAGGAACAGGAACGGGCCGTTCTTGACGCCGTAATAGCCCAGCGTGTTGGCAAACCCGTTCGAGCGGCGCGGCAGACGGAACGGGCGGCGCTTGGCGATATCCAGCACGCCGACCGCACCGATCGTCGAATTGATCGCGAACCGACCGACGGTTTCGACGGCCTTGCCGGGCTTCAGCTGCAGCAGGAAGTTCACGAACACGATCGGCTCGCGCAGATTGTAGAGGAAGTTGTGGATGCCGCGGCGGATCGGCGACGGGACAGTCTTTTTATACTGCCGCGCGACCGGGCCGACGAACGCCTTGTCGACCGCCTCGGTGGCGTCGAACGCCGTGGCGTTGACCGAGCGCAACGGATCGCCCGCGAGCGGCTTGCGTCCGACGATGACGATATCGCGCTGGCTGCCTGTCGCGCTGCCAGTTGTGGGGCTCGGCTTGGCAGGCTCGGGCGGCGGCGCCTGCACCATCGGCAGATCGGACGGAGTCGGCGCCGGGGTTGGCACTTCACCCGGTGCCGGGTCGGGAACGGGAATTGGCGCGGGTTCGGGCACGATCGACAACGGCGCAGACGATGGGGCCACCGCCTGATCGTCGACGCGTGCCTGCGGCTGCGCGGGTTGCAGCACGAGCGACTCGCCGCTCGCCTGCATTGATGTTGCAGCCATCAGCAACGCGGTCGTCCAGCCCAACATACGCGAATATCACCCCTTTTGTCGGCTGCGTCGTGCGCTGTCCGCGACCGCGACGACCGATAGAGCCTAGCCGCTGTGACGATTAGCGGCGCAAGGCAAGCCTCTTATGATGCCAGAGTGGCATATGCGGTGAAATCGCGACAGCGGGTTGTCGCTGCCGGACGGTTCGGGTCACCGTGCCAGACGGATCGGTGCCTTGGCCTCCGACGACAGCGTTCGCGGCAGTGTCACGAAATTCGGACCATCGATCTGGATCTCGTTGAACGCGGGGGGCGTGCCGCGTGTCCGCTTCGACAACGTGCCCGCGCCGATCATCCGGATCGTCCGCCCGTCGCGATCGATCGGGATATCGAACGGATCATGGACGTGCCCCGACAGGACAGCATGCGCGCCCGCCCCGGCGAGCGCGGTCAGCGCCTCGTCGCCGTAGCGCGTTTTCGCGGTGCCGCTCGTCCCGCCCTCGATCAGCGGATGATGCGCGGCGACGAAGATCAGATTGCCCTTCGGCACATCGGCGATCATCGCCAGCGCGCGGCTGAGCGAGCGTTGCCCCACCCTGCCCTTCGACCAGTTCCAGCGCCACTGCGCGCGCGCGGTCGTCTTCAGCGGGACGATCGTCAGTCCTGGCAGTTCGAGCGGGCGTTCGATCATCTGCTCGACCGCGGCATAACGCTGATACGGCGCGAAGATGCGGCGGAACGGGTCCCAGTAATAGGGGATGTCGTGATTGCCGACCTCCAAGGTCACCGGCACGCCGAGCGCGCGCAACCAGTCGCCGCCCTGCTGGAATTCGCGCTTGGTGGCGCGCATCGTCAGGTCGCCGGTCATGATGACCGCATCGGGTTTCTCGTCGGCGACGCACTGGTCGAACCAGGCGATCGCGGCGGGATCCTCCGCGCCGAAATGAACGTCGCTGACGTGGAACAGCTTCAGCACGTGCGGATCAGGCAAGTTCGGCGAGCGTGGCCGGCTGGTGCATCGGGCAGCCGTTGAATTTGCCGCGGAACGTCGCCGACTGGACATAGGTGTCCCTGCGGGCGCGGTTGACCCCGCCGAGCGGCTGGTGCGCGGCGATGCCGTCCCAGACGCTGTACGACAGCGCATCGTCGGTGCGATCGGTGACGCCGTGCTCCCACGAAATCTGCGGCTCGACCCTGAGCGTGGCGACGGTGACGAACGGGCTTTCCGCTTCGTCCCAGACGACCGAGGCATCCTCGATCGGCATCGTCTCGAGGTCGCGGTTGAGCTGGACGCGAAGCTCCCACACGCCGCCCTGTTCGATCAGCGCCTCGCGTACCACCTCGCGCAGTGCGTCCGGGCGTGCGGTGATGTCGACGGTATCGCCAGTGAGTCGCGTCAGGCCGGGCGACACGGGGAACAACGCGACCTTGGCGATATAGTCGCCGTAGCGCAGCGGGGTCTGCGAATAATAGGTTTCGCCGAGCGGATGGACGGGCTTTGCGCCGCCGAGCGTGTTCAGCGTCGACGACTGGCCACCGACCGCCTCGAGCGCGGCTTCGACGACGCGGAAGGTGGCGGACATCGCCTTCTTCACGCCCTCGAACCGGTCGGTGGTCTTCGAGAGCAGCTTCAGGTTCTTCGAAAACGCCTTGGCATCCGCCGCCGCAAACGCAGGGCCGTTGACCATGATGAAGTCCTGCGTCGTCGCGTCTTCCGATCCCGGCAGGCGTGGCCCGGCGACGTCGAGAATCTTCAACGCGAAGCCGCGCGGCAGGCTGATGCTGTCGTCGAGGATGTCACCGGCATTGGTCGAGATCCGGAAGATCGCCTCGTGCTCGCCCGGGGTCGCGAAGATTCCCTGCGCCAGTTCGGGGGGCAGATCGGCGGCGATGGTCAGCGTGCCGCGGGCGATACCGTGCGCCTTGGCATGCACCGCGCGGACCGCATGGCCATAGTCCTGCGACGTGGTCTCGAGAATCTCGCGGAACGAGTCCTCGAGGACGGCCAGCGTCTCCTGCTCGTCGGAGGCGACCGTCTCGACGGACGGATCGTAGCGGACGGGGGACTTGCTGGGCATCGGGGAACTCCATTTCGTACCGCGTCGTAACCCCCTGGTCTCGAAAGACGTTCCGCCAGTGTTTCAAACGTGGCGTTGCAAAGCTGTGGCCGAGCGGCGATCAGCGTCCGCAAAAGGAGCTTTCGATGCAGATACCCGAGGTCACCCCGCCAACCGTCGCGATCTTCGGCACCACCGACCGCTTTCCGGTCCGCCGCATCTTCTGCGTCGGTCAGAATTACGCGGATCACGCGCGCGAAATGGGTTCGGACCCGGATCGGCAGGAGCCGTTCTTTTTCACGAAGCCGGCGGATGCGGTCGTCGAGACCGGCGCGACGCTGGCGTTTCCGCCGCAGACCGAGGATCTGCATCACGAGGTCGAGCTCGTCGTCGCGATCGGGATCGGCGGCAAGGCGGTCGCGGCCAAGGATGCGGCGGCGATGATCTTCGGGGCGTGCGTCGGCATCGATCTCACGCGGCGCGATCTCCAGGCGGTGGCGAAAAAGGCGGGGCGTCCGTGGGACATGGCCAAGGGGTTCGATTCGTCGGCGCCGATCGGTCCGCTGACGCCCGGCGTGCCGGCCACGCAGGGCGCGATCGCGCTCTTGGTCGACGGCGAGACGCGACAGTCGGGCGACCTGTCGATGATGATCTGGAGCGTGGCCGAAGTCATCGCGGCGCTGTCGACCTTCGTCGAACTGGCACCGGGTGACCTGATCTTCACCGGCACCCCCGCCGGAGTTGGCCCGATATGCCGCGGACAGCGTGTGCGCGCGACGATCGACGGGCTCGAAACGCTGGAGATCGCGTTCGAGGGCTAGGACGGACCGCCATTCGGTTTCTTTCGGGGCTGCATAGTTTGAGCATTGCTCCGTCACTTCCAAGGTGTTCCGCGCTTATCCTGTGAAGCGAGGATGCGACCGTGGTCGACCGATGATCCACTCTTCCTTGTTCTCCCGCGAAGGCGGGAGCCCAGTCTGGGTCCCCGCCTTCGCGGGGAAACACGTCCCTGCGGTTCCGCTATTGCACATCGTTATCATTTCTATACCAATGCGCGTATGAACGAGCGCGGCGCTACACAATCGGGACGGAAAATGGGCGTGCGTCCGTGACCCGCGGCGCGATCAAGGCCTGGTATCTCGTCCACAAATGGACGAGCCTCATCTGCACGGCGTTCCTGCTGATGCTGTGCGTGACCGGGCTGCCGTTGATATTCCACGAGGAGATCGACGGCTGGCTCGATCCGCCCGCGCCGCTCGCGGCGTTGCCGGCGAACACGCCGCCGCTGTCGCTCGACACGATCCTCGCGCGCGCCGCCGCACAGGCGCCGGGCGATATCCCGCTCTATGTGAGCTTCGACGACCACCGCCCGGTCGTCTACGTCACGACCGGCCCGACTCCCGACGCAGTCCCCGCCGCGATGCATTTCCTGGCGCTCGATTCGCGCACCGGGGCGATGCTGCCGCCGCATGTCGATGGGATCATGGACATCGTGCTGAAGCTGCATACCGACATGCTGCTCGGCTTCTGGGCGGAGATCTTCCTGGGGTTCATGGGCCTGCTGTTCTTCGCGGCGATCGTGTCGGGCGTGGTGCTCTACGCGCCCTTCATGGCGAAACTCGAGTTCGGCACGCTGCGGCGGGGGCGGAGCGCACGGCTCGGCTGGCTCGACCGGCACAATCTGCTCGGCATCGTCACGCTGGTATGGGCGAGCGTCGTTGGGCTGACCGGCACGATCAACACGTTCGTCGTGCCGATCACCGGGATCTGGAAGGCGAACGGGCTCGCCGCGATCATCGCCAGCGAGACGCGGACGCCGCTCGGGGCACAGCGCGCGTCGGTGCAGGCCGCGCTCGACGCGGTGCAGCGCGAGGCGCCCGGCATGAAACCGCAGTTCATCGCGTTTCCCGGCGTCGTGTTCAGCAGCAAGCATCATTATGCCGTGTTCCTGCGCGGGACGACTCCGTTGACATCGAAACTGCTGCTGCCGGGGTTCGTCGATGCGGCGACCGGGCGGCTCGACGCGGTGACGCCGATGCCGTGGTACATGCAGGCGATGTTGCTCGCGCAGCCGCTGCACTTCGGCGATTATGGCGGGATGGCGATGAAGATCGTCTGGGCGGTGTTCGACGCGCTGACGATCGTCGTGCTCGGCAGCGGGCTGTATCTGTGGCTGCGGCGGCGCGGTGGGCCGAGCGAGCAGCGCGTTCGCGAAGTCGTAATGGCGGGCGAAGCATGAGGCACCGGACGACTCTGCAGATCTTTGCCGTGCCGATGCTGCTCGGGATCGCGACTCTGCTCGGGCTTGGCGCTGGGCTGATCGGCGATGGCGGCTGGGATGTCGCGGCCGGGCTGCTGCTCGCCGCGCCGCTGGCGATCACCGGCTGGTACTGGACGCGCACCGCATCGCCGACGATCCGACGCGACCGTGCCGGCGCTGTACGGCCGGTGCGCCAAGTCCGTAGGGTATGAGAAGACGGGGCCGGCGGATGACCGACCCCGTTTTGCAGTTTCGCGATCGGCTCAGACGCCCCGCGCCGGTTGGGCGGTACCGGTCGTTGGAGCCGGAGCGGTGCCGGTCACCGGAGGCGGCGGCGTCACGCCGGGTGCCGGGACCGGCGGCAGCGCGCCGGGTGCCGTTCCCATCGGCGCCGGGGGGACGACGCCGGCTGGCGGTGGTGGCGGGGCACCCGGACCGCCGGGGCCACCCGGGCCACCATCGGGGCCATCGCGACCTGGGCCGTCACGACCTGGACCGTCACGACCGGGGCCATCAGGACCGGGCCCGGGACGGCCACGCGGCGGACCGCCGACCGGGCCGAGCGCGGTGACCTTGCCGCTGGCACCGACCAGATACGATGCATGGACGAAGCCCTGGTCGAACTGGCCCTGGACGGTGACCGGCTGACCCGCGGTGACGAGCGTGCCGTCTTCGCCTTCACGGCCGAGGTCGACCAGCGCGCGACCAGTGCGATCGGCCATCACGAACTTGTTGCCGTAGACCTCGGCGACGGTGCCGCGGATCGTGACGATGCCGTCCGACTGGAGCGAGCGGATCGCGACCGGCGTGGCGGGGGCCATGCTGACGGTCGGGCGGGTGGCGGCGACGGTGACGGCACCGGCGGCACCGCCGACGACGAGCAGACCGGCGGCGGCGATCGCCAGGCGGTTGCGGCGAAACTTCGAGCGATTGGCGGGGTGTTCGGACATGGGGTGTTCCGACATGATGTCTGTCCTCTCGTTGGTTGACGAGAGACGCTCTACGCCGAGTCAGCCGACGCCCGCTGAACCAAGCCGTTCAGTTTCCGTTTGGCACTCAGGCATAAGGCCGACGGGTCAGGGGGAAACGCGCATGCGGGTATTGGTGGTCGAGGACGACGCGGCGATCGCCGACGGGCTGGCGCGGGCGTTGCGCGCGGAGCATTTCGCGGTCGACGTCGCGACCAACGGCGAGGACGGCGGCCATCTCGGCGCGACCGAGCGCTACGACGCGGCGGTGCTCGATCTCGGCCTGCCCAAGCGCGACGGGCTGTCCGTATTGCGCGACTGGCGCGCGGCGGGGCGCGACCTGCCGGTGCTGATCCTGACCGCGCGCGACGGCTGGTCGGAAAAGGTCGAGGGGTTCAAGGCCGGCGCGGACGATTATGTCGTGAAGCCGTTCCGCGTCGAGGAGGTCGTGATGCGGCTGCGCGCGCTGGTCCGCCGCGCCGCCGGCCATGCCGCCTCGCGCGTGACGTGCGGGCCGCTGACGTTCGACGCACAGCTCGGCACGTTCGAGTTGAACGGACTGCCGCTGAAGCTGACCGCGTTCGAATGGCGGGTGCTGTCGGCGCTGATGCTGCGACGCGAAGTGGTGATCGAACGCGCCGACCTGATCGAACGCGTCTACGAGGGCGATGCGGATGTCGATTCGAATTCGATCGAGGTGATCATTGGCCGGCTGCGGCGGAAGATCGGCGCGCAGATGATCGAGACGGTGCGCGGGCGGGGTTACCGCCTGACCGGCGACGCGGCGTGACCAAGCGACGGTCGCTCGTCCCCCGGTCGCTCTATGGCCGGATGCTCGCGATCTCGGCGATCTCGACGCTGTTCGCGCTCGTGTTCGCAGGCGTCGCGATCAGCCACGTTCTCGAACGCTTCGTGATGCACGGGCTCGACGACCGGCTCGACGCGCAGGTCGCGGTGGTCGCGCGCGCGGTCCGCCCCGACGGCACGCTCGACCGGGCACGGGTGGTCGACCTCGACGGGTTCGATTCGCCCGGTTCGGGCTGGGCCTGGCAGGTGCAAAGCGCCGCCGGACGCTGGACGAGCGACGCGGCGGTGGCGGCGGGTATTGCGTTGCCCGGACCCGATCGAGCGCCCCCTCGCCCGCCCTTGGCCGGGCAGCCGCCCGCGCCACCGCGGCTCGACGACGGGCAGCCGCGGCCGGGCGACACGCGCGACCGGCACGGCGAGCGGCTGCATTCGCGGACCTCGACCGTACCCAGCCGCGCAGGTCCGGTGACGATCACCGCGATCGGCCCGCGCCGGATCGTCGAGGCGCCGTTGCGCGAGGCGATGATCCCGTTGCTCGGCTCCCTCGCGCTGCTCGGTATCGGGCTGGGTCTCGCGACGCTGGTGCAGCTGCGGATCGGGTTTCGGCCGTTGCGCGACCTGCGCGAGTCGCTTGCAGCCGTACGCGCTGGCAGCGCGCGGCACATTCCCGACGACCAGCCCGGCGAACTGCGCCCCGTGGTTGCCGAACTGAACGCGCTGATCGACCAGAACGCGGCAGGACTCGCGCACGCCCGCCAGCACGTCGCCAACCTCGCGCACGGGCTGAAGACGCCGCTCGCCGCGCTGTCGCTCAAGCTGGCCGCGGCGGGCGCGGCGGACGAGCTGCGCGACATGGTCGACCAGATCGATTCGCGCGTCCGCCATCATCTCGGGCGCGCGCGGGCCGATGCCGCGGGGTCGGGCGCGCGTGCCAGGACCGCGGTCGCGCCGGCGATCGGCGATCTGGTCGACGTGCTGCGACGCATCCACGCCGAGAGTCCGCTGTCGGTCGACATCGCGGTGCCGGCCGGGATCGCGGTGGCGATCGATCCGCAGGACCTCGACGAGATGGTCGGCAATCTGCTCGACAACGCGTGGCGGCACGCGCGCTCCCGGATCGCCGTCTTGGCCGTAGTCGAGGGCGCGGCGATGGCGCTGACGATCGCCGACGACGGCGACGGACTGGACGGTTCGGCGATCGGCGAGGCGATGATGCCGGGCCGGCGCCTCGACGAACGCGGCGACGGGCACGGGTTCGGCTTGTCGATCACGCGCGAGCTCGCCGAGTTGAATGGTGGCGTGTTAACGCTGGGACGATCGCCCGAACTCGGCGGATTGTCCGCGACGCTGACACTGCCGCTTCAGGCCCAGGTCGACGTAAACCCCCGACAAAACTTCGGGAATTTGTAAAATTATAACCTGCCGATGGGCGTCCTGGCGCGAACCGAGGCCGTTCTTGCCAGCGCGCTTAAGCCCAAATTAACCTTTTACCTTCATTTGTGCTGTGGTTAATGAATCGAAGTCGAGCGGCTGACATGGGGTGTCGGGCGGTCTCGCGATAAGGGGACGACGCATGCGGGTGCTGCTGATCGAGGACGAGCCGACCACGGCAAAGGCTATCGAGCTGATGCTGACGACCGAAGGGTTCAACGTCTACATCACCGATCTCGGGGAAGAAGGCCTCGATCTGGGCAAGCTATATGATTACGACATCATCCTGCTCGATCTGAACCTGCCGGACATGCACGGATACGACGTGCTCAAGCGGCTGCGGGTCGCGCGGGTGGCGACGCCGGTGCTGATCCTGTCGGGCGTCAACGAGATGGACTCGAAGGTCCGCAGCTTTGGCTTCGGCGCCGACGACTACGTCACCAAGCCGTTCCACCGCGAGGAACTGGTCGCGCGCATCCACGCGGTCGTCCGTCGCTCTAAGGGTCACAGCCAGTCGGTGATCCGCACCGGCAAGCTGGCGGTCAATCTCGACGCGAAGACGGTCGAGGTCGATGGCAGCCGCGTCCACCTGACCGGCAAGGAATATGCGATGTTGGAGCTGTTGTCGCTCCGCAAGGGCACGACCCTGACCAAGGAAATGTTCCTCAACCACCTGTACGGCGGGATGGACGAGCCCGAACTGAAGATCATCGACGTCTTCATCTGCAAGCTCCGCAAGAAGCTCAGCCTGGCGTGCGATGGCGAGAATTACATCGAGACCGTCTGGGGTCGCGGCTATGTGCTCCGCGAACCCGACGAGGTCGCCGAAGCCCAGGTCGCGTAACTCCCCGGTATATTTGGGAGCATGAGAGGCCGCGGTACCGGGGGGTGCCGCGGCCTTCGCATGTCAGGCGCGGTGCCAGCGCCGGAACAGCCCGCGCTTGCTGAGCGCTTCGAACATCTCCTCGGGGCCCTCCGGATCGAGCACTTCGTTGTCGGCGAGCCATTCCTCGACCGCGGTGAGGTCGGGCACTTCATAGGGGCGGAGCGTCTTGCCCTGCCCCCGCAGCGTCTCGATCGTCTGTATCAGCGAGCCCGTCTCGGCGATGCGGTCGGTAACGGTCTGCCGGTCCACACCGAGATGCTCGGCGATCAGCCCGTCTCGGATCGCGACGATACCGGTCGAGGTCGCCGCGTCGGTCGCACGGATCGCCAGATCGCATTCGGTGTCGAGCCGCAGCGAGCGATTGTTGACGTTCGACGAGCCAAGCCGGAACACATCGTCATCGGCGATCAGGATCTTGGCATGACAATAGATCGCCTCGCCGCCCGCGGTGTAGGGATGATACATCCCCAGGCGACCATGCACGTCGCGCCGGCGCAGCGCCTCCATCAGACGAGCCCGCGCGGTATCCATCGCGATCGGTTCGAGCCACCCCTGCGCGCTGGTCGGGTTGATGATGACGATCTCGGGCCCGTCCGCCTCGTCGAGCCGCCTGGCAACCGCCTCGGCGATTTTCCGCGACGCGAAATACTGGCTCTCGATGTAGAGATGGGTCTTCACGCGGGCGATCTGGCCGAGGAACAGCGCCTCGCTTTCGTAGACCGGGACCTGATCGGGCATTTCCGGCTCGCTGCGCGCGATCGCGACATCGACGTCGCGGAAATCGACCGAGAGGCCTTCGGGCCAGAGCTTGCCCCCCGGCTTGCCCGCCGCCAGTTTCATCCCGCCCGCCAGATGCCAGCGGCGGCGGAACAGCTCGCCCAGCGCGTGCGCGACAGGGCCCTGCACCGCGCTGATCGCGTCGTGCCACGGCTTGTACGGCTTGCCCGAGGGCTGGACCCGGTGCGGCTCGCCGTCGCGGTGCTCGCGCGTGTCCCAGCGGTCGCCGGTCATGTCGATGCCGCCGCAGAACGCCAGCGCGTCGTCGATGATGACGATCTTCTGGTGGTGCGACGCCGCGGTCGGATGATGCCCGTCGAGCTTGGTATGGATGCGCTTGTGCCGCATCCATTTCATCATCGTGAACACCGTCGAGCCGCGGAACAGCGATTTGATGGCGCCGGTATCCCAACGCAGCACGAAAATCTCGAGTTCCGGCTCGCGCTCGACCAGCCAGAGCATGAACTCGCCGAGCGTCTTGGGTTCGCCGGGCCGGTCGACGCCGGGTTCGAGTTCGATGCGCGCGTCGAAGTCCCAGCCGATCAGCAGGATGCGGCGCCTGGCGGCCATCATCGCGACGCGCGCGGTGCGGAAATAGTCCGCCGCATCGACGATCACCGCCATCTGCTCGGCACGTTCGACCCGCCAGCATTCCGTCCCGACCTGCATTCGCGTCCCTTCGTTGGCCCGTCGGCACTAGGTTCTGCCCGGAAGCACCAAGGCGCAAACCCGCATTTGGTTGCGCTCGCACCCTGTATCGTCGCCCTCGCCACGCCTATCTAACGCGCTGATGGCCGCCCCTCCTACCCAGCCGCCCGCCCAGCGCAAGGTGATCCATGTCGACATGGACGCCTTCTATGCGTCGGTCGAGCAGCGCGACGATCCTTCGCTGAAGGGAAAGCCGGTCGCGGTCGGCGGGTCGCGCGCGAGGGGCGTGGTCGCAGCGGCGAGCTATGAAGCGCGCGCATTCGGGGTGCGCAGCGCGATGCCGTCGGCCACCGCGATCCGGCGCTGTCCCGACCTCGTCTTCGTGCCGCCGCGGTTCGACGTGTACCGCGAAGTATCGGACCGGATCCGCGCGATCTTCGCGGACTATACCGATCTGGTCGAGCCGCTGTCGCTCGACGAAGCCTATCTCGACGTGACCGAGGATATCCGCGGGCTCGGCACCGCCTCGGCGATCGCCGAGGAAATCCGCGCGCGGATCAAGGCGGATACCGGGCTGACCGCATCGGCCGGGGTCAGCTACAACAAGTTCATCGCCAAGCTCGCCTCGGACCAGAACAAGCCCGACGGAATCTGCATCATCACGCCAAGGCGCGGCGCCGCGTTCGTCCAGTCGCTGCCGGTCAAGCGCTTCCACGGCGTCGGGCCGGTCACCGCGCAGAAGATGGAACGACTCGGCATCCTCACCGGCGCAGACCTGTTCGAGCGGAGCCTCGCCTTCCTCCAGGCCAATTTCGGCAGCTACGCGGAGTATCTGTACGGCGCGGCGCGCGGGATCGATCACCGCCCGGTGCGGGTCAATCGTGCCGCCAAGTCGGTCGGTGCGGAGCGGACGTTCGAGACCAACCTGCGCGATCCCGACGACCTGCGGGCCGCGCTCCACCGGGTGGCGGACGCGGCGTGGGTGCGGATCGAGAAGCACGGGACGCGCGGGCGGACGATCACGCTGAAGCTGCGCCATGCCGATTTCCGGACGATCACGCGCGCGCGGTCGTCGCTGTCGGCGGTCGACGACAAGGCCGCTTTCCTGGCCGCCGGGCTGGATTTGCTGATGGCGCAACTGCCGGTTCCGGACGGCGTCCGCCTGCTGGGGCTGACGCTGTCGGGGATCGTGGCGGACGACGACGCGGTGCAACCGACGCTGTTCTGAACCCGCGCGCGACGTTCCGACGACGCGCTAGGCCGCTCGCGACGTAGCGACCGCCGGACGGCGCAGCGACAGGATCGCGACCGCGCCGAGGCCCGGCCCCTCGCTTTCCAGCCGTAACGATCCCTCCATCGCGGTCATCGAATTGGCACACCAATGCAGCCCAAGCCCGCCGGACTTGTGATGCCGGGTCGAAAAGCCGCGTTGGAACAGCATGGGCGCCAGTTCGGGGGCGAAGCCCTCGCCGTCGTCGCGGATCAGGATCGTCACGCGGTCGCCCTGTTCGATAATCGACGTCATGATCGAGCCGCTGTCGAGCCCGCGCGCGGCGATCGATTCGGCCGCGTTGCCGAACAGATTGCCGATCACCTGGCTGAGGATCACGCGGCTGGCCAGCACGGGAATCGGGCCGGCGGGAAAGCTGAACGCGATCGAGACGGTCTGCGCATAGCGCGCGATCGTCGCGTTGCGGGCGATGATGTCGGCGACGTCGCACTGTTCCAGCGTCGGCCGCTCGTGCGCCGCCTTCTGCTGCTGGCCGATGATCTCGAGAACCTGCGCCATCGCTTCGCGCCCGACCACCAGGTCGCGGCGGGTCGCTTCGCGGTTGGCCGAGTCCGCCTCGATCGCGGCGGCGACGAACGCGACCAGCTTGCGCCGGCGCGCCTCGGGCACGTCGTCACGCATGAGTTCGCCGAGCGCGCGGTCGATCGTCGCGCGGTCGATCGGCGGCGCCTGCGCAATGCCCTGGCTGAGAATGGTGCTGATCGGGTTCAGCGCGTTGCGGACGTTGTGCATCACCGCGACCGCGCTCTCGCTGCGCCCGAGATCGAAGGACTGCACCTCGATCTGTTCGCGCAGGTCCTTCAACTGCCGCAGCATCGCGTTGAAGCTGCGACCGAGCGAGCCGATCTCGTCGCGGCGCCCCTGGTCGGTCAACAGTGCCAGCGAGCCCGACGCGCTCACCCGCTGCATATGCCTTTCGACGCGGTGGAGCGGGCGCAGGACGAGCCGCGTGATCGTACGGCGCAACACGACCAGCACGAGCAGGAGCAGCACGGTCGACCCCACCACCGCGAGCAAAAGCATGCGGCGGCCGAGTAGGGATACGTCGCGTCTCACGCTGAACCGCGTGCTCGCGACGCCGCGGCCGTCGGCGCCCTTCATCGGTACGGCGATCGTCAGCTTGCCCGTGCTGGAGGTGACGGTTTCGGTGACGCCCCCCGCCGTCAAGTCGATCCGGGCGTCGAGCTGGAGCAGGTCGGATATCTGCTGCGCGGTGATGACCCGCGCCATCAGCACATAGCCGCGCGGCGTGCCGCTGCCGTCCGACCGGCGCATGCGGGCGAGGCCGATTGCGGCCACGCGGTCGCCGATCCGCGCATAGAACCGCCTCGAACTCCGCCCGGCGAGCGCGCCTGCGAGATCGGTGCGGGCGATCATGGCGATCAGTCTCTCGCGCATCGCCGGACGCTCCACGCCGGTGACCGGGTCCCGCCAGCGGGCGATGACGACGCGGCCGTCGGGCGCGACATAGGCCATGCCGTCGACGCCAATCCTGCCCATCGCGAGCGACGACACGCCGTCTTTCGAGTCGCCATGGTCGCGGACCGCGCTTTCGACCTTGGCCGCGTAGTCGGACAGCACCGCGCGGGTGCGATCGACATGCCCGGCGATCGCCTTGTCCTCGAGCTGGGTGAAGCTCGGCGTGATGATCCCGGCGAGCAGCATCGTGATCGCGATCGCCGCGCACAGCCCGACCGCGGTCATGATGAGCACGAGCTTGGCACCGAGCGATGCCGGGCCGTGAACCCACCGGTACCGGGTCCCGAACCGCCGCGCGAGGCTGGCGGGCAGCATCGACATCAGCCGCGCTTTCCGTCGCTCCTCTGTCGATAGATCGCGGGACCGTCGCCCGCGGTATCGTCGCTACCCCCCATGATCCGCGCATGCGCCATGTCCAGCGCCACCTCCGCGGTGACCGGACGCGAGAAGAAATAGCCCTGGAGATGGCTGGCACCGGCGAGGCGGAGCGCCTGGACCTGTGCTTCGGTCTCGACCCCTTCCGCGATCACGCCGAGCCCGAGCGCACGGCCGAGATGGATGATCGAATGGACGATCGCCGCACTTTCGCGTTCGCGGCCCATGCCGTCGATGAACGACTTGTCGATCTTGAGGCAGTCGAGCGCGAACTTGCGGATGTTGTAGAGGCTCGAATAGCCCGTGCCGAAGTCGTCGAGCGCGATCCTGAAGCCCATCTGGCGCAGCTTGTACAGCGTGTCGGCGGCGCGCTCGGCATCGTCGAAGATCGCGGTTTCGGTGATCTCGATCTGAAGGCGGGCCGGCTCGATCCCGGCGCGCTGGACGCTCTTCATGATGTGGCCGACGAAATTCTGCCGACGGAACTGGCGCGGGCTGAAATTGACCGAAACATACTGGCCGGGCCACTGCTTGAGCACTTCGAGCGCCTCGCCGAGAACCCAGTCGCCGAGCTCGTGGATGAGGTTCGATTCCTCCGCGATCGGGATGAAGGTGGCCGGACTCATCGACCCGTATTCCCGGGTATTCCAGCGGATCAGCGCTTCGAACCCAACCACTTCGATCGCGTTGCCCGAGACGATCGGCTGGTAGACCAGACTGAGTTCGCCCTTTGCGATCGCCTGGCTCAAGCCGCCCTCGACCCGGCGGCGGAAGCGGATGCCTTCGTCCATGCTCTCGTCGAACAGCCGGACGATCCCGCGACCGCCGCGCTTGGCGTCGTTGAGCGCGAGATCGGCGCGGCGGATGACGTCGACCGGGTCGCCGCCCTCCCCGCCTTGGGTGACGACCAGCCCCGCCGACGCGCCGGCCTGAACCGAATTGCCGAACACCTGGACGCTGACCGAACAGGCCAGGATGATCCGGTCGCACGCCATCACCGCCGCCGCCTCGCCCGAGGTTTCGAACAGGATGCCGAACTCGTCGCCGCCGAGCCGGGCGACCAGCGCACCGTCGGGCGACGCGCGGTTGAGGATCGCGCACATCTCGCGGATCAGTTCGTCGCCCGCGAGATGCCCCAGCGTATCGTTGATGAGCTTGAACCGGTCGAGGTCGACCATCACCGTCGCGAACGCGCCCTGCGTCCGGGTGCGCTCGGCCAGCGCGCGAAGGAAGGCGAGGCGATTGGGCGCGTCGGTCAGCGAATCATGCAGGGCGATGTGGATCGCTCGGCTTTCGTTCGCGGCCAGTTCGGCGCCCTGCTCCTGGAGCTGGACGACCTGCGCCGCGAGCTGATCACGCGCCGTCGCCAGTTCGCGGTCGATCTCCCACCGCTGGGCGAGCGCGGTTGCGGTCTGCGTGATCTCGGCCACTTCGAACGGCTTGGCGATGTAGAAGATCTTGTCGGCGGGCCCGGCGACCTTGCTGATCTCGACCGGCGAGAAGTCGGAAAAGCCGGTGACGATGACGAGCGCGATCGCCGGATCGATCGCGCGGATCCGCTTGGCGGTTTCGCGACCGTCGATCCCCGGTGGCATGCGGACGTCGATGAAGGCCACCGCGAACGGATCGCCGTCGGTGCAGGCGCGCGCGACCGCTGCGACCGCATCGACGCCCTGATCGCAATGCGTCAACGCGAACCTCGGGGTCGCGTCTGCGGTATCGAGCGGATCATCGCCGAACAGCTCGGCGGCCATCGCGCCCAGCGTCTCGCCGCCGATCGGATGCTGCCCGGCGAAGCTGCGCCGATAGCCGTCGTGTACCGCCGGTTCGTCGTCCACGATCAGAATACGCATCGAATGTCCGCTCCTCGTCGGGCTTGGCAGCCCGCGGTTCGGCGGTACTTCGCGATGCCCCTCGCCGTCGCCGACAGGGGTTAACGGAACACGGTTAAGACGGCGTAAACGACGTTTCGAGCTGGTGACCGAGCGCCTGCGCCCCGAGCACGATCGCGCCGAGCGGACCGGCGTTGTTGCCGAGTGCGGGCGGCACGATGAAGGTGTCGGTCAGCGCGACCTCGGGCAGCGTGATGTAGCCGCCGAGGCTGCGCGTCATCGCCGCGCGCACCCGCGGGAACAGGTGCGATGCGCCCATCACGCCGCCGCCCATGACGATCCGGCGCGGGATGCCGGTGAGGACCAGCGTATGGCAGAGCTGGCCGAGGGCGTCGGCGACACCGTCCCAGACCGGGTCCTCGGCGGGGGCCTCGTCGGCGGGCTTGCCGATCCGTGCGGCGATGGCGGGGCCCGAGACGAGCCCCTCCAGGCAGGCGCCGTGGAACGGGCAATTGCCGATCCAGTCGTCGCCGCGGAACCGGACCGGCCGGATATGGCCGAGTTCGGAATGCGTGAGCCCGTCGATCGGGCGGTGGTTCGCGATCATCCCCGCGCCGACGCCGGTGCCGATCGTGACATAGGCGATGTCGGGCAGGCCCTTGGCGGCGCCCCAGCGTGCCTCGGCGAGCGCCGCGCCGACGACATCGGTATGGAAGCCGGTCGGGACGCCGTAGCGGCGGTGCAGCCGACCGGCGATGTCGGTGCCGGCCCAGCCCGGCTTCGGAGTCGAGGTGATGTGGCCATAGTCCCCGGCATGACGGTCGATCGAGACCGGCCCGAAACTGGCGATACCGATCGCGACGAACCCGCTCCAGCGGTCGAGCACCGCCTCGATCGCAGCCAACGTCTCTTCGGGCCGGGTGGTCGGGATGCGGACGGTTTCCTCGATCTGGTCGGGACCGCGCGCGAGGATGCAGATGCATTTGGTGCCGCCGAGTTCGATCCCTGCGACCAAAGGTGCTTCCGTCATCCTGAACTCCCTATGCGTTTGCCGCCGTTCGCTTCCTTTGCCCGCGTCGCACAGTCAAGAGGCTGGCCCGGCATCGGCGCACGCCACCAACGGATAATTCGATCACGCTCAACGATGTTTTCGTTCGCTATCGATCCGCGCAGTCATGCGTTAGGGTGGTTCTCCTATGCTTGCAGACAGGAATTCCCGATGGCGAAGAAACCCGCAAAAATGCCGAAGGTCGATACGTCGGTCGAAGCGCAGCCGCAGTACAAGGTCGAGTATCGCGAAATCCAGCCCTACGGCACGCTCAAGCGCCTGCCGATCGCGCTCGAAGACAATGCACGTGCGCAGAGCGTGGCGATCCTGAATCAGGTTCTTGCCGACACGATGACGATCCGCGACATGTACAAGAAGCATCACTGGCAGATGTCGGGTGCGACCTTCTATCAACTGCATCTGTTGCTCGACAAGCATTACGAGGAGCAGGCGGCACTGGTCGACATGATCGCCGAGCGGATCATGGCACTGGGCGGCATCAGCATCGCAATGGCGCACGACGTCGCCGAAATGACGACGATCCCCCGCCCGCCCAAGGGCCGCGAGGACGTGCCGACGCAGCTCGCGCGTCTGCTCGAAGCGCACGAGATCATCCTGCGTCAGGCGCACGAGGGCGCCGAGATCGCCGATGAATCGGGCGACGACGGCACCAACGATCTGCTCGTGAGCAATATCGTCCGCACGCACGAACCGCAGGTCTGGTTCCTGGCGGAGCATCTCGCCGAGACCGAACTGGTCCGCAGCGACAAGTAAACGAAACGGGGTCCGGTTGCCTAAGCGACCGGACCCCGTCTTCTACTCCGATCCGACGATTCAGCGGGTCGCGTTATACTTCAGCTGGTCGTCGGTGAGCTGGAAGCCGACCAGCGCCTCGAAGCTGGCACGGAGCACCGCCTGCCGCACTTCGGGCGTGCTCAACGGATCGACCGCGGCGTCCTGATCGCCGGCCTTGCGCTTGCGCGTCAGCTTCTCCCGCACGTCATCCGGCAGCGTCGCGGCGGCGCGCGCGATCGTCGACGAGGCGGTCGCCGATGTCGAGGCGAGCGCCTGGCCCGCATCGAAATGCAACGTGACGCGACCGATGCGCTTTGCGATCACGGCAGTGCCGCCGCGCACGACGGTGATGAAATACGGCAACGTCACGTCGCGCGCGCCCTCGGTACGGGTGCGGCGGGCGCGGATGTCGAAGGTGATGCTGGTCGCGACCTGGTCGGTGGCGTCGGCGCAGGTCGAGCGGACGTTGGTCATCAGCGCGACGACGTCGATCGCCGACTGATCACGGCTGGTGGCCGGATCGAACAGCGTGATATCGCCGGTCGCGGCGGGGATCGCCACGGCCGGGCAGACCGAACGGACCGCGGAAATACCGCCGGTCGCGTCGACTTCGCCCTTGCCGGCGCACCCGCCCAAGAGGATCGCAACTGCCGAAACGGCGAGGATGGGGGCTTTCACGGCGACGCTTACCTTCTCGAACGAGCGAAAGGGCCACCGCATGTCGCAAGCGGCCCCTGTCGCCGCGCACCATAGGAACCGGCTATCGTCCAGGCAAGCAATCGCGTAGAGGCAGGCGCATCATGAGCCCAATCGACAAGCCGCCGCTCGAACTGTTGATCGCAGCACCCCGAGGCTTTTGCGCCGGCGTGGACCGCGCCATCCGGATCGTCGAACTGGCGATCGAGAAGCATGGCGCCCCGGTTTATGTCCGCCACGAGATCGTCCACAACAAGTTCGTCGTCGACACGCTGAAGGCGCAGGGTGCGGTGTTCGTCGAGGAACTCGACGAGGTGCCCGACGGCGCCCCGGTCGTGTTCTCCGCGCACGGCGTGCCGAAATCGGTACCGCTCGACGCCCAGAATCGCGGGCTGGAGTATCTCGATGCGACCTGCCCGCTGGTGTCGAAGGTCCACCGCCAGGCCGAACGGCTGGTCGGCGCGGGTCGGCACATCGTGTTCATCGGCCATGCCGGGCATCCCGAGGTCATCGGCACGTTCGGGCAGGTGCCCGAGGGCGCGATGTCGCTGATCGAGACGGTCGAGGACGCCGAGGCGTTCGCGCCCGCCGATCCGGCGAACCTCGCCTTCCTGACGCAGACGACGCTGTCGGTCGACGATACCGCCGCCGTGGTCGCGACGTTGCAGCGACGCTTCCCGCAGATGCTGCCGCCACGCGGCGAGGACATCTGCTACGCAACGTCGAACCGCCAGACCGCGGTCAAGGCGATCGCCCACAGCTGCGATGCGATGCTGGTGATCGGTGCGCCCAATTCGTCCAACTCGGTGCGGCTGGTCGAGGTCGCCGAGCGCGAGGGGACGCCGGCGATGCTGATCCAGCGGGCGAGCGAACTCGACTGGGAGTTCCTGGCGGGCGTCGGTACGCTGGGGATCACCGCGGGGGCCTCGGCACCCGAATTGCTGGTCCGCGAACTGGTCGACCGGCTGTCCGAGCGCTTCACCGTGTCGGAGCGCGAGGTCGAGACGAACCGCGAGACGATCGCGTTCAAACTGCCGCGTGGCCTGGAGGCCGCCGCGTAGCATGGCGGTGTATACGCAGGTTTCGGCGGAAGCGCTGGGCGCGTTTCTGGCGCGGTTCGATCACGGCGACCTGCTCTCCGCCAAAGGCATCGCCGAAGGGGTGCAGAACAGCAACTACCTCGTCGACACCACCGCCGACCGCTTCATCCTGACGCTGTACGAGGAGCGCACGTCGACCGACGACCTGCCGTTCTTTCTCGCGATGCTCGATCATCTCGCCGACGACGGCAATCCGGTGCCCCGTGCGCTGCCCGACCGAAATGGCGTCGCGATCCAGCAGCTCGCCGGCCGCTCGGCGTGCCTGATCGAATTCCTGACCGGTGTGTCGGTCTCGCACCCGACCCCCGAGCAAGCCTATGCGGCGGGTGCGGCGATGGGGCAGATGCACGACAGCCTAGCGAGCTTCACGCAGACCCGGCTCAATCCGCTTGGTGCGGACACGTGGCGGCCGTTCCTCGAACGCTGCGGGCGCGATATCGATTCGATCGCGCCGGGGTTGTTCGATCGGACCGAGGCGGCGTTGACATCGGTGCTGGCGGAATGGCCGACCGACCTGCCGG
Source organism: Sphingomonas sp. M1A8_2b (assembly GCF_053345535.1). NCBI lineage: Bacteria > Pseudomonadati > Pseudomonadota > Alphaproteobacteria > Sphingomonadales > Sphingomonadaceae > Sphingomonas > Sphingomonas sp. M1A8_2b. The sequence continues at coordinate 137,198 of NZ_JBKFAH010000004.1, read as the reverse complement.
TCGCGGCGATCCATTCGGACCTGTTTCCCGACAACGTGCTGATGCTCGGCGACCGCGTGACAGGCGTGATCGACTTCTATTTCGCATGCACCGACATCCGTGCCTACGACCTTGCGGTGATGCACACGGCGTGGGCGTTCGACGGCACAGGCGAGCAGTATGATGCCGCGGTTGGCGCGGCCTTGATCGCGGGCTATGCCAGTCGCTTCCCGCTCTCGGCGGCGGAACGGGCCGCGCTGCCGATCCTAGCGCGCGGCGCGTGCCTGCGCTTCCTGCTGACGCGGGCGTGGGATTGGCTCAACACGCCGGCGGATGCGCTGGTGACCCGCAAGGACCCGCTCGCCTATTGGCGGCGGCTGGACGCGTATCGCAAGGACGACCTGTTCGCATGACCGACGACATCGCCGCCCCGACCATGACGAAGGTCGAGATCTTCACCGACGGCGCGTGCAAGGGCAATCCCGGCCCCGGCGGCTGGGGCGCAGTGATCCGGATGGGCGCGCACGAGAAGGAGCTGTCGGGCGGCGAGGCGCCGACGACCAACAACCGCATGGAGATGACCGCCGCGATCCAGGCGCTCAACGCGCTGACACGGCCGTGCGCAGTGACGCTGTATACCGACAGCAAGTACGTCATGGACGGCCTCACCAAATGGGTGAAGGGCTGGCAGCGCAACGGCTGGAAGACCGCCGACAAGAAGCCGGTCAAGAACGCCGAACTCTGGCACGCGTTGCTGGCTGCGGTCGAGCGGCACAAGATCGAATGGCAATGGGTCAAGGGCCATGCCGGTCACCCCGAGAACGAACGCGCCGACAAGCTGGCGAGCGACGCCGCGGTGGCCGCCGGGCGGTCCTGACCCCGGTGTCTGGCCGGGCCCCGCGTCACGCGCCGACGACGTCGCCGAACTGCGTATCCTGCCGCGGCAGATCGTCGCGCCAAGACGCCTCATCGCGCTTCAGCGTCAGGTTGATGATGACGATCCCGGCATAGGACGGCCGCGTCGGGCGGGGCAGACGTAGTACGCGGCGTCCCGATCGATACGTCGCCAGCGAGGCGGCCTTGATCCGTCGGGCAGCATCCGCACCATGCCAGCCGACCACCGCAGCCGCGACGTGGGTCGCATCGGTCACCGCAACCAGCGCCTCGCGCCCTTGATCGCGGATCTGCTGCCACGAGCGCTGGGTCCACGACGGCTGATCGAATGCCGAGACGTCGGTCGATCGCCACGCCACGCGCAGCCCGTCGGGGACGCCGGTCCAGCTATCGGCCGGCGACGATACGCTTGCCGGGTCGCTCGACGGGTCGGTTGACGGGCGGGCGGAGCGTATCAGGTCGTGCCGGCACCGCAGGCAGCGGCTGAACAGAAAGCCCTGATTTTCCAGCACGAGCGGGGCGGCGACGTGTCCCGAGACGTGGCAGAGCAGGTTCATGATGATCCTCCTTGGTGAGCGATGTATCGAGGTGCAGCGCGGCGAGCACGATCAGGTCGCTCGGCCCCTGTTCGAGCACCAGATCGAGATTCCAGACCTCGAAATGACGCCCCATGCCGATCAGCAGCGCGCGCTGGCGGATGCCGCGCCGCGACCGCATCCATGGCGCGATCCGGATACGCCCCTTGCCGTCCATCTGCGCCGGCGCGACGAACCCGAGGCGTCGTCGCAACAGCGTCTCGCGCGCCTCGCGTTCCCAGCCGCCGAGCGCGATGTCCTGGGGTTCGTGATGATGCACCGCGACACTCTCGCGGTCCGAGACGACCATGCAGGGATGATCTGCGTGTAGACCGACGAACAGATCGTCGCGGATCGCCCGCGATTGGATCGCAACGCAGAAGTGATCGGGTAGCGGAAGTTCACCCTTGGCGTTGATCGTCGAAATCGCGCTGCCAACGAAAAAATCAACCATGTGACATACACACCGAAAAGCTGGCTCCACTGCCAGCCCCGGATTTATGTCTCGTTAACCATGCTGCGTATTTAACATTGCTCTATTTTTCATGACTAACCCGATTCTGTCGAGTTTTTCAGCGCGCGATCCGGATTTTTCCCAATGGATTCTTGGTCGTTCGCGCCATTCTGGTGTGCGAAAATGCCGATATATTCACATCGGCGACCATAAAGTCGCGCGAACTTACCCGGAACGAAGCCCGTGTCAGGTGAACGAAACGGGCCCGAATCGGATGGCCGCGCCGGCTCAGGTTTCTTCGACGGGTGCGGCGGGGCCGTTCTTGATGATCGATTCGATTGCGTTCCTGGCACCGGCCTTGCTCGAATAGCCTTCGGTCCAGAACATCACTTCGCTGTTGTACTTGAACTTGGCGACGTACTCGCCGGCCTTGTTCTGCTCGATCACGAACTTGTGCGCCATGTCACGTCCTCCTCATCGAAACCTAGGTCAGGCTAGCGGACAATCGATGCGGTGAATAGCGCGCCGGATCGATCGTCTCTACCGCCGTGCTGGGACTGTTCCCAAGCAACAGGCCGGACGCCAGCGCCGCGGCGGCGGGCGCCGTCTGGATCCCGAAACCGCCCTGCCCCGCGAACCAGAAGAAGGCAGGCGTATTCGGGTCGAGCCCGTAGATCGGCAAGCGATCGGGGGCGAAGGTCCGCAGCCCCGCCCAGCGCCGCTCGACCGCCGCAACGTGCCAGTCGACGACCTGTTCGAACCGGTCGATCGCCAGCGCGACGTCGATCTCTTCGGCGGCCGCGTCGCAGGCGGCGCTCGGGATCTCGTCATGGGGAGACAGCCAGACGCGACCGCCGGGCTCGGGCTTGAAATAGAAGCGGCCGGCGATGTCGGCGACATGCGGCAGGCCGTCGGGTGCGCCCGGGTCGGTGCGGAGCTGCGCCATCGTCCGGCGATACGCTTGCAGTCCGAGCGGGCGAACGCCGGCGCAGATCGCGACGCTGTCGGCCCACGCGCCGGCGGCGTTGACGAGCACGGTCGCCTCGTACTGCCCGGCGCGCGTAGCGATTGTCCAGCGACCTCCGGCACGGGTCGCGGCAGTCAACGCCGCGCCGGTGACGAACGTTGCCCCGGAGCGACGTGCGGCGGCGATGTACTCGGCGTGGAGCGCGGCGACGTCGATATAGGCGCAGCTCGCCTCGATCACGCCGATCGTCCAGTCGCGGCGGAGCCCGGGCACCAGCCCCGCCGGATCGACCCGGTCGAGCGCGACATCGCTATCGGCAAACGCGGCGAGGAACGCATCGGCGGCCGCCGCATCCTCGGCCCGACCGATGTGCAGCGATCCGAGCGGCGCGAGATAGCCACCGTCGCGGAGGAAGGCGCCGGATGCGGTCGTCAGCGGCTGGATCGCGGGACCGCCGTACGTTTCGGACCAGAAGGCGGCGGAACGCCCGGTGGCGTGGTAGCCCGGCATGTCCTCGGCTTCGAGGACGAGAATGCGGGCGTGCGGCGCGACCGCAGCGGCGAGGCTCGCGCCGGCCATTCCCGCACCGACGATCGCGATGTCGTAGACGGCCACCATCAGCGCGGCGGCACACACGCCGCCAGAGACGAATCGGCCAGAGACGAATCCGCCAGAAACGAAACGATCGCCGACAGCGCCCGGTCGCGCACCGGATCGGCCTCGCGAAGGATCTCGTGCGCCGACTCCGGACCGAACCGGACGACCTGCGCATCGCGCAATCGGGCCGCCAGCCGCAGCGCGGCGCGCGGGTCGACCAGCTTGTCGGCGTCGGCGACCAGCAGCAGCACCGGGATCTCGATCGATTCGACGCGGGGATCGGTCGCCAGCGCAGCCGCGCCCGCAAAGCCCTGCGCCAGCCACGCCCAGCTCGGCGGCCCAAGCACGAGGTCGGGCGAATTTTGCTGCCACCAGCGCTCGTCCTCGTAGCGCGCGACGTCGTGGGTCAGCAGTTGCTGGCGGGAGGCGACCGAGCCAGGCCGCTCGTTGGTCCGCCAGGCCGCACGCGCCGGATCGCCGTGGCTGGCCATCCACCGGGCGACCCGACCGGCAAAGCCCGCCCCGAACGGCGATTTCAAACCGATCATCGGCGCCACGAGGATCGCCGCGCTCGGCTCGATCGAACGGGCGGCCAGCGCGCGCATGACCATCATGCCGCCCATCGAGTGGCCGAGCACGACGCGCGGCCGTGGCGACGCCTTGTCATCCTCCGCGCCATCCTCCGCGCCATCCTCCGCGATCCAGTCCGCCCAGAACGCCGCGAGATCGCGGTCGTACACGCCGTAATCGCTTGCGTGGCCGACATGCGGATCGGCCGACAGTCGCCCCGAACCGCCCTGCCCGCGCCAGTCAAATGCGGTCACCGACCAGCCCTGTGCCCGGAGGTGCGCGAACGTCTCGAGGTACTTCTCGAAGATGTCGCCCCGGCCGGTCTGGAACAGGATGTAGCCACGCGGCGCCGCCGCAGGCCAATCGAACCGCCGCAGCTTCCACCCGTCGGGCGCGGTCCAATGGCCGATGTGGGCGCCATCGGGAATCGCCCGCCGCCCCGCCGAACCATCGTCCGATCCGGCGAAGGTATCGGATTTGGGCGGGAAATTACCGAGGACGGTTACTTTTTCGAAAGTCATCTCGGTTAGGACTTAGCCGATGGGGTCCAACATTGCTCTGCCAATTTTGATTTTCGTGCTCGGGGGGCTGCTGGTCTCGGTCGGGATCGAGGACGCGCGAACGCGGGAAATCGGCAACTGGAAGAACGCTGCGGTCGCGCTGCTCGCACCGATATGGTGGTATGCGAACGGGCTCGACATGTGGCCCGACATGGCGCTCCAGCTCGGCGTCGCGTTGGCGGTGTTCGCGGTATTCCTGGTCGCGTTCCACTTCGGGATGATGGGCGGCGGCGACGTCAAGCTGATCGTCGCGCTGGCGCTGTGGCTGCCGTTCCCGGCGTTCCTGTCGATGCTGATGGTCATGTCGATCGCCGGCGGAATCGTCACGATCGTCATGATGATCGAGCGGACAATCAAGAAGAATACGGGCCAGATCGAGGTTCCGTACGGCGTGGCGATAGCATTCGCTGGGCTTCTGGCACTCCGCGAACCACTCCTTAACCAGTTTCAGTGATTATTAACCTCGGAACAAGTACCGGGCGCCTGAAAGGCACGATGTAGTCATGGACAGCCGCAAGATACTTTTGCTGGTAGGCGCGCTTATTGTCGCGGCCGTCACAGCCTTCTTTGCCAGAACGCTCGTGGCGGGAAGCTCGGCGCCGCAAGCCGGCGCCACGACGATGGCCGCGCCGGTCGTCGATGGGCCCGAGGTGCTCGTCGCGACGCGCTCGCTGCCGGTCGGCACGATTCTGGACGCCACCGCGCTGAAGTTCCAGCCCTGGCCCAAGGAGCTGGTCGACAACGCCTATTATCTTCGCGACAAGACCAACCTCCAGTCGTTGCAGGGCACGGTGGTGCGCAGCATCATCACCGCCGGGCAGCCGGTGACGCAGGGCGCGCTGGTGAAGCCGGGCGATCGCGGGTTTCTCGCCGCGGCGCTCGGTCCGGGCATGCGCGCGGTCTCCGTCCCCGTGTCGGCGCAGGCCGCGGTTGCGGGCTTCGTCTTTCCGGGCGATCGGATCGATCTCGTCCTGACGCAGACGGTCGCCGGCGGCGGCGATGGGCAGCCGCTCAAGGTGTCGGAGACGATCATGCGCAACATCCGCGTGCTCGCCACCGACCAGCGGACCGACAATCTGGTCGGCGAAGACGGCAAGACCAAGGTCCAGACATTCTCCAACGTGACGATCGAAGCGACGCCGAAGATGGCCGAGCAGGTCGCGGTCGCGCAGACGCTCGGCACGCTGTCGCTATCGCTGCGCTCGATCGCGGACAATTCGGCCGAACTCGAAGAAGCGATCGCGTCGGGCGCGGTAAGGGTGCCCAACGGTACCGATCCGAAGGCCGAAAAGGCGATGATGGTGCGGCTTGCGAGCCAGCCTTCGGCCGGCGCGTCGAGCTACCAGACCGGTGCGGACGTTTCGCGGTATCAGCGCAGTACGGTGCCCGGCAAGCCGGCCGAAAGTGGCGGCGGGATGGGCGGCCAGGGGGGCATGCCAGTTCCGGTCGGTGCATCCACGACCAGTGCGGCGGTCGTGCAAGGACCGGTCGTGCGGGTGGCGCGCGGCAACGCAATGACCGTCGTTCCGGTCGGGGGGAAGAATTAAGATGCGTACTCCATCGACTCGCCCCATCGGCACGGCGCGCCGGAAAGCCGCGCTGGCATGGCCGCTCGCGGTCGTCCTGGTTGCGGTGACGGCAGCGCCTTCGGTGCCCGCGCTGGCGCAGCGCGCGCGCGGTGCCGTCGCCCCCGCCGGATCGCCGGTCGTGCAGGTCAACACCGGCCGCGGCCGGCTGGTGACGCTCGCGCGGCCGATGAGCGACCTGTTCGTCGCCGACGACGCGATCGCCGACGTTCAGGTCCGTTCGCCGACGCAGTTGTACGTGTTCGGCAAGAAGACCGGCGAGACGACGATCTCGGCCACCGCCAAGGGTGGCGCGGTCGTCTATTCGGCGACGATTCGGGTCGGCAACAACCTCGACTCGGTCCAGCAGATGCTTGGGCTGGCGATGCCGGAGGCGCAGGTAGTCGCGACGCCGATGAACGGCCTGATCCTGTTGACCGGCACGGTCGCCGCGCCGGAGGACGCGGCCGAAGCCGAGCGCTTGGTCCAGGCGTTCGTCGGCGATTCGACCAAAGTGCTCTCGCGGCTGAAGACCGCGACGCCGTTGCAGGTGAACCTGCAGGTGCGGATCGCCGAGGTCAGTCGCAGTTTCGTCAAGAATATCGGTGTCAATCTGCTGACGCAGGACCGGAGCGGATCGGGCTTCCTGTTCGGCAGCACCTCCGGAACGCCGGGAACGATCACGTATAATCCGACCACCGGCGTGAAGACCTCGACCTATGCGGTGGGATCGCAGCGCTCGACGCTCGGCATCGCGGGCCGACTGCTCGGCACCGACCTGCTCGCCGCGATCGATCTCGGCGAAACCACCGGGCAGGTCACGACGCTCGCCAATCCGAACCTCACCGCGCTGTCGGGCGAGACGGGGACGTTTCTCGCCGGCGGCGAAGTGCCGATCCCGATCGCGCAGGCGCTCGGCACCGTCTCGGTCGACTACAAACAATATGGCGTGAGCCTCGCCTATACGCCGACGGTTCTCTCGGATGGCCGCATCTCGCTGCGCGTCCGCCCCGAAGTATCGCAACTCGATTACTCGAACGCCGTGACGCTCAACGGCACGCGCGTGCCCGGCCTGACCACCAGGCGGACCGAGACGACCGTCGAACTGGGCTCCGGCCAGAGCATGATGATCAGCGGCCTGCTGTCGAACAGCCACAATAATTCGTACGACAAGACGCCCGGATTGGCGAACCTGCCGATCATCGGCGCGCTCTTTCGCTCGAACGCGTTCCAGCGCAACGAGACCGAACTCGTCATCGTGATCACGCCGTACCTGGTGAAGCCGGTCAACAATGCGAGCGACATCGCCCTGCCGACCGACGGCGCGCGCGCGCCGACCGATATCGACCGGGTGCTGCTCGGCACGTTGAGTGCGAGCGGCGGCGGCAAGCGTCCGGTGCCGACCGTAGCGCGTCCCGGCTATGTCCAGCCGTCGGTCGGCGCCGCCGCGCCTGTCATGCCGGTGCCGCAGGGGGATATCCGTCGCAACGAAGATGACGTCAGGGTGCCGGCGCCGGTCACTTCCGGCAGCGGCAATGGTACCGGCAGCGGTACAGGCAGGGGGGGCAAGCGCACCAAGCCCGGCACGGCCGCCGTCCCCGCCCCCGGCTTCTCGAATTGATCTGGCCGCAGCCATGCCTCTGCGCTTCACGCCCCAAGGATTTCCGATGATCAAGAAATCGATCCTAGCGTCGCTCGTCCCCGCGCTGCTCCTCGGCGGATGTATGGGGACCGAGAACCGCGGCCTCGAATCGGTGCATCAGCCGGTTGTGAGCCGCTCCGACTACGCGCTCGATCTCGCCGTGTCCGGTGGCGGCTTGGCGAGTGGCGAACAGCAGCGGCTGGCGGGCTGGATGACGACGATGCGGCTGGGCTACGGCGACCGCGTCGCGATCGACGATCCCGCCGGCGAGGCGCCCGGCGCACGCGGCGACGTCGCCGCGGTGGTCGCGCAATACGGACTGTTGCTCAGCGACGATGCCCCGGTGACCCCCGCCCCGCTCACCCCCGGCGCGATCCGCGTGGTCGTCAGCAGGATGCGCGCCGGGGTGCCGCATTGCCCCGACTGGTCGCGCGACGCGACCAACGAGGTCGAGTCGAACACCTCGTCCAACTATGGCTGCGCGATCAACAGCAACCTCGCGGCGATGATCGCCAATCCGGCCGATCTGGTCCGCGGCGCGCCGGGCGCAGAAACCACCGATGCGGCGGTGTCGTACAAGGCAATCGACACCTACCGCAAAAAGGCACCGTCCGGTGCCGGTGGCCTCAGCACCGCCAGCGCGGGAGGAAAGTAATGAACGCGCCCTGGAAACCGGGTGGCATCGCGCACCGCGAGCCGTTCACCGCTTATGTCTGCGACGATATCACCGCAGATGCACTGCGCCCGATCGCCACCGAACTTGGCTGGTCGGTCGACAAGATCCACAAGGGTGGCCTGCGCAACGCGATCCAGTCGCTGTCGGTATCGGCCTCGCCGCAGATCCTGTTCGTCGATCTCGCCGAATCGGGCGACCCCCTCAACGACATCAACGCGCTCGCTGAAGTCTGCGAGCCGGGCACGGTGGTGATCGCGGCGGGTCAGGTGAACGATGTTCGCCTGTACCGCGATCTGGTCGCCAGCGGGATCCAGGATTATCTGCTGAAGCCGTTGCAGCCCGACATGCTGCGCGAGGCGTTCTCGCACGCGCAGACGATCCTGAATGCACCCAAGCACATCGAGGTCTCGCTCGATCGTCCCCATTGTGCGGTCGCGGTGATCGGAACGCGCGGCGGGGTCGGCGCATCGACGATCGCGACATCGATCGCTTGGTTGCTGGCGGACCATGAAGGGCGCGCAACCGCGTTGCTTGATCTCGACGTCCATTTCGGGACCGGCGCACTCGGGCTCGATCTCGAACCAGGCCGCGGGCTGACCGACGCGATCGAGAATCCGAGCCGAATCGACGGGCTGTTCATCGAACGCGCGATGGTGAAGGCATCGGAGAAGCTGTCCGTCCTGTCGGCGGAGGCGCCGATCAATGCACCGCTGATCACCGACGGCTCTGCCTTCTTCCAGCTGCAGGAGGAAATGCGCGCGGCGTTCGAGTGCACCGTTGTAGACCTCCCGCGCGGAATATTGATCCAACATCCGCATCTGATCAGCGACGTGAAGCTGATCGTGCTCGTCACCGATCTGACGCTGGCGGCGGCGCGCGACACGATCCGAATCCTGTCGTGGCTGAAATCGAACACGCAGCAGACCACGGTGTACGTGGTGGCCAACCGGATGCACGCGGGCGGCCAGCTCGAGATCAACCGCAAGGACTTCGAAGGGTCGATCGAACGCAAGATCGACTATATCGTGCCGTTCGACCAGAAGCTGGCGGCGCAAGCCGCCAAGCTCGGTAAGCCGATCGTCGAGGTCGGCAAGACGTCGAAGACCATCGCGCCGATCCTCGCGCTGGCCTCCGACATCGCCGCGGCATCGGCCGACGTCGATATCGCCGGTAGAAAAGGGGCGAAGGGCAAGTCGCTGATCGGCAAGTTCAGCAATCTGAAGGGCCTTATCCCGAAGCGCGCGGCCAAGCCGGCACCCGTCAAATAATGGACATGATGCCGCTCCTGCTGGTGATGATCGGTGCCTTCGTGGTGCTGGGCATGGTGCTGTTCGCGTTCGCAGGACCGTCCGCGGGCCGCGCGCAGTCGCGCCGGATATCCTCGTTGCGCGAGCGGCACGGCGACGCACTCGTCGTCGCCGAAGCGCAGATGCGGCGGATCTCGACCAACCGCGACACCAAGATGGATCTCGCCTTCGGTCGCATCCTGCCGAACCCGGAGCAGTTGGCAAAGCGCCTCGCGATGACCGGCAAGGATTGGACCGTCGGGCAATACGGCATGGTGACGGCGGGGATCGCGCTGGTCGTCGCGATGCTCATGCTGATCAAGGGGTTGCCGATCCTGCTGGCGCTGATGTTCGGGCTGTTCGTTGGCGTCGGCCTGCCTCATTTCGTCGTCGGGAAGACCATCGCGCGACGGATCGGCAAGTTCACCGCGAAGTTTCCCGATGCGATCGACCTGCTGGTCCGGGGCTTGCGCTCCGGCCTGCCGATCAGTGAGACGATCGGCGTGGTTGGTCAGGAGGTCGAGGGGCCGGTCGGCGAGGAATTCCGGGCGATCAGCGACAAGATGAAGATCGGCCGGACGATGGACGCCGCGCTGCAGGAGACTGCCGACCGGCTCGGCACGCCCGAATTCCAGTTCTTCGTGATCACGATCGCGATCCAGCGTGAAACCGGTGGCAATCTGGCGGAAACGCTCGCCAATTTGTCGCACGTCCTGCGCATGCGCAGTCAGATGAAGCTGAAGATCAAGGCGATGTCGTCGGAATCGAAGGCGTCGGCCTACATCATCGGCGCGCTGCCGTTCATCGTGTTCGCGATGATCTGGTTCATCAACGGCCGATATATGCAGAATTTCTTCATCGACCAGCGGCTGATGGCGATCGGCATGGGCGGCATGGTGTGGATGGCGATCGGCGCCTTCATCATGTCCAAGATGATCAGCTTCGAGATTTAAGGGCCAGGATGATGGGCGGAACCGCCGGACCTACTATTCTCGGGATCGACGTCCTGCTGGTCGCGACGATCCTGTCGGGCGTCGCGGCGTTCGCGGTCATGATCGCGATCTATGCGGTGACCACCGTCCGCGATCCGATGACGAAGCGCGTCAAGGCGCTGAACGATCGCCGCGAGCAGCTTAAGGCGGGCATCACCGCCTCCACCAAGCGGCGTGCGAAACTGGTCCAGCGCAACGACACCGCCGACAAGATGCGCGGCATGCTGTCGTCGATGAAGATGCTGCAGGACAGCCAGGTCAAGGCGGTCCAGCTGAAGCTGATGCAGGCCGGCATCCGATCGAAGGAATGGGCGCCGGCGGTGATCTTCGGGCGCCTCGTGCTGCCGATCGTGCTGGGCGGCGCGATGCTGTACTGGGTGTACGGGACCGACGGTTTCGCGACCTGGGGGCCGCTGAAGAAATACGGGCTCGTCGCGATGACTTTCATCATGAGCTACAAGGCGCCCGACCTGTATCTCGACAACAAGATCAAGAAGCGCTCGGACGCGATCCGCAAGGGGTTGCCGGATGCGCTCGATCTGCTGGTGATCTGCGCCGAGGCGGGGTTGACCGTCGATGCCGCATTCCACCGGGTCGCGCGCGAACTGGGGCGGGCATATCCGGAGCTGGGCGAAGAGTTCACGCTGACCGCGATCGAACTCGGGTTCCTGACGGATCGGCGGATGGCGTTCGAGAATCTGGCACAGCGGGTGAAGCTGGATGCGGTGAAGGGAGTCGTCACGACGATGATCCAGACCGAGAAATACGGCACGCCGCTGGCGTCGGCGCTGCGCGTGCTGTCGGGCGAATTCCGCAACGAGCGGATGATGCGGGCGGAGGAGAAGGCGGCGCGGTTGCCGGCGATCATGACGATCCCGCTGATCCTGTTCATCCTGCCGGTGTTGTTCGTCGTCATCCTGGGGCCGGCGGCATGTTCGATCTCCGATGCGCTTATGAAAACCTGAAGCAACCGGCGGCGCGGAGGATCGTTGGGCTCCCGTAACAGGAGGGTTTTACGATGCTGTTGTTTTCCACACCTACGCAGTTCGCGGCGCTTGCGCTGGTTTTCGTTGCCGGCTGGCTGTTCGGATTGGCGAGCCATCCGGGGGGGAAGAAGTGGAAGGCGCGCTATCTGGCGGAGCGGGACGCGCATGCTTCGGTGAAGAAGGATGGCGATGTTCGCGCGGCGGCAGCGGAGAAGCGAGCGGTCGAGGCCGAGCGGGAGAATGCCCGGTTGGTGAAGGAGGTCGAGGCGGCGCGGGTTGCTCCGGCGGTCGTTGAGCGGGCGCCGGTTGTGGATACGTCGCGGTCCGGGGCGCTGTCTTCGTCGCGGCCGGGTTATGCTCGGCCGGCGTATAATGCCGATGGGACCAAGCGTGGGTGGTTCGATTTCGATCAGCGTCGGTAAGGGTTGGGGTTGATTTAGGTCGGCCCCCGCCCCCTTGTTCTCCCGCGAAGGCGGGAGTCCAGTCTGGGTCCCCGCCTTCGCGGGGAAACATTCTTTTGTTCTTCCACCCCGGCGGAGGCCGGGGCCCAATTGGGGGTGCTGAGTAACTGAGGGTGGTCCTTCGTTACTTTGGACGTTCCAATTGGGCCCCGGCCTTCGCCGGGGTGGTAGCCCTAAATAGAGTGGTGCTATTTTGGGTGGCGCTTACTTCTTCGACAGTGCCGCTTGGGCCGCTGCTAGGCGGGCAATCGGGACTCGGTACGGGCTGGCGGACACGTAATCCAACCCAACCTTCTCGCAGAACGCGATGCTCGCCGGGTCGCCGCCGTGTTCGCCGCAGATCCCTAGCTTGATACCCGCGCGGGTTTTCCGCCCACGTTCCGCGGCGATCTCGATCAGTTCGCCTACTCCCTCCACGTCGATGCTGACGAACGGGTCCTTCGCGTAGATGCCCTGCTCGACATACGCGCCGAGGAAGCGCGAGGCGTCGTCTCGGCTGACGCCTAGCGTGGTCTGCGTCAGGTCGTTGGTGCCGAACGAGAAGAACTCGCCGACTTCCGCGATTTCGCCCGCACGCAATGCGGCGCGCGGGAGTTCGATCATTGTGCCGACGAGATACTCGATCGTTCGGCCCTTTTCGGCGAACACGGCCTGCGCAGCCTTGTCGACGACGGCCTTCATCAGTTCCAGCTCGCGGCGGGTCGCCACCAACGGGATCATGACTTCGGGGATCGGGGCTGCGCCGGACTTCTCCGCGACGTCGACTGCCGCCTCGAAGATCGCGCGGGCCTGCATCTCGTAGATTTCGGGATAGGTCACGCCGAGACGGCAGCCGCGGTGGCCGAGCATCGGGTTGAACTCGTGCAGTTCCGCCGCGCGGCGCTTTAGCGTGTCAACGTCGACGCCAGCCGCGGTCGCGACTTCCGCGAATTCGGATTCCTCGTGGGGGAGGAATTCGTGGAGCGGCGGATCGAGCAGGCGGATCGTCACCGGGAGCCCCGCCATCACCTCAAGGATCTCGGTGAAGTCCTTGCGCTGCTCGGGAAGCAGCTTCTCCAGTGCGACGCGGCGTCCCTTTTCATCGCTCGCCAGGATCATCTGGCGGACGTTGGTGATGCGGCTGCTCTCGAAGAACATGTGCTCGGTGCGACACAGGCCGACACCCTCGGCGCCGAACTCGCGCGCGACTCGGCAATCTTCCGGCGTCTCCGCATTGGCGCGAACCTTCAGGCGGCGGACCTCGTCGGCCCACACCATCAAGGTCGCGAAATCGCCCGACAGCTCGGGCTGCACGGTCGCGACCGCGCCGATCATCACTTCGCCGGTGGTGCCGTCGATGGTGAGCAGGTCGCCCTCCTTCACCTCGCGGCCGCCGCAGCGCATGATCTTCGCCTTGGCGTCGATGGAGAGCGTGCCGGCGCCCGAAACGCAGGGACGGCCCATGCCGCGTGCCACCACCGCAGCATGCGACGTCATCCCGCCGCGTGCGGTGAGGATGCCCTTGGCGGCGTGCATGCCGTGGATGTCGTCGGGCGAGGTCTCGGTGCGGACGAGGATGACGGCGACGCCATCCGCCGCTTTCTTCTCGGCGGCATCGGCGTCGAACACGACTGCACCCGAGGCTGCACCCGGCGATGCGGGGAGGCCCTTGGTCAGCACGTCGCGGTGCGCTTTCGGATCGAGCGTCGGGTGGAGCAGCTGGTCGAGCGCCATCGGCTCGACGCGCAGGATCGCTTCCTCGCGGGTGATGAGACCTTCGTTCGCCATGTCGACGGCGATCTTGAGCGCGGCCTTGGCGGTACGCTTGCCGGCGCGGGTCTGGAGCATCCAGAGCTTGGTCTTCTCGACCGTGAACTCGATGTCCTGCATGTCGCGGTAGTGGTTTTCGAGCGTGTCGAACACGTCGGCGAGCTGGTGGTAGACCTCGGGCATCGCCTCTTCCATCGAGGCGGGCTTGGCGCCGGCGTCTTCGCGCGCGGTCTTGGTGAGGTATTGCGGGGTGCGGATGCCGGCGACGACGTCCTCGCCCTGCGCGTTGATCAGGAATTCGCCGTAATAGGCGCGGTCGCCCTTCGACGGGTCGCGCGTGAAGGCGACGCCGGTCGCCGAGGTGTCGCCCATGTTGCCGAACACCATCGCCTGGATGTTGACCGCGGTGCCCCAGCCGCCGGGGATGTCGTTGAGGCGGCGATAGACTTTCGCACGCTCGGACTGCCACGAGCCGAAGACCGCGCCGACCGCGCCCCAGAGCTGGTCGTGGACGTCCTGCGGGAAGGGCTTGCCCCAGAGCTTCTCGACGAGGCCCTTATACTCCGCGACGAGTTTCCGGAGATCGTCGGCCGAGAGTTCGGTGTCGAGCGTGAAGCCCTGGTCTTCCTTGGCGATCTCCAGCGCTTCCTCGAACGCGCCGTGATCGAGTTCGAGCACGACGTCGGCGTACATCTGGATGAAGCGGCGATAGCTGTCCCAGGCAAAGCGCGCGTCCTCGGACTTGGCGGCGAGGCCCTCGACGGTCTGGTCGTTGAGGCCGAGATTGAGGACGGTGTCCATCATCCCCGGCATCGACGCGCGGGCGCCGGAGCGGACCGAGACGAGCAGCGGGTCGGCGGGGTCGCCGAATGTCTTGCCGGTGACGCCTTCGATGTGGGCGAGGCCGGTGGCGACCTCGTCGCGCAGGCTTTGCGGGAACTGGCCGCCTTCGTCGTAATAGACCGCGCAGAAATCGGTCGAGATCGTGAAGCCCGGCGGGACCGGGAGGCCGATCGACGCCATCTCGGCGAGGTTCGCGCCCTTGCCGCCCAGCAGGTTCTTGTCGCCCTTGCCGCCATCCGAAACACCGCCGCCGAAGCGATACACATATTGGGTCATGGTCGGTCCTCTAAGTGCTTGTTTTCACTGGTAGGGCAAAAGTGAAGTGCAGGAAGTGCAGACGCTGGGAGCGGTCTGCACTTCCCTTCAATCAGCCCTCGATCTTCGAAAAATCTGCGACATTGTGCACTGCGGCACGGACTCGCTCAAGTAGCTGGAGACGGTGCGAGCGCTTTGCGGGGTCGGCGTCGTTGACGATAACGCTATCAAAAAACGCGTCGATCGGCGCGCGCAGCGACGCGAGCGCGGCCATCGCCGCGGCGAAATCCTCGCGCGCGATCGCGGCGGTGGCGCGGGGTTCGGCGGAGTCTAGCGCGGTCATCAGCGCGGTCTCTGCCGGTTCGGGGGTGTAGGACAGCATCTTCTCCCTCTCCCCTGCGGGGAGAGGGTCGGGGTGAGGGGCTGTTCCGGGCGCTGCATTGCTTGGCAGCCCCTCACCCCTACCCTCTCCCCGCAGGGGAGAGGGAGCAGAAGGCGCCTCCTTCTTCAGGATATTGGCGGCGCGCTTATAGCCGGCGAGCAGGTTTGCGCCGTCCTCGGTGGTGACGAACGCCTGGAGCGCGTGGACGCGCGCGAGCAGGCGGACGAGATCGTCCTCGCCACCGAGCGCGAACACCGCGTCGATCAGGTCGTGACGGACGCCGGCTTCGCGTTGCTGGACTTTGAGGCGCTCCAAAATTAACGAAACTACTGAAAGTCTAAAATCAGCAAAATTGTCGTTCTTACTTCCCTTTTGCCGAGCCAAGCGATCAACCCAAGTGTTAAAGCGCGGCTCTTCGCCACCTTCAATAAGTGGGCGTAACCTACTTGCCACATCATACCGAATGTCTTCGTATGATCCGCTAGTCAAAATACCGAATATACTCGCGAACTGATCGCTTCTGCGACCGCGCAAATCGTTGCTAGCGGCAGAATTATTCATATCTGTAGTAATTTGCTTAAGCGTTATAATAATCCACTGCAGGATTACTCGACTGAGCGGTAGCTCAACGTTGTTATCGAAAATAGTGCGGATTATCGAGATCACAGAACGGCGGATCGCAAAAGGATCCTTCGATCCTGTTGGTCCTAGATCGATTGAAAGAAAGCTGAGTGCGGTATCCAGCTTGTCCGCCAGGCTTACCACGACCGTTACCGGGTCGGTGGGGACATCATCGCCTTGACCGACCGGTTTGTAGTGGTCGCGGATGGCGGTGGCGACGGCCGGGTGCTCGCCCTGCGCGGCGGCGTAGTAGCCTCCCACCAGGCCTTGCAGCTCGGGGAACTCGCCGACCATGCCGGTGACGAGGTCTGCCTTTGCGAGGCGGGCTGCGCGGTCTGCTAGGTCTGCCAACTGCTCCCTCTCCCCTGCGGGGAGAGGGTTGGGGTGAGGGGCTGTTCCGGGGGTGGCGCTGCTTGGCAGCCCCTCACCCCGGCCCTCTCCCCGCAGGGGAGAGGGAGCAGAAGTGACCATGCCCTCTTCTACCAGCCAGCGGGCGAGCTTCGCGACGCGGTCGACCTTGTCGGCTACGGTGCCGAGCTTTTCGTGGAAGACGATCTTCGACAGCTTCTCCGCCTGCTCTTCGAGCGGGACCTTGAGGTCGGTGTCGTAGAAGAACTTGGCATCCGACAAGCGCGCGGCGAGGACCTTGCGGTTGCCCTCGACGATGCTCGCGCCGCCGTCGTGCGCATCGATGTTAGCGGTACAGACGAACGCGTTGGCGAGCTTTCCGTCGGCCCCGCGGCAGACGAAATATTTCTGGTTCACGCGGGCGGTGAGCTGGATCACCTCGGGCGGGACGTCGAGAAATTCGGGGTCGAATTGGCCTAGCAGGGGAATCGGCCATTCGGCGAGGCCGGCATTCTCCGCGACGAGTCCCTCGTCCTCGATCAGTTCGAGCCCGGCCTGCGCGGCGGCTTCGCGGGCGTGGTCGCGGATCAGCGTGGCGCGTTCGTCGTGGTCGACGATGACGTGGCAGGCGCGCAGTTTCTCGACATAGTCGTGCGCGCCGCCGATCGTGATCTGGTACGGGTGGTGGAAGCGGTGGCCGAGCGTGGCGGCGCCGCTGGCGATGCCGGCGATCTCGAACGGCACGATCTCTTCGCCGAGCAGCGCGACGATGCCCTGCAGCGGGCGGACCCACCGGAGCGATTCGGTGCTGGCCGACGCATCGCCCCAGCGCATCGACTTCGGCCACGGGAACGCGCGGACGATCGCGGGGATCGCGTCTGCGAGTACGGCGGCGGTGGCGCGGCCGGGCTTTTCGGTGACCGCGAACAGCGTGCCGTTGCGGTCTATCAGTTGCTCGCGCGTGAGGCCGGTTTTCCGCAGGAACCCTTCGAGCGCTTGTGGGGGGGCGGAGGTCTTGGGGCCCTTGGTTTCCTCGGAGACAGCGGCGGTCTCGAGCGGCAGGTCGCGCGCGATCAGCGTCAGGCGGCGCGGGGTCGCGTAGGTGACGATGTCGCTGGTGACGATGCCGGCCTTGGCGAGCTCGGCGGTGAACAGCTTGGCGAGATCGTCTCGCGCCTTGGACTGCATCCGGGCGGGGATTTCTTCGGAGCGGAGTTCTAGGAGGAAGTCGGTCATTTGGGTTCGCACGCGAAGAAGGGAGAAGGGGTTTCGCGCAGAGGCGCAGAGGCGCGGAGGAGAAGGGTAGAAGAGAAGGTTGGAGCGATTGCGCTGCGCGCGGCCAAGTGACGCCGCAGGCGTCTTTCACCATGCCGAAGCCGGATCGCCGGTCGATATACCGACGGGCCTTCCTTCTGCTCCGCGCCTCTGCGCCTCTGCGCGCAAAAACCTTCTTGTCGACGAACAGCCATCACGCCGCCCATCCGTGCTTGTCCATCCAGGCGGCGCAGGCGCCTTTGGCGAGGTCTCGGACGCGGCCCATATAGGCTTGGCGTTCGGCTACCGAGATTACGCCGCGGGCCTGGAGGAGGTTGAAGATGTGGCTGGCTTTGATCGCCTGCTCGTAGGCCGGGATCGGGAGCTTGGCGGAGAGGCTGTTCTCGCATTCGGCGACGTGCTTGCGGAACTGGTCGAACAGGGAGTCCGTGTCGGCGATCTCGAAGTTCCACTTCGACATCTCCTGCTCGTTCTCCAGGAACACGTCGCCGTAGGTCACGCCGGCGTCGTTGAAGGCGAGATCGTAGACCGAGTCCTTGTCCTGGATGTACATCGCGAGGCGCTCCAACCCGTAGGTGAGTTCGCCGGCGACGGGCTTCATGTCGAAGCCGCCCATCTGCTGGAAATAGGTGAACTGAGTCACCTCCATGCCGTCGCACCAGACCTCCCAGCCGAGACCCCAGGCGCCGAGCGTCGGGCTTTCCCAGTCGTCCTCGACAAAGCGGATGTCGTGCTTCAGCATGTCGATGCCGATCGCCGCGAGGCTGCCGAGGTAGAGTTCCTGGAGGTTGGCGGGGCTCGGTTTCAGGATGACCTGATACTGATAGTAATGCTGGAGCCGGTTGGGGTTCTCGCCGTAGCGGCCGTCGGTCGGGCGGCGGCAGGGCTGGACGAACGCGGCGTTCCACGGTTTCGGCCCGAGCGCGCGGAGCGTCGTGGCGGTGTGGAAGGTGCCCGCGCCCATTTCCATGTCGTAGGGCTGCAGGATCAGGCATCCGTGTTCGCTCCAGTAATCGTGGAGCGTGAGGATCATGCGCTGGAAGCTAAGAGGCTTTATCACGGGCTGGGTCACGCGCGGGCTTTGGCGGATGGGGGTGCGGGAGGCAAGTGGTGCGTTTGCGCCGGGGCCCCTACATGGGGCGCAACCCATGATGAGGATGCCATCGCCTTGAAGCTGTTTTCGAAGATTGTCTCGTTCCGGTCGGCGCTGTCCGCCATGGCGATGGCGTTCGCGTTGCCCGCCTGTGCGCAGGTAGCGCCCAAGCCCGTGCAGGCCGCCAATGACGCCGATCCGGCACTTTGGGTGGTGAAGGACAAGGACACGACGATCTACCTGTTCGGGACGATCCATGTGTTGAAGCCCGGCATGACGTGGTTCGACGAGGCGGTGAAGACTGCGTTCGATCGGTCGAACCAAGTGGTGCTGGAGCTGGTGATGCCCGATCCCGCGAAGATGCAGAGCCTCGTAATGGCGACCGGCGTGTCGAAGGACGGCCCGACGCTGACCGAGCAGCTGCCCGCGGACAAGCGGGCGGCGTATGCCAAGGCGGTGACGGATCTGGGGCTGCCGGCGAATGCGTTCGATCGGTTCAAGCCGTGGCTGGCCGCGACCAACCTGTCGATCGCGCCTTTGTCGAAGCTGGGGTACGATTCGGCAAATGGGCCGGAGCAGGTGATTACCGCGGCGGCGAAGGCTGCGGGGAAGCCGGTGATCGGGCTTGAGACGGCGGAGCAGCAGCTGGGGTATTTCGGCGGACTGTCGCAGACCGCGCAGATCCAGTTCCTCGGCAGCACGATCGACGAGTTGCCGACGCTGGAGAAGACGATGGCGACGATGGTCGACGACTGGGCGAAGGGCGATCCCGAGGCTTTGGCCAGGGAGATGAACGACGACCTGAAGGACTCGCCCGAGGTGGCGAAGGCGCTGCTGTTCGACCGCAATGCGCGCTGGGCGGAGTGGGTCGCGAACCGGATGAAGTCGCCGGGGACTGTGTTCGTGGCGGTGGGGGCCGGGCATCTGGCGGGCGCCGACAGCGTGCAGGCGCAGCTGGCGAAGCTTGGGGTCAAGGCTGAGCGGGTGAAGTATTGAGGTGCCGAGTCTCTCTCCCCTCGGGGAGAGGGAGGGAGGAGCACTTGCGACGGAAGGGTGAGGGGGAGTTGGGATAAACGTCCCGAGCCTCACCACCCCTCACCCTCCCACGTGCAAGCGCACGCGGGCCCCTCCCTCTCCCCGGAGGGGCGAGGGGTTTAGTTGATTCTAACGCCGCTTTCCGCTATGCGCCCGCGCTTCCGGTCCATGGTCATCCCTGGAGGCGTGGGCGGGAAGGACAACAAACGAGTTTCGGAGAATACAGATGAGCGACCAGTTGACGCTCGCAGCCGAGACGCGTGACCGGGTTGGCAAGGGAGCCTCCCGGGCGCTGCGTCGTGATGGCCGCGTGCCTGCCGTGATCTACGGCCTGAACAAGGAGCCGATGTCGGTTCACCTCGAGGAAAAGGCGCTGATGAAGGCGCTGATGACGGGCCACTTCATGAATTCGGTCGTGATGGTCAACGGCATCCGCACGCTGCCGAAGGACGTTTCGTTCCACCCGGTTTCGGATCGCCCGATCCATGTCGACTTCCTGCGCATCGGCGCGCACTCGACGGTGACGGTCGCGGTTCCGGTCGCCTTCATCGACGAAGACGACGCGCCGGGCATCAAGAAGGGCAAGGGCGTCCTCAACATCACGCGCCACGAGATCGAGCTGGTCGTCGACGCGTCGGACATCCCGAGCGAGATCACGATTTCGCTTAGCGGGATGGAGATCGGTGATTCGATCCACATCAGCGACGTGAAGCTGCCCAAGGGCGCGACGCCCGCGATCGACGACCGCGACTTCGCGATCGCCACGATCGTGCCGCCGACCGTGCCGACCGTCGAGGACGAGATCCTCGAGGCCGAAGTCGCCGAAGCGCAGGCTGCCGAAGCTGCTGCCGAGGAAGAGACCCCGGTCGAGCCGAACGACGATGACAACGACGACGACAAGATCACGCCGCAGAAGAAGGACTGAGGGTTCAGCCCTTCGTCTTAGGATGATCTGGCGGGCGGGAAAGCTAGGGCTTTCCCGCCCGTTTCGTTTTATGGCGTCCCCTACTGTTCCCTCGCGAACGCGGGGGTCCAGGAGCCAAGAGCGCCGCCGCCCGTTACCCTGGGCTCCCGCCTTCGCGGGAGAACAGCTTATGTGGTCGAGCGCCTGACCGTTTCGTTTTGGAGAATCACACGTGCAGATCTGGGCGGGACTGGGCAATCCGGGGGCGCAATATGCGATGCACCGGCACAATGTCGGGTTCATGGTCGCCGACGCGATCGCCGAGGTGCACGGCTTCGGCGCGGTCAAGAAGCAGTTCCAGGGCTGGACGCAGGAGGGGCGGATCGGCTCGACCAAGATCCTGCTGCTGAAGCCCGCGACCTTCATGAACGAGAGTGGGCGCGCGATCGGCGAGGCGCTGCGGTTCTACAAGTTGGGCGTCGAGGCGCTGACGGTGTTCCACGACGAACTCGATATCGCGCCGTTCCGCGTGAAGGTGAAGACCGGCGGCGGGACCGCGGGGCATAACGGGCTGCGCTCGACCGACCAGCATCTGGGGCCGGAGTTTCGCCGCGTGCGGCTGGGGATCGGGCATCCGGGACACAAGGATCGCGTGACCGGGTACGTGCTCGGGAATTATGCGAAGGCCGAGATCGAGCCGTTGAGCGACATGCTCGGCGCGGTCGCGGCGGAGGCCAAGTGGCTGGCGGAAGGCGACGACGTCCGCTTCATGAACGATGTCGCGTTGAGGATGCAACCATGACCACCCGTTCCCTGTTTGCCACGCGGTTCTACGAGGCCGATCTCGGCGATGACGATCTGGTCGAGGAACTGGAGGATGCCGCGCTCGAACTCTCGAAGGCGGATCGTGCCGGGGTCGCGTGGTCGAAGGCGCATGGGTATCGCGGGTATACGTCGTATGCGTCGCTGAACGACCTGCCGCTGCGCGATCCGCGGTTCGGGGATCTGGTGCGGCTGCTGAACAAGCATGTCGCGCAGTTCGCGAAGGATTGTGCATTCGATCTGGGCGGGCGGAAGTTGAAGCTCGACAGTCTTTGGGTGAACGTCCTGAAGCCTGGGGGCGCGCATTCGGGGCATATCCATCCGCATAGCGTCGTTTCGGGGACGATGTACGTGGCGATTCCCGAGGGGGCTGGGGCGTTGAAGCTGGAGGATCCTCGGTTGCCGATGATGATGGCGGCGCCGACGCGGCTGGAGGATGCGGCGGAGGATCTGCGGACGTTCGTCTATGCGGAGCCCAAGCCGGGGAGTGTGTTCTTATGGGAGAGCTGGCTCAGGCATGAGGTTGTGCCGAATGCTGCCAAGGGTCAGCGGATCAGTATTAGTTTTAATTATCGGTGGTGATTGGGGCGGCTGAGACAGTTCGGCCTGCAAAGTACCACCCCGGCGCAGGCCGGGGCCCAATTGGGGAACGTTGCTAACGAATGGCTGCCCTTCCTCACAACCGCCTTCCCAATTGGGCCCCGGCCTTCGCCGGGGTGGTGGTGTTTGGGGGAGCGGTCGACACCTTCTTCTTACCCCTCCCCTTCAGGGGAGGGTTGGGGTGGGGCTTGGCCGCAACTGCATGCGCTCGTGGCACTGCCCCACCCCGACCCTCCCCTGAAGGGGAGGGAGTTTGGGGCGGCACTCGTTGAGCACCGCCCCCTACCCGATCAGGCCGCCTTCATCGTCGCCATGTCGATGACGAAGCGGTACTTCACGTCGCTCTTCACCATGCGCTGATACGAGGGTTCGATCTCGTCCATGCGGATCATCTCGATGTCCGATACCAACCCGTGCTCGTTACAGAAATCGAGCATCTCCTGCGTCTCGGCGATCCCGCCGATCAACGAGCCGGCGATCGCGCGGCGCTTGAAGATCAAATTGCCGACCGAAGGCGACGGATGCGCATGCTCGGGGACGCCGACCAGAGTCATCGTCCCGTCGCGCTTCAGCAACGCGGTGAACGTGTCGAGGTTGTGGCTGGCCGCGACGGTGTTCAGGATGAAGTCGAAGCTGTTGGCGTGCTCGGCCATCGCAGCCTCGTCCTTCGACACGATCAGGTCCTTCGCGCCGAGACGCTTTGCGTCGTCGCGCTTGTTGGGCGAAGTCGAGAAGACGTAGACCTCAGCGCCCATCGCGTTGGCGATCTTGACGCCCATGTGGCCGAGACCGCCCAAGCCGACGATGCCGACCTTCTGGCCGGGGCCGACCTTCCAGTGCTTCAGCGGCGAATAGGTGGTGATGCCGGCGCACAGCAGCGGCGCGACCGCGGCGAGATCGGACTCGGGATGCGAGACCTTCAGCACGAAGCCTTCGTCGACGACGATCTTGTCCGAATAGCCGCCGAAGGTGTGGCCGCCGAGCACCGGATCGGGGCCGTTATAGGTGCCGACGAAGCCGGTGGTCTCGCAATATTGCTCCTCGCCGTCCTTGCACGACGGGCACTCGCCGCAGCTGTCGACCATGCAGCCGACGCCGACGACGTCACCGACCTTGAACTTGGTGACGTCGCTGCCGACGGCGGTGACGTGACCGACGATCTCGTGGCCCGGGACGCAGGGGTAGAGCGTGCCTTCCCACTCGCCCTTGGCGGTGTGGAGGTCGGAATGGCAGACGCCGCAGAACGCGATGTCGATCGCGACGTCGGTCTTGCCGGGTTCGCGGCGCTCGAAACTGAACGGGGCGAGCGGGGTTTCGGGGGATTGCGCGGCGTAGCCGTTGGCGGTCGTGGTCATGAGGTTCCTGATCTATCTCAAGCTGGGATCGGGATATAAGCGTCGACCATATGATAACTACCGGTCGGTATGATTATTTTGCTGCACTGCGGCAATCGAGTGGGTCGATCAGCGTTTCGAACGGAATGATCCTCCCCTGCCAGGGGGAGGTGGCGCGAAGCGACGGAGGGGGAGGAACACGCAACATTGGTTGCGTGTTCCTCCCCCTCCGTCAGGCAAGTGCCTGCCACCTCCCCCTGGCGGGGGAGGATTAGGAAGAGGCGGCCTTCACTGGCCTTCCTTGCCGCCCTGCCCTAAAGCGCCACCACATTCTTATACCAAGGGCATATCATGGGTTTTCGCTGCGGCATCGTGGGGCTGCCGAACGTCGGCAAGTCCACTCTCTTCAACGCGCTGACCGAGACGGCCGCGGCGCAGGCGGCGAACTATCCGTTCTGCACGATCGAGCCCAACGTCGGTAACGTCGGCGTGCCCGACAAGCGGCTCGACGCGCTCGCCAAGATCGCCGGATCGCAGAAGAT
The DNA here is from genome assembly GCF_053345535.1 of Sphingomonas sp. M1A8_2b. NCBI lineage: Bacteria > Pseudomonadati > Pseudomonadota > Alphaproteobacteria > Sphingomonadales > Sphingomonadaceae > Sphingomonas > Sphingomonas sp. M1A8_2b. Next base: position 113,191 of record NZ_JBKFAH010000004.1, on the reverse strand, counting down.
CATCGAGACGCAGCTTGGCTTCGTCGACATCGCCGGCCTCGTGCGCGGCGCGTCGAAGGGCGAAGGGCTAGGGAACCAGTTCCTCGGCAACATCCGCGAGGTCGACGCGATCGTCCACGTGCTGCGCTGCTTCGAGAATGGCGACGTGACTCATGTCGACAACAAGGTCGATCCGATCGCCGATGCCGAGACGGTCGACACCGAGCTGATGCTGAGCGACCTCGAAAGCCTTGAGAAGCGCGTGCCGAACCTCGCCAAGAAGGGCATGCAGGGCGACAAGGAGGCCAAGATCGGCGCCGCGGTGCTCGGCCAGGCGCTGGAACTGCTCCGCGAGGGCAAGCCCGCGCGGCTGACCGTGCCGAAGGACGAGGACGAGGCGCGCGTGTTCGCGCAGGCGCAGTTGCTGACCGCGAAACCCGTGCTGTACGTGTGCAACGTCGACGAGGGCGATGCGGCGAACGGCAATGCGCTGTCGGCGCGGGTGTTCGAGAAGGCAAAGGCCGAGGGCGCCGAGGCGGTCGTGGTATCGGCGGCGATCGAGGCGGAAATCGCGACGATGCCCGCCGAGGATCGCGGCGAGTTTCTCGGCGAACTCGGGCTGGAGGAGACCGGCCTCGCGCGCGTCATCACCGCGGGGTACAAGCTGCTCCATCTGCTGACGTTCTTCACGGTCGGTCCGAAGGAAGCGCGGGCCTGGACCGTCCACGAGGGCGCGACGGCCCCGCAGGCCGCGGGCGAGATCCACGGCGATTTCGAAAAGGGCTTCATCCGCGCCGAGACGATCGCGTTCGACGACTTCATCGCGCTGGGTGGGGAATCGAAGGCGCGCGAGGCGGGCAAGCTGCGCGCGGAAGGCAAGGCGTACGTCGTCCAGGACGGCGACGTGATGCACTTCCTCCACAGCTGATCGAGCGGGCGACGGCGGATTTAGCGGCGATAGTCCTCGCACGCGATCCCGTCGCCGTCGCCGTCCATGCCTTCGCGGTAGCCGGGGGAGCCGCGATGCAGCGGCGTCACGCCCGCCGCGCGGGCTTCGCGGCATCCGCTGTAGACGACGCCCGCCGGGGCAAATCGGGCGACCGGCAGTGCGGCCCGCCCGTATACCGGTCGCGTGACGTTATAGGGCGCGGCATCACGGATCGGTGCGGCTGTCGCGACGCGGGCGCGTTGCTCGGCCTCTGGCGATTGCAGTACTCCCGGGACGGGGACCGGTCGGCCCAAGTCGGGCGGTGGCGCGCCCGGCGGCGGCACGGCGGTCCAGACGCCGGCGAACACCAGCGCCGATGAGATTGCGGTGATGGCGATGAACGATCGATCCATGACGCCCTTATAATCGCGAACCTCTTCACGAAGGCTTAGCAGCGCCGCTGCGGGCTTTGCCCCCTGTCATTGATACGTGACCCTGGCTATTCCCGATCTCGCGCGGTGTTGGACGGAGGGCGGCAATGACGGACCAGAATGCCAATCCCCTCGCCGGGCGACCGGGTATCGTCCGCACTGCAGCGCTCCTGCTCGCCGGGTGCGTCCTGCTCGCCGGGTGCGACCAGCGGCGGGATACGGGGGCGGTCGTCGTCAGTGCGATCGGCGCGCGGCCGGAAGCGGTCGATGCCAGCCGCATCGCGCTCGACACGCCTGCCCGGTTGCTGATGGATTCGACCGCGCAGGGGCTCGTGCGGTTCGATGCGACCGGCCAGATCGAGCCCGGTATCGCCGAACGCTGGATCGTGATCGACGGCGGCATGAGCTATATCTTCCGCCTGCGCGAGGTGAAATGGAGCGACGGCACGCCGGTCACCGCGGCGCAGGTCGTGGCGATGCTGGAACGACAGTTCCGGCGGGGATCGCGCAACCCGCTGGCGCCGTTCATGACCGCGATCGACGAGATCGTCGTGATGACGCCGCAGGTGATCGAGGTGCGGCTGTCGCGCCCGCGCCCCGACCTGTTGAAGCTGTTCGCGCAACCCGAACTCGCGCTGCTGCGGTTGCAGCCCGTCAGCGGCACCGGGCCGTTCCATATCGCGCGCGGCGGACCTGCGCCGCTGCTGCGCCCCGCCTTCGATCCCGGCGAGGCGGACCCCGACGACCAGCACGACGTGAAGGCGGAGGAGGACGTCCGGTTGATCGGCGAACGCGCCGCGCGCGCGATCGCGCGGTTCGCCCATCGCGATTCGGATCTGGTCAGCGGTGGCAGCTTCGTCGACTGGCCGTTGCTCGCCACCGCCGACATCGCGCCGGCCAACATCCGCGTCGATCCCGCGGTCGGGCTGTTCGGGCTGGCGATCGTTCGCCGCGACGGGTTCCTCGCCGATGCCGCCAACCGCGCGGCGGTGTCGGAGGCGATCGATCGGACCGCGCTGACCGCGGCGATCGCGCCGAACTGGGACGCGGCGGACCGGATTCTTCCCGATATCCTCGATTCCGCGGCGCTGCCCCAGGTTCCGCCGTGGACGCTGTTGACCCAGGACGAGCGGCGCGCGGCGGCGCGGCAGCGGGTCGCCGCATGGACCGGCGGGCCGATCGCGCTGCGGATCGCGCTGCCAAGCGGTCCGGGTGCGACATTGCTGTACGCGCATGTCGCCGCGTCGTTGATGGCGATCGGGATCACTCCGTCGCGGGTCGCGCTCGACGCCGATGCCGAGCTGAAGCTGGTCGACGCGGTCGCACCCTATGACAGCGCGCGCTGGTATCTGGCGAGCGCGTGCGTGGTGTGCGGCGAGCCTGCGCAGGCCGCGCTCGAGGCGGCGCGCGAGGCGCCGACGCTGGCGGAGCGGAGTGCGCGGATCGCCGCGGCGGATGCGGCGATGAACGACGACGTGGCATTCATTCCGCTGGCGCGCCCGCTGCGCTGGTCGCTGGTGACTGCGAGACTCGCGCAGTGGCAGGCGAACCCGCGCGCGTGGCACCCGTTGAACCGGTTGCGCGCCGATACCAACTAAAGCGTATGAAACCGACCGTCACCCGCATCACTCCCGGATCGATCCTCGACACGCTGCCGATGGGGCGCGACGCATTATCGGTGCGCCGCCGCGTCGAGGCGATGGAGCGCGTGATGGAGGGGCTGTTCCAGATCCCCGGCACCAACCGCAAGGTCGGCCTCGACGTGATCCTCGATATCATACCGTTCGCGGGCAGCACGATCGCCGCGGCGGTCGGTGGCTGGATGGCGTGGGAAGCGCGCAACATCGGCATGTCGAAGGTTCAGGTGGCGCGGATGGCGGGCAATATCGGCGTCGACTGGGCGCTCGGCATGATCCCGTTCGTCGGCGCGGTGCCCGATTTCTTCTTCCGCTCGAACACGCGCAACCTGCGGATCATCAAGAAGCATCTCGACCGGCATTATCCGTCGACGACGATTCTGGAGGGGTAGAGGCGTCATGCCCTTGATCCTCCCCCGCCAAGGGGAGGATTGGGACAGTCCTTACCGGGTGCCGCGCCAGATCTTCAAGGCAGCGCCCTCGGCGAGCCCACCCTGGTGGACCGGGCAGCGGCGGTAGCGGAAGCGGCGGTCGAGGCAGATCCAGACCTCGTCGAGCCAGCCCAGCTTCGTCGCCGTCACGCGCATCATGTCGGCGTTGAGCCCGGGATTGGCGGACGCCATCGCCGCGGCGAACCGCCCCGCGGTCAGCGGTGCGCGCGACAGGCCGTCCATATCCGGATAGCGCAGCTTGCCGTACAGCCCGGCGGACTGGTTGAAATATTTCGCGGGACGATAGCCTGGCATGCAGGTGCCGTGCTTGGCCCATTCGTGCTGGAGCAATTGCGCAGACGGGGTCGTGCAGAGATGCGCGCGGATCACCGGTGGCGGCACGAACTCGGCGGCGCGACAATATTGCGGCCAGTCCTTGTCGACGCCGTCGGGCCACAGGCCGTGCAGCGTAAACCCGAAGCGGTTGGCCGCCCCGCACTGGAACTGCGCCCCCGGGCGCGTGCCGTTGTCGCGGCAATATTGCGGGGCCCAGGTGATCGCGAGCGTATAGCCGCCGATCGGAACGATGCGCTTGGGCTGGCTATCGGACGGCAAATCGGGGCGCACGCGCTCGACGCTGGCCGGGGTCGAGCATTGATACGCCTGCGCCTGGACGACGCCGGGCAACGCCAGCGCCGCGGCGGCGGCGACGGTCAGTCTAACGATCATGCGGCATGTCCTCATCGAGAATAACGTCGGCACCCGGCCGCTCGCCGAACCATGGTTTCGCGTCGGGCTTCAGAAGCTGGAGCGCGGCGGCGACATAGATCACGCTCGACACGATCGATATGACCAGCGGGGCGGCGGGCGTCGCATGCCCGGTCGTCAACTGCACCAGCGAGATCGCGACACCGATCGCCGAGATGGCGGCCAGCACGACCACCACCCACTTCGCGGTCACACTCGGGGTGCGCGCGGTGAAATACCAGAGCAACAGCGTGATCGCGATCCCGGCGACCTCGAACGTCGGCAGTATCCAGGCGATCTGCGCGAGCACCGGATTGGCCGCGACCATCGCCTTGCGCTGACCCGCGCTCAGCGCCGAGACGATCGCCCCCAGGACGAACGACGCGAGATACAGCCGTTCGTAGCGGGCGATGGATATCGGCCTGATCATCGTCCCCCTATCCGCGTTTTCGACCCGGTCATGCCGTCGTGAAGTCCAGCCCTATATCCGCCGCCGGCGCCGACTGCGTCAAGCGACCGACCGAGACATAGGTCACGGCGGTTTCGGCGATCGCGCGGATCGTGTCGAGGTTGACGCCGCCCGACGCCTCGGTCGGCACACGGCCGCCGACCAGCGCGACCGCCTCGCGCAAGATCGTCGGCGGCATGTTGTCGAGCAGGAGATGCGTCGCGCCGGCATGCAGCGCGGGTTCGATCTGGTCGATCCGGTCGACCTCGACGATGATCTGCGCGATCCCCGCCTCCCGCGCGCGGCGCACCGCCTCGGCAACGCCACCGGCAACCGCGACGTGATTGTCCTTGATCATCGCGGCGTCCCACAGCCCCATCCGGTGGTTCTGCGCGCCGCCCATCCGGGTCGCGTATTTCTCCAGCACGCGCAGACCGGGGATGGTTTTGCGCGTATCGAGCAGGATCGCGCCGGTGCCGGCGATCGCATCGACGTAGCGGCGCGTCAGCGTCGCGATCCCCGACAGATGCTGGACGGTATTCAACGCCGAGCGCTCGGCCGTCAGCATCGCCCGCCCTGCCCCCGCGAGCCGCATCAGGATCGTCCCCGCCGCGACCTGCTGTCCGTCCTGGACAAGCCGTTCGATCCGGACATCGGGGTCGAGCGCGCGGAAGAACGCCTCGGCGAGGTCGAGCCCGACGACGACGATCGGGTCGCGGCTGTCCATCACGCCGCTGAACCGCGCGTCGGCCGGGATGACCGCGTTCGACGTGATGTCGCCGACCGTCCCGAGATCCTCCGCTAGCGTGGCGGCGACGAACGCATCGACGGCGAAAGCGGCGGGTAAGCCGGTCTTGGGCAAGGCTGCGTTCATTTCGGGACTTCCAATAAATGCGCGTCGGTCATACGCGCGCGGTTGCCGATGTCAGTGTTGCGGGACCAGCGGAATTACCGCAACCGATTGCGCACGAACTATTTTCGCCCTGGAACCGACACGCTCCAGACGGGTTGCCTGATCAATACCGAGGAATGACCGATGCCTACCAAGACTATCGCCGACACCGCCCGCCTGACCCAATTGCTCAGCGAGGCGCTCGTGCTGGCCGATACGCTCGAGTTGACGGTCGCCGCCATCCATATCGACCAGGCGCTGGCGCAGTTGCCGAAGGCGACGCCCGAGGCCTGACCGGTCAGCCTCGTCCGCTGCCGGCAGGGCCGAGATCGCCCTTGCCGACGGTGTTCGAAGCCATCCGCAACATCGCATCGAGGCTCTTCTTGGCCTGAAGCCTCAAGCCCTCCTCGATCTCGATCCGCGGTTCGAGGTCACGCAACGCGACGTAGAGCTTTTCCAGCGTGTTGAGTGCCATGTACGGGCAGATGTTGCAGTTGCAGTTGCCGTCCGCGCCCGGCGCCCCGATGAAACGCTTGTTCGGCAGCGCCTTTTCCATCTGGTGGATGATGTGCGGTTCGGTCGCGACGATCAGTGTATCGCCGGGCATCGCCAGCGCGTAGTCGAGGATGCCGCGCGTCGAGCCGACGTAATCGGCGTGGTCGAGGATGATCGGCGGGCATTCGGGATGCGCAACCACCGGCGCGCCGGGATGCTGCGCCTTGAGCTTCATCAGCTCGGTCTCGCTGAACGCCTCGTGGACGATGCACACGCCCGGCCACAGCAGCATGTCGCGGCCCGTCTTCCGCGCGAGATAGCCGCCGAGATTGCGATCGGGGCCGAAGATGATCTTCTGCTTGGGCGGGATCTGCGCGAGGATCGTGTCCGCCGACGAACTCGTGACGATGATATCGGAGAGCGCCTTCACCTCGGTCGAGCAGTTGATGTAGGTCAGCGCGATGTGATCGGGGTGCTTCGCGCGGAAGGCGGCGAACTGCTCGGGCGGGCAGCTGTCCTCCAGGCTGCAGCCGGCGTCCATGTCGGGCAGCACGACGATCTTGTCGGGCGACAGGATCTTGGCGGTCTCGGCCATGAAGCGTACGCCGCAGAACGCGATGACGTCGGCGTCGGTCGCCGCGGCCTTGCGCGACAGGTCGAGGCTGTCGCCGACGAAATCGGCGAGATCCTGCAACTCGGGCTTCTGGTAGTAATGCGCGAGGATGACCGCGTTCTTCTCCTTGCGGAGGCGCTCGATCTCGGCACGTATGTCGATACCGGCGAAGTTCTGGTTCAATTCCATGGTCGTATCCCGCGTTTAGCGCCCGATTCTAGCGGCCATTCCCTAGCACGTCCTGCAGCGAGCGCGAGGTATCCCAGCGTTCGGTGTTGGTCGTCGGCTCATCGGCGAAGCGCACCGCGACGGTTGCGTCGATCCCGGCGGCCCGCAACGGCATCGCGAAACTGCGTTCCACCGCCCTGCGCGTCGCGTCGCGCGCGAGCTTGATCATCGCCGGTTCGCGCGCCTGGCGAATCAGCTCGATCTGACCGGCGCGACGATTGGCGGCGTCGAGGCGCTTCTCGGCATCGGTGAAGGTCGTCAGCACGCCGCCAGAGCCATATTCGCGGACCGCGTTGAGATCGACCTGCGGCCCATCCGCCTCGACCGCGGGCAGGCGCACCGACAGCGTCTTGGTGGCACCGTCCCACGCGACGTCCGCCTGGGTCAGCTTGCCCATGTCGACCTCGTAGCGGACCATGCCGGGCATGATCAGCGTCTTCTCGGTGGTGAAGCCGAGCTGCGACTGTTTCGAGGTGACGACCGCGACGTAGCGCGCGGCGAACGCGGACAGGCGGTTCTGCTCGCGCAGGCCCTCCAGGCTGGCGCTCGCGATCGTCGTCGGATCGGGCGTCAGGCGGTCGCTGACATAGCGCTGCACACCCCACAGCGCGAGCAGCCCGGCGAGCACGAGGATCACCACCACGCCAGCAGCCTTGGCGAGGAACCCGCCGACGCCGGCGCCGTTACGCGGTTCGGTCACGTGTTGATCTGCCATGTTTCGCCCTTCTCGATCACCAAACCACGGTTTCGCAAGTCGTAGAGATGCGCCAGCACCGAACGCTCGGCGGCGGGCACGAGCCGCGCGTCGAGCCCGACGTACATCTGCGCGACCATCCGTTCGATCGGCTGCGGCGCGCTGCGCAACAGGCGAACGATCTGCCCCTCACGCTGCTTTCGGTGGCCGAGCATGCCGCGCACCAGCCGCTGCGGCTTGTCGATCGCCTCGCCGTGGCCGGGATAATAGACCCGGTCGTCGCGGCCCATCAGCTTTTCGAGGCTCGCCATATAGGCCGCCATATCACCGTCGGGCGGCGAGACGATCGTGGTCGACCAGCCCATCACGTGATCGCCGGAGAACAGCGCGCTGGTTTCGGGCAACGCAAAGGCGAGATGATTCGAAGTGTGCCCGGGGGTCGCGATCGCCGCCAGCGTCCAGCCTTCACCGGTGACCGCCTCGCCTTCGAGCAGCACGCGGTCGGGCGCGTAGGCTGCGTCAAACGACGCGTCCCCCCGTGCGCTCTTATTGTCGCTGGCGAACGGGGCGGCGCCGACGATCGGCGCCCCGGTGATCGCCTGGAGGGAACGGGTCGCGGGACTGTGATCGCGGTGATGGTGGGTGACGAGGATCGCGGTAACGGGACGTCCATCGATGGCGTCGATCAGCGCAGCGATGTGCGCAGGATCGTCGGGACCGGGATCGATCACCGCCAGATCGGTCGTGCCGACGATATGCGTCTGCGTGCCGGTATAGGTGTAGGGCGATGGATTCGGCGCGAGCACGCGGACGACGAGCGGCTCGAGCTGGATCGGGATACCGGTCGGATGCTCAGCCATGCGACCGAGATGGCCGCTGTGGCCGGCGATGGCAAGACCCCGTCATCACCCAGTGGTGTCGCCGTTCTTTACAGATCGTGCGGTCGGGTTTCCGGTGTTAACTAACATATGTCGCGCGGATCCGCGGTATATCGCGTTTTGGCACGTGCACTGCATCGTCGAGCACGTCACCGAACGCCGCGGCGTTCATACAGGGTGGATCGACCGCTACCGTCCGGTCTCGCGTCGATCCACCCTGTCCGGTGCTGCCTCAGAATGGATATTCCCCGCCCCGTCATCCTGACAAAAGTCAGGATCCAGGATGATGAAGGGTAGCCTTTCGTGGCTCTGGATCCTGACTTTCGTCAGGATGACGGAGGTGGGTGAGGCATGCCGACCGAGGTGCCCCTCAGGAGGCTACCCCTCCCCCGACACCTTCAGCCCGCCTTCTGCTTCTCGAACAGCTGCGCGAGTTCGCCGCTCTCGTACATCTCCATCATGATGTCCGACCCGCCGACGAACTCACCATCGACGTACAGCTGCGGGATCGTCGGCCAGTCCGAATAGGCCTTGATGCCCTGGCGGATGCCCTGGTCCTGCAACACGTCGACGCTCTCGAACTCGACCTCGAGATGGTTGAGGATCGCGATGGCGCGACTGGAGAAGCCGCACTGCGGGAACAGCGGGCTGCCCTTCATGAACAGGACGACGGGGCTGGCTTTAACCAGCGCGTCGATGCGGGCGTTCGTGTCGTCGGTCATGGCTTCGGTCATCTCCGGGTCCTCAGGAAATTGCGGTGGTAAGCTGAAGGGCGTGCAGGACGCCGCCCATGCGGCCGCCGAGTGCTGCGTAGACCGCCTGGTGCTGCTTCACGCGGCTCATGCCCGCGAAACTTGGGGCGACGACCTTGGCGGCATAGTGATCGCCGTCGCCGGCCAGATCGGTGATCTCGACCTGTGCGTCTGGAATAGCGTCGCGGATCATCGCGGCGATGTCGTCGGCAGTCATCGGCATCTTACTGCGCCTCCAGCAACTGGCGACGGGCCTCGATCATCTGCTGCGCGAGCGCACGGCGGACGGTCGCCTCGTCATGGTCGAGCCCGGCCGCGGTCAAATCGCCGACCAGCTTGCGCACGACGTCATCATCGCCGCCGCCCTCCATGTCGGCATGGACCAGCGCGGTGGCATAGGCGTCGGTCTCTTCGGGAGTCAGTTGCATCTCGCGCGCGGCCCAGCCGCCGAGCAGGCGATTGCGCCGCGCCGTTATGCGGAACGCCATCTCCTCCTCGCGCGCGAAATGCGCCTCGCTGGCGCGTTCGCGATCATCGAAACTGGTCATTGCGCAGGTCCCCGGTGCAGTCGTGTCTTGACCCGGAGATAGGTCGCGGACCGCGCATGCGCAACAATCGCGGGATATCGCGGTATTGCGCGGCGGTATTGCGCGGCGGTATTGCGCGGCGGCGAGCGCTCGCTGCTATCGGCCGACCTCGACCACGAGTTTGCCGATCGCGCCGCGTGCCGCCATCTTCGCGATCGCCTTGCCACCGTCCTCGAACTCGAAGACCTCGGTCACGCGCGGTGCGATCTTTCCTTCCGCCCACAGCTCGAACAGGGTTTCGATATGCGCCTGGTTCGCCTTGGGATCGCGCGCCGCGAACGCGCCCCAGAAGACGCCGCAGACGTCGCAGCTTTTCAGCAGCGTGAGGTTGAGCGGGAGCTTGGGGATGCCGGCGGGGAAGCCGACGACGAGGTACCTGCCCTCCCACGCGATCGATCGCAGCGCCGGCTCGGCATAGTCGCCGCCGACCGGATCGTAGATCACATGCGCGCCGTCGCGACCCACTGCCGCCTTGAACTGCTCGGCGAGCGCCTTGGACTGGTCCTTGTCGAACGGGGCACGCGCGTAGATCAGCGTTTCGTCGGCGCCGGCGGACTTGGCGGCGGCGGCTTTTTCCTCGGACGAGACCGCCGCGACGACCTTCGCGCCGAACGCCTTGCCGAGTTCGATCGCGGCGAGGCCGACACCGCCGGCTGCGCCCAAGACGAGCAAAGTCTGCCCCGCCTTGATGTGGCCGCGGTCGAGCAATGCGTGGATCGTGGTGCCGTAGGTGAGGATCAGCGAGGCGCCCTCGGCGAAGCTGCGGCCCTCGGGGAGGCGGTAGAGCTTGGCGGGATCGGCGATGACCTGCTCGCACAGGCCGCCGTGGCCGAGCATCGCGATCATCCGGTCGCCGATTTCCCAGCCGGTCACGCCTTCGCCGATCGAGGCAATCGTGCCGGCGATCTCGCCGCCCGGTGCGAACGGGCGCTGCGGCTTGAACTGGTATTTGTCCTCGATGATCAGGACGTCGGGGAAGTTGATCGCGCAGGCCTTGACCGCGACGACGACCTGTCCGGGGCCGGCCACCAGATCGGGCAGCGCGACCATTTCCAGAGCTTCAGGTCCGCCGATCGCCTTCGATACCAATGCCCGCATACCCGCTCTCCACCGTCATCCAAGGGCGATTCGATGCGACCGCCTCCTCGAAATTTGAAATCTGGGTATCCCTTGCCAGTGTCAGGCCGACTTCGTCCAGCCCTTCCATCAGGCATTGGCGGCGGAATGCGTCGAGTTCGAAGGTGAAGCGGTCCTGGAACGGGGTGGTGACGGTCATCGTCTCGAGGTCGACGGTGACGACCTGGTCCTTGGCGACCTCGAGCAGGCGGTCGATCGCCTCCTGCGGGAGGACGACAGGGACGATGCCGTTCTTGAACGCGTTCCCTGAGAAGATGTCGGAGAAGCTCGGCGCGATCACCGCGGTGATGCCCATGTCGGCGAGCGCCCACGCGGCGTGCTCGCGACTGGAGCCGCAGCCGAAATTGTCGCCGGCGATCAGGATCGGCGCGCCGGCATAGCGCGGGTCGTCGAAGATGTTGCCGGGTTGCGCGCGCACCGTCTCGAACGCGCCGCGGCCGAGGCCGGTGCGCGTGATCGTCTTCAGCCAGTGCGCCGGGATGATGACGTCGGTGTCGATGTTCTTCGCGCCCCAGGGATAGGCGCGGCCCGAGACGGTGGTGACGGGGGTCATCGCTGTTCCGTGCGCTCCGGGCCCGTCCGCTCCGGCCCCGTTCGCTCAGGGGTGGTGCGTGCCGATGCGACATAGGCCGCGACGCCGCTGATCATCGCGCCCGCCGCCAGCAGTACGAAAACCTTCTTCATGCTCCCACCCCTATCATATCACGCCCCATCAACTCTCTGACGTCGCTCAGCTTGCCGGTCACCGCCGCCGCCGCCGCCATCGCGGGTGATACCAGATGCGTGCGCGCTCCGGGACCCTGTCTGCCGACGAAATTACGGTTCGACGTGGAAGCGCAACGCTCCCCCGCAGGGACTTTGTCCGGGTTCATCGCGAGACACATCGAACAGCCCGGTTCGCGCCACTCGAAACCGGCGGCGATGAAGATCCGGTCGAGCCCTTCGGCTTCGGCCTGGCGCTTCACGAGGCCCGAACCGGGGACGACGAGCGCGCGGACGCCGGTCGCGACATGGCGGCCGTCGGCGATCGCCGCGGCGGCGCGGAGATCCTCGATGCGGCTGTTGGTGCAGCTGCCGATGAAGACGTGCTGGATCGGCACGTCGCGCATCGCGGTGCCGGCGGTGAGGCCCATATACTCGAGCGACTTCCGCGCCGCCGCCTGCTTGGCGGGATCGGCGAAGCTCGACGGGTCGGGGACGACGCCGGTGATCGGCACGACGTCCTCGGGGCTGGTGCCCCAGGTGAGGCCGGGGGCGATATCGGCGGCGTCGAGCGTGACCGACTTGTCGTATTTCGCGCCGGGATCGGTCGCGAGGCTGCGCCACCAGGCGACGGCGCGGTCCCAATGTTCGCCGGTCGGCGCCATCGGGCGGCCCTTGAGATAGGCGAAGGTGGTGTCGTCGGGCGCGATCAGGCCAGCGCGCGCGCCCGCCTCGATCGACATGTTGGCGATCGTCAGGCGGCCCTCGATCGACATGTTACGGATGACGCTGCCGGTGAATTCGATGACGTGGCCGGTGCCGCCTGCCGCACCGATCTTGCCGATGATCGCGAGGATGACGTCCTTCGGGCTGACGCCGAAGCCGAGTTCGCCGTCGACGCGGACTTCCATCGTCTTGGCCTGCGACAACAGCAGCGTCTGCGTAGCGAGGACGTGCTCGACCTCGCTGGTGCCGATCCCGAACGCCAAAGCGCCAAGTGCACCATGCGCAGACGTATGGCTGTCGCCACACACCAGCGTTGTGCCCGGAAGCGTGAAGCCCTGTTCGGGGCCGACGACATGGACGATGCCCTGCTCGATCGCGGTCGCGTCGATATAGTCGATGCCGAACTCGCTGGTGTTGCGGCGGAGCGCGTCGAGCTGTTGCGCGCTTTCGGGGTCGGCGATCGGCAGGACGCGGCCGGCGGCGTCCTTGCGCGCAGTGGTCGGCAAATTGTGATCGGGGACCGCGAGCGTCAGGTCGGGGCGACGGACTTTTCGGCCCGCCACGCGGAGGCCTTCGAACGCCTGCGGACTGGTGACTTCGTGGACGAGGTGGCGGTCGATATAGATCAGGCAGGTGCCGTCGTCGCGGCGTTCGACGACGTGCGCCGCCCAGATCTTTTCGTACAGCGTTTGCGGAGTGGCCATGATGCGCGTCGCGTTAACCGAAAGCTGCGCCGAGGCAAAGCCCCGGCGCAACTATCGGTCGATCAGGCGTGCATGCGGTACGCCGGTCAGGAATGCCTTACGCGTCCTGCGCGAGATCCTTCACCGACGACACCAGAACGCCGATGACGATTGGATTCTTGGGTTCCGACGTCGTCGTCACGACCAGATTGCTCGACGCATTGAAGGTGGTGCTCGTCTTCGTCATGCTGTCCGAGCTGTTGCTGACGTAATAGGGCCAGCACCCGTACCCCTCCTTGCTCACGGTATGCGCATAGGTCTGTTCGGCGGTGCTGAACGTCTCGGACGAGGTCGTCGTCGTCGACGTACCGTCCGCGATGATCAGGCTGGTGACAACGTACTGCATCGACCCCTTGGGCCCGAACAATGCATCCCATTGCGCCAGATCGATCCAGACCTGAGCGGTCTTGTTGTTATAGGCATAGGCCAGCGCCGCGCCGTAATACCACGGCAGATAGGTCGTCGTATCCGCCTTGATCGATTCGCCGGACAGCGGCAGCGCAGTCACGTTGATGAAGTGGTCATAGACCACCGCGACCGTGAAATCGGACGACGCGAACGTCTGCGAGAAATCGCTCGATTCCGAACTGCTGGACTTCGAATAGAAATAGGTTCCGCCGGTCGAGTTGCTGCTGTTCGCCCAGGACTTGCTGATATCCGAAGAGGCATCGGCCGAGTGCATCGTGAAGCTCACGCTTGGTGCCGCGGCGATATCGTCCAGCACATCATCATAGGTCTGGTTGAACGCTGTGGGGCCACCGAGCGGCAGGTTCGCCTGCAATTCCTGTGCGATGTAGATCGGATTCTCGAACCCGGCGCGGTACAGCGTGTAGCATTGCGCCGCCGATCCGGGATTGGGCACGAGTTCGGCCATGCTCCAGTTCTGGAAGAGGTTCTGCAACGCGGTCTGCAATACGGTCGCCGTGTCACTGAAGGCCGAGGGGTTAGCCTTGAAATAGGCACCCTTGACGGCCGTCCACGACGTCATGTTACTTGCCCCCATCGCCGCGGTTAAGTCGGCCGCGTTCGAGGCCTGCACGAACGACAGCAGCGATGTGTATTGACTCGAGAGGCTGACCAGCGTGTCGGGCGTGTAATATTGTACGACCGTATCGGCGGGCAGCTGGTTCATCATATCCCAGAGCTGATCGGTCGTCCGCGGCAGGATGACGTCACCCTGACTCAGCTGAAACTCTTCGACGGAGAGGTTCAGCTCCTTTGCAAGGGTATTGTACCATTTGGCATTCACGGTATCGAGAACCGTATCGGTATCTGACATGATGAATCTTTCGTTAATAGAGCGCGAAACGATCTAGCGAAAGATAATCATCATCTTCGATTTGCCGGCGCCACCGCGATGTCCGGCTTTCCGTACCCGGACGTCAACGATCACATGGTCCGATATGAAGCATTACTTATTTTTGACGGGATCTTCGACGGTTCAAATCCATGAATGTTATACTTAAATGAATAAGACACAGCAAATACCGTCACGATTAGTAAGCGCTGCGATGGTTCTATTTCAACGAATCAGTGCGTCGTTCGGACACTCAGCGTAGTGTTCAGGAACGCGACGCTGTCGGCGAGCACCGGCGCCTTGCCGCGGAACGGCTTCGAGAGCGCCATCGCGACGTTTTCGTGGCTGAGGCCGGGATAGTCGATGTGCGTTACCGGTGCGCCGAGCGACTTCAGCTTGGCGGTGAGATTGATCGCGTTGTGCGGCTTGACCTGCGTGTCGTCGCCGGCGGTGATCAGCAGCATCGGCGGGGCATCGGCGCGCGCGAAGTGGATCGGCTGGGTCATCACCGGGTCCGCCGCGCCCTGCATCGCGTCGATCGCGCGCTTGGCGGTGAACGGGTAGAAATCATACGGGCCGCACAGGCCGACCGCGGCCTTGATGATGTGCGGGTCGACGCCTTCCGCCTTCAGCCAGCGCTCGTCGAGCGTGAGCATCGCGACGGTGTAGGCACCCGCGGAATGGCCGGCGACGGCGATCCGGTTCGGGTCGCCGCCGGCCTCTGCGATGTGGTCGCGGGTCCACTTCACCGCTTCGGCACCGTCCTGAAGGAAGGCGGGGAAGCGGACGTCGGGCACCTTGCGGTAGTCGGGCATGACGACGACGTAGCCGGCCTTCGCATAGGCGCGCGCGGCGAATGCGTAGACGCCGCGCGAGCCGTGCACCCAGCCGCCGCCGTACCAGAAGATCAGCACCGGCAGACCGGTCTTCGCACCACCGGACGGCCGCCAGACGTCGAGCTTCTGGCCGTGCGTGCCGAACGGGACGCCTTCCCTCACTCGCGCCGTGCCGCGACCACCGCCCATGATGCCGTCGAGGAGGCTGAGCGTGCCGGGGCCGGCGGTGAACGCCGTGCCTGCGATCAGGATCACGATCAGCGCGATGACGATCGCAGCGCGTTTGACGGTATGGGGCATCAGCGGCGGAAATCCGCGGTGATCGACCCGCAGGTGAGAAGGTCGGCCTCGTGGCTTTCCTCGCGCCATGTCTCGGCGAGCGCGGTCGCTTCCCATTCGCGCATCGCCGGGTGCGCGATGATCCGCTCGACCCAGGCGAGTCCAGCCGGGCCGACGTCGATCCCGTAGGTCCGCACGCGGAACGCGACCGGGGCGTAGAAGGCGTCGACGGCGGTGAACTCGGTGCCGGCGAGCCAAGGTCCAGCGAACCGGTCGAGCCCCTCGCTCCAGAGTTCGGCGAGCCGCGCGACGTCGCGGTCGAGCGCGTCGCTGCCGGGGGCGGCGTCGACGCGGACGCCGACGTTCATCGTCCGCTCGTTGCGGAGCGCGGAGAACCCGCCATGCATTTCGGCGGTCGCGCAGATCGCCCACGCGCGTGCCTCGGCATCGACCGGCCAGACGCCGTCGTGGCGCTCGGCAAGGTAGAGGACGATGCCGAGCGAATCCCATACCGTCCGCTCGCCGTCGATCAGCACCGGCACCTGCCCGGTCGGCGAGAAGGCGCGGAAGGCTTCGTAGTTGACGGGCGCCAGGAACGGCTCGATCCGGTCCTCGAAGTCGATGCCGAGCGCCTTCATCAGGACCCAGGGCCGCAGCGACCAGCTTGAGTAATTCCGGTTCGCGGTGACGAGGGTGTAACGCATCAGGCGGTGTAGCGCGCAGTGGTCTTCGCGGCGATCTCGTCCGCGGTGACGCCCGGCGCCATCTCGACGAGCTTGAACGGGCTATCGTGATCGGGACGCTGGAACACCGCCAGATCGGTGACGATCATGTCGACGACGTTCTTGCCGGTGAGCGGCAGCGTGCACGAAGGGATGAACTTCGGCGTACCGTCCTTGGCATTGTGGTCCATCACGACGATGATCTGCTTGACGCCCGCGACGAGATCCATCGCGCCGCCCATGCCCTTGATCATCTTGCCCGGGATCATCCAGTTGGCGATGTCGCCGCCTTCGCTGACCTCCATCGCGCCGAGCACCGTCAGATCGATATGGCCGCCGCGGATCATCGCGAAGCTGTCCGACGAGCTGAAATACACAGACGAGGGGAGTTCGCTGATCGTCTGCTTGCCGGCGTTGATCAGGTCGGCGTCCTCCTCGCCCGCATAGGGAAACGGGCCGATCCCGAGCATGCCGTTCTCGGACTGGAGCGTGACGGTCATGCCCTCGGGGATGTTGTTCGCGACCAAGGTCGGAATGCCGATGCCGAGGTTGACGTAATAGCCGTCCTTCAGCTCCTGCGCCGCGCGCGCGGCCATCTGGTTGCGGTCCCAGGGCATCAGTGCATTCCTTCCTGGATGGTGGTGATGGTCGTGAACTGTTCGCGGAGTTCGGTGCCGACGCCGTCGACGATCGCCTGCAACGCGGTGTCCTCGGCGAGGCCCCAGGTGCCCGCATAGGCGCGCGCGGCGTGGCGGATCGTGTCGGCGAGGAGGTAGCCGAACACGGTCGGGTCCTCGAGGATGCCCGCGTCGATCAGCACGTTGCTGCCGGCGCCGTTGGTGATCCAGATGCGCGCGACCTCGACCGATTCGCCGGTGAGTTGCGCGCCCTCGTCGAGCGCGATCGCGTTTGGGTGGTCGGCCATCAGCGTACGCCTCCTGTCGGGGCCCAGCGGACTGCGGGCGGGAACACCTCGTCGCGGCTGCCCTTCAGCGCGGTGCCGTAGACGGGGTTGGGCAGGACGAACCACCCTGCCCCCCATTTCGCCGCGATCGCGGGCGACTGGACCGTGGCGCGGCGGGCGGCTGGAGACTGGCCCGCGTTGAAGAGGTCGCTGAAATCGCCGAGCTGGTCGCCACCCATAGCGACGACGCAGTATTTGGTGGCGATCGTCGCGCGGCGGCCATCCTTCTTCGAGCCCGTCGCGTCGTCACCTGCGAGGAACAGCGTTTCGCCGTGGCGCGCGGGGCCGAGGCCGGCGGCTTCGATCGTGGCCTGCGTCTGGGCGGCGTTGGCGGCGGAGCGGTTGGTGTTGAAGATCACCGTGACGCCCATCGCGCGCAGGGTGGTGAGCGCTTCGCGGGCACCGGGGACGGGGGCGACCTGCTTGATGCCGGTGCGTTCCCAGTCCTGCCAGCGGGCGTCGGACCAGGGTTGGCCGGACGCCGCGTCATATTCGAAGCCGACGTTGAGGAGGACGGTCTCGTCGACGTCGAACACTGCGGCTTTCGGCTTGGTGCCGCAGGTGGTCCAGGTGGGCGCGGCGAGCGAGGCGCCTTGCGCGAGGACCACGGAGGTTGGGGTGCGTTGGGTGCGGACGTAGCCGACGAGGGTGTTCCACGCCTGGATGCTGACGGCGGCGGCTTCGCCCGAGGCGTAGAGATATTGCATGCCGGCGGGGATGCCGTTCACCGTCACGGGGACCGCGGCGGTCGCGGGCGATACCGACGTGGGCGCGGAGACGCTGATGCATCCCTGGAGCGCCAGTGCCCCTGCGAACGCAGGGGCCCAGGATACCATGCGCAGCGCCCGGGACCCTGGGCTCCTGCGTACGCAGGAGAACGGGGTACGCTTGGGATACACTGGTGCGCTTCGTGTCACGCGGAAATCCGCTCGCGGACGGTGCGGAATTCGATCTGCTTGTCGTAGGGCGCGCCGACGATCATCCGCTTCACGTAGATCCCCGGCAGGTGGATCGTGTCCGGGTCGAGGCTGCCGACGGGGACGATCTCCTCGACCTCGGCAACGCAGATCTTGCCCGCGGTGGCCATCGGCTGGTTGAAGTTGCGCGCGGTCTTGCGGAAGATCAAATTGCCGCTCTCGTCCGCCTTCCAGCCCTTGATGATCGCGAGGTCGGCGCGGATGCCGCGTTCGAGGATGTATTCCTGGCCGTCGAAGACCTTGACCTCCTTCCCCTCGGCGACCTGCGTGCCGACGCCGGTCTTGGTGTAGAAGCCGGGAATCCCCGCCCCCCCTGCCCGGCAGCGTTCGGCGAGCGTGCCCTGCGGACAGAATTCGACCTCGAGCTCGCCGCTGAGATATTGCCGCTCGAACTCCTTGTTCTCGCCGACATAGGACGAGATCATCTTCTTCACCTGGCGCGAACGGAGCAGTTTGCCGAGGCCTTGCCCGTCGATGCCGGCATTGTTGCTGGCGATCGTCAGGTCCTTGACGCCCGACGCCTCGATCGCGTCGATCAGCCGCTCGGGAATGCCGCACAGCCCGAACCCACCCGCGCAGATCGTCATACCGTCGAACAGCACGCCTTCGAGTGCCGTCGCCGCATCGGTGTAGCGCTTGTTCGCCATGCATCCTCCTCAGGTCTTTGGCCTCGCATAAGCCGGAGGTTGGCACTCGGCAACGTAGGCTGGATCGACTTTTCGCGATCCTCCCCCGCCAGGGGGAGGTGGCACCGAAGGTGACGGAGGGGATGGCACGCGAAACGGCTGTTTCCCTCTCCTCCCCCTCCGTCTGGCAAGTGCCAGCCACCTCCCCCTGGCGGGGGAGGATACAGTGGCTTCAATACGCGAGCTTCAACCCCGGGCGCCTCCACCGCGTCTTCACCAGCCGGCCGCTGCCCGAGCAGGTGATGTATGCGTCCATACCATCCGCACCGCCCCAGCAGATATTGGTGGTGAAGACGTCGTCGGTCGCGACGAACTCGACCAGGTCCCCGGCGGGCGAGATCACGCTGATCCCGCATTCGCCGATCGTCGCGACGCAGATGTTGCCGCTCGCCTCGACGCCTAGCGAGTCGAAGAACTTGTAGCCGGCGGGGCGGTAGAGCGGCGTGCCCGCGGCGCTGGCGACCTTGCCGGGTGCGACGATGTCGAACGCCATCAGGCGGCAGGTGAACGTCTCCGCCGCGTACAGCCGCATGCCGTCCGGCGAGAGGCCGATGCCGTTGGGGTTTTCGCTCGGGAAGATGACTTCCTCGAGCTGAGTCCCGTCGGCTTTCGCGTAGAAGATGCCGGTGATGTCGCGCGCGCGGTCGCGCGATTTGCCGTGGTCGGTGAACCAGAAGCCGCCGTGCGAATCGAAGACGATGTCGTTGGGTCCGCGCAGCACGCAGCCAAAATCGCCGTCCTTGTAGAGGATCTCGACCGCGCCAGTGGCGATGTCGATCCGCTCGATCCGGCCGCCGGAATAGTCGTCCGGCTGGCCGTGCGGGGTGAGGAAGCCGTTGGTCTCGCGCCATGCGAAGCCGCCGTTGTTGCAGCAATAGAGCTTGCCGTCGGGGCCGAGCGCGAGGCCGTTGGGGCCACCGCCGGGTTCGGCGACCGTCGTTTTTATGCCGTCGGGACCGATGCGGGTGATGCGACCGGCTTCGATCTCGACGAGGATGACGCTGCCGTCGGGCATCGCCACCGGGCCTTCGGGAAAGCGCAGGCCGTCGGCGACGGTGGTGAAGTCTGTCATGATCCTCTCCGGGCGAGTCGGGTTGGTCCCGGCTTCGATGCCAGCGTAACCGCTTCTCGACTTCGCGCACAACGGACGGCAGGATGCGGCCATGATCACACCACGCACCGGCGGCCGTATCCTGGTCGACCAACTCGTCGCACAGGGCTGCGACCGGATCTTCACCGTGCCGGGGGAGAGCTTCCTTGCGGTGCTCGACGCGCTGCATGACACGCCAGCGATCGACCTCGTCGTGTGTCGGCAGGAGGGCGGTGTCGGGTTCATGGCGTGCGCGGACGGGACGCTGACGCACCGGCCGGGGGTGGCGTTCGTGACGCGCGGTCCGGGCGCGACCAACGCGTCGATCGGCGTGCATGTGGCGATGCAGGATTCGCAGCCGATGGTCCTGTTCGTGGGCGATATCGACCGCGGCACGCGCGACCGCGAGGCGTTCCAGGAGATCGATTTCCAGGCGATGTTCGCGCCCATCGCGAAGTGGGCGGCGCGGATCGACGATGCGCGGCGGATCCCCGAATATGTCGCGCGCGCCTATGCGACCGCGATGTCGGGGCGGCCGGGGCCGGTGGTGCTGGCGCTGCCCGAGGATATGTTGCTGGATGTCGTCGAAGCGGTCGATCGGCCGCGGGTCGAGCGGGTGGCGCAGGGGTGTGACGCCGATACGATGGATCTGCTCGCCGACCTGCTGACGACCGCCGATCGGCCGGTCGCGATCGTTGGCGGGGCGGGCTGGGATGTGGCGGCGTCGGGGGCGTTCTCGACCTGGGCGGATCGTAACGGCATTCCGGTGGCGGCCGCGTTTCGGCGGCAGGATGCGATTCCGAACGACTGTCCGGTTTGGGCTGGGAATCTGGGGTATGGGCCCAATCCGAAGCTGGTAGAGCGGGTGAAGGCGGCGGATCTGCTGCTCGTCGTCGGGCCTCGGCTGGGGGAGGCGACCACCGATGGCTATGCGCTGGTGACGCCCGATCATCCGGGGCAGCGGCTGATCCATGTGCATCCCGATCCGGACGAGTTGCACCGGGCGTACCGCGCGGATGTCGCGGTATGCGCGGGGATGGCGGAGTTTGCCGAGGCTTTGCTGGTGGTCGACCTGCCGCTGCGGACTGCCGGACAGGAGGCGCATGCGGAGTGGCTCGACTGGTCGACGCCGGCGCCGCGGGATCTGGTGATGGACCTGGGGCCGTGCGTGACGGCGATGCGTGAGCGGCTGCCGGCGGATGCGATTATCTGTAACGGCGCGGGGAATTATTCGGGGTGGTGGCATCGGTACTGGGCGTATGCCGGGCCGGGGACGCAGCTTGCGCCGACCGCTGGAGCTATGGGGTACGGCGTGCCGGCGGCGGTTGCCGCTTCGTTGCGGCATCCGGAGCGGACGGTCGTGGCGCTGGCCGGGGACGGGTGTTTCCTGATGAACGGGCAGGAACTGGCGACTGCGGTTGCGCACGGGGCGGACATGCTGGTGGTGGTCGTGGATAACGGTAATTACGGCACGATCCGGATGCACCAGGAGCGGGAGTATCCGGGGCGGGTTTCGGGGACGGCTTTGCGGAACCCGGACTTTGCCGCGCTGGGGCGGGCTTATGGATGTTGGGCGGAGACTGTTTCTAGGACTGAGGATTTTGCCGGGGCGCTGGACCGGGCGATGGCGCGGAGTGGGGTGCGGTTGTTGCACTTGGTGACGGATATCGAGGCGATTACTGCCGGGACGACGCTGGCGAAGGTTCGTGGCGGCTGATCTTCGCACTTCGCGCAAGCCACTGACCCACCACGAGCACCACCCCGGCGGAGGCCGGGGCCCAATTGGGGGACGGTGATGATGAAGGGCTTTCCTCCGTTACATTGGCCTTGCCAATTGGGCCCCGGCCTTCGCCGGGGTGGAGGTAATTGTAGGGGGTGACTTCATCAGCGCAGCCACTGTTCCCCCGCGGAGGCGGGGGTCCAGGAGTCAAGGCAGCTAGCGGTACTTAGCTGGGCCCCCGCGTCCGCGGGGGAACACTGCTTGGGGTTAGCGTGCTGCGCCGGCGAGCTTCAGGCGCCCGCCGTCTCCAGTTTAGCCCGCACCGCCGCCACCGCTTCGGCTGCCTTGTCGCCATCGGGACCACCGCCTTGCGCCATGTCGGGACGGCCGCCGCCGCCCTGCCCGCCCAATACCGCGACGGCGACCTTGAGCAGGTCGACCGCGTTGTGGCTTGCCACCAGATCCGCCGTCACGCCGACTGCGACCGAGGCGCGACCGTCGTTGATCGCGACCATCACCGCGATGCCGGAACCCAGACGCTGCTTGGCTTCGTCGACCGCGCCGCGCAGGCCCTTGGCTTCGAAGTCGTTGAGCACCTGGCCGATGAACGCGACGCCGCCGACCTGTTCGGGGCCAGCCGCTTCGCCCGAACCACCGCCGCCGAGCGCGAGCGCCTTCTTCGCGTCGGCGAGTTCGCGTTCGAGGCGGCGGCGGTCTTCGAGGAGGGACGCGACCCGTGCCGGCACCTCGTCGGGGGTCGACTTCAACACCGCTGCCGCTTCGCGCAGGCGATCGTCGCGACCGGTCAGGTACGCGCGCGCTGCTTCGCCGGTCAGTGCCTCGACACGACGGATGCCGCTGGACACCGCGCCTTCGCCGACGACCTTGAATAGGCCGATGTCGCCGAGCGCGGTGACGTGCGTACCGCCGCACAGCTCGATCGAATAGGTCTTGCCGTCGTCCTGCGACCCCATCGACACGACGCGGACCTCGTCGCCATATTTCTCGCCGAACAGCGCCATCGCGCCCATCGCGATCGCGTCGTCGGGGGTCATCAGCAGCGTCGTCACCGCGCCGTTGCCGCGGACCTGCGCGTTCACGTCGGCCTCGACCTGCGCGATGTCGGCGGGGGTCATCGCGACCGGCTGCGAGAAGTCGAAGCGCAGGCGGTCGGGCGCGACGAGGCTCCCCTTCTGCGCGACGTGCGTGCCGAGGCGCTCGCGGAGAGCCTCGTGCAGGAGGTGCGTCGCGGAGTGGTTGGCGCGGATCTGTGCGCGGCGGGCGACGTCGATCTGGAGCTTGACCGGGTCGCCGACCTTGATCTCGCCGGCGTCGACGATCGCGTGGTGGACAAACACGCGGCCGAGCTGCTTCGAGGTTTCGGTGACGTTCGCGCGCAGGCCGCTGTCGTTGGAGATGTGGCCCGCGTCGCCGACCTGTCCGCCGCTCTCGCCGTAGAAGGGCGTCTGGTTGACGACGATCGCGACCGTATCGCCGGTGGTGGCGTGGTCGACGCGCGCGCCGTCCTTGACCAGTGCGACGACCTCGCCCTCGCCGGTGTCGGATGCGTAGCCGAGGAATTCGGTGCCGCCGGTCTGCTCGACGATGTCGAACCAGATGTCGTCGGAGGCCTTTGCGCCCGAGCCCTTCCAGGCAGCGCGCGCGGCGCGCTTCTGCTCGGCCATCGCGGTGTCGAAGCCTTCGCGGTCGACCGCGATGTTGCGTTCGCGCAGCGCGTCCTCGGTCAGGTCGTACGGGAAGCCGTAGGTGTCGTAGAGCTTGAACGCGACGTCGCCAGCGAGCGTGCCGTCGGTCATCCCGGTGGTCGCTTCGTCGAGCAGCTTTAGCCCCTTGTCGAGCGTCTGGCGGAAGCGCGTCTCCTCCTGCTGCAACGTCGCCTCGATCAGCGGACGGGCGCGCGACAGTTCGGGATAGGCGGCGCCCATCTCGGTGACGAGCGCGGGAACCAGACGGTGCATCAGCGGCTGCTTGGCGCCGAGGATGTGGGCGTGGCGCATCGCGCGGCGCATGATCCGGCGCAGCACGTAACCGCGGCCCTCGCTCGCGGGCAGCACGCCGTCGGCGATCAGAAAACCCGCGGTGCGCAGGTGATCGGCGATCACGCGGTGGCTGGCGGTGTTGGCGCCGTCGGTCGCGGTGTGCGTCAGCGCGCCCGAGGCCGCGATCAGCGCCTTGAACGTGTCGGTGTCGTAATTGTCGGTAACGCCCTGCATGACCGCGGCGATGCGCTCCAGCCCCATGCCGGTGTCGATCGAGGGCTTTGGGAGGTTGCCGACGATCTCGGCATTCTCCTGCTCATACTGCATGAACACGAGGTTCCAGATCTCGACGAAGCGGTCGCCATCCTCGTCGGGGCTGCCGGGAGGGCCGCCGAAGATGTGGTCGCCGTGGTCGTAGAAGATTTCCGAGCACGGCCCGCACGGCCCGTTGTCGCCCATCGACCAGAAATTGTCCTTGGTCGGGATGCGGATGATGCGGTGATCGGGGAGTCCGGCGACCTTCTTCCAGAGGTCGAACGCCTCGTCGTCGGTGTGGTAGACCGTTGCCGTCAATTTATCGGGCGACAGGCCCCATTCGCGCGTGAGCAGCGTCCAGGCGTGGACGATCGCCTGTTCCTTGAAATAATCGCCGAACGAGAAATTGCCGAGCATTTCGAAGAAGGTGTGGTGGCGCGCGGTGTAGCCGACATTGTCGAGATCGTTATGCTTGCCGCCGGCGCGGACGCATTTCTGCGACGAGGTCGCGGTGGTGTAGGGGCGCGATTCGAGGCCGGTGAAGACGTTCTTGAACGGCACCATCCCGGCGTTGACGAACATCAGCGTCGGGTCGTTCTGCGGCACGAGCGGCGCGGAGGGCACGATCTGGTGCCCCTGCGATCCGAAATAGTCGAGGAAGCCGCGGCGGATGTCGTTCGTCGATGTCATGCGCGGGGACTTAGGCGAGCGGGGCGGTTCGCTCAAGTCGGGTGTGGTGGTGTGGTCGAGACATATCCCGTTGAACCGAGGCAGCATGTTTCCCCGCGAAGGCGGGGACCCAGACTGGGCTCCCGCCTTCGCGGGAGAACAAGGGAGTGCTGCCGCCGCCCCGATCTCACCTACCACCCCACAATACTGCAACCCCGGCGAAGGCCGGGGCCCAATTGGAAAGGTGGAAATAATGGAGCGCGGTGCCTCGTTATCACCGTCCTCCAATTGGGCCCCGGCCTTCGCCGGGGTGGTGGAGTGCGGCGTGTGCGTGACTGCCTCGTTGGAGATTACCCCAACGGCGCGTCGATCGACCTGGGCGGCTCGCTGAACCATGTCGGCCCCGCGTCGGTCATGTGGAAACAATCCTCGATCCGCACGCCGTACCGTCCGGGGATGTAGATCCCCGGCTCGTCCGAGAAACACATCCCCGCCGCCAGCTTGGTCGTCTCGCCGCGGACGAGGTTGACGGGTTCGTGGCCGTCCATGCCGATGCCATGGCCGGTGCGATGCGACAGGCCGGGAAGCTTGTAGCCGGGGCCGTAGCCAAGCGTTTCGTAATGACGCCGCACCGCATCGTCCACGCTGCCCGCCGTCGCACCGATCTTCGCGGCGGCGAACGCGATCTGTTGGCCGCGGGCGACCTGGTCCCAAGTCTTGCGCTGGTCGGCGGTCGCCGCGCCGTGGACCCAGGTGCGCGAGATGTCGGACTGATAGCCTTGCACGGTGCAGCCGCAGTCCATCAGCACGACCTGGCCGCCGGCGACGCGGTGGATCTCGCGGCTGCCGTGCGGATAGGCGGACGCTTCGCCGATCAGCGCGAGCGCGAATTCGGGGGCGCCGCCGAGTTTCTTGGTCGCGGCGTTCATCAACGCGCCAATCTCGGGGCCGGTCATGCCTTTCTCGACGCGCGGCTTGGTCCAGCGATAGGCGGCCAGCGTGACCTCGGTCGCGGCCTGCATCAACGCGATCTCGGCGGGGGTCTTGATCATCCGGCAGGCGCGGACGACCGGGTCGGCGGACACGATCTTCGCCTCGGGCAGCACGCGCGCGAGTCCGGCATAGGCGAAGTAGCGCACTTCCGCCTCCAGCCCGATCGGCCGCGTGGCAAGCTTCCGGTCGCGCAGGAACCCGGCGACCACGGCGAGCGGGTTCTCGTCCTCCTGCCAAACGCGGACCTCGGCGGGGACGGCGAGCGTCTCGCGCACCGACGGTTCCTCGAAGAACGGCGTGACGATGCACGGTTCGCCCTCGACCGGGAGGATCGCCAGCGTCAGCCGCTCGCTCGTGTGCCAGCGGACGCCGGTGAAGTAGATCATCGACGATCCGGGCTCGATCAGCACCGCGCCGATGCCCGCCGCCTTCATCAGCGATTGCGCGCGGACCAGCCTCGCGGCGCGTTCGATGGCGTCGATCGGCTTGGTCGTGCCGGTGATGTCGGACAGCGCCGACAGGTCCGGTTCGGCGGCGCGGAGGATCGCGGTGGTCGACAGCAACGGCGCCGCGATCGCGAGGCTCAGCAGGTCGCGGCGCGAGGGGCCGAAGGCGGATTTACGGGGGGTGGTCGACATCGTCGGACGATAGGGTCCTTGACCCGGGCGCCGCAATCCCCTTCCCTGTTCGCACGTCTCGGGAGCGATTAATGGCCAAGCGGCTAACCTATTACATCTTGTTCGGCCTCGTCGCGGGGATGGTGGTCGGCTGGGTTCTGAACGCGACGATCGACAACGGCACGGCCGAGTCCGCCGCGCGATTGAAGGACATCGCCGGGTATTTCTCGATCGTGACGACGCTGTTCCTGCGGCTGATCAAGATGATCATCGCGCCGCTCGTGTTCTCGACGCTGGTCGTCGGGATCGCGCATATGGGGGATACCGGTGCGCTGGGGCGGGTCGGATTGCGCAGCCTTGGCTGGTTCATCTGCGCGAGCCTGTTGTCGCTCACGCTGGGCCTGATCCTCGTCAATGTGTTGCAGCCGGGCGTCGGCCTCGCGCTCGCGATCCCGCCGGCGACCGCGTCGAGCGGCGTCGACCGCGCTGCATTCGATCTCGCCAAGTTCATCACGCACATCGTCCCCGATTCGATGATCGCGGCGATGGCGGGCAACGAGATTTTGCAGATCGTCGTGTTCTCGGTGTTCGTCGGCGTGGCGATCACCGCGGTGGGCGAGAAGGCCGCGCCGCTGGTCAAGGCGATCGAGGCGCTGGTCGCGGTCATGCTCCAGATCACCAACTACGTGATGCGGTTCGCGCCGTTCGCGGTATTTGCCGCGGTGACCGCAACGCTCGCCGAGCGGGGGCCGACCATCCTCGGCCAGCTCGGCTATTTCATGCTGACCTTCTATATCGGCCTCGCCTTGCTGTGGGCGATGCTGATCGGGATCGCGTTCCTGCTGATCGGGCCGCGGACGCGGTTGCTGGTGCGGTATATCCGCGATCCGTTGATCCTCGCGTTCTCGGCGGCGTCGTCCGAGGCGGCGTATCCGCGGACGCTGGAGGCGCTCGACCGGTTCGGGGTGCCGCCGCGGATCGCGAGCTTCGTGCTGCCGCTCGGCTATTCGTTCAATCTCGACGGGTCGATGATGTACATGACGTTCGCGTCGCTGTTCATCGCGCAGGCCTACGGCATCCACATGCCGATCGGGCAGCAGATCGCGATGCTGCTGGTGCTGATGGTGACGTCGAAGGGGATCGCCGGCGTGCCTCGCGCATCGCTGGTGGTGATCGCGGGGACGTTGTCGATGTTCAAGATTCCGGAGGCGGGGATCCTGCTGATCCTGGCGGTGGATCATTTCCTCGACATGGGGCGCTCGGCGACCAACGTGATCGGGAATGCGGTGGCGGCGACCGTGGTGGCGAAATGGGAGGGCGGGCTCGACGAGCGCGAGCCGGCGGACAGGGATTTCCCGCATGCGCCGACCGGGCATGGGCCGAAGGTGGATGTGGACAGCTACGAGAAGATCGGGCCTGGGCAGGTTTGAGGCGATTGGCGATGCTGAGCCGATGACGTCTCAAGGATGCCGTTTTACGCTGGCGGTCCACTGAAAATGTACCTTCCCGGCGAGGGCCGGGGTCCAGTTGGGGGACGCCGGTGATCACAGTAGCGCTTCGTTATTCCGACCTTTCCAACTGGGCCCCGGCCTTCGCCGGGGTGGTGTTCAGGGGAAGGTTGCGTTCTCAGCCTCGATGCGGTTTCTGATCTGTAGCCTTCAAGCGTAGGCGTATGGCCCACCCTTCTTGAGCCCCGTCTGATACGCCGGGCGGGCGTGAACCTTCGCCAGCCAGGCGATCGTTGCGGGGCGGGACTCGTTCAGGCCGCCGCGGCTGCGGGCGGCTTCCAAGGGAAAGCTCATCATGATGTCGGCGGCGGTCATCTCCGCGCCGGCGAACCAGGGGCGTTGCGACAGTTCGGATTCGACATAGTCGAGGTGGACGTCGATCATCGGCTGGATCTTCTTGACCGCGACCTTGCCCATGATCGGGATGCGCGCGAGGACGAGCTTCAGCAGCAACGGCGGCATCATCGAGCCTTCCGCATAATGCAGCCAGAAGCGGTAGCGGAGCGCGTCGGCGCGGTTCGCGGGGGCGCCGAGCCTGCCGTCGGCCTTGTCGACCAGATATTCAACGATCGCACCGGTTTCGGCGACCACCTGGCCACCCTGAACATCGGCATCCTCGATCACCGGCGACTTGCCGAGCGGATGGACCCGTTTGAGTTCGGGCGGGGCCAGCATGGTCTGCTTGTTCCGCTCGTAGCGCTTGATCTCGTAGGGCAGGCCGAGTTCCTCAAGCATCCACAGGATACGCTGCGATCGCGAGTTTTCGAGATGGTGGACGATGATCATGCTGGCTCCGCCTGTTGGTCTAAATGGCTGATTTGCGCGCGGTCCAGATCCAGGCGGCCGCGGGGAATTCCACCGTGGCGCCGTTGCCATGACGCGCGCAGACTTCGGTGAGACGCGCGATGTGGGCCTCGCGTTCCTCAGGGGCGGCGTCGCGGATGGCGGAGGCCGCCGGGCCTATCCGGCGAAAATAGTCGACGGCGTCGGGCACGGGATCGGTGCCCTCGCCGGCGCGGTAGGCGAAGTCGAGGCGCTGGGGTGGAGCGGCGTGCCAGCCGGCTCTTGCGAGAATTTCGGTGACGTAGGCCGGATCGGCGAACGCGAAGGGTCCGGGCGCGGTCGATGCTGGCACATCCGCGGTGCCGCCGATCAAGGTGACGGTTTCGGTGGCCCAGACATTGGCGGCGCGTTCGGCGAAACAGGAGAAGACGAGCGAGGCGTCGGGGGCGGCGGTTTCGGCGAGCGTGGCGAAGGCGGCGATGGGGTCGGCGAAGAACATGACGCCGTGGCGGGATATGTAGAGGTCTGTCGGGGCGTGGTTCCGGGCCGCGACGGTGATGTCGGCGCATTCGAAGCTGGCGTTGGCCAGGCTTTCGGCGCGGTGTCTGGCGATCTCGATCAGCTTTGGCGAGAGATCTATGCCGGTTACCGTGGCGTTCGGGAGGACTTGCGCGGTGGCGAGTGAGGTTGCTCCGGCGCCGCAGCCTATGTCGATGATCTTGCGGGTTCGGGGAGCGGCGGCGGCGAGGATCGCGGCGTTCAGATGCGGGGTCAGGTTGGTGAAGCTGCGGTCGGTCCGGCGCCATTCCTCGGCCCACACGTCGCCTATTCTGCCGGTCCAGTCGTACGCGGTGGTCATGGGTGGGGGGGCCTCATGGTCTGATCGGGCGGCGGCGGTTGGAGTGAAGTATAGGGAGTATAGACGCTCGCGCGAGTTTGGGGTTGGGTATTTGGAGACTTCATCGAGCCCGTTAAATAGCTTCGCGGGGTCTGCACTCGATGCGGCAGTCTGCGCTTCCTTGTTTCCCGGCGAAGGCGGGGATCCAGACTGGGCTCCCGCCTTCGCGGGAGAACAAAGGGGGCCAGGTGCTGCTGTTGGGTGAGAGCAGCCGCCCCGGCGGAGGTCGGGGCCAAGTAGGGGGACGGTCGTAACGAAAGATCGCGCTTCGTTATTGCCACCTTTCCAATTGGGCCCCGGCCTTCGCCGGGGTGGTGTGTTGGGGGGAGCGGCGGCGCGGTGCCTACGTAGAAATCCGACGCCGGCGCAAAGCCGATGCAAGCCCGATGCGCCACGCTCCTGCACGATCGGCCGCGTGCCCTCACCCTCCCATTGCGAGGGCAATGGGCCCCTCCCTCTCCCCTGAGGGAGAGGGTTTAGGTTATACGTCGTCTTCGGCGTCGGGGCCGGCCATCATTTCCTCGGCGACCTTGTCGGTGCGCGCGCGAATCTGCTTTTCGAGGCGGTCGGCGGTTTCGGGGTTGTCCTTGAGGAAGGTCTTCGAGTTCTCGCGACCCTGGCCGAGGCGGACGCTGTCGTAGCTGAACCACGCGCCCGACTTTTCGACGAGGCCGGCCTTGACGCCGAGATCGAGGATTTCGCCGAGCTTGGAGACGCCCTGCCCGTACATGATGTCGAACTCGACCTGCTTGAACGGCGGCGCGACCTTGTTCTTGACGACCTTGACGCGCGTCTGGTTGCCGGTGACCTCTTCGCCGGCCTTGATCGCGCCGATGCGGCGGATGTCGAGGCGGACCGAGGCGTAGAACTTCAGCGCGTTGCCGCCGGTCGTCGTCTCGGGGTTGCCGTACATGACGCCGATCTTCATGCGGAGCTGGTTGATGAAGATCACCATGCAGCGCGAGCGGCTGATCGAGCCGGTGAGCTTGCGCAGGCTCTGCGACATGAGGCGTGCCTGGAGGCCGACATGGCTGTCGCCCATCTCGCCTTCGATTTCGGCACGCGGCACGAGCGCGGCGACCGAGTCGACCACCAGCACGTCGATCGCGTTCGAGCGGACCAGCGTGTCGACGATCTCGAGCGCCTGCTCGCCGGTGTCGGGCTGCGAGACGATCAGTTCGTCGATGTTGACGCCGAGCTTCTTGGCATAGACCGGGTCGAGCGCGTGCTCGGCATCGACGAACGCCGCGGTGCCGCCGCCCTTCTGCGCTTCGGCGATCACGTGGAGCGCGAGCGTGGTCTTGCCCGAGCTTTCCGGACCGTAGATCTCGATCACGCGGCCGCGCGGCAGGCCACCGACGCCGAGCGCGATGTCGAGCCCGAGCGAGCCGGTCGAGATGACCTCGACCTGCATGGTTTCCTTCGAGCCCAGGCGCATCGCCGAGCCCTTGCCGAACGCGCGGTCGATCTGCGCGAGGGCGGCGTCGAGCGCCTTCTGGCGGTCGTTGGTTGCGGTTGCCATGCCGGTGTCGATCACTTTCAGATTAGCGGCCATTGATAAGCTCCCATCGCTAAAGCAAGCGCGCGTGCCATTCAACGCGTCATACGCCGTGTATTCCATTTGTTCTTATGGAACAAGTGGAGAACGTGGCGTTGTGAAAAAGATGCGCTGCGGCGTCGACGTGGCCGTCGGTGCATCGATCAGTCAGCCGACGGGTGGGGCGGTTAGGTCGAGATCGGGCCGGGTTGTTCAGTTGCGCGCTTTTGCGCCGCTCGACTCGGACGGGGCAGAGCGGGGTCCGCGACTGGCGGTTTCGTTGGTGGCTCGGATCCTGACTTTCGTCAGGATGATGGAGGTGGCGTGGTGGCGTGGTGGCGTGGTGGCGTGGGCGTCTTACCACCGGTCGTGGTCGCTCGCCTCAGGCTAAGGTCGTTGCGAGGGTCCACCAGCCTTTGGCCTGGGCGGCGATTGCGGCGATGTCTCGGGCTTCGGGTGTTTCGAATAGGGCGAAGCAGGTGGCGCCGGAGCCGGACATTCTCGACAGGAGGACGCCTTGTGCTTCGTCCAGAAGGGCTCGAACTTGGCCAATTTCGGGGGCGAGCGCCAGCGCGGGGGGCTCGAGATCGTTGCGGCCGGCGGTGGCGCGCGCGAGCAAGTCGCCTTCGGGCATCGGACCTCGGTCTTCACCGTCCCAGGCTTTGAAGACGGCGGCTGTGGAGACGGCGACATTGGGATTTACGAGCAGGAGGGGCGTGCCGGAAAGGCCTTCGAGGGTGGTGAGTGCGTCGCCTTTGCCGGTGCCGAGCGTGGTGCGGTTGGCGAGGCAGGCGGGGACGTCTGCGCCGAGCTTTGCGGCGATGTCGTGGAGGCGGGGGTCGGTCGGAGCTATGTCGTGGAGGCGGGCCAGCGCGCGGAGGGTTGCGGCGGCGTCGGCCGAGCCTCCTCCGATCCCTGACGCGATCGGGAGATGCTTTTCGAGGATTATGGCGTGATGGGTGGTGGGAGCGAACTCCGCTGTGAAGGCGTCGGCGGCGGCGGTGACGAGGTTGCCGTGCCAGGGGGCTTGGGTCGGGGTTGACGGGCGTGGCGGTTCATTACCAGCCGCTCCCAATTGGGCCCCGGCCTTTGCCGGGGTGGTGGGTGTGGATGGAGATGGGGCGGTCGAGGGGTTGGGTATAGCGGTTGCGGCGCATGTGGGGACCGTTACGAACCCAGCGGAGGCGGTGACGACGGGGTTTGCTGTTTCTGCTGCCCCCCCGGCGGAGGCCGGGGTCCAGTCGGGTGAACGTTGCGCATCTTCATCGGCCGCTCCCAACTGGGCCCCGGCCTTCGCCGGGGTGGGGTTGGGGGTTGGGGTTCCGCTTGAGGTTGGCAGGAGTGCGGCGGCGAAGGGGCCGGTTATTTTGAAGCTGTTCTCGGGGGCTGTTTCGACCGTGATCGTGTCGCCGTCGGTGGCGAAGGCGAAGAGGGTTTCGAGGTCGTGGTAGCCGTCGGGGCGGCGGCGGCGGACGTGGAGCGCCAGGTTGATCTTTGCGGGGGCGGGTTCGGTGATGCGCATGGGGGTCTCGGCGTTTTGGGGCGGACCGGGGGTCTGCTTTGCGCGTGGGCTTAGCCAAAGAATGTCCGTCATCCCAGCGGACGCTGGGATCTTTGTGTTTGGCGAGGGGTGTTGCCTCTTGGGAGACCCCAGCTTTCGCTGGAGTGACGGTGTTGAGGGGGCGGACGGCTGACGGGGCCGCGGGGATTGGATCGGGGCTCCGTCGGCGGGATGGCAGTCTCGACCGTCCAGTTCCATCGGCAGCGTGCCCTCACCCTTCCCACCCGGCTTTGCCGGACGGGCCCCTCCCCTCTCCCCTTCAGGGAGAGGGGAATATCGGTCAGCGTCTGGCTTTTGGGGGGAGGCCGTTGGTGATCTTGGCGGTCAGGCTGGCAGCTTCGCTCGGTTCGGCCGTCAGGAGGGCGGCGCGCCAGGAATAGCGGGCTTCGTAGTAACGGCCGACGGACCAGTAGGCGTCGCCGAGATGGTCGCCGATCTCGGCGTTGGTGGGTTCGCCCTCGACGGCGCGTTCGAGCAGCGGGAGCGCGCGCGGAGTGTCGCCCGAGAGATGATACGCCCAGCCGAGAGAATCGGTGATCGAGGCATTCTTGGGATCGAGGCGGCTGGCGCGTTCGAGAAGGCGGATCGAGGCGGGGATGTCGTCGCCGTGCTCCACTTGCGCGAAGCCGAGATAGTTGAGCGCGAGCGGTTGGGCGGGCCCGCGGGCGACGGCCTTTTCGAGCGCATCGCGCGCTTCGGGCCAGCGGCCGGCCTGGTCGAGCGCGCCGCCATATTGGAGCCACGCGCCCCAGCTTCCGCCCGTCTTGCCATCGGCGTCGATGATGCGGCGGTACCAGGTCGCGGCTTCGGCGGCGTTGCCGGTGGTCAGGAGCAGGTCTGCATAGCGTTGCCAGTCGGCGGCGTCCGCGCCCGGCTGGTCGACACGGTTCTTGGCAGCGGCGAGCGCTTCGCCGTCGCGGTCGGCGTTGGCGAGGATATCGATGCGTTCGGCGGCCGCGGCGACCGCGAACGGGCTTTTCGGGCCGATCTGGTCGAGCACGACGAGCGCGCGGTCGACCAGCTTGTTGCGGGCCAGCGCGTCCGCGAGGAGGATGCGGGCGCGGTCGTAGCTGGGATCCGCGCGCAGGGAAGCCTGGGTGAGCGCGATCGACAGCGGCGAGGGTTCGCCGAGCGCGAGGTCGCTGGCGAGGTGCGCGAGCAGGCGCGAGACGCCGATCGCGAGCGGCTGCCGGGCGGGCGCCTTGGCGATCAAGTCACGGGTTTCGGTGGCGAAGCGGTTGGCGACCGGGTCCTTCGCGGCGGTGGCGAGCGAGGGGCCGGGATCGCGACCTTCGCTGTGCGCAACCCAGGCGTAGAGCGACGGCACGAGTACCACCAGCGGCCCGGTCGAAAGGGTTGCGATCGCGGCGTTAGCGGCCTTCGTGTCGTTGGACCGCGCGGCGTCGGCGAGCGGGATCAGTGCGGCATCGGCCGGGGCCACGCCGGCCTTGTTGAGCACGGCCACGGCACGCGTTGCGAGCGGCATGTCGCCGGCCTCCAGCGCTTCGCGGTAGGCGCGGATCGCGACGACCGGATCGTCGGGGGATGCCGCCAGTACCTTGGCGTAGCTGGCGGCGGCGAGGTCCGGCCGGCCCGCGGCGTCGGCGGCGCGGGCCTTCAGATAGGCGGAGAGATTGCCCGTATCCGCGTGCGCCATCGCGGGGGCAAGGATCAGACCGATGGCGAAAATCAGGCGCTTACATGTTGGGATAATTGGGGCCTCCGCCGCCCTCGGGTACGACCCAGTTGATATTCTGGGTGGGGTCCTTGATGTCGCAGGTCTTGCAGTGGACGCAGTTCTGCGCGTTGATGACGAACTTGGGGTCGCCGGTCTCTTCACCGACCACTTCATAAACGCCGGCCGGGCAATAGCGTTGCGCGGGCTCGTCGTACATCGGCAGGTTGTATTCGATCGGTACGCTCGGATCCTTGAGCGTCAGGTGGACCGGCTGGTCCTCCTCGTGGTTGGTGTTCGAGATGAACACCGACGAGAGGCGGTCGAAGGTCAGCACGCCGTCGGCCTTGGGATAGACGATCGGCTTGACGAGATCCTTGCGCCACAGGCTCTCATGGTCGGGATGGTGGTGCATCGTGAAGGGGACCTTGATCCCCAGATGCTCGAGCCACATCGTGATGCCGGCGAGCCCGGAACCGATCAGGTCGCCGAACTTCTTGACCAGCGGCACGACGTTGCGGACGACCGACAGTTCCTTCTTCACCCACGACTTCTCGAACGCCGCGGGATAGGCGGCGAGTTCGTCATGGCCGCGCTGCGAGACGATCGCCTCGACCGCGGCTTCGGCGGCCATCATGCCGGACTTCATCGCGGTATGCGTGCCCTTGATCCGCGGCACGTTGAGGAAACCGGCGCTGTCGCCGATCAACGCGGCGCCGGGCATGACCAGCTTCGGGATCGACTGAAGCCCGCCGTCGCTGATCGCGCGCGCGCCGTAGCTGACCCGCTTGGCGCCCTTCAGCAGCGCGGCGATCTCGGGATGCGTCTTCCAGCGCTGCATCTCGTGGAACGGCGAGAGGTGCGGGTTGGTGTAGTTGAGCCACGTGACGAAGCCGATCGAGACCTGGCCGTTCGCCTGGTGATAGATCCAGCCGCCGCCGTTCGAGCCTTCGGTCTCGCTGAGCGGCCAGCCCTGCGTGTGGATGACGCGCCCGGGGACGTGGAGTTCGGGATCGATGTCCCACAGTTCCTTGATGCCGAGGCCGTAGACCTGCGGATCGCTGTCCTTGGCGAGATCGAACTTGGCGATCAGTTGCTTGGTCAGGTGACCGCGGCAGCCTTCCGAGAAGAAGGTGTACTTCGCGTGGAGTTCGAGACCAGGGGTGTAGTCGCCCTTGTGCGTGCCGTCCCGCGAGACGCCCATGTCGCCGGTCGCGACGCCCTTCACCGATCCGTCGTCGTTGAACAGGATTTCCGCCGCTGCAAAGCCGGGGAAGATCTCGACGCCGAGTTCCTCCGCCTTGCCCGCGAGCCAGCGACACAGGTTGCCGAGCGAGCCGGTGTACGTGCCCTTGTTGTGGAGGAACGACGGCGTGACGAAGTGCGGCATCTCGCTCTTCTTCGTCTTGGAGAGGATCCAGTGATGGTTCTCGGTGACCGGCACCTCGGCGAGCGGGCAGCCGTCCTCGCGCCAGGTCGGCAGCAACTCGTCGAGGCTCTTCGGATCGATGACCGCGCCCGAGAGAATGTGCGCGCCGACTTCGGAGCCCTTTTCGAGCACGCAGACGCTGATCTCGGCGTCCTTCTCGGCGGCCAGCTGTTTGAGACGGATCGCTGCCGAGAGACCGGCCGGGCCTGCGCCGACGATCACCACATCATAGGGCATCGATTCACGTGTCGTCATCATCGTCTCCCGGGGATCTCCCCTATTTGCCCCACTTCCCGAACGTTACGTTCGTTCGGGCTCGGGCGGACACCGTCTTGGCTAATATGGCGATTGCGCGAGTTGACCGCCACGTCAACCGTGCAGCATAGGTTACCGTGTGGGGGCGGATCAAACCATCGACTGGCGAAATGCCGCCGCGAGCGCGCTCGACTGGTGGCACGAGGCTGGCGTAGACACGCTGGTCGACGATGTGCCGCGCGACTGGTTCGCCGCGCCCAAGCCGCTCGTCGCACCTGCCGCAACGCCGGTCACACCGGTTGCCGCACCGTCCACAATGCCGGTTTCATTGGCCGAATTCCTCGCCTGGCGAAGCGGTGCGGAGGTTCCCGAGGCGGACTGGAGCGGGGTTTCGCTGGCCGCGACGGGCCCGGCTGACGCTACGGTCATGGTGCTTGTCGATTGTCCCGACCGTGACGATGGCGATGCGGGCGCGCTTCTGAGTGGCGCGTCGGGTCGGTTGCTCGACCGGATGCTCGCGGCGATCGGGCTGACGCGCGACGAGGTGCACCTTGCTTCGGTGTGTGCGAAGCGGCCAACCGCCGGGCGGATTCAGCGCGAGGTCGAGGACCGGCTTGCGGACATCGCCAAGCATCATATCGGGCTGGTTGCGCCGCAACGGGTGCTCCTGCTCGGCAACGCGGCAAGCCGTGCAATTCTCGGGACGGAATTACAGGCCGCCCGGGGGTGCTTACACCCCTTTAACCATAAGAGAGGACAGTCGTCGGTGGTCGCGAGCTTTCATCCGCGGTTCTTGATCGAAAAGCCGGCAGCCAAGGCCGAGGCCTGGAAGGATTTGCAGATGTTGATGCGCGGACCGACGTCGCAAGAGGGCGTGAGATGATTCGGATTCGATCTGTTTCGCAGGCTGTTTCGCTGGGGGCGTTGGTTCTCGGGCTCAGCGCCCTCCCCCTTCCGGCATTCGCGGATACCGCCGCGGCCGAACCCGCCGGCGATGCGCGCCCGATGGTGGCACCGCCGCTGGAGCAGATCCCCAACCAGCTCGATGCCGGCCAGCGCGAAGCCTATAAGATCGTGTTCGCGGATATCCGCGACGGCAAGTGGACCGACGCGCAGATCCAGCTCGACACGATGAAGCCCGGCCCGCTCCACGCGATCGCGCGCGCCGAGATGTATATCGCGAAAGGCTCGCCGCGGGTCGAGATGACGCCGCTCGTCGCGCTGCTCAACGAGGCGCCCGAGCTGCCCGAGGCCGAGCAGATCGCGCGACTGGCGAGCGTGCGCGGGGCGGTCGACCTGCCGCCGCTGCCGGTCGCGCAACGACTGATCTGGCAGGACGGCGCGCCGCGTCGCGTCCGCGCCAAAAGCCTGAAGGGTGACCTGATCGCCGCCGATCTGGCACTGAAGATGCAACCCTACGTCAAGGCAGACATGGGCCGCGAGGCGCAGACGCTGCTGGAAAGCACGCCGGGCCTGACCCCCGAAGCGCTGACCGAATGGCAGCAGAAGATCGCGTGGATCTATTTCCTACAAGGCGACGACGTCAACGCGCGAGCGATGGCGACGCTAGCGCAGGACGGCGTCGGCGACTGGGCGGTGCAGGGTCGCTGGGTCGGCGCGCTGGCGGCCTGGCGTCAGAATGATTGCGCCAACGCCGAGGCGGGGTTCGAGGGCGTCGCGGCACGTGCGGGCGATGTCGACCTGCGCGCGGCGGCGCTCTACTGGGCCTCGCGCGCGGACATGGTCTGCGCCCGGCCTGACAAGATCGAGGGTCGCCTGAAGGCGGCGGCGCAATTCGGCGAGAGCTTTTACGGCCAGCTCGCTCGCCAGCAACTGGCGATGCGGGACAAGAGCGTCGCGACCGGCGGGGTCGTCGCCGGCGACTGGAAGATCGTCGGCAACCGACCGAACGTGCGCGTCGCGGCGGCGCTGGTCGAGGTCGGCGAAACCGATCTGGCCGACAGCGTCATCCGCCAGCAGGCCAAGATCGGCGACCCGCGCGAGTTCGGCAATTTGGTCCGCGTCGCCGAGGCGCTGAGCCTGCCCGCGACCACGGTGTGGCTCGCCCATAACTGCCCGCAGGGGATCACGACGACCGCCGAGGCGCGCTATCCGACGCCGAACTGGACGCCGGACAGCGGCTGGCGCGTCGAAAAGGCACTGGTCTATGCGCACACGCTGGAGGAATCGCGGTTCCGCAACACCGTGCGCAGTCCGGCGGGCGCCTATGGCCTGATGCAGATCATGCCGGCCGCGGCGACCGATTTCGCGCGCGAGCGGGGCACGTTCATCGATACCAAGGCGCTGACCAAGCCGAGCACCAACATGGATATCGGCCAGCGTCATCTCGAGCGGTTGCGCGACATGGCGGGAGTCACCGGCGGGCTGCTGCCCAAGGTGATCGCGGCGTATAATGCAGGGCCGCGACCGGTCGGCGACTGGAACGCGATCGTCCGCGATAACGGCGATCCGCTGCTGTATATCGAGAGCATCCCGTATTGGGAGACGCGTGGCTACGTGACCACGGTGCTGCGCAATTACTGGATGTACGAGGCGCAAGCGGGCAAGAAGGCCTCGGTGAGCCGCAACGCGCTGGCGCAGGGCATGTGGCCGCGTTTCCCCGGCCTGCCGGGTGCGACCGCGGTGCGGATGAACGCGCGGCCGAACGTGCGCGCGAGTGCCAACGTGACGCCGTTGCGCGCGACGGTAACGGGCAGTGCGATGGTGGCGGGCAGCGCGCCGACGGGTCTGCAATCCGCTTCGTTCACGCGCGCCGACTGACCGCCATGCCGATCGACGAAAGCCGGACATTCCTGCCGGTCCGCATCGCCGTGCTGACGGTGTCGGATACACGCGGGCTGGCGGAGGATCGCTCGGGCGATACGCTGGTCGCGCGGCTGACCGAGGCGGGTCATGTGCTCGCCGATCGCCGGATCGAGAAGGACGATGTCGAGACGATCGTCTCGCGCCTGCATGCCTGGATCGGCGATCCCGAGGTCGATTGCATCATCACGACCGGCGGTACCGGTGTCACGGGCCGCGACGTGACCCCGGAGGCGGTCGAGCAGGTCGCCGAGAAGATGATCCCCGGGTTCGGCGAACTCTTCCGCATGCTGAGCTACCAGACGATCGGCACGTCGACGGTCCAGTCGCGGGCCTGCGCGTGCGTGTCGCACGGCACGTACATCTTCGCGCTGCCGGGCTCGACCGGTGCGGTGAAGGACGGCTGGGACGGCATATTGCGCGACCAGCTCGACAGCCGCCATCGCCCCTGCAACTTCGTCGAGCTGATGCCGCGGCTGCTGGAGCGGTAAAAGCACCAACCTTCCGTATCGCGCGCCAGATCATGGCGCCGCGTTCGGTGCGTGATTTGCGCGGCACCGGCAAAAGTTCGTGAAATTATGATGCATTGTGAACGCTTTGGTGTTCGCGTATCGCTGTATTAATAAACTGGCACACTCGGTGCATTGGTGATCAGGCAATCCGATCGGGTTGCAATGCCAACGATCCGAAGGACGCCATCATGTCACCGTTCATCCTCAAGAACCTTATCGTCGCCACCGCGCTCGTCTCCGCCGCGCCGGTCCTAGCCGCCGGTGGATCGCAACCGACGACCGAACTGAAATACGACGCGAAGACGCGGACATACTGCGTGACCGATCCGGCCGTCACCGGCAGCCATCTTCAGCGCAAGACCTGTAAGACCGCGACACAGTGGAGCGCGGACGGGCTCGACATGCCGAAGGCAGCGATCGGGGACACGAGGACGGTTGCTACGATCGTGCAGAAGTAACACGCAGACCGGCGGTGTGGGCGACATCGCAATCATGTCGCCCCGCCATTCGACGCTTCCCTGCCCACCCCCTTGACGGGGAGGATGGTTCGATCAAGCCTCGGTCCGCATTATCTGTGCAGGGCCCGGCCGGCGACCGCGGCAAGCTTTGCGACCAAGGCCGGATCGCGCGCCTCGCCGGCGGTTATGATCGCACTGTCCAGGCAGGTGTCGATCGGCGATGGCGTACGCTCCGCCGGTAAAGCGCGAAGGAGCGCCATCACCATCGCCCTGGCCTTGGCCGCGTTCGCGCCGAGTTGCGCGATCACCTGCGCGACGTCGACGCCCGCCTCGTCCTCGCGCCAGCAATCGTAATCGGTGACCATGCCGACCAGCGCGTAGGGAAGCTCCGCCTCGCGCGCGAGTTTCGCTTCGGGCATCGCGGTCATGCCGATCACGTCGCAGCCCCATTGCCGGTAGAGCCGGCTTTCCGCGCGGGTCGAGAATTGCGGGCCCTCCATCGCGAGATAGGTGCCGCGGTCGTCGACCTGCGCGCCGGCCTCGCGCGCGGCGTCTGCGGCGTAGCGCGACAGGCGCGGGCAGACCGGGTCGGCCATCGAGACGTGCGCGACCAGGCCGGTGCCGAAGAAGCTGGACGGGCGCCCCTTGGTGCGATCGATGAACTGGTCGACGACGGTGAAGCTGCCGGGCGGGCGCTGCTCAACCAGGGAGCCGACCGATGACACGGCCAGGACGTCGGTCACGCCGAGCCGCTTCAACGCATCGATGTTCGCGCGGGCGTTGAGGTCGGACGGTGAGATTCGGTGGCCTCGTCCATGCCTCGGCAGGAACGCGACGCCGACATGGCCGACGCGGCCGGTGTAGATCGCATCGGACGGCTCGCCCCACGGCGTCTCGACGGTTTGCCAGCGGCCGTCCTCGATCCCGTCGACCGCGTAGAGCCCCGAACCGCCGATGATGCCGATCGTCCAGCCGGTCATTCGGCCAGTGCTCTCGGGCGGGCGTAGACGAAGTAGATCATCAGCCCGAGCAGGTTCCAAAGCCCGAAATACAGCTGCGTCTTGGAGGGCAGGCTGAAGAACAGGTACAGGCAGCCGAGAATGCCGATCGTGCCGACCAGCGTCGCCGCCGGGGCGCGGAACGTCCGGATCGCGTCGGGCGCGCGGCGGCGCATCACGAGCATGCAGGCGCAGACCGCGACGAACGCCGCGAGCGTGCCGGCGTTCGCCAGCGCGGCGATCTCGGCAAGCGGCAACAGCCCTGCTATCACCGCGACGATCGCCGCGGTGATCCAGGTGATGCGGACGGGGGCGCCTCGCTTCGAGACCTTGGCGAGGCTCAAGGGGAGCAGTCCGTCGCGGGCCATCGTGAAGAAAATCCGGCTCTGGCCAAACAGGAACGCGAGCAGCACGGTCGGCAACGCGATCACGGCGGAGGCGCCGAGGAAGGTCGCGAACCCAGGTCGGCCGATCTCGCGCAGGATCAGCGCGAGCGGCTCGGCGCTACCGGCGAACTTCGTGTATGACAGCGCGCCGACGGCGGCGACCGCGACGAGGATGTAGATCGCGATGCAGGCGACCATCGACCCGACGATGCCGATCGCGAGATCGCGGCCGGGGTTCTTGGTCTCCTCCGCCGCGGTCGAAATCGCATCGAAGCCGTAGAACGCGAAGAAGATGATCGCTGCCGCCGCCATGACGCCCCGCTCGGCGCCATCGGGCTGGACGGCCTTGGGGAAGCCGTAGGGCATGAACGGGTGCAGGTTGGCGCTGTTGAAATAGTGGAGCGCGATGAACACGAACACGGTCAGCGCGATCATCTTCACAGCCACCAGCACCGCGTTGAGCGTCGCACTCTCGCGCGTGCCGAACGACAGCACGGCGGCGACGACCGCGATGATGAAGATGGCGGGGACGTTGAGGATACCGCCGAGTTCGGGGCTGAGCGTCAGTGCCTCGGGGAAGCCGAACGCGCCGCGCAGCAACGGCGCGGCATAGCCCGACCAGCCGACCGCGACGGTCGACACGACCAGCGAATATTCGAGGATGAGGCTCCAGCCGATCACCCAGGCGATCACCTCGCCGAGCACGACATAGCTGTAGGTGTAGGCGCTGCCTGACGCCGGGATCATCGTCGCCATCTCGGCATAGGCGAGCGCCGCGCAGGCACAGATCCCGCCCGCGATGATGAAGGAGAGGATCACGGCCGGCCCGGCGAGCCCTGCGCCGACGCCGATCAAGGTCAGGATGCCGGTGCCGACGATCCCACCGACGCCCATCGCGACGAGGTGCGGCCACGACAGGGTCCGCGCGAGCTGATGCTCGGGCGGCTGCTCGGTGACGATTTTTCGGCGAAACAGACTGGCCACGGATATCCCCTCTTGTTGCGCGGGGAGTGGCACAGGTCGTGACCGGGGGGCAAGGCCAGCGGCCAACCACTACCCGAGCGATAATATCCTCCCCGGCGGAGGCCGGGGTCCAGTTGGCAAGGTCATCGTGACGATGCGCAGCGCTATGTCAGCAGCGTCTCCCAACTGGGCCCCGGCCTCCGCCGGGGTGGTAGAAGAGGAGCCGAAATCGAACGGCAGTCCGCTCATCCGTGTTCTCCCGCGAAGGCGGGAGCACAGTCTGCGTCCCCGCCTTCGCGGGGACACAAACTAGCTAACGCTGGAACTCAGACGGTGAAGCTCTCGCCGCACCCGCAAGCGCCCTTGGCATTAGGATTCTGAAACACGAACCCTGCGGTAAAATCGTCCTCCACCCAGTCCATCGTCGACCCGATCAGATACAGGATCGACCCGCCATCGACGAACAAGGTCCCCCCCGGCGTATCGATCCGCTCGTCGAACGGCTTCGCCTCGGTGACGTAGTCGACCGAATAGGCCAGCCCCGAACACCCGCGCTTGGGCGTCGACAGCTTCACCCCGATCGCGTCCGCCGGTGCGCGCGCCATCAGGTCGGCGATCCGCGCGTGTGCCGTCGCCGTGAGGTTCAGCGCCGCCGGTCGTGCTCGCAATGTCGTCGCCATCACCAATTCCTTCTGCTCCCCTCCCGCCTGCGGGAGGGGTCGGGGGAGGGCTTGAACAGCAGCGTTCCGCTCTCCCCTCCCCTAACCCCTCCCGCAAGCGGGAGGGGAATGACTACAGCATGCCCAGCTCTAGTTTCGCCTCGTCCGACATCTTCTGCGGATCCCAGGGTGGATCCCAGACCAGGTTCACTTCCGCAAACCCGACCCCCGGCACCGAGCCGACCCGCATCTCGACCTCCG
Organism: Sphingomonas sp. M1A8_2b; assembly: GCF_053345535.1. Lineage (NCBI taxonomy): Bacteria > Pseudomonadati > Pseudomonadota > Alphaproteobacteria > Sphingomonadales > Sphingomonadaceae > Sphingomonas > Sphingomonas sp. M1A8_2b. The sequence continues at coordinate 70,332 of NZ_JBKFAH010000004.1, read as the reverse complement.
CCGGCATCGACTCCGCAACCGGACAATTCGGCGTCGTCAGCGTCATCGCCACCACCGCATGCCCGTCCTCGGTCACCTCGACACCGTAGATCAGCCCCAGGTCATAGATGTTCACCGGGATCTCGGGATCGTAGATCTCCTTCAGTGCATCGATGATCGCATCATACACCGCGCCGCCGGGCTCGACGGGCGAGTCCACCTGCGGCTTCTGCGCCAGGAACCCGGCGAGATAATCCCGCTTCCGCTCGGCGGCGGAGTCCGTCTCCATCACGACGCGCGCCTTGGGCGGCGAGGCGACGGCCTCCACTTCCTCGATCTCGAACCGATCGCTCATCCAAAAATCCTCGTTACTCGCTCAATACCGCGCACCAGCGCTGCGACGTCCGCCGGCCCGTTATACACGCCGAAGCTCGCGCGTGCCGTCGCCTCGACACCTAGCGCCTCCATCAACGGCTGCGCACAGTGATGGCCGGCACGGATCGCGACGCGCTCCTCGTCCAATATGGTGCCGATGTCGTGCGGATGAACCCCCAGAATCGTGAAGCTCACGATCCCCGCCGAGTCTGCCGGGCCGTAGAGGCGCACCGAATTGATCCCCGACAGGGCGTCGCGCGTCGCCGTCACCAGCGCGGTTTCGTGCGTGTGGATCGCGTCGAGCCCGATGCTCTCGACATAGTCGATCGCGGCATGCAGCCCAAGCGCGCCAACGATATGCGGCGTCCCGGCCTCGAACCGCCCCGGTGGCGGCGCGTAGGTGGTCTTGGCGAACGACACCTTGTCGATCATCGACCCGCCCCCCTGGTACGGCGGCATCGCGTCGAGCAGTTCCGGCCTGGCCCACAGCACGCCGATCCCCGTCGGGCCGTACAGCTTGTGCCCGGACAGCACGTAGAAGTCACAGCCGATCGCCTTCACATCGACCGCGATCCGCGGCACCGACTGGCAGCCGTCGAGCAGGATCTTCGCACCGACCGCATGCGCGATTTCCGTGGCGCGCTTCGCGTCGAGCACCGAGCCGAGCACGTTCGAGACATGCCCGAGCGCGACCAGCTTGTGCGCAGGTGTGATCATCCGCTCCATCGCGTCGAGATCGATGCGGTGGTCGGGGGTCAGCGGGATGACGTCGATCGCGACGCCGAGGCGCTCGGCGATCATCTGCCAAGGCACGATGTTCGAATGATGCTCGAGCAAAGACAGCAGGATGCGGTCGCCGGCCTTCAGCTGCTCGCCGGCCCAGCATTGCGCGACGAGGTTGATGCCTTCGGTGGCGCCGCGGACGAACACGACCTCGTCTGGCGAGCCCGCGCCGATGAACCGCGCGACGGCCTTCCGTGCGGCCTCATAGGCGACCGTCATGTCCGCCGACCGCTGGTACACGCCGCGGTGCACCGTCGCGTAGGTCTCGCCATACGCACGCGTGATCGCATCGACCACGACCTGCGGCTTCTGCGCGGTCGCGGCGGTATCGAGATACGCCCAGCCCTCTGGGATCGCCGGGAAATCCGACAGCCGGTCGAGAGGCTCCCCTCCCGCTTGCGGGAGGGGTCGGGGGAGGGCCTGGTCGAGAACGATACTCATGATGAAGCCCCTCCCCCAACCCCTCCCGCAGGCGGGATGGGAGCAGAAAGCGCCCGCTCCAGCCACGCATCGGCGTCCGCCACGAAAGCCTCGCGCACCGTCTCGTCCGCGATCTGCACGAACGCATCCCCGACGAACGCGCGCGTGAGCAGCGCCTGCGCCTTGGCATGCGGGATGCCGCGGCTCTGCATGTAGAACAGCGCGCGCTGGTCGAGTTCGCCGACCGTCGCGCCGTGTGCGCACTTCACGTCGTCCGCGAAGATCTCCAGCTCGGGCTTCAGGTTCACCGTCGCGGTGCGCTGCAACAGCAACCCGCGCAACGACTGCACCCCGTCGGTCTTCTGCGCATCGCGCGCCACCTCGACCCGGGCCGCGAGGCTGGCCGTCGACTTGTCCGCCGCGACCGCACGCCAGATCTGCTTGCTCTGCCCGTTCAGTGCCGCATGCCGCACCGACACCGCGCACTCCTGCCGCTGATCGTTCCGCGTCAGCAACGCGCCGCCATATTCGGCAAACGCGTCGTCGCCTGACACGATGATCGACCCATCGATCCGCGTCCCGGCATCGCCCGCGCCCAACACAGTGACGATCAGGCTCGCCTCGGCACCAATCTCGACCTCGTCGCGCAATGACACGAAGCCACCGGCCTGAAGCAACCGCACCGCGCGCGTCAGCTTGGCACCCTTGCCAAGCGCCATCCGCGTCGACCGGTTCGACCAGCCTGCCCCGACATAGGTCTCGACCACCGACGCGCTCGCTCCAGCGACGAGAACGATCTCCGCGGGAAGCTGATTGTCGCCGCCCGTAGCGATGTGGACGATCTGAATTAGTTCGGCCGTCGCATCCGCGTCGACGCGTAAGGACCAGCCCAAGCCGGTCGTCCGACGCCCGAGCGCATGCGATCCGCCGTCGATCGGAACGATCGCGACGTGCCGCAAATCGCTGCGACCTTCGTCGAGAACGCCATCGACGAACACCGCTCGCGCACCCGGCAAGTCGAGAAACCACTCGCCGGCATCCAGCACGACGCCCCGCGGCAGTTCAGCCGCCGCCGCAATCGCCGCCGGATCACCCCAGCGCCAGGATTCCTCACGCGTGGAAGGAAGTTCGAGAACCGCGGTCATCGCACGTGCTCACTCGAAAAGAAGAAAGGTGGTTCGCGCAGAGGCGCAGAGGCGCAGAGAAGAGGAGCAGAACCGCCCGTCAGGGCATTGATCTCTCGGTCATTGGTGAGTGGCGGGAGCGCAGTCTTTGCGACGACATCTCCGCGCCTCTGCGCCTCTGCGCGAACAAACTTCTTCCGGCCTGCGGCGCGAAGGAACGTCATGCGGCGATCCCCACATAGCCTTCGCTCTCGAGCTGCTTGGCGAGTTCCTTGCCGCCCGAACGAACGATCCGCCCCTCAGCCAGCACATGCACGAAGTCCGGCTCCACGTAATCGAGCAGCCGCTGGTAGTGCGTGATCAGCAGCACCGCCTTGTCGGGCGCGCGCATGATGCGGTTGATGCCGTCGCCGACGACGCGCAGCGCATCGATGTCGAGCCCGGAATCGGTCTCGTCGAGGATCGCGAACTTCGGGTTGACGATGCCCATCTGGACCATCTCGTTGCGCTTCTTCTCGCCGCCCGAAAAGCCGACGTTCACCGGCCGCTTGAGCATGTCGTAATCCATGCCAAGCAGATCCGCCTGCCCGCGCGCGAGCTTCAGGAACTCGCCCCCCGACAGCGGCTTCTCGTCCCGCGTCGCACGCTGGGCGTTGAGTGCCTCGCGAAGGAACTGGACGTTCGACACGCCGGGGATCTCGACCGGATACTGGAAGCCGAGGAATACGCCCGCCGCGGCGCGCTCGTGCGCCTCCAGCTCGAGCAGGTCGACACCGTCGAACGTCACCGAGCCCGCCGTGACCTCATAACCGGGCCGCCCGCCGAGCACATAGCCCAGCGTCGACTTGCCCGCCCCGTTCGGCCCCATGATCGCGTGCACCTCGCCCGCGTTCACCGAGAGCGACAGGCCCTTGAGGATTTCCTTGCCGTCGATCTCGGCATGAATGTTTTCAATTTTCAGCATCATCTTCTCAGATTTCAAGATTCATAAGAATGGCTACGCTGGCGACCCAGCCGATCGTGCCGCCAACGAGTGCATGGACGGCCCACGCGCCGTTGCGGTTTACCATGAACGAGATTGCGCCAACTGCGAGGGTCAACAGAACAGCCAAGGGAGCAGCAAACCAGAAATCCCGATCAAACATGCTGGCTAACACTGCCCCAATGACGGGCAGTGCAGAAACAAGCAGCCGAGACTGGGATTTGGCAGCGATCACCCCACGGACCCCTCAAGGCTGATTCCCAGCAGCTTCTGCGCTTCCACCGCGAACTCCATCGGCAACTGCTGCAGCACCTCCCGCGCGAACCCATTCACGATCAGCGCCACAGCCGCCTCCTGGTCCAGCCCGCGCGACATCCCGTAGAACAACTGGTCCTCGGAAATCTTCGATGTCGTCGCCTCGTGCTCGATCTGCGCGGACGGGTTGCGGACCTCGATATACGGCACGGTATGCGCGCCGCACTGGTCGCCGAGCAGCAGGCTGTCGCACTGCGTGAAGTTCCGCACGCCCTCCGCGGTCGGCGCGACGCGCACCAGTCCGCGATAGGTGTTGTCCGAACGCCCGGCCGAAATCCCCTTCGACACGATCGTCGAGCGCGTGTTCTTGCCGAGGTGGATCATCTTCGTGCCGGTATCGGCCTGCTGGCGATTGTTCGTCACCGCGACCGAATAGAACTCGCCGACCGAGCCATCACCGAGCAGCACGCACGACGGGTATTTCCACGTGATCGCGCTGCCGGTCTCGACCTGGGTCCAGCTGACCTTCGAGTTCTTGCCCTGGCACAACGCACGCTTGGTAACGAAATTATAGATCCCGCCGACGCCGTTCTCGTCGCCCGGATACCAGTTCTGCACCGTCGAATATTTGATCTCGGCATCGTCGAGCACGACCAGTTCGACCACCGCGGCATGCAACTGGTTCTCGTCGCGCATCGGCGCGGTGCAGCCCTCGAGATACGAGACGTACGAACCCTTGTCCGCCACGATCAGCGTGCGCTCGAACTGCCCGGTATTCTCGGCGTTGATGCGGAAGTACGTCGACAGCTCCATCGGGCAGCGGACGCCTTCGGGGATGTAGACGAACGTGCCGTCGGAGAAGACCGCCGAGTTCAGCGTCGCGAAATAGTTATCGCGCTGCGGCACGACCTTGCCGAGCCACTTCCGGACGAGATCGGGATATTCCTTGATCGCCTCGGAGATCGAGCGGAAGATCACGCCCGCAGCCTCGAGCTCCTTGCGGAACGTGGTCGCGACCGAGACGCTGTCGAACACCGCATCGACGGCAACGCGACGCTTGGGCGTGCCGTCCTCGTTCAGCGGATCCTCGACCACGCCGGCCAGCATCTTCTGCTCGCCGATCGGAATGCCGAGCTTCTCGTAGACGCGCAGGATCTCCGGATCGACCTCGTCGAGCGACCCGAGCTTCGGCTTCGCCTTGGGCTCCGCGTAATAATACGCGTCCTGGTAATCGATCGGCGGCACGTTGAGCTTCGACCAGTCGGGCGCCTCCATCGTCTGCCACAAGGCGAACGCCTTCAGCCGCCAGTCGAGCATCCACTGCGGCTCGCCCTTTTTGGCGGAAATGAAGCGCACCGTGTCTTCCGACAGACCTTTCGGCGCGAATTCCTGTTCGATGTCCGAGGAGAAACCCCACTCGTACGTCTTGTTCGCGGCGGCGTATGCCTCTGCGTTCCGGGTAGCCATCATTCCATCTCCGCCGCGGCGCGGCTCTCTAAAAACTCGGCGATCTCTGCGTCTCTGCGCGAACAAGTACTTTTGCGCGCAGAGACGCAGAGAGCGCGGAGGAAGGGGTAAGGCGCTGCGCGCGTCATGCGGGCACCTGCAAAACGGGGGCTTGCGAAAGGCTGGCGAGCGACACGCCGGCGAGCGCACCACGGACCGCGCCGTTGACGGCGTTCCAGTGCGGTTTCACCTTGCACGTCTGCTCGACGCAACAATCCTGCGATGCGCCATCGACGCACGAGGTCAGCGCGATCGGACCTTCGACCGCCTCGATGATGTCGGCGAGCGAGATCATCGCCGGTGGGCGCGAGAGGCGGAAGCCGCCGCCGGTGCCGCGCGTGCTCTCGATCAGACCGGCAGCAGACAGCCGGCTCACCAGCTTCTGCACGGTCGGCAGCGGCACCCCGGTTTCCTCGGCGAGCAGCGTCGCGTTCAGCCGCGCGATACCGCCGCAATGACGCGCCGCGGCGCTCATCATCACGACCGCATAGTCGGCTAGGCTGGAAAGACGCATGGTGGCTTGTGAGTCCAATCGGACCGATATGATCCGATTGGTCAAATGGGCTTTGTGCAGTGCATCGTCAACCCGGCGAGGGGTGCTAACGACTCGCAACTAGAGTGCGGTTTTGCGAGGCATTTTGACCTGCGCGCAAACCGATGCGAAGAGCGCGCATGGCCTTCTACCACCCGATCCTCTTCCGTCTCGACGCTGAGCGCGCGCATACCCTCACCATCGCCGCGCTCGGCGCATGGGGGAAGGCCGGCGCACCGCTAGCCCCGAACGTGCCACGGCTCGCGACGACCGTGGCGGGAATCGCGTTTCCCAATCCGGTCGGTCTCGCGGCGGGTGTCGACAAGGACGGCCGCGCGATCGACGGGTTCTTGGGGTTGGGCTTCGGCAGCGTCGAGATCGGCACGCTCACGCCGGTGCCGCAACCCGGCAACCCGAAGCCGCGCATCTTCCGCCTTCCCGAAGACCGCGCGATCATCAACCGGTTGGGCTTCAACAATGGCGGACTCGACGCGGCGCTGGATCGCGTCAGGAGCGGGGCTGGCGGTGAAGGCGTGCTCGGCATCAACGTCGGCGCGAACAAGGACGCGACCGATCGCACCGCCGACTATGTCCACGGCGTGACCCGTGCCGCGCGCCACGCCAATTACGTCACGATCAACATCAGCTCCCCCAACACGCCGGGGCTGCGCGATCTCCAGCATGGCGCGGCGTTGCGCGACCTGCTCGCCGCCTGCACCGCCGCCAAGGGCGACACGCCGATCTTCCTCAAGGTCGCCCCCGACCTCGAACCCGCCGATATCGACGACATCGCCCGCGCGGCGATCGACAACCGGATCGACGCGCTGATCGTCAACAACACCACGATCTCGCGGCCGGATTTGCGCTCGGGCAATGCCAGGGAAACCGGCGGCTTGTCGGGTGCTCCGTTGGTCCGGCTCGCCCGCCAACGCCTTGCCGATTTCCGCAAGGCGACCGGCGCGGCGATGCCGCTGATCTCGGTCGGCGGGATCGACAGCGGGGCGGAGGCCTATGCCCGCCTCCGCGCCGGGGCGAGTCTCGTCCAGCTGTATACTGCGCTGGTGTACGAGGGCCCCGGCCTCCCCGCCCGCATCCTGCGCGAGTTGGACGCGCTGCTCACGCGCGACGGGTTCGCGCGCGTCGCCGACGTGGTGGGGGTCGACGTCTAACCATCCTCCCCCGCCAGGGGGAGGTGGCTGGCGCTTGCCAGTCGGAGGGGGCGGCAAGAGCAACCCCTGCGCCGTGTCCTCCCCCTCCGTCGCCTTCGGCGCCCCCCCCCCTGGCGGGGCAGGATCGCGAGGTCGGACGGCGAGACTTGCCTCACAGTCGAACCGCGCTACGCTCGTCAGCAATGAAGACCTCTCTCCTCGCGCTCGCCCTCCTCGTCCCCATCGCCACCGTTGAGGCGCGCCAACCCGCTCCCGGCCCCAAAGACCAGGGCATGGTCAGCGCCGCCGACCCCCGCGCCGCTGCCGCGGGCGTCGAGATTCTGCGCGCCGGCGGCAGCGCCACCGACGCGGCGATCGCGACGATGCTGGCGCTCAACGTCGTCGAGCCGCAGAGTTCGGGGATCGGCGGCGGCAGCTTCTGGATCTCCCACGCCGCAGGCGGCGCGCTCAGCACGATCGACGCGCGCGAGACCGCGCCCGCCGCCGCCGATGCGCGCTGGTTCTACGCCCCCGACGGCACGCCGCTGAGCCATAGCGACGCGGTCCCCGGCGGGCGCAGCGTCGGCATTCCCGGCGCACTCCGCGGCATGGCGCTCGCGCACCGCGCCTCGGGCAAGCTGCCCTGGGCGCAACTGTTCGCCCCCGCGATCCGGATCGCGACCAACGGGTTCCAGGTCACCCCGCGCCTCGTCAACGGCATGGCGGCGTATGGCGGCCACGTGACGCCCGAGACGCGCGCGCTGTTCTCGAAGGCAGACGGAACGCCGGTCGCGGTCGGCGACACGGTCAAGAACCCGCAGCAGGCCGCCCTCCTCCAACGGATCGCCACCCGCGGCCCCGACAGCTTCTATGTCGGCCCCGAGGCACAGAAGATCGTCACCGCCGTCAACACCGCCGCACGCAACCCGTCGAAGATGACGCTCGGCGACCTCGCCAGCTACGACGCCAAGAACCGTCCACCGGTCTGCGTCAAATACCGCATCTACCGCGTCTGCGGGATGGGACCGCCCTCGTCCGGCGGCATCACCGTGCTGATGATCCTGAAGCAGCTCGAACGCTTCGACATGGCCAAGCTCGGCAAGGACAGCGCGCAGGCGTGGCACCTGTTCGCCGAATCCTCGCGCCTCGCCTACGCCGACCGCGACCTGTACGTCGGCGATCCCGATTTCGTCCGCGTGCCGGTCAAGGGCATGCTCGACCCGACCTATCTGGCCAAGCGCTCGGCGTTGATCTCGCCGACCACGACGATGGCGAACGTCACGGCCGGCTCGCCCCCAGGCGCCCCTGCCCGCGTCCGCGCGCCGGTCAGCGAAGTCCCCGGCACAACCGACATCGCGGCGGTCGATGCGCGCGGCAACGTCGTCGAGGTGACCACCACCGTTGAGGGCTATTTCGGCTCCGGCATCACCGTCGACGGCACCGTGCTCAACAACCAGCTCACCGATTTCGACATCGTGCCCGAGAAGAACGGCGCGCTGGTCGCCAATCGGGTCGAGGGCGGCAAGCGGCCGCGCAGCTCGATGTCGCCGATGATCGTCTACGGTCCCGACGGGAAAGTCCGCCTCGCGGTCGGGGCGGCGGGTGGCTCGACGATCATCGCGCAGGTGGCCAAGGCGATCGTCGGCGTGGTCGACTGGAAATTGTCCGCGCAGGACTCGATCGCGCTGGGGTTGCTGTATGCGCCGGGGCATGTCGCGGCGGCGGAAAAGGGCACCGAACGCGAGACGATGGTCCCGGCGTTGCAGGCGCTCGGCGAGACGGTCGAGGTCGCCGCGCTTGGGCTGAAGGCGAACGCGATCGAGCGCGTCGGCGGCAAATGGGTCGGCGCCGCGGACCCGCGCAGCGAGGGCGTGGCGATCAGTCAGGACGGCACCGTCACGCAAATCCAGCGCGTCGGCGTCCTCCAGCGCGCGCCGGAGTAACGCCAAAACCTAACATCTCCCCGGACACCGCCACCTCCCCGGCCTCCGCCGGGGAGGTGCTTTGCCCGTGGTAGCGGATGGGGTTGAGCCCCCGCCGGTTATGACGCACTAACCGTCCAACGCTCAGAATCGCGTCGTACAAGGCGCAACGGCACAGCGCCCAGGGAGAGACAATGGCCCGCCAGCTCGAACGATTCCCGAACCTCGTCACGATGTTCTTCACGCGCGCGGCGGAGAAGGGCGATGCGCCGTTCCTGTGGACCAAGACCAGCGGCGCCTGGGTGGCGACCAGCTGGGCGGACGCCGCGAAACAGGTCGCAAGCCTCGCCACCGCGCTCACCGCGATCGGTCTGAAGCGCGGCGACCGGGTCATGCTGGTCAGCGAAAATCGCCCCGAATGGTGCCTGAGCGACCTCGCGATCATGGCGGCGGGGTGCATCACCGTGCCGACCTATGTCACCAATACCGAGCGCGATCATCTCCACATCATCGAGAATGCCGGGGCGTGCGCGATCATCGTGTCGACCGCCAAGCTGGCCAAGACGCTGCTCCCCGCGGTCGTGCGCTCGAACCAGGCGCAGACGGTGATCGGGCTCGAGGATATGAAGGTCCCTGCCGGAATCGACTTCCACACCTGGCACGCGCTGATCGCCGCGCACCCGACCGCGCCAGATGCCGCCGCCGCCCGCGCGAATTTCGCGCGCGAGGACCTCGCCTGCATCATCTACACGAGCGGCACCGGCGGCGCACCGCGCGGCGTGATGCAGCACCACGGCGCGATCCTCCACAACTGCGCGGGGTGTGCCTCGGTCATATCAGAGGATTTCGGCTGGGACGACGAGGTCTTCCTGTCGTTCCTGCCGCTCAGCCACGCCTATGAACATACCGGTGGGCAGCATTTCCCGATCTCGCTCGGCGGCCAGATCTATTACGCGGAGGGTATCGAGAAGCTCGCCGCCAATATCGAGGAGACGCGCCCGACGATCATGTTCGTCGTGCCCCGCCTGTTCGAGGTGCTGCGCACGCGGATCTCGAAGACGATCGAGAAACAGGGTGGCGCGTCCGCCTACCTGCTGCGCCAGGCGCTCGACATTGGCGGCAAGCGCTATGCCGGTCGCCTGCGCCTGATCGACCGGCCGATGCAGGCCGCCGTCGCCACCCTCTTCAAGCCGAAGATCTCGAAGAAGTTCGGCGGCCGGCTGAAGGCGATGATCTCGGGCGGCGCGCCGCTCAACCCCGAGGTCGGGCTGTTCTTCGAAGCGCTCGGGTTGACGTTCCTGCAAGGGTACGGCCAGACCGAGGCCGCGCCGGTGATCTCGTGCAACCGCCCCAAGGCGGGCGTGCGGATGGATTCGGTCGGGCCAGCACTGAAGGACACCGAGGTGCGGATCGCCGACGATGGCGAGATCCTGGTCCGCGGCGAACTCGTCATGCACGGCTATTGGCGCAACGATGCCGAGACCGCAAAGGTGCTGAAGGACGGCTGGCTCCACACCGGCGACGTCGGCGAGATCGACGAGCGCGGGCGGATTCGCATCACCGACCGCAAGAAGGACCTGATCATCAACGACAAGGGCGAGAACGTCGCCCCGCAAAAGGTCGAGGGCATGCTGACGCTCCAGCCCGAGATCGTCCAGGCGATGATCGTCGGCGACCGTCGCCCCTATATGGTCGCGCTGATCGTCCCCGACCCGGAATGGACGCAGGAATGGTGCGCGGGCAACGGCGACGCGTGCAGCTTCGCGCGGCTGGCGGAGAACAGCGAGTTCCGCACCGCGATCGGTCATGCGATCGAGCGCGTGAACAAGGAGCTGACGGTCACCGAACGCATCCGGCGCTTCGTGTTGGCAGATGGCCCGTTCACGATCGAGAACGAGCAGCTGACGCCGAGTCTGAAGATCCGCCGGCATGTGTTGAAGCAGGTGTACGGGGCGCGACTGGATGCTTTGTATTCGGGGTGAGGTTTGGAGCCGGTGAGTTTCAGGCCTGTCCTGACAACTCGCTATTCCACCCCGGCGAAGGCCGGGGCCCAATTGGGAGGTCGCAGTAACGAAGCGCGTACTTTCGTTACGATTGTTCCCCAATTGGGCCCCGGCCTTCGCCGGGGTGGTGTTGATCTACTGGGGCAGGACTGGCCCCGCCCCCGTGTTCTCCCGCGAAGGCGGGAGCCCCGTCTGGGTCCCCGCCTTCGCGGGGAAACGGTTTGCGCTGCTTAGAGCGCTTCCATTCGGCGCCTTGCTTCGGCTGCGATGGCCTTTCGATCACCAAACTCCGCCGGATAGAACGGCTCGGCGAAGTGGAGCGTCGCGACGAACGTCCCCCGGCGCTTCAGAACGCGCGCGGCGTGGTGCTGGCCTGGTTCGTCACCGACCCACGCCAATTCGCTCGTCGCAGCGCCGTAATCGATCCGCACCGGCTGTACCCGAACCCCAGGCGGTGGCGGATCGAGCGCAGCGAGGAGCGCGGCCTTGAAGGGAAGGAGCGTGGTACCGTCCCCCGTCGTCCCCTCGGGAAACAACGTCACCGGCCAGTCCGCCGCTAGCGCGTCGCGGATCTGCGCGATCTGGGCGGTCACCGCCATGCGGTCGCCACGGCTGACGAAGATGGTGTGGTTCAGCGTGCACAGCCAGCCGACCAACGGCGCGCTGCGGAGCTCGGATTTCGCCACGAACGCGCTGCCGGTAGCGCCGGACAGCAGCAGGATGTCGATCCAGCTCAAATGATTGGAGACGAAGACGACGTCGTGACGCAGCGGTGCTCCGACAACGCGCACGCGCGCGCCAACGATGCGGGCGACCAGCCCCAGAAACCGCGGCGGCCAGGGCGACTTCCGCCCGAACATTCGCCACGTGCCGTGCAGCGCCAGCGCGATCCCCAGCGCCAGCAGCAAAGCCGCCAACCGCGCGCCAAGGCGGATCCGGCCGATCGCGTCAGTCCTTGCGGGTAAGCGCAACGCCGTAGAGTTCCATGCGGTGATCGACCAGCCGGAAGCCGAGCTTCTCCGCGATCGCCTTCTGCAACTGCTCGAGTTCGGGGTCGACGAATTCGATCACCTTGCCGCTCTCGACGTCGATCAGGTGATCGTGATGCGCCTCAGGGGCGGGCTCATAGCGCGCGCGGCCGTCGCCGAAATCGTGGCGGTCGAGGATGCCGGCTTCCTCGAACAACCGCACAGTGCGGTAGACGGTTGCGATCGAGATGCCGGGGTCGATCTGCGACGCGCGCTCATAGACCTTCTCGACGTCGGGATGGTCGTCCGCCTCGGACAGCACGCGCGCGATGACGCGGCGCTGCTCGGTGATGCGCAGGCCCTTCTCGTTGCAGAGTGCTTCCAGATCGATCTTGCGCGGCATGTGTCATTCCCTCGTTGAGTGCCATGTAGGGCCTCCGCGCTGTTGCGAAAAGGGATAGTGACTCGCAATAAGCCTTAACCGTTGATAACTCGCGAATAGGTATGGGCATCATAAGCGACGCCGGTCTTGCCGCGATAATAGGCGCGGCGCTCGCCGACCTTGGTGAAGCCGTGCGCGCCGTACATCTTGACCGCGTCGTTGTTGGCGCGGACTTCGAGGTGGAGTTTTGCGATATTGCCGGCCGAGCATTCCGCGATCGCCGCGCGGAGGAGCGCGTTGCCGACCCCGCGACGACGATGATCGGGGGCTACCGCGATCAGCAACAGTTCGGCTTCATCGGCGACCGAGCGCGTCATCGTGAAGCCGGCAGGGACATCGTCGACGAACGCGAGCGTCAGGTGGACGCCGGTCAGCGCAAGCACGCCGAGGCACTGGCTGCGCGTCCATGCCTCGCCATAGCGCGGGTCGAACGCCTCGGTCATCAGCGCGTCGACGATCGCGAGATCGCGTGCGTCGCCGATGCGGAGAGTGACGGTGCGGGCCGCAGCCTGACGGGTGGCCATTATTTCGGGACCGACGGTTTGGCGTCGGGCGCGCGGCCGTAGATCGGGCTCGGCGGCAGCGCGGTCAGCGCCCCGGGGAGCAGGATCGCGGAGGCTGCGTCGGGGAGCGCCTCGGTCAGGTCGATCGTGTCGTCGAGCGCGGCGAGCCAGCGGACGCCGTTGCCGACCGCGCGCCGTCCGGCCAGCGCGGCAAGCGCGGCGTCGGGCTTCAGCGATACCATGTCGGATCGCGGCGACAGATCGGCGGCAAAGGCCTGCATGAAGACCTCGCCATGGCCCCCTTCCATGATCACCGCAATATCGTGGGTTGGTCGCTCGGAAAAAGCGGCCGCGGCGATGAGGGGGAGTGAGGAAAAGCCGGCGATCTCCGCGCCCCAGCCGAGCGCCAGGCCGCGGGCGGCGGCGATGCCGACGCGAACGCCGGTGAAGCTGCCAGGGCCGCAGTCGACGATGATACGGTCCGCGCAGCCGCCGTTGGGGAGCTCGGCGATCATCGGGATGAGACGCTCGGCATGGCCGCGGCCGACCACGTCATGCTCGCGCGCAAGGAGCGCGCCGTCCTCGATGAGGGCGACCGAGCAGGCGGTGGTGGATGTTTCGATGACTAAGGTGCGCATGACTTCTTACCCTCTCCCCCCAGGGGAGAGGGCAGGGTGAGGGGCGCCGCGAGCGCTGCCCTTCCCAACTGCCCCTCACCCCGACCCTCTCCCCGCAGGGGAGAGGGAGCAGGTCCCGCTTCAGGCTATCGTGTTGAACTTCGCGAAGTCGGGACGCGGCGAGCGTCCGAAAATAGTCGCGGGATCGCCGTGGCCGAGCGTCGAGATGAAGTTGGTCCGCACCGCCGGCGTATCGTGGAAGAACGCCGCATCGACCTTGCCCGCATCGAACCCCGACATCGGCCCGGTATCGAGCCCGAGCATCCGCGCGGCGATGATGAAATACGCGCCCTGCAACGACGAGTTGCGGAACGCCGAGGCCTCGCGCAGTTCGGCATTGCCGTCGAACCACGACTTGGCGTCGGCGTGCGGGAACAGCTCGGGGAGGTGTTCGTGGAAATTGGTGTCCATGCCGATGATCACCGACACCGGGGCGTTCAGGATCTTGGGCTTGTTCTGCGCGCTACACGCATCCGCGAGCTTCTGCTTGGCCTCGTCGCTGGCAACCCAGATCAGCCGCGCGGGAAGCTGGTTGGCGGACGTCGGGCCCCACTTCATCAGGTCCCAGATCGCGTGCAGTTCGCTCTCGGCCACGGGCTCGTCGGTATAGCCGTTATAGGTACGGGCTTCGCGGAAGACGGTGTCGAGGACGGTATCGTCGAGTTTCTGACGCATCAGACGGCTCTCACTTCGGTGACTTCGGGGACATAGTATTTCAGCAGCTGCTCGATGCCGTTCTTGAGCGTGGCGCTCGACGACGGGCACCCCGCGCAGGCGCCCTGGAGCTGGAGGAACACCTTGCCCTTGTCGAAGCCGCGATAGACGATGTCGCCGCCGTCGTTGGCCACCGCGGGACGGACGCGCGTGTCGATCAGTTCGCGGATCTGCGCGACGATGTCGGCGTCTGCTGGATCATCGGACAGCGCGGGCTCGTCCGACGGCACCGAGAAGCCGGCGCGCGCGGGCTTGAACAGCGGCATCGCGGCGGAGAAGTGATCGAGCAGGATCGCGAGCACGTCGGGCTTCAGGTCCGACCAGGCGACGCCCGGCGCGGCGGTCACGGACACGAAATCACGGCCGAAGAACACGCCGGTGACGTCGCCGAGGTTGAAGATCGCCTCGGCCAGAGGACTGGTCTCGGCCTCCTCGGGGGTGGCGAAGTCGCGCGTGCCGGCGTCCATGACGGCGCGTCCCGGCAGGAACTTCAACGTCGAGGGGTTCGGGGTGGATTCCGTTTCGATGAGCATGAACCGCATGTGGCCCGACGGGGGCGGAGGATCAAGCGGGGAACGAGAAACGGTTTCTTTCCGACGCCGAGCGCAGCGTTCCCTCTGCACCAGGCACACTGCCGCTATTGGCCAAACGCGGCCCGCCCCCTCGAAACCCGGTGCCGGACAGCGCCAGGACGCGATCGGTAGCGAAGGATCACTTCGTCTTTAGTTTGGTGGCCCAGCGGTCGAGCACGTCCTTGTGTTCGGCGATCCACGCGACCGCCAGCTTCGTCAGTTCGGTGAGATGCTCCGGGCTTGCATCGTCGAGCCCGCCGCCATTGGGCGACAACGTGAAGTCGGCGCGATCGTAATGCGCCGTGCCCACCAGCCGCTCGGCCTGATACGAGATCGTGCTGGACCCAGCCTGCATCAGGATCGAGACGATCGGCACGCGGCGGAACGGATTGACCCAGCCGAAGATCGACCAATGTCCCGCGGATTTGTACGGGCGATCGGAGCTGCCCGTGCTCAGCGACAGGATTTCGAGATCGCCGATGTCCCAGCCGAGCTTGGGCGCCTCGGTGATCGCCGCGATCGTCGGGTCGTTGGCAAAGACTCCGCCATCGACGAGAAGAAGCTCGGGCATGGCCTTGGTCGACCCGACCGCCGCCGTCGCCGGGATCGCGGCGGGCGGAAAGAACGTCGGTGCCGCCGAGGTCGCACGCGCGGCGATATGCAGGGGGAACGTGCGCTGCGGGTCCTTGTCCGCGGCATTATAGCCCGGACCGCCGGCCATGAAGACCGCCTCGCGCCCGAGCAGGTCGTAGGCCGGAATAACGATGTTGGTCAGCGCATCGCGCGTGGTCGCGGTCGTCCCGATCCGCTCTGCCAGGATCTTCTCGAGCGGCCGGGCGCTGTAGGGAAACCCCGGCAGGCGCCGCGACAGGCCGAGTATGTGCGGAAATATCCGCTTGCCGTCGTTGCGATACAGGTCGGCGAGGTCGCGCGCCGTGCACGCCGCCTGCTTGGGATCGTGCCGGCTCGGCGCGGTGAGCCCGGCCGCGATGATACCGCCGGTCGAGGTGCCGGCGATCAGATCGAAACAGCTGTGCAGCGGTCGCCCGACCCGTTGCTCCAGATTGGCGAGGATCAGCGCGGGGATGAGCCCGCGGATGCCGCCGCCGTCGATCGTCAGCATGTATCTCGGTGTCGCACGATCGTTGCCCACGATGCCCACTCCCACTGTTCGGGCGAGCGTAGCAGCAGACGGGAGGACGTGGTGGGAAGACCGGTCCGGATTGGTTCGAGTCCGAAACGATCGGACCCGCCCGAAGCGTCACCCCCCGCGCTGGTTCACTGCGGCGTTCCAGAGGCTGATGTTGCGGATCACGTCCTGGACGAAGGCGGAGCGGCGGACGGTTCTGAGGAACAGGTCGGCGATCCACTTGCCGGGATTGCGCAACGGTCGTTCGACCTGGATCAGCAGGACGACGCGGGTGCCGGACGTGTCGTTCCACACCTCGTGCCGATAGGTGTCGTCGAACACCAACGTCTCGCCTTCGGCCCAGCGGACGGTGCGGTCATGGACCCGCATGCGGGCGTCGCCGTCGCGCGGGACGATCAGGCCGAGGTGGCAGGTGAGGAGCCCCTTGGTCACGCCGCGATGCTCGGGGATATGCGTGCCGGGCGCGAGGATCGAGAAGAACGCGCTGTTGAGGCCGGGAATCCGGGCGACCGCCGCCGCGGTCTGCGGGCAGCGCGCAATATTGTCCTCGATCGGATAGCCATAGCCGTAGAGAAAGAACGAGCGCCATTTGTCGACCTTGGCGATCGCACGGTGATCGGGCGAGATCGTCGCGAGGCTGGGCGATGCGTCGCCCCGCAACGCGACCGTGCGGGCCTCGTCGCGGATCGCAGCCCAGTTCTCGCGCAGGACCGCGGTCCAGGCGAAGTCGCGGACGTCGAGCACCGGGTCGTTGGCGACCAGCGACGACGCGGCGATCATCCGGTCGAACACGCCGCGCAACTGCTTGCCGACGCGGATGGTCAGCGGACGGTTGGCGTCCGCCACCATCGGCGCGCCGGGCTTTGGCGCCCCCGAGATCACGGTTAGATCGGGCACGCGGGCGCCGCGCCGCGCGCCCGGCTCGCCCAAATCCCGCCATATTGAAGACCGTTCCAGCTTCGCTTCGACCGACATCTTGACCCTGTATACCGGCGCGCCGCGACGCCGATCCCCTTGCTCCGCCACGACATACGCCGGGTGTTGGACGAAATGATGGCATTGGGGCGACGGTACGCGGGGTGACGCTGGCGATGCGCTCGCGGGGGCGCTACAGATGCGCCATGGTGTCCTTCCCGCGCTTGTATCGCGCCCCCGTCCTGATCCCCCTCATTCTCGGCCTCGCGATCCCCGCGAGCGGGCAGATGGCGACTCAGCCGGCTGCGGCCCCCGCCCCCACGTCCGCCAAGGAAGCGCCGACGCTGCCCGAACTGCCGGGGATCGATACGACCGCGTGGCTCTACAAGGGCAGCGATCTCACCCGCGACCCCGAGTGGAAGTTCGGCACGCTCCCCAACGGCATGCGGTTCGCGGTGCGCAAGAACGGCGTACCGCCCGGCCAGGTTTCGGTGCGCGTGCGGATCGATGCCGGCTCGCTCAACGAGACCGACAGCGAACGCGGATTCGCGCATTTCATCGAGCATCTGACCTTCCGCGGGTCGGAATACGTCCCCGACGGCGAGGCCAAGCGCGTCTGGCAGCGGTTCGGCGCGACCTTCGGCTCGGACACCAACGCGCAGACCACGCCGACCTCGACCACCTTCAAACTCGATCTGCCGTCGGCGACCGAAGCGGGGCTCGACGAGAGCCTGAAGATCATGTCCGGCATGATGGAAAAGCCGACGATCACCGACGCGTCGGTCGCCGCCGAGCGCCCCGTCGTGCTCGCCGAACAGCGCGAGCAGCCGGGCCCGCAGGTGCGGTTCGGCGATGCGATCCGCGCGACCTTCTTCGCCGGGCAGCCGCTCGCGGATCGCTCGCCGATCGGCAACATCAAGACGCTGGAGGCCGCGACCGGCGCCACCGTCAAGGCATTCCACGATCGCTGGTATCGGCCCGAGAACACCGTCGTCATCATCTCGGGCGACATGGATCAGGCGCTGTTCGGACGGTTGATCGTCAAGAACTTCGCCGACTGGAAGCGCACCGACCCGTTCACCCCGGCGCCCGATTTCGGCAAGCCGGATCCCAAGGCGCCGGTCGCGGCGTCGATCGCCGAACCGGCGATCCCCGCGGTGGTCACGCTCGGTGTGGTCCGCCCGTGGGTGTACAAGGACGACACCGCGATCATGAACCAGAAGCGGCTGGTCGACGTGCTCGCCACCCGCCTCATCAGCCGCCGCCTCGAAACACGCGCGCGGGCGGGCGGCAGCTTCCTGCAAGCCGGCGTGTCGATCGACGACGTCTCGCGCTCGGCGAACCTGACGAGCGTCAACATCGTACCGATCGGGACCGACTGGGAAGCCGCGTTGAAGGACGTCCGCGCGGTGATCGCCGACGCCCAGACCAATGCGCCGAGCCAGGCCGAAGTCGACCGCGAATATGCCGATTTCGACACGATCATGCGCACCGACGTCGAGACCAAGCGGGTCGAGGCGGGGTCGAAGCAGGCCGACGACATGGTCGGCGCGCTCGACATCCGCGAGACGGTGGCCGGGCCGGAAACCTCGTACAAGATTTTGCAGGACGCCAAGGCGAAGGGCATGTTCACGCCCGCCACCTTGCTCGCGTCGAGCAAGGCGATCTTCGAAGGCACCGCGACGCGCGCGCTGGTGAACACGCAGACGCCCGATGCCGGGGCGGCGGCAAAGCTCGCGACCGCGTTGAAGGCCGACGTCTCGGGACTGGCGGGCAAGCGGCGCGCGCAGGCCGCAGTCGATTTCTCGAAGCTGCCGTCGCTCGGCAAGCCGGGCGTCGTCGCAAGCCGCGAGAAGATCGCCGCGTTCGACATGGAGCAGGTGAATTTCGCCAACGGGACGCGCGTGCTGCTGTTCCCGAACACCGGCGAAACCGGGCGCGTCTATGTGCGCGTGCGGTTCGGCGGCGGCTATACCGCGATCCCGTCGACCCGACCGACGCCGGCCTGGGCAGGCGATCTCGCGCTGGTCGCGGGCGGCATCGGCAAGCTCGACCAGGGCGATCTCGACCAGCTGACCGCGGGACGTCGGATCGGGCTCGATTTCGGGATCGACGACGACGCCTTCACGCTGAGCGCGATCACCTCGCCGGCGGATTATTCCGATCAGTTGCGGCTGATGGCGTCGAAGCTCGCCTTCCCGGCGTGGGATCCGGCACCCGTCGCCCGCGCCCGCATTGCGGCGCTGGCCGGTTTTGCGGGCTATGACTCGTCGCCCGACGGCGTGTTGTCGCGTGACCTCGAAGGCCTGTTGCGCGCGGGCGACCCGCGCTGGGGCACGCCGTCCAAGGCGACCGTCGAGGCGCTGAACGCGAAGGACTTCCGCGCGTTCTGGGAGCCGATCCTGCAGACCGGACCGGTCGAGGTCTCGATCTTCGGCGACGTGAAGACCGAAGAGGCGATCGCCGCGGTCGCCAGGACGTTCGGCGCGATGAAGCCGCGCGCGGCGGTGTCGACGGTCGGCGCGCCGGTCGGTTTCCCGGCGCACAACACGACGCCGGTGATGCGCGCGCATACCGGCCCCGAGAACCAGGCGGCCGCCGTGATCGCGTGGCCGACCGGCGGCGGGATCGACAACATCGTCGAGTCGCGGCGCCTCGACGTGCTGGCGCAGGTGTTCAGCGACCGGCTGTTCGAGCGACTGCGGCAGGCGGCGGGCGCGAGCTACAGCCCGAACGTGTCGAGCCAGTGGCCGGTCGGGATGACCACCGGTGGGCGGATCGTGGCGATCGGCCAGGTCGCACCCGAGAAGGTGGCGTTCTTCTTCCAGATCGCGCGGCAGATCGCCGCCGAACTGGTGTCGACGCCGATCCCGGCGGACGAGCTCGACCGGATCAGGAAGCCGATGGGGCAGTATATCCTGCGCGCCTCTACCGGGAACCAGTTCTGGCTGCAACAGCTCGGCGGCGCGACGTTCGATCCGCGGCGGATCGCGGCGACGCAGCGGATCGCGAGCGATCTGGTGGCGACGACGCCCGCCGACCTCCAGGCGACCGCCGCGAAGTACCTGCGGCCGGAGAAGGACTGGACGATGGCGGTGGTGCCGGCGGCCGTGAAGAAGTGACCCCGTAATCCCTCTCCCCCACGGGGAGAGGGAGGGAGGCGCCGCTTGGCGACGGAAGGGTGAGGGGCTTTGGGGCGAACGGTCCGAGCCTCACGCCCCTCACCCTCCCACCTGCAAGAGCATGCGGGCCCCTCCCTCTCCCCGAGGGGAGAGGGGTATGTATGAGCACACATCGTTTGGCCCTAGTCCCTCTCCCCCACGGGGAGAGGGAGGGAGATGCCGCTTGGCGACGGAAGGGTGAGGGGCGTTGGGGCGAACGGTCTGAGCCTCACGCCCCTCACCCTCCCACCTGCAAGAGCATGCGGGCCCCTCCCTCTCCCCGACGGGAGAGGGGTGTAAGCGCCCCCTCCCCCCGCCCGCACAAATTTGGTACGGCCCCCAGCATGTCCCCTCCCAAAACCTTCCACGTAAAGTCGTTCGGCTGTCAGATGAACGTCTACGACGGCGAGCGCATGGCCGAGCTGATGGCCGCGCAGGGCCTGACGCAAGCCGACGCGGTCGACGCCGACGTCGTCGTCCTCAACACGTGTCACATTCGCGAGCGCGCCACCGAGAAGGTCTATTCGGACATCGGCCGGCTGCGGAAGGACCAGCGCCGCAAATCGGGCAAGACGCCGATGATCGCGGTCGCCGGCTGCGTCGCGCAGGCCGAGGGCGAGGAGATATTCACCCGCGCCAAGGTCGATATCGTCGTCGGCCCGCAAGCCTATCACAACCTGCCCGACCTCGTCGCGAAGGCCGCCGCGGGCACCCCCTCGCTCGACACCGACATGCCGCTGCTGTCGAAGTTCGGCGCGCTCCCCGCCCGGCGCAAGGTCGCGCCCTCGGCGTTCCTCACCGTGCAGGAAGGGTGCGACAAGTTCTGCACCTATTGCGTCGTCCCCTACACGAGAGGCGCCGAGATCAGCCGGCCGTTCGCCGCGATCGTCGATGAGGCGAAGGCGCTAGTCGATGCCGGCGCGCGCGAGATCACATTGCTCGGCCAGAACGTCAACGCCTGGTCCGAGAATGAGCGCGGTCTGCACGACCTGATCCGCGACCTCGATCGCATCCCAGGTCTCGCGCGGATCCGCTATACCACCAGCCACCCCAACGACATGACCCAAGGCCTGATCGACGCACACCGGGACATCGAGAGCCTGATGCCGTTCCTCCATCTGCCCGTGCAGTCCGGCAGCGACCGCGTGCTGAAGGCGATGAACCGGTCGCACACGCGCGACTCTTATCTCCGCCTGCTCGACCGGGTCCGCGAAGTCCGCCCCGACATCGCGCTATCGGGCGACTTCATCGTCGGCTTCCCCGGCGAGACTGACGCCGAGTTCGAGGACACGCTGAGCCTGGTCGACGCGGTAGGCTACGCGCAGGCGTACAGCTTCAAATACAGCCCCCGCCCCGGCACGCCCGCCGCCTCGATCGTCGAGCAGGTGCCGGAATCGGCGATGGACGAGCGCCTGCAACGTCTCCAGGCCGCACTCAACCGCGACCAGCACGCCTTCAACGCCACCACCGTGGGGCGGACGTGCCCGGTCCTGCTGGAGCGCACGGGGAAACTCCCCGGCCAGTTGATCGGCAAGTCCCCCTGGCTGCAATCGGTCCACCTGATCGGCGACCACGCGATCGGGGACTTGGTCGAGGTAACGCTGGCGGCTGCCGGACCCAACTCCCTGACCGGCGTGGAGCGCGTCCACGAGGCGGCTTAGTTCGCCACTTCCCCACCCCTACCACCCCGGCGGAGGCCGGGGCCCAATTGGGGAACGGAAATAACGACGGACGGTCCCTGATTACTTCGACCTTTCCAATTGGGCCCCGGCCTTCGCCGGGGTGGCACAGGTTTTGGTTCGATTACCGCGCCATACGCGACATTTCGCTCATTTACATGCGCCAACCTGAGGCTTTCAGGCAACGCCTCCCGGCCTTCCCGCAAACCCCAAAAGATTCCCCTGTCCTCCGTTCCGGTCCCCTGTCACACTCGCCGGCGATGCAGTTGCGCCCGCGCGATCCGATGCTCTTCCACACCGCCGTCGCGGCGCTGGTTGAAGGTCGTCGCCCCGCTCCTCATCTTCCTTCCAGAGGTTACGGTTCGACGCTTCCAGGCGTAGCCTTTGACACCCCGAAAGGACCGTATGAGCCGTAAACCCGTTCCCGCCCAGTCCGGTGACCGTGCCCGTGTCGAGCTGCTGTTCGACAAGCCCCAATTGCTCGTCCGGCTGTTCGGCCAGTACGACCAGAACCTGGTAGCGCTCGAGAATCGCCTCGGCGTCTACATCACCGCACGAGGGAACAAGATCGGGCTGGAGGGGACCGCCGAACAGGTCGCCAAGGCGCGCGACGTGCTCCACGATCTCTACGCCCGCATCCAGCGCGGTGAAGACGTCGACACCGGCCTGGTCGACGCGTCGATCGCGATGGCGGACGAGCCCGTGCTCGCCGGCATCATCCGCGCCGATGCGGGCGGCGGCGGCGCCCCGCCGATCATGATCCGGACGCGGAAGAAGACGATCGTGCCGCGTACCCCGGCACAGGCGCACTACATGCGCGAGCTGGCCAACAACGACATGATCTTCGCGCTCGGGCCAGCGGGCACGGGCAAGACCTACGTGGCCGTCGCGCAAGCGGTGCAGCAGCTCATCACCGGCAGCGTCCAGCGGCTGATCCTCTCGCGCCCCGCGGTCGAAGCCGGCGAGCGGCTGGGCTTCCTGCCCGGCGACATGAAGGAGAAGGTCGATCCGTATCTGCGGCCCTTGTACGACGCGCTGTACGATTGCCTGCCCGCGGAACAGGTCGAGCGCCGCATCGCGAGCGGCGAGATCGAGGTCGCGCCGATCGCCTTCATGCGCGGCCGCACGCTGGCCGACGCGTTCGTGATCCTCGACGAGGCACAGAACACGACGCCGGCGCAGATGAAGATGTTTCTGACTCGCTTCGGCCAAAACAGCCGGATGGTGATCTGCGGCGATCCGAAGCAGGTGGATATTCCGGGCGGAGTCGCGGCGTCGGGGCTGGGCGATGCGGTCCGACGGCTGGAGGGGATCGAGAGCATCTCGATGTGCCGCTTCACCGTCGGCGACGTCGTCCGTCATCCGATCGTCGGGCGGGTGGTCGAGGCGTATGAGGGCAAGGACGAGGCATAACGTGAGCGAAAACCCCTCCCTTCAGGGGGGGCAGGGGGTGGGGCCTCGCCACGCGCGCAGCGTCGGTGGATAGGCCCCACCCCAACCCTCCCCTGAAGGGGAGGGAGATTTTAGGTCAGGCTGCGAGCTTCGCCGCGGTCTCGGCGATGCGTTTGCCCTGATAGCGGGCGCCATCGAGTTCCGCGGGGCTCGGCATGCGGCTGCCGTCGCCGTCCGAGATCGTCGTCGCGCCGTAGGGCGAACCGCCCTTGACCGCGTCGACGCCCATCTGCGCCTGGAAGCCATAGTCGAGCCCGACGATCGTCATGCCGTGGTGCAGCAGGTTGGTCAGGATCGAAAACAGCGTCGTCTCCTGACCGCCATGCTGGCTGGCGGTCGAGGTGAACGCGCCGCCGACCTTGCCGACCAGCGCGCCCGAGAACCACTGCGCGCCGGTCGTGTCCCAGAACTGCGCCATCTGCGCGGGCATCCGGCCGAAGCGCGTCGGCGCACCGACGATGATCGCGTCATAGTTGACCAGCGCGTCGGGGCCTTCGATCTCGGCATGCGCGGTGTCGGTCTTGAAGTGTGCGGCCTCGACCACCGCCTGCGGTGCGGTTTCGGCGACGCGGCGGATGTCGACGTCGGCACCACCGGCCCGCGCGCCTTCAGCGACCGCGTCGGCCATCTGCTCGATATGGCCGTAGGACGAGTAATAGAGCACGAGAACCTTGGTCATATGTGTTTCCTTCTAGGCTCCCCCTCCCGCAAGCGGGAGGGGGCTGGGGGGTGGGCGCCCGGCTTCGGCAAGCGATCCGGGCTGAAAGCGTATCGTCGGCTACCGTATCTTTCGAGGTGAGCGCGAGCCCACCCCCTGCCCCCTCCCGCGAGCGGGAAGGGAAAGAAGCCTTACTCCGAGTCGACCAGAACGATCTCGGCATCATCCTGTGCCGTGATCGTGACGGTCTGGCCGCCGAGCAGCGCCGCACCGTCGCGCGCGCTGAACGCTTCGTCGCCGATCGTGATCGCCCCGGTGGCGGGGACCAGATAGACGTGACGTCCGTCCTCGATCGCATAGTCGACGCTGTCGCCGGCCTTCAGCGTCGCCGCCAGCACGCGGGCGTTGGCGCGGATCGGCAGCGCGTCGCCGTCGCCCTCGAACCCGCTGGCGAGAGTCACGAACTGGCCAGACCGCTCGCCCTTGGGGAACGGCTTGGCGCCCCAGCTTGGCGAGCCGCCCTTGCGCGATGGCTCGATCCAGATCTGGAAGATCGTCGTCGTCTCGGGCTCGAGGTTGTATTCGGCATGCCGCACGCCGGTGCCCGCGCTCATCACCTGGACGTCGCCCGCCTCGGTACGGCCCTTGTTGCCGAGCGAATCCTGGTGCGTGATCGCACCGGAGCGGACATAGGTGATGATCTCCATGTCCTGATGCGGATGCGGCGGGAAGCCGGAGTTGGCGGCGATCTGGTCGTCGTTCCACACCCGGATCGCGCCCCAACCCATCCGGGCCGGATCATAATAGCTCGCGAACGAGAAATGATGGCGCGCGTTCAGCCAGCCGTGATCGGCATGGCCGAGGCTTTCGAAGGGGCGGCGGTCTACTTTAGCAAAGGTCGTGGTCGTCATGGGATGTCTCCACTGGTTGGTCCCAAGATAGGGGCGCCAATCACGCCGTAAATAGAAACGCTGGAAACCGATCGTTTCGGTGCTAGCGTGACGATCAGCATGTAAGCCTCCCCGCCAGGGGGAGGTGGCGCCAAAGGCGTCGGAGGGGGAGGACACGCAACAGATGTCGTCGTTACCTCCCCCTCCGTCTGGCAAAAGCCAGCCACCTCCCCCTGGCGGGGGAGGATTCAGTAAAGGAGCCCCCCATGCGCCTGCCCGATCTCGAAGCCTGGGCGATTTTCGCCAGCGTCGTCGAGCACAAGTCGTTCAGCGCCGCCGCCGATGCGATCGGCCTGAGCAAGGCGACCGTCTCCAAGGCGATTACCCGGCTGGAGGCGCATCTCGGCCAGTCGCTGTTCCACCGCACCTCGCGCAGGCTCGCGCTGACCGAGGCGGGCAAGCCGCTCGCCGAACATGCCGCGCGCATTCTGGCCGAAGCGCGGCTCGCGGAGGAATCGGCCAACGACGCGGCCAGCGCCCCGACCGGCCGCGTTCGGCTTGCCGCACCGATGAGCTTCGGGATCACCAACGTCGCGCCGTTGCTCGCCGAGTTTCTCACCGCGCATCCCGGCATCGAAGTCGACCTGCATCTGTCTGACGCGCGCGTCGATATCGTCGCGGAAGGGTTCGACGTCGCGTTGCGGATCGCCGAACTGCCCGACAGCTCGCTCCGCGCGCGTCGACTGTGCACGATCCAGGCGCATCTCGTCGCGGCGCCGCGCTATCTGGCGACGCACGGAACGCCGACCCATCCGGCGCAGCTCGGCGAGCATAAGCTGTTCGGCTATTCGAATGTCGTCGGGCCGTGGCGCTTTCACGGCCCCGGCGGTGGCGAGGTGTCGGTACGCGCACAGGGCCCGCTGACCGCCAACAGCGGCGAGGCGATCCTCCCATCGCTGATCGCCGGCCTCGGCATCGCACGGCTGCCCGAGTTCATCGTCAGTGCGCATCTTGCCAGCGGTGCGCTCGTGACGATCCTCGACGACTGGGCACCCGCCCCGATCGGGCTTCACCTGCTGACACCGCCCAGCCCGCTGCGTCCGGCCAGAGTCGAGGCGCTGATCGATTTTCTCGCCGGCCGCCTGCGGGATCGATGATAAACGCGCTGGTGCGGAACTTCCGTTCGCGGGTAATGATTTCGCCCTGACGATCTCGCCTGAAGGACCTGCATGCTCGAAATCGCGCTCTCTTCCGACGCCCCCTGGCCTGAGCAGGACTGGGACGCGCTCGCTCTGCGCGCAGCGACCGCGGCGATCGAGCGGACCCCGCACGGCGAACTGCTGACCGGCGCAGCCACCGTCGAAATCTCGATCCGCCTCGCCTCCGACGACGAGGTCCACACGCTCAACAGACAATACCGGCAGAAGGACAAGCCGACCAACGTCCTGTCCTTTCCGATGGTGCAGCCCGACCTGCTGAACACGATGAGCCAGAATTCCGACGACGGCGAGGTGTTGCTCGGCGACATCATCCTCGCGCACGGCGTCTGCGTCGCGGAGGCGGCAGAGCGCGGCATTTCGGTCGAGGATCACGCGATGCATCTGATGGTGCACGGCACGCTGCATCTGCTAGGCTATGACCATATCGACGACGACGAGGCCGAGGGCATGGAGCAGATCGAGCGCGACGCGCTTTCCGCACTTGGTCTACACGACCCCTATCTCATCACAGAGGACTGACGACCACGATGGCCGATGGCCCCAATGCCGGAAACGGCGATAGTACCGACAGTATCTGGCGCGGGCTGAAGAGCCTGATCTTCGGTGCTCAAGACGAATCACTGCGCGACCAGCTCGAGGATGCGATCGACCGGCACGAGGGCGATCCCGCCCCCGATGCGAAAGGTGATCTCACGCCGCTGGAGCGCCAGATGGTCCGCAACCTGCTCCACTTCAGCGAGCGCGATGCCGGCGACGTCGGCGTGCCGCGCGCGGACATCATCGCGGTCGAGGAAGGCACGCCGTTCGCCGATCTGGTGAAGCTGTTCGCCGAAGCCGGGCACAGCCGCCTGCCGGTGTACCGCGACAACCTCGATACGATCATCGGCATGGTCCACATCAAGGACGTCTTCAACATCCTCGCGACTGGCGCCGAGCATCCCGCGTCGATCGCCGGGCTGATCCGCGAGCCGCTCTACGCGCCGATGTCGCGCGGTGCGCTCGATCTGCTCGCGGACATGCGGCAGAAGCATGTCCACCTGACGATCGTGCTCGACGAATATTCGGGCACCGAGGGGCTCGTCACGTTCGAGGACCTGATCGAGGAGATCGTCGGCGATATCGAGGACGAGCATGACGATGCGCCACAGGTGCTGATGACGCCGATCGAGGGTGGCGCCTGGGACGTCGACGCGCGCGCCGAACTGGAGGACGCCGCCGAACTGATCGATCCGCGGCTGGCGGAAGTCGACGGCGACATCGACACGCTCGGCGGGCTCGCGGCGCTGCTCGCCGGGCATGTGCCGCAGATCGGCGAGTGCATCGACCACCCCAGCGGCTGGAAGCTCGAGGTCATCGAAGCCGACGAACGCCGCATCAACCGCTTACGGTTGCACCCGCCGGTCGCGCCGGTCGAGGATGACGATTGACGTCACGACCCTCCCCGCCAGGGGGGAGGGTCGCTCCCCTCGACCGCCCCTCACCCGTCATCCCAGCGAACGCTGGGATCTCCCGGTTCAGGCGCCCACCCCTGCCTCACAGATATCCCAGCTTTCGCTGGGATGACGGACGCGGCGGGCATTGGGATGACGGCGAGCTTGCCGTGGCCATTGCCCCGGCCCTCTCGCCCCCCTAATCTCCCCCGATGCGCAAACACATCCTCATCGTCCTGGGCCTGATCGTGCTCGTGATCGCCGCGGGCGTCACGTATCTCGCCTGGCCCGACACCGCCAAATTGTCGGTCGATCAGGTCGCCGGCAAGCTGCCCAAGATCACCGATCCCCGCGTCCAGACGATCCCGACCGTCAAGGTCGCCAAGGTCGTCGGCTGGCAGAACGGCGCGATGCCGACGCCCGCCGCCGGCTTGGCGGTGAAGCCGTTCGCGACCGGGCTCGATCATCCGCGCTGGATGTACCGCCTGCCCAATGGCGACGTGCTGGTAGCGGAAACCAACTCGCCCCCGCGCGAGGGCGGCGGGATCACCGGCTGGGTGATGAAGGTGTTGATGGGCCGCGCCGGTGCGGGCGTGCCGTCGGCCAACCGGATCACGCTGCTGCGCGACGCGAACGGCGACGGCGTGGCGGAGACGAAGTCGGTGTTCATGACCGGCCTCAACTCGCCGTTCGGTATGACCCTGCTCGACGGCCAGCTCTATATCGGCAACACCGACGCGCTGGTCCGCGTGCCTTATGTCGACGGCCAGACGAAGATCACCGCCAAGCCCGAGCTCGTCATCAAGCTCAATCCCGGCGGCAATCACTGGGCGCGCAACGTCATCACCGCGGCGGATGGCAAGACGCTCTACGTCGGCGTCGGATCGTCCTCGAACATCGCCGAGAACGGCATGGACGCCGAGAAATACCGCGCCAACATCCTGCAGGTTTGGCCGAAGGACAAGAACTGGCGGATCTACGCGGCCGGCCTGCGCAACCCGAACGGCATGGCGATCAATCCCAAGTCGGGCGGGCTGTGGACCGTCGTCAACGAGCGCGACATGCTCGGCTCCGACCTTGCGCCGGATTACCTGACTCAGGTCGAGTTCGGCGATAATTTCGGCTGGCCCTGGTATTATTGGGGCGGCTATCCCGACGACCGGGTCGAGCCGAAGAACCCCGCGCTCCAGCAATATGCGAAGCGTCCCGATTTCGCGCTCGGTCCGCACGTCGCCGCGCTCGGCCTGACCTTCTCCGCCGACGCCAAGCTGGGCGACAAGTTCGCCAACGGCGCGTTCGTCGGCGAGCACGGCTCGTGGAACCGCAAGCCGGTATCGGGCTACAAGGTCGTCTACGTGCCGTTCGGCGACACCGGCTTCCCGGCAGCGAACGCCAAGCCGATCGACGTGCTGAGCGGATTCCTCAACAAGGACGGCGATGCGCAGGGTCGCCCGGTCGGCGTCATCACCGACAAGACCGGCGCCCTGCTGGTCGCGGACGACGTCGGCAATGCGATCTGGCGGGTTAGCGCTGGGGGCTGATCTTGGCGGAGGGCGGCCGAGACGCCGCCCTCCGATACGCTGGTAATTGGCGCGGGCGATCCCAACTTGTCGTCATCCCCGCGGAAGCGGGGACCCATATGCTCAAAGGTTGTCGATTAGCTCGCGAGCTTTGCCAGTATGGGTTCCCGCCTGCGCGGGAATGACGATCCGGGGGCTAGGTCGGCGGTTTCCTGCCAGCGCCTAACGCACTCGCTCACCCCGCCAAAAGCCCCCTAGCCTCTTCTAGATCGTCCTCGTCGACCATCACGCGGACCGGGATCAGCAACCAGCTCCCCTCCATGATCGACATCCCACCATCGAACGCGATCGCCGGGATGCCTTCGCTCTCGAGCCGCCCGACGATGATATGCGCCTCGTTGCGGCCGTACCGCCCCAGTTCGACGAGGCTCATTCTCCGGCACAGTCCGGCAACACGGTCGCGACTCGTACCGGCAGCCCGTCGATGCTCGTGGTCCGCCCCGCCCATTTCGCCAGCCGCTCGGTCCCCGTCTGCGCTGCGTGATATTTCGACAGCGTCTGGCGCTCGCGGTCCAAAGTCATGAACGGCACGCCCCAACCGCAACTCGTCTGCACCTCGTCGACTTCGATCACGAAGATCTGCCGCGTCCCCGGCAGCGGCGTGAACTGTCCATACAGGTTGTCCCAGCCGTCATCCTGCGGCAACACCGCGCGGCCCGTGCCATAAATGCGGAAGATCAGCGCCGGCTGGTCGAACGCGCAGAACATGATCGTGATGCGCCCGTCCGCGCCCAGATGCGCGTTGGTCTCGTTCCCCGACCCGCCGACGTCGAGATACGCGACCGTCTTCGGATCGAGTACGCGAAAGCTGTCCATGCCCTTGGGACTGAGATTGATCCGCGCGCCCTCGGCGGCCGTCGCTACGAAAAACACCGGCTGGCGGGCAACGAACGCGCGGTGATCGTCGGTGAGTGCGGAGAAGAATTCCATCGATCGGCTCCGAATTGACGCGCACTCTGCCTGCGCATAGGCTGTGCGCATGAAACATGATCCCATTGCCACCGGCAAGCGCAAATCGGTCAATATGTCGCTGGATACCGGCATCGTAGCGGCGGCACGGGAGGCAGGGCTCAACCTCTCCCAGATCAGCGAACACGCTATCAGGCACGCAACGAAAGTCGAACAGGAGCGGCGCTGGAAGGAAGAAAATCGCGAGGCGATCGAGGACTGGAACCACTGGTACGAAAAGAACGGCGATCCGCTCGCGCATCTGCGGCCGCTCTGATTGGCACAGTTCGACGTTTACCGCGTTCGCGGCAACGTGCTGGTGATCGATTGCCAGTCTGATCTTCTGGCTGATTTGCCGACCCGCTTCGTGGTGCCGCTTCGCCCGATCGACACCGTCGCACTCAAGAGGCTGACGCCGACCTTCGTTATCGACGGCGCGGCACTGACCATGATCACGCCGCTAGCGCGGGCGATCGATGTCTGCGATATCGAAGATACCGTCACTACACTCGACGCAGCACAGTTCGAGATCAAGGCTGCGCTCGATATGTTGATCTCCGGGTTTTAAGCCGCCGTCCCCCCGACCGTAAGCCCGTCGACCAGCAATGTAGGCTGCCCGACGCCAGCCGGCACCGACTGCCCTCCCTTGCCGCAGATCCCGATACCTTCGTCGAGCGCGAAGTCGTTGCCGATCCCGCGGACCTTGGTCAGCGAACTCGGGCCGTCGCCGATCAGCGTCGCGCCCTTGATCGGGGCGCCGAGCTTGCCGTCCTCGATCAGATACGCCTCGGTGCAGCTGAACACGAACTTGCCCGAGACGATGTCGACCTGCCCGCCACCGAACGCCTTGGCGAAAATGCCCTTCTTCACGCGCGACAGAAGCTCGGCGGGATCGTCGTTGCCCGCCTTCATGAAGGTGTTGGTCATCCGCGGCATCGGTGCGTGCGCGTAGCTCTCGCGACGACCGTTGCCGGTTGCCTCGACGCCCATCAGCCGCGCGTTGAGGCGGTCCTGCATATACCCCTTGAGGATGCCGTCCTCGATCAGCACGGTCTCGCGCGTCGGCGTGCCCTCGTCGTCGATCGTCAGCGATCCGCGGCGATCCTGGAGCGATCCGTCGTCGACCACCGTCACGCCCGGCGCCGCAACGCGCTCGCCGATCCGGCCTGAGAAGGCCGACGTGCCCTTGCGGTTGAAGTCGCCTTCGAGACCATGACCGATCGCCTCGTGCAGCAGGATGCCGGGCCAGCCATTGCCGAGCAGCACGGTCATCTCACCTGCCGGGGCAGCAATCGAGTCGAGGTTTACCAGCGCTTGCGACAAGGCCTCGTCGATCGCGCGGTTGTACGTCACCGGCTCGAACAGGTCGTTGTAGAGATAGCGGCCGCCGATCCCGTAGCTGCCCGTTTCACGACGGCCATTCTGTTCGGCGACGATCGATACGTTGAGGCGCACCAGGGGCCGCACATCGGTCGCGACGAAACCGTCCGCGCGGACGATCTCGACCACCGACCATGTCCCCGACAGGCTGACCGACACCTGCGCGACGCGCGGATCGCGGGCGCGGGCGGCGGCGTCGATCGTCTGGCAAAGGTTCACCTTGTCGGCGAATGGTACGAGGTCGAGCGGGTCGGCGGCGGTGTAGCGGTGGCGGTTGGTGCCCTGCGGCGGACCGGCCTTCGCGGCGACCCCCGGCTCGATCAGCGCCATCGTCTCGGCGGCGCGACGGATTGCGGCGGGGGTCATCTCGTTCGAATGCGCGAACGCCGTCATCTCGCCCGAGACGGCGCGCAGGCCAAAGCCCGAACTCGTGTCGTAGGAGGCGGTCTTCAGCCGGCCGTCGTCGAAACCGAACGCCTCGGCCTTGCGATACTGGAGATACAGCTCGCCGTCGTCAGCCCTGCCGAGCGCCTTGGCGGTCAGTGCCTGCGCCTGTTCGGGATCCAGGGTATCGCGGTAGAGGAACGAACGGGGGTCTGCTGCTATCGTCATCCGATAGATATAAGCGGCTTAGCGCCCTGCGCCATCCCCGTGATCACGCAAAGTCGACTGGTCCGCGCCATCGGCAGCACCGCCGACCAGGATGAAGCGGCGGTCGCAATAACCGCAATCGACGTATCCCGTCTCGTCGATCTGCAACCAGACGCGCGGATGGCCGAGTGCCGCACCGCCGGGAATGTCGGTGGCGCCATCGCAGGCGACGCGGGCGTGGGTGACGCGGGTGGTTTCGAGCGGCGGATGCATGAGGGCGCGATAGCAAGCGCGCGCGGGCCGGGCAATTGGTTCTTCCGTCTCCCCCCACTCAACTGTGATTAATAGAAGGAATGGTTCGCGCAGAGGCGCAGAGGCGCGGAGATGGTTCGCTCGGAACGAGCGCCTGATACCTAACATCGTGTATTGGAATCGGAGTTGCCTCGCGACAAGCGCAACATCTCCGCGCCTCTGCGCCTCTGCGCGAACCAATCTTCTTTGATCGTCGGGGGATGACCCGCCCTGCGGCCCCCGCTATGCCGCAGCCATGACCGAAGCTGCGATCGCAATCTCGAACCTTTGCAAGACCTATGCGGGCGGTAAGCGCGCGCTCGACGGGGTGACGTTCGACGTGCCGCGCGGGCAGATCTTCGGCCTGCTCGGCCCCAACGGTGCAGGCAAGTCGACGCTGATCAACATCCTCGCCGGGCTCGTCAACAAGACCGAGGGCAGCGCTGCGATCTGGGGCTTCGACATCGACGAACACCCACGCAACGCCAAGGCGTCGATCGGGATCGTCAACCAGGAGATCCTGTTCGACCCGTTCTTCTCGCCGTTCGAGACGCTGGAGATCCAGGCCGGCCTTTACGGCGTCCCCAAGGCGAAGCGCCGCACGATGGAACTGCTCCGCGCCGTGCATCTCGAGGACAAGGCGCACGCCTACGCACGAACGCTGTCGGGCGGGATGAAGCGCCGGCTGATGGTGGCGAAGGCGATGGTCCACTCGCCCCCCGTCCTCGTCCTCGACGAGCCGACCGCGGGCGTCGATATCGAGCTACGCCAGCAGCTCTGGACCTATGTCCGCAGCCTCAACCAGGCCGGCGTCACGGTGGTGCTCACCACGCATTACCTCGAGGAAGCCGAGGAACTCTGCGATCGGATCGCGATCATCAACAACGGCCGCCTGATCGCGAACGAACCGACCCGCGAACTGGTCGGCAAGGCGCAGGAGAAGATCGTCGCGGTCACCGTCGACCGCGACGTGACCGACATTCCCGCCAACGCCTGCTTCCAGAAGATCACGCTGATGGGCACGCGGACGCTGGAGATCACTTACAAGAAGGACCGTGTGAACGCCGGCGAAGTCCTCGCCGCAGTCCAGTCCGTCGGATTCGGGATCGTCGACGTCTCGACCAAGGAACCCGATCTCGAGGACGTGTTCCTCAGCCTGACGCGCGCCGCCAACGCCTGACTCAGTGACACACAGCGGGGCGAGCTGGTCCCGACGCCTTGTATGTCAGGATGAATTCGGAATGACCCAGCTCTTCGGACTTGGTCTGCGCGCCGTTCGCGATGCCGATGATCAGGTCGACAATCTCGGCGCCGACCTCGTCCAGCGTACCGCGCCCCTCGAGGATGCGGCCGGCATCGACGTCCATGTCGTCGGCCATCCGCCGATAGGTGTCGGGATTGGCACAGATCTTCACGACCGGTGAGATCGCCGAGCCGACCACCGAGCCGCGGCCGGTGACGAACAGGTTGATATGCGCGCCGCTCGCCATCAGCTCGCCGATCTCGGCGTTGTCGACGATGTTGGGAAAGCCGAACTTCGGATCGCCCGGTGGCACCACGTCAAGCAGATAGAGGCCTGGCCCCGGCACCAGTTCGGCCGGATCGATCACGCCGTCGATCGGGCGGCTACCGGACTTGGCATAGGCGCCGGCGGACTTCTCCTCCTGGCTCGACAGGCCGCCCTCGGCATTGCCGGGGGCAAAGCTGCCATAGCCCATCGCGCGGTAATAGAGCTCGGCCTTGTGGACCGACGCGATCAGCGCGTCCGCCACCGCGGGTGTCGCGGCGCGGCTCGCCATATGGCCTTCGCAGCCGATCATCTCGCCGGTTTCCTCGAAGATGCAGGCCGCCCCCGCGTCGATCAGCGTATCGAAGGCGCGGCCGACCGCCGGGTTGCCGGTGATCCCGCTGGTCCCGTCGGACCCGCCGCAGATCGTGCCGATCACCAGTTCCGACATCGCCATCGGCACGCGGCGCGCGCGCGCGTCGGCTTCGGCACGGACGCGTTCGACCGCCGCCATCCCCGCTGCGATCGCGGGGCCGGTGCCGCCGACCTGCTGGATCACCACCGTCTCGACCGGCCGGCCCTGCTCCCGCGCGTTCGCCCCGAGCAGTTCGCGGTTGAAGCTCTCGCAGCCGAGCGACAACAGCACGACTCCGCCGACATTGGGGTGCGTGGTCAGCGCCTTCATCATCGCCAGCGCGTAGTCGTTGGGATAGCAGCCGGGAAAGCCGATCAGCTGAACGCGCGGATCGTCGATCTTGTCGACGATCCGGCGCGCGACGTGATGCGCGCATTCGACCAGATAGACGACCACGATGGCATCGCGGATGCCCTTGCGGCCATCGGCGCGCAGCCAGCCGGTCATCGTCCCGTCGTTCTGGGCCACATAGTCCTGAGCCCCAGTGGTCTGGACCCCAAAGGTCTGCACCGCGTCGTTCATGAATGATCTCCTGCCGCGTCACGCAGGTGCGCGGGGATATAGTCGCTTTGCATATTATGCATGTGCACCCAGCCGCCCGCGGGCACGTCCGCCGTGGCCGACCCGATCGGCATGCCATATTTGACGATCTTGTCGCGCGTTTTCAAGGACGAGACTGCGATCTTATGACCGAGATCGACCTTTTCGGTGATCGCCAGCGTGGTGCCCTCGACCACGATCGTCTCGCCGGGGATCAGGTTGCGGCAGGCTACCGCGACATTGTCGCTGGGCGACAGGCGGATCGCGGCGGCGGTCATGCCGCAAACTCCGGCACCGGCGCATCGCCGCGCAGCAGCCCTTCGGCGCGCAAGTCCTCCCAGAATGCGGGCGGAGTCGACGCGTGATACAGGTCGACCGTCTGCGTCACGCGCGCCGCGCTGCCGATGCCCGGAATGACGCTGGCGACGAGCGGATGCGCGAGGACGAACGCGAGCGCGGCGGCGGGCAGAGCGACGGCGTGGCGGTCGGCGATCGCCTCGATTCCGCGCACGCGTGCCAGCACGTGGTCCGGCGCGGGTCCGTAATCATAGTGGATCGTGCCGCCACGCCGCGTACCGGTCGCGAGGATGCCGCTGTTGTACGGACCGCCGATCACGATCGACGTCCCCGCCGCCGCGCAAGCCGGGAACAGCGCGTCGAGCGCATCCTGTTCGAGCAATGTATAGCGCCCGGCGAGCAGGATCGCGTCGAGCCGTGCCTCGGCCATTACGTCGAGGCAGACCTGGATCTCGTTGACGCCGATGCCGAAGCCCGTGATCGTGCCTTCGTCGCGCAGCCGCTCGAGCGCCTTGAGGCCGCCGCCGTTAGTGAGCTGCTGCCAATAGCCGTCCGCAGCGTTGCCATGCGTGTACCGCCCGATGTCGTGGACATAGAGCAGGTCGATCTTCGCCACGCCCAGCCGCTGCAGGCTGTGCTCGTGGCTGCGCAGGATGCCGTCATGCGTGTAGTCGTAGCGCATCCGGAACGGCATCGGCGAGCGGAAGCCGTCGCGTTCCCGATCATCGGTGATCGAGGCATCGGGGTCCATCAACCGACCGACCTTGGTCGAGACGACGGTATCCGGCTGCAACCGCAGCGCATCGCCGACGCGCCGTTCGGACAGCCCGCGGCCGTAATGCGGCGCGGTGTCGACATAGCGTAGACCCGCGGCGAGCGCGGCATCGACCGCGGCGCGCGCATCGGCGTCGGCGACCGGCGCGTAGAGATTGCCGAGCGAGGCGGCACCGAAGCCGAGTTCGGGCACCGACAGCGCGGTGCGGCCGATCGGCCGGTGGGGAATATGCGTCAAAGGTCCAGGTCCAGTCGATAGATGCGGTTGGCGTTGCGGCCCCACAGGTCGGCGCGCTCGTCGTCGCTGCGGCCGGCGAGCAGGGCCTCATAGGCGCCGAGCGTCTCGTCCAGCGTCGCGAACAGGCGGTCGGTGGGGAAATTGGTGGCGACCATCACGCGGCGGGTGCCGAACAGGTCGATCACCTCGGCGACGATGTCGGCAAAGGCGGCGGGGTCGAACGGCGCGTGGATGAAGCCGGCGCCCGACAGCTTGATCGACACCTGCGGCATCGCCGCCAGCGCGGTTACCCCGGCACGCCATTGGTCGAGCCCGTCGCCGGGGATCGGCAGCCCGAGATGATTGACGATGACGGGAACGCTCGGGTGGAGCGCGGCGATCTCGACCAGCCCGGCAAGCTGCGCGGGGAAGCCGTGGAAATCGTAGCTGAGCGCGTGGTCGGCGAGCAGGCCGAAGCCGCGTCGCCACGCCGGATCGATCGTCAGGTCACGCGGATAGGCTTGCCGCACGGCATCGGGATGCCAGTTGACGAGGTGGCGGATGCCGCGGACGCGTGGTCGCGCGGCCTGCCGGGCCAGCAGCGCCTCGACGTCGGGATCGTCGAGTTCGACGCGTGCGATGATGGCGTCGGGCAGGCCATGCGTGTCGGCGACCGCGTTGAGCCAGTCGGTCTCGCGCTCGCCGTCGTCGCGGTGCGCGCCCGCGTCGATATGCACCGCGCCGACCAGATTCCACGCCGCCGCCGCCGCGCAGTGGTGCGCGACCGTATAGGTAGCGGCGATCGGCGCGGTGTCGGGCTCGTCGAGCCAAGGATAGCGCAGGCCATCCCTGTCCCAGAGGTGCAGATGCGCATCGACGAACGGCGGTCGGGCCATCCTAGTTGCGCGGCTGCCAGGCGACGAAGTCCTGGCGTTGCTCGCCGAGTTTCTCGATGCCGAGCGTGACGACGTCGCCCGCCTTCAGATACCGGGGCTCGGGCTTCTGGCCCATGCCGACGCCCGGCGGCGTGCCGGTGGTGATGATGTCGCCGGGCTCCAGCGTCATGAACTGCGAGCAATAGGCGACGATCTCGGCGACCGAGAAGATCATCGTCTTGGTGCTGCCGTCCTGCATCCGCTTGCCGTTGACGTCGAGCCACATCGACAGGTTCTGCGGATCGCCCACCTCGTCGGCGGTGACGAGCCACGGGCCGACCGGGCCGAAGGTCGGGAAGCCCTTGCCCTTGTCCCAGGTCGCGCCGCGCTCGATCTGCCAGTGCCGCTCGGAGACATCGTTGACCACGAGGTAGCCCGCGACATGCGCGAGTGCGTCGGCGGTCTCGACATACTCGGCGCGGGTGCCGATGACGATGCCGAGTTCGACTTCCCAGTCGGTCTTCTTCGAATCGCGCGGGATGACGACGGGATCGTTCGCGCCCTGGAGACAGCTGACCCATTTGTTGAAGACGACCGGTTCCGCGGGAATCGGCAGGTTCGATTCGGCGGCGTGATCGGCGTAGTTCAGCCCGATCGCGATGAATTTGCGCGTGCCCGATACCGGCACGCCGTAGCGCTGCTCGCCCTCGACCAGCGGCAGCGTGGCGGGGTCGATCGCGGCGAGCTTCGCCAGCGCTTCGGGCGCCAGCGTTTCCGCGGCAATGTCGGCGTGACCGGTCAGCGCGCGCAAGCGGCCATCGGCATCGATCAGGCCCGGCTGTTCGTTTCCGGGCGTACCATAGCGACAAAGTTTCATAGATTATCCTTTGCAGAAACCAGAATGGAGCGATCGATCTTGGCGATCGTGTTGACGCCGGTAAGTGTCATCGCGACTCGCATTTCCTTTTCGATCAGGTCGAGCAGTTGCGTCACGCCCGCCTCGCCGCGTGCGGCCAGCGCATAGAGCCACGCGCGCCCGAGCAGGACGCCGTGTGCGCCCAGCGCGAGCATCCGCACGACGTCGAGACCCGAGCGCACGCCCGAATCCGCCAGCACGGTCAGCCGATCGCCGACCGCCTCGGCGATCGCGGGCAGCGCGCGTGCGGTCGACAGAACGCCATCGAGCTGGCGGCCACCGTGGTTCGAGACGACGATCCCGTCCGCGCCGACATCGGCGGCGGCGCGCGCGTCGTCGGGGTCGAGGATACCCTTGATGATCAGCGGGCCGTCCCACGCAGCGCGAATCCAGTCGAGATCGCGCCACTGGATCGACGGATCGAAATTGGCGCCGAGCCAGCCCATGTAGTCGTTCATGCCGCTGGCCTTGCCGAGCACCGGCTCCAGATTGCCGAGCCGGTGCGGCCGCCCGCGCAGGCCGACGTCCCACGCCCAGCTCGGTCGGCCGATCGCCTGCAGCATTCGGCGCAATGGCGCGCGCGGCCCGGACATGCCCGAGTGCGCGTCGCGGTAGCGGGCGCCCGGTACCGGCATGTCGACCGTGAACACCAGCGCCTCCGCGCCTGCCGCCTTGGCGTTCGCGATCAGCTCGCGCATGAAACCACGGTCGCGCAGGACGTAGAGTTGGAACCACAGCGGCCCGTCGGTCGCGCGGCGGACCTCGTCGATCCCGCACAGCCCCACGGTCGAGAGCGTGAACGGCAGACCGCGTGCGTTGGCGGCGCGCGCCGCCTGGGTCTCGCCGCGACGGCGATACATGCCGCCGATCCCGATCGGTGCGAGCGCCACGGGCAGCGGCATCTGCCGGCCGAACAAGGTGGTCGACAGATCGATCGTCGCGACGTCCTGCAACACCCGCTGGCGCAGCGCGATGTCGGCGAGATCCGCGGTGTTACGCCGCAGCGTCTGCTCGGCATACGCGCCACCGTCCGCATAATCGAACAGGAAGCGCGGCAGCCGTGCCTTCGCCGCACGCTGGAAATCTAGGGTCGAGGCGATCGTCACCATCGCATCAGGCCATGCACCAGCCGCCGTCGATCACGTGCAGCTGCCCAGTGGTGTAGGCGCTCTCGTCCGACGCGAGATACAGCGCGAGCGCCGCGACTTCGTCGGCCTTGCCGAGCCGTCCCATCGGCTGACGCGCGATAAACGCCGCACGCGCCGCCGCTTCGTCGCCGGTCGCGGCGAGCCGCTCGTCGAGCGAGGGGGACTGCACCGTGCCCGGACAGATCGCGTTGCAACGGATACCCTTGCCGACATAGTCGAGCGCGACCGAGCGGGTGATCCCGGCGACCGCGGCCTTCGACGCGCAATAGGCGTAGCGGTTGCCGACGCCGATCACCGCGCCGGCGACCGAGGACATGTTGACGATCGAGCCGCCGCCGCGCGCGATCATCGCCGGCAGCAAAGCGGTCAGCATGTGCGTGATCGCGTGGACGTTGAGGTCGAACGACAAGTCGTAGCCCGCGTCGCCCGTCTCCAGCAGCACGCCCGCATCGACATAGCCCGCGCAGTTGAACAGCACGTCGACCCCGCCCGCATTTTCCGCAAACGCCCTGATCGCGGCGCGATCGGTCAGGTCGATGACGTGCGGCGTGCATCCGGCGAGGTCGGCCAGCGCATCGGCGTTCCGATCGAGCGCGAGCACCTCGGCGCCCTCCGCGGCGAACAGTTCCGCTGCGGCGCGCCCGATCCCCTGGCCGGCGCCGGTCACGATCGCGCGCTTGCCCTTCAGTCTATCCACGTCGTCTTTCCTTTCAGATCGATGCCCGCGCGGTCGCGCCGCGGGCGTAAAGCGCAAAGGCGAATACCGCTGCGAAACAGGCGGCTGGCACCAGCATCGCATGCGTGATCCCGGCGCGATCCGAGACCCAGCCCATCAGCGCGGTCAGCGCCGCGCCGCCGATGATCGCCATGACGATCAGCGACGAGCCGGCCTTGCGCAGCGGCCCGAGCCCTTCGACGCCGAGCGCGAAAATCGTCGGGAACTGGATCGACATGAACAGGCTGGCGGCGACCAGCGCATACAGCCCGATCGCGCCGCCGACGATCCCCGCGAAGGCTGCGAGCACCAGCGAGATCGCCGAGCACATCGCCAGCAGGGTGACCGGCGCGAGCCGCGCCATCAGCGCGGTGCCGACGAAACGCCCGCCCGCGAACAGCACCAGCGACACGAACAGCGCATCGGCCCCGGCACGCTCGCCCATCCCCGCGTTCGCCTGGGCGTAGCGGATCGTGTAGCTCCACAGCCCGACCTGCGCGCCGACGTAGAAGAACTGCGCGACCACCGCGGCGATCAGTTGCGGGCGGCGGAACACGTCGGTGAAACGACCCGTCGGCCCCTGATCATGCGCGACGCTGCCGCGCGGGAACGGCACCAGCGCGGCGGCGACCGCGAACAGCAGCACAATGCCGGCGATCGCGACATAGGGCATCACCACCGCCTGCACTTCGGCGCGATAGAACGCGTCGCGCGCGGCGTCGCTCATCGCGGCCAGGCTGCGCTCGTTATGCTCGATTCCCGACAGGATGAAATTGCGGCCGACCAGGATCCCGGTGATCGCGCCGAGCGGATTGGCCGCCTGCGCCCAGTTGAGCCGCCGCGTCGCGGTGCGCGGATCGCCCAATTCGGTCATCAGCGGGTTGGCGGAGGTTTCGAGAAATGCCAGGCCGCAGGCGATCACGAACAGCGCGAGCAGGAACAGCTGGTACATGCCGGCGACAGCGGCGGGATAGAACAGCAACGCGCCGCACCCGTACAGCGTCAGCCCGGTGACGATCGCGGTCTTGTAACCGAAGCGCCGCATCACCGACGACGCCGGGATCGCGACGACGAAATAGCCGAAATAGAAGACCTGCTGGACGAAGCTGGTGCCGAAATCCGACAGCGCGAACGCCTTGCGGAACTGCGCGATCAGGATGTCGTTCAGGTTGTTCGCCATCCCCCAGAGGAAGAACAGGCAGACGGTGATCACGAGCGCGGTCACGTAGCGCCCGCCGTCCGGCTCGCCCTCCGGATGGCCATTAGGATGCGGGCCGGCCCGGGACTCGATCATCGGCGGCAAGGCCATCCTGTCTCTCCAGTCTGTGTCGTTGCGACGGCCGCCGGGACCATCGTCGAACCCGCAACTGCGGGCTAGCGCCACTACGCACACGAGATTATCTTTTCACAAGCGAGAGCTACTCAAGCGGTCGGGCTTTAGCAAGTCAACCTTTTGCCGGGGTGGGATGGCCGGTGGGAGGCGCCGACGGGATGAATCGTGGCCTGCGCGCTAGGCTCCCTGGTCGCCGAGCGCGTAAATGCGGCGCATCAGCACCCATTTCTCGCCATCTCCGGCGCATGCCAGCGGTCGCTGGAACCGATCCATCGCCGCCTCCCAGCGCGCGTCGATCGCCTTGCCTTGCGCGTCCAATTCGCGGGGCCAGTCGTCGGCAACGTCGGCGATCATGAACAGATGATCCGCGGCGCGCCAGATCTCCATGTCGATGAACCCCTTTGCGCGGATACCTCGCGTCACGTCGGGCCAGACCGCGCCGGGCGCGTGGGCGGACTCATACGCAGCGATCAGATCTGCATCGTCGACCAGATCGAGCGCGAAACACACGCGGCGAACCATTCTTCTCTCCTGTTTTAGATATCGGTGTTTTCGATACCGGCACCAAGCGCAATTCGGGCGGGAGCTCGAATTCTAATTGCACATATGATATAGCCGTATCATGCAGCGTCAATCGACGCGCCCTGCACCCGTCTACCGGCCAGGCCGATGGCCGGTCGGCGACGTACACTATCCTTGGAGGACAGCGATGAAGGCATTGGTCTGCACGGCGCCCAACGCGGCGCGCATCGAGGACCGTCCGGCGCCACAGGTCGGCGAGGGCGAGGTGCTGTTGCGGATGCGGCGGGTCGGGATCTGCGGTACCGACTATCACATCTTCGACGGCAGCCAGCCGTTCTTCACCTATCCGCGCCTGATCGGCCACGAACTTGCCGGCGAAGTGGTCGAGGCGCCTGCCGACAGCGGCCTGACGCCGGGCCAGATCGTGACGGTCAATCCCTACATCGCGTGCGGCACCTGCGTCGCGTGCCGGCGAGGTCGACCCAATTGTTGCGCGCGGATCAGCGTGCTCGGCGTGCACGCCGATGGTGGCATGACCGAGTTTCTCGCGGTGCCGGTCGGTTCGATCGTGACGACCGACGGCCTCACCGTCGATCAGGCGGCGATGGTCGAATTCCTCGCGATCGGCGCGCACGCGGTACGCCGCGCCGCGATCGAACCGGGCACGCGCGTGCTGGTCACCGGGGCGGGCCCGATCGGGATCGGCTGCGCGCTGTTCGCGCGGATCGCCGGCGCCGGCGCCGTCACGCTGCTGGATCGCAGCGCCAAGCGTCTCGCGACCGCGGCGGAGCGGTTCGGTTTCGATGACGGCGTCGTCGCCGGCCCGGATGCCACCGCGGCGCTGGCGGATCGAACGGATGGCGAGATGTTCGACTATGTCTTCGACGCGACGGGGAATATTCATGCGATGAAGGCGGGCCTGTTCAACGTCGCGAACGCCGGCACCTATGTGCTGGTTGGGCTGTGCCTCGACGATCTGGTCTTCTCCGACCCCGAATTCCACAAACGCGAGACGACCTTGCTCGCCAGCCGCAACGCGCTCGCGGCGGATTTCGATCATGTCATCGCCTCGATCCGCAACGGCGCGGTGCCGGCCGACCGGTTCCTGACCGATCGCGTCGATCTCGACGATGCGCCCACTGCGATCCCCGCGCTGATCGCCCGGCAGGAGGATGTGTTGAAGGCGATCGTCACGATCTGAACGAGGCGCGACACGCACGGAGGCGGGCCGACGATGGGCGCGGGCCTTCCTTGGCAAAGGGATTGCCGCTAGTCTTTGCGTTCAGCACCGGGGTCGATGGAAACTATGGCGAAGCAGGACGGCGAACCGGCGCAACGCAAGGGCAGCTACAATGCACCCGCGCTCGACAAGGCGTTCCTGATCATCGAACTGCTCGCGAACAACCCGCAGGGATTACTGGCCAGCGAAATGGCGACCGCACTGAAACGGTCGCTCGGCGAACTATTCCGGATCGTCGTGGTCATGGAAGAAGCGGGCTATCTGCAGAAATCCAAGGTCACCGATCGCTATACCGTGACCTACAAGTTCCTCGACGTCGCCTATCGCGCCACGCCGGCGCGCAAGCTGGTCGTCACCGCGCAGCCCGAGATGCAGATGCTCGCCGCCGCGATCGGCCAGTCGTGCCATCTCGTGGTGGTGCAGCGCGCCGAAGGCCTGGTCATCGCGCGCGAGGAAAACCCCGGCGTGCGCGGCTTCGCACTCCGCGTCGGGGCCTCGATCGATCTGGTGCGCAGCTGCTCGGGCAGCGTCATCCTCGCCTTCACGCCCGAGGATGCGGCGGAACGGTTGCTCGCGCGCGCGTCGGCGTTGCGCAAGGAACCGGTCGGACAGGCCGCGCTGGCCAAGACGCTCCAGACGGTTCGCGCGCAGGGCCACGGTCTGCGCGAAAGCCCGGTCACGCGCGGCGTCACCGACATCAGCTGCCCGATCTTCGGCTTCGACGGCGAACTGCTCGCGGCGCTGACCGTGCCGTTCCTCGAACTGATCGACGGATCGCAGCTGGTCTCGATCGAAGAGGCGTGTGCCGAACTCAAGCAGACCAGCCAGCGGATCTCGGTCGCCCTGGGCTGGCAACCGCCGCACGGCGCCTGAGGCGACTCGCCTGTAGGATACAACGGATCGAGGACGGTCCGACCTCACCGCATCTCCAACTCGATGATCTGGTCCCACGCACCGCCGAGCGGCGGCAGGCCCGACAGCGTGAGCTGTCCGTTGCTGGCCGCGACCTTGACCGGTGCGTCGCCGTCGAACAGCCGGGCGGACGCGACCGCGCCTCTGATCGGTAGCGTCACCTGCCCGCCATGCTCGCGGATCAGATGGACGTACACCGTTTTGCCGCGCTGCGTGGTGACGCCCCAGTCGCCCGGCGCGACCGGGCCGCCGCGGGTGTCGTAGATCGCCTTGCCGTGCGTCTT
The DNA here is from genome assembly GCF_053345535.1 of Sphingomonas sp. M1A8_2b. NCBI lineage: Bacteria > Pseudomonadati > Pseudomonadota > Alphaproteobacteria > Sphingomonadales > Sphingomonadaceae > Sphingomonas > Sphingomonas sp. M1A8_2b. The sequence continues at coordinate 26,387 of NZ_JBKFAH010000004.1, read as the reverse complement.
CAGCCAGCCGCCGATGGTGTGGAGCGTCGCGAGATTTTCAGGCTGGATCTCGCCGTTCGGCATCGGCCCGGTGTTGAGCAGGAAATTGGCATTGCGGCCCGCCGCCCCGACCAGCGTGCGCACCAGCGTCTCGGGCGTCTTGTACGTGTCGTCGACGAGGTTGAAGCCCCAACTGCCGTTCATCGTCTCCGACATCTCGAGCGGCAGTGTGCCGACCACCGAGGTGCTGCTGTAGCCCATCGTGTTCTGCCCCGGCAGATCGCGCTCGAACGTCTGGTAGTCCTCGCCCGGGAAGGGTGCGTGATGGTGGTTGTTGACGATCAGCGCGGCGGGTTGCAGCGCGTGGATCAGGCGATAGGTCCGGTCGAGCCGCCAGCGGTCGCGCAGCGGCGTCTTCTCCTGATCCCACCAGCCATCGAACCAGATGCCGCCGATCGGGCCGTATTGCGTCAGCAGCTCACGCAATTGCGCGTCCTGATAGTCGAGATATTTCTCCCAATCGCCGGACTCCGGCCGGCCGGTGGTATGCCCGGTCTGGCCACGCGGAAAATAGTCGGGATTGTGCCAGTCGAGCTGCGAATAATAGAAGAACAGCTTCACGCCCTGCCGTCGGCACGCGGCCGCCAGTTCGGCGATCGGGTCGCGCGCGAACGGCGTCGCCTTCACGACATTGTACGGCGAGACCTTGCTGTCGAACATCGCGAAGCCGTCGTGATGCTTGCTGGTGATGACGATGTAGCGCGCGCCGGCGTCCTTGAACGATCGGACCCAGGCGTCCGCGTCGAATCTGGTCGGATTGAAGAACCTGGCCAGCCGGGCGTATTTGTCGGCCGGGATCTTGTTTTCCTGCATGATCCATTCGGCGAGCCCGGGCGAGCCGCCGCCGCCGAGTTCGCTGTACAGCCCCCAGTGGAGGAACACGCCGAACTTCGCATCCTGGAACCATCGGCGCGCCTCGAGATTGGCCGCGGTCGGGGTGTAAGTCTCGGGTGCGGTCGGTGCCGGCGAGGGCGTGGTGGCTGCCGATTGCGCGAGGGCGCTGGTGGACAGGCCGAGCGCGACCAGTGCCAGCAGCGTGCGCCGCATATGCGTGGTCAAGCCGGTCATCGCAATCTCCCGTACGAACTCTGAACGATATCGCTCCTACGCGGCGCGTCGCAACCTCTCATCCGCCGCGCCTGCCGGCCAGCGCCGCCAGTTCGGTATGCGGCGGCGCGGTATCTGCCTCGGCGACCCAGTCGACCAAGCTACCAACCTGCGGGCAGGATGGCGCGGATACGGTGACGTCGCGGTGTGCTTGCTGACGGTCGTATCCGCCACTGTTGACGCGGCCTGCGCCGATCGGGGACTACAACGTCGCTGCACGACTGCAATAATGTCTGGCAATTGCAGACGCAATGTGGATCTCGCCTGTGCTAAAGCTACGCTCACTTGCTGAGGTGGAATGCTGCTCGCCGAGACGAATGCGGGGCGCGAGCCTTGCTTGCAGTGGCGCAAAGAACGAGGGGATCGAGATGACCGGACAGACGCGACGCGGTGCAACGGCGGCCCTGATCGGCGCGGTGGCCCTGCCCTTCTCGTCGTCGATCCTGTCCGCGGAGGTCTCGCCGAACACGCCGCAACTCGCCGTCGTCAAAAGCCTGACAAATTACCCCGCGCCGCCGTCTGCCCGACAGGCACGATCGGCGTACCTGCTCGCCTATTTCAAGGATGAAACCCACTCGCTCAATTTTGCGGTATCGCGCGACGGGTACAGCTTCACGGATGTGCTCGGCGGACGACCGGTGCTCTCGGGTCGCGTGATCGCCGATCAGAAGGGCGTGCGCGATCCGCATGTCATGCGCGGGCCCGATGGTGCGTTCTACATGGCGCTGACCGACCTCCACATTGCCGCGCAGCGCGAGGGGCTGCGGACGACCGAATGGGAGCGGCCGGAGAAGGCGTTCGGATGGGGCAACAACCGCAACCTGCTGTTGATGAAGAGCCGCGACCTGCTGCACTGGACGCTGGCCAAGGTCGACGTGTCGCGGCTGTTTCCCACGTTCGCGAACGCCGGCAACGCCTGGGCACCGGAGACGATCTGGGATCCCGCCAAGCGGCGCATGATGGTGTATTTCACCACGCGCTACGGCAATGGACCCAATTTCATGGTCTATTCCTATGCCGACCCGGCGTTCACGACGCTGACCACGGTGCCGCGAAAGATCCTCGATTATCCGCGGCCCGACGTGAACGTGATCGATGCCGACATCACCCGCGTCGGTGGCAAATATCGGATGTTCTACGTCGCGCATGAAAAGCCGGGCGTCATCCTGCAGGCGGTGTCGTCGCGGCTCACCGGCCCGTATGCGTATGATCCGCGCAAGGTGGAGCCGGAAACGGTCGCTGCCGAGGCGCCGAATCTGTGGCGGCGCTATGGCACCAAAACCTATGTGCTGATGTACGACGTGTTCGGCGCGACCCCGCACAACATGGGCTTTGCCGAAACGACGGACTTCCGCACGTTCAGGAACATCGGTCGCTTCAACGATGCCGGCTCGCCGATGAAGGCGACCAATTTCGCGTCGCCCAAACACGGTGCGGTGATGGCGATCACCCCGGCCGAAGCCGATCGTCTGGAGCACTATTTCGGCACCGCCGCGCCGGCCGAACGCTGATTTTCGTGCATGCTGATTTTCGTGCATCCGGCCCGCACCGATTACGGCGAACAGCGCCGCTTCAGAAGAGTTTGCGCAGGCCGAGCCTGATCGAGCGACCGAGCGGATCGATATAGGCGCCCTGAAAACGGTTCGGCGTCCGCCCCAGCCGGTCGCGTACGCCGATCCGGTCGTTCAAGAGGTTTTCGATCGTCAGCTGAACCGTCGTGTTGCGCGCCCACGGACGCTTGACCATCTGGTCGACCTTGAGCGATCCGTACGGCACCAACCACGTCCGTCCCGAAAAGCGAAGATCCGACGCGGCGAGGTCGCTGCGGATCCGGGTCGGCCCCTGCAACCGACCGTATACGCCGATGCTCGCGGGCCCGAGCGATCCACCGAGGTTCAGCTCGCTTTCCCAGCGCGGCCGCCCACCGGTGCCGGTCAGCGTGTCGCCATCAAGCAGATCGAGCGCGGGCAGATCGTTGCGCAGGGCCAGGCGATCGTCGAGCCGCCACGTCGTCGTCATCGATACATAGATTTGCGGCCGGGGTTTGGGCGGCGGCGGGGGCGGTGTGGCGCTCTCCTTGGCGGTGGTGGTGGCGGCGGCGACCGGCGGCGTCGGCGGCTTGGGGGCCCGACCGATCGGCGTCGACAGGCTCAGCGTCACCTGCATCTTCTTTTCGCGTTCGCGCGCGATGTTGACCGGCCTCAGGTCGGCGCTCACGAGTTGCCCGGCTGCGTTGCGCTGGAACGCGCCCGAGAACGCGGTCTGGAAGGCTGGGGTCGCGCTGCCTAGCGTCGCGGTCTGGTTCGCGATCCGCGTTTCGAGATAATTGACGCTCAGCCGCAGATCCGTCTTCCTGATCGGCGACACCGCGACGCCGAGCGTGGCGATCCGTCGGCGTTCCGGGGCCAAGGACGGATTGCCGCCGGCGATGGTCGTAACGAGCACGCTGGTGCCGGTCGTGAAGTCGAAGAACGGCGTGTTCGGGGTCGTGACGGTCGGGTTGGTCAACAGCGCGATCGCCGGCGGGGTCTGCGCGGCGTTGACCGAGGCGATGAACTGGATCGGGCGGACCGGCGACCAGGTCAGCCCGTAATTGGAGCTGACCAGCCCCCCGTAATCCGACACGTCAGAAACGCCGATCATCCCGTTGACCGACAGCTGCCCGAGAAACGCGAGGACGTCCTGATTGGCGGAGGCGATCGGCAGATCGGCGTTGACGCTCGCGCCCCTGGTGGTGCGCGCGAGATCGAGCGTCGCATTCATCAGTCCCGGCAGGCTGCCCGAACTGCTCGATCGCGCGTAATCGGCCGACAGCGTGAGCTGCGCGTCGCCGGCCGGCAAGTGGACCAGCGGGCCGTTCGCGACCGCCTTGGTCAGCAAGGTGCCGGTGACCGTCCGGCTTCGATAGTCCTGGCGAAGCGCGGACGCCGCCGGGCTCAAATCCGCCAGCGGATCGCCGCCCGCATCGATCGACGCCTGCAGATCGTCGATCGGCACGCCCTGTTGCGAGTCCGCTACCCCGCGCACCCGGTCGTAGCTGGTCGTGACGTTCCACCCCCAGCGCCGGATACTGCCCTGCACCATGCCCGAGCCGTGCAGCGTCAGACTCGTGTTCCGCTGCCGCAGCACCGCGTCGGGGAGATAGCGATAGAGCAGGACATCGTCGGTAAACGGCAACGCGCCGCTTCCTCCCGGGACCGTCAACAGCGCAGGCGCCAACCCGTTCAGGCCCGAGCTACGCTGCGACTCCACCGACAGGTTGAGCGACCCGCTCATCGACTTGCCGATCGGCGCCGCCACGGTGCCGTCGACCGAAATCCGATCGCTGCGTTGCTGGAGCGAGCGATACCGCCCGACATCGGTCACCGCCGGGACACCCGCACCGGCGACGTAGCCCGCCAAGGTCCGACGGTCCGCCGGGTCGGCCGGCACGGCGGCGATCGTGACCGGACGCCCGACCAGCGCATCGAGCGCGGGGTCGATACTGCCACCGGCCATCCCCACGACGTTGCCGCCGAGCGCATAAAGCGTGTCCGGATCGGGCAGGATCCCGCGCTGACTCTGCAGGAGCGGATAGAGCCGCAGATGCGACGCCGTGAGCGTGATGCGCCGCGGGCCGTCGATCCGGGCGGCGGTCACCTCGGCATAGTTCGTCCCGCCCCCGCCCTCGGTCGTGGTGCCGCCGAGCTCCTGAAGGGTGACGGCACGAAACGTCTTCTTGGTGATGAAGTTGAGCACCCGGACGGTGGCGGGAAACCCGAAGCGTGCCGCCTCGGACTCGGGCAGGACCTCGATCTTCTCCATCGCCTCCTGCGGCAGGCTGTAGAGTTCGTTCATGCTCGACATCCGCCGGCCGTTGAGCAGATAGACCGGATCGCCGCCGCTCGCCGAGGTCGTCAGCGGCTTCAGGCGTTCGAGCAGCGTCTTCAGATCGGCCGCCCCGAGCGACTGGATCGCGGCTTGGTCGAGCGTCGCGGTCGGATCGGTCGCGCCGATCGCGGTGCCGGCGATGCGCTGGCCGGTGACGACGATGTCGGTCTTGCCGGGCGATGACGTCTCTGCTGGTATATCCTGCGCCGTCGCGGCTGCCGGCACGGCGACGCCACATGCGAGCAGGGCGCGATAAGGCAGTGCGCGGATCCGGCATATCATGGGGCGCGGCCGATCGTAGCGGCACAGATGTCGAATATCATCACGCGCTCCCGGTGAAAATCCGATCTCGAATTGAACGCGCGATCATGTCCGGAATGCGGCCTTTTCTGGCGCCGGCAAAGGCGCGCTGCGTGTTCGATCCATTATCGACGCAATCGCGGATTTCAGATGGTTAGATCGTCCGATGGAGACGCGTGATGCGGCGAAGCCTTCCTTGATGCGATGCCGTTGCCGACGTCACCTCGCATTAGCTGTAATTGGCCGGGTTCCGACCCTGAGCCTGGGATGCCGCTCGCCGGTGCGCAGCCGCCTTGCCCTGCATCAAGACCGCTCGGTTCCGATACGCTGCGTGGTGGCGGTGGCAATGCTCGACAGGTCCGCCGCCGGGTCGATCGGCACCCCCGCTTCCTTTCGTTCCGAATAGCGATCGACAAGCTGAGCGGTGTGTGGCCGTAGCAGCACCGTGAAGCGCACCAGCTCTTCCATCACGTCGACGATCCGGTCGTAGTAGCTGGATGGCTTCATCCGGCCGGCGTCGTCGAACTCGTTGAATGCCTTGGCGACGCTCGACTGGTTGGGGATCGTCACCATCCGCATCCAGCGGCCGAGGACGCGCAGCGTATTGACGCTGTTGAACGACTGCGATCCCGCCGACACCTGCATGACGGCGAGCGTCCGGCCCTGCGTCGGTCGCATCCCGCCCATCGAGAGCGGCAGGTGATCGACCTGCAGCTTCATGATGCCGGTAATCTGGCCGTGCCGTTCGGGGCTGCACCACACCTGCCCCTCCGACCACATCGACAATTCGCGCAGTTCGTGGACGGCCGGGTGATCGTCGCCCGTCACCTGGTCGGGCAGCGGTAGCGTGGCAGGATCGAAAATGCGGGTCTCGCAGCCGAAGAACTGCAGCACGCGGGCCGCTTCCTCGACGCACAGGCGTGAATAGGACCGCTCTCGAAGCGATCCGTAGAGCAGCAGAATACGCGGGGGCGGATCACCCGGCCCCAGCCCGAGGGCGGGGCGATCGAGCGCATAGCGGCGATCGAGCGCGGGAAGATGGTCTGGATCGGAAAGCGTATGAAGCGGCATTACAGACGGAGCCTTATGACGAGTGCTGCCAGCGTCGCCAGCAGCACCGGGATCGTCAGCGTCGCGCCGACCTTGAAGTAATAGCCCCAGCCGATCCGGATGCCCTTTTGCCCGAGGACGTGCAGCCACAGCAGCGTCGCGAGCGAGCCGATCGGCGTGATCTTCGGCCCGAGATCGCAGCCGATCACATTGGCGTAGATCATCGCGTCCTTGACCGCGCCCGTGGCATGGGTAGCGTCGATCGACAGCGCCCCCACCAGCACGGTCGGCATGTTGTTCATCACCGACGACAGCAGCGCGGCGATGATCCCAGTGCCGAACGCTGCGCCCCACACGCCGCCTTGCGCGGTGCGATCGAGCAGGCCGGCAAGGTGGTCGGTCAGCCCGGCATTGCGCAGGCCGTAGACGACCAGGTACATGCCGAGCGAGAAGATCACGACCTGCCACGGCGCGCCGGCCAGCACCTTGCGGGTCTGGATGACGTGGCCGCGCGCGGCGACGATGAGCAAGAGGACTGCGCCGACAGCGGCCACGGCGCTGACCGGCACGCAGAGCGGTTCGAGCAGGAAGAAGCCGGCGAGCAGCAGGGCTAGGACGACCCAGCCCGCCTTGAACGTGGCATGGTCGCGGATCGCATCGCGGGGATCGCGGAGTTGCGCCACGTCGTACTTCGCCGGTATGTCGCGCCGGAAGAACAGCAGCAGCGCGACCAGCGTCGCGGCGATCGACGCCAGATCGACCGGCACCATCACCGAGGCATACTCGGCAAAGCCGATCCGGAAGAAGTCGGCCGACACGATGTTGACGAGGTTGGAGACGATCAGCGGCAGGCTGGCGGTATCGGCGATGAACCCCGCCGCCATCACGAACGCCAGCGTCGCCTTGTCCTTGTATCCCAGCGCGCGCAGCATCGCGATGACGATCGGCGTCAGGATCAGCGCCGCGCCGTCATTGGCGAACAGCGCCGATACCGCCGCGCCGAGCAGAACGATCAGCACGAACAGCCGGCGACCATGCCCCCGGCCCCAGCGCGCGACATGGAGCGCCGCCCATTCGAAGAACCCGGCTTCATCGAGCAACAGGCTGACGATGATGATCGCGACGAACGTCGCGGTCGCGTTCCAGACGATCCCCCACACCACCGGCACGTCGGACAGAGAGACGACCCCGACGAGCAGCGCGACCGCGGCACCGCCCAGCGCGCTCCAGCCGATGCCGAGGCCCCTGGGCTGCCAGATGACGAGCGCGATCGTGGCGACGAAGATAGCGAGCGCGAGCAACATCAGGCGATGCGCTGCCCTGGGATGCGCTCGCCTTGGGCGTCCACGACCTGTTCGCCGTCCTCCTTGGCAAACGCGCCCTGTTGCGGCGCGGGCAGCAGATCGAGGACCGCTTCGGACGGTCGGCACAGCTTCACGCCGAGCGGCGAGACGACCAGCGGTCGGTTGATCAGGACCGGATGCGCCATCATCGCGTCCACCAGCGCGTCGTCGGACAGCGCCTCGTCACCAAGGCCCAGCTCCGCATAGGGCGTGCCCTTCACCCGCAACAGATCGCGGGGTGTGATCCCGGCGCGGTCTATCAACTCGACCAGCAACGCGCGCGAGGGCGGCGTCTTCAGATAGTCGACGACATGCGGCTCGATGCCGGCATTGCGGATCATCGCCAGCGTGTTGCGCGAGGTGCCGCACTCGGGGTTGTGATAGATCACGATATCAACGGCCGCGGTCTTGCTCATGGTGGGCGTCCTTTCAGCAGCAGGGCGTGAGTTCGGCCAGGAGCGGCGCGCACAGTTCAGGCGAGCCGGCGCAGCAATCCTTGATGAGGAACAACGTCAGCGCGCGCAGCCCGTCCAGATCGGCACGGTAGATGATCGACCGGCTATGGCGTTCGGATCGGACCAGTCCAGCGCGGGCAAGGATCGCGAGATGCGCCGACATGGTGTTCTGTGGCACGTCGAGCTGGCGCGCAATTTCGCCCGCCGCGAGGCCGTGCGGCTCGTGTCGGACCAGCAGACGAAACACATCGAGGCGGGTGCCTTGCGCCAGCGCCCCCAAGGCGGAGATAGCCGATTCGTTTTCCATATATCCAGCATAGAGGATATATTCAGTTCAGCCAGTCCCGATCGGCCCGGACATGATCCGATGAGCGCCGACCGGACCAGCGCCCCCGGCAAACCGCAACGAGCGGCGCTGCCTAATCCGGGCAGCGCCGTTGATGCGCCAGCCCATCGGTTTCGTCATCGATCTCGTCGTGGCCCGCGGATGTCACCCATGGGTATCACAGATGCGGATGATCAGGTCCGGGGTAGCGCGAAGGCCATGGTGTAATCGCCGTAGCGCGTGCCCAGCGCTCCGTGTCCGCCAGCGGAGATGACGACGTACTGACGGCCGTCACGCCCGCGATAGGTCATCGGCGTCGCCTGGGCGCCTGCAGGCAGGCGGGCCTTCCACACCACCTTGCCGGTCCGGAGATCGAAGGCGCGCAGATACTGGTCCGTCGTCGCCCCGATGAACGCCAGGCCGCCAGCGGTGATGATCGAACCGCCCAGATTGGGTACGCCGGTCTTGATCGGCACACCGAGATGCGAGCCGAACAGACCGGTGTCACGCGCGGTGCCCAGCACTTCGCGCCACAGCACCTTGCGCGTCTGCAAGTCGACCGCGGTCAAATGACCCCAAGGCGGGGCGACGCACGGCGCACCGAAGATACCGACCCACGCCTTCACCACCGCCACATACGGCGTGTTGTACTGCGTCTGGAGCTGCGCCTGCATCGCGTTCTCGCCACCCTTCTTCTGCGCCATCAGCGGTTTCACCCGCGGATCATCGCGGCGCATCAGCCAGAGCTTGAACGGCATTTCCATGGTGTTGACGGTCATGATGCCGTGCACCGGATCGACCGCCGCGCCACCCCAATCGGTGACGCCGTCGAAAGCGGGATGACCAATGACCGGTTTCAATCCCAGCGGCTGATAGATGCCCGTGCCCTGTGCGCGACGAATGTCGATACGGCACATCAGCTGGTCGATCGGCGTTGCGCCCCAGGTCGCCTTTTCGGTTGGCGCGGGCGGCGTGAACGACGGCATCCCGACCGAGAAGGGCTGCGTCGGCGACACTGTCACGCCCGGCGTTGCGCCATCGGTCCTGACGGGGCGCTCGGCGACCGCAGCGATCGGCGCGCCGTTGAGCCGGTTGAGGAAAAACACCTGTCCCATCTTGGTCGTCTGGATGAGTGCGGGGATCATCCGCCCGTCCGGTGCTCGATAGTCGAACAGCGACGGGCCGATCGGTAGGTCCATGTCCCACATGTCGTGATGGACGAGCTGGCGCACCCAGCGCAGCTTGCCGCTCGCCGCATCCAGCGCGACGATCGCGCTGCCGAACCGGTTGTCGAACGGTCGGCGATAGCCGATCCAGTAATCGGGCGAGGCGTTGCCCGTACCGAGATAGACGATCCCATTGGCCGCGTCGGCGGTGATCGCCCCCCACACGTTCGGCGTGCCCCGCGTGTAGTTCTGGCCGGCGGGCAAGGGTGCGATCGCGTCCTGCGAACGGCCGACGTCCCACGCCCAGACCGGACGGCCCGAGACCGGGTCGTAGGCGCGCACGACGCCGCTGGGGATATCGCGATTGACGTTGTCGACGATGCGCTCGCCAACGATCAGGCGATTGTTGACGACCACCGGCGGCGTGGTCGCGATCTGGTCGGACGGCGTCGAGACGCCCATGTTCGCGCGCAGATCTATCGAGCCGTTATCCGCAAAGCTCGGGCATGGCCGACCGGTATCGGCATCGAGCGCGACCAGCCGCGCGTTGAACGTCGGCGCGAAGATGCGATGCGGGCACGGCGTGCCGGCGGGCGCCTCGTAATAGACGACACCACGGCACACGAGGTAGTTGTTGCCCTTGACGTCGGCGGTCTCGTGCCAGCTCCATTTGGTCTTTCCCGTCGTCGCGTCGATCGCCTGAACGAACGAATGCGGCGTGCACGTGTAAAGCGTGTCACCGATGTGAATGGGTGTCGCTTCGGAATGGTATTCGCGCAAATGCTCCTTGGACTCCGCGGCCATCGGCAAATCGCCGGTTCGTTGCGTCCAGGCCAGTTCCAGCCTGGCGACGTTTGCCGGCGTGATGTCGCCCAGCGCGGAATAGCGGCGCCCCGACAATGTCCCGCCGTAATCGCGCCAGTCGCCATCTGCTTCGCCAGTCGAAGACGGCGGGCGGGCGGCAACGGCCGTCGCATCGCGCGCGGACGCATCCTCACCGTGCAGGAACAGCCCGCCTGCGAAGACCAAGGCGATGCCAGCTGCAACCGCCGGCATCGCGTGCGATCGGATCGATGACCCGCGACCGCGCCGCCATCCGGTCAGCAGCACCAGCACGAGCAGGACCGTCGGCGCGACCACCCGCGGCACCAGCTGCAGCCAGTCGAACCCGACCTCCCAGACCGCCCAGACAAGCGTCGCTGCCCAGATCGCCACGAACACGCCGCGACCGGCCGGATGCCCACGGCCGATCAAGGCTCCGCTGACGATCATCGCAAGACCGGTGATGAGATAATAAGGCGACCCGTTGCTGGCTGCGAGCACGCCGCCCGCGACGACGAAAAATCCGCCGAGGATCGCGACGATCCACGCCAAAGCCAAGGTAAGCAGCCGGGCCATCACGCCATTCCTCCACAATCCGGGATAAATTTTCTTTGATCCCAGTAGCTAACATTAATCAAGATCAATTTAGGCCTGTTAGTTCCGGAAAACCGGTCGGGCGCTTCGGCAGTCTATCCAGCGGTCGCCCATAGGGTGCGAGCCGCTGATGGCATGGCACAGCGTGCCGGCCATTCGAGGTATCCGACACCATTCCACCCTCATCGCCACCCGGCTTTTCTGGAGGTCTTTCCGATACCCGGATTGAAGATGTTGCGCGGATCAAGCGCGTAATAATGCGCCGCGAGTTCGGGCTTGGCGGCATAGAGGTGGCCGACATTATGCTCGGCCGGATATTCGGCGCCGCGAGCAGCAAGCAGTTCCAGCATCCTGTGCTCGAGTGCCTCGGGATCGTGACCCTTCGCGACGATATAATCCTGGTGGAACACGTGGCAAAAAAAGTGCCCGTAATAGAGCGTATGCAGGATCGGCGCGGCAAGTTCCGCGGGCAGCGTTTCGAACCAGGCGCGATCGTCCCGGCGCAACGCGATATCGAGTGCGACGATGTCCTCGACCGCGTCCGGGTGGATGGCGCGGTAGCGGACGGCGGCCCCCGCGACCGCAAAACGATGCAGAAAGGCCCTGGTCGCTTCGTCTGGCGTGCATTCGAAGACGTCACCGGTCGCGCTCGGGAATGTCGCAGACAAATGGCGACGGGCCTCGGCAATACCGTCTCCCGCCATCTTCAGAATGAGATGGTGCTCGAAGCGGTCGCGGTAGGTGCGCATGCGCTGCGGGAGATGGCTTGGAAAAAGCTTGCCCGCCATCTGGAGCAGGCGGTCACCCAGATTGGCAGGGACAAGCGGGAGGCGAGCGGCAACGGCGTCCACACGCCCCTTCAGAGCAAATAACGCCGGCAAGCGGTCGGTCCCGAGGTGCTGGATCGCAAGGAACGTGTCCTTGCCGTAGATCGCCGCGACATCGAACGCGTCGCGGTGGATATATTCCCCGGAGATCGGCAGATCGTTGAATTCCCCGAGAATCGTCCGACGCAGCGCGGTCAGTTCCGCAGGATCATTGGTACCGATGTAGAAGGTTGCCGTCTCCGCCTCCTTGGCGAAGGTGTCGAGCCGCACGGCGAGCAACATGATCTTGCCCGCGCTGCCGGACGCCTCGAACAACCGCGTCGGATCGGCGTTGAAGCGGGCCGGCGTGGCGGCATCGATCGCGCGAACATGCGTGCCATAGCCATGATCCGAGGCGACGCGACCGTCTTCCGACACGATATCGGTTTCGGTAAAGTCCCCCGCCTGCAGCCGGTCCAGTATTGTTTCGGGATCGTTGCCCAGCACGATGCCGAGGTGGTTGACGAGATGCAGATGCCCCGCCTCGTCCACCTGCGCATACAGCGCGAGTTCGGTATAGGCCGGGCCGCGACGGACCAGCGAGCCGCCGGAATTGTTGCAGACCCCGCCGAACACCGACGCGCCGATACACGACGAGCCGATCACCGAATGCGGTTCGCGTCCGAGCGGCGCGAGCGCGCGTTCCAGATCGTACAGCGTCGTTCCCGGCAAGCAGATGACCTGATCGCCGCCGGCAATCAGGTGAAGCCCGGTGACGCGCAACGTGTTGATGATGACGACCGGGCGATCGTAATCGCCATTGGGGGTCGACCCGCCGGTCAATCCCGTGTTCGCGGACTGCATGATGATGATGACGTCGGCGGCGACGCACCGTTGCAGGACGCGCCATTGCTCCACGAGTGATCCTGGCCGGACCACGGCGAGAACGGGGCCCGAACCAAACCGATAGCCGGTCGCGAACCGACGCGTCTTGGCCGGGTCGGTCAGGACGTGCTGACGTCCGACGATCGTACCCAAGGCCTGGGGCAGCGCCTCGATCGCGCCACGAGAATCCATCAAAACATATCCTTGGCGCGGCGCCGCTCGGCAAGGATTTCGGCCGACCCCGCCCGCATGAACGGGTTGCTCGCACGTTCGTCGGCGATGGTGAAGGGGATCGTTGGCGCACCGCGAGCGCGCAGCGCCGCCACGTGCTCGGCACGTTTTCGCAATGCCGCGTTTTCGGGCTCGACATGCAGCGCGAACCGCGCGTTCGCCTCGGTATATTCGTGCGCGCAATACACCGTGGTTTCCGGGGGAAGCGCGGACAGCCGTACCATATTGCCCCACATCTGGCTCGCACTTCCCTCGAACAGCCGGCCGCAGCCCATCGCGAACAGCGTGTCGCCGACGAAGATCGTGCCCGGTGTCGCATAGGCGACATGCCCGACCGTATGGCCCGGCGTCTCCATCACCGTGAAGATCGTATCGCCGAGTGCAACCGTCGCCCCGTCCCCCACGCCGATGTCGACGCCGGGGATCCGATCGGCCTCGACGGCGGGCGCCACGATTCTGGCGCCGTACCGCGCCTTCAACGGCAAGTTCCCACCGACATGATCGTCGTGCCAATGGGTGTTGAGCACCAGATCGAGTCCCCATCCGCGGCGATCGAGTTCCGCCGCGATCCGCGCCGCATCGGGCGTGTCGATCGTCGCCACGCGGTCGGTCGCCCGGTCGCGCACGAGGAAGCCGTAATTGTCCTCGAGACACGCGAACAGGACAATCTCGATCGACGGGGATGTCACAGCGCGACCTTGATCGCGGCAACGACGGCGCTGTGGAATATGGTCCCCGCGTCATGCGAATCGGTGTCGAAATAGCGCACGTCGAGACCCACGGCCTTGGTAAGGGCATAGGTGCCGCCCAGGTTCCAGACCGTAAAATCATCGAAGCGATGAATCTGTTCGACGCCCACGACGCCGTTGATCGTCAGGCGCGGCGTGACGGCATAACCGGCATTCGCTTCGGTGTAGAGCGCGGCGGTATTATAGGTCAGGAAATCAGGTGCGTAATATGCTTGGCCGCCCACCCAGCCCTTGCCGATGGTGTGCGTGACCGCCGCCTTGTATTCCACCGTGCCGCGGCCGATCCCGCGTGGTGCACCGATATAGCCGTAGCGGACCACGCCCACGTCGAACCGGGTCTTGCCGACGCGCGGCGCCCAGCCGACGTACAGATCATATTCGGCATCGGTGCCGTCACCGAAATCGACGTTCTCGCCGCCGACGCGCGCGTAGAAGTCGCCGTGCTCGGCCGAAACCAGGCCATAGACGAACGGATCGCGTCTGGTTTGGGAGATGCTTCGAAACCGGTAGTCGGTCGCAACCCCGCCGGCGACATGAAACTGGATGCCGCCCGCGGTTTCGGTGCCGCTTCCGGGGGCCGGATCGGCCGGTGCCTGACCCGCCGCAGTATCGGCCGGCTTTTGGCCGGTTGCGGTATCGTCGGCCGGCTTCATCGATTGCGCACTGAGCGGCGCGATGGCCACTGTCCCCGCCAATACAACGACGCCCGCCAGCACAATGCCGCCGCGGTTCAGCCCTTTGCGTTTCATGGTTTCTTCCCCCTCGTGGTATCGTTGACCGAAGGCAGCGCATTCCGCTCGCCGTTCACCGACGTTGCGCCTGCGGTTGAAAGGCGCGGCATCGTCGGCCGCGCCTCGGATTCAAGATCTTAGATCTCGTTTTTAGCCATGAGCCCGGCCAGGTGATCCGCCTGACGGATCGCGAGCGCGACGATCGTCAGCGTCGGATTCTCCGCGGCACTCGACGTGAACTGGCTGCCGTCGGAGACGAACAGGTTTTTCACCTCATGGCTCTGGCCCCATCGATTGACGACGCCGTCCTCCGGTTTCTCGCTCATCCGGTTGGTCCCCATGTTGTGAGTCGAGGGATAGGGTGGCGTGAGGACGGTGCGTTTTGCGCCGACCGCTTCGTAGATTTTCGCGCCTTGCTTGAAAGCGTGATTGCGCATCGCGACGTCGTTGGGGTGATCGTCGTAATGGACGTTCGCCACCGGCATGCCGAAGCGATCCTTGACGGTGGAATTCAGCGTGACGCGGTTGGTGGCGCGCGGCATGTCCTCGCCCACCACCCACATCCCCGCCATGTGATCATAATGATCCAGCGCCGACGTGAAGTCGCGCCCCCAGCCGCCGGGGTTCATGAATGCGCCCATGAACGGAACACCCAGCGAAATCGTTTCGAGTTCGTAGCCGCCGACGAATCCCCGCGAGCCGTTATAACGGGCTTCGTCGCGGACGATTCCCGCCATCACGGTGCCGCGGTACATGTGCACGGGCTTGTCGAATATCCCGTACACCGATCCCGTCGTATGGCGCATGTAATGCTTGCCGACCTGGCCGGCATTGTTGCCCAAGCCGTTCTTGAACAGGTTGCTCTCCGAATTGAGCAGCAGCCGCGGGCTTTCGATCGAATTACCGGCGACCGCGACCACACGCGCCTTCTGGCGGTGCATCGTTCCCGCCTTGTCGGCATAGACGACCGCGGAGGCACGACCACGCGCATCGTGCTCGATACGGATGACCTGGCTCTCGGGACGGACCTCCAGCTTGCCGGTAGCCTCGCCCTTCGGAATCTCGGTGTAGAGCGTCGACCATTTCGCGCCGGACTTGCAGCCCTGGAAACAGAAGCCGATCTGCTGGCACGCGCCGCGACCGTCGCGTGGCTGGCTGTTGATCGACATGTTGCCGGTATGGACTTCCTTGTAGCCGAGCTTCGTCGCGCCGGCATGAAGGACCTTGTAGTTGTTGTTGCCGGGCAACCTCGGAATACCGTTGGTGCCGGTCGTCCCCATCTTGTATTCGGCCTTGGCATACCACGGGGCCATGTCGTTGCTGTCGATCGGCCAATCGAGCAGATCGGCATTGGCGAGCGCGCCGTACGTCGTGCGGATCTTCCATTCATGCTCCTGGAACCGCAACGACGCACCGGCCCAATGGGTCGTCGTGCCACCGACCGCCTTGACGATCCAGGCGGGCAGTTCCGGGAAGTCCTTGGCGACCCGCCAGCTACCCGATGTCGTGCGCTTGTCGGTCCATGCCAGCTGGGCGAAGCTCTCCCACTCGTTGTTGATGAAATCGGGTATCTCGTACCGTGCGCCCGCTTCGAGGCAGATGACCTTGATGCCCTTTTGCGCCAGCTCGTTTGCAAGCGTTCCGCCGCCCGCGCCCGAGCCGATGATGACGACGACGCTGTCGTCGTTCAGATCGAATGTTCCAGCCATGTCCGTATATCCTCTCCGCGGCCCTTCAGGCCGGTAGCCAATCCAGGTCGTTGAATCCGCGATGGAGGTATCCGCCCTTTTCGGCAGACGAGCCCTCGTAACCGAACTTCATCCAGATATCGTCCTGGTTGTAGAGTCCGGTGATCATTCCCGATCGCATCGCCTTGAAGAACTCGGTGCCCTCTATCGACCGCAGCACGGCGACGCGGTCGTCCTCCTTGTCGATCGCGAGATACGGCTTGCCCTTGAGCTTGACGGCCGCGGCATCGAGCAGCTTGACGCCCTGCGCCATCGTCACCTTCTTGGCGGCATTGTCGGCAAGCTGGCCGTCGATGAACCCGACTGCCGTCTCATAGGCAGCGTCCGGCAGCCGATCATGGGGGTAGAGATCGCGCGCCATCTTCACCAAGGTCGAAACCGACGACGCTGGGCCGGTCTTGAGCGTGACTGCGGCATAGGCGCGGCCAGGCAATACGGGTACCGCGGCCAGCAACGCGGCAGTGCCGACCGAGCGCCCGAGAAAACGGCGCCGATCCATTACATCGATCTTGTCGATGACGCGCATCATTGATCCTCTCCTGTCGTTATGGTTGTGATGTCTGTGCGCTGGAAACCGACGCCCCTGGCTCGCTAGACGAAGCGGCCGTGGTGCTGGAGAATCTCGACCTTGTAGCCGTCGGGATCCTGGATGAAGAAGAACCGCGCCATCAGCGTGCCCTCGCGAAAGAACTCCTTGATCGGCAGTGGCGCGATGCCGGCGGCGTCCATGCGGGCATGTTCGGCATCGAGGTCCGGCACCGTCACCGCGACGTGGCCATAGCCGTCACCCAGCGCATAAGGCTCGCCGCGATCATGGTTGATCGTCAGTTCCAGCTCGTAGTCGTTCTCGGCGTTGCGGAGGTAGACGAGGGTGAAGCCATCAAAGGGATAGCGGTCGGCGACATCGAGATTTAACGCCGTCTTGTAGAATGCGACCGACCGCGCTTCGTCGAGTACGCGGATCATGGTGTGGATCATCTTGGCCATGGACGGCGATCCTATTTCGGGAGCTTGGTGAGATACGCGATGATCGCCTGCCGCTTTGCCGCGTCGGCTTGGGCGTAGCTCATCTTGCTGCCGGGAACGGTGGCCTGCGAACGGGTCAGCCATTTGTCGAGGCTCGCCGCGTTCCAGGTCAGTCCGCTCTTCTTCAGGGCCGCGGAATATTGGTAGCCGGGCAATGATCCTGCCTTGCGACCGAAGACGCCGGCCAGCGAAGGCCCGACACGCGTTTCACCCGCCTTTGCCGAGTGACAGGCGCCGCATTGTTGCCCGAAAAGCTTGTCGCCCGAGGCTGGCGCGGCCTTTGGCACCATCATCTGCGCGGAAAGCGGCGGTGTCGCTGTCGCGACGACGGCAATGGCGAGCAGCGCCCGGTGGACGGGATTGGGTCGAAATCCTCTGGTCATTCAGGTAGATCCTCTCGCGCTTCACAAGCGGCTTGGTTGCTTTTCCCCGCTTCGCAAATGCCGTGCCAAACGGCTTCAAGCACGCGCCACGACGGAGAGGTGAATGGCACTGCGTCGCGATCACCGCTGGCGACACGCCCGGATGGAACATTGATGTTCCGGTCGTGACACAAGTGTGTGTCAGACTGTTTCAAATGATGCCCCCCTGGATTGATGCCCGAAGCGCGTAATCGCGAAGATCGCCATGTGCTCGGTGGACTAAGGTCGATCAAAATCGGCTAACTCTTCTGTTCCCCAGACCGTCACCGGCGGACGAACTCAGGGCCGGAGTGCAATGCTTGTCCGGCGGCAGGCGTACGAAGCATGCCTCTTGCGTCCCGATCGAACGAATGTTCGGGGTGTACTCATTTATTGATTGTATAATACTTTGCTCTTCGCCATCGATTACCTAAGTTACTCTATTGGCGCGCGATCCTTCCGGGAGAGGGGGCGGCGAGTCATAGCGGGCGGCAAAACCGTTCGCAGTATCAGGAGACGATGCGTGGGCGCACTGGTCAGCGGCAATCTGGAAATCGAGAGTTCGGCGAATGCGCTTGTGGTCGACTATTCCGAACGTCTGGCGGGTGCTGCGTGGGAACGTTTTCTGTCGGGAGACTCGCCCGAAACGGTAAGCGCGCGACCGCATGTGCTCGCGTCATGGCAGCGCTGTCAGCAGTCGCAGGTCGATTATCGCGCGGACGCCGCGCCGCGCATCGAACCGGACGGCATGGGCGCGCTGCGCCGTACCAATCGCGAGCTCCTTCAGGCCGCGGCCTCGACGCTCGCCTATTCCGCGGATTTTCTGTCCGGGACGCGCTCCGTCATGCTGCTGACCGACGCGAACGGTATCGTGCTCGACTCCGTTGGCGACATAGGCACCCTGCATGCGGCCAACGACATCGCGCTGGCACGCGGGGGAAACTGGCGGGAAGATGCAGGCGCCGGAACCAACGGGATCGGCACCTCGCTCGCGACCGGCATGCCGGTGTCCGTCCACGCCGGCGAACATTATTGCGCAGGTATCAAGGGCTGGAGTTGTGCCGGCGCACCGATCATCGACCCGCTCGACGGGAGCGTCGCGGGAATATTGGGGATATCCGCGCGTAAACAGGAGTCCAGTGCCCAGATCCTGGCGCTTGCGGTGCTCGCGGCCAACGGCATACGCCAGACGCTGACACGGCATTCCGATCAGCAGCGCTTACAGCTTCTCGAAATGGGTCTGGACCATAGTCATCGCCGACCGGGCGACGGGCTGATTGCGCTCGACGACCGGGGCCGTATTCTTTTCGCGAGCCCGCGGACGCGCGAACTCCTCATGTCTCGGCTGGAGCGGGCGGTGCCGATACTCGGCCGCGGCGTGCACCTGATGGGACCCAATGGCGCGCTGGATCGCGAACTGCTGGACGAATGGCTTTATCCCCTGCTGATAGATGGCGACGTCGCGGGTAATCTGGTCATCGTTCCGGCAGCGGCACAACCGCGGTCACAACCGGCGCGGCCGCAAGTCGCGCATTCGCATCCTGCCCGCGCCCAGGCTGGCCGGACTCGCACTGCGGACGAAAGCGATGGCGGTCGATCCCGCTTCGACTCGATTGTCGGCACGTCCGATGCGTTGCGCGGCGCGATCCGGCAGGCGCAGGCGGTCGCACCGCTCGATGTTCCGGTGCTCGTGCTGGGCGAGACTGGTACGGGCAAGGAACTGTTCGCGCGCGCAATCCATGGCGAGAGCAAACACGCCGAGGGCCCCTTTGTCGCGTTCAATTGCGGCGCCGTTTCCCGGGAGATGATCGCGAGCGAATTGTTCGGTTATGCCAGGGGAGCGTTCACCGGCGCCGATCCGGCAGGCCGCGCCGGACGCTTCGAACTCGCGGAAGGCGGGACGCTGTGTCTCGATGAAATCGGCGAACTCGCGCTCGATCTCCAGCCGTATCTGTTGCGCATGCTCGAGGAAGGTGTCGTCACGCGGATCGGCGAGAGCACGCCGCGCAAAGTCAATGTGCGGATCATTGCGATGACCAACAGGAATTTACGGGACGAGGTGGCGGCAGGCCGGTTCCGCCTCGATCTCTTCCACCGCCTCAGCATCGTCGAGATCGTGGTGCCGCCATTGCGCGATCGCCCTGGCGACCTCCGGCAATTGATCGACTATTTCAATCCGCGGATAGCCGACCGTCATCATCGGACACCCGTAAGCTTTACCACCGACGTGATGGCGGCGTTGCAGGCGCACTCGTGGCCGGGCAATGTCCGGGAATTGCGCAACGTCGTGGAACGGTTAATCCTGTTCAGCCGCGACGGCATTGCCGATGTCGACAGCCTGCCGGCGGGTTTCACCGACGCCCAAGATCATTCAAGCGTGCCGACCGTGTCCCCCGGTTCCGATACGATGCAGATTTCAGGGGAGCAGATTTCAGGGGAGCGTGAAAAACTTGAAAATGCGATGCGGCGAAGCGGCGGCAATCTTTCCGCTGCGGCAAAACTGCTCGGGATTTCGCGCAGCACCTTGTACCGGAAAATGGCCAAATTCGCGCCGCATCGATACGACCCTCAAAATTCTACATTTTGAACGGATGACAGCAATCTCGTTTCCGGCACCGATGTTCGCGAACCGCGTGGCGATAATCGGCATCATCAACCCGGCAGCATGATCATGGAGCCCCTCTCGCGGGACGCATTCACCGCAAACGGTAGCGTGCCACCGACCCGAACACCGCCAGTTGCACGACCAGCATCGCGACCGCACCGCGGACTTCGCCGAGCGATGCACCCATCTGGTTCAGCGGCACGAAGATGTGCGTCGCCGGCGTGACGGGGATCATCCAGGCGATCGCCTTTACCCAGCCGGGCATCGCGAACAGCGGCCATGCGAACCCCGAAAGGAAGACGAACGGGATCGACGTCGGAATGAGCAGCTTCAGCGCATCGTCGCCACTCCTCACCATGCTGCCGACCGTCAGCGCGAGTGCGGACACGGTCGCGGCGAACAGCGGCACGGTCAACAGCAGCGCGGGGATGTTACCGCCGTGCGGGATGTCCTGCAGCCAGTAGATCAGGCCGAAGTAGAACAGGCCGCTCAGCGTGCCGATCGTGCTGCACGCAGCCCATACGCCGAAAAACATCCCACGCTGCCACCGGCCCGTGCGGCGGCGCTCGGCGATCAGACGCGCGACTGAAAACAAAAGCGTCTGCTGCAGGATGATGTTGGCAACCGCGGGGAAGATATAGTCGCGATACCCCTCGGTGGTGTTGAACAGCGGGCGTGTCACGACGGGCGTAAGAGGTACGGCCGCCGATTCCGCGAGCCCCGACAGCTGTCCCTCGATCGTCGCACCGATCGCTGCGCCGACCGTCTTTCCGACCGCCTCCGCGCGGAGCAGATAGGCGCCGTTGAGCCACACCGCGATGCCGTCGCCGGGTCGCCCTTCTGTCAGCGCCGCACCGAGATCGTGGGGGATCAGCAGGATGCCCTCGGCTTGCCGGCTGCGCACGAGCGTGCGGGCCGCCGCCATGTCCGATACGTCGGCGGCGATCTCCACCTCGTGGGCGGCGTCGAGGTTGCGGACGATCGCGCGCGAGACTGCGCTGCGATCGGCGTCGACGACGACGATCGGCAGCCGCTCGACCACCTGATGCGCATAGGGTGCCGGGTAATAGAAGGCGTAGAACAGCACCGAGATCACCGCGACCGCGACCAGATCGCGCGTCCGCAGGATTTCGAGAAGCGCGCCTTCGAAGGCCTGGCGGAACCTCATGCCGATTTGCGCGCCTGCCGCCGCAGCAGCAGCGTGGCTGCGCCGCCCGCGACCAAAGCCGACAGCACCAGGATCGCCGCCTGCTTCGCCCAGATCGCACCGTCCACGCCGATCGTCTGATCCATCTCGAGCGTCACATAATGGGTGAGCGGCAGGATCGCGCTCCAGATCCGCGCGACCGCGATACCGCCGGTGATCGGCAGCGACGCACCCGAATAGGCGAGCGCCGACCCTGCATAGATCACGCTCGCGGACAGGCTGGTGGCAACCTCGCCGGTCAGTGTTATGAGCAACGTCGAGATCGCCGCGGTCGCGACGAACAGCAACAGACCGCCGATCGCGACGAGTCCGATCGCGCCGGTAAAGGCGAACCCCTGACCCAGGGTCAGCCACAGCAGCCACAGGCACAGCCAGAGCGTACCGATCGCGACATGCGGGCCCAGACGCCCCGCTGCCGCCATCGCGGGGGAACCGACCCGAACAGCCCAGGGGCCCATCGACCCGTCGACCAGCTCGCGCCCCAGCGATGCGGCGCAGGTCACGGCGATCAGCAGATGCAGGATCGCCGGACCGAGCAGCAGGCCTAGATACCATTCGAGACTGGCGGACGGATTGCCGAGCAGCGTTACCTGCACACCCGGCAGCGGTACCCTGAGTAACGCGATCCCGCCGAGGCCGGCGTTCGGGGGTGCCTGTCTCGCCAGATCCGCGGTGATCGTCGCCTGGAGCAGCGCCGAGGTCAGCGCGCCGGTCGACAGAAACGCGGTCTGGTAGAAGATCTCGATCGTCCGCGGGGTCGCCGCCGTCCGCGTGCCGCCGAGACCGGACGGCAGCACGACCACCGCGATCGCCCGCTCGCGCCGGATCGCGGAAAAGCCCTGCGAGAGGCTCGACACGTTATCAACGACGGTCAGCGCATCGATCGCCTTGATCGCGCGGAGGATCGACCGGGAGGCGACGCTGCGATCCTGGTCGATGATCACCACGCCGAGGCCACGCGGGGAACCCTGCGACAGCATCCCGCCCATCACGACGAGGCATACCAAGGGCACCAGCGTCAGCAGCGCGAGATCGAAGCGGTCGCGCCAGAGATGCGCGAGCTCGTCGGCCAGCGCCCGCCGGAACGCGCTCATCGCGCCCAGTCGAACAGCACGCTCATCCCCGGTCGCAGATCCGCCACCCGCTCGACGGGCCGCAACTGGACCGCGAACGCGCGGACGTCGTAGCCGCTCGACTGACGCGTCGCGCGGACCGTCGCGAACGCTGCTTCGGGTGCGATATGCGTGATGCGGAACCGGACGTCGCGATCGAGCGCGGGGACGTGGCCGATCAGGATGCCACCCGGCCGGACGCCGGCATATTGGCTCTCGCGCACGGTGATCTCGACGCGCGGATGGTCGATGTCGATCACCTGATAGGCGGGCAGCACCGGGCTGACGATCTCGCCCGGCTGGAGCAATTTGCGCGAGACCTCGCCGTTGATCGGCGACACCAGCCGGGTCTCGGTCATCAGCGATCTTGCGGTCGACAGGCCCGCCTGCGCGATCCGGACCTGCGCCGCCGCGGCCTGCTTGTCCTCGCTTCGGGGCCCGGCAAGCGCCTTTTGATATTGCAGCCGAGCGGCCTCAGCCGACATCCGGCTGCTATCGCGCGCGGCATGCGCCTCGTCGCGTCGCTGGGCGGCGATGACCCCCTCGGCATAGAGCGTGTCCGCCCGGCGGCTCGACGTCGCGCCGAGATCGGCCGCGGCCTGCGCCGACTGCCAGATCGCGCGGAGCGACCCGACATCCTCGCTACGCGCGCCGGCCTGCGCCACCGCATCGAGCGCCCGCGCAGTGTCGAGCGCGCCCTGCGCCTGGCGTTCGGCATTGCCCAGTTCCGGGCTCGACAGCGTCGCGAGTACCTGCCCCGCCTTAACCCGCGCACCCTCGTCGACGAGCAACCGATCGACCCGCGCCAAGGCCTTGGTCGCGACGTTGACGCTGTCCGCCTCGACCATGCCCTGGATCTGCTCGGGCCCCGGACGGCTCGCGAGCCACAAGCCGATGCCCACGATCGCTACGACCACGATCAGGCCGACATAGAGCAACACGCGCGCGCGGCGGGTCGGCGGGGCGGTGGGATCGCTCATCGGTCGGTTCCGTAGGTGAGGCGCTGGTCGGCCTGGGCGAGGTGCGCGCCGAACGCGTCGAGCCGGCTGGCCGAGGCAAGCAGTCCTGCGAGCGCGAGGTCGTATTCATAGGCGACGGCGATGCGTTGTGCCTCGGCGGTATCGAGCGCGGCCTGCGCGGAGATCACCGGCGTGGCGGTCCCCTCGCCTTCGCGGAACGCCACCGCCTGCACGCGGACGTTCTCGCGCGCCGCGACCATGCTGCTGTCGAGCAGGACGAACGACCGGCGCGCGCCCTCGACGAGATTGTATGCGCGGATCGTCGCGCTGGTGACGATCCGGCGGGCTTCGGCGGCGGTATCCGCGGCGGCGGCGGCCTGCGCGCGCGCTGCGTCCTCGGTGCGCCTGCGGTCGATGTTCGAAAGGATGGTGTAGCGGACGCCGACGCCCGCGATCCAGTCCGGCTCGATCGGCAGCGCGTTCGAGCGGTTGAAGTTATATTCGCCGAATGCATAGGCCTGCGGAAGGCGGCGCGACCGGGCGAGCGCGACGCTGGCGTCGGCGATCTGCCGCCCGGCATCCGCCGTCCGTGCCTCAGGCGCCGTGCCCTCGCTGCCGAGATAGGTCCCGACCGGGGCGAGCGGCCGGGTCTGAACGAACAGCGCGGTCGTCGGCACCACGTTGCCGTCGATCTCGAGCAGCCGGGCGAGCTCGTCGCGCGCGGTCGCGCTGGACAGGTCGGCACGCTGATAGGTGCGCTCGGCGGTGTCGCGCGCGACCTGCACCTCCAGCGTCCGGGCGTGCGGAATGACCCCTGCCGCCTCCAGCTTGCGCGAATCCGACAGGATCTTGTCGAGCGCATCGCAGCTGCGGCGGGCGGCTTCGAGCAGCCCGGCGGCTGCCTGTTGCCCGAAATAGGCGCGGATGAGATTGATCCGCGCCAGATCGATAACCTGCGCGCGGCGTCCCTCGGCCATCGCGACGCCGCCTTGCGCGGCACGCTGGATCGCTGGGATCGCACCGCCCGTGTACAGCGGCATCGCCGCCTGCACGGTCGGTCGGAACACCTCGTCGCGGAAGCGGTAGCTGAGCTGGTCGGGGATCGCATCGAACAGACCCGGCAGCGCCTGCGACAGTCGCCCGGTGATCTCGCTCGCGATCTGTTGGAACGCCGGGGGCACGCTACCGGGAAAGGCCGCGAGGAAATCCTGCGTGTTGCCCAGCGCATTGCCCTTGGCCCCCGCGAGATCGACCGACAGCGTCTTCTCGTAGACGAGATATTGCGCCGACGCGGTGACGATCGGTCGGTGCAGCGTGCGCATCGCGTCCACCCCCGCCTTGGCCGCGTCGACCCCGTGATCTGCGGCACTCAGCGCGTGCGACGTCCGATCCAACCGCATCTGCGCCGCATCGAAGCTGAGCGCAGTCTGCGCGTCGG
This sequence comes from Sphingomonas sp. M1A8_2b, assembly GCF_053345535.1. NCBI lineage: Bacteria > Pseudomonadati > Pseudomonadota > Alphaproteobacteria > Sphingomonadales > Sphingomonadaceae > Sphingomonas > Sphingomonas sp. M1A8_2b. The sequence goes on along the minus strand of NZ_JBKFAH010000004.1, from coordinate 1,418 downwards.
CCACCGACGGGAAGGTCGCCGCCAGCGCGACCACCATCGACCAGTGCCGCTTTATCCCCACCCGTATCGCCCTCGTGATCCCCGCCTAGCCTCGCTTTAGCAGGCCATGCCACGCGATGCGACGGATAAGCCAGTCAGATATCGATACCGCACTGGCATACCAGCCGGTGGCGGGATGCTTCACAAGGAGTTTCACCCGGCCAGCAGTGCGAACGCTGCCATCCCGCCGACGGTATCGCGGTTCTCGTGCGCGCCCGGCCTTATGGTCTGCATGACCGTGCAAAACTCCCGCCTAACCCAGCCATGGATGCGCCAAACGCGGAGGACTATTAGACATGGCGCGGTGATCCGCATCACCGAGCCGCTGGCAAAGAGGCGTAAGAGGACCCATTGCCTACTCCGCGTCGCGTTGGATGGCCACCACTCGACCGCGATGTAGACGGCCTCGTCCTTTACGGACTACTCGAGATCGATGAGGCCGAGGCCGCAATCGTCCGGCATATCTTTCGACGCCTTCGCGACCGGCGCTTCCGCTATTTGGATCGCGACCCGACTCAATATAGCTGGCCGGTCAGCGTGGCGCGGGCTGGCATGTATGGACGCTCCCCCGGCGATAAAAAAAAGACCGGTATCCCCAACACTCCGCTCACATCGGCTGTCTGGTATGAGAACGTCAGCAACGGCGCCGCAATCCAGACAGCGAGAAGCGCGAGCGGCGCTATCGGGAGCAATTATTCCGAATGGCGCGCATCAGCGATGTCGCATTTGCGCTTTGCCGACGACATCGAACCGACGACATCGATCAGCGATCGATTTGGACCCACGTCCAATTGCTCGCCACCGAATCCGACGGGAAATGGCCCGGCGGCTTGCAAGCGCGATGGCGCAGCAGGATCAGCCTGCCTGAAAAGGCTTGGTCGTCGATCGACACGCTCGCTGCCAAGATGTTTACAGCGGTAGCGAACGCCCTCTGCTCAATCTCCTCCCGTCGAGGGGGCCGACAAAGGCGCGGCGGGAGCAACAGCTGAAAGCGCCAACGGTTGTCGATGGTTATAGCATCATAATGGAGGACTATACGCCCGTAGCGGTTGTGACGAAAGCCTGCCGGAAAGGTTACACTCCTCGGGAAACGCTGGACGCCGAGACGGTCCCGCGATAGCCGGACAAAGCTCCACTCTCGCCGCCAAGGCGATTGAAGCGGCGAAGCTGGTGCTTGAGGGCGGAGTTGGCGGCAGGTGCGCACGGGAAGCGCACGAGCGCAGCCTTGAGCCGTAACGCACGAAAGCCCCGGTCCGGGGGGACGGGGGCTTTTGTGGTGTGTGGTTGCGGGGACAGGATTTGAACCTGTGACCTTCAGGTTATGAGCCTGACGAGCTACCGGGCTGCTCCACCCCGCGCCGAGATCCCATTAAAGTGTT
>NZ_JBKFAH010000003.1:0-590113 GCF_053345535.1 Sphingomonas sp. M1A8_2b | reverse complement strand
AGACCGTGTGGTCGTTCGCTGCGGTGACACCCCTCTAGGCGGCGTTCGCAGAACCGTCAAATGCTTTTTTACAGTTTTTGGTCGGTCTTCCATTTTTCGGCTCCCGTGCCGCTGTACGGGCTCTCGTTGCCGCCCACCCCCGTGACGCTGCCCGCTGTAAGTAACTATGCGAACGTCGGTTTGGCCCCCACCACCTCGAGATTTCGAAATCGCGCGCCTCGTCCGATGCGACGCCAGGGTTGCTGGCGGCCATCATGTCCCGAAGCTCAGAGTCGTATTGGTGAAGGTGCCATCGCGCGACGTGAAGCGATCACGATCGCGATTAGCGACGCTACGCCGGGTGATCCCGGATTAGCGCATCGAACGCTTCGATCGATAGCGGTTTGCGGAACTTGCAGCCGGCAGTAAAATCGTCGGCCCACATGACTTCCGCGACGATCTGGCCGATCTGCGGCAAATTGAGCCAAATGCTCGTCCCGCGCTTGAGCGCCGAATAGGTCTGGAGCCGCGCGCCGTTGATCGAGATGTCGACGACCCTGCACAATGTGCGGCGCGTCTTGCCGATGCTGACGTCCAACGCGACAGGGGCACGGGGCGAACCGCGGCGGCTGGTGCGCTCTGCGGGTTCGAAATCGGCGGCGAACATGGCGTCCTCGTCCTTGCGAGTCCTAAGTCTAGCTTGCAGTTACAAGCCTAGCCGCCGGTGCCTAACGTGATCTTAAGAAATGCCCCCGGAACGAATGAGTATCGATCCGTTCCGGGGGGTTACGTTTACTTGCGGAGCGTGAGGCCGCCACCGAAACGCTTGTTGAAGCGCGCGACCTGACCGCCGGTGTCGAGCATCGTGCCGCGGCCGCCGGTCCATGCCGGATGCGCGAGCGGATCGATCTCGAGCGTCATCACATCGCCTTCCTTACCCCAGGTGGTGCGAGTCTGGTACTTGCTGCCATCAGTCATCTGGACGGTGATCATGTGATAGTCGGGGTGCGTATCGGCCTTCATGGGACTTCTCCGTAAGTGGCTGGTTCCGACCAGCCTGAAAAGGAAGGCGCGCCCGTACACGGACGCGCCCTATTTTACAAGAACGCGGGCCTAGGGCCTCGTCGTCAGGCTTTCGGCGGATCGGCGATCATCGCCGTGAAGTTCGCTTCGGCCACCAGCTGCCCTTCTACGAGAGCGCGACCGGCGAACTTGCAGACCGAGCTGCGCTTCTGGACAAAGGTGACTTCGAGCTTGAGCAACACGCCCGGCTCGACAGGCTTGCGGAACTTCGCGCCGTCGATCGCCATGAAATAGACGAGCTTGCCCGAGCCCGCGAGCCCCAGCGACTCGACCGCGAGGATCCCGGCGGCCTGCGCCATCGCCTCGACGATCAAAACGCCCGGCATGATTGGCCGCCCGGGGAAATGCCCCTGGAAGAACTGCTCGTTCATCGACACCGCCTTGATCGCAGTGATCGACGTGTTGAGGATCAGATCCTCGACACGATCGACCAGCAGCAACGGATAGCGATGCGGCAGCGCAGCCATGACCCGCCCGATATCGAGCGGGCCCAGACCAGTCTTCACGGCGTCAACCGAGTCCGTCATCCCCGGCTCGCTCAACGACCCTGCGGCGCGCGCTTGCCCGTCGTCGCAGCGGGCGCAGGTGCTGCCCCCTGCTGCTGCTGGGCGGTTTGGTTGGGCTGCCAGTTGGCGGGGACAGCGGTGCTTACGGTAGGCACCAGACGGTCGAGTTCGGTGGTGATCGCAGCGGTGATGTCGGCGGTCGGCTGCGCGAACAGCGCGGCCTCGGGGCGGAGGAGCAGGCTGACGTTCTTGGCGCGGACCGCGGCGCTCACCGCGTCGCCGAGCTTCGCCTGGATCTGCTCGATCGCGTATTGCTGCGCGCGCTGCGCGGGCTGCGTCAGACGAGCGAGTTCCTGGTTCGCGGCGTTCTCGCGCGCCTGGATCGCCTGAGCCTGCGGACGCAACGATGCCTCCGAAGCGCCCGGCGCACGCTGTGCGGTCTGAAACGCGGTCACGAGCGGCTGAAGCTCACGCGCGACAGCCTGGCGACGCGTCTCGGCCTGGTCGAGCTGCGCCTTGTAGGTCGTCTCGATCTGGGCGCGCGCGGCATTCCAGGCCTTGGAGTTGGCAATCGCGCCCTGTGCGTCGGCGACAGCGATACCCGAAACCTGCGCATCGGCAGCGGTTGCGGTGATGGCAGCCGGCGCGACGAGCGCAGCGGCGAGGAGAAGCGTCTTGAACGTCGTCATCAGAACTGTGTCCCTACGTTGAAAGTAATGAGTTTGGGATCGTCGCCGCGCTGCTTGAGCAACGCGCGGGCGAGATCGATACGAAGCGGACCGAACGGCGAATTCCAGTTCACCCCGATGCCGATCGAAAGACGTGGCTTGGCCGAATTGCCAAGGAACTGCTCATCATACGGTCCATAGGACGTCGCATACAAGGAGTTCGCCGAGGTGCCCGCGCAGGTCGGACCAGATCCGGTCTTACAGGTCGTGATCTGACCGGCGTTGGGATCGGTCCCCGTCGACGGCGTCGGCACGATGTACTGCATCTTGCCATCGGTCGTCAGGATCGGCGACTGATAGGGCAGAATCGTCCCATCCGCCGCTCTCGGATACAAGGCCGGATCGATCGTCAGGTTCGGCTTGGTGATGCTGAACAGCGAGCCCGCCTGGACATAGACCGAGGGGCGCAGACCCAGTTCGCGCGCGCCAGACCCGAGAGGAATCTCCATCTCGATGCGGCCGAGATAGTACGCGTTGCCGCCGAGCGCATCGTCGATGAACTGGTTGCGATCGGTGGCAAGCACCTGCTTACCCGTGGTCGCGTCGGTCGTGTACGGAATACGCAGGACGCGCGGGCCGACGCCGCGAATGTCGAAGCCGCGGAACTGCGGCTCGCCGAGATAGAAGCGGTCGGTGATCCGCACGGGGTCGACACCCGGCTTGCTGCTGCTCTCGAGCGACTTGATGTAGCCGCCCTCGCCGGTCGCCGACAGAACGAAGCCGCTGCCGACGTTCCAGTATTTCGCGCCCTCGGCGCGGGTCCGGATATATTTCACGTCGCCGCCGAGACCGGCGAAGTCCTGGCTGAACGAGAAGCGCGACCCTGCGGTCGGTCGCAGGCGGCTGTTGAGCGTGTCACGGATCAGCGAGTAGCCGACCGACGACGTCCAGCGGTTGCCGATCGCTTCGCAGAGATAGCGGCCGGCCTTGAGAATGTCGCAGTTGCCGTTGGTGAAGTAGGTCGATTCGTTCAGCCCGACCTTGTCGTAGGACAGCCCGTAGCGCGCCGACAGCGACCAGAATTCGGTCAGCGGTACGCCGGCACGCAGCTGGAAGCCGGTCGACACCTGCGAATAGGTGGTCTGGCGATCGTTGCCGATATAGTTGAACGAATTGTAGTCGCGGCGGAAGATGTCGCCGCCGACCGCGATGTTCTTGTCGAACAGGTACGGCTCGGTGAAGCCCAGCTCGACCGATTTCGAATAGCTCGAATAATTGACGCCGGCGCGCAGTTCCTGGCCCTTGCCGCGGAAGTTGCGCTGCGTGATGTTCGCCTGGATGATGAAGCGCTCGAGGCTCGAATAGCCTGCCGACAGCTGGAGCTCGCCGGTCGATTTCTCTTCGAGATTCGTCTCCAGGATGACGCGATCAGGCGCCGAACCCGGCAGCTGCTTGATCTCCATCTTGTCCTGGAAATACCCGAGCGAGTTGATGCGATCCTGCGAGCGCTTCACCTGGAAGCTGTTGAACGCGTCGCCCTCGGCGAGGCGGATCTCGCGGCGGACGACCTTGTCCTGCGTCTGCGTGTTGCCGTTGATCTCGATCCGCTCGACATAGGTACGCTTGGCTTCGGCGATGTTGAAGTTGATCCCCATCGTCAGCGTGTCCGCGTCCTTCGCGAACTCAGGGTTCACCTCGGTGAACGCGTATCCGAACAGGCCGGCGGTCTGGCTGAGGTTGTCGACCGAATCCTCGACCAGCTTGGCGTTGTACCAGTCGCCCTTCTTCAGTGGCAGCGAGGCGGCCAGCTTGGTGTTGTCGAAGTCGCGGATCTGGCTGTCGACGGTGACGTCGCCGAACTTGTAGCGCTTGCCCTCCTCCACCACGTACGTGATGATGAAGTCCTTCTTGTCCGGGGTCAGCTCGGCAACCGCGGACGTGACGCGGAAATCGGCATAGCCCTGCGTCAGGTAGAACTGGCGGAGCTTCTGCTGATCGTAGGACAGGCGATCCTGGTCGTAGCTGGTCGCCGACGACAACAGCCGGAAGAACCGCGCCTGCTTGGTCGCCATCTGACCGCGGATCTGGTCGTCGGAGAACACCTCGTTGCCGAGGATATTGATCTGGCGAACCTTCGACTTCGGACCCTCGCTGACCTCGAACACGACGTCGACGCGGTTCTGGTCGAGATTGACCATCTTCGGATCGATCACCGCGGCGAAGCGACCCTGGCGACGATAGAGTTCGATAATCCGTGCGATATCCTGGCGGACCGCGGTGCGCGTGAAGATCTGGCGCGGCGCGAGCTTGATCTCTTTCGTGATCTTGTCGGTCTTGAGCGCCTTGTTACCCTCGATGATCACCCGGTTGATGATCGGGTTCTCGCGCACGCGCAGCACGATGTTGCCGTCCTCGACACCCGCGATCGAGTAATCGGCGAACAGGTCGCTCGCCTGAAGATCCTTCAGCGCCTGATCGAGCGTCTCCGCGGTGTACGGAATGCCGACGCGCAGCTTGGTGTACGACAGCACCGTCTCGGGCTCGATGCGCTGCGATCCCTCGACGCGCAAAGTCTTTATCGTCCGCACGGATACCGGCGCGCCAACGGGCGTTACTGCCGGGGGAACGGCATTCGCTGCATTGGCCGGGGCACTGGCCCGCGCAGGACGCGGCGATGGAGCCCCCGTCGGCGCGGTCTGGGCGAAAGCGGGCACGCCCGACAGGATGGTGCCTGCCAGCAGCAGGGCGCCCTTACGCGCGAAATCGTAACCGTTGATCGCTGTCACCAAACCCACCTTAAAAACGTGCACATACAGGGCGCGCCCGCCCTGCCCTATCGTCGTCAACCGATCAAGCCGGCCAAATTTTTCCAAAGCCCGAAATTGCCGAGATCATTGAACGTCACCAGCAGCATCAGCGCAAGGATAGCGGCCAGCCCGCCGCGATACGCCCACTCCTGAACCTGCGGCTCGACCGGGCGCCGGCGCACCGCTTCGATCGCATAGAAGAACAGGTGGCCACCATCGAGCATCGGCACTGGCAGCAGGTTGATGAACCCCAGGTTGATCGAGACCAGGGCGATCAGGAACACATAGGCGTCGAGGCCGAGCGACATCTGCTCGCCCGACACCTTGGCGATGCTGAGCGGACCGCCGAGCTCCTTGACCGAGCGACGACCGGTGATGACCTGGCCGAGCGTCTCGACCATCATCGAGACGATCTCGCCGGTGCGCTTCACCGCGACCACCGGTGCCTCGATCAGGCTGACGGGGACGATCACGGGTTTGCTGCCGGCGATGCCGAGGCGGCCGATCCTGTATTCGTTGCCGAAGCGATCGCGCTGCAATTCGGTACCGATCACGATATCGCGCGATACCGTCTGGCCACCGCGCACCGCGTCGATCTGTGTGCGCTCGCCGGCGCGGATGCGGGCGTAGCGGGCGAGATCGTCGAACGTCTCAACCGAGCGGCCGCCGATCGCGGTGATGCGGTCGCCGGCCTGCAAGCCGGCCGCCGCAGCGGCGCTGCCGGGGACGGTACCGCCGACGACCGGCGGCATGCGGATGTCACCGTACGCAAAGGCGAAACCGGCGAGGATCAGGATCGCGACGACGAAGTTCACGACGGGCCCGGCAGCGACGACGATCGCGCGTTGCCAGACCGGCTTCGACTGGAAGGTGCGCTGGCGATCTTCGGCAGGGAGCGACAGCCATTCGGCCGTCGGCTGGCTCGCCGGGTTCATGTCGCCGGCGAACTTCACATAGCCACCGAGCGGGAGCCAGCCGAACTTCCAGCGGGTACCGCGTTTGTCGGTGAAGCCGGCGATCTCGCGGCCGAAACCGATCGCGAAGGCGTCCGCCTTGATCCCGAAATACCGTCCGGCGAGATAGTGACCCATCTCGTGCACGAACACGAGCGGGCCGATCACCAGGACGAACGACAGGATGGTCAGCAGGATACCGGGTGTTTCGATCAAACCGCGCAATCCTCTACACGCTCGCCCGCCAAAGCCCGCGCCTCGGCGTCGATCGCCAGAACGGCATCGACGCTGTCCGGTGCGGCCGGGTCGTAGCATGATAGCGTATGGTCGACGATTGCGGCAATTTCGAGGAAACAAATCCGGCGCTTGAGGAAGGCTTCGACCGCAACTTCGTTGGCCGCGTTGAGGATTGCCGGCCGCGCCCCGCCTGCATCCAACGCTTCGCGCGCGAGTCGCAAGGCCGGGAAACGCACCTCATCGGGCGCCTCGAAGTCGAGTCGGCCTATCCCGACCAGGTCGAGCGGGGCCATCGGCGTCGCCATCCGGTCGGGCCAAGCCAGCGTGTGCGCGATCGGCGTCCGCATGTCCGGGGGCCCGAGCTGCGCGAGAACCGAGCCGTCGACATAATCGACCAAGCTGTGAACCACCGATTGTGGATGGATCACGATCTCGATCCGGTCATGGGGAATCGGAAACAGGCGTGCGGCCTCGATCAGTTCGAGGCCCTTGTTCATGCAGGTTGCCGAATCGACCGAGATCTTCGCACCCATCGACCAGTTGGGATGCTTGACCGCCTGTTCGAGCGTGACGCCGCGCATCTGCTCGGTGGTCCAGTCGCGGAACGGCCCGCCGCTGCAGGTCAGGATGATGCGGCGGACACGTTCCGGACGACTCGCGTCGAAGCACTGGAAGATCGCGTTGTGTTCGGAGTCGGCGGGCAGCAGGGTCGCGCCGGTCCGCTTGGCGGCGGCGAGGATCACGTCGCCAGCGGAAACCAGCGGCTCCTTGTTGGCGATCACGACGGTGCCGCCCTGCTCGATCGCCGCCATCACCGGCTTCAGCCCCGCACAGCCGACGATTGCGCCCATCGTCCACTCGGCCCCCGATGCCGCAGCCTCGGCGATCGCGCCTTCACCACCGCCAGCGCGGATGCCGGTGCCGGCCAGCGACTCTCGCAATTCGGGAAGGCAGCCCTCGTCGGCGACCACCGCGAACTCGGCCTTGGTCCGGATCGCCGCGGCGGCGAGCTTCGCCACGTCGCAATTGGCGGTCAGCGCGACGACACGGAAGCGATCGGGTTCGCGCTCGATCAGGTCGAGCGTCGAGGTGCCGACCGAGCCGGTCGCGCCCAAAATGGTGACGCTCTTCATGCGTAGAAGTGCGGCAGCAGGACGAGAAACGCGGCGACCGGGGCGACCGGCACGAGCCCGTCGAGACGATCCATCACGCCGCCATGCCCGGGGAGAATGTTACCGCTGTCCTTGACCCCTGCGACTCGCTTCAGCCAACTCTCGTAGAGGTCGCCCATCTGGGCCAGCACGGCGAGCACCGGGGTCGCGAGCGTCATGCGCAGCGGCAGTCCGTATTGGATGTGCAGCACGGCCGCGACCACACTCGCGAGCGCGACGCCACCGATCAGCCCGGACCAGGTCTTGTTCGGGCTGATCACCGGCGCGAGCTTGGGCCCGCCCAGCGTCCGCCCGGTGAAGAACGCGCCGATATCGCACGCCCAGACCAGCGACAGCGCCCACAGCGTGTAGAGGACGCCCTCGTCCTGCCGCCGGATGATCATCAGCGCGAACACGGGGAGACCGCAATAGACGATGCCAAGCGCCAGCCTGGGTTTGCGGGTCGTGATGACGACGAAGAACGCGGCGCCCGCGAGCAGTCCCAGCGTGAAGAAATCGTGGATCACGAGGATCAACGACGCCGGCGCCATCAGCGCGAGCGGCACCGACAGCGCGAACTGAGTCATCCGCTTGGTCTTGGCGTCGGCGCCCTGGAGCATCGACCATTCGGCCATCATGAACAGCGCCGCGAGGATTCCCAGCAGCCAGAACGCGATCCCGCCGAGCGTCAGCGCGATGCTGGCGACGACGATCATGCCGACGCTGGCGATCATCCGGAGCTTCAGGTTGGACGGGGTTCGGAGCGCCTGGTCGGGCGCGTTGTCGGGGTCGGTAAGATTCACAGACCACCGTAGCGACGCTGGCGCAGACCGAACGCGGCGACCGCATCGGCGAGCGCCGCGGCGTCGAAGTCGGGCCAGAGCGTGTCGACGAACAGCAGCTCGGCATAGGCCGCTTGCCAGAGCAGGAAGTTCGACAGGCGCTGTTCGCCCGAGGTGCGGATCATCAGGTCGAGCGGCGGCAGGTCGTGCGTGTCGAGTTCGGCTTCGATCGTGCCGACGTCGATGCTGGCGGGATCGAGCGCGCCGTCACGCGCGCGCTCGGCGAGGCGTCGCGCGACGGTGACGAGTTCGGCATGCGCGCCGTAGTTGAGCGCGATCGCAAGGATCGGGCCGGTGTTGTTCGCGGTCCGCGCGATCGCGTCGTCGACCATCGCCACCAGATCGGGCGAAAAGCTGTGATAGTCGCCGATCACGCGCAACCGGACGTTCTCGCGCGCGAGTTCGTCGAGGTCGCTGCGGATGAAATGGCGGAGCAGACCCATCAGGTCGCTGATTTCCTCCGCGGGACGACGCCAGTTCTCCGACGAGAACGCGTAGAGCGTCAGCGCCTCGATCCCCATCGCGCGCGCCGCCCGAGTCACTTTCCGCACCGCCTCGACGCCGGCCTTGTGCCCGGCGAAGCGTGGCAGGAACCGCTTCTTCGCCCAGCGACCATTGCCGTCCATGATGATCGCGACATGACGCGGCACTGCCCCGCCCGAGGGGACGGCTGCCAGCGGCGCGGTCGAAGCGGCCCCCGCCGATGTCCCGGCCGAGGCCCCGGTTGAAGCCCCGGTTGAAGCCCCGGTTGAAGCCCCGGTTGAAGCGGCGCCGAACGCCCTCACTTGCCCAGGATTTCCTTTTCCTTGGCAGCCGCAGTCGCATCGAGCTCCGCGACGATGCCGTCGGTCAGCTTCTGGACTTCGGTCTCGTGACGCTTGCGCTCGTCCTCGCTGAACACGCCCTTCTTCTCGTCGACTTTCAGCGAATCCATGCCGTCGCGACGCACGTTACGCACCGCGATGCGTGCCTTCTCGGCATATTGCCCGGCAAGCTTGGCGAGTTCCTTGCGGCGCTCCTCGGTCAGGTCGGGGATCGGCAGGCGCAGCGTCTGGCCGTCGACGATCGGGTTGAGGCCGAGCCCCGCAGACCGGATCGCCTTGTCGGTCGGGCCGACGTTCGCCTTGTCCCAGACCTGCACCGACAGCATCCGCGGCTCGGGCGCCGACACGGTCGCGACCTGGTTGAGCGGCATCGACGACCCGTACACCGTCACCATCACCGGATCGAGCAACGCGGTCGACGCGCGACCCGTTCGCAGCCCTGCGAGATCGCTCTTCAGCGCTTCAACGGCACCCGCCATGCGGCGCTCGAGGTCGGTCTTGTCGTATGCGGCCATCTTAAAGCTCCTGCTCGTTCTGGACGATCGTCGACACGCCATCACCGCTAAGCACCGCGGCGAGATTGCCGGGTTCGCGGATGTTGAAGACGACGATCGGGATGTTGTTGTCGCGGCACAGCGCGATCGCGCTCGCATCCATGACCTTGAGGTCGTCGGACAGCACGCGGCTGTACGACACCGTCTCGTAACGCACCGCGTCGGGGTGCGTCTTCGGGTCGGCATTGTAGACGCCGTCGACCGAGGTGCCCTTGAACAGCGCGTCGCACTTCATCTCGGCAGCCCGCAGCGCGGCGCCCGAATCGGTGGTGAAATAGGGGCTGCCGACGCCGGCCGCGAAGATCACCACGCGACCCTTCTCCAGGTGACGCTCGGCGCGGCGGCGGATGAAAGGCTCGCACACCGACGCCATCGGGATCGCCGACTGCACGCGCGTGTCGACGCCGATCTGCTCGAGCGCGTTCTGCACGGCGAGCGCATTCATCACGGTCGCGAGCATGCCCATGTAATCGCCGGTCGCGCGGTCCATGCCGCGTGCCGCGCCCGCCATGCCGCGGAAGATGTTGCCGCCACCGACGACGATGCAGATCTCGTAGCCCTTGCCCTTGATGTCGGCGATCTCCTGCGCGACGCGTGCGGTGACGGTCGGATCGATCGACAGGCCCGACGGTCCCATCAGGACCTCGCCCGACAGTTTCAGCAGGATACGTTTGTAGCGCGGAGGCGTCATAAATCTCGAATTGTGATTGGCGGGGCGGCGCGGACCTTAGGCGGGGGGCGATTGCCACACAACCCGGTCCTGCCGGGGTATTCCCTCCTCTCGCCGAGGAGGACGGCCAGTTCCCTGTCATGGCGGGACACGGGGCCTGCGCTTGCGTGCTGGAAAAGGGAGGATGATGGAAAGGTTCACCCCCCTGCCCTCACCCCGCGCTTGCTGCGCAAGCTAGCCCCTCTCCCCGATGGGAGAGGGGTAGTTGTCCTTCTCCCTCTTGGGGAGAAGGCGGCCCGGTAGGGCCGGATGAGGAACGGTGAGGTTCGAGACCTCGCCACTCCCCTCACCCTTCCCACGGCCAAGTAGCCGCGGGCCCCTTCCCTCTCCCCGGAGGGGCGAGGGAAAAGAATGGCTTATGCCTGGGGCACGCCCGATGCGGCAGCGACTTCGGCGGCGAAGTCGGACTGCTCCTTCTCGATGCCTTCGCCGAGCTGGAAGCGGACATAGTCCACCAGCTTGATCTCGGCGCCCGCATCCTTGCCGGCCTTGGCGACGACGTCGGAGATCTTGGTCTTGCCGTCCATCACGAACAGCTGGCTGACCAGCGCATGCTCCTTGCGGTACTTGGCGATGCCGCCCTCGACCATCTTGGCGATGATGTCGGCAGGCTTGCCCGACTCGGCAGCCTTCTCGGTCGCGATCGCGCGCTCGCGCTCGATCTCGGACTCGTCGAGGTCGGCTTCGTTCAGCGCCTTCGGGAACGCCGCTGCGATGTGCATCGCGAGCTGCTTGCCGAGTGCCTGGAGAACCTCGTCCGAAGCCTCCGATTCAAGCGCGACGAGCACACCGATCTTGCCGAGGCCGGGTGCTGCCTGGTTGTGGATGTAGGGCACGACCGCACCCTTGCTGACTTCCAGCGTGCGCGAGCGGCGCAGCGACTGGTTCTCGCCGATCGTCGCGACGTTGTTCGTCAGGACTTCCTCGACGGTCTTGCCCGATGGCATCGCCTGCGACTTGAGCGCCTCGATGTCGCCACCGGTTGCGAGTGCGATCTGCGTCACGTCACGGACGAACGACTGGAACTGGTCGTTCTTGGCGACGAAATCGGTCTCGGAGTTCACCTCGACCGCGGCACCCTTGGTGCCCGACACGGCGACGCCGACCAGGCCCTCGGCCGCGGTACGGCTGGACTTCTTGGCGGCGGCTGCGAGGCCCTTGGTGCGCAGCCAATCCATTGCCTGCTCCATGTCGCCGGCGTTCTCGCTCAGCGCCTTCTTGCAATCCATCATGCCCGCGCCGCTCTTTTCGCGCAGATCCTTGACCATTGCTGCCGTGATATCGGCCATGTCTTTAATCCTCTTTGGGTCTGAATATGGTTGCGGGCGAGGCAGAGCTTTCGCCCTACCCCGCCCGCATGACGGTTCGGCGACGACGCTTATGCGTCGATCTGGCGCTCACCCTCGGCCGCGAACTCGGCAGCGGTATCGGCATTGGCGGTCGCCTGCGCCGTGTCGGCAGTTGCCTCGACGGTCGGCTCTGCGATGGCCTCTTCCTTCGGCGGCTCGATCATCGCGCCGATGTCGGCACCGGTGCGGCGCTGCTGCTCCTGGCCGCCGCGCGTCGCTGCGATCGCGATCGCCTCGCAGTACAGGCGGATGGCGCGGGCTGCGTCGTCGTTCGCGGGGACCGGGAAGGCGATGCCGTCCGGCGACACGTTCGAATCGAGGATCGCGACGACGGGAATACCCAGCGTGTTCGCTTCCTTGATCGCCAGCTCTTCCTTGTTCGCGTCGATCACGAACATCACGTCGGGAATGCCGCCCATGTCGCGGATGCCGCCGAGCGAAAGCTCGAGCTTGTCCTTCTCGCGGGTGAGCTGAAGGACTTCCTTCTTGGTCAGGCCGACGGTGTCGCCCGACAGCATTTCCTCGAGCGTCTTGAGACGCTTGATCGAACCCGAGATGGTCTTCCAGTTGGTGAGCATGCCGCCCAACCAGCGATGGTTGACGAAATGCTGGCCCGAGCGACGCGCTGCGTCTGCGACGGGCTCCTGCGCCTGGCGCTTGGTGCCGACGAACAGGACCTTGCCACCACCGGCAACCGCCGACGAGACGAATTCGAGCGCGCGCGCGAACAGCGGCACGGTCTGCGAAAGGTCGAGGATGTGGACGCCGTTACGATCACCGAAGATGTAAGGCTTCATCTTGGGGTTCCACCGATGAGTCTGGTGGCCGAAATGCGCGCCCGTTTCGATGAGCTGCTGCATGGAGACGACGGGTGCCGCCATAGGGATATATCCTTCCGGTTGTGCCTCTGGGAAGCGGATGACGTCGTGGCCGAATGACCGTGACGCACCGGGCTATGATGCCTCCCATGCGGGGTTAGAGGCGCGGCCCTTAGCGTGGCTTTGTCTGGAAAGCAATCGCACAAGGCGCGCTTGACTCATGGAACGCAATGAGAACATAAAGGGCTCAGAGGGGAACAGATGTTCGACTCGCCGCTGATTCGAACCGGTATGGCCGGATTCAAAATGCGACGAACGGAACGATGTTTCTGACCAAGTGTTTGTGGACATTCATAATTTGTTCGCAGCTTACAGGAAGGCGGACGTGATGTTGGTTCTGAGCTTCATGGTTTTTGCTGGTGCGTTCGCAGTCGCTGGTATGATGATCGTTTCGTCGATCGCGCCGCAATGGGACCGCATCGTACGGCTTGCCATGGGTAACGTCGAACCCGCATTCCAGCCGCTCCGCACGCTGGCGGTGGCGGAGCGCCGGATCGCCGTCAGGCGCTGGGCTTCGACGTCGGCTCCAGTGCCCGCCCGCCGTTGGAACGCTGCCGCCTGATCTTGGCGTAGCTCGCGATGCTGAACGGCATCGAGAGCAGATACAGCACGCAGATAATGCTGAGTGTATGCCAGGGTGCGCTCACGATCGCGGCGCCCAGCAACACGACGAGTGCTATGGCCTCGAACCGGATGTTGCTCCGCAGCTTGACCGAGCTCCACGAATAGGTGGCGATGCTCGACACCATCAGCAGCGCGATGAACGCGACCCAAGGCGCCACGAAATAGGGCGACGCGAATTTCGGCTCGTCGGTCCAGAACCAGAAGAACATCGGCATCAGCGCCAAACCAGCGCCTGCGGGAGCGGGAACGCCGGTCAGGAAGCCGGCCGATTTGTGGGGTTGGTGGCTTTCGTCGATCTTGGCGTTGAAGCGCGCAAGACGCAGCGCGCAGAACACCGCGAAGATCAGCGAGCAGATCCAGCCGACGCGCGGCAGAGCGGTCAGCGACCAGAGATACACGATCAACGCTGGCGCGACGCCGAACGAGATCGCATCGGAGAGCGAATCGAGCTCCGCGCCGAATCGGCTCTCGCCATGCAACATTCGCGCGATCCGGCCGTCGAGCCCGTCGAGCACGCCCGCGACCATGATCATCGCGACCGCGCTTTCCCACTGGCCGCCGATCGCGAACCGTACGCCGCTGAGGCCAGAGCATAGCGCGAGCGCGGTCACCGCATTCGGTGCGACCGCACGCAGCGGCAATCCGCGTGGCTTGCGTCGGATACGACCCGATCGCCCCGTGCCGAAATCCTCGCCAGCGTCGCCCTGATCGTCGTCGATCACTGCGCGATACCGCCGACCGGTATGCCGCCGACACGGCCGAGCACGGTCTCGCCTGCAATGCTGCGCTGGCCAAGGCAGACCTGCGGTACGACATGATCGGGCAGATACACATCGACGCGGCTGCCGAACCGGATCAGGCCGATGCGCTGGCCGACCGCGACCATGTCGCCAGCCTTGACGAAGCCGAGGATACGGCGTGCAACCAGACCGGCAATCTGCGTGAAGCCGACCCGCATGCCGTGACGGTCCTCGACCACGAAATGTTGGCGCTCGTTCTCGTCGCTGGCCTTGTCGAGGTCGGCGTTGAGGAACTTGCCCGAGATATAGACGACTTGGCGGATCGTGCCGGCGATCGGCGTGCGGTTGATGTGCACGTCGAACACCGACATGAAGATCGAAACACGCACCAGCGGCGCGTCGCCGAGGCCGTTCTCGCCGGCGAGTTCACGGGGGATCGGCACGCGCTGGATCATCGTGATCAGCCCGTCCGCGGGGGCGACGATCAGACCCGCGCCTTGCGGGGTCGTGCGGATCGGATCACGGAAGAACGTCGCGACCCAGATCACGACGCCAACCATCGGCCAGAACAGCACGTGGCTGACGATCGTCAGCAACAGCGTGATGCCGGTCGCGATCGCGACGTATTTGTGGCCCTCCGGGTGGACTGCGGGAAATCGCCATTTGACCGTGGAGGTCGTGACGGGCGGCTTGTCGAGCGATGCCATAACCGCCGGGTCTATCCGTGCCGGACGCGCGATACAACGATGAACCGGCTTTTCCTTACAGGGTCATATGGTTGGTCCGTCTTTGCCGGGCGGTTGATCGTCGCGGCCCGCTCCCCTAGACGCTCCCCAAACCCCTCCCCCCGAAGGACCCGCACATGGCGAAGATCAAGGTAAAGAATCCGATCGTGGAGATCGACGGCGACGAGATGACCCGGATCATCTGGGAATGGATCCGCGAGCGCCTGATCAAGCCGTATCTCGATATCGAGCTCGATTATTACGATCTCGGCGTCGAGCATCGCGACGCGACCGACGACCAGGTCACGATCGACAGCGCGCTCGCCACGCAGAAGCACGGCGTCGCGGTGAAGTGCGCGACGATCACGCCCGACGAGCAGCGCGTGACCGAATTCGGCCTGAAGAAGATGTGGAAGTCGCCGAACGGCACGATCCGCAACATCCTCGGCGGGACGATCTTCCGCGAGCCGATCGTGATCAAGAACGTCCCGCGCCTGATCCCGGGCTGGACGCACCCGATCGTCGTCGGCCGTCATGCGTTCGGCGATCAGTACCGCGCGACCGACTATCTGGTCCCGGGCCCCGGCAAGCTGCGCCTCGTCTTCGAAGGCGACGACGGCACGGTCATCGACCGCGAGGTGTTCCAGTTCCCGTCGGCGGGCGTCGCGATGGCGATGTATAACCTCGACGATTCGATCCGCGATTTCGCGCGCGCCTCGATGCACTACGGCCTCAACCTGAAGTGGCCGGTGTACCTGTCGACCAAGAACACGATCCTCAAGGCGTATGACGGCCGCTTCAAGGACCTGTTCGCCGAGGTGTTCGAGGCCGAGTTCAAGGACAAGTTCAAGGAAGCGGGCATCGTCTACGAGCACCGCCTGATCGACGACATGGTGGCCTCTGCGCTGAAGTGGAACGGCGAGTTCGTCTGGGCCTGCAAGAACTATGACGGCGACGTCCAGTCGGATCAGGTCGCGCAAGGGTTCGGTTCGCTCGGCCTGATGACCTCGATCCTGCTGACTCCGGACGGCAAGACCGTCGAGGCCGAGGCGGCGCACGGCACCGTCACGCGCCACTTCCGCATGCACGAGCAGGGCAAGGCGACCTCGACCAACCCGATCGCGTCGATCTTCGCGTGGACCGGTGGCCTGAAGTATCGCGGCAAGTTCGACGACACGCCCGACGTCACGAAGTTCGCCGAGACGCTCGAGCGTGTCTGCGTGAAGACGGTGGAAGACGGCCACATGACCAAGGATCTCGCGATCCTGATCGGCCCCGACCAGCCGTGGATGACCACCGAGCAGTTCTTCGAGCAGGTGCGGTCGAACCTCGAAGCCGAGATGGCCAACTGGGCCTGATCTGATCGCCCCGCTCCCATAAAGGAGCGGGGCTTTATCTCTCCCGTCATCCTGACGAAAGTCAGGACCCAGGGTTACAAACGCTGACGTTTTTGGCTCTGGATCCTGACTTTCGTCAGGATGACGTAGGGAAATACACCTCTTTCCGCTGCCGATTGCGGCAGCACGTCACCACGGGTGACAAATCCGTCATGCCTCCCCTAAGGTCGCAGGCATGGCATTACGGCTCGACAATCAAGGTTTCAGCGACGCGCTCGTCATTCTCGGCGCGGCGGGCCTGGTTATTCCCGCGTTTGCGCGGTTCCGGGTTAGCCCCGTCATCGGGTTCATCCTGGTCGGGTTGCTGGTCGGTCCCGCGGGTCTGGGCGCCCTGACCGGCGCCGCGCCCTGGCTCTATTACCTGACGATATCGAACCCGGAGGCGATCGAGCCTTTCGCGGAGTTCGGGATCATCCTGCTGCTGTTCTCGATCGGGCTGGAACTCTCGTTCAAGCGCTTGTGGTCGATGAAGCGGCTGGTGTTCGGCACCGGCGCGGCCGAACTGATCGGCTCGGCGCTGATCATCGGCGTGGCGTTGCACTTCATCGGCCAGGAATGGGCGGGCGCGATCGGGCTCGGGTTCGCGCTTGCGCTGTCATCGACGGCGCTGGTCCTGCCGCTCGTCGGCACCACCGGCGCGGTCGGCCGCGGGGCGTTTGCGATGCTGCTGTTCGAGGATCTGGCGCTCGTGCCGATTATCTTCGTGCTGGGTGCGCTGGCACCGACCGCGAGCGCGGACGGATGGTCGAACATCGCCGGGGTCGCGCTGCGCGGCGGGCTGACCGTGGTCGCGATGTATATCGGTGGCCGCGTCGTCCTGCCCCGCCTGTTCGGACAGGCGGCGCGGACCAAGAGTCCGGAGCTGTTCCTCGCCGCGTCGCTGCTGGTGGTGATAGTCGCCAGCGTCGCGACCACCGCGGCCGGGCTGTCGCCGATCGTCGGCGCGCTGCTGGCGGGGCTGCTGATCGCCGAGACCGAGTACCACAGCGAAGTCGAGGTCATCACCGCGCCGTTCAAGGGACTCGCGCTCGGCGTGTTCCTGATCACCGTTGGGATGAGCCTCGACCTGCGGCTGATCGCGCAGAACTGGCCGTCGCTGCTGCTCGCGGTGACGGGCGTGGTGGCGACCAAGGCCGTGGTGACGTTCCTGTTCCTGCGGGTTGCCAATTCGCGGCGCGGCGTGGCGGCGGAAACGGGGCTGCTGATGGGGAGCCCGTCGGAGACGACCCTGATCGTGCTCGCCACAGCCGCGCAGGCGCAACTCATCCTGCCGTCGACCGCATCGTTCTGGCAGACGGTCACGGCGATCGGGCTGACGATCACGCCGTTGCTGGCCAAGCTCGGCCGCAGCGTATCGCGTCATCTGGAGAGTCGTGCGGGCGCGGATGGCGGCGATGTCGAGATCGACGACGCCGGGCCTGGCACGGTCGTGATCGGCTTCGGGCGGGTCGGGCGGATGGTGGCGGACATGCTCGCCGTCCACGGCCAGCGCTATGTCGCGGTCGAGGCGGACATCGACGCGGTCGCCGCCGCCCGCGCACAGGGCTATCCGATCCTGTTCGGCGACGTGGCGCGGGCGGAACTGGTCGATCGGTTGAAGCTGCATACCGCCAAGGCGTTGATCCTGACGATGGACGATCCGGTGCTGACGGTGCGGCTGGCGCGGCGGGTCCGGGCTTTGGCGCCGGACCTGCCGATCGTGGCGCGGGCGCGAGATACGGCGCATGCGGCGGAGTTGTACCGGGCTGGCGTTACTGACGCGGTGCCGGAGACTTTGGAGAGTTCGTTGCAGCTGGCTGAGGCGGTGCTGGTCGATCTTGGGGTGGCGATGGGGCCGGTGATCGCGTCGATCCATGAGAAGCGGGACGAGCTGCGGCAGGAGATCAAGAAGGCGGCGGATATGATTGCAGAGCCGCGGATTCGGAAGGCCAAGCGGACGCCTCGGGCGGCGTAACCCGCGCTTCAAGCGCCCTTTGTTCTCCCGCGAAGGCGGGAGTCCAGTCTGGGCCCCCGCCTTCGCGGGAGAACAAGGTTTGGGGCGGCGCTCCGGGGGCGGCACCACCCCGGCGAAGGCCGGGGCCCAGTTGGAAAAATGGTCGTAACGGAGGGCTGCCCTCCTTTATCTTCGTTTCCCAACTGGGCCCCGGCCTTCGCCGGGGTGGTGCCAGTGTTTTGATCGCCCTACGCGCGCCCTCCTCTTGCCCTCACCCTTCCCACGGCGAAGATGCCGCGGGGCCCTTCCCTCTCCCGATGGGAGAGGGCAAGGGGAAAAGAAGGTTAGGGAGGATTAGGCCAACGTGCGGTTGCTTCAGGTTGTGCCTACGCCTGCGCGGCTCTTCATAAGTGGTTGTATTCGCTGACCGAATGACTCCACCCCTTCCAGGAAATCGTCGAAGGTCAGCAACACGCCGCCGGTGTTCGGGACCGCGGCCATCTCGTCGAGCATGCGCGCGACGCTTTCGTACGAGCCGACCAACGTGCCCATGTTGATGTTCACCGCGCCTTCGGGGGCGGCGAGTTGGCGGACGTTGGTGTCCTTGTTGTGCGTGTCCTTGGCGCCCTGGTCCATCAGCCACGCGATCGCGTCGACGTCGACGCCGGCGTTGTAATGCTGCCATTTCGCCATCGCCTCTTCGTCGGTTTCAGCGGCGATGATCATGATCAGGACGAAGATCTGCACGTCGCGGCCGGTCTTCGCGGTCGCCACTGCCAGGCGTTCGTTGTTGAAGGCGAAGGCGGTGGGCGTGTTGACGCCCTTCCCTAGACAGAACGCGTAGTCCGCCCATTTGGCGGAGAAGGCGAGGCCGTCGTCGGACGATCCGGCGCAGATGATCTTCATGTCGCCGGTCGGCTTGGGCCAGACGCGGCAGTCGGTCATCTGGTAATAGTCGCCCTTGAAATCGGACGTGCCCTCCTCCCACAGCTCGCGGAGAATGTGGGCGTATTCGTCGAGCATCGTGTAGCGATTGCGGAAATGCTCGTCGCCGGGCCACATCCCCATCTGCGTGTATTCGGGCGGTTGCCAGCCGGTGATGAGGTTGAGGCCGAACCGCCCGTGGCTGATCGAATCGATCGTGTTGCACATCCGCGCGGCGTAAGCGGGCGGGACCAGCAGCGTGGCGCAGGTCGCGTAGATCTTGATGTGCTCGGTGACGGCGGCGAGGCCGGCCATCAGCGTGAAGCTCTCCAGGCCATAATCCCAGAACTCGGTCTTGCCGCCGAAACCGCGCAGCTTGATCATCGACAGCAGGAAATCGAGGCCGTGCTTCTCGGCGGCCTGCGCGATCGCCTTGTTGAGATCGAAGCTCGGTTTGTATTGCGGCGCGTTCTCGCTGATCAGCCAGCCATTGTTGTTGATGGGCACGAAGACGCCGACCTGCATTTTATGCCCCCTATTCGCCGTCGAGCCAGTCGAGCAGCCACATGTTGAAATGCTCCTGGCGCGTCACGTTGCAGGCGTGCGCCCCCGCCGCCATCCGGGCAAGCTGCGCGCCGGGGATGCCGGCGGCAAGCTTTTCGGACGCGGACGGCGGCACGAGCATGTCGTCGTCGGCGGCGACCAGCAGCGTCGGCACGCGGATCTCGTCGAGCCGGCCGGCGATGTTGAACCGCCGGACCGCGGCCACTCGCCGCTGGACCATTTCCGCGCCGGGGAAATGCGCGAGCATATCCTCTTCCTCGTCCTGGAGCCGGTCGTGATGATCGGAGATCCATTGCGGCGGGTAGAGGAACAGCGGTTGCGCGTGGAGATACGCGCGGGGCCCGCTGTCGCTCAGCAGCGCGAGGCGGGTGTCGAAACAGCGGGCGGTGTGCGGGTCGAGCTTGGCCCAGCCGTTGATGACGACGAGGCGGTCGAGGCGTTCGGGTGCAGCCAAGGCGAGCGCGAGGCCGATATGGCCGCCGAGCGCGTGGCCGATGAAGGTGCAGCTTTGGAGGCCGATCGCGTCCATAAGCGCGACGACGTCGGCGGCCATCGCCTCGACGGTGAGGTCGCCGGGGACGTGGCGGTCCGAGCGGCCGGTGCCGCGGTGGTCGTAGGTGATGACGCGGTGGCCGGCGCCGAGGGCGGCGAGGTTGGGCTGCCAGTAGCGGCCCGAGCCGCCGAGGCCGCTCGACAACAGGATCGCGGGACCGTCGGGCTGGCCGTGTTCCTCCCAGTAGATGCCGCCCGCGAGCGCCATCAGGCGAGGTGGGCGATGCTGGCGATCTCGACGAGGCACTCGGGCTTCACGAGTTCGGTCTTGATGCAGTAGCGCGCGGGTTTGGGGCCGGGGAAATACTCGGCGTAGACCGCGTTGAAGGCCGCGTAGTCGGCGAGGTCCTTCAGGAAGATGTGGTTGAAGGCGACGTCTTCCAGCGTCGCGCCGGCGGCTTCGAGCGTGGTCTTGATGGTGTCGAGCACGGCGCGCGTTTGGGCGGCGGCGTCGCCTGGATGCAGGACTATGCCACCTTCGCCGAGCGCCAGCACGCCCGAGACGTAGACCGTGTTGCCGGCTTTTGCAGCGGCGGAATAGGGCGCGATCGGGGTCGGGAACTGGGGTGGGTTGATGGCTTCGAACGGCATCGTCATCCTTTCAGGTCATCACCGTTCCCCCGCGAAGGCGGGGGTCCAGGGTCGCAGGCGTCATCGTTCGTGATCCTGGGCCCCCGCGTTCGCGAGGGAACAGAAGGATGCCGGTCACTTCGGCAACTGCCCGAAGCTGCCGCAGAAATCGCTTACCGTGCTGACCCAGCCGAAGAACTTCTCGACGTTGTAGACGGTCGCCGCCTGCATCTCGGGCGGGCCGAGGTGATGCGTCGCGTCTTCCAGCATCACGCCGAAATATTCGAGGTGGAAGCCGTCGCGCAGCGTGCTTTCGACGCAGACATTGGTGGCGATGCCGACGAAGACGATGTTGCGGATGCCGCGACTTCGCAGGATGCTGTCGAGCTGTGAATTGAAGAACGCGCTGTAGCGGGTTTTGTGGACGCGGATGTCGCCGGGTTGGGGTTTTAGCGCGTCGACGATCTCGTAGTCCCAGCCGCCGCGGGCGAGGAACTGGCCGTGGAGTTCGGGGCGGGCGCGCATCGTCTTGAGCGCGTTGGACTTGTGCCAGTTGGGCGAGCCGGGGCCGCCGGCCTCGACATAGTCCGGATCCCAGCCGTTCTGGAGGAAGATCACCGGCATTGCCGCGGCGCGCGCGGTGTCTAGGACCTGGGCGATCTGGGCGATGGTGGCGGCCGAGCCGGCGATGTCGAAGCCGGCCGTGTCGACGTAGCCGCCGGGGGAGGCGTAAGCGTTCTGCATGTCGATCACGACGACGGCGGTTTCGGCGGGGTCGAGACGGAGCGCTTCCGGCCGTGCGGGCAGCGTGACGGCGTTCGCCTCGTTCGCGCCGGTACGGATGATCGGAGGGGCCGCTGTCATGCGCACAAGCTCGCTGCATCGCGGGAATTGTGCAAGTGCGAAATGATTGGGGGGTGCGGCGCGTCCGATCACGCTAACAAGCATGTTTCCCCGCGAAGGCGCGGATCCAGACTGGGCTCCCGCCTTCGCGGGAGAACAAGGAAGGGTGCGTTGCCGTCCGCCAAGCAGACCCCGACACCCCGGACTGGTTCGGTACTTATCCCCCTTGGACATGTAACCCTAAATCCGGTAACGGAGGTTTTGTAACGGAGCCGGTCGCGTTAGGCGAGTCGGTGGGGAGACCTGCATGTCGAGAAGTCGCTCAGGAGCCGCAAGCCTTATTGGCACAATCCTTTCGGCAGGGTGGGCTTGGGCAACCCTCACAATTTCCGTCGCCAACTTACCCGGGGACGCAAGCGATGCGTGGAAAGTCCTTGTGAGCGCGCCAGCCATAATTCCAATAGGCCTGACGGTCATTTGCCTTGTCGTTTTGGTTTGGGCGATATTTTGGCCGCACAAACCGGAGGAAGAGTCGACGCATATTGGGCCAATACATAGCGTCAGCCATTCACCTGGAAGTATAAACTTCCCAAGCGGGGGCGTAAACAATGTGTATAATCGCGCGCCGCGAGAGAATGGGGCGGTGTATCAAAACGATGTGCATATCGGTTTCGCCGAGGTATCACATGTCGTAAACGACACCATATCATTCGCTCAGTTCCAACTTACACGGAAACCTGTTCCCCATATTCCTGTAGTATTTGACGAATGGCTAATTGATTTTGGCGATCTCTTTGCATCGATGCAGCGGGGGCCTGTCAATAAACAGATTGGCGTCAACGGAGCGACCGGGAAGATTATTCGAAAGATTGCTAATGACTAAAGATCCCAATGCCCGCTTCGACACACTCCTTAAGGCGATGCTTTCCGGCAAAGCTCCTAGCGAGAAAAAGAAACCATCAGCCGAGCAAGCATCAGATGCGGAGTCTGACGCATGTTGTGACGATACTCGAACTCCGCGAGATACTTCGGAAGATGCTTCTGGCTGACATGAATGTGCGTGCCGTTGATCCCGCGCTTAAGCTGCGCCCACATGCCTTCGATGGCGTTCGTGGTAGCACCGCGTGCGCCGACATGCGCGCCCGACTTGTGGCTGACCGTGATGTGATCGAAGCCCTGTTGGCCAAGGAAGCGATAAGAGCCGAACTCGTCGCTGCTGATCGTCGTGCCGGGGGCGATGGAAGCGTGAATGAGCGCTTCCATGGGACCGCGCGTGCGGCTCGCGACGACACGCATGGCCAGCTTACCGCCGCGCTCTTTCATGCCAACGACAACAGCCTTGTTGCCCATGTAGCCGTTGCCCTTGCCGCTGATCGAGCCGCCAACGATCGTCTCGTCAATCTCGACAGTAACGCCCGCACCGCCAAGGAAATCGTCGCCGTCAACGTCACCCATGTACTCGCGGATCTGATGGCACATGCGCCACGCCGTCTTGTACGTCACGCCGAGTTGACGCTCGACTTCCTTGGCCGCAACGCCGTTACGCGAAGTGCAGAACTGAAACATCACGAAGAACCAATCGCGCAGCGGCGTGCGCGTGCGATCGAACGGCGTGCCAGCGGTCGGGTAAACCTGATGGGCGCACCAGTTGCACTGATACGAACGGCGAGCCTTAACGCGCGAGAACTTCGCCGGACGGGCGCAACCGGGACAGTCGAAATCGTGGCCGTACCGCACCTGGAACAGGTGATCCAAGCACGCCTCCTCGGTCGGGAACTGCGCTTGAAACTGGCGGAGCGTGGGCGCTTTGTTCGACATGGCTATTGTATGCCACATGCGCTTACATGTCGCAAGGGGATAATTACCGACTGGTTCCGGGGTCCACCGTTCCGCAAACTCGGACGCTGAGAGTGTGCGGAGCGGTGGATGCCGGAACAAGCCCGGCATGACGGAGGAAATTGTGGGAAGCTTCCGGCTAAGCCGTCGCCAGCGCGAAATCCTTGAAGCGTTCGCGTAGGGCGGTCTTCAGGAGCTTGCCCGTTGCGGTGTGCGGCAGGTCGTCGACGAAAACGATCGCGTCGGGGAGCCACCATTTGGCGACGTGCCTGGCCAGGTGTTCGCGGATCTCGGTTTCGCCGACATCGCTCCCGGGTTTGCGTACCACGAGAAGCAGCGGGCGCTCGTCCCATTTGGGGTGGCGAACGCCGATCGCCGCCGCCTCCGCGACCCCCGGACAGCCGATCGCGGCGTTCTCCAGGTCGACCGAGCTGATCCATTCGCCGCCGGACTTGATGACGTCCTTCGAGCGATCGGTGATCTGCATCGTGCCGTCTGCGTGGAGCATCGCGACGTCGCCGGTGTCGAACCAGCCTTCCTTGTCGACCGCGTCCTCGTCGGCACCGAAATAGCGTTGGACGACCCAGGGGCCCCTCACCTGCAACCGGCCTGCGATCGAACCGTCGCGGGGGAGGACCACGCCCTCGTCGTCGATGATGCGGAGTTCGATGCCGAAGGGGACGCTGCCCTGCTTGCCGACGAGATCGAGCTTTTCGTCGTGACTCATGTCGTCCCAGTGCGGCGGGGCGAAGCCGGCGGTGCCGATCGGGGAGGTCTCGGTCATGCCCCAGAGGTGCTTGACCGTGGCGCCCATGCCCATGATCCGCTCGATCATCGCGCGGGGGGCTGCCGAGCCGCCGATCGTTACCTGTTTGAGGTGGCGGGGCGCATCGCCCGAGGCGTCCATGTGGCCGAACATCGCGAGCCAGACAGTCGGTACGCCGGCGGAGTGCGTCACCTTCTCGTCGTTCATCAGGCGGCACAGCACGGCGGGATCGTTGACCGCGGAATAGACGACCTTCGCCCCCGACAGCGCGCAGGCGAACGGCAGGCCCCAGGCGGCGGCGTGGAACATCGGGACGACCGGCAGCACGACCGCGTTCGGCGAGAGATCGAACACCCACGGCGCGACCTCGGCCATCGCGTGGATCAGCGTCGAGCGGTGCGTGTAGAGCACGCCCTTCGGATTGCCGGTGGTGCCGCTGGTGTAGCAGAGCATGCACGGGTCGCGCTCGGGGCCTTCGACCCAGTCATAGTCGCCGTCCTCGGCGTCGAGCAGCGCCTGGAAGCCGTCAGGTCCCAGGTCATCGAAGCAGATGAAGTGGCGGATGCTGCCCCACTGACTCCGCAGGCGATCGACGAGCGGCTGGAACGCCTTGTCGTAGAGCATCACGCGGTCTTCGGCGTGGTTGGCGATGTAGACGAGCTGTTCGTCGAACAGCCGCGGGTTGATCGTGTGGATCACGCCGCCCATGCCGATCGTGCCGTACCAGGCGACGAGGTGATGCGCGTGGTTCATCGCCAGCGTCGCGACCCGGTCGCCGGGGGCTACGCCGAGCTTTTCGAGCGCTTGGGCCAGTTTGCGGGCGTCGCGCGCGATACCGGCCCAGTTGGTGCGTGTCTCGCGGCCGTCGGCCCAGTAGCTGACGAGTTCCCGCGCGCCGTGTTCGCGTGCCGCGTGGTCGATCAGGCGGGGAACACGAAGCTCGAAATCCTGCATTCCACCCAGCATTCTCGCTCTCCCAAGCTGTTATCCGACCAGAGCGAGCCTCGTTTCCGAGGTCTTCATCTCGACCTTGGCGACACCGTGCAACGACTCGATGTGCTCGACAAGCTCTCCGTCGAGCAGGAAGTCGCGGCCGAGCAGGATACAGACCTCGCCGTCGGGCGTCGGCGCGCGCACGCGGACCTCGCCGCGGGCGCCGCGATGCTCGGCGAGCAGTGAGGCGAGGCCGGCGAACGCGGTCATGTCGGAGATCGTCACGACCACCTGGAAGCGGGCGAGGTTGGCGAGGCCTTCGAAGGGCTGGATGCGCTTGATGCTGACGCGCGGTGTGTCCTCGCCGGGCTTGCGGTCGAGTTCGACGGTGATGAGGCCGCAGCCGCCGGCCTTGGCCGCTTCTTCGAGATCGCGCGAGACCTGCTCGTCGAAGCAGGTCGCCATAAACTGGCCGCTGGCGTCGGAGCATTGCGCCATCATGAAGCGCTTGCCCCGCGCGGACGTGCGGTAGCGCGCGTCCTCGACCAGTACCGCCATCGTCGCGCCGGCGCGGCTGCCGTCGTCGGGGATGTTGAGCTCCGACAGCGCGGTGTAGGCGCGGGCGCCGTGGCTGTTGGCGATGTGGCGGTGGCGATCGACCGGGTGCGCGGAGAAATAGAAGCCGAACGCCTCCTTTTCCTGGTCCATGCGCTGGCTGAGCGTCCAGCGGACCGAGGGGGGAAGCTTGATCGCGTCGCCGGCGGGTTCCGCGTCGCCGAACAGGCCGCCCTGCCCGCTGGTCTTCTGCTCGTGCGTGCGGGCGGCGATCGCTAGGATGGTTTCGGCGGTGGCGTGGATGCCGGCGCGGTTGGGCTCGAACGAGTCGAACGCGCCGGCGGCGGCGAGCGTCTCGAGCTGGCGCTTGTTGAGGAGGCGCGGGTCGACTCGCTTGGCGAGGTCGTCGAGGCCGGCGAACGGGCCGTTCTGCACACGCTCGACGATGAGCTTCTCCATCGCGCCTTCGCCGACGCTCTTCAGGGCGCCCAATGCGTAGCGCACCGCTAGATTGTCCCCCCGCGAAGGCGGGGGTTTAGACTGGGCACCCGCCTTCGCGGGTGAACATTCTGCTGGTGGAGCGTCAGCATCAGCCAAGACCTCGACGTCGAACTCGGCCTGGCTCGCGTTGATGCAGGGCGGTAGCGCCGTGATTCCCAGCCGGCGCATGTCGTCGGTGAAGATCGCGAGCTTGTCGGTCTGGTGCAGGTCGTAGCACATCGAGGCGGCGAAGAATTCGTGCGGGTGGTGCGCCTTCAGCCACGCGGTCTGGTACGCGAGCAGCGCATACGCGGCGGCGTGGCTCTTGTTGAAGCCGTAGCCGGCGAACTTGTCGATCAAGTCGAACAGCGCGTTCGCCTCGGCCTTCTTGATGCCGTTGACGCTCAGACAGCCCTCGACGAACCCCGCGCGCTGCGCGTCCATCTCGGCCTTCACCTTCTTGCCCATCGCGCGGCGCAGCAGATCGGCGCCGCCGAGCGAGAAGCCGGCCAGCACCTGCGCGGCCTGCATGACCTGCTCCTGGTAGACGAAGATCCCGTAGGTCTCCGACAGGATCGGTTCGAGCAGCGGATGCGGGTAGTCGATCGCCTCGGTGCCGTTCTTGCGGCGGCCGAACGACGGGATGTTGTCCATCGGGCCCGGTCGATAGAGCGACACGAGCGCGATGATGTCGCCGAAATTGGACGGGCGGACGGCGGACAGCGTGCGGCGCATGCCCTCCGATTCGAGCTGGAACACGCCCACCGTGTCGCCCTTTTGCAGGAGCGCGTAGACGCCGGCGTCATCCCATTCGAGCGCGTCGAGGTCGACGACGATGCCGCGTTTGGCGAGCAGTTGCACCGCCTTCTGCAGCACCGACAGCGTCTTCAGGCCGAGGAAATCGAACTTCACGAGGCCCGCACCCTCGACATATTTCATGTCGAACTGCGTGACGGGCATGTCGGACCGTGGATCGCGGTAGAGGGGCACCAACTGGGCCAAGGGCCGGTCGCCGATGACCACGCCGGCAGCGTGCGTCGACGAGTGGCGCGGCAGGCCTTCCAGCTTCATCGCCAGATCTAAAAGTTTCCGGACGCCGTTGTCGTTGGCGTATTCCTTCGCCAGCTCGCCGACACCGTTGAGCGCGCGCTCGAGCGTCCAGGGGTCGGTCGGGTGGTTCGGCACCAGCTTGGCGAGGCGATCGATCTGGCCGTAGCTCATCTGAAGCACGCGGCCGGTGTCCTTGAGCACCGCGCGCGCCTTCAGTTTTCCGAAGGTGATGATCTGGGCGACCTGATCGCGGCCGTATTTCTCCTGGACGTAGCGGATCACCTCGACGCGGCGGGTTTCGCAAAAATCGATGTCGAAATCGGGCATCGACACGCGTTCCGGGTTGAGGAAGCGCTCGAACAGCAGGCCGAGCTTGATCGGATCCAAATCCGTGATCGTCAGCGACCAGGCTACGACCGAGCCGGCGCCCGAACCACGGCCCGGGCCGACGGGGATGTCGTGGTCCTTCGCCCATTTGATGAAGTCGGCGACGATCAGGAAGTATCCCGGGAAGCCCATCTGGACGATCACGTCGACTTCGAACGCGAGCCGCTTGCGGTAGACGTCGCGCCAGCCGTCCTCGCCTTCGCCGTGAAGTTCGGTGATACGGGCGAGACGCGCTTCGAGACCGGCTTCGGCGTCGTCGCGGAGGAGTTTCGCCTCGCCCTCGATATCGCCGGCGAGGCTGGGGAGGATCGGCTTCCGATACGGTGCCATCACCGCGCAGCGCTGGGCTACGACCAGCGTGTTGGCGATCGCCTCGGGCAGGTCGGCGAACATCTCGTGCATCATCTGGGCCGGTTTCATCCAGGCCTCGGGGCAGCTGCGGATGCGGTCCTCGGTTTCGACATAGGTCGAGTGCGCGATGCAGAGCATGGCGTCGTGCGCGTCGCCGAACGCGCTTTCGGTGAAGCAGCACGGGTTGGTCGCGACCAGCGGCAGGTTGCGCTCGTAGGCGATGTCGATGAGGTCGTTCTCAGCCGCCATCTCGGTGGCGTCGTTGCGGCGGGACAGCTCGATGTAGAGGCGGTCGCCGAACAGGCCTTGGAGGCGATCGAGATAGGCGCGGGCGCGGTCGGGCTGGCCTTCCGCGAACAGCCTGGCGAGGCCGCCTTCGCCGCCGGCTGTCAGCGCTATCAGGCCGTCGGTGTGGCGTTCTAGCGCGGCGAAGTCGACATGCGCGGGCATCTCGATCGGGCGGTCGAGATGCGCCATCGAGACGAGCGCGCAGAGGTTGTCGTAGCCCGTCATGTTCTGCGCGTAGAGCGCGATCCAGTCGAACTGCGTCGCGACGCTGTCGGGCATGTCGGGGCGGCCGACGCCGAGCATCACGCCGATGATCGGCTGGACGCCGTCCTTCTTGGCGGCGTCCGAATAGGCCATCGCCGCGTAGAGCCCGTTGCGATCGGTGAGGGCGGCGGCTGGGAAGCCCAGCGCGCGTGCCTGCTTGGCGATCGCTTTCGGATCGATGGCGCCGTCGAGCATGGTGTAGCAGGAGAAAACGCGGAGGGGGACGTAACCGGAATGCATCGACCGGAGGTAGGCGCTGTGGCGTGATTCGACCAGCGTCGTTGAGTCCGATCGGAACTGTGGACACGACGAGCCGTTGCGGCGGGGACTTCTGGGAGCTTTATTTATGACGGATCCACGCGGGCACTTTGCCGATACCGAAACCACTGCCGCCGGGACGCCTCGCGCGGGCGCTGGTTGGGGGTGGATCCTGGCATATGGCGTGCTGTCGGTGGTGCTCGGGATCATGGCGTTCGCGTCGCCGTTTTCCGCAACTTATGCCGCGACGTTGGTGATTGGGGCGTTTCTGATTGCGGCCGGGATCGTGTCGATCGTGTCGGGGTTTGCCGGCAAGGGGCATGAGGGGCGCGGCTATGCGATCGGGTTCGGGCTGGTGTCGCTGGTGATCGGGCTGATCATGGCGTTGGAGCCCGCTACCGGTGCGATATCGCTGACGTTGCTGATTGCGGTTTGGCTTGGGGTTCGTGGGGCGTTGGAGATCGGGCTCGGGTCGCGGTTTCGGCGGGGTAAGGGGCTGATGATCGCGCTGGGTGTTGTGAACATACTGCTGGCGGTGATCGTGCTGGCGACGCTGCCTTGGTCGGCGTTGACTTTGCCGGGGTATGTGCTGGGGATCAGCTTCCTGTTTGGTGGGGTGACTTCGGTTGCTTCGGCGCTCGCCCACAAGAAGGGCGCGCCGGCGTTTTCGGTTTGACGCTTAGTGTGTTCTCCCGCGAAGGCGGGAGTCCAGTCTGGGCCCCCGCCTTCGCGGGGGAACACGCTTGGGCTGATGTCCGCCGCGACTAAGCGCACACCACCCCGGCGGAGGCCGGGGCCCAATTGGAGAGGATGCAGTAACGGAGCGCAGCGGTCTTCACTGCCGTCCCCCAATTGGGCCCCGACCTTCGCCGGGGTGGAGATAGAGTGCCGGGGTGGAGATAGATTGCCGTTGGTAGCGGGAATTTACAGCAGCTTCTCGATATCCTTTCGGATTTCCTCGGGCTTGGTCGTGGGCGCATAGCGGTCGATGACGTTGCCCTCGCGGTCGACCAGGAACTTGGTGAAGTTCCACTTGATCGCCTTCGATCCCAGCACGCCCGGCGCATCGGACTTGAGCCGCTCGAACAGCGGGTCCGCCGCCGCCCCATTGACGTCGACCTTCGCGAAGACCGGGAACGTCACATCGTACGTCAACGTGCAGAAGTTCGCGATCTCCGCCGCATCGCCCGGCTCCTGCGCGCCGAACTGGTTGCAGGGAAACGCCAGCACCTCGAACCCGCGCTCGGCATAGTCGCGGTGGAGTGCTTCGAGCCCCTCATATTGCGGCGTGAAGCCGCATTTCGACGCGGTGTTGACGATCAACAGCACCTTGCCCCGATAGGGTTCAAGCGAGGCCGCGCTGCCGTCGGCGGTCTTCACGGTGAAGTCGGTGATCGCGGTCATGGGCGGTCCTCAAGTCAGGCGGGCAGTCAGGCGGCGGGTCGGGCCAGCAGGTAGGTCAGGTTCTGACGCACGCCGGGCCATTCGTGGCGGAGGATGCTGTAGACCACAGTGTCGCGCAAGCGGCCGTCGGCCATCACCTGATGCCCGCGCAAAACGCCGTCGCGCTTGGCGCCGAGGCGTTCGATCGCGCGCTGGGAGTTCTTGTTGAGCGAGTCGGTGCGGATCTGGACGCATTCGCAGCCTAGCGCGTCGAATGCGTGGGTCAGGAGCATGAGCTTGGCTTCGGTATTGACGCCGGTGCGCTGCACGGCCTTGGCGTAGAAGGTGCCGCCGATCTCGAGCCGCTTGTTCGCCTGATTCATCCGCATGAATCGCGTGGTGCCAACGACGGTCCCGCCCGCCACTACTGCGAACAGACGTGCGCGGCCGAAGTCCTGTTCGCGCAGTGCCGCCGCGAGCCAGCGGTCGGGCGCCTTCATCATCACGACATTGGCGTAGAACGTATCCCAGAGGTTGTCCGCCGACGCCGCAGCGACCAGCGCGTCCATGTCGTCGGCGACCAGCGGGCGGAGCGTGACGTGACGCCCGGCGAGCGTCGGCGTCTCGTCCCAGGTCACGCCAGCCGCCCCTCGTGCAGCCGCATCACGCGGTCCATCCGCGCCGCGAGCCGCTCGTTGTGAGTCGCGACCACGGCCGCAGTCCCCTGTTCGCGGACCAGCCGGATGAACTCGGCGAAGACGATGTCGGCGGTATGCTCGTCGAGATTGCCGGTCGGCTCGTCGGCGAGCACCAGCGCGGGCTTGTTGGCGAGCGCACGGGCGACTGCGACGCGCTGCTGCTCGCCGCCGGAGAGCTGGCTCGGACGGTGGGTCAGGCGGTGGCCGAGACCGAGCTGGGTCAGCAGCTCCGACGCCCGCCGGTCCGCATCAGCGCGCGACGCGCCCTGGACGAGCTGCGGCAGGACGACGTTCTCGGTGGCGTTGAAATCCGGGAGCAGGTGATGGAACTGGTAGACGAAGCCGAGGCTGTCGCGGCGCACGACGGTGCGCTCATGCGCGTTGAGCTTCGACGCCTCGGTGCCGGCGATCCGGATCGATCCCTGGAACCCGCCTTCGAGCAGGCCGACCGCCTGCAACAGCGTCGACTTGCCCGAGCCCGACGGCCCGAGCAGCGCGACGATCTCGCCGGGGGCGATCGCCAGGTCGACACCGCGCAAAACTTCGATCGTCGCGCCGCCTTGGGTGAAGCTCTTGGTAAGCCCGCTGGTCTGGAGGACGTAATCGTCGAACTTCTCGATCTGGCGGTCGATTCGGAGGCCATCATTCATAACGCAGCACCTGCACGGGATCGGTACTCGCCGCTTTCCAGGCCGGATAGAGCGTCGCGAGGAAGCTGAAGACGAGCGCCATGATCGCGATCACGACGATCTCGACGGGAGCAGGCTTCGAGGGAAGCGTGGTCAGATAGCGGATCGACGGATCCCACAAATCCTGGCCGGTGACGAGCTGGACGAAGTTCACCACCCCCTGCCGGTAGAACAGGAAGACGAAACCGAGTCCGAGCCCGGCGACCGTGCCGAGCGCGCCGATCGTGGTGCCGACGACGATGAAGATCCGCATCATCCCGCCGCGGGTCGCCCCCATCGTCCGGAGGATCGCGATGTCGCGAGTCTTGGCACGCACCAGCATGATCAGCGACGACAGGATGTTGAACACCGCGACCAGGATGATGATCGACAGCACGGTGAACATCGCCACCCGCTCGACCGCCAGCGCCTCGAACAGCTGCGCGTTCATCGTCCGCCAGTCCTGGATGACCGCCTGCCCGCCGATCTTGTCGCCGAGCGGCTTCAGGATCTGGCCGACGCGATCGGGATCGACCGTGTTGACCTCGACCATGCCCGCCGCATCGCCCATCAGGAGGAGCGTCTGCGCGTCCTCGATCGGCATGATGATATAGGCCTTGTCGTAATCATAGACGCCGATCTCGAAGATCGCGCCGACCGTGTAGCTGATGATTCGTGGCACCGTGCCGAACGGCGTGCTCTGGCCCTGCGGGCTGAACAGCGAGATCTCCGAGCCGACCTGCGCGCCGAGCGCCTCGGCGAGGCGCGAGCCGATCGCGATCCGGCCGCTGCCCTGCGTGATGCTCGACAAATTGCCCATCACGATCTTGTTGCTGATCGTCGAATTGCGGCGGATGTCGTCGACCCGCATGCCGCGCACCAGCACCGCTTCCGCGCGACCGTTGTAGGTGGCGGCGAGCGGCTGTTCGATCAGCGGCACCGCGCTCGTCACGCCGGGGGTCGCCTTGGCCTGCGCGACGATCTCGCGCCAGTCGGGCATGCGTCCACCGATCGGCTGGACCACCGCATGGCCGTTGAGCCCGACGATCTTGTCGAACAGCTCGGCGCGGAAGCCGTTCATCACGCTCATCACGATGACGAGCGCGGCGACGCCGAGCATGACCGCGACCAGGCTGATCGAGGCGACGAGGAAGATGAACGCCTCGCCCTTACCCGGCAGCAGATAGCGACGGGCTATCATCCGTTCGTAGCGGGACAGGATCATGGGCGGCCGGGTTCGATCTGTGAGTGGACGGTGCGAACCGGCTCTACGGCGCAGCCCTGTGCGAGGCAACTGTCGCGGCTTTCCCGGGTCGGCCCCCGGGTCGGCCCCCGGGTCGGCGCGTGCGCGCACAGGCGAAGAGTCGATTAGTGCCGATCCGGGAGTGTCTAGATTGGTCTGTTGCGAAAGCGCCACACGCGCAATTCAATCGTGACGTCACCTGCGCAAACACCGTGACAAAGCCCGCTGACATAACTAGCAAAAAACTCGCTGAGACACAGGCAACGGCCGTGGTTCGGGGACTGCTTTTACGCCGCGCCGCAAGGTGCAGAGCGGAAGCGAAAAAATGGGGGCTGACGAGCGATCGTCACGCAGGCGCCCGGATCGGAAACGGTCCGGGCGTTTGCTTGTCCGGCACCAATCTTTCGGCATTCTATACTGTGACTACATTGTCGAGCGCGGCTGCTTGAAGCTATTGCGCAGCCCCGCTGTCAAACATCTGCGGCAGAGACCGCATAAAAATCGCGCCTTGCCCCGCGGTCGGTCATGGACGCTCTCCTTAGGGCAAGCGCTCGGTGCGCCAGGGCTCCATCGCCGCATCGTACAGCCAAGAAATTTGGCGCTCTGCCGCTCGGCGCAGCGAATATTTGCGCGACTGCATCCTGCGAAACATCGTCGCACGACTCGGCCACGCACCCTGATCGACGCGAGCGGCAGGTCGTAGATCGGCTGCTGGCTCAATAAGCTGCCGAAACTCCAGTCACCGTATCTGCATGAAAAGCGCGACCGCGTTGCGGACGCTGTCCGCAAAGCGGTCGTAGATCACCCGGGCGACCTCGGCGATGACGGGCTGGCGATCCCGTCCACCGCGCGCGAACACGGCGACGGCCACCCGTCTACCGTCGGGCATGGTGATGAACCCCACATCATTCGTGATACCGTCCAGCGTGCCGGTCTTGTCCTCCACCCGGGTACCTGCGGGAAGCAGGGCACGGATACGACGGGTTCCCGTCGCGCACCGGCTCATCAGTTCGAGCAGAAAGGCCCGACTTTGCGCGGTCAGGACGGTACCGTTGTCGAGCCTGTTGAGCAGCGTGACCATGGCAACCGGCGTGGCGACATCCCTGCTGTCGGCGAGGTGGCCGCGCTCTCGAAGCAACTGGGCTATGGTCCGATCCATCCGGATGCCGGAGATCTTCTGAGACCACAGCCACTGCTGGATCGCGACGGGCCCGCCAAGCGCGGCAAGCAACTGGTCGGTCGCCTGGTTGTCACTGCGGATAATCATCAGCTCCATGACTTTGGCCGCGGGTCGGCCAACGATCAGGTCACCGAGGCCGCGTCGCCCTTGATCGACCTGGGCGAGGTAGGCCGCGGCGATGGCGAGCTTGACCGTGCTCGCCATCGGAAACGGGATGTCGCCGTTGATGGCAACCATCGAGCCATCGCGAAGGTCGAGCGCCGCGATCCCATAGTCTCCGGGGCGTTCGGCGAGCAGCTTGCTGAGTTGGCGCTCAAGCCCGAGGAGTTCGGGAGAGCTTGCGGCCGCCGGTGCGGGGATCAGGATGCTTGCGGCGAGACCGGACAGAAGCAGGCGGGAAAGCAGGGGCGCGCGCATCGATCGTCCTCGAAAATTGTCCTTCAGCCCGCCATCATACGCCACAAGGCTGAACGCTTCGTGTTGCATGCCGATGAAGTCCGGACAACTGCGGGTATCGAGGCCGGTGCGTTTTAGCTACGGCCCGGCAGGTTTTTGGGGGCGAAGCGCGCGGCGCGCCGAGACGCGACATGCGGCAGCGGCCGACAGGCGACGCCAAACCTACCCACTGCGGGGTCGCCTCACGTCGGCGTCGTTCGTCACGAAGTCGCGGCGGGTCCTGCGCTCGACCGCACGCCCGTCACGCTCGAACTCCCAGCGGTGAACGATGCCCGGCGAGCTGTGCCGGTACCCTAGGCAGCGATGCGCCTTGAGAAGGCCGTCTAAGACGGTTCTCGTCGCAAACGATCGTGTCGCGTTGATTACGGGCGCCGTTCGGAGATCGTGATCACCGCGCAGCGTATCGCCCGAGCGCCTCGGGTTCGTCGGTCTGGAAGATGCTGACACCGGCGCGGTGCAGGCGGCCCCAGACCGCATCCGGATCGCGCAGCGCATCGATGTCGCCGTTGGCTTGGCCGATATACCCCTCCCACAGCGTGTTCGTCCAAATCCGCGCGCGGGCCGCACGCGCCGCCGCGACGACGCCGGGCAGCGCCTCCGCCGGCATCCGCGGGACTTCGAACCCGATCGGACGCCGCGTGCCCGAGGCCTGGCGCGTGACGATCGCCGCCAGGTCGGACCCGGTCGCATCGCCGCTGGACAGGATCGGCATGAACGGCACGCGGTCATAGGGCGCCATCGCCGCGAGCGGTGCGCTGCCGATGCCCGCCGCGGTCTTCACGATGACCCGGTCGGTCGCGCCCGCGCGGATCACCGCGTCGACCACTTCGGCATAGATCGCGTCCTTGATATCGAGGTTCAGCACGATCCGGGTGCCGGCATGCGCGAGGATCTCGTCGAGCGTCGGGACCTGCTGGTCGGTCAGCCCCGCGCCCTTCTCCCCCTCGTTCTCGCGCAGCCGGAGCGCCTTGATCTCGGCCAGCGTCAGATGATCCACCGCGCCCGTGCCATTGGTGGTCCGGTCGACCGTCGCGTCGTGGATCATCACCAGATAGCCGTCGCGCGTCCGCCGCACGTCGGTCTCCATGATGTCGGTGCCCAGCGCCACGCAGTGATCGAGACCCAGCAGCGAATTTTCCGGCGCGCTCGACAAGGCGTGGTCCGGCGCCGGATTGTGGCACCCACGATGCGCCGCGATCAGCAGGCGGCCGTTCGGATCGAGCAGCGCCGCGTGGATTTCGCGGGTGTTGCGTACCGGCGCCGGCGCCGCGGCGAGCGGTGCCACTGGCAGTGCGGCGAGCAGGAGCAGGGACAACGTCCCGAAGTGCGACCGTGTCATGAAAGACCTTTCCGGGATCAGAATTTGGGCGTGAAACGGAGCCCGAGCCAGACCGTCGTCGGCACGGAATAGCTGTCCTTGAGCAGGTTCTTGTCCGGCCCGGCAAAGCTTGTCAGGCGGGTGTGCGTCAGGTTGCTGACCTGGCCGATCACCGCGACGCCGTTCCGCAGTGTATAGGTCGCGGTCAGGTCGACCTGTTCGCGCGGCGCCCAGTACAGGTCCTGCCAATAGACATCGTTGATGATCGTGCGCAGCGCCCTGCCCTGCCGGTTGTACGCCGCGCGCAGTTCGAGGCCGTGCCTGGCGTAGAACACGCTGGCGTTCAGCGTGCTGTCGGGCTGGCCGACCAGCCGGTCGACGCGGCGTGCGACGCCCGCGCTGTTCAGCACGTCGATCCGCCCGCGCAGCAACGCCGCGTTCGCGCTGACGCCGAAGCCGCTCAGCAAGGGATGGATGAAGTCGAGCGAGTTGACCACCGCGCTCGCCTCGACCCCCTTGATGCTCGCCTTGGTCGCGTTGGTCGGCCGGGTGACGACCGCGTTGACGTAGTTCACGCCCTCGTAGGTATAGCCGACCGAGGCGGCGTTGAAGATCTCGTCCTTGATGTCCTTGTAGAACGCCGCGAGCGACACGATCCCGCCATAGCGGCTCGACAGCGTCCAATCGGTGGCGAGGTCGAGATTGGTCGAGCGCCGCGGCTTGATGTCGGGATTGCCGATCGTGACGGTGACGCCGGTCGCCGCCCCGTTGCCGAGATCGCTCGCGTTGACGAAGCCGATCGAACTGCGCGCGGCATAGCTGTCATAGCTGGGCCGCCCGATCGTCTGGCTGGCCGCGGCGCGCAGGTCGATCGCGTGCGTCGCATGCCAGGTCGCGATCGCCGAGGGCAGCACATAGGTGTAGCTCGATGCAGTTGGCTGATCGACGAACACGCCGTTGCGCCGGATCCTGCCGACGGTCGACTGGTCGGTATGGTCGAGATGGACGCCCGCCTGCGCATTGATCGCCGACGAGACGTAGCTGGCGAGCGCATAGCCGCCCGCGATCTTCTCGACGTGGCGGAAATCGTCCTGGTTGTTGTAGCTGGACTGATCGGTGCTGTTCAGGACCGATCCGGGTTGCGCATTGATGTCGCGGACTGCGGCGACCGGATCGATCGTCAGCAGATAGAGTCCGTTCGAGTAGTTCAGCGGCGCGCCACCGGGGCCGACCGCGGTCGCCAAGCCGATCGGCTGCCCGGTCGTGTTGGGCTCGAGGTCGATGCGGTCGAGATTGAACTTCGGGCGATCGTCGGTGTAGCTCGCGCCCGTCGCAAAGCCGAGCCCGTCGGCGTCCGCGCCCTGGTTGAAGCCGTAATCGAGCCGCCCGGTCAGCACCGTGTCGCTCGCATGCCGCTCGCCGTTCGGCCGGTAATAGAGCAGGCTGTAGTTCGACAAATTGTTATAGGCGGCCGGATCGACGGCGAACTTCTGGTCGAGTCGGCTGGTGTCGTAGGCGAACGCGAAGTTCGACGTCGCGGTCGGCGTCGCCCCTGCCGTGCCGGGCGCGGGACGCGCGACGCCGGTCGCGTATTTGATCATCTGGAACACTTCGTCATAGGTCGCGCGCGACGCGCTGCCCCTCAGCGAAAGCGTCTGGCGATCGCCGGGCGTCCATGTCAGCCCGGCCTGCCCGACCCGCGTGCGGGTGACGATATCGGCGTTCTCCCAGCCCACCTCGACGTCGCCACCGGGATAATTGCCCGAGGTCGCGGTCTGGGTCTGGACCGTACCGCGGTTGCGCGGGTCGATCAGGACCTCGTTGCGGTCCATCTTGTCCTTGAAATAATAATAGCCGAGCGAGGCATAGGCCTGAAGCGTGTCGGTCGGCCGGACCTCGAACTTGCCGGTCAGGCCGTAGCGATCGCGCTTGTCCATCACGTACCAGTATTTGTCCTGCTGTGGCACCGCGAAGCCGTTGCCGAGCCCTGCGCCGGTCTGCAGCCGACCCGCCGCATCGTAGAAGGAATAATGGATCGTATCGGTCGTCATGTGCGTGTCGGTGTAGCTGCTGAGCGTCTGGTAATTTCCCGACAGGACGACGCCGTATTGGTGGTTCGC
Source organism: Sphingomonas sp. M1A8_2b (assembly GCF_053345535.1). Classification (NCBI taxonomy): domain Bacteria; kingdom Pseudomonadati; phylum Pseudomonadota; class Alphaproteobacteria; order Sphingomonadales; family Sphingomonadaceae; genus Sphingomonas; species Sphingomonas sp. M1A8_2b. The sequence goes on along the minus strand of NZ_JBKFAH010000003.1, from coordinate 552,446 downwards.
ACCGAACGTCGTGCTGACCGTCGCGCCGAGCCGCGTACCGAAATCGGGCTGGTGGCGTGGCAGGCCGGTGTCGCTGGCGTGGCCGAGCGACGCCTCGGTCGTCACGAACGGCTTGCCGCCGCCTTCGAACGCGCTGCGCGTCACGATGTTGATCGCGCCGCCGACCGCGTTCGGATCGAGATCGGCGGTGAAGGTCTTCACGACCTGCAACTGGCTGATCATCGATGCGGGCAGGATGTCGAGCCGAACCCCGCGCGAGATCGAACCGAGCGTACCGTTGGGCGTGCCCGGCGAGGCGAGTTGCAGCCCGTCGATCGTGACGTTGTTGTACGCGGGACCGAGCCCGCGGATCACCGGTGTCGCCGCCTCGTCACGCGGATGCTCGTTGTCGGTCGCGGGTAGCACCGACAGGCCGGGGATGCGCCGCAACGCCTCGACGATCGTCGCGTCCGGCAACGCGCGGACGTCGTTCGAGCCGATGACGTCGATGATGTTGGTCGCCTGGCGCTTGGCTTCGATCGCGACATTGTTGGCGCGTCGGATGCCGGTGACGACGATGTCGCCTGAATGTGTAGTGGCCTGTTCGGGCGCGGCTAGCGCGAGCTGCGCCGCTGCCGGCGCGACGATCGCGACCGAAGAGGCGCCGGCGAGCGCCAGCCACCGAAATGAAAACCCTGCCATGCGTAGATCCCTGCCCGTCCGGCCGGCATCGACTGCCCGCCCCCAATGACGGCGCGGGTAGGCGGCGGTTGTGGCAGTTTTATTTATTTATCGCGAAATAAATCAGCTTAGCGTTCGGCGTTCGGTGCGACCAGTTGGTGGATCGGCAACAGCGCCGCACCGACCGCCGCCGCCCAGCTCCCAAGCCGCGACACGTACAGCGTGGGCCGGGGCAGATGCGGGAAGGCGGTTGCCCATTCGGCGCGTTCGAGCGCGTCGCCGAGTGCGCGCAGGATCGGCAAGGGTAGCGCGCCAGAGACGACGATCGCCCCCGGATCGAGCCACGCAACGCCGCTATCGGCCGCGACCGCCAATTGTTTCCCGGCGCGCTCGACCCAGTCTGCGATCACCGCCGCATAGCTGTCCTGATGGATGTCGACTTCGTTCAGCGCGTGGATCGACGCGCCGGCGGCCTGCAACGCCGCGAGCAGGTCGATCCCCGACGGTCGGGTCGCCCCACCCGGGAACAACCGACCGATCTCGCCGGCATTGCCGTGCTCGCCGCGCAGGATCGCGCGATCGACGATGATCCCGCCGCCGACGCCGTGACCGATGAAGAAGACGATCGCCGAGCTGCACGTCCGGATCAGCCCGCTGTCGTAATATTCGGCGAGCGCGGCGAGCGTCCCGTCGTTCTCGATCCAGACCGGCAGGCCCAGATAGTCGGCGAACAGCCGTTGCACGTCGAGATCGCGCCAGCCCTGCAACCAGTCGACCGCCCAGCGCCGCGTCGGATCGCCCGCCAGCGTCGGCCCGGTCACCGCCACGCCCAGTCCGAGGAAGCGCGATCGCAGCACGTTGTGGCTCATGCTCAGCCCGCGCAACCGCCGATCCACCGCCGCGACGAACGCGCGCGGATCCGGGCTGTCGAACGGTTCGAGGTCGCGGACGATCACGGTGCCGGCGAAATCGACCAGCACGATCTCGAGCCAGCCCGGATGCACGGTCGCGCCCGCCGCATACCCGCCGCGGCTGGAGATGCCGAGCGGGACGATCGGCCGGCCGCGCCCGCCGCGCTGATCCTGAAGATGCTCCTCGACCAGACCGAGCGCGATCAGCTCGCGGCTCAACCGGGTCACCGCGCCATTGTGCATGTCGAGCCGGTCGGCGAGCACGGTCCGCGCGCTGGGCCCGGTGATCCGCAGATCCCAGACGATACGTTTCTGATCTTCGGACAGCAGGATTTCGGGCTTCGGGCGCATGGGATCATCCGGGTGGCTGAAAGCGCACACGCTTTAGGACCGCCGCTCCATCGGCGCTCGATTAAATTCGTGAATAGTCAAAAAAACACCTGCGCCCGGTCGACGACCTAGCCGGCCCGGCCTGGCGCTCGCGCAGTGCCGCAGTAGCGTTGTACGAGATGCACCGAGGCAGATTTATCTTGAGAATTTGGCGGAGAGGGTGGGATTCGAACCCACGGTACCCTCGCGGGTACGCCGCATTTCGAGTGCGGTACATTCGACCACTCTGCCACCTCTCCGCAGGTCATCCAAGGCGCTGCGAACAGTCCCTCCGATCGGTCGAAGCGCGGCCTCTAATGAAGTGCCCCTGGGGACGCAAGCGGATTTCGGGGTTCTGGGCCCGGTCCGGCGCGTTTTCCTTGTGCGGCGCAAAACAGACCCTAAATTGGCCGATATGCCCCGACACGACAGTATCGCTCACGACATCACGAGCCCGCTTATCCCCGCCGAGGTGGTCGCGCCGCCGATCTCGCATGCGAACTTCTCGATCGGCGACGTCGTGCGGCACCGGCTGTTCGATTTCCGCGGGGTGATCTTCGACGTCGATCCGGTCTTCGCGAACAGCGACGAATGGTATGCGGCGATTCCGGAGGACATCCGGCCGCGCAAGGACCAGCCCTTCTACCACCTGCTCGCCGAGAACATGGAGTCGAGCTACGTCGCGTATGTGAGCCAGCAGAATCTGGTGCCGGACGACAGCGACGAACCAGTCGATCATCCGGCGATCTCGGGGTTGTTCAGCGACTATGCCGACGGCCGGTACGCGTTGCGGCAGGTTCACCGGCACTGAGGCGAATCGCGGCTTCCGTCATGCTGGGCTCGTTCCGGCATCCACCGCTGTACTCGATCACTGGCCGTTGATTCGCGGCGCCGTGGACCCCGGAACACGTCCGGGGTGACGGAGAGCGTAAGGACGTCGCTGTGTTTAGCCCACGCTAAACCGCCCCTCCCCCGCCCCTTCGCGGTTGACAACGCGCGCCCCCTCGCTTAGCTGCCCGGCTTCTCCCGGCGGACCCCGCGTTCGTGGGGCACATGTATTTGGAAAGTGACAAGGGCCATGTTCGCAGTCGTGCGCACGGGCGGCAAGCAGTATCGCGTCGCCGCCGGAGATAAGATCGTCATCGAGAAGATCGAGGGCGATGCAGGTGCGTCGGTGACGCTGGGTGACGTTCTGCTGGCGGGCGAAGGCTCGGAGCTGCGGTCCGTCGAGGGCTTCGTCGTCGCTGCAGAGATCATCGCGCAGGCGAAGGCGGACAAGGTAATCGTCTTCAAGAAGCGTCGTCGTCATAACTATCGTCGCAAGAACGGCCATCGCCAGCAGCACACGATCCTGAAGATCGTGTCGGTCGGCGGCCAGACTGCAAAGAGCAACGAGGGCGACACCGCCCCGGCCGCTCAGGCATAAGGAGTAGCTTCAGATGGCACATAAGAAAGCAGGCGGCTCTTCGCGCAACGGTCGCGATTCGGCCGGTCGTCGCCTCGGCGTCAAGAAGTTCGGTGGCCAGGCGTGCGTCGCCGGCAACATTCTCGTGCGTCAGCGCGGGACGAAGTTCTACCCGGGCACGAACGTCGGTATCGGTACCGACCACACGCTGTTCGCGCTGGTCGATGGCCGCGTCGTATTCAGCCAGGGCAAACTCGGGCGCAAGTTCTGCTCGGTCGAGCTGGCAGCGAACGACGTCGGCCAAGACGCTGGCGACATGGCAGCAGCAGCCGAATAACATCGGGTAACCATCCGGGTTGCCCACCAGGGTGACCCGGGTCGCGAAAGCGAACCTGAACAAGGGAGACGGGTCACCCCGGCTCCCTTTTTTATTGCTCCCTCCACGCGGCTGTCGCGGTCCCGTCATCCCGACGTGGCATGCGCGCAGCCAATGACGCGATAGGAGAGAGCCGTGTTCGCGCGCACCAAGAGACTGACGTTGCGGCCGGGTTGGCCGGAGGATGCGCCTGCATTGGCGCGGGCGATCGGCCATGAGTCGGTGGTCGCCAAGCTGGCGCGGGCGCCGTGGCCGTATGCGCTGGGCGATGCCGAGGCATTTCTGGCAGCCCCGCGCGGCGCCCATGACCCGCATTTCCTGATCGAGACGATGGAAGCGGGCACGCCGCGACTCGTCGGCGGGATCGGACTTCAGGCTGCGGGTCGGGGCCATGAGCTCGGCTATTGGTTGACGCCCGATGCCTGGGGTCGCGGCTATGCGACCGAGGCTGGCGAGGCGGTGGTGGCGATGGCGCGGCATGCGCTGGGCTTGCGGCGGCTGGATGCGTTTCATTTCGTGGACAACCCGGCGTCGGGGCGTGTGCTGGCGAAACTCGGGTTTCGGCCTACGGGGCGGGTCGAGCCGCGGACGTCGCGCGGGCGTGGGGGTGAGGCGCCTGCGGTGATGTTCGAGCTGGATCTGGACGACGATCGATGCGCGCCGATGCCGCTTGCGGCGTGAGTCGCGCGATCCTGCAGTAAGCGGATAGCCCCACCCCGGCGAAGGCCGGGGCCCAGTTGGGGGACGTTGCTGACGAAGGACAGCGCTGCGTTACTGCGAGCTTTCCAACTGGGCCCCGGCCTTCGCCGGGGTGGTGGCCTTGCTGATAGTACGCCCCCCTTTAGCCGTTCCCTCGCGAACGCGGGGGTCCAGGAATTACGAGCGGTGTCGTTTGGTATCCTGGGCTCCCGCCTTCGCGGGAGAACTAGGAAGGGAGGGACAAGCCTGAGGCTCAGGCCACCGCCACTCCCCGCTTCGCGACCGGCAGCACCGCCGCCTCGTACTCGCTCTCCGCCAAGCCGATCAGCGCGCGATCGTCATGCTTCCACGGATGGAACCCCGGCAGGAAATACGCCGCCCACACACCCGCGATCTTACGCGCCATCCCCGGATTACCGAACGCATACCACGCCATCCGCGCCCACACCCGCGGCCCGGTAAGCCCGTCCTGCCGCAGCAGTTCCGCCATGCCTCTCGCGCGCCCGGTGAAGAACCGCCACGTCGTGATCAGCATCACCAGCGATTTCACCCGCCAGCGCGTGAACCTAGGCCAATCGCGAGTCGCGTGCAGCCACGTGTCGTAGGCGACGCCCTTGTGCTCGATCTCCTCCGCCGCATGCCACAGCCACAATGCCGCCGCCTGCCCGTCCCCACCGCACAGATGCTTCGGGTTCGCGATCAGTTCGTGCGCCAGCATCGCGGTGAAATGCTCGAGCGCGGTGGTGGCGGCGAGGCTCGCGATCTCCGGCCGTCCCTTGGTCAGCGCCAGGGCCGCGTCGACATCGACGATCAACGGCGCGACGTCGTAGCCCTGGTCGGTGACGTGGCGGTTGAACGCGACGTGCTCGCGGGTGTGGATCACCTCCTGCTTGATGAAGGCGTTGATCTCGGCGTGGAGTTTCGGCGGCGTGCCCTCGCGGAACTTCCGCACGCTGTCGACGAAATAGCCCTCGCCCTTCGGAAATGTCACCGACAGCGCGTTGTAGAACGCGGTCGCGATCGGATCGTCGTTCAGCCACCAGCGGCGAATCGCGGCACCGCGGCCGAAGCGGCGGTCGCGCGGGGTGATCGTCAGATCGGCAGGCGTGGTTGCTTTCGCCACGGAAACCTCCAAACAGGAATGAACACTCGTTACTTACATTGATGTAAATAGGTTTCCCGGTCCGTGACGTCAACACCGCGCAAGCGACTCTCCCCCACCGAATCGCGTGAAGCTGCCGTCGAGGCTGCGCGAGCCCTGCTTGTCGAGAGCGGTCCCGGCGCCGTCACGCTCAAGGCCGTCGCAGGCCGCGTCGGGCGGACGCACGCCAATTTGCTCCACCATTTCGGCTCGGCCGAGGCGCTGCATACCGCGCTGATCACGCGGATGGCGGCGGATATCGTCGGCACTATAGGTGCAGCGGTGCTGCGCGTGCGGGCGGGCGAGTTGGACCCGCGAGAGGTCGTGGAGATGACCTTCGACGCGTTCGGCAAGGGCGGCGCGGGCGCGCTGGCGAGCTGGATGATCCTGTCGGGCAATACCGATGCGCTCGACCCGATCCTGACCGCTATCCACGATCTCGTCGACGAGCTGGCGGAGGGTGACATGCCCGGCGATCAGCCGATCCAGGAGCAGACGCTGACGCTGGTATTGATGGCACTCGGCGATGCGCTGATGGGAGCACCGATGGCGCGTGCGCTCGGGTTGCCGGTCGGCAAGGCACGCGAACTCGCGCTCGATGCGTTGCTCGCCAGCAAGGACGCGGCTGCCCCTTCCCGCTGCTGAGCGCATCGGTTCGGGGCTCGAATCGCGAGCCGAATCGCAGAGGGTGGAGATTTTCGCCAATTTCGCTATGGGGCGGCGATGCATTTTCTAGACCAAGCCAAGATCTACGTACGTTCGGGTGAGGGCGGCCCCGGTGCCGTCAGCTTCCGCCGCGAGAAATATATCGAATATGGCGGCCCCGACGGCGGCAATGGCGGCAAGGGCGGCGACATCGTGTTCGAATGCATCGCCGGCCTGAACACGCTGATCGACTTCCGCTACACGCAGCATTTCCGCGCGCCACGCGGCTCGGGCGGATCGGGTTCGAACCGCACCGGCGCGGGCGGCAAGGACCTCGTCATCCGCGTTCCGCTCGGCACGCAGGTGCTGTCGGAGGACAAGGAAGAGGTGCTGATCGACTTCACCGAGGTCGGCCAGCGCGAAGTGCTGTTCCGCGGTGGCGATGGCGGGCGCGGCAATGCGAGCTACAAGACCTCGACCAACCGCACCCCGCGCCAGCACGGCACCGGCTGGCCGTTCGGCGAGGCGTGGGTCTGGCTGCGGCTGAAGCTGCTCGCCGATGCGGGTCTGGTCGGGCTGCCGAATGCGGGCAAGTCGACCTTCATCAACCAGGTGACGAACGCGCAGGCCAAGGTCGGCGAATACGCCTTCACGACCACGCGGCCGCAGCTGGGCGTGGTGCGCCACAAGCAGCGCGAGTTCGTGGTCGCGGATATTCCGGGGCTGATCCAGGGTGCGGCGGAAGGTGCGGGGATCGGTGATCGGTTCCTAGGGCATATCGAGCGGTGCCGGGTGCTGCTGCATCTGGTCGATGCGAACGATCGTGACGTGGCCGAATCGTACCGGATCGTCCGCGACGAGCTGGAGAATTACGGCGAGGGGCTCACCGACAAGAAGGTGATCGTCGCGCTGAACAAGATCGACATGCTTGATCCCGAGCTGATCGCGGCGCTGTCGGCGGAGCTGGCGGAAGCCAGCGGTGCCGAGGTGATGGCGATTTCGGGCGCGAGTGGTGCTGGTATCGAGGCGGTGCTGGACCAGCTGATCGAGGCGATCGGGCCGGCTCCGGGCGCGGCGAAGGAACTAGAAGAAGGCGAAGTGCCGGTCGCATGGTCGCCGCTTTAGCGTCTGCCTTAGCCCTCTCCCCTGCGGGGAGAGGGTTGGGTGAGGGGCTGTTTCCGGCGGCACCGTTCGTGGCTGCCCCTCACCCCGGCCCTCTCCCCGCAGGGGAGAGGGAGCAGTGATGTTTCCACCTTCGTCTTGCGCGAGGCTTATCGTGAAGATCGGGTCGGCGTTGCTCGTCGATCCTGATGGGAGCGTTCGGCGGGAGTGGCTGGCCGGGCTCGTCGCCGACATTGCCGCTCGGACTGGCGACGGCCAGCAGGTCGCGATCGTGTCGTCCGGCGCGATCGCCTTAGGCGCGCGGCGGCTCGGCCTCGCCAAGGGTGGCCGGGCCAGCCTCGAGGATGCGCAGGCTGCGGCGGCAACCGGCCAGATCGCGCTGAGCCAGGTCTGGGCCGAACTGCTCGCCGCGCAGGGGCTGAACGCAGCGCAGATGCTCGTGACGCTCGACGATCTCGAAGACCGTCGCCGCTATCTCAACGCCGCCGCGACGCTCAACCGGCTGTTGTCGCTGAAGGTCGTACCCGTCATCAACGAAAACGACAGCGTCGCGACCGAGGAGATCCGCTTCGGCGACAATGACCGCCTCGCCGCGCGGGTGGCGCAGGCGGCTGGTGCGCAGGGCGTCATCCTGCTGTCCGACGTCGACGGGCTCTACACCGCCAACCCGCATACCGACCCGTCCGCGACGCATATCGCCAGCGTGGGCCGGATCGATGCGGTGGCGGGGATGGCGGACGATGGGTCGGGTTCGGGAATGGGGTCGGGCGGGATGGCCTCGAAGATCGCCGCGGCGCGGATCGCGACCGGCGCTGGTATTCCGCTGGCGATCGCGTCGGGGCGGATCGAGCATCCGCTCTCCACCCCTGCCCGCCACACGATCTTTACGGCCGAGCGGACGGCGTCTGCACGGAAGGCTTGGCTGGCGGGGGGGCTGACCGCGAAGGGTGCGATCCATGTCGATGCGGGGGCTGCGGCTGCGCTTGGTCAGGGACGGAGCTTGCTCGCCACTGGTGCGACCCGAATCGATGGCGGGTTCACGCGCGGCGATCTGGTGACGATTGAAGGGCCGAGCGGGACTGTCGCACGAGGGCTCGCCGAGTATGACGCGGCCGACACCGCACGCCTGCTCGGTCGTCATAGCGACGACCACGCTGCAATCCTTGGCTACGCGCCAAGATCCGCACTCGTGCACCGCAATCACCTGGCGCTCGTATGACCGGCCGGGCCTTGTTCACCCGCGAAGGCGGGTGCCCAGACTGGGCACCCGCCTTCGCGGGTGAACATACTTCTACTGCTACCTCGGGAGCGCCGTCATGATCCTGGCCATTACCGGCGGCACCGGGTTCGTCGGCAGCCATTTGATCGACCACGCGCTCGAGATGGGCCACACCGTCCGCGCGCTCGCCCGCAAACCGCAGGCCAAGCGGATCGGCGTGACCTGGATCGAAGGCGCGCTCGATCGGCCCAAGAGCCTCGCGGCGCTGGTCGAAGGCTCGGACGCGGTGATCCACGTCGCCGGCGTCGTCAACGCGCCCGACCGCGCCGGCTTCGCCAAGGGCAATGTCGCCGGCACTGAAGGCATCCTCCAGGCGACGAAGCACGCGGGCATCCGCCGCTTCGTCCATGTCTCCTCGCTCGCCGCGCGCGAACCGTCGCTCTCCAATTACGGCTGGTCGAAGGCGGAGGCGGAAACGCGCGTGCAGATATCGGCGCTGGACTGGACGATCGTCCGCCCGCCCGCGATCTTCGGCCCGCGTGACCACGAGCTGCTCGACGTCTTCAAGGCGGCACGATCGGGCTATGTGCCGATGCCTCCTAAGGGCACGCGCGTCTCGCTGCTATATGTCGAGGATCTGACCGCGCTGCTGCTCGCGCTCGCCGAGAGTGCCGACGCACCGTCGATCATGGAGCCCGACGACGGCACGCCCAACGGTTGGGACAATCGCCACTTCGCGCGCGCGATCGGCGTGGCGGTGAACGGGGCGGTCGGCAAGTCGGTCAAGGTGTTCTCCACGCCGCGCGCGCTCCTGACGCTGGCGTCTGCCGCCGACCGGCTCGTTCGGCGGGGCAAGGCCAAGCTCACCCGCGACCGGGTCAGCTATTTCTGTCACCCCGACTGGGTTTCGCACAAGCCGCCGCCGCCCGCGCTCTGGACGCCCTCGGTCCCGACCCCGCAGGCGCTCGCGCAAACCGCAGCGTGGTATCGCGCGGCGGGGCTGCTATAGCGCCGAAAAGCCGCCGCAATTTCCTGCCAGAGATGTGTGCGACACCGAAGGGAATAGCATGAGCGACCGTCAGCAGATCTACGACACCGTCACCGCGCAGATCGAGCCGTTCAACAAGAAAGGCGTCGCGCTGACAGATGCGACGACGTTCCAGGGCGATCTGGAGTGGGACAGCCTGACCGTCATGGATTTCGTCGCCGCGATCGAGGACGAGTTCGACATCATCATCACGATGAACATGCAGGCCGAGATCGAGACCGTCGGCCAGCTGGTCGATGCGGTCGCGAAGTTGAAGGCCGCCTAACACTACCCTCCCCCGTTCGCCCTGAGCGAAGTCGAAGGGTGGCCCCGTGAGGCGAGGCTTCGACTTCGCTCAGCCCGAACGGGGTGGGGGAAAAGACGACACATTCCAACCTCATGGAATCTAACATGACCGAAGCCGCCACCACCGCCCACGCCCTCCCCGTCGACGCCCCCGAGGTCGCCGCCGAACGCGACCTCATGTCGAAATTCGACGCGCTGATCGCCGAACGCGAGGCGCTGATCGCCAGTGGCGTGCGCAATCCGTTCGCGATCGTGATGGACGAGGTGAAGGGCCCGACGGAGGCGGTGATCCGCGGCAAGGACACGATCCTGCTCGGCACCTACAATTACATGGGCATGACGTTCGATCCCGACGTTATCCAGGCGGGCAAGGACGCGCTCGACGCGTTCGGGTCGGGCACCAACGGCAGCCGGATGCTCAACGGTACGTTCCACGATCATGTCGACGTCGAGCAGGCCCTCCGCGAATTCTACGACATGACTGGCGCGATCGTGTTCTCGACCGGGTACATGGCCAACCTCGGGATCATCTCGACGCTCGCCGGCAAGGGCGAATACGTCATCCTCGACGCCGACAGCCACGCCTCGATCTACGACGGCTGCAAGCAGGGCAATGCCGAGATCGTCCGCTTCCGCCACAACGACGTCACCGATCTCGACAAGCGGCTCGGTCGTTTGCCGAAGGAAGCGGGCAAGCTGGTGGTGCTCGAGGGCGTCTATTCGATGCTCGGTGACATCGCCCCGCTGAAGGAAATGGTCGCGGTCGCCAAGAAGCATGGCGCGATGGTGCTGGTCGACGAGGCGCATTCGATGGGCTTTTTCGGCCCCAACGGGCGCGGCGTGTACGAGGAGATGGGGCTGACCGACGAAGTCGATTTCATTGTCGGCACCTTTTCGAAGTCGGTCGGCACGGTCGGCGGGTTCGTCGTGTCGAACCACCCGAAGTTCGAGATGGTGCGGTTTGCGTGCCGTCCGTACATCTTCACCGCCTCGCTGCCACCGTCGGTGGTCGCGACCGCCGCCGCATCGATCCGCAAGCTGATGACCGCGCACGACAAGCGCGCGCAGCTGTGGAAGAACGCGCGCCGGCTGCACGGCGGGCTGAAGGCGATGGGCTTCAAGCTCGGAACCGAGACGTCGGATTCGGCGATCATCGCCGTGATCCTGACTGATCAGCAACAGGCGATCGCGATCTGGCAGTCGCTGCTCGAGGGCGGGCTGTACGTGAACATGGCGCGGCCACCCGCGACGCCGGCCGGCACCTTCCTGCTCCGCTGTTCCCTGTGCGCGGAGCATACCGACGAGCAGGGCACGACGATCCTCGCGATGTTCGAGGCGGCGGGACGCGCGGTCGGCGTGATCGGCTGACCCTTGATCCTCCCCCGCAAGGGGGAGGTGGCTGGCGCTTGCCAGACGGAGGGGGAGGTAAGGGAAAACCCTTGTTCCGTGTCCTCCCCCTCCGTCACCTTCGGTGCCACCTCCCCCTGGCGGGGGAGAATCGGAAGGGCCGCCTCCCCCCTACAATCGAAGTCATTGCGCGATGGCGACGGCGCGCTAGGATGGCGGCCTGATGCGAAATGAGGCCGAGACTGCGGCACTGGGTGACGGGACGACGTGGCGGACCGTCATGCTGGTCGCGATGGGGCTGCTCGGCGCGGCCGTCCTCGTCGCGCTCATCGTCACGCTCGGCAATGCCAACCGCGAGCGGGATCGCGCGCTGCGGCTGCAGGCGCACAGCTACGACGTCATGATCCTCGCGCGGACGCTGTCGGGCACGATCGCACGATCGGAGGCTTCGCTCGGCCGCTACGTCATCAGCGGCGACAAACAGCTCGGTCAGCTCTATTTCGACGAATGGCTGCTGGCGGGCACGCAGATCGACCGGCTCGACCAGATCACCAACGACAATGTCGAGCAGCAACCGCGGATCGACCGGCTCCGCGCCGCCTATGACGCGCGTGGCCGCGAACTGTCGCTGACCGCGCTGAACACGAGCTACGGCAGGAACGGCCAGGCGCTCGCGCGCTATTACCAGGCGCGGAAGGCACCGACGCTCATCGAAATCAACCAGACGCTGGACACGCTAATCGCGCGGGAGCGCGCGCTGCTCGACGAACGGACCGCGACCGCGATGGGGTCGGTCGAGCGCTCAAGTTGGGTCGCGGGGGTGCTGGCGCTCTTCGGCGTCTTGATCGTGCTGGGGGCGATCCTGCTCGGCTGGTTTACGATCCGCGCGGTCGGCGAACGCGGAGTCGCGCAGGCCGATGCGGAACTCGAACGCGAGCGTGCGGAGACGCTGACCACCGCGGTCGCCACCGCCACCGCGGAACTGCGCGTGCAGGAGGCCAAGCTGCGTCAGGTCCAGAAGATGGAGGCGGTCGGCCAACTCACCGGCGGCATCGCGCACGACTTCAACAACATGCTCGCGGTCGTGTTGGGTGGTCTCGAACTGGCGAAGCGCAGCCTCGCCAGCGATCCGACCACCGCGCGTCGCCATATCGAGAGCGCGACCGAAGGTGCCAACCGCGCCGCCGCGCTGACCCGTCGCCTGCTGGCCTTCAGCCGCGAGGATTCGCTGAAGCCCGAGACGATCGACGCCGCCGCGCTGGTCGCCGGGATGTCGGATCTGCTCGACCGGACGCTCGGTGACGCGATCACGATCGTCGCGCGCGAAGAGGTGACGGGCTGCTGCGTCCGCGGCGACCGGGTCCAGCTGGAGAACGCGATCCTCAACCTCGCGGTCAACGCGCGCGACGCGATGAACGGGCGCGGAACGCTGACCATCGTCACCGGCACGGCAATGCTCGCGGCGAACGAGGTCGGCCAGTGCACGGCGGGCGATTACGTCACGATCAGCGTCGCGGACGATGGCTGCGGCATGACCGCGGACATCGCCGAGCGCGTGTTCGAACCGTTCTTCACCACCAAGGAGGTCGGCAAGGGCACCGGGCTCGGCCTCAGCCAGATCTTCGCGCTGGTCCAGCAGCTTGGCGGCCAGGTCGAGTTGGTGTCGACGCCGGGCAGCGGGACGGCGATCACGCTGTACCTCCCGCGCGCGGCGGACACGACGGCCATCCCCGTCGTGCCCGCGCCGATCGTCGCGGTCGTGCCGGTACCGGCAGCCCTGCCCGAAGCGTTGCAGGTGCTGGTCGTCGAGGACGATCCGCGCGTGCTGGCCGCGACCACCGGCGCGCTGGAGGAGATCGGCTACGACGCGATCGCGTGCGACGATCCGCTGGCCGCCCCTGCGCTGCTCGCCGCGCACCCGGCGATCGGGCTTATCATCTCCGACGTGCTGATGCCGCGCCAGACCGGGCCCGAGATGATAGCCGCGCTGAGCCCACTCTACCCGCACATTGCCGTGCTGTTCGTGACCGGGTTCGCGGGCGAGGCTAACGCCAGCCAGTTCGGCGGGCATGAGGTCCTGCGCAAACCGTTCACGCTCAACGGCCTGGAGCGCGCCGTGGCGACCGCGCTGGCAGCGGAACGGCCGGCGGCAAGCGACCGAATCGCCGCGGAATAGGCGCGCGGCAGGACGGCGGACGACGTCACCCGAAGGCGGTGCGATTGGGGATGACGCCCCGCCCGCGCATCCCTATACCCCCACGATCCAGCATACCGAGCGCCGTCCCGCATGAAATCCATCGACCGTTACATGGCCCGGCTGATCGCGGTGCCGCTCTTGTCGACGCTGCTGATCGCGGTGATGCTGTTCGTGCTCGATCGCATGCTCGGGTTGTTCAATTTCGTTGCCACCCAAGGTGGGCCGATCAGCGTCGTCTGGCGGATGCTCGCCAACCTTCTCCCCGAATATCTCGGGCTCGGTATTCCGATCGGGCTGATGCTTGGCATCCTGCTCGCGTTCCGCCGGCTCGCGACCTCGTCCGAGCTCGACGTGCTGCGCGGCGTCGGCATGAGCTACAACCGGCTGCTGCGCGTGCCGTACATGTACACGATCGCCCTGGCACTGACGAACCTGGCGATCGTCGGCTATGTCCAGCCGATCGCGCGCTATTATTACGAAGGGCTGCGCTTCGAATTGCGCACCGGCGCACTCGGCGCGTCGATCAAGGTCGGCGAATTCACCAATCTGGGCAGCCGGATGACGCTGCGGATCGAGCAGAGCAAGGACAAGGGCCGCGAACTGTCAGGGATCTTCGTCCATGCGTCGAGCCAGAATGGCGACTGGCTCGGCGTGACCGCGGAGAAGGGCAAGTTCCTCGCGACCGACGATCCCAACGTCATCACCTTCCGATTGGCCAACGGCACGCTGATCCACAATCGCCCAGAGTTCAAGACACCGCGCGTGCTGACCTTCACCAGCCACGATCTGCCGATCAACCTGCCCAAGTTCGAGAGCTTCCGCGTGCGCGGCGGGCGCAACCTGGAATATACGCTGCCCGAGCTCGCCCGGCAGGGTCAGCGCGCGCCGACGCTGGAGCAGCGCGAGGGCAGCCGATCGGAGTTCCATTTCCGCTTGGCCGAAGTCGCGTCGATGTTCCTGCTGCCCTTGCTCGCGCTGGCGCTGGGTGTGCCGCCGAAGCGATCGACTTCCGCGCTCGGCGTGTTTCTGTCGATCGTGATGATCGTCACCTATCACAAGGTGAACCAGTACGCGGCCGACATCGGCGAACTCGGACGGATCGATCCGATCATCGCGCTATGGGTACCGTTCACGATCTTCGCGGGGCTGGTGCTCTGGATGTATTACACGATCGCCTATGTTCCGGGCGGCCAGCCGATCGGCGCGCTCGAACGCGTCTTCTCCAAGTCCTTCAAGGCCATCGCCAAGCGTATGCCCGGACGCCGCAAGGCAAGCGTCGCATGAAACTCGTCAGCTTTTTCCCGTCGCGCACGGTCGCGATCTACATGGGCCGGATGTTCCTGTTGCGGACGTTCGCGGTCCTCGCCGCGCTGGTCCTCGTGCTGCAGGCGCTCGACCTGCTGAGCGAGTCGGGCGACATCCTTGCCTTCCCCGGCAATGGCGATGCGCAGATCTGGTATTACGTGTCGTTGCGCGTGCCGCAGATCATCGCCCGGTTCCTGCCCTTTTCGGTGCTGCTCGGGACGATTCTGACGCTGATCACGATGAACCAGAACAGCGAGATCGTCGCGTTGAAGGGGTCCGGTCTGTCCGCGCACCAGGTGCTGGCGCCGCTGCTCGTCGCCAGTCTGGGCGTCGCGGCGATCAGCTTCGCCTTCAGCGACCACGTCGTCGCGCGCGCCACCGCCACGCTCAACCAGTGGCAGAAGGTCAATTACGGCAAGCTGCCGATCGATCGCGGCGACCGCGCGAACGTGTGGGTCCGGGATGGCGACGATCTGATCGAAGTAGCGCAGATACGCGGACGCGGCGCGGCGACGCGGCTCGGCGGGATCACGCTGTACGATCGCACCGGCGGTAATCTCGTGGCGATCCTGAGCGCGGATCATGGGCGGCGCGTCGAGGGCGGCTGGCTGGTCGGCCCCGCGACGCGGTTCGAGGTGGCGCACGGTACGCTGACCAAGCTCGGCTCGGTCGTGATCGCCAAAAACGTGCGCCCGGACCAGTTCACGCTGGCGTCGGTCGACGCGGACGGCCTGTCGTTCGGCGCGCTGAAGTCCGCGATCGGCGACCTGTCCGATGCCGGCCGTCCGACCAAGGGGCTCGAGGGGTCGCTCTGGCACAAGCTGTCGGGGCCGTTGTCGGCGGTGCTGATGCCGCTGCTAGGTGCCGTCGCGGCGTTCGGGATCGCGCGATCGGGCAAGCTGTTCGTCCGCGCGGTGATCGGCATGGGCCTCGGCTTCGCGTTCTTCGTCGCCGACAATTTCGCGCTCGCGATGGGCAATCTGGGCGTCTACCCGCCGTTCCTCGCCGCCTGGGCGCCGTTCCTGCTGTTCTTCCTGATCGGCGAGGCCGTCCTGATCCGCTCCGAGGAATAAAAAAGGGATCGCAGCGCGGCGCTGCGATCCCTTGGTTTCTGTCGCTTGGCATTCGATCGCGTCAGCGGCGGATCATCGTGCTCCGCGCGATCTTGCCTACCAGCCCCGGCAGACCGGGATAGCTCGCCTTGTGATACGGCGACATCGCGTCGAGTTCGGCCGAGATCCGCCGATGCGCCTCGCCGAGCGCATGATAGGGCAGGCCCGGGAGCAGATGATGCAATGCGTGATAGCGCAGCCCGACAGGCGCCCACAGCGCGGGCAGCAGGGCCGGCGGCGGCACGTTGACGGTGTCGAGATACTGGGCGGTGACCGTCATCACTTCGCCGTCATTCTCCCAGAGATGCGCGACCAGCGTGCGGACCTGGTTGATGACCGCCGCCGCCGACGCCACGCAAAGGAACGTCAGGAAGGCGCGCAACGGCAGGACGCCGGTGGCGGTCAGCCCGATCAAGGTCAGCGCCCACAGGCTGGCGGCGACCTCGAGGCGGTTCCAATAGGTCTTGGCGTCCCCTTCGGGACTGCGACGACGGAATTGCGGGTTGATCGCAAGCGCCGAATAGCGCTCGACCACCATCGTCCGCAGCGTCGGCGACAGCAGCGACAGCGGCGACAGCACCGCATAGCGGAACAGCAGCGCGATCGGGGCGAGCGCCGATACGACGATGAACAGCGGCAGCGTCCACGGCTTCATCAACGCAAGCGGCAGATATTCCGGATCCTCGACCGTGCCGTAGCGGGTCTTCGCGTGATGCAGGTTATGGACCCCTTCGTACATGAAGGACGGTGTCAGCAACGGCACGCCGACGAGGATATTCCACCCCAGCCGGAAGTTCGGCACCGCGGCGTGCTTCATGTGGCTGACTTCATGGATGAAGCTCAGCCCGCGGTAGATGCCCAGCATCGCGACGATACCGGCGACGATCGCGACCGCAGTTGAGCCCGAGGTCGCCGCGACGACGAGCGCGCCGTAACCGATGACCACCGACGCGATCAGATCGGCCCAATACACCGCGGGTCGCGGCTTCACGAGATCGCGGGTCAAGTCGGCGGCGGCGCGCAGCATCACCTTGTCGTCGGCGATCCGCACCATGCCGCTGCCGGCAACGGGGCTGACGCCGGCGACGGGTGTGACCGGAGCGGCCATGCCGCGCGAAAGGCTGAGCGAAGAGTCCATGGGCGTATCCATTGTCCGAACATAGTGGCCGCAGCGTGGCATTTACAGGCGCGGCAAATGCATCAAATTCAAAGGAAAGGCGATCACAGTGACCGCACACGGCGATCACGCAAAGGTAACCGACAGCGGCCGTCTTCGGTACCGGGCCGGGATGGAGAGACGATGTACGAGTCGCTCGCCTTTGTCGATGCGTCTGGCTAGATACCCGCGTCCAGGCGCACAGGAACGACACATGGCGAAATTTACCATCCGACCGGTCGAGACCAAGAAGGATCGCAAGATCTTCATCGATCTCCCGTTCCGTCTCTACGCCGATGACCCGAACTGGGTGCCGCCGCTCAAGTCCGAAGCGCTCGGGCTGATCACGCCGGAAAAGAACGGCTGGTTCAGCCACGCCAAGGCGCAGTTGTTCCTCGCCGAGGAAGAGGGCCGCGTGGTCGGTCGCATATCCGCGCACATCGATACGCTGGCGCTGACGATGCCCGCCGAGCAAGGCTTCGGCCCCGGCGTCGGCCAATGGGGGCTGATGGAGGCCGAGCGGCAGGACATCTTCCAGGCGCTGCTCGCGCGCGCCGAGCAATGGCTTCGCGATCAGGGCATGACGCGCGCGCTCGGGCCGATCAGCATGTCGATCTGGGAGGAGCCGGGCCTGCTGATCGACGGCTATGATCACCCGCCGACGATCATGATGGGCCACGCCAAGCCCGAATATCGCGGCTGGATCGAGTGGGCGCAATATCGCCCGATCAAGCGGTTGATGACCTATGAGGTCGATATCACGAAGCAGTTTCCGCCGATCGTCCAGCGCATTATCAAGTCGGGCGAGAAGAACCCGCGGATCGTCATCCGCGAGGTCGACAAGACGAAGTTCGAGGAGGAGGCCGCGATCATCCTCGCGATCCTCAACGACGCGTGGCGCGACAATTGGGGGTTCGTCCCGCTGACCCCGCCGGAGATCAAGGACGTCGGCGTGAAGTTGAAGCCGATCGTGTTCAACGACCTGATCCGCATCGCAGAGCTGGACGGCAAGCCGGTCGCCTTCATGATCACGCTTCCCGATCTGAACGAGGCGATCAAGCCGCTGAACGGCAGCCTGCTCCCGTTCGGCTGGGCCAAGCTTTTGTGGTGGCTGCGCAAACCCAAGGTGCGGACGGTGCGCGTGCCGCTGATGGGCGTGGTAAAGGAGTTGCAGGCGTCGCGGCTCGCGAGCCAGCTCGCCTTCATGATGATCGAATATATCCGCCGCGCCTCGGTCGAACATTACGGGGCGGTGCGCGGCGAGATCGGCTGGATTCTCGACGACAACCAGGGCATGCGCTCGATCGCCGAGACGATCGAGAGCCGGGTGAACAAGGTGTATCAGGTGTACGAGCGGACGCTCTAGCCGCGCGGATCGGGGCGATAGCGATTGGAGCCGAGGCTGCCTGGGAACGGCAAAGATTGAATGTCGATCGCGCGTCCCGGCGCGCCCTACTCCCGCTTCCCCCTGCCAAACGGGATCTTCAGCGTCACCGCCACCCCCTGCCCGCGCGCGCCGGGCAGTTCGGTGCGGATCGCGTGGACATTGCCCTTGCCGCCACCGGGTAACCGGAACGAGAGCGGGTCGCCGCGCGGTGGCTGGATCGGCTCGGGGAGCCTGGCGAGCCGCTGATCGGTCGGACGCGCGCAGACGACGATATCCTCCCCAGCTTGGGTGACGGGACACGGCAGCGCGACCCGCGGCGTCGGCTTGCGCAATTCGCGCGGGACGGGTGGCCCGGCAACGGACTGGAGCAGCAGGGCCATCAGCATCGACGACCAAGGAACCGCGTGACGCAGGTCAAGTCAAGCGGCGCGGCAGGGTCGGGAGCGCCGCGCGGTCGTCCGAGATCGCGTGGAGCCTAAAACAGGACCGCGCCGCCGGTCACCAGTCGCAGGTCCGGCGTATCGTGGTTCAGGCCCGCTACCGCCAGCACGTGGACTTGCAGGGTCTTGCGCGCCTTCCATGCGACCGATCCGGCCGCCGCAGTTTCGGTATGGTGCCCCGTCGGATCATCGTCACGCAGCACCGACAGTTCGGCCGTAGCGGTGAGCGTTTCGGCCAGCGAATAGCCGAGGCCGACGATGCCGCTATAGGCCAGATGCCGCCCGTTGCCGTCCTCGTCGACCGCCGCGTCGCCCTCGCCGGTTAAGGACAGCTGGACCTTTTCGCTCACTTCGTAGCTGACCGGCAGGACGATACCCGCGCCCCAGTCGCCCGCGCCGACGGGGTCGCGACCGATCGGAAGCGTGACGAACGGTTCGGCGGCGAACGAAAAGCCCTTGCCGTCCGGATTGCGGAAATTCCGGCGCAGGCCAAGCCGGAAATCGCCGATCCCGGTCGTCGTATCGATCAGGCCCGTCGTCTTGTCGCGCGTGCGGACCCGCCCGAACGGCGTCCACGACAGCTGAAGCTCGGTGCTCTTGGCAACGCCGAACCGTGCGTCGAAATCGCCCGCCAGGATCGTGTCCTCGCGCTGATCGGCATTGTCGTCGCGTTGCCAGTCGAGCGTGGACAGTTCGACCTGGACGTGACCGGGCGCGGTGATGCACGCGTTCGATCCCAGACTGGGCCGGTTCGGACAGAATACCGGATCGTCCTGCGCAACCGCAGGCGACGCCACGAAAATCGCTGCCGCCATCAGCCCGACGGCGGTTATCCCAAACTTCCCCACCACGAAACTCCCCTGTTGCGGGGAGTCATGCGCGAGGGTGGCGACGATTGCTAGCGCAACCGAACCCAAGTTGGTGCATGATCACTGGCCTTTTCCCGGCCGCGATAGGCCTTGTCGACGCCGGCATCGATCATCCGGTCGGCAGCCTGCGGACTAAGCAGCAGGTGATCGATCCTGAACCCCGCATCGCGCTGCCAGGCGCCCGCCTGATAATCCCAGAACGTCCAGACGCCGCCTTTGGGGAATTGCGTACGGAGTGCGTCGGTCCAGCCTTGTGCCACCAGCGCTCGGTAATGCTCGCGGCTTTCGGGCTGCATCAGCG
Organism: Sphingomonas sp. M1A8_2b; assembly: GCF_053345535.1. NCBI lineage: Bacteria > Pseudomonadati > Pseudomonadota > Alphaproteobacteria > Sphingomonadales > Sphingomonadaceae > Sphingomonas > Sphingomonas sp. M1A8_2b. The sequence continues at coordinate 532,452 of NZ_JBKFAH010000003.1, read as the reverse complement.
CGTCGTCCTGCATCGCGCGCACCGAGAAGGTGTCGTCGTCGTTGGCGATCACATTGTAGTCGCCCGCGAGAATCGTCGGCTTCTCTTCGGCGAGCAGGACGCGCGCGCGCGCAGCCAAGCGGTCCATCCAGCGCAGTTTATAGTCGAATTTGGGCCCGGGCTGCGGGTTGCCGTTGGGCAGATAGAGCGCCGCGACGATCAGGCCGTCGACCTCGGCCTCGATATAGCGGCTGTGCTCGTCCTCCGGTCCGCCGTCGAGGCCGCGCTGCCGAACCTCCGGCACGCGCCCCTTGGCGAGGATCGCGACGCCGTTCCACGCCTTCTGGCCATGCCAGACCGCGCCGTAGCCGGCCGCCTCGATATCGGCGATCGGGAAGGTGTCGTCGCTCGACTTCAATTCCTGAAGACAGACGATGTCGGGCTGGTCTTCGGTCAGATATTCGATCAGCCGCGGCAACCGCGCCTTGATGCCGTTGACGTTGTACGTGACGATTTTCATGAATGCGTCAGACCGAGAAGCTGGAGCCGCAACCACACCCCGACGCGGCGTTGGGGTTCTCGACCTTGAACGCGGCGCCGGCGAGCGATTCGACGTAATCGACTGCGCAGCCGCGGACGAGGTCGATGCTGACGCTGTCGACGACCAGACGAACACCGTCATGCTCGGCGATCACGTCGTCGGGCTCGACCGAGTCGGCGAACCCGAACTTGTACTGGAACCCCGAACAGCCGCCGCCGTCGACCGAGAGACGCAGGATCGCCGGCTTCCCCTGCTTGACGGCGATCGCCGCGACACGCGCCGCGGCGGAGGGGGTGAGGATGATGTCGGGTGCCAGCGTTGCCATGATCAGGAGATAGGCGGTCGCGCTATCCGCGGCAACCTCGGGCCACCGTCCAAGCGTGATCCCGGCAAAAGCTAGAGTCTCATGCTGCGAGTCCGTCCCCGCGGGTCGAGGTCCCGGCTTTCGCCGGGATGACGGGGGTGTGGCCGGAATTGACCCCAATATGTCGCTGCAGCGATCAGTCCTGCGCGGCGGGGCCGGTCGTCGACACCGGAATCGCCCTTACCCCGCGATCCTGCGCGGCGAGGAGGTAGTCGGCGGTCGTCAGGAACGGCACCGGGTTCACCGCATGGCCATCGATGCGCACCTCGTAATGCAGATGCGACCCGGTCGAGCGGCCGGTCGAGCCCATCAGCGCGATGAGCTGGCCGCGCGTCACCCGTGCGTTGTCGGCAACGAGGATCTTCGAGAGATGGCCGTAGCGGGTGGCGATGCCCTTGCCGTGGTTCAGCTCGACCATGTTCCCGTACCCGCCCTGGCGACCGGCGTGCGCGACGATGCCGTCGGCGGTCGCATAGATCGGCGTACCCATCGGGCCGGGGATGTCGACGCCGGCATGCATCGCCGCGGTGCCGCGGAACGGATCGGTCCGGATCCCGTAATTGCTGGTGAACGACAGCGCATGCACAGGTTGGACCGACGGGATCGCGATCACGCCCTGCTGCAAGGTATCGAGCTTCTTCCAGGTCTGGAACAGCGTGCGGAACTGCGCATCGGCGCGAAGATCGGTGGAGGCTTCTTCGCTGTTCGCGGCGATCATCGGACCACCCATCGCCGTCGCGCGCGACCGCTTCGCCAAACGCTCGGGACGCAGACCGAGCTTGCGCACCGTCGCCGCTGTTTCGGCATAGCGCCGGTCGAGGACCTGCTGCGCGGCGCTGGCGAGCTGAACCTGACGCCCTTCGGCCTTGACCAGCGGCTTGACGACGTCGGCGGCGAGCTTGTCCGCCGCGGGATCGATCGGCCGCGTCGCGAGCGCCAGCGACTTGGCGTCGCCGGTCCCGGTCAGCGCGGCGGTGATCAGGGCCTGACGCTGCTCGATGCGCTTGGCGTGCGCCTCGGCGGTTTCACGGATCGTCGCGACGCGCTGATGCATCTGGACGATCTGGGTCTGCATCTGAGCAAGCTTGATATCGGCGGTCGGCGGCACGACCACGCCGGTCGCGGCGGCGGCGCCATACGCGGCCTGCGCTGCCCCATAGCCCGAGAACCCGAGCGTCACCGCACCGATCGCGGCGATCGCTGCCTGGCGTTTGCCGCCGAACCGGATGCGCCGCACCGTCGTACCGTCATGGAAGAGAACATCGCGCGTCGCGAACAGCGCCTTCAGGCGCGTTCCGAAGGCTGCAGCGGAAAATTCGACCATTGGTCCCCGACACAATAAATACAGGACCGTTCGCCCCCAAAGCGGACGGCTCCGAAACTCTGTCCTGATTCGCAGCCCCTCCGCGCGCCAGACTTGCGGGTTTAGGCCGGATACAACCGATTTCGGCAATAGCGCCCCGCCGGTCGCGCGGCGGAGCGCCGCAGTGGTGCGGCGAGTCGATGGAACACTGACGTCAAACGGCAAAAAATGCGCGAATCTGCGGGGGTTACCGCGGCCTCTTCAGACCGGACGATTTACAGCGCTCGGGCGGCGGCGAGGACGGCTTCGGCATGACCCGGCACGCGAACCTTGTGCCACGCTTTGGCCAAGGTGCCATCGGCGCCGAACAGGAACGTCGCGCGTTCGATTCCCATGTATTTCTTGCCGTACATCGCCTTCTCGACCCAGACGCCGAACGCCTCGCAGGCCCCGCCGTCGACGTCGCTCGCAAGACGCACGGTGAGCGCATGCTTCGCGGTGAACTTGGCATGCGCGGCGGGGGTGTCTTTCGAGATGCCGACGACACCGACGCCGGCCGCCGCGAATGCGTCGGCAAGCGCGGAAAAGTCCTTCGCCTCGGCAGTGCAACCGCTCGTGTCGTCCTTCGGATAGAAATACACCACCAGCGGCGCGCCGAGGCTCGCCAGCGATACCGCCTCGTCGTCGATCGTCACCGTCACGTCGGGGATCGTCGCACCGTCATCCATCTTGCTCTCCTGTCACGTGCGCCCAGAATCGCCGGACCTCCTGCCGCGTCGTTTCCAGCTTGGCAATCGCCGCCGGCCAGTCGTCGACACCAATCGCGCGTGCGATCAGCGCCTCGGTCGCGGCGCCCGGCGCGGTCGCATCGGGCGCGACCAGCCGCAGCGTCACCAGCAGCCGCGTCAGCAGGTCATGCGCGGCGCGCATCGTCGGCGACATCAGCGCCGCCTCGACCAGGCGGTCGATCGCGCGTCCCAGGTTCGGGTCGAATCCGGTGCGATGGACGAGCTGGACGACATGCACCGCAAATTCGAGGTCGACGAGCCCGCCCGGCAACAGCTTGGCATCGAGCGGACCCTTTGCAGGCTTGTGCGCGGCCATCTCGGTTCGCATCGACCGCGCATCGGCCACGAGATCGCGCGACGGCCGATCGCCTGCAAGAACATCGCGAACCACTGTCGCGACCGCGTCGCGGGCGGCCGCCGAGCCGAACACCGGCCGGGCACGGGTCAGCGCCATATGCTCCCACGTCCACGCGTCCTCGCGCTGATAGCGTGCGAAGCTGTCGAGCGTGACGACCAGCGGCCCCTGCCCGCCCGACGGCCGCAACCGTGTATCGATCTGATAGAGCGGGCCCGCCGCGGTCGCCACGGACAGCGCCGCGGTCACGCGCTGCGCGAGCCGGTTGTAGTACAGCGTCGCCCCCAACGGCTTCGCGCCGTCCGATTCGGCGGAGAACGCACCGGTGAACAGGTAGATCAGGTCGAGATCGGACGCGTGGGTCAGCATCGCGCCGCCCATCCGACCGAGCGCCAGGATCACCAGTTCGCTGTCGGGGACGCGACCATGCGCCTTGGCGAACGCGTCGATCGTCGCCTGCGTCAGCACGCCGATCGCCGCCTCGGCGACCCGCGCGTAACCCGCGGCGACGTCGAGTGGATCGGACGTGCCCGCGATGATCTGCGCGCCCAACGCGAAGCGCAATTCGCCGACCACCCGCCGGACATGATCGAGCCGCGCCTGATAGTCCGCGCCCGCATCGCCTGCGCGCATCATCGTCTCCAGCGCCGCGACATCGCCGACCGCGTCGAACGCGCTGGCGTCGATCAGTCCGTCGAGCAGATCGGGACGTCGCCCCAGATCGTCGGCCAGCGTCGGCGCATGACTGAGGATCGCGGCGAGCAACGTCGCCAGCCCCGGTCGCGCCTCAAGCAGGCGGAAGACGTTGATCGCGCTGGGCAACCGTTCGAGCAACGCGTCGAGCCGGAGCAGCGCCGATTGCGGCTCGGGCGCCGCAGCGAGCGCGGGCACGAGCGTCGGCAGGACCGCCTCCAGCGCCTCGCGCGCGGCGGGACTGCGCAGCGCGGGATAGGTGCCGCCACGCCACGCCTCGATCCGGCGACGCGCCGCCTCGGGATCGGCATAGCCCGCGCGAGTCAGATCGGCGTCGAGCGTCACCGGATCGTGCGAGAACGCCGGGCGCACGGTATCGTCGAGCGCGTCGTAGATCCGCCCGGTCGCGGCCACGCGCGGCAGCAGCAGCGCCAGCAACGCATCGCTATCCGGCAGACCATGGAGCTTCGCCACCCGGTCGAGCGCATCGCCGGTCGGCAGCGTGTGAGTCTGGCGGTCGTCGATCATCTGCACGCGGTGCTCGATCGTGCGGAGCAGCGTATAACCGTCGATCAACGCGGTCGCCTCCGCGCCGACGATCCAGCCCGCCTCGGCGAGCCGAGCCAAGGCATCGCGGGTTGCGGGCACCCGCAGCGCCGGATCGCGACCGCCGTGGATCAACTGGTGGATCTGCGCGAAGAACTCGGCTTCGCGGATGCCGCCGCGACCACGCTTCAGGTCATAGCCCGGGCCGAACGCCTGCCCCTGCGAATGATGATCGCGGATTCGCCGCGACATGCCGCGGATTTCGCCGATCGCTCCGAAATCGCGCGCGCGCCGCCAGATGAACGGCCGGATCGTCTCCAGGAACCGCGTGCCGAGCGCGATATCGCCCGCCGCCGCCCGGGCCCGGATGAACGCGGCGCGCTCCCAGGGCAGCGCCTGCGCCTCGTAATAGCCGATCGCCGCCTCCACCGGCAGGACGATCGGGGTGATCTCGGGCGAAGGCCGCAACCGCAGATCGACGCGCAGGACATAACCATCGCCGTCGCGCGCCTGCAGCAGTTCGACAACGCGCTTGCCGATCCGGACCGCAGCCTCGTCCGGCTCCTCGCGCGGACGACAGGGCAGCGTGGCGGGATCGAACAGCAGGATCGGATCGATATCCGACGAGTAGTTGAGCTCACGACTTCCCTGTTTGCCGAGCGCGATCGCGGTGAAGCCGCGCATCTCTGCGCCGGGGGTTCGCTCCTCGATCGCGGTTCGGATCGCGGTATCCAGGGCACGATCGGCAAAGTCGGTGAGCGCGCCGGTCACCGCGGTCAGGTCGAGCACGCCGGCCAGATCGCCGACCGCGACCGTCAAGGCGACCGCGCGCCGTTCGATCCGCAGGCGCTTCGCAGTCGGCATGTCGGGTTCGGCGCTCGACGCCGAGACGTCCAACTCTCCGCCGAGCAGCGACGCCTCGAGCGCGGGCTCGCGGTCGAGCACCATTGCCAGGAAAGGCGACCAGAGCCGAGCGCGCTGGGTCGCATCGACGATACGATCGGCTTGGGAGAGATCGGGAGCTATTGCGGACATGGACGGGTGATACAGACCGCGGCGTCAGCGTGTCACGACAAAGCAACAAAAAGCCGCATCGGCCGTTATGATACTATGTCTTATGCATTCCTCACGATCAGACGCGAAGAGGACGGTCGGCAGATCGTCGATCGCCCGCGCGTGACCGATGTGATCGGCTACACGCTGCGCGGCGCTTTCGACGAGTCGCACACCTTGCCGCCTGAAATGATGCATTTGGTCTGCAGACTGGACAGCATTCCGCATCGTCTGAACTGACGAGACCGTCCGCTGATCACCGGCGAGGCTCTACCGTCCGCGGCTGAGTTCTTCGACATCGCCCATGATCGAGTCGAGCGCGGTCTTCGTCGTGTCAGTCTCATGATCGCGGCGCGACGGCAACGATCCGTCGTTGAGGATCGTCTCGAGCGCGACCCGGCCACGCGCGACGCGGCTCTTGATCGTACCGACCGCGACACCACAGATCTCAGCGGCTTCCTCGTACGCGAAGCCACCCGCCCCGACCAGGATCAGCGCCTCGCGCTGCGGCTGTGGCAGATGCATGAGCGCGCGCTGCATATCGCCGAGTTCGACATGGCGATCCTGGCTCGCGGGGGCCGCAAGGATACGATCGGCAACCAGATCGTCCCACTCGCCCTTGAAGCGCGCACGGCGCATCTGCGACAAGTAGAGGTTACGCAGGATGATGAACGTCCACGCGCGCATGTTCGTACCGGCCTGAAAACGCAGACGTGCCGCCCAGGCCTTCAACAGCGTTTCCTGCACGAGATCGTCGGCCAGATCGCGGCTGCCCGACAGCGAGCGCCCGAACGCGCGGAGATGCGGGATGACCTGCGCGAGTTGAACCTTGAACTCCGCATCGGACAGCGAGACATGCTCGACCGGCACGACGACTTCGTCGATATCATCCTCGACATCGGTACGTGGAGCAGGCTGGGTCATGGTATTCCGATCAATCCCGATGGTAGGATGCCGCCGACGTCCGACAAGCATAGGGATGCGCTTTGGTCAATGCCAGCGACGCGCATCCAACAAAAGTTAGCGAATGACGAGGAAGCCAAAGATTGCGATCACCAGAATGAGCGAGATCGCCAAAATATAGCGCGTCATGTGGGGGGTTGCGCCAGCGCGCGCATCATCGGTTTCGACGTGGATACGATCGTTCGGGTCAGCCATGATATGTGTAACCCCCGGAAACTGTTTTGGGTCCGTGTCCGTAACGACCACGGACCCAACCTGGATTATAAATGCGCCATAATCAAGGCTTTGACCGCCCCGAATTACCCATGATTCAGTTTGCCGGCACGGTCGCCTGATCGAAGAACAACGCCTGGCTGATCGCAGCCTTCACAGTCGAGCGCTGGAACGGCTTGGTGATCAGGAAGGTCGGCTCGGGCCGCTCGCCGGTCAGCAGGCGCTCGGGGAAGGCGGTGATGAAGATCACCGGCACTTCGAACTCGGCCAGGATGTCCTTGACCGCATCGATGCCCGAGCTGTCGTCGGCAAGCTGAATATCGGCCAGCACGAGGCCCGGCCGCATCTCCATCGCCAGCGCGACTGCCTCGTCGCGCGTGACCGCGACACCCGTGACGTCATGCCCGAGATCGCGAACGATCGTCTCGATATCCATCGCGATGATCGGCTCGTCCTCGATGATCAGGACCTTGGCACGGGTCTGGTTCTCGATTTCCGACAGCGCTTCGGCGACGAGATCGTCGACTTCGCTCGGCTCGACCTCGATCAGATACGCGGCGTCCTCCGGCGTGAAGCCTTCCATCGCGGTTAGCAGCAGCGCCTGACGCGACAATGGGGTCATCCGCGCCAGACGCGCACGCGCAACGGCCTCATGGCCCTGGGCTTCGTTTGCGCCCTCGTCGGCAACTTCGTCGAAGTTCGCCGAGTTCCAGATCGCCTGGAACATCCGATACAGTCCGAGACGTGGATCGACATCGCGCGGGAATTCCTCGGGCGCCGCGACGATCGCTTCGAGTGTGGCGCGCACGTACTTGTCGCCATGCATCTGGCTACCCGTGAGGGCCCGGCCATAGCGCCGCAAAAATGGCAGGTGCGGTGCGAGTTGCTGTCCAAGCGACATGGGTAACGAATACTCCCTGATCCTATACGGCCCCTCATGTGTCGGGCGGCTCGCATCATTACAATGGCGTCGGTCGAAAATGGCCCGGATCCGTCGCGCAGTCACCTTAACATATGACAACGTTGTACGCAGACAGGGAATTTTCGCTCCAACGCGGAACTATCGAGATGCTATTTGGTTTCACGAGCAGCTTTTTGTGAGTGTGCGACCTGTGTAAGGACCGTGTCATACTCGCAGCCACACCATCGGTATGCGTCGTGCAGGGGGAAGTTTTGAGTTTGGGCCACGACACGGAGAAGACATTGCCTGCCAAGAGCCCAAAGTCGGTCCCAAATAAGGATCAACAAATGGGATCGGCACTGCGATCGGTCTACCAGAAGACCGTCGACGAGGCGATTCCGGACGACCTGCTCGATCTCCTCGGCAAGCTAGACTGACGGCGGGCCGGATGGCCTCGCCAACCGACGCGGCGGACGAACGCCCGTCGCCCGCCGCACCAGATCTCGCAATGCCCACCGAACATCGCCTGCTGACAACGATGCGGCATCTGCCAACGGGCGCCAAGCTGTTCTTGATTATCAGCGCCGCGCTGTTGCCGCTGGCGCTGATCGCGGTTTTCGCCACCTTGCAGACCACGCGTCTCGCCGACGCCGAAGCGCGGGCGCGACTGCGCGTCACCGCCAACGAAAGCGCACGGGCGATCGCGATTGAGCTGGTCGGCGACATGACCGCGCTGCGCGTCGCGGTGAATGCGCTCGGCACCGATCCCGCCGACGCACCGAGCTGCGCTCGCGCCCAGGGCGTGTTCGCGCAACAGTCTTCGGCCGGTACGCGCTTCATCATCACCGACCGCGCCGGCCGTGTGCTGTGCGGCGTCGCGCTGCCCAACCCGGTGACGTTGCGGCGCGACGATATGCCGATTTCGGCCGCGATCGTTCCCGATGCCGGGCTGCTGCTTGCGATCTCCGGACCCAGCTCTGGTTCCGGCGGCGGCACCTCGGCCCGCGCCTATTTCCCGCGCGCCTTCCTCGAGAAGATCGCCAAGCCATCGACGCGGACCTCGCCCGTCAGCAGCGCCATCGTGCTCGACGAGGATGCGCTCCACCTCGAGACAATTCCCGACGAACGCCCGCTAGATCGCATGGAAACGACCCGGACCGATCTCGGCGTCGCTGGCCTCGCACTGCGCACCAGCGTTCGCAGCGCACCTGTCACCTCGTCGCTAATCGTCGCGATGCTGTTGCCCTTGCTGATGTGGCTCGCCGCCGCCAGCATCGCTTGGTTCGTGGTCGATCGCCTGCTCATTCGGCCATTGCGGCGCCTGCGCGGGGCGGTCGCCGCGTTCACGCCCGGCGAGGAGCTCGACTTCGGCATTGTCAGCACGCTACCCGCCCAGGAGATTCGCGAGCTTGGCGAAACGTTCCAGGCGATCAGCCGCACCGTCGCGCTGCACGAGGCAGGGCTCGCCGAGGGCCTCGTCCGCCAGACCAAGCTGACGCGCGAAGTCCATCACCGGGTGAAGAACAACCTTCAGGTGATCTCCAGCCTGATCAATTTCCACGCGCGCAGTGCACCGAGCGCGGATGCGACCGCGGCCTATTCCTCGATCCAGCGCCGCGTCGATGCGCTGGCCGTCGTCCACCGCAATCATTTCGCCGAGCTCGAGGAAAATCGCGGGCTCAACCTGCGGACGATGATCGGCGAATTGTCGGCCAATATTCGCGCGACCGCATCCGATCGCTCGCACGGCCTTGGCATCACGCTCGATATCGACCCGTATCTGGTCAATCAGGACGTCGCCGTGGCGATCGCGTTCCTGGTCACCGAAATGATCGAACTGGCGATCAGCTGCGATCCGGTCGCGCAGATCCGGATCGTCGTGAAGCCCGCCGAGAAGATTGCCGACAAGCCCGATCGCGGGCTGCTCCGCGTCGTCTCGCGCGCGCTGGTCGAGAGCGATGCGCTGCGCGAGGCGGTGTCGCGCTACGGCCGCGTCATGGAGGGTCTGTCCCGCCAGTTGCGCTCGCCGCTGCATCACGATCCGCTGGTCGGTGCGTACGAGATCGCGTTCGCGATCACCGGGCGCGACTGACCGAATCTCGAATTTTTCGGTCCGCAAGGGAAAATTCTTCAAAGCCGGGAACCGACTGCGGCGATCGCCGTTTGATAAAGCGGATAGCGAATTTATGCCCCCCCGCTCTCGCTATCCGGAACACAGGCCCGGCCGTATCACCCTCCCCCCCGGTGATGCAGTCGGGCCTTTACGTATCTAAATCATTGAATTTCCGAGTTTCGCGTCCGGAACGAAATTCCCGCCCGAACATTGCATCTCCGGTGGCATTCAAGCCCTTCTAGGAGGAAGTATCATGCGTAAGTTGGTTGGACTGGTCGTCGTCGCAGGCGCCCTCATGGTTTCGGCATGCAACACGGTCGAAGGCGCTGGCAAGGACGTCGCATCGGCAGGCAAGACCGTCGCGAAGACCGCAGACAGCGCCAAGTAAGCCTTTGCGCTTTCGCGCTAACAGAACGGGGCCCGGTGCACACGCACCGGGCCCCGTTTTCGTATCGGCCGTTTCAGCTTTCGACGACGTCGGTGGACTCGCCCTCGACAGCCTGGGCCTTCGCCCGGCTGCGCTCCGTGAACCAGATCCCGATCAGCGCGAGTTCGTACAGGATCACCAGCGGGATCGCGAGCAGCAGCTGCGACCCGATATCCGGCGGCGTCAGCACCGCCGCGATCGCGAACGCCGCGACGATCGCGTAGCGCCGCGCGCCGATCAGCTGTTTGCGCGTCACGATCCCCGCCCGCTCAAGCAGCATCAACAGCACCGGCAGCAGGAACGAGATCCCGAAGCCGAACAGGAACTGCATCGTGAAAGACAGGTAATTGCCGATCGCCGGCAGCGCCTCGCGGTGGATGCCGCCGACCATGCCGTCGAACCCGAGCAGGAAGTGCAGCGCCATCGGGATCGCGACGTAATAGGCCATCGCCGCACCCGTCAGGAACAGCACCGGGGTCGCGAGGATGAACGGCAGGAGCGCGCGCTTCTCCTTCTTGTAGAGTCCCGGCGCGACGAACTGCCACAGCTGGTTCGCGATCACCGGGAACGACAGCATCATGGCGGCGAAGAACGCGACCTTGATTTGGACAAAGAACGCCTCGAAGATCTCGGTATAGATGACTTTGTTCTGGCCGGCCGCGAGCAGCGGGTGGACCAGAAAACCGAAGATATCCTCGGCAAAATACATCGCGATCGCGAACGTCACGACCAGCGCGGCGATGCAATACAGCAACCGCCGACGCAGCTCGATCAGATGGTCGAGCAACGGGGCCCGGCTTGCGTCGATCTCGCTCATGTCTTGCTTTCAGCTGTCTTGCTTTCAGCGGCCCCGGGGGCGCGGAGGTTGAGGTCGATCACGATGGCGCGACGTCGGACTTGCCGGTCTTGTCGTCGATCGCTTTGGGTGCGGGAACCGGAGCCTTCACCTGCGCATCGAACAGGTCCGGGGCGCGATCAGGCGAAAGCGCGGCCACCCCAGGCCGATCGCCGCGACCGACATCGTGATCCGGAGCATCGCCTGCCGTAGCGGGAGCAACCACCGGCTTCTCGACCATCACAGGCTCGTCCGTATGATCGTCGGAATGGTCGATCGACCGATAGTCGCGACGATACTCCTCCTTCTCGGGCGAATGCACGACCTGCGTCGTGTCTACCGCGGAGTCCGTGGCCGTCTGTGGATGCTCGCGCATGATGCGTTCGTTTTCCGACGCCCAGCGCTTTTCCATCTCTTCGAGTTCAGCCTCGCGAACCATCGAGTCGAAGCCCGAGCGGAACTGACGTGCGACACCGCGCGCCTTGCCGACCCAATAGCCGACCACGCGCATCGCCTTGGGCAGATCCTTCGGACCGATCACGACGAGCGCGACGAAAGCCACAAGCAGGAACTCGGAGGGCGCGATATCAAACATTCAGCCGCGCCTATCTAGCAACTTCAACTCTGCCGACTTCAAGCGGGGCGGTCGTCGCGAACGCGATTGCCGTCGCGGTCGAACGCGGGATCGGCCGACTTCTGCGCTTCGATCCGCGCCGACGGCTTGGCGGGCGTATCGTCGTCCTGCTCGGCCATTCCCTTCTTGAAGTTCTTCACGCCCTTGGCAACGTCCCCCATCAGGCTGGAAAACCGACCGCCGCCGAGAAGGAGGATCGCGACGACCGCGAGGACGAGCAAGTGAATCGGGCTAAAACCGCCCATGGCCATTCTCCTGAAAACTGAGCCCTATCTAAGCCTCATCCCGCCTCATTGCCAGAGATTGCGCCATCCCCGCCGCCATCTTCGCCATCTTCGAGCCGATCGAAGGCGAGATCGACCGGATCGAGCAGCCCGGCGGCGCGCAAATCGTCGATCCCCGGCAGGTCGCGGCGGCTCGCCAATCCGAAATGGACGAGGAATTCGGGGCTGGTTGCAAACATCAGCGGACGCCCAGGCACTTCGCGCCGCCCGGCCGGACGCACCCAGCCCGCCTCCATCAGCACGTCGAGCGTTCCCTTCGAAATCTGAACCCCGCGAATCGCCTCGATCTCGGCGCGCGTGACCGGCTCGTGATAGGCGATGATCGCCAGCGTCTCGATCCCCGCGCGACTGAGGCGGCGCGGTTCCTCGCGATCGCGGCGGAGCATGTGCGCCATGTCGGGCGCGGTCTGGAACTGCCAGCGCTCACCACGCCGGACGATCGCGATCCCGCGCCCGGCGTAGTCGGCGGTCAGCGTTTCGAGCGCGGTCTTCACGTCGCCCGCTCCGACATGCGCGCGGATCGCGTCGATCGTCAGCGGGGCTTCGGCGGCGAACAGCACCGCCTCGACGGCGCGCGCGAAGTCGTCGGGCGGGGTCATGCGCGAGCCCGTAGGTACAGCGGTGCGAACGGCGACGCCTGCCGGAGCTCGATCTTCCCCTGCCGCGCGAGTTCGAGCGCCGCGACGAAGCTCGACGCCAACGCCGACCGCCGCAGCCGTTCCCCCGCCTCGGGCAGGAAGCTCTCGATCACGCTCCAGTCGATCCGTTCGCCGACCAGCATCGACACGCGCTCAAGCGCCGCCTCCAGCGTCATCACCTCGCGGTCGGCGACGACATGCATCACCGGCCGGGTTCGCGCCGAGATCCGGCCATAGGCGGCGATCAGGTCGAATATCTCCGCCTGCCAGGCCGCCTTGCGCACCGTCCGCAGTCCCTCCGGCGCGCCACGCGCGAACACGTCGCGACCAGTCCGATCGCGCGCCATCAGCCGCGCGCCAGCCTCGCGCATCGCACTCAACCGCTCGAGCCGAAGCTGCAACCGCAACGCCATTTCCTCGGGATCGGGCTCGGCGAGCGGATCGCGCGGCAGGAGCAACGCCGACTTCAAATACGCCAGCCACGCCGCCATCACGAGATAATCCGCCGCCAGTTCCAGCTTCAGCGCGCGCGCGGAGTCGACATACGCCAGATACTGTTCGACCAGCGCGAGGATTGAAATCGTCCGCAGATCCACCTTCTGCCCCCGGGCCAACGACAGCAGCAGATCGAGCGGCCCCTCCCACCCGTCCAGATCCAGCGTCAATTGTGCGTCGCTCATCGGGGCGAGATACAGGATCGCAGGCGGTTCGACATCTGGGAATAGCGCGTTTGGACGACGCGTCCTGCCAGATCGCTAAGATGTTGGGGTGCTCGTCGCGCGAAATCGATCATTTCGCCCCACGCGACCACCACACGGTGACGCCATACCGTTGACGAGCGGGCGACGGGAAGACATAGGCGGCGCCACGGCGATGGATTTCCGCCGGGTCGTTCGACCGAACCGCTCTAGCACGAGCCGATGATTCCTACTTGGCGCCGACAGGCAGCAAGGAGGATTTGTGCGCGCAACCTTTCGAACTCTCATCGCTCAACTGAACATCGTGGCATTCGCCCGCGACCGGCAGGCTCATGCCCTGTCGGTCGTACGATGGGCCGCGATCCTGGTGCCGATGGCGGCGCTGGTCGGGACGCTGTGCGCAGCGTTCCTGTGGAGCCTGGATGCCGTCACGCGGCTGCGCTTCGCCTGGCCCTGGCTGCTGTACCTGCTGCCGTTGGGCGGTTTCGTGGTCGGGTTGCTCTATCACGTGACCGGCCGCTCGGTCGAAGGCGGCAACAACCTGATCGTCGAGCAGATTCACGAGCCAGGCGGCGGAGTGCCGTTGCGGATGGCACCGCTGATCTTCTTCGGCACGGTAGTTACGCATCTGTTCGGCGGATCGGCCGGACGCGAGGGCACCGCGGTCCAATTGGGCGGGAGTCTCGCCAGCGGTTTCGGTCGCGCGCTGCGGCTCGATGCGGACGGCATGCGCATCCTGCTGATGACCGGGATCGCGGCCGGGTTCGGCGCGGTGTTCGGCACGCCGATCGCGGGCACGGTGTTCGCCCTGGAGGTGCTTGCGATCGGACGGGTCGAATACCGCGCGCTGGTGCCGTGCCTCGTCGCGGCGCTGATCGGCGACTGGACCTGCCTCGCCTGGGGCATCCATCACGGGATCTACCGGGTCGATGCGATGGTGCCGGTCGATGCGCTGCTCGTCGGCAAGGCGGCCATCGCCGGCGTCGCGTTCGGGCTGGTCGGACTTGCCTTCGCCGAGGCCAATCACGCACTGGGGGGATGGCTCAAGCGGATCGTCCCTTACGGTCCGTTGCGTCCCGTCATCGGCGGTGTTGCGGTCATCGCGCTCGTCTACCTGTTCGGCACGCGCGATTATCTCGGGCTCGGCACGCTCGGCGCGACCCCCGACAGCCTCACCCTCCTCAGCTTTTTCGGGCCGGACACCTATCCCTGGAGCTGGGCGCTGAAGCTGCTGTTCACCGTCGTCACGCTCAGCGCCGGGTTCAAGGGTGGCGAGGTCACGCCGCTGTTCTTCATCGGTGCGGCGCTCGGCAACGCGCTTGCTCCCATTTTCGGCGTGCCGACCGGCGTGTTCGCGGCGATCGGGTTCGTCGCGCTGTTCGCCGGCGCGGCCAACACCCCGCTCGCCTGCACCTTCATGGGGATAGAACTGTTCGGCGCGACCTATGCGGTGCCAATCGCGGTCGCCTGTTTCGTCGCCTATCTATGCTCCGGTCACAACGGCATCTACCTGGCGCAGCGCATCGCTGTCCCCAAGGTGCCGGCAACCGGCCTGACCCCGAACGCGACGTTGCGCGAGGCTCGGGCACATCGCGCCACCCGCCGCCCGTACCGCTGATGCCCGCACCGATCGAAGGTCCCGTCGGCGAGCGCGATCAACGCGAGGTCTTCTGTCGGCGACCTGCTCGGCGAAAAGGTGATCGTCTACAAGCAGGAGCACTGGAGCACTGCGCCCGCCGCGATCGGTAACGAGGTCTGCCTGCGGCCATCAAGCGGCAGCGAGAAGCGCATCCCGCGTGGCGATCAGGTCGGCGACGTCGCCTTTTGCTGGTCCGACCGACGCCATTGCGCGGTCGAGACGGGCGCGGGAGGCGTCGGAGATTTCACTCAAACGACCGGCGATCTCGATCATCTCGTCCATGCGGGCCCAGCAGTCGAGGACGATGTCGCAACCCGCGGCGATCGCGCCGGCGGCCTTGTCGCCGGCAGTGCCCGACAGCGCCTTCATGTCGATGTCGTCGGTCATCAACAGGCCGTCGAAGCCGATCCGCTGGCGGATGATCCGGTCGATCACAAGCGGCGACAGCGTCGCGGGGCGATCGGCGTCCCAGGCGTCGAAGACGATATGCGACGTCATCCCCATCGGCGCCTGGTTGAGCGTGCGGAATGGTTCGAGGTCGACTTCCAGCTCGGCGTCGGTCGCGGTGACGGTCGGAAGGTGATGGTGCGTGTCGAGCTTGGCACGGCCGTGGCCGGGCATGTGCTTGACGATGCCGACGACTCCGCCCTCGGCGAGCCCCTCCAGCGTCGCCCTGCCGAGCGCGGCGACGCGCATCGGATCGGCGCCGAACGTGCGGCATGCGACAGCCTCTGTGGTGTCGGGTTGCGCCACGTCGAGCAGCGGAGCGCAGTCGACGGTGATGCCGACTTCGCTGAGCATCGCGCCCAGCGCCTGCCCGTTCGCGCGCGCCGCCTGGATCGCGGTCATCGGTGCGCGTTCGTACGCCGCGTCGAACACCGGGCCTGCGGGAAAAGCCGGCCATTCGGGCGGTCCCATCCGGGCGACGCGACCGCCCTCCTGGTCGATCAGGATCGCCAGGTCGTCGCGGCCAGCGAGGTCGCGGAGCGAGTCGGTCAGCGCGCGGACCTGCGCGCGGTCGACGATGTTGCGCTTGAACAGGATATAGCCGGCGGGTTCGCACTCCGCGAAGAACGCGCGCTCCTGCGGCGTGAGGACGGGGCCGGACAGGCCGAAGATGACGGGCTTCATGACTGGGTCCTAGCGAAACGGGCGCGCGCAATCACGCGTCAATAGTCCTTCGAGACGCGGACGTTGGCGCTCTGCCGGCCGAGCGTCGAGATGCTCGACAGCAGCGAGAGCCAGCGCGTGACCTGGAACTCGACCTGCGTCGCCGAATAGCCCTGCCCGTCTGTGACGATCTCCGCATACAGCCGCCGGGTGACGTATTTGCCCGCGGCGATCGAGGTGCCCTGCCCGGTCTGCGGGTCGGCCGGCAGGATGCGCAGGCGGTCGAGCCCGGCGGCGCGGCGCACCGCGTTGATCGGATTGAGCCCACTCCCGCCGCCCTGCAACGCCGCGACCGCCGCCGCCAACTGAAGGGCTTCAGGCGCGGACAGATTGGTGATTGAGGTGCCGAACAACAGCCGCGAGAGGAGTTCGTCCTCGGGCAAGGCGGGCGTGCTGGTGAAGCCAATCTCGGGTTTCAGCGCATAGCCGGTGACGCGGATCGACGCGCTGAGCCCGGTCGAATCGGCGTTCGCCTCAATGTCGAGGGCAGGATTGGCGGGCACGCCGCCGTCGAAGCGGATCACGCCGCGCGACAGCGCGAACTGCCGGCCCGCGAACTCGTAATCGCCGCGGATCAGCGTCGCGCGACCGGTGATCGCCGGGTTCTCGGGCTGGCCGGCGATCTTGAGATTGGCGGACCATTCGCTGGTGAGGCCAAGCCCGCTGACCATGACTTGGTTCGGCGCCCGCGCCTTTATCGCAAGCGTCCACGGCTTGGTCGGTGCATCGATTTCTTCACCGCCGTCGGGGAGGTTGATTTCGCGGATGTTGAGCTGGGGGACGGCGCTGGCGGCGGTGGCCTGGCCGAGGCGGTAGCGGCTCTTGTCGAGCATCACGTCGCCCGCGATCGTCCCTCCCGCGCCGTTCGACCTGAACGTCAGCGGGCCGGAGACGGTCGCGCCAATGTCGTCGCGGTTGATCATCACCGCCTTGTCGGCCTGCAATTTGAGGTCGAGACCCACTCCCGCGGCGGCGGCGAATTCGAACTGGCCGGTGCCGGTGACGCGGCCGCCCTTGCCCGCGTCCGCGCCGAACCGGTCGATCACAAGCCGCGACCCGCCGAAGCGACCGCTTGCCTGGACGTTGGTGAGGACGGTGCCGGTGGTGGCGCTCTCGATCCGCGCGCCGTTCGCCTGGACGATGCCGCGCAGCGTCGGATTGGCGAGCGTGCCGACGACGTCCGCACCGATCGCGACCGGGCCCGACAGGTCGAACAGCTCGACCCCGGTGAGCCGCCAGAGCGTGTCGGCCGGGCCGCTGTAGCGAAGCTGCCCGAACAGACGCGCGTTGGTGATGCGCGAGGCGAGGTCCCCCTGCCCTAAGGGTGCCAGTTGGGCCTGCGCGCGGCCGATCGTCTTGCCGGCGGACGCGATCACCGCGCGCAGGCCGAGCTTGTCGGGCGACAACACCGCCGCGACGCCGACGTCGATCGGGCGCGACGATAGGACAAGGCCGGCGCGGCTGAGCCCGCGGATCGTGAGATCGGCCTTGCCGGTCGGCGCGGCGCCGTTCGCGGTGGCGACGTTGAAACGCCCTGATGCCGAACCGCTGAGACCCAGCCCGGGATAGCCGATGTCGAGCAGCGCGAGCGGCATGCGCGTCAGGCTGGCGTCGACCGCGGTGCTGGTGCCGGTGAAATGGCCACCGACCTGCGCCTCGCCGCCGCCGAAGCTGAGCTTGGTCGGCGCGAGGTGCCAGCCGTCTTCGGCCTGCGTCAGCACCGCGGGGGTGAGCAGTTTCAGCGGGCGGCCGTCGAGCGTGCCTTGCGCGGAGATCGCGTAACTGTTGGCGGTCACCTGCGTGACGCTATGGATATCGAACGCCCGTCCGCGCGAGCCAGCGATCGATGCCTTGATCGTCCCGACGCCGCCGCGCAGCGATGCGGAACCGTTGAACCGGGCGAGGCTGAGCGTGCCGCGACGCAGGCCGAGGCCGGTTGCGGTCGCCTCGATCGAGGTGCCGGCGGGATCGAACAACGTGACGAAATCGAGCTTACCCGATCGGAGCGCAACGGTGTCGAGCGTCGCGGCCTTGGCGGCGAGATGGCCTTCGATGCGCTGAACGGTTTCGACCGGACGGAACAGAAGTTCGCCCGAGATACCGCCGCCTGCAACCGCGAGCGCGCCGTTGAAGCCGCCATCGACGACCGCGATGTTACCGCTCGCGCGTGTGCCGGCGACGTTCAGTGTGGCGACCTGGATCGTTGCGTCCGCGCCCGGCGGCAAAAGGATGGCGCCGTTTGTGGTGAACGGCCCGAGCCGAGATCCGCCGGCTGCGGTGAACGCGAACCCCTGCGGCGTCGGGCCGAGATGCGCACGGACGTTGGACAGGCCGAGCGTCGCATTGGGGCTGGCGAAGACGAGGTCGAGCGTCGGCTTTTCGATCTGGCCGTCGAGCACGAGCTGTACCGGGCCATAGGTCTGCTGGCGCCCGCTTCCCTCGAAATGAAAGGTTCCGTCACGACGACGATAGCCGTTGCCGGTCAGCCGGATCTGCGGGGCGGTCAGCATCAGGTTGGTGAAGTGGAGGATGCCGTCGGTGGTACGTTCGAGGTTGGTGGTGATGCGCGGCAGCCCGCCTGCGAGGCTGCGAAAGAAGGCATTGTCGAGCCGCACCATCTGCGCGCTGCCCTGGCCGATCACGCGCGTGCCGTGGCGGTTGGGGCCGGGGACGACGCGCAAGGTGGACTTCACGTCGACGATGCCAAGGCCGGGGATCAGATAGCGACCGAGCCCGCCGTTGATGCCCACCTCGAACTGGCCGTTGCGCAGATCGACCGCGAGATTGATGCTGCCGGTGAGCTTGTCGGAGCGGAGCTTGAGCGCGTCGCCGGTGAGCAGCGTCGGCGTCACGCGGAGCAGGCCGTCGACCGACAGGTTGCGCAGGATCCCGCCCGCGACGGTGCCGACGCCGGTGACGCGTGCGGCGGTGAAGCGAATCGGCACGGTTACCGGTGCGGCGGACAGGCGGCCCTTGCCGGCGGCGTGCGCATTCTCGAACCCGGTCTGGTCGAACGCGAACCGGCTGGCATCGAGGCGGTAGTCGAACGCCGCGGTCGCGAACGGGCCGTCCAGGATCGCGCGCAATTCGACCATGTTGCCGGTCATGTTGTCGAACAACGCCGGCGGCCGCAGCAGTCGTGCCTTGATCCGGACGTCACGATACGCGTTCGCACCGAGATCGACGATCCCGGTCGTGTCGATCGCCAGCGCGGGCGTGCGCAGCGAGAGCTGCCCGTCCAGCCGGCGGTTGGCGAACTCCGCACTGCCGTTGACGAGGATGCGCGGCGCCGTCAGCCGCTGCAGCCGCCCCTTGAGCAGTGACGATGGCGAGAGCGTGCCCGACAGCGTGTAGCGCCCGGCCAGCTGCGCGAGCGCGAGATCGACGACGCGCGTCGTGCCGACGATGCCGTTGGCGCGGCCGTTCCACTTCGCCCAGCTGCCGTCGCCGGTAACCGCGAGCGCGACCGGGCCCTTCGCCTTCACCATCCGCGCGAGCACACCGCCCGCGGCCCCCTTCGCGGCAACGTCGAGGTCGAAGCGATCGCGTGCGGGCTCGGCGTCGATCCGTAGCTTCAGATCGTCGCTGCCGGCGACGCGTGCCTTGAGGTCGACGAGTGCTCGGCCCGACCGGATGTCGGCGCGGCCTTCGAGCGTCCCGATCCGCTGCGTTCCCAGGACGCGCTTGGCGAGCGTCAGCCGACCGACCGACAGCTTGCCGATATGAATATCGAAATCAGGCAGGGCCGGTCCGCGTGTCTTCGACGGCCGGGTGCGCGGGGTGTGAGTCAGGATCGCGCGATCGACAATCAGCCGCTGAATCTCCAGCCGGTTCGAAAACCAGTCGAACGGCGACCAGTCGAGTTCGACGTTGGGCGCCTGGAAGACCAACCCTTCCAGATCGTACACGCGCAGGTCGATCAGCCGCGTATCGCCGTATAGCGATCCCTCGATCCGCCCGACCGTGAAGCGCAGCCCGTTGGCGGTCCTGATCGCGGCGATCCGGTCCGCGACGAAGCGGTGGCCGATGCCGGTGTCGACGATCAGCAACGCCGTGCCAAGGATCACGAGCAGCGCCATGATGGCGCTGACGATCCACCGCCACCACGCGATCCGGCGCCTTGGAAGAGCGTCCTCGCTCAAAACGCCTGCCCCAGCGAGACGTAGACGGCGACGCGGCTGTCGCCGGGCTGTGGGTTGATCGGCGTGCCGACGTCGAGGCGGATCGGGCCGAAGTTCGAATAATAGCGGACGCCGATCCCGGTGCCGTACTGCAGCCCGGTGAACTTGGGCAGCGGCGAGGTGTATATGTTGCCCGCGTCGAGGAACGGCACGATGCCGAAATTGCCGAATGCCTTGACCCGCGCCTCGACCGAGAATTCGGTCAGGCTGCGGCCGCCGATCGGGTCGTTGTTGGGATCGCGCGGCCCGATCGACTGATAGCCGTAACCGCGCACCGACGCGCCTCCGCCGGCGTAGAAGCGCCGCGACGGGGCCACCTCGTCACGCGGCGCGCCGACGATCGTACCGAGCCGGGTACGCGCGGCGAGCACGACGCTGCCGCCGATCGGCTGGTACACGCTGCCGTCGAACTGCGTGCGCGCATAGCCGAACACGGAATTCTGCAACGACACTTCGGGACTGAGCCGCGCGCCGAGCCGGAACCCCTTGGTCGGGTTCAGCAGATCGTCCGAACCGTCATAGTTGAGCGTCGTCGGCAGCGCGCCGATGAAGAACGTCCGTCGCCGCGGTGCGCCGGTCGAGACGATCACGTCGCGCTCGTCCGACGCCAGCAGTTCGGCACCGACCGACCAGGTCCAGGTTTTCTGGAAGAAGATGTTGGTCTGCCGCTCGAGGCTGCCCGCGAGCGTGAAGGTCTTCGCGTCGTACGCGTCGCGGTTGGTGTGGACGCCCGACGCCTGGAACGTCAGCACCCGGTCGCGGCCCTCGAAATTGTTGCGTCGGAAGACGATCGAGCCGAGCTGTTCCTGCGTGCCGAGCACACCGCGTACCGTCAGCGCGCCCTCGGGTGGGAACAGGTTGCGGTGAGTCCAGCTGAGTTCCGCGCGCGCGCCTTCGCCCGTGCCGTAGCCGAGCTCGCCCGCAACGGTGCGCGGCGGTGCCGGGTCGAGCTTCACCGCGACGTCGACGGTATCGGGCGTCGCCCCCTGCACCGGCTTGAGGTCGACCGCGGAGACGAGGCTGGTCTGGATCAACGCGCGGCGCAGATCGTCGAGCTCGGCTGCGTCATAGGGATCGCCGGGCGAGAAGCGCGCGATGTCGGCGACATGATCCGCGCCGAACACGCGGTTGCCAGGCAGCGCGACGATGTTGCCGAACTTGCGCGCGCCGCCGGGCTGCACCGACAGATCGAGCGTCGCGGTGCGGGTGGCGTGGTCGACGACGATCGCCGGATCGCCGACCTTGGCGAACGGGAAGCCTTCGCGGCCGATCTGCGTCGTCAGCTTGGCCTGCCCCGCGACGATCGCATCCGAATTGACGGGGTCATCGGGCTTCACGCCGAATGCGGTCGTCAGCCCCGGCGCCTTGCCGCCGGCCGCAGCGATGCCGTCGATCGTCACGCCCTTGAACTTGTAGAGCGTGCCGGGGGTCGCCGACAGCACGACCATCGGCTTTGCGCCGGGCTCGATGCGGGTGACGACGTTGGCATCGTAATAGCCTTCCGCGCGGAGCAGGCTGTTGAGCAGGTCGGCATCCTCGCGCGCGCGGCGATCGAGTTGCGCGGCGTTGGCGGGCTGCCCGTCGTTCGCGTCGAGCGTCGAGAGCTGAGCGAACCGTTGCCGCAACAGCGTCGTGTCGATCGCGTCGATTCCGTCGATCCGCCACGTGTAGCGCGTCTCCGCATTGGCGTCGGTGACCGCGATCGTGGTCGCGGGATCGTCGGGTGTCGCCGCGAGATCGGGCCAGCCGACACCGATATCCGGGAGCGCGGCGAGCGGCGAATTGGGGTCGAGCGACATCGGCGTATCGGGCGCGGGGTTGGACGATGCGGGCGCCTTTGCTTGCCCAGTGGCCGAGGGTGCGGGCGCAGATCCGGGCGCGGGTGCGCTTTGGGCCGTGGCACCCGAGATCGTCAGAACGAAAAAGGCGGCGGCCGGCCCGGCTCGCCCGACGCGGGACAGCATCACCGGCTCCTAGCCGGGCTTGTCGTTGCGGAACAGTATCTAACGCCGCATTTGCGCCACGTTTCGTCCGGGCGTCGCGGCAACCAGCTAGGGTGGCATCGCGCCGCGTCGCGTGGCAGGACAGCACGATGGCCGATCCCACCTCCCGCGATACCGTCCCCCCGCACAAAGACCCGAGCGCCGCGGGTGGGTTCCTCGTCGCGCTGGGCATGCTGGGCGGCGCGGGGGTCGGCTTTGCGATCGGTCAGGCGACGCCGGGGTTCCTGATCGGGACCGGGGTCGGGGTCGTGGCGGCGGTGTTGGTGTGGCTGCGGGACCGGCGATAGGGTTCCGCAAGCATCGAGCAGTCATTCTTGCGGAGGCGGGAACCCATATGGGCAAACCTCGCAATCTATTCGATAACCTTTGAGCATATGGGTCCCCGCCTCCGCGGGGATGACGACGAGGTATGGGGTCTGGTGTAGGCGCATCCAGCGCGACCGGCTTGGGTCGGAGTTGATGGGGTCAGGCGAACGCGCCAACGACTGGATTACTTGGCACTTCCCTATCGCGGCTCGCGCATCTGCCAGACGACGCGGCCGATCACTGCGATCGGTCCGTCCGGGATCGGCCCTGCCCCCGGATTGTCGCTCGTCGCCACCAGCGTCCCGCCGGCCAGCGTTACGCGCTTCACCATCACCGCGTCGTCGATCCGGATCACGTAGACGCCGCCCCGCGCGCGCGGCGTCCGGTTCGCGGTGTCGATCACGATGTGATCGCCGTCGAACAGCCCCGGCTCCATCGACGTACCGCGGACGCGGATGATCGCCGCCTGCCCCTCCTTCAGCCCCAGCCGGCGCGCGAGGCCGGGATCAAGCGTGTCGGTGCCAAGCGCGATCTCGCCGTCGACCAGCGCGCCGGGCCCCGCCGAGGCCACGACGTCTAGCTTCGGAACGCGGAACCCCGCCGCGCGCTCCGGCGGCGCGCCGAGCACGGCTTCGCTTACCCCGAGATACTCGGACAGCAACCGCCGGTCGCGCTCCCCCAAAAGCCTGGGCGATCCGCGACGGACATATTGCTGGAGATAGGCCGGGTTGCGCCCGAGCATCGCTGACAGCGCCGCCAGACTGTCGCCACGCGCCGCCGCCAGCGTCGCCAGCGCGGCCCTCGGATCGGGATCGGATGCGATTTTCGCCATCGCCCGACCGTAGCGTAGGAAATTTCCTAGACAAGTAGGATTTGCCGGAACAGATCAGGAACACAGACCACGGACTTGGGTCGGGACCCGGGCCGGAACGCGAAAGGAGCGACCATGTCCGTTCTCATGAAGATCGATCGATATCTGCGGCAGACCGGCATGCCGACGAGCAAGTTCGGGCGGCTGGCGGTCGGCGATCCGCGGCTGGTCCACGACCTGCGCCGCGGCCGCCAGCCGCGCGAACCGATGGTGGCGCGGATCGAGTCGTTCATCGCGGCGGACGGGTCGTGAAGATGGACGCGCTGCGCGGCCCCGATGCCGGCACGCTGCTGATCCGCGCGCTGCGGGGCCAGGCTAGGCCGGCGAGCGTGACGATGCACGTCGAGTCGATCGCGTGCACGCCCTGGGCCAGCGCGACGTTCGTCGGCACGCAGCACCGCCTGACGATCGCCACCGACCCCGTACCCGGTCTTCGAGAGTGGATCGACGGCCTGCCCGACGCGACGTTCGCGATACGCGGGTATCTCGTCGCGGATCTCGTGGTCGACAGCATCGAGACGATCGGCGGCCGCGAGCATGTGACGATCGCGGTGCTGACGCTGATCGACGCGTAAACCGTTCGAGAGGGCTGGACTTTCGCTGGCCGAACCACGAAGTCGGCGGTCAACGAAGGAGATGACGATGGCCGGGATGGGCAAGTTCGACTGGGCGGATCCGTTTTTGCTCGATGACCAGTTGAGCGAAGACGAACGCATGATCCGCGACAGCGCGAAGGCCTATGCCGACGACAAGCTCGCGCCGCGGATCATCGACGCGTTCCAGCACGAGCATACCGATCCCGCGATTTTCCGCGAGATGGGCGCGCTGGGGTTGCTCGGGCCGACCATCCCCGAGGAATATGGCGGCGTCGGCGCATCCTATGTCGCCTACGGGCTGGTCGCGCGCGAGGTGGAGCGGATCGACTCAGGCTATCGCTCGATGATGTCGGTGCAGTCGAGCCTCGTGATGTACCCGATCAATGCGTTCGGGTCCGAGGAGCAGAAGCGGAAATACCTGCCCAAGCTCGCGACCGGCGAATGGATCGGCTGTTTCGGGCTGACCGAACCGGATGCGGGGTCGGATCCTGGCGGGATGACGACGCGGGCGAAAAAGACGGCCAACGGCTATGTGATCTCGGGCGCGAAGACGTGGATTTCGAACTCGCCGATCGCCGACGTGTTCGTGATCTGGGCGAAGTCCGACGAGCATGGCGGCGGCATCCGCGGCTTCATCCTCGAGCGCGGGATGAAGGGGCTGGAGACGCCGAAGATCGAGGGCAAGCTGTCGCTCCGCGCGTCGATCACGGGCATGGTGATGATGGACGAGGTCGAGGTCGGTGACGACGCGCTGCTCCCCGACGTGCAGGGGCTGAAGGGGCCGTTCGGCTGCCTCAATCGCGCGCGGTACGGGATTTCCTGGGGAGCGCTGGGCGCGGCGGAATTCTGTTTCCACGCGGCGCGGCAATATGGGCTGGACCGGAACCAGTTCGGGACGCCTTTGGCGGGGCGGCAGCTTTTCCAGAAGAAGCTGGCGGATATGGAGACCGAGATCGCGCTCGGGTTGCAGGCGTCGCTGCGCGTCGGGCGGTTGATGGACGAGGGGCGGTTCGCGCCGGAGATGGTCTCGATCGTGAAGCGGAACAACGTCGGCAAGGCGCTCGATATCGCGCGGATGTCTCGCGACATGCACGGCGGTAACGGCATTTCGGGGGAGTATCAGGTGATGCGCCACCTGATGAATCTGGAGACGGTCAACACGTACGAGGGCGCACATGACGTACATGCGTTGATTCTCGGGCGCGCGATCACGGGTATCGCTGCGTTTTGAGTTCAACCCCCACGTCCTACCACCCCGGCGAAGGCCGGGGCCCAATTGGGGAAAGCGTATTGGCTGACGCTGCGCGTTGTGCCTCCGACCTTTCCAATTGGGCCCCGGCCTTCGCCGGGGTGGTGTTCTAACGTGGAAAGCAAACCCTCCCCCCTCGCCGGCTTGAAGGTGGTCGAACTCGCGCGGATTCTTGCAGGGCCGTGGGCCGGGCAGGTTCTCGCCGATCTCGGTGCCGACGTGGTCAAGATCGAGAGCCCGGCTGGCGACGATACGCGCACCTGGGGCCCGCCGTTCATCGACAACCCCGACGGCACGCGTGACGCCGCGTATTTTCATGCTGCCAACCGAGGAAAGCGATCGGTCGTTGCCGACTTTACCACGCCGGAAGGACAAGCCGTCGTCCGCGACCTGATCGCCGACGCGGACGTCGTGATCGAGAACTTCAAGGTCGGCGGGCTGGCCAAATACGGGCTCGACTACGCCGCGCTCGCCGCGATCAATCCGCGTCTCGTCTATTGCTCGATCACCGGGTTCGGGCAGGACGGGCCCTACGCTCCTCGCGCGGGCTACGACTTCATCGTCCAGGGGATGAGCGGAATCATGGACCTGACCGGCGAGCCGGATGGCGCGCCGCTGAAGATCGGCGTTGCCTTCGCGGACATCATGACCGGGCTGTATTCGGTGATCGCGATCCAGGCGGCGCTGGCGATGCGTGAGCGCACCGGCCGGGGTCAGCAAATCGACATGGCGTTGCTCGATACGATGACCGGGGTGCTGGCGAACCAGGCGATGAACTGGTTTGCGAGCGGCGTGTCGCCGACGCGGGTCGGGAATGCGCATATGAATGTGTGTCCGTATGCGGTGTTTCCGTGCGCCGATGGGTGGTTCATCCTCGCAGTCGGGAATGACGGGCAGTTCGGGCGGTTCTGCGACGCGCTGGGTTTGCCCGAGATGCGCGACGATCCGCGGTTCGCGACCAATGCCGGAAGGCTGGCGTTCAAGGACGTATTGTTCGCAGGGATCGAGGCGGCGACGTCTCTGGTGCCTAAGCTCGAGTTGCTGGCGCGGCTGGGGGCGGTCGGGGTTCCGGCCGGGCCGATCAATACTGTCGCCCAGGCTTTCGACGATCCGCAGGTGATCGCGCGGGGGATGGCGATCGACGTGGCGCGGCCGGATGGGTCTTTGGTGCCGGGGCTGCGTACGCCGATCCGGTTTTCGGATGCCGACCTCGCGACCGGGCGGGCGGCACCGATGCTGCCCCGATCGTCATCCTGACGAAAGTCAGGATCCAGAGCCACTAGCGCGAACGTTTGTGGCTCTGGATCCTGGGTCGAGCCCAGGATGACGGAGTGGGTTAGGCCGCGACCTCCGCCACCGGCTTCCGCGCATACAACCCGTACGCCAGGATCAACGCGTAGCAGATCGCCGGGAGCAGCAGCGCAAAGTGCAGGCTGCCCGACTTGTCCGCGAGCATCCCCGTCAGATACGGGATGATCGCACCGCCGACGATCGCCGTGGCGATGACGCCCGAGCCCTCCGCCGCACGCTTGCCGAGACCCTCGGAAGCCAGCGAGAAGATCGTCGGGAACATCACCGCGTTCATCAGGCCGATCGCCAGCAGCGCCCAGCCCGACAAAGCGCCCTCGGTATTTGCCGAGATCAGGATCAGCGCCAGCGTGCCCGTTGCGACGCCGGCGAGGACCTTGCCCGGCGACACCTTGTTCAGCACATAGGCGCCGATGAACCGGCCGACCAGCGCGCCGCCCCAGTAGAACGGCACATGCTTGCCCGCCGCGACGTCGCTCAGGCCCATCACGCTCGGCTGCATCAGGTAATTGACGATCAGCGAGCCGACCGCGACTTCGGCACCGACGTACAGGAAGATGCACGCCGTCCCCATCGCGAAGCGGGGACGCTTGAGCAATGTGAACGCGTGGAAGATGCTGCCGGTCTGGTCCTGCTCCTCGTTGAGCCGGTTGCGACGGGTCCACACGACCGCGGCGACGATCAACAGCGCGATCGCGAGGCCAATATAGGTGTGCACGACCGTCCGCGACGACTCCGTGCGGTACGCGTCGAGCGCGGCGCCGGTGAGCGTCGAAGAATCCACGGTCGCCAGCCCGCCGAGGATCAGCGCGGAGCCGACATACGGGAAGATGGTCGTACCGAGCGAGTTGAACGCCTGCGCGAAGGTCAGCCGGCTCGACGCGGACTTGGGATGGCCGAGCGCGGAGATCAGCGGGTTGGCGACGACCTGCACCACGGTGATGCCAGCGCCGAGCACGAACAGCGCGAACAGGAACATGCCGAAGCTCGCCTGCCCGGCGGCGGGGATGAACAACAGGCAGCCTGCGGTCATCGTCACGAGCCCGATCGACGCGGTCCGCATGTAGCCGGCTTTGCGGACGATCGCGGCGGCGGGGATCGAGAACAGCGCATAGGCGAGGAAGAACGCCGACTGGACCAGCATCGCGGTCGCGTGGTCGAGCGTGAACAGCTCCTTCATCTTGGGGATGATGATGTCGTTCAGCGAGGTGATGCCGCCGAAGATGAAGAACAGCGCGAACACGAAAACGCGCAGGTCGGGCGCATCGTAGCCGTGGCTGGCATCGCCGCCGGCTGAGGCGGTGGATTTGGTATCGACGTGCATCGTGTTGCGCCCTCTCGCGGTATTATTCGCGCGACATAAGCCGGTGCGGCAGCGCGTGGCAATGCCGGTTGGTGCGATCCTGCCCGGCGCGCTAGGACGACGGGCATGAGCCGCTTCACCGTCAACAACGAGCCGATCGAATACAAGCTCGACGAGGATACCCCGCTGCTGTGGGCGTTGCGCGATGCGTCGAACCTGACGGGGACGAAATATGGCTGCGGCACCGGCCATTGCGGCGCGTGCACGGTCGATATCGATGGGCGCGCGATGCGGAGTTGCCGGGTGCCGATCGGCTCGATCGAGGGCGCGTACGTCACGACGATCGAGGGGCTCTCACGCGAGCGCAATCATCCGGTGCAACTGGCCTTCATCGCGGAGGCGGTGCCGCAATGCGGGTTCTGCATCCCGGGGATGATCATGGCGGCGGCGGCGTTGCTGAAGCGGAATGCCGACCCGAGCGAGGATGCGATCCGCGAACAGATCACCAACCTGTGCCGGTGCGGGGTGTATCCGCGCGTGATCGAGGCGGTGCAACGGGCCGGGCGGGCGATGCGCGGGGAAGAGGTGATACCGGCGGGGCCGCGGCCGGGGATCGATCCGGCGGACTCGGCGCGGCTGGTACCCGCGCTCGTGCCACCGCCGGCGCGGTAGCCTCCCCTCCCCCGGACCGACAAAGCTATATCCCACGAACCGTGTTCTCTCGCGAAGGCGGGAGAACAAGGTTGGCAGTGAACAGGTCAGGCAGGTTCCACCACCCCGGCGGAGGCCGGGGCCCAATTGGAACGTCCCGGGTGATGGAACGCACGCTTCGTGACCTCCCTTCCCCACTTGGGCCCCGGCCTTCGCCGGGGTGGTTGCTACGAGATTGGCAAGAGCGACTTGTCGGTGACTACGCCCAATCCGCCACCTAAACCTGTCTAATCACTGACGAACCCATTCAGCCTCACCACACTACCCGACGCCTAGAGCCGAGACATCATAGGAGCCGGCTCGTGCGCCGGCAGTCGAGGACGACGACGATGACGGGCAGGTTTCTCAAACTCTTGATGGCGGCCTCCGCCTTGGTACCGGCCACGATGATGGCGACCGCCGCCAGCGCGCAACAGGTCGACCAGGACCGCGGCGATCGTCGCGATCGCGCGCCGGATGACGCACAGGGTCAGGATCGCGGCCAGCGCCCCGACCGCGGACCGCGTCCGGACCGCCAGGCCTTCCAGCAACAGCGCCCCGATCGCCCTGCCGCGCCCGACCAGGGACAGCGCCCGCAACGCGCCGACCTCGGCGTACAGGCACAGATCCGTGGCGACGGCCCGGATGGTCGCGGCCGGCCCGACTGGAACGGCCAGCGTGGTAACGGCCAGGGGTGGAACGGCCAGGGGTGGAACGGACAGAACCGCCCCGGCCTGCAAGCCGGTCAGGATCGCGGCGACTGGAACCGCGGCCAGGGTCGTCCCGGGTTCGATCGCGGCAACCAGCAGGTGGATCGCGGCCAGTTCGACCGCAACGGACGCAATGCCGGTCGGGGCGACTGGCGGAACGACGGCCGGGGCGACAACCGCGGCGACTGGCGCAACGGAAGCCGCGAAGGCTATCAGAACCACCAACCCGACCGCGCATACGGCACTTTCCAAGGCTACGGCCGCGGTGGCTATAACCAGGGCCGATTCAACCAGGGCAGCGCGTGGAACCGCGGCTGGCGCAGCGACAACCGCTACGCCTGGAGCAACTACCGCGCGTCGAACCGCGGCGCCTATCGCCTCCCGCGCTATTATGCGCCGAGCGGTTGGGGCTCGGGCTATCGTCGCTTCGGCGTCGGCTTCTCGCTGAACCGGATCCTCTACAACCAGAATTACTGGATCCAGGACCCGTACACCTACCGCCTGCCCGAGGCGTACGGCCCGTATCGCTGGGTACGCTATTACAACGACGCGTTGCTGGTCGATCTCGACAGCGGTCGCGTGGTCGACACGGTGTACGACATCTTCTGGTAGGCTTTGGCGACTGACGAAAACCCTCCCCCGCCAGGGGGAGGTGGCAGGCGGCAGCCTGACGGAGGGGGAGGACAAGACAAACCGCCGTTGCGTATCCTCCCCCTCCGTCACCTTCGGCGACACCCCCCCCTGCCGGGGGAGGATATGCGGGCCCCTTGCGTTTCGGGGCCAGTTCGCCAAATCCTGCGGCGTGGGTATCTTTTCAAAAGCCAAGAAAGTCGATCCGGCCGCGGCACTTCGCCAAGCCTTCGGATCGCAGGTCGCTGCGCGCCTCGATGCCAATCCCGCGGTGCAGCGCATCGCGATGGACACGGTGCAATTCTATTACCAGCCCGACTTCCTCGATCCGCCGACCTGCAAGCGGCTGATCGCGATGATCGATTCGAAGCGGCGACCATCGACGCTGCTCTCGGATCGCCCGAACAGCAATTTCCGGACCAGCGAGAGCTGCGACATGGATCGCTGGTCGCCCGACGTGCAACCGACCGACGAGGCGATCGCGACCTTGCTCGGGATCGACCTGCCGCACGGCGAAACGATGCAGGGCCAGCGCTACGCCCCCGGCCAGCAATTCCGCGCGCACCACGACTATTTCCACGAGTCCGAGAGCTATTGGGCCAAGATGCAGGAGCAAGGCGGCCAGCGCACCTGGACTGCGATGGTGTTCCTCAACGACGTGCCCGAAGGCGGCGCAACGTGGTTTCCGCAGGCCGGCGTGAAGATCGCGCCGAAGCGCGGCATGCTGCTCGCGTGGAACAACATGAACCCGGACGGGAGCCCGAACGGGCTGACGCTGCACGAGGGCATGCCGGTGGTCGAGGGCGTGAAGTATATCGTGACGAAGTGGTTCCGCGAGCGTCCCTGGATCAAGTGAGGCGAGGCGAGTAGACTGCCAGCTCGCAGCTCCCCCGTCGCGGAGCCCCCCGGCGCGGATTCCCCCCGTTCGTCCTGAGTAGCCATCGAGTAGCTGCAACGCAGCGTATCGAGACGGCGTATCGAAGGACAGGTTGGCGCGCGGAACCCTGCCTCGATACGCGCCCTCGATACGCTTCTACGAAGCTACTCGGTCGCTACTCAGCACGAACGGGGGTGTCGGGGACTTCGCCCTCGTTGAGCCTCCGCCCTACCAACGACGCCCCCCTCACGTCATCCTGACGAAAGTCAGGATCCAGAGCCATGAGCGCCCGTCTCCCGTAATTCTGGATCCTGACTTTCGTCAGGATGACGGTACGAGCAACCGCCCTGCCCCCTCCCCGCTCGACAATCCCCCCGCAACCACTACGTCCGAGGCATGACAGTTCTCGGCGTAACCTCTTCGATCCTCGGCCAACCCTGGCGCTGGCGCGCACTCGCTGCTGACGGCCGGGATGGCTTTACCGGCGACGACCTCGTCACCCAGCTCCTCCTCGCCCGGGGCTGCCCCCGCGACGCGCTCGACGCGCACCGCATGCCCTCGATCCGCGCGTTCATGCCCGACCCGTCGATCTTCCGCGACATGGACCGCGCCGCCGAGCGCCTCGCCGACGCCGTGCAAGCCGGCGAACAGGTCGCGATCTTCGGCGATTACGACGTCGACGGCGCCACCTCCGCCGCGCTGATGGTCCTCGTCCTGCGCGATCTCGGCATCGAAGCCCGCCCCTACATCCCCGACCGCCTGCTCGAAGGCTATGGCCCATCAGGCGAAGCGCTCGTCCGCCTCGCCGACGAAGGTGCCACGCTGATCGTCACGGTCGACTGCGGCGCGCAGGCGTTCGACGCGCTCGACGCCGCCCGCGACGCGCAGGTCGACGTAATCGTCATCGACCACCACAAATGCTCGACCGCGCTCCCGCACGCGCTCGCGCTGGTAAACCCCAACCGCCTCGACGAGACCGAAGGCGCCGCGCACGGCCACCTCGCCGCAGTCGGCATGTGCTTCCTCGCCGCCGCCGCGCTCGTCCGCACGCTCCGCGCCCGCGGTTTCTTCAAGGATCGCGCCGAGCCGAAGCTGATCGACCTGCTCGACATCGTCGCGCTCGGCACCGTCGCCGACGTCGCACAACTCCGCGGCCTCAACCGCGCGTTCGTCTCGCAGGGCCTCAAGGTCATGGGCGCGCGCAAGAACATCGGCGTCGCCGCGCTGATCGAGGCGTCGCGTCTGACCCGCAACCCGACCTGCACCGACCTGGGCTTCGCGCTGGGCCCGCGGATCAACGCCGGCGGCCGCGTCGGTCGCGCCGATCTCGGCGTGCGGCTGCTCACCACGCAGGACCCCGACGAAGCGCGCGCGATCGCCACCGAACTCGACCGCCTCAACGAGGAACGTCGCGCGATCGAAACCGCCGTCCAAGAGGCCGCCGACCTGCTCTCCAGCCGCGACCGCGCCGTCGCGGTCGTCGCTGGACACGGCTGGCACCCCGGCGTGATCGGCATCGTCGCCGGCCGCCTGAAAGAGAAGCTCGGCCGCCCGGCAATCGTCATCGCGATCGACGAGCACGGCGTCGGCAAGGGGTCGGGCCGCTCGATCCCCGGCGTCGACCTCGGCGCAGCGATCATGGCCGCGCGCGAACACGGCCTGCTCGTCGCGGGCGGAGGTCACGCGATGGCCGCCGGCCTGACGATCGGCGAGGCCGCGATCCCCGCCTTCGCCGATTTCCTCGAAGAGCGCCTCGCCGCCGCCGTCGAACGCTCCAACGGCGACCGCGCGCTCCTGCTCGACGCAGTGCTCGCAGCCGGCGGCGTAAATCCCGGCCTCGTCGAATCAATGGAAGCCGGCGGCCCCTACGGCATGGGCTGGCCCGCACCGAGAGTGGCGATGGGTCCGGTCCGCGTGATCAAGGCGGACGTCGTCGGCAACGGCCATGTCCGCACGATCGTCGCCGGCGACGACGGCCGCAGCATCAAGGCGATGGCCTTCCGGTCGGCTGAGAGCGCGCTCGGCCAGGCGTTGCTCGGCGCCGCCCCCCACCGCAAACTCTGGCTGGCCGGCCGTGCGAAGATCGACGACTGGTCCTCGCGCCCGTCGGCCGAGCTTCATGTCGAGGATGCGGCATGGGCGGACTAAATTGTTGCACCGAAACGCTTGACGCCCCGCCCCCTTCCCCTTAGTCGGCCTCCACCACGCAGGCCCCTTCGTCTAGCGGTTAGGACGCGGCCCTTTCACGGCTGAAGCACGGGTTCGATTCCCGTAGGGGTCACCATCTCGTCGCCAAGTGGCGGAGATTGGCGGAACATCAATAAAATCAACGCTTCGTTAGGCGCCCGGTGCTACAGAAGGGTGCTACAAATGGGGCGTCGCATGTCGCATTCCGTCAAGCGCGGCAAATCGCGTTTCGAACAATTTCGAATGATCGTTCCCGAGGATGTCCGGGAGGTCATCGGCAAAACGGCGTGGACGGAGTCGCTCCGCACCACTGACCCGTTCGTGGCGCGTGAAAAGCGCGCCGAGCTGATTATCCGGTGCACGGCAGAGATCAGACAGGCGCGGGAGGGGATCGTCGACCGGGCAAAGGCCGACGCTATCGTGCTTCTCGACCGCGCGTTCAGTTTGCTGGCTCAGGCCCGAGGGACGATGGACCGCGCAGTTCAGCTACCGCTACAGTTGCTGGGGAGCTTCGTT
The DNA here is from genome assembly GCF_053345535.1 of Sphingomonas sp. M1A8_2b. NCBI lineage: Bacteria > Pseudomonadati > Pseudomonadota > Alphaproteobacteria > Sphingomonadales > Sphingomonadaceae > Sphingomonas > Sphingomonas sp. M1A8_2b. The sequence goes on along the minus strand of NZ_JBKFAH010000003.1, from coordinate 498,888 downwards.
CTCGACTCATGGGTCGGGACGGGGAGGGACATGGGCGCACAATGGTGGGGTGACTTCCTTGTCCGCGAGCCCGTGACCTCCGATGAGGCCATCCCTTCTTTCGACAACGAGCGCGAGCGCGCGATGTATCGCCTGCGAGCCAGTCTGGTTGAGGGTCGCGGCATCGCTGATGGCTTGGTTTACCAGGAACTTGCCGCCATCCTTTTAGATCGGCGAGTGTTCCACCCTATCTGGTGCGTGGTGAGCTACATGCGCTCGCTTGAGCCTCGGCTGCCCCTCGCACCGGACGCGACCTACGAAGTCGTAGCCGAAGCCTTCCTCCGTCGACTGGCAGAATACCGATTTGAAAGCTGGCCGGAAAATGTTGCCGATGCGCTGGCACCGCTTGGCCGGGGGGCGGCTCCGGTCCCTACTTCCAGACCACAACCTGCCCCAGTCGACATGCGCTATCAGGGCCTTCTGGCGATGCGCTTGTCAGAGGGGCTACAATACTGGATCGACCAGCGTCGGCCCGGCCAGTCGGCAGTCAACGAAGCTCGCCGTGGTGTAGCCCGTTACATCGCACTGTTTGGCGATGTAATCATCGGCACCATTAACCGAGCGCAAGTGATTGAATTTCGCAATCTCATTGCAGACATTCCTCCTCAAACCGAACTCGCCAAGCTCACCGCTAAAGGCCAAACGCTTCGCTCGGTCATCGACCAGGCACGCGAAGAGCGGCAAACTTGGGAGAAAAGCGACCGACAGATGCCAGAGCCGGGCCGGCTGGCACCGGGTTCGGTTAAAAAGGATGTTGGTTCAATCAGCCAGATTCTCGGCGCGGTCCAGTCCGATCTCGGCGAAGGAACGAACGTGGCCGCACGTATTCAGATCGCTGGGTACACCAAAAACCGGCAGGGCCAGCAGCGACCTCACCTCCCTTTCACACCCGCAATGATGCAGCGGCTGTTCGACAGCCCCTTGTTCACCGGGTGCGCCGGGATCAGCGACATAGATCGGACCCAGCCTGGACCGCACGTGTTTCAGGACGAACTGTATTGGTGCCTACTGTTCGGCGTCGTCGGCGGGCCGCGGCTGGGGGAGATAGGCCAGCTAGCCCTCGACAACGTCCATGACTGTGACCTGCATCGCACGTTCGGAGGCGACATAACGGGAAACTGCACATTTCTGCACATTACGGGAACCGGTTCGGGGCAAAAGACCAAGAACGAGGCGTCCGAACGCTACGTCGTACTTCACGAAAAACTCATCGAGCTCGGCTTTCTCAGTTATGTAGAAGGCCGTCGCAAGACGGGCAAGACGCGACTGTTTGATCTCAAAGCTACCAAAGGTGCATCGCTGACTAAGGGGTTAAGCCAACGTCTTAACAGGTATCTTGACAGAGTAGTTACTGATGATCCTCGCTTTGTTTTTCACTCCACTCGGCACGAGTTTACCGACCGCGCCGACCTTAGCCAGATGCCGACTCGAGTTGCTAACAGCATCAAGGGACATGCGAACCTGACTGAGGGCGAGAAATACGGGCTTGTTTCTATCCAGCTCCAGCATGTTCATCTCAAGAACCTCAAGGTCGGTTTCATCGACTGGCCACGCTTGATCGCGGCGGCACGGGCCCGCGACTCGTCGAGCTAACACCCTTGGTCGGTCAATTGTAGACGTAAGTCGTGTGTCAATCGGCGTCCAAAAAGGACCCCGTATCGGCGTCCAAAAGAGACCCCCTTCGTTGGGCGGCGTGACGGTAGCGGACGCGCCGTTCGCGCTGGTTGCGGCGTAGGGCGGGCGTAGCCCGACCGGAGGCGTAACCAGCGCGAAGCGTTCCTCTGTCGGGTTCCCGAGGGCTAGCTGCGGTGCTTGAAGCGCCAGCTGTCGTTGCCGGTTTCGACGATGTCGCAGTGGTGCGTAATGCGGTCGAGCAGCGCGGTGGTCATCTTGGGGTCGCCGAAGACAGTCGGCCATTCGCCAAAGGCAAGGTTCGTAGTGACGATGACCGAGGTCCGCTCGTAGAGCTTGCTGACCAGGTGGAAGAGCAGCTGGCCGCCCGAGCGGGCGAACGGCAGATAACCAAGCTCGTCGAGCACCACGACCTCAAGGCGTGACAGCTGAGCTGCAAGCGCGCCGGCCTTGCCGAGGCGAGTTTCCTCCTCGAGCCGGTTCACCAGGTCGACCGTGTTGAAGTAGCGACCGCGGGCGCCGTTTCGCACGACGTTGGCGGTAATGGCGCTGGCGAGGTGCGTCTTGCCGGTGCCCGTACCACCGACGAGCACGATATTGCGCTGGCCGGCCAAGAAGGAGCCGCTGTGCAGCGAGCGCACCAGGCCTTCGTTGATGGGCGTGCCGTCAAATACGAAGGCGTCAAGGTCCTTCACCGCCGGCAGCTTGGCGGCTGACATCCGGTAGCGGACCGACGCTGCATGGCGATGGGCCGTCTCTGCCCGCAGCAGGTCGGTCAGGATTTCCATCGTCATACGCTTGCGCTGCAGGCCGGTGGTGACCGCCTCGTCGAAGGCACCAGCCATGCCCTTGAGCCCTAACTCGGCCATCGCCGTCATCATCTCATGCCGCTGCATGGAAACCTCGCAGGCTGTCGTAGCGACCGCAGTCGGCACGAGGTGGATGGCGCAGCGCCAGGTCCTCGGGTGTGGCGATGGCCAACGGTCGTGGCGGCTCGCGCCGACGGGCGAGGATGTTGAGAATGACGTCGTCGCTGGTAATACCGGCCAGCAATGCTTCACGGACGGCCGCCTCGACGAGATCGAGCCCGTCGTCGAGCACCGCTGCAAGCACGCGCACGAACCGCCGGTCTGCATCATCGCCAGCGCCGAGCTTACGCCGCAGTCGTGACAGCGCAGGCGGCAACTCCCAGTCCTGGAATGGCGCGCCGTTACGCAAGGCGCCGGGCTTGGTCACGAGCACCGGCAGGTAGTGCCACGGGTCGTAGATGGTGCGGTCGCGACCAAAGAACCGAGGATGGTCGGCGAGTACCTCACCGCCGAGGCGCACGACGATGCGCGTAGCATAGGCACGCACCTGAACCGTGCGCCGCACTGCTTTGGCCGAGACGGCATAGCGGTTGCGGTCGAAGCTTATCAGGCACGTGCCGCTCACCGCATGCTCGCTCTCGTAGAACCCGTCGAAGGGCGCGGCGACCTGCTGGAGCACACCGCGCTCGGCAGCCCATGCCTGGGCAACCGTCAGTTCCTTTTGCTCAGGGTGCTGGTGCAGGTCGGCCCAGCGGCAACATTCCGCCTCCAGCCAGCCGTTCAGCTCCTGGAGGCTGACAAAGCGCAGGCGCGGTTGGAAGAACCGACCGCGCGCCGTCTGGACCTGGTTTTCGACCTGGCCTTTCTCCCAGCCGGCTGCCGGCGAGCATGCGGTCGGCTCGACCATGTAGTGGTTCGCCATGACCAGAAAACGCCGGTTGAAAACCCGTTCCTTGCCTGTGAACACGCTCGTCACGGCAGTCTTCATGTTGCCGTAGATGCCCCGCGTCGGCACGCCACCGAAGAAGGCGAATGCCCGCGCATGGGCGTCGAACAGCATTTCCTGCGTCTCGCGCGGATAGGCTCGCACGTACATCACCCGCGATGCGCACAGCCGCACATGCGCAACCTTCACCCGCATCGGCTTGCCCGCGATCTCGACGTCTTCGTGGCTCCAGTCGAACTGGTAGGCCTCGCCCGGCCGGAACAGCAGCGGGATGAACGCTGGCGCGTCCATTACGTCGCGACGCCGAGCCTGCCGCCAGCGGGTAGCGTAGCGGCGCACCGCGTCGTACGAGCCGTCGAACCCCTCGCGCAGCAGCAGATCGTGGACACGCGTAATGCGCAGCTTCTCGCGCCGCGGTCGTGCCTCATCCTCTTCCAACAGCGCATCGAGCCGCATCTGAAACGGCCCCAATTTTGGCAACGGCTGTACTTCTCGCCGGTACTTGGTGTCCGCCTCCGGCGCCCGGATCGCCCTGCGCACGACACCGCGTGACAAATGCAGGTCCCGCATTATCGCCTTGATGGCTTTGCCCGACGCGTGCTCGCGCCGGATCCTCAATACCGTCTCCAATACCAACATCCCGATCTCGCCGCCTGACATCTGCCAAGCGGACAGCCTTAGACCAACGGAATGAGGGGTCCTTTTTCGACGCCGATCACCCCGCTACCGGGGTCCTTTTTCCACGCCGATCCACAGTAAGTCGTGGGCGGCATCGTGGATACGATGTGATCCTAAAGAGGATCAAATATGCAACGATAGATTATAGCAGCGTAAATCAACTTTATCGTTGCTCGGAGCAAGCGCCTACCAATAGCGATGTCGGAGCCGATCCGCCTGATCAGCGAAGGTCGCCATATTCGACCGTCGGCTTTATCCTAAGCGTCATTGGCGGAGCAGCGACTTGCCGCTCCGCCTTTTTAAGCCTTACAGACCAGCACGCGCGCGGGAGCAGGCGCGAACAACGTCAGCCGCAGCGCGCTCGAGGCCGGCCGCTCGATCGGTCCAGCGGTCGAACGGTGCGATGAGCGACACCCAGATCCCGTCGGGGCCAACGGTGAGAAACAGGTCCTGGTGCTGTGGCACGAGGTGGAGTTGCCCGTCCATGTCGCGGAAGAGACTGAGGTCGGGAACAAGGATCGGCCCAGCTGTCGACCTCAGGGCGACATCGACCCGCACCGGGTCGAGCGTCTCTGGGCTGAAACCGTGACGCACGAGGAGCGTATCACGATGCTTAGCCGAGCGCAGCAGCGCCTCATCAAAAACGCGGACGCTGACCGGGGTGGCGGCCAGCACGACGTTATGATCCAGGCTCTCGAGGGCGCCGGCGGGCAAGCCGGTGTTGCCGCCGAGTGGGTAGTAGGTTTCGCCGCCGAGCGCGGCGAGGAAATAGTCGAGCAATGCGTTCGACGTGGACGGCAGCGGTTCGTGGAGCATGCGGTGCATGACGGTAGACCTTCTTTTGGCGTGATCCCCGAACCGACTGGTTCGGATCAAGCCCGTTCGCTTTTCATCGCGCTTCCCGGGCTTCGCCTGCCTGTCCTGCCGATCCCTTACCCTTTCCGCGGTCGCGGCAGCGTGCAGCGATCCCTGCCGTTCCATCCGGTCAGATCGCCGAGAAGGGCGTAGCCCCAGCGGTCGAGCAGACGGGCGCTGTCCGCCACTGTAAGCGGGCCAGCTTCGCCACCTACGCCAGGACAATAGGAGTGCATCATGGTCACCAAAGCGTGGCCATCGGCGTCAAGCTGCTGCCGCTGCCACCACTGACCGAGCACGGCAGAACTGAGCAGCAGCATGGCGGCGAAGCGGAACACCATGGGTGGATTGCGCACGATCATCGTCTTTTCTCCATCGGGCTTGTTGCCCCATCGAGATCATCCAGCGTCTGGCCACCGGGATCCGGATGCCGGTGGTGCCGATTGCCGGAGGCGCTCGGAACCCTCACCTTCACGCCTCCGGCCTGCGACGCCATGCCTCGCAGAAGTCGAGCCATCGCTCGGCCCAGGCGCCATGCTCGCTTTCGGCAAGGTCCGGATGCAGCTGAGCCCATCCGCACGCATTATGGATACGGCTGAGCACGACGATGTGAGCGTGCGGCGCTTCCGCGGCGAGTTGATCACCGGGCGCGTGCAGCACGGCAAGGCTGGTGAGCTGCCTCGCCCGTGCCAGATGCAGCATGGCCCAGGTGGTCACCTTGTCGAACTGATCGTGCAGCGGTTCACCGCGAACGAATGGCAGCGTCAGGACAGCAGCGAGCAGCCGCTGATGCTCGGGCACCGCCGCATCATAATCGGCAAACAGCCGTTCGAGCGACACCGGGTCTGCGACACCCGGCGCGAGCAGCAGCCGGTGATCGCGGGCGGTCGTCGGCATACCGCAGCGGGTATGCGGGCTGGTCGGTCCGGGCTCGATCGGGTTCATCTTGGCGAAGGCAAGCCGCGACACACTGCGCTCCTGCCCCTTGGAGCGGGGACGCAGTAGACCGTAACCGAGCCCCGTCACGCCCGGCTGGCGCACATCGAACATCATGTCCGACGCCTCGCTGGGACTGGCCCAAACCTGGAGCTGGCTCATATCAGCGTTCCACCATCAAGGCCGCAAGCGCGTCGGCGCCGAGCGCGAATCCCTCGTCGCGATCCTCGTCGCTGCTCCACGGTGGCACCTCGCAACCGCGCAGCCCTACGCTGAAGAGCGCAAAGACGGTGTCGTCTGGGTGATTGGGGACGAAATGCGCCGGTGCCCCTGCTCCGAGCCACAGCCTGGCAGGCGCCGACCAGAACCGGCGATGTCCATGCAAACCGATCGTGAAGCGGACACTCGCTGTATCGGCGCCATCTGCTCGCGCCACCAGCGCGTCGCAGCCGAACGCCGCCATCACCTCGCCCACCGCGGCGATATCGCTGCTGTTCGACACGGTGGAGGGCACGAGTACCAGCCGTGCAGCGCGCGAGTGAAGATAGTTGCCGACCGACGGCATCGGCATTGACGTGTCGAGATCATGCTCGAAACGTAACCCGGCTAGGCGAGCAACCATCAGCGCCGCCGCGATCGCAGCAGCCTCGGTAGAATAATGCGTCATCTTCTTGGTCTCTTAAGGAAGCAAGCGCGCGGGCTGTTCGCGTCGTCTTGCCAGGGATCGTTTCACCTTCCGGTTCAGCCGAAAGGCTCTCCCCCCCCCTCTGCAATCTTTCTTCGTCTTGCCGGCCCCGTACATTACGCTCACGAAGGCAAGCGGATGTGGTCTTGGCTAGTTAGCCTGCCTCTCCTGAGCTCGGCTCATCTGCCAGCAAGCGGGACGAGGCGCGATAATCTTGCCCTTACGAACCGAATAACGATTGAACGAGTTTCGGCGGGTAGGTGGACGCGTATGTCCAGGGTTTCAGGCGTAAAGGCGTTTGCTCTCATGTCAGAGCAAGTTATCAACTTCAAACTTACAGGCCGGCACCGCCTCGCAAGTGGGGATACGGCACCACAGGCTGGAACGCAGATCGGCATCGGTGCAAACACGGGCTCTCGCTTGAAGATTGCACGACGTGCAGACGATCACGGTTGCCACCCCGGCACGAGCGACATGAGCCGCATCACCTCGACATGGTTGATCGCCTTGCAGCCGAGCAACGGTTCCAGGTCGGCCATGGCAAGGTGGCGCAACTCGGGCCGGGCGAACGGAGGCGTTCGCATCGTGTATAGGCATTCGATGATCTCGATCACTGACCACCCGCGGACATTCACTTCTATGACGCGCAACTGCTCAAAAGTGAGAATCGTCTCTCTGTCGGTCAGCACGTTGCCATTTAGACCGGACTGTCGCAACCACAGCCCCAGCGTCGTCGTCCAGTAATGCGGCAGGGCAAGCCGTCGGCCGCCCTTCACAGCGCCGCCAGCTCGATCTGAGCGCGCTCGCGCGCAGTGTCGATGAAGCCAAGTCTCTCTAGGCATTCAACATCGGTGATGGTCACACGCGCCTTGATTGGCTCAGCGCCGTGTACAGTTTTCGCGATCGGGCGGTCGACCGGTATACTGATGCGTCCTTCCGGCAGCGTGACGATACTACTCAGACCTGACTGGTTCTCGTGTTGCTCGCGCACGACGTAGAGTTTGCCCATAAGTCCTCCAGCGTCGCGGGGACCGAGGCGGACTGCCTTTTCTCCTCCCCATCACGACACGAAGGGGCGACCTCCCTACCCGAAATTCCCGGCTGGTCCGAAATGCCCAGCATGCGTTTCCCGCCCCATAAAGACGATCACCGTCACTGCGGCACCGTCGTTCCCGCTCTGCGCCAGCACGCATGAACGAGCGCAAAAAACCCGACAACGCGGGTGAACGAGATCGTGGCATTTTGGACTGGAAACGGGTTTGGGCGAACGCTGGTCGACACTGCTGAGCCGTATGCGGTCGAATAGTCCGAATGTTATCGCTTCAGCGGGCACGCCCATGCCCGCCATGGATACTCGGGCGACGATGGACGCTATCTCTCTTCAAGCCGGCTTGCGGGTTGATCTTTCCCAGTCCGCCTTCCGGAGATACTGTCGTAGCAGTATCAGAGGACCTGGAGGCGCCGCCTCCACAGCGGCCGCAGGCCGCCGCGCGCGCACGCGCCGCCAAAGCAAAAGTGGGTGCCCCAGTTTTGCGGTATTGCGCCAACTGCCTTGTCACGGACAAACTGACTTGTTGTCACGCGTGATCTCGTTTTTTGTCATGCCATTTCTGACTTGTTGTCCTTCGTTCTTACGATCTGCTTTCCTCCTTCATCATCAAAATGGGAGCGATTGACATCGTTCATACGTTCATACTGTGGACTTCTAGATCTGGTGCCAGGCATGTTAAAATTATCCCTAGATGAGCTGTTCGGTCCGGACATAGTCGCTGCGCTTCAGGCACAATGGTCGAGCGAGCCCGACGCTGCTTCTGCACAGGCGGAAGCAGCAGTCCGCGCAATCGTGAAGCCGCAAGGTGCTCGGGAGGAATTTCTATCCAGGCTCGTTCGAGCACTTGTGGGTCCTGAACCTGACGGGCTTGCCTGGATGGAAGCTCTGACAAAGGGCAGTTTCGAGTTGCGAGACAACGTTACCTACTCAATCGGTCGAGTGGGAGAGAGCCCCTCCAAGTTCATAGACCGGCAGCGTAAGCGCATCCTTGAGCTCGCCGATCATCAAAAGGCGCGAGATCGACGAACAGATTACGAGAACGCCTACAACGATGCTCTACGACTGGTAGTGGCGAGCTCCCTCCTCACGCAGCTTCGCACCAGCGTCGCCGCGAAGGCTGCAATCGGTGCGGGCTGGCCCTTGATGGCAGGCGTCAAGGAGCACCTGACCGAAGGCGAAAAACGGGCGCTGTTCTGGTTTGGCAATGATGAGAAGTTGCAGACGGATCTAGCAAACAGCGCTCGAACCACGCTCGCCGCCTTTGTCGCTGCTAATCCGGATGTCACGGTTCCACGCAAGGCTGATTATGACCAGACTCTTCCTCCCGGTGCCGATATCAACGCTTTCTTCGCGCCAAAGCAAGCGGCTGCTTTTTCTACCCAGCTCGGTAAGAAAACACGACGGGCGATGTCGTTACAGGTGCCGGACTTCGTCAAGGAGACATCTTCGTTGAATGAGGCCGATCAATTCCGGGCACGGTTCAAAGCCAGAATGCTGCTGGGGCTCTCGGAGGCGGGATCCGGATCTTATGCCTTTGCAATGGCGATGCGCTCTGAGCGGCGATACGCGCTTCGCGACCGCTGGCTTGACGCAGAATCAGACATAATGCCTGAGAACTTTCATGTGCAGGCCGCGATTTGGAATCACATCCAAGATGGCGGTTTTCTGCCGCCAGCTACACCAATCGAGTTTATCCACTATGTGGAAGAAGACGCGTGCCACGCTTTCCACACGCTTTATGAGGGATGGTTTGGCTTAGAAGAGTGGAATAAGGCCGGTTTCTTTAACTTTAAGCCAGATCCCACGGGCCTTAGGTCCCTCGAGTTCTAGTTTCTCTAATGCTAACTTTTTCATTTTAAGACTTATAATCCGCAAGGTGCGGGTTTATCAGCAGCTGGCACTTTTGATAATAATCGGTTCCCTAAAACTCTTTTTGCGAACGCAAGTCTGTCAGCGCAAAACCCTCCCTTCACCCGCGCGCTGGGGCGCTCGTTGATTAGTGCCGCGACAGCAGCGATATCGTCAGGCGTAAGGGCCGCGAAGTCATCTCGCTCGATATCGTGTTCATCGTTGCGACGCGGCTTTGCCGTCCGTCCGCCTGTTCGACCGTCTGCCACTAGGTCAACCGCCGGCGGTCGACCGAATTGCGGCTCAGCGCCCCCCCCCGCGGGGAGCGCCAGCCGCTCGACCTTGAGCAAGGCTTCCAGACGCACGCAGAACGCCTCCACGCTGCCGCGCACCATTACACTCCATCGGATAATCCCGTGCGACGAAAGGAACACGCGCCCGGTATTGCCGCGAAGACCGACTGTCAGCCACAGCCGACCACCAGAGCTGGGCGGAGAGATGCAGTTTTCGCCTTTTAACTGAGCTTGCGAACGTAAGTTTCAATCTTGAAGTTTCCCTGCCCCTCGCTCACGCACCCGGCCGCCTACGATGTCAGGTGGCCGCATGCGGGTCCTCCGTGTGCCGCCGATGGTGTTCGTAAGTCCTGCGGCGCTGTCGCAGTTTCCTTGGTTGTGGATTATTGACAGATCGATCAACCTGAAGGGCGTTGCTGTGAACCGAGCCGCAAATCACGTTGCCAAGTGACGTTCTGTCGCGTCATGATAATCAAAATATGATCCTTAATGGGGTTAGAATTTGATCGAACAACTGAAATTGGCTCGACGATCGGCTGGCTGGTCGCAGCGGACCTTGGCGGAGCGGATCGGAGTCGATGCGCAGACTATCAAACGGCTGGAGAACGGCGTCGGATCGATGCCGACCTTGATCGCCGTCATGACCGTGCTCGATTTTCGTCTGACCGGACTTGGTCCCGGCAAGACACTTGCCGAACAACTTCGTGCCCGGAGACGCAGACGATCCATGTCGTTGGATGAAGCAGGCTCGCGAGCAGGCCTGTCGCGAGCCACCGTTGCCAGCCTTGAGCGGGGCGGCGGCACGGTTGCAACCTTCTTGCGTCTTCTGGCAGTGATCGCGCCTGGCGCTCGGCGCCGGGCGTTGGAACGATCCTATTGGGGCCAGGGCGACAAGGATGACCGGGACAGTCGATTTACGCCGCCGGACTTCATGGCGAACATTTACGCGGCGTTCGGCAAGATCGACCTTGATCCGTGTGGCCACCGCCTCAGTCCTGTCGTCGCGAAGCGTCGTATCCTGCTGAACGAAGGCGGCGATGGGCTCGTCGATGAGTGGTCAGGCACGACGGTCTTCGTCAATCCGCCATTCTCGGAACTGCTAAAGTGGCTGCGGCGAGCCTATCTCGAATGGCAGGCCGGCAGAGTGAAAACCGTCATCTGCCTTGTCCCTGTCCGAACGGACTCGCCATGGTTTCACGATACTCTGAGTCCAGACGCCGATATTTATCTTCTTCGAGGACGCGTCAGATTTCTCGACTCACGAGGAAAGGGCCAGCATACGCCGTTCTCGCTGATGATACTGACGCTAGGTGCATCTGCTGAACAAAAAGCTCGTCTTGCGGCGCAGATGCCAGGATTTTGGATGGTCCGCAGTGACGCTACAGTTGACGCGGTAGATGATCGGCGTCCCAGTAGCTAACACTCGGTTTTCACCACTGGCTACCGCCTAGCAGATTCCTGTTCAAGTCGATCTAGGGGCGGCATGGATGACCGCCCTTGGATTGATGCCGCATCGATCAGATTCAGGCAGTCTGCCCGCCATCAACATTTAGTATCGCTCCGGTGACGTGACGAGACGCCGGACTTGCTAGAAATACGACGGTATCGGCCACATCTTCCGATTGACGGAAAACCCGACTTCCGAGGTTGTCGCGCACTTTCTCAATCCGACAGGGTATTTCGCACAATGGTGCGAACATGGAGCACCTACGCCACCGCCCGCGCCGCCATTCTTCAAAATGTGCAGTGTGCTGAGTCGACAAACATGTGTTTTCCGACAGCGCGAAAGACAGTAGGCGCTCAACTTCGGTCGGTCTGTTTTCGCCCATAATCGGTCATTCCGACGATGCGGCGGCTTTCCCGCAATCTGCCTATCGTTCAGCTTTTAGTGCGCTAAGAAACGGAGAGCGTGCGGATCTCACCGCTGCGCTGCCATCCCTTTGAGGTGCGAATATAGCGAACCTCTAATTCCGCGCCGCAAAGGCCTGTGCACGAAAATCCGAAATGGACGACGGCACTTTTAGAGTCGCTACTGATTTTTGGAACACCCACAGAATAGATGAAGGCTTCTCGAACGTGTTGGCCGGGAGCAGGCGCATGCACTGCGGCTCGCGATCGGGCATCATCATCTGCAATCGGATAGCTTTTGGGAAGTTCGCTCTTGAGCTTAGGGCACACCGTCAGCAGATCAGGGCGATTTGCATCAGCACCGGCATAGTAAGTATCAATTTCTTCGTTGCTGTTGACCTTTAATAGATCGTGAATGGCGATGCTTCCAATTTTGCAGACGACCGTCGAATTTGCCAAGCTTGGAGAGGCGGCTGTCAGCATGAGGCCGATCAAAAAAGCAGTCATCTGCTATCTCCCGCTACGTCGTTGAGGCAAATGCGCGGTGGAAATGGAAGCCGGTTATCATCTGCTTTCATCGAACCTCGCCTAAAAGTAGCCGGGCCGCAATCCTCTCCAAAGCGGTCGTCATGTAACGATAACGATGGCCACGCCTGCGATCGACAGTATGACGCTCAGCGTTGTAAGCCATCGAACTTTTCGCTAGTCCACGGCGGTGCTGGCGAAGTGCACCGCGCCGAGCAGCAGGGCCGTGCTGAGAAGCACGATAACGCTGCCTAGGAGATCGCCTTGGGCTTCGGTCATCTGGTCATCCACGACGCTGTCCTGATGATCGGTCAGCAGCGCTTCCCTATCATAGGCATGACGGGCGGTTAAAAAACGCCCAGTTGTAGACGTTACGCATCCGAGTATCGTGCCCCTACGGAGGCGAGTCACATGGGACGTTTGTTATCGATGGCGGTGGGAACGGCGCTGATAGCACTGCCGCCGTCGCCGCTCAGTGCTCAAAACAATCCTAGCTTTTTTGCTGTCTTCAGTATTCGAGCGACCACAGGAGGTTATTACCTCAGTACGGTTTCTCCCAAAGGAGATCGGATCAACGCGACGTGTCAGTTAATTCGCAAAGGTGCATGGGACTTTGCCGTAGAGGTCTATCCCGCCGGTCATACGACTGTGAAATCCGGGGCATCACCGGCCCTTAGGCTATCCGAAACGTGGTCATACCCACTCCGGGCTCAGGGCGGCAGTTATTTCGTTTGGACTGCCCCCAACCCCGCGGCGTTTGCGTTATTCCTACGACGGGTGAGCGGTATGGGATGGGGCCAGAACTTCGTGTCCCGTGAGCTCAACATCGACTTTCAGAGTCACGGATCAGACGACGCCGGGACAATCGCCGCTTTTGCGCACCTTTGCCGCCTGCCGGGCGTCTTACCCAACGCCTACTGACCCCGCACACCCAAACGTCCGCTTTCCTGCCCATCTCGGTGATTCCGCGTTCGTAGCATCTTGTCGAGGAACCAGCCGTGTGAGACGCTGTAACCCTGCAATCCAGGAGCTAGACATGAAGAACCCGCTACCTGCCGCTCGTCATCGTCCCCGCGATCATGCCGGCGGTGCTTATGCCGGTATTGGTGAGCCAGCATGTGCCGGACAATCTGATCGGCGGGGCAATGGGGGTTTCAATCGGTTTGGCGATTGTAGGCCTCGTTCGGATGAAAAGAGGCGGTGGTCGCTGCGCTACGACTAACTGACACTACCGCGGGGTTCGGCACACCCGGTAGCAATTCCCATTTCTCGATGCTTTTCGAGAAAGACCGCAGCGTCTGGCAGCGCCCGCTAACGCCATTTGCCCTTCATAGCGGACTGGCCGCTTTCCTTTCCCATATCGGCCATTCTGCTAACGCCCATACCTTGCCGTTCCCAAAGCGGTGCAACTACCCAGAAAGCCGACGTTGATTAATGCGCATTCCTAGCCCATCGGCGTGAGCCCGTGTGGCTGGTTTAAGTGGGGACGGATGAATGGATGGCGATTTGCAGGCGGCGCTGCTTCCCGGGGAGCGAGTCCTTTGGAAGGGGAAGCCGCATACCGGCTTAATCATTCGCCCAATCGAGCTTTTCCTAATCCCGTTCAGTCTTCTGTGGGGCGGTTTTATTATTTTTTGGAATGTCAGCGTCTGGTCTACGGACCAAGCCACAGGCGACCTACCTTTTAAACTATTTGGAATTCCGTTTCTATTGGCAGGCCTGTACATGACGTTTGGTCGATTCCTGATCGACATTCGGCTGCGAATACATTTACGATATGCGGTTACTGATAAGCGGGTTCTTATCTACAAAAATCGCGGTAGCTCGATTAAATCGGTCGACATCAAGCGATTGCCGTCCATTGATCTCGACCAACGACCGGACGGGTCCGGGACTATACGGTTTGGCGCAGCGACGAGTTTGTTTGATGGCCGGAATTTCGGCATTTGGCAGCCGACGTTCGATGCAACGCCTCAATTTTTGCGGATAGAAAACGTTCGCTCGGTGTATGAATTAATTCAAAAACAAACCGACGGGTAACGCCCAATTGCAGACGTTACCGCCCGGTGCCATGATCGCGGGATGAACACTGAACGCCTCATCGCTAGCCAGCGAAAGGGAGTGAACTTCGTCTTCGCGGCGTTCGCGATCCTCGTATCGGTAATGTGGGGAGCAACCCTCTGCGATTGGGCCTTTGATCTCGGCTGGGGATGGGACAGACAGATACTCTGGCTCGCGCCACCGATGATGCTCTTTGCCGTCGTTCTTCGCTTCGTTTCTATGGCGATATTTCGCTTTGTCGGCGGTGATCCGAACGGCAGCTAACCTGCCCATCCCGGCCATTCCGCTGACGCCCACTTGCAGTCATAGAGCACTTGCGGGATGCTGCCCGGATGAAGCCATGGAATATGACTGTCGGGATAGCCATTGGATCGGTGATCGGGGCTTTCCTCTGGTGGGGTAGCTATGTTCCAAGCGAGGGCGTGTTTCAGAACCCGCAGCTTGTTATCGTCCCTGCCGCCATTGGAATTCTGATCGTCGACGTGCGGAACAGGCGAAAGCAGGTCGGCCAGTACGATCCCAAAGTCATCGCTCGGAATAAGCGTGGGAGGATGTAAGAGAGGGCAATAACCTCTAATGCCGCCCGAAAGCCGCTTGTCCCCTTTCCTTCCCGTCTCGGACATTCCCGAAACTCGTTCCTCGCGAGAATGCGGGTTCGTAAGAGATCGCCCAAACGCCGACATTCAGCGCTGCTTACGACTTGCCTATAACCGGTCGTTCATTCAACCGCACCCGGCAGAAGCGGTCGGGCCGCTATCCTCCCCAGCGTCGTGACCGTCGATACCGGGAAGGACTGGTTCGTGCAGACGTGGTATCGGGACGCTGCTTGTTCACGTCCATGCGGTCGATGAACGCGAACGACGAACGAGATGGTGTTGAAGGGGGATGATCGGCTTTAACCGTGACTTATCGCGGCTACACATACTCGGTTCGTCTTGTGCGTGTCGTTAACCTCGACCGCACCCCCTTGCATGCCGCTTTTCTTTGGTTGAACAAGATGGGGTTGCGATCGGGCTTGGACCCAATGTCCGGTGGCAACTGGCTCCCGCAGGGGGCGGTGAGGTAGGCGTTTCCCTCCACAGGATCGGGGCCATTAACAACGGCATCCGCGCCGTCTACCTCACCGCTTCCGAGGATATTGCCATGATTACCGGGCAAGCGACAACCGATTTCGGAAAGGTAATCTCCGAGCAATAGCGGCAGGGGTGTCAGCGCCGCGCCGGTTCGATAGTCGCCCACCCCCAGCACTCACAGACGCCCAATTGTTGCCGTTCGCAGCGCAGGTAGCGCTTCCCGAAAGCCGACGTTACGGTTGGCCCTAAATCGAGATGGGAGCAGCATGAAAGCGGCATTTTGGCGTTTTGCACACCAACACTATCAAAACAGGACGCCGCTGCTGATCGTTGATGTTGCGGCATTTACATGGTTCGGGTTCTTTGTGCTGATCTATGGAGCGGCTCTGCTGGCTGGCTGGTCGCCGAATTTCATAGAGGCGCTGGTCGGTCTGCTTCTAGTAGGCGGTCCGTTGATGGTGGGGGTGCTTCATCGCCGTATCAGGATCGAAGCGGCTAAAGCCCCGGACGCGCTGTATCGGAAGCGGTTGCTCACAAGTCGGTAATCCACGGCGTCAACTTTCCAGCGCATTAGCCCGAAAGCCGCCCGTCCGCTTTCCTGCCCATTCCGGCCATTCCGCTTACGCTCAAACTCGGTCATAGCGAGAAAGGTCGGCCGCTTTTTAAAAGCGGACAATTCGAACCGGGGTTCTGACACTTCCTGCTTCGCAAAAATGTTTGGGGCCCGCGGTAGCTTCACAACCGTCTGAGGCTGTTGAAAAAGGCCTGCTTGCGATGGTGACCGAGGCGTGATTCACTCGTGATAGGCGTCGGGGGATCACGAACATGATGGGTCGGCAGATGGCGCAAGGCGCACTGTTCTACGGGTTCCGGCTCGACGATCATGTGCCAGCCGACCACCTCCTACGTCGCATCGACGGGCTGTTCGACTTCAGCTTCGTCCGTGAGGCGCTGGCGGCGAGCTATAGCCCGAGCGGGCGACCCTCGATTGACCCGGAGTTGATGCTGCGGATGCTGCGGATGCTGCTGGTCGGCTAATCGCGCGTGACGAACTTCGGTTGATGGCACGCAACCGCGTGGCGGTGATCGCGCTTGTTCTGCTCGTCCTGCTGACCCTGGCGGCTGTACTCAGTTCATGGTCGCACCAACGCGGCATTGCCGAGCTACGCACGCGGCATCAGCAGGTGGCCGCTGCGGCGTTCAAGGCTCAACCTGATCGCCACCCGCACCGCATGGTCCATTACGGCACCTTCATCTATCGCCCGCTGGGGGCGTTGGCCGCGTTCGATCCCGGTGTCGACGCCTATACGGGCAACAGCATGTTCCTCGAAGGCCACCGCCAGAACAGCGCCAATTTTGGCGACGTGCGGCAAAGCTCCTTGCTGGTCCGTTTTGGGCAACTCACCCCCGCCTTCGTCCTTCAGGTAGTCGCCCCATTACTGCTGATCTTCCTGGGCTTCGGCGTGCTGGCGCGCGAAACCGAACGGGGAACACTGCGATTACTGATGCTGCAGAGTGTCTCGCGCGGACAGCTGGTGCGTGGCAAGCTTGCCGCGCTCGGGATCGTGGCCTTGATCGTCGGATTACCGGCGATGATCGGTTTTGTTGCAGTCGTCGCGCAACCCGGCACGCTGGCGTTGCCAATGGCGGCTATCCACCAGCAGGAACCGCTATGACCGACGATCCGCGTACCAGCCAGCCGACAAGTTTTCCTGATGAGCCGCGGCAGCCAAGACCCGGTTTGACGGCGAGGATGCGAACCAAACCCGATCACGGCGAGGAGAGCTACGTCGGCAAGGGCCTGCTGAAGGGCAAGGTGGCGCTGATAACCGGAGGGGACTCCGGTATCGGCCGGGCAGTGGCGATTGCTTATGCCCGTGAGGGAGCCGACGTTGCGATCTCCTACCTTGCCGACGAGCAAGCCGACGCCGAAGAGACACTGACGTGGGTAGAAAAGGCGGGGCAACGTTGTGTTTTGCTTCCGGGCGATCTTCGCGACCGGGATCACTGCATAACCCTGGTTGAGCGTACGATCGCGGAACTCGGTGGCATCGATGTGCTCGTCAACAACGCTGCCGCTCAGACAATGAACGAGGGCCTTGATAGCATCGACGACGACGAGATGCAGGCCGCGTTCGCCGCTAACGTCTTTGCCATGATCCGTTTGGCCAAGGCAGCAGCGCCGCACATGAAGCCGGGTTCGGCGATCATCAACACGACCAGCGAACAGGCAAAGGTCGCTGGCAAGAACATGATTGTCTACGCAGCAACCAAGGGCGCTATCTCTAGCCTGACGGTGGGCCTGTCCAACCTTCTATCCGGCGAAGGCATTCGCGTGAACGCGGTGGCGCCAGGCCCGATCTGGACGCCAATCCAGCCGATCGCCAAGTCACCGGAGGAACTGGAAACGCTCGGCCAGAACACGCCGCTCGGCCGCGCTGGACAGCCAGGCGAACTCGCTTCCGCCTATGTGATGCTCGCGTCGGCGGAGGGGAGCTACATGTCCGGTAATGTCGTG
Organism: Sphingomonas sp. M1A8_2b; assembly: GCF_053345535.1. Classification (NCBI taxonomy): domain Bacteria; kingdom Pseudomonadati; phylum Pseudomonadota; class Alphaproteobacteria; order Sphingomonadales; family Sphingomonadaceae; genus Sphingomonas; species Sphingomonas sp. M1A8_2b. The sequence goes on along the minus strand of NZ_JBKFAH010000003.1, from coordinate 481,091 downwards.
GCCGTGACCGGCGGGGTTCCAATTTCCTGATTCTGATGGCTAAACCTCAGCCGGCTGCACGTCCGCAGTCAGCTGAGGTGGCCATAGGATCTATGGTGCACCAAGGCTTTCAGGACGCCACGATTGGGCCAGCGTCAGCCGCTATTACCAGAGCAGAGGGGTCGGTGATCCCGCTTGTCCCAGCTAGCAGGCCCAGAAGCGGTTCTAAGCACGCTTGTTGTAGCAGACGGTTTCCGAGCGCGAACCATCTTACTTGGCGAGCTTGGTAATCGTTGATGCAAAGCACTTTTGCAGTCGAAGCTGCTGACCGAGAACGAATTTCCACGGCACCGGATGTCGATTTGCATCGTTCACTCCGGAATTTGGGAGATTTGGAACATGGCAACGATCGATCTCGGCAAGGGCATGCCCGCAGCGGACCTGCACGACGACAAACCGGTCGCGGGATCATTCGGCAGCGAGGACGTTATTCTGGTCCGGCATCGCGGCAAGGTCTGCGCGTTCGCTGGCAAATGCACCCATCAGGGCGCACCGCTGGAAACCGGCCTCGTGATCGACGGGACAGTGCGCTGCCCGTGGCACCACGCGCGCTTTTCGCTCAGTGACGGCGAGGCTGTCGCCGCCCCTGCGTTCGCGCCGCTCGACACGTTCACCGTGGTCGAGAAGGACGGCGTCGTCACCATTACCGGCAAGGAGGAGCAGACGCGGGCCACCCCGTCGACCCGGTCGATCGGCAAGGTCGTCATCGTCGGCGGCGGTGCGGCGGGGCACGCCTGCGCCGACATGCTCGCACGCTCGGGTCTCGGCGGCGACGTCACGATCCTGTCCGACGACGCCGATGCGCCCTATGACCGGACCGCGGTTTCGAAGGACTATCTCGCAGGCGATGCCGAGCGCGACGATACCGCACTCCCCGAACCCGGCCTGGGTCGCGGTCCTGCGCCGAACGTCCGGACCGGCGTTGCTGTCGCGTCGATCGACGTAGAAGGTCACGCTGTCGTCACCGCCGACCAAGACCGCGTCCCCTACGACGTTCTCATCCTCGCCACCGGCGCGACGCCGGTCACGCCGGACACCGTGAAGGCCGCGGATAACGTGTTCGTGCTGCGCACGCTTGCCGACGCTGACGCAGTCAAAGCCGCGGCAAAGGACGCGAAGCGCGCGATCGTGCTGGGCGCGAGCTTCATCGGGCTCGAGGCCGCCGCATCGCTTACCCAAGCCGGGCTTTCGGTGACGGTGATCGCCAGGGACAGCGTACCGCTCGCCAAGGTCGCAGGGCCGGAAGTCGGTAAGTTCGTGCAGGCGCTCCACGAGGAGAAGGGCGTGACCTTGCACCTCGACTGCGAACTCGCGCAGTACGACGGCCACACCGCGATGCTCGACGATGGCACGGCTATCGAAGGCGACTTGCTCGTGGTCGGCGTCGGTGTCGAACCACGGATCGACCTCGCCAAGGCGGCAGGGCTGAAGATCGCAGAAAAGGACGCTGGCGGCGGCGTCTCGGTCGATGCGCAGTTACGGACCTCGGCCGACGGTATCTACGCGATCGGCGATATCGCGAGCTATGCCGACCCAAGGCTCGGCCACCCGATCCGCGTCGAGCACTGGGTCCATGCGCAACGGCAGGGCCAATGGCTGGCGCGCTCGCTGCTCGGCGCAGTCACCGGCGGCTATGGCGACACACCGTTCTTCTGGACCGGGCAGTATGACACCAGCCTCCATTATGTTGGTCACGTAGCCAAACCCGACGACCGCCGGATCGAAGGCGATGTGGCCGCTGGCGACTTCGCAGTCTTCCTGAAGGAGGACGGCAAGGAGCAGGCCGTGATGACCTGCGGCAACCACGACGAGATCGCGCTCAAAAAGGAGGCCGCATGGGACGCGGCGTGATGCGCCCGACGCTGTTCTTCCTGCATGCGCTGGGCGGCAGCGCCCGGTCGTGGGACGCGGTGATCGCGCAACTCGGCGCGTTCGACTGCCGACCGCTCGACCTGAACGGCTTCGGCGATGCGTCCGACGCGACCGGGTTCACGGTGGAGGAGATGGCCGACACCATCGCCGAACAGATCCGCGCGGAAAACGCGGACCGATGGATGCTCGTCGGCCACAGCATGGGCGGCAAGATCGCGACGATTCTCGCGCAGCGATCAGAAGCGGGACGCCTCTCCGGGCTGGCCGGCGTAGTGCTTATGGCCGCGTCGCCCCCCTCGCCCGAGCCGATCGACGACGAACGCCGCACGACGATGATCGACTGGGTGAAGCAGGGCCCAGTCGGTATCGAAGACGCCCGCGACTTCGTCGACCAGAACATCGCCGCCCCGCTGCCGCCTGCTGTCTATGACGCCGCCGTCGCCGACGTTCAGCGCGCCAATCCCCAGGCATGGCGAGCATGGCTCGAACAGGGCTATCGCGAGGACTGGTCGGATCAGGTCGGCACGCTCAACACCCCTGCCGTGATCATCGCCGGCGCCGAAGACGGCGATCTGGGCGAGGCGAACCAGCGCAAGCTCAACGTGCCGCATTATACCCACGCCCGGTTCCAGAGCATCGCCGGCGCCGCGCATCTTCTCCCGTTCGAACAGCCGGACAGCGTCGCCCACCTGATCCGCGATCACGCGCACGCCGTCGGTGCAGCGAGCATCCCCGCCGACTATGAACGCCTGATCGCCTCCGACCGCGTAAGCGCGCGCACCCGCGCGACGCTGGCCGAACGCGCGATCGCAGACGACCCCGACTATCAACCCAAGATCGTGTCGGCGAAGCAACTCGAAACCCTGCGCGCGCTCGTCGACCGCGTGATCCCGCAGCACGGGATCGACCTCGCCGCGCGGATCGACACGCAACTCGCGGGCGGCGAAGGCGATGGCTGGCGGTTCGCCGCGCTTCCCGTCGACGCCGACGCCTATCGCGCAGGGCTCGACACGCTCGACACACTTGCGAACGGGGCTTTCGCCAAACTCGCTGGTGAAGACCGCGACGCCCTGCTCCACACGATCGAAGCCGCCGACTGGTCCGCCAAGACCCCGCTTACCCCCGAGCAAATGACCTTGTGGTTCGAGGACGTTCGCGCCGACGCCGTGCGGTTGTGGCTCGCGCATCCGGCAACGATGGCGTGGGTCGGCTATGACGGCTTTGCCATTGGTGGCGATGGCGTCCGCAAGCAGGGCTATGCGCTGACCGCCGCCGACGAACGCGAAGGCTGGGAGCCCGCACGATGAACCTTGACCAGATGCGCGCCTATGCCGAGACCGATGTCGTCGATGTCGTGGTGATCGGCACCGGTGCCGGCGGCGCACCGTTGCTGGCCCGCCTCGCCAAGGCCGGGCTGAAGGTGGTCGCGCTCGAAGCCGGCCCCAACGGCGAACCCCAACGGCACACGCCGGATGAACTCGCGGCGAGCGACATCTACTGGATCGACGAGCGGCTGAGCGACGGCGCAATGCCGCAGGCGTTCGGCGGCAACAACAGCGGCACCGGCGTTGGCGGGTCGACGCTGCACTGGGGCGCGTTCTGCCCTCGTCCCGATCCGCGCGATCTGCGCCTAAAGACGCTGACCGGCCAAGGAGAAGACTGGCCGATCGAGCACGCCGAGCTGATCCGCTACATCGAACAGGTCGAGGCGTTCATTGGCGTTTCGGGCCCCGCCGATTACCCGTGGGACGCGGCCCGCCGCTATCAACTGCCCGCGGTCAAGCGCAATGCGCCCGCCGATGCGATGGCGGCGGGGTGCGCCGCGGTAGGCATCACCGCGACCGACGCCCCCGCTGCGCTGGTCTCGCGCGACTGGCGGCAGGAAGGCGGCGGGTTGCGTCAGGCCTGCGTCAATTGCGGCGCTTGCCATCAGGGGTGCCGCAACGGCGCGAAGGCGTCGATGGATACCACCTATCTCCCGCTCGCGGTCGCCGCCGGCGCCGAGATCCGCCCCGGCTGCCGGATGACCGGGGTCGAGCGCGACGCCGCCGGCCGGATCGTCGCGGTAGTCTACCGCAACGGCCGGCAGGAGCACCGTCAGCGGTGCGCCGCGGTCGTGCTCAGCGCAGGCGGCGTCGAGACCCCGCGCCTGCTGCTCCACATGGGGATCGGGAATGCGAGCGGTCAGGTCGGCCGCAACTTCATGGCGCATGTCGCGACGCAGGTCTGGGGTCGATTCGATGCCGAGATGCGCTGCAACCGCGGCTATCCCTCGTCGCTGATCAGTGAGGACATGCTGCGCCCAGACGGTGCCGATTTCGCGGGCGGCTACCTTATGCAGAGCCTCGGCGTTCAGCCCGTCACGCTGGCGACGTCGTTCGCGCGCGGCGGCGGGCGCTGGGGCCAGGAGCTGGTCGACGTGATGGACAAATACCTCCATTTGGCCGGCATCGGTATCAACGGCGAATGCCTGCCAAGCGACGACAACCGACTGGTGCTTGCTGACGAAACCGACGCGTTCGGCATCCCCAAGGCGCGTGTGACGTTCGGCTATGGCGCCAACGAGCAGGCGATCGACAAACACGCGATCGCGACGATGACCGCGATCTGGCAGGCGGCGGGCGCCCACGACATCGGCACCCTGCCGCGCGCCGCGCATACCATCGGCACCTGCCGGATGGGCGAGAGCGGCGATACCGCGGTCGTCAATCCGTGGGGCCGCAGCTTCGCGATCGACAATCTGTGGATCTGTGACAATTCGGTCTTCCCGAGCTCACTCGCCGCCAACCCCGCGCTGACGATCATGGCGCTGAGCCTGCGTACCGCGGATCGGATACTCGGGAGCGGTTGAGGATGGCGAGTACGGCAGGACCCATTGTCGGACACTGGGGTCGGCTTGTCGTTCCCCAACTTCCGCCGTTTGTTCATGTAGGCAAACCGTTGCAGACGGGGCCGTCTTGATGGCGAGAATTAGGACGACCCCCGAAAGCCTGGCGATGCGTACCCCCGCTATATTCGGGGCGATTGCGCACTGTCAGCTGGAAGACGCCGCGGCGCGCCGACGAGGCGCTGACTTTCGAGCGTGATTGTCGGGCGTTGCGCATGGCTAGCGCCACGGTGCGATCTGCGAGTGAGGCAGGCCTGGCCAACGCCTCCAAGAGTAGCGACGGCGTCCGATATTAGACCGGCGCCGATTTTACACCAGCGATAGCACGCCGAACGGCACATTTATGCTGCGACCGGCCGTCGTGCTGGTCCACATTGCCGACTGGCTCGTTAGACCGGGATGCACTTGAAGACATTGTACCGGTCCACGGTCCCGCTGCTGATCCTGCTGACCCACGGAGCGGCGCACGCTCAGGTCGTTCCGATCGACACCGTAGTCTGTCCGGACCCCATCGCGATGGCGATCGACAAGGCCGAAGTGACGGACCCCAACCTTCGGACGTTGTACGCCAAGTCGAAATGGCGAGCTTTGTGGTCCAAGCAGAACATCGCGGCATTCCAGTCCGCGCTCGCCGACCGCGGCCGGCACGGTCTCGACCACCTGGCCTTCGCCGCCGCGGACGCAATGGATGCAAGCCCCGCCGTCGCCGACGTAGCGCGGTCGCGCGCCGCTCTTTCCTATGCCGAAGCGTTGGCAGGAGGACGCATCGATCCTGCCTCCTTGCACGAAGTCTACACCCTGCCCCGCCCGAAAACCGACGTTACAGCCGGCCTCAGCGTCGCCCTTGCGACCGGTAAACTCACCGAGTGGCTGGCGTCGTTGGCACCGCAGGACGCAGAATACCGAGCTTTGTCCGACGCCTATCTCAGCTTCAGCCAAGCCGCAGCCGCGGCCGGGCCGACCCAGCCGATCGCCGGTGGCCTTATCCGCGTCGGCGATCAAGACCCGCGAGTGGCGGCCATTGCCGATCAGCTGACGCAAAGCGGCTATCCGGCGCCCTCCGGTTTAGCGACAGAGCCGTCGCAGCTCGCGCCTTCCCCCGCGTCGGCGCGCTACACGCAGGCGCTGTCGGACGCGCTGAAGGGATTGCAAACCGATTACGGGATTGCCGCCGACGGCGTCGTCGGCCCCGAGACGCTGAAGGTGCTCAACCTAAGCGCCGGCGATCGCGCCCGGGCGTTGGGCGTTGCGCTGGAGCGCCGGCGCTGGCTCGAACGCACGCCACCGGCCACGCGGATCGACGTCAACACCGCCGCGTCACAGTTGCGCTATTACCGCGACGGCACGGTGGCGGACGAGCGAAAGGTCGTGGTCGGAGAACCCGGGCACGAGACCCCGGCGCTCGCATCGCCGATCTTCAGGCTGGTCGCCAACCCAACCTGGACCGTGCCGAAATCGATCCAGAACGGCGAAATGGCGAATGTCGACGACGCGTATCTGCAGGCGCACAACATGGTGCTCCGTGACGGCTGGATCGTCCAGCAGCCGGGGCCCGACAATGCGCTCGGCCTCGTCAAGTTCGATATGGCCAACAACCAGGCGATCTACCTGCACGACACCTCGGCGCCGGCCCTGTTCGAGCGCAGCCAGCGCCATCTCAGCCATGGTTGCGTCCGCGTCGAGGACGCGCTCGGCTTCGCGCAGATGCTAGCCGAGGACGAGGGCGTCGCGGACGCCTGGCAGGCCGCGCAGGCGACGGGCGAGATGACCTTCGTGCCCTTGCCGCGTCGCATTCCGGTCCGGCTGCTCTATCACAATGTCTATGTCGGTGCCGACGGGGGGATAGCCTTCCGCACCGACCCGTACGGATGGAACGATCCAATCGCCGAGCAACTGGGTTTCGCCAAATCGTCGGCGCGCCGGGCGGAAGCGCAGGCGATCGACATCGGCCCTTAGGCGCAATCCTTCCCCTACCCTCGAACGCACACATCGTGGGACAGTCAACCGATCGGTCACGCTAAACCAACAGCTATCGTCGGGGCTCCGGATCGCGGTATTGGTTGGCAGGACCACTCGGTAGCGGAGAGCTAGCAAGGCCCAGAAGCGAACACTCGCGGGCTCCTTCGGCCTTCCAACTTCGGCCATTTGTTCATGTCCACCCCCAGAGTGAAGTTAGGACGGCAAGCCCCTCCCTCTGACCGCCAGGCATTCTCGGAACCGATCGAGAAATGGGAATGTGAGCTGATCCCCGAAACCCGCTCGAGTAACAATTCCGAGAACGGGCGCCCCCTGATTGCGATCCACTCTCGCGGCCTTAATTGTTCAAGCTTATAGCCCCCCCGAAGAATGGCGGAGTAGGTCGATGCGCGAGATGTTGGGGCTGTTGGGGGCTTTGATCATGCCGATCCAGAACGCTCAGGCGGTACCAGCACCCGCAGGAGCAGCGGCCGGTTCCGCTTTAGGTGAGTGGCATGGCGCATTGTCAGCGTCAGGCCGATCCATCCCCCTGGTGATGCATGTCGCGGGAACGCCCGGTCATTTGACGGCGACCTTCGACAGCCCATCGCAAGGTGCGCTGGGGTTACCGGTCGCCGAGGTCGTGCAGGAGAGCGCGGTCGTCCGTTTCAAGATCGCCGCCCCTGACGCCAGCTACATCGCGACGCTCTCGCCGGACGGTCAGACCCTGGTCGGGCAGTGGTCCCAGGGCGGCGCGTCGCTGCCTCTGACCATGACGCGGGCAGCGACCACGGCTGCGGCTTCCCTGGCTCGCCCGCAAATGCCCCATCCGCCTTTTCCTTACCGCAGCGAAGAAGTCGCCTATGACAACCCAGCAGGCCACGCCCATCTAGCCGGCACACTGACGTTGCCGAGCGGGCCGGGGCCGTTCCCAGCCGTGCTGCTCATCACCGGCTCCGGTTTGCAGGACCGGGACGAAACGGTGTTCGGGCACAAGCCTTTCCTCCTCTGGGCTGACACGCTGACGCGGCGTGGCATTGCCGTGCTGCGGGTCGATGATCGGCAGGTAGGTGGGTCAACGGGCGAGGTCCGTACCGCCACCACGGCCGACTTCGCCGGCGACGTGGCTGCCGGCGTTGCGTTCCTCCGCTCCCGCCGAGACATCGATCCGCACAGGATCGGGCTGATGGGCCATAGCGAGGGAGCGATCATCGCCCCGATGATCGCAGCGCAGGATCGAAGCATCGCTTTCGTCGTCATGCTCGCCGGGTCCGGCGAGACAGGCGAGGCGCTGATGCTCGAACAGAAGCGGCTGATCGAAACCGCCCTGGGCCTACCGCCTGCGGCGGTGGATCGATCCGCCCGGACGATGCAGAGGCTCTATGACGCGGTCAAGGACGCGCCTGACCAAGCCTCGGCGGACGCGTCGCTGCAAACGGCATGGGAAACCATTGCCGCCGAGCAGGGCCGGCCATCCGGCAGCGTGCCGGCACAGATCAAGGTTGTCGCGTCCCCCTGGATGCGATGGTTCGTGCGCTACGATCCTCGCCCCGTTCTGGCCAAGGTCGAGTGCCCCGTACTGGCCGTGGGCGGATCAAAGGACCCTCAGGTCGCACCCGACAGCAATCTCGCCGGCATCAAACTGGCGCTTCACGCCAACCCTGATGTAACGATCGTGAAGCTGCCGGGCCTGAACCACCTGCTTCAGACCGCCGACACCGGGCAAGTGGGCGAGTATAGCCGTATCGAGGAGACGATCGCTCCCACCGCCTTGCGAACCGTAGGCGATTGGATCGTAGACCAAACCCGACGCCGCTAGCGTCCGCGTTCCCACAAGCGAACGTCTGGCGGGAATCTCGCTGCCTCGATCGCGTTGACGAACGCCTGCGGGTTTCGCTTTCTCGAAATCTGTTCCCAATTGCTCTTTCCCGAAATGGCCAATCGGAGACGGAGAAACGGGAAAGATTGCGCTTAACGAATGGCCGTTATCGGGAGCCCGGATCGCCAGCCTGAACGTCCGGGTGTGGGCGTTCCTGTCGAACATCGGGCCTGCGAGCACTACCGTGAATCTGTGTCCGAATAATGGACAGGGGCCGCTCCGCCTTTCCCAAAAGGGACGTCTGGCGGGAACATCTCCGCCTCGAGCGCGCTGGCGGACGCCTGCGGGTTTCGCTTTCCGAAAATCTGCTCTCAATTCCCGAAATGGCCAATCAGAGGCGGAGAAACGGGAACGATCGCGCTTAACGAATGGCCGTTATCGGTAGCCCGGATGCCGGCCTGAACGTCTGGGTGTGGGCGAGCACGCCCTGCCCTACGGCTTCCAACTAGACCCATATCCGGACGTCCGCGGCGGGTTTCTCGTTCCCCAACTTCCGACATTCATTCACAGTCTATGTGCATGCATTTTACGGTGAACGATTGGTTTTATAATCGTCCTCGATCCACGGCTGTCACCCCGTCTTCCGTCCGTCGAATGCTGCTACGTTCAGCGTGCCCGTAGCCCGAAGCAGCGCGGTTTCGCTGGTGAGCAAGTCGCTTCGGCTGCTCGCAAGTGCCAACTGCGCGCCGCGCAGACTTTCGTCGGCGATCAGGATGTCGAGCGTGGAGCGCAAGCCCACCGCATATTCGGCCTTTACGCCGGAAAGCGCACGATCGGCAGCGGCAACCGCTTGCGTGTTGGCATCTACCCGCGTCCTGGCAGCGGCCACGTTTGCCCAGGCGGTATCGGTTGCGCGTATCACGGTCCGTGACACGGCTTCGATATCGTAGCGGGCGGCCCTGGCGTCCGCGGTTGCCTGCCGAACCTGGGATGCGACGAGACCACCGGTGAGCAACGGCACGCGGAACGTCGCGCCAGCCGCGGCACTGCGGACATAGCCTCCGCTGTCATTACCCGAGGTGTAGCCATAGCCATAACTTCCGCCGATCCCGATGCTGGGCGCTCCGTTGCTTCGTGCGACGCCGATCCGTGCGTCGGCAGCATCCCCCGCTGATCGCGCCTGGCGATACACAGGGTTTGCCTGGATCGCCCGTTTCCGAGCCTCGTCGGCGGTTGCAGGTAATCCCGCCAATATTGCTGGTGGCGGTGCGAGCGTTCCCGCATCGGTGCCAACGACGGCACGGTAATCCGCGGCAGCAGCGGCGAGCGCCGCTACTGCACTGGCTTCGGTCGCACCGGCCGATGCCCGTTGCGCAACGAGGCGAGAAACGTCGGTCTGCGTCCCCGTCCCCAGATCGAACCGTGCCTTGGATTCCGCCACCTGGCTTTCGAGCAACTGGATGTCGGCACGGACGATCGCAACGGATTCCTGTTGGAACAGCAGATCAGCATAGGCGCTCGCGACGGCGCTGAGCACGGCGGCGGACGTGTCGCGGACGCCTTCCTCGCCCGCCGCGACATCGGCGTTAGCGGCGCGGACCGCGGTGCGGACCCGACCGCCGGTCCAGATCGGCAGCGATACCGAGACAGTGCCGCTACCGCTCGTGCCGCGATCATAGCGGTCGTACCCCCCGGTCGCAGCGGCATCTGCGGTCAGCCGCCCCAGAGCCCGCGCTTGCTCGGGCGTCTCGGCGAGCGCGTCTTGCCGGGAAGTTGCTGCGGCCAGGACGGGGTTGCTCGCGATGGCCGCCCGCGCCGCGTCCGCCAGCGTCTCGGCGGATGCCGGGCCAGCGACCAGCAGAGCCGCACCTATCGTCCAGACCCTATTCATGACGCAATGCCCAGGCCGGCGTCGCACGCGAGGCGCGGATCGACTGCGACAGGACCGTGGCGATCGCGATAACCAGTGCCAGCGCGCTCGCTGCAAGGAAGTACAATGGCGACAACGCAATCCGATCGTCGAACCCGGCGAGCCACGCACGCATCGCGACATAGGCGAGCGGCCAGGCGAGCAGGTTGGCGATCAGCACCGGGCGCAGGAACTGCCCGACCAGCAGCTTCACGACGTCGGCGGACGACGCGCCTAGCACCTTGCGGATACCGATCTCGCGTACCCGGCGTGCCGTGGTGAAGGACGCCAGGCCCCACAGACCCACGCAGCCGATCGCGACCGCCAGCCCGGCACCGATGGCGAACAGGTTCGCCATGCGGTCGTCCGCCTTGTAAAGCTTGTCGAGCGCCTGAATCGTCGTGCTCGCATTGAACGGGATCGCAGGCACTTCGCGCCGCCAGGCATCGCGCGCGGCCTCGGTGAACGGCTTGGCCTCGCCGCGGAAGCGGATCAAGGCGACGGACAAGCTCGGCGGTCGCAGATTAAACATGTATCCGGTGGGTGAAATCTTGTCGCGCGGCGAGTTGACCCGCATGTTCTCGATCACGCCGATGATCGTCCGGGGCGTTTCCCGACCGACGGTCTTGCCGATCGCCGCCTGGGGACTGGCAAAGTGGAAGGCGCGGACCGCACTCCGGTTGATGATCATGTTGGCAGGCAGGCGTTCCGATCCTTCCACCCCGGGCTTGTCCGGATTGATGTCGGCGGGGCGAGACGGATCGAACGCCCGTCCAGCGATCAGTTTTGCGCCAAGCACCTCGAAATATCCCGGCATGATGTCGTACCGTTCAATCGAAGGCCCCGGACCGGGCATGCCCGGGATCGGATAGGATGTCGTCGAGGTGAACAGCCCACGCCCCGGAACCGAGGTGCCGACGCTGACCCCGCGCGCGTTTGGCAGCGCGGCAAAGCGATGAAGCAGGGACTCGCGCTGTGCCGCATCCAGGCTGTCGCTGCCGAACGAGCGTACCAGCAGCAGCCGGTCGCGATCATAGCCGACGTCGGTCTCGCGAACGTGGCGGGTCTGCGCGACCAGCGCCATCGTGCCGACGATCAACGCGATTGTGACCGCGAACTGGAAGACGACCAGACCCTCACGGATACGGGCCCCTGCCCGCCCGCCGCCCGGCGAACGCGCGGATGCGAGCACCGCCGCAGCGGGCACGCGGGAAAGGATCACGGCCGGATAAAGACCAGATACCATGCCGATGACGACCGCCAGCACGAGAAGCGGTAGCAGCACGCCGTCGCCCCCTGTGTAGCGGATCGACAGCTCGAGCCCGGTCGCAGCGTTGACCAGCGGCACGCCGAGCTCGGCAAGCGCCAGGCCGAACACGGCGGCAATCAGCGCCGTCGCCACCGCTTCCCCCACGAAATGCCGAAGCAGCGTAGCACGATCCGCACCGAGGACCTTGCGCATACCCACTTCACGCGCACGAAGCCCCGCACGGGCGGTGGCAAGGTTCACGTAGTTCACGATCGCAACGATGAGCGTCAGCAGCCCGATGATGCCCAAGGTCGTGACCATGAGCAGCGCGCCCGGCGTCCGGAAATGCGCGTCGTCCAGCTTCCACAGCGATAGCGTCAGCGCGAAATTGTCGTTGCCCGGAGTCTCGGTCTTCACGTGGCGCGCGACGATACCAGGCAACGCCGCCGTTAGCCGCGTCACGGACGCCGCGTCGGGCAAGCGCACATAGGTTTCGGGTCCACCATAATTCCATTGGTGATTGTCGGGGTAGAACGGATCTGCGCGATCCTGAGAGATGACCAGCGGGGCGATCAGATCGCTGTCGAGCCAGGTATTGTCCGGCAGGTCGTCGATTACCGCCGCCACCCGGTAGGCATAGTGCTTGCCACCATACGACACCGCCAATGGTGCGCCGATCGGCGAGTCCGAGCCGAAATACTTGGTCGCTGTCCGCTTCGTAATGACGATCGAAGTCGGATCGTCGAAGCGGGCGGGCAGGACGCCGTCGATCGCCTTCATGCGGAACACGTCGAACACGTTCGGGTCGACCAGCCCGATGCGCTCGCGGATCCCGACCCCGCCCTTCACCACCGCCGCATCCTTGCCGACGATGCGTGTCCCGATGATATCGGGGAGGTCGGCATGCATCGCGGTCCACGCCGCGACCGGCGTCGATTCCCGCGCCCGGACGCTGTTGAGATCGTCGTTGGTCCGACTTTCGATCAGATAGACCTGCTGATGGCCGGGCAGCCAATGTTCGAAGCTCGTTTCGAACCTCACATAGAGCGCCAGAACGAGGAACACCGCGATACCGAGCGCGAGCCCGCCGATATTGAGCGCGGCGTAGAGCCTGTGGCGGGTCAGCGAGCGCCAGAAGCTGATTAGGGCAAAACGATTCATGGCCGGTCCCTTCAGATCTGGCGCGCGACGGAGGCGACGATGCGCCCGTCGAGCATGTCTATGCGGCGGCCGACGAGATCGGCGTGCGCGGGGCTGTGCGTCACCATGATGATGGTCGCACCCGCGGCGTTGAGGCTCTCGAGGATACCCATCACCTGCGCGCCGTTTTCGGTATCGAGGTTGCCGGTCGGCTCGTCGGCGAGGATCAGCTTGGGATCGCCGACGATCGCGCGGGCGATCGCCGCGCGCTGTTGCTGGCCGCCCGACAACTGGTGCGGATAGTGACGCGCGCGGTGCGAGATGCCGACACGGTCCATCGCTGCCTCGATCCGCCCACGCCGGTCGCCCTTCTGGTCCTTGCGGTAGGCCAGCCCGAGTTCGACGTTCTCGGCGATCGTCAGTTCGTCGATCAGGTTGAAGCTCTGGAACACGAAGCCCAGGGTTTGCGCGCGGAATTGGGCCAGCGTCGCCTCGCCCTCGCTCGCCAGATCGCGACCGTCGAACAGATAGCGCCCACCGGTCGGCCGATCGACCGTACCGAGTGTGTTGAGCAAGGTCGACTTGCCGCAACCCGATGGCCCCATGATCGCGACGAACTCGCCGGCGGCGACGTGGAGGTTGATATCGGCAAGCGCGGTCGTCTCGACCGCGTCGGAGAGATAGCGACGCTGAATGCCGTCCAGGGTGATCATGATTGCGAACCCTTCACTTGAGGTTGATCGAGGCGGCTTTGTTGAAGCCGCTGGTGTCGGAGGTGACGATGCGTTCGCCGGCCGCGACGCCGGACAGGACTTCGACCTGGGACGCGTTGCGGCGGCCGATCCGAATCGTGCGGCGCGTCGCGTGCGTGCCGCTCGCATCGAGGACATAGGCCGCGGCCCCACCATCGCTGTCGAGCCAGCCGCCAAGCGGTGCGACGATTGCCGGACGTGCTGCGCCCAGCGTGATTCGTGCGTCGAGCGCCTGACCACGGTTGAGGCCTTCTGGTGCCGCACCGCGGAAGCTGAGCTCGACGCGAAAACGACCGTCCGTCACCGCAGGCAGTACCTTGGTGACGACGAGCCGCGGCACCCCCTCGCCGCTCGCCTGTTGCCCGATCTGGACGCGACCGAGGAAATACTGGTCGACATCGGCGATCAGCTTCCACGATCCTTCGCTGTCGACCTGTCCGGCCGGATCGCCGGGCTTGAGCGACTGGCCGGGCTGGATGGTGAAATTGGTAAGGCGTCCCGTCGCCGGTGCGCGGATCGTCAGCGCGTCCAGGCCATCGCGCACCGCTGCGAGATTGCTCGACAGGCGGCCGCGCGTATCCGACAGCCTGCTTGCCTGGAGCTTGGCGATGCGTTGCTCGGCGCCCTCCGCGGCATGCAACCGCGCGACGCGCTGTCGTTGGTACGCAGCTTCCTCCTGATAGCTTTTCAGACCGGCGTCGGACACGAAACCCTTATCGTGGAGCTGCTGGCGAATGCTGAGGTCGCGCCGCGCCTTGATCAGGTCGTAGTCCGCGCCGGCGACTTGCGTATCGCGGTCGCGCGAGCTGCGTTCCAGCGAGAGATCCTCACCCGACACCTGGCCGAGCTGGCTCGCGATCGCGGCCTCGCGCGTGAGGATATCGAGCTTCAGCTGGGGATTGGCGAGGGTCGCCAGCGGCTGGCCCGCGGTCACCGCTGCACCGTCCTGCACGATCAGGCGCTCGATCTGGCCGCCCGAGACCACGCCGACCAGAGTCGTCACGTTCGGCGCGACGGTCGCGCGTACCGGAACCGCATCGTCGAACGGCGCGCGCGTCACGGTGCCAGTCTCGACATCGGCCACCGCGACGTCGGTCGAATTGGCAGACGGCAGGGCGCGCCACAGCGCCAACGCACACAGGATGGCAAGCGCTGCCGCGGCCCATATGCCGATGCGCCGACGCGAGAGTCGCGGCGTTTCGACGCGGCGATCCATACTCGCGCCACTCGTAACGGCTGGGACTTCAGGAGAGGCAGATGTCACGATCGGTCATCCATGCGCGAGTGTCCAAATCCGGACGGTGACTGTCCAGCTTCGGACAGTCGCGATCCTGGCTGCTCAACCACGCACGGAATGGCTGTCGAGCCCGGCGGTACGGTGTGCCTGTTCGACGACGTCGCGACGGCAGGACAGCTCGGATGCCGACAGCAAGCGGTCATTCTGGGCACAAACCAGATTGGCGGCGCCAGCGACGCGACGGTCGAACACGGCCCGACCAGCGGCGTTGCTCAGATCGAGATCGTGGTACTTTACCGTGGTTTGTCGCCGAGCGTCGATGCCGACCGTGCTTGCGCTGGCAGGGTTGGAGACGGCGACGAGGCTGGCAGCACCGGCGAGGCTGAGGACGGAGCAGACGATCCGTTGGGTCATAGTCATGGCAAGATCCTTTCGGTCGGCGTTGTTGCCGATCCACCGTTCTCCGCATAAGCCGTGCCAAACCTGCTAGGTCTTTGTTTTGGCTATCATTTATTCAGCGTCGTCCATTTTACCCTTGGTCTTCATGGTCAGGATTGGACACGGGGTGTCCACGGCCTGACACTGGCACGCATCTTGATTGTAGGGCGGGTATGACCAAAGCTGCGCCAATGTCTCCCAGACCCTCCTTCGATCGCTGCCTTGTCGTCGACGATGACGAGGACATCCTGCTTGCCGCGCGCCTGCTGCTCGCGTCGTTGTTCCTCGAAGTCATCACGACCACATCCCCGGACGAAGCGGTAGCGGCAATGAAACGCGAGCATTTCGACGCAGTGCTGCTCGACGCGAATTTCGCGCGGGGCGCGACCGATGGCTCGGAGGGGTTCCGTTGGCTGGGATTGATGCAGGCGGCCGATCCCACCGCCGCGATCGTGATGATCACCGCGCATGGAAGCGTCGCGGTGGCGGTCGCCGCCATGAAGCAGGGTGCGACCGATTTCGTCTCCAAGCCTTGGAAGAACGATCGGCTGCTGGGGACGGTGCGCAACGCCGCTTCGCTTGGCCGGATGCGTCGGTCGGATACCGGGTCCACGAATGCGAAGACGGCAGGCTCGCCGCTGCTCGGCACGTCTCCGGCGATGGCGCGCGTCCAGTCGCTGATCGAGAAGGCCGCGCCGACCGATGCGAATGTCCTGATCCTGGGGGAGAACGGTACCGGCAAGGAACTGGTCGCGCGCGAACTGCACCGCCTTTCACGGCGAGCCGCTGGCGATCTGGTGACGGTCGATCTCGGTGCGATTTCAGAAACCTTGTTCGACTCCGAACTGTTCGGCCATGCCAAAGGCGCGTTCACCGATGCGCGTACGGACCGCGTAGGGCGCCTCCAGTCGGCCGATGGCGGTACGCTGTTCCTTGACGAGATCGGCAACCTGCCGCTCCACCTCCAGCCCAAATTGCTGACCGCGCTGGAGCAACGTCGCGTCACGCCGGTTGGCATGAACAAACCTGTGGCGATCGACATCCGCGTGGTGTCGGCGACGAACATGGCCGTGACGAGCCTTGGCGATGAACGGCTATTTCGCCAGGATCTGTTGTTCCGGCTCAACACCGTCGAGATTGAATTGCCGCCGTTACGCGAGCGTCGCGAGGACATTGCGCTGCTGCTGAACACATTCCTCGACGAGTTCCGCATGCGATACGACAAGCCGGATCGAAAATTACCGGCCGATGTCCTCGCAGCCCTTGTCGCATATGACTGGCCCGGCAACGTCCGCGCGCTGCGCCACGCCGCTGAGCGCGCGGTCATTCTCGCCGAGGGCGGCACCTATGCACTGACCGATTTTCCACTTGGCCGATCGGCACCGGTAGCCGAGGCGACACCCGTCGACGACCTCAACCTCGACCGTGTCGAGCGGCAGGCGATCGAGCAGGCCTTGAAGAAGCACGCGTTCAATATTTCGACTGCTGCCACGGAACTGGGACTGTCGCGCGGCACGCTGTATCGGCGGATGGAAAAGCATGGCCTTTAAACGCAGTTTCGTGGTGCGCCTCGCAGCTCGCGTCTTGCTGTTGCTGGTCACGTTGAGTGTTGCAAGCCTCCTCGCCGCCTACCAGCGCGCACCGACGGCAATGCTTCTTGCGGTCGGCCTTGCGCTTTTCATCACGATCGGTCTCTGGCGCCTCGTATCTGAGAGCAATGCCGATCTCGCTCGGTTCGTCGCCGCGCTCGATCGCGCCGATCTCAGCCAGTCGTTCACCTGGAGCGGCCGGGGTGCCGGTTTCGACCGGCTCGGCGCGGCATATGAACGCGTGCTCGCCCGGCTACGCGAGGAACGAACCGGAGGCGCCACTGCGGCAACCTTTGCCAGCGCGCTCGCCGATGGCGCCCCCATACCGTTACTCGTTATCGGTCCTGGCAACTCTCTAACTCTGGGAAACAAGGCAGCACGGCAACAGTTCGGCCGCGGAACACCGACGAACATCGCCGCGCTGAGTATGTACGGCGAGGGGTTCGTCGACTTGCTACGCAGCGCAAGGCCCGGACCAAGCCGGCTTGGCCGGATCGTCGTCGACGGCCTGTCGCAGCGCGTCGTCATCGATACCACGCTAATTGAACTCGGTGGCGACGCACGGCGGATTGTCGCGGTGAAGATCATTCAGGCGGAACTTGACGGTGCGGAACTCGCCGCGCAAGTCGACCTCGTCCGCGTCCTAACGCATGAGATCATGAACTCGCTCACCCCGGTGACTTCGCTAGCCGCGACGGCAAAACAGCTCCTCGACGCGCTCGGCGCAACCAACCACCCGGCGATCGGCGACGCGCAACTCGCCGTCGGCGCGCTAGCGCGACGAGCTGGCGAACTCGAACATTTCGTCGAAACCTACAAGGGGTTCAGCGAGGCTCCGCTACTGCGCCGCGAACCGATCGACATCGCCGACTGGCTCAGCCGTACTGCAGCCATCCACGCCGCGACGCCAAACGCGATCGCGCCCTTCACCTTAGACATCATGCTCGGCCTGCCATCGCTGGAGGGCGACGTGGCGCTGCTGACACAGGTCCTGCTCAACCTGTTGAAGAACGCCAGCGAGGCGGTCACGGATACTCCACATCCGACCATCGCCCTCACCGCCGAACTCAAGCCGCACGGTCGCATCAGGATCGCGGTGACCGACAACGGTCCAGGCATCCCACCGCACCTCTCGCGCGAGGTCTTCCTGCCGTTCTTTACGACCAAGCCCCACGGCAGCGGCATCGGCCTCAGTTTCGCGCGCCAGATTGTCCTTCTTCACGGCGGTCAGATCGAGGCGGGCAGCGGCTTGCCGAGCCGGATCGAAATGGTCCTTCCGACGATAATCGAATAAACGCCTTACTGGCGGACGAATGGTAGCTTGAGCAGACCCACAAGCGGACACTTACGAGCCATTTCCCCTTTCCCTACTTCTGCCATTCGTTCAGCTTCCAGCCTGCAAGACGGGTCGCCGATTTTCGGACTCAAAGAGGCTTTGTACGCGCAAGCCATGCCGCCCAATGGCCATGCCTTAGTGAGACGAACTCGATCTCTCAGCGGAACGGAAGCCGATCAAAACGATTTAGTCCCGGCACGGAGTTCGGCTGGTCGGCACGCTCCACGGAGGCGTGATGAAGCAGCGGGACGATTGGCATCTGACGGAAGCGCTCGATTACGAGCACGGGCGAGCGGACCCTTTTGCCGCGGCTGTTCGGGCTACCCGAATGCCTATGGTCATCACGGACCCCTCGCAGGCCGATAACCCGATCGTCTTCTGCAACGAAGCCTTCCAAATGCTGTCGGGCTATGACCGAAGCGAAATCATTGGCCGTAACTGCCGCTTCCTGCAGGGTCCCGACACCGACCGAGAGCAGGTGGCTAAAGTGCGTCGGGCAATCGACGCCCAGACCGACATTGCCGTGGACCTCCTAAACTATCGAAAGGATGGATCTGCGTTCTGGAACGCGTTGTATCTGAGCCCTGTACGCAATGACGCTGGCAAGGTTGTGTTCTTCTTCGCCTCCCAGCTTGATGTTACTGACCGCGTCAAAGCGCAGACTATCATTTCAAAGCAGAAGTTATTGGTCGAACAGGAGGTCGAGGCGCGCACGTCAGACCTCGAGGCCGCGCTAGATGCGAAAACTCTGCTGCTTCACGAAGTCGACCATCGCGTAAAGAACAACCTTACGATGATCGGTTCGCTTCTGCGTTTGCAGGCGCGGAGCATATCAGACCCGGCCGTTTCATCAAAACTTGAAACCATGCTCGAACGGGTTGATGCGCTGGCGACAGTGCATCGCCGTCTTTATCAGTCGGACGACGTCACCCGGTTCGATGTCGGGGCGTTTACCGAAAATCTAATCAGCGACGTCGTTGGTGCCAGCCGACGCGACGACATCAAGCTTGTTTCGAACATTTCGCAAATAGAGGTGCCGTCCAGTAAGGCGGCATCGCTTGGGTTGATCCTCAACGAGATAGCGACCAACGCCATCAAGCATGCATTTGCCGACGGGCGAGCCGGTACGATTTCCGTCCGCACCGCCCTAGAAGGCAATAATGCCCTGATCGAAATCACCGATGATGGGCATGGGCTTGCCAGCAATGACGTTCAGCCGGACGGCATTGGCAAAATGCTTATTTCCCGCCTCGCCAAGCAAGTCAGGGCCGACGTCGTGTGGTCTGACGCCGCCCCCGGTGTTCGTGTATCTCTCTCATTCCCGGTGGACAATTAATGAATGTACGTGCCCAACCGCCGTTGAATGTGCTGATCGTCGAGGACGAAGCTCTTTTGGCGATGGATATTGAAGCGATGATCGAAGACGCCGGTCACCGTGTCGTCGCCGAGGCCGCGTCTCTCTACGAAGTTGAAGACCTGGCAAGCGATCTCCATCCGGACTTGGCTTTTGTCGACATACAGCTTGCGAAAGGCACCAGCGGCCTAGATGTCTGTGCACTGATCCGGAAGCGATGGGCGGACGCAATAGTCGTTTTCGTCACTGCAAACCCACTTAAGATCCCAGCCGACTTTGCCGGAGGCCATGGCGTCATACCCAAGCCCTTCTCCCGGAATGGTCTGATGTCCGCAATGCGCTACATCGAAGAGGGTGTCTGCGATCCACCGCCCGTATCCCCGCAGCCAGCGAGCTTCATTGCGGCGCCCGCGTTTGCCGCAGAGTGGTCCCAGACCAGTCCCTGATTTCCGGGTGATAAGCGACAATCCACGGCCTCACGAAGTGGGACAACAGATGACAGAAGTTATACATAAATTCGATTACGTTGATCCATCAACGTCTTACCGCTAGGACGTTCCCGCTTTGGACCGTCAGCCACTCCCACCTTCGCCTATTCGACCGCACGATGCCTCAGGTGTCGTACGCAAGGCTGTCGACGCCTTTGCGTCCCGCCTCAACGAGCATGACCCCTTCGTTGCGGCGTTCGATCACTGCATTACGCCGATGGTCGTCAGCGATCCAACGCTACCGGATAACCCGCTGGTTTACGTCAATCGTGCGTTCGAGGCTCTGACGGGGTTCTCGGCGGTCGAGGTCGTTGGCCGGAACTGCCGTTTCATGCAGGGACCGTTGACCGATCAGGCCGACGTCCAACGCATGAAGGACGCAATTGCTCTCCGTAAGCCGATCGATATCGACCTCCTGAATCACCGTCGTGATGGCACGCCGTTCTGGAACCGCCTCATGGTCGCTCCCGTGCATGACGCGACCGGCAGCCTACGCTACTTCGTGGCATCTCAGCTCGATGTCACACTCGAGCGGCACGGGCTGTTGCAGTTGGAACGCGACCGCGACACGCTGAGCGCCGAGCTCGCGAAGCGCGAAGTTGCGCTAGCCGAACGAGAGGCCCGCCTGGCACTTGCGCTTGATGCTGGCGGACTGGGCACTTGGACCATCGACCTGCCGGAATGGCGGCTTAGCTACTCGCCGAGTTGCCTGACGAACTTTGGAAGGCCTGTCGGCGAAAAGTTGTCGATGGAAGGTATGTTGGCATGCGTTCATCCAGAGGATCGAGACCTCCTCACGAACTCGCTCAACAGCGCTATCGAGCATGGCACGCGGTATAACGTCGAATACCGCATATTGACGCCTGAAGGCGAGCAACGCTGGATCCATTCCCAAGGCTCGCTGCAGCGTCGCGCGGATGGCACACCGTTGGCGGTTTCGGGCTTTTCGAGCAATGTTTCAGCGCGCAAATTCGCCGAGGAGCAACGGTCGGTTCTGGCACATGAACTGACGCACCGTGTGAAGAACACGCTTGCGACGGTAAGTGCCGTTGTCAGTCAGACGCTACGCGATGCTGGGTCCCTTGCTGAGGCTCGGGATGCGGTGTCGGGCCGCATCGCTAGCCTCGCGTCTGCGCACGAACTGCTGCTCAAGGACGAGATCGAAGGCGCGGCAATCGGTGAGATTGTCGAGCGGGTGCTGGCGCCATTCATGGACAGCAACGGTCGACGGTTTTCCGCTGTCGGCCCGACGATACGTCTGACCCCGGAAGTGACACTTGCGTTGTCGATGGCGCTGCACGAGCTGGCGACCAATGCGATCAAATATGGAGCGCTCTCGGTACCGGAGGGGCAGGTGAGCATACGCTGGGACCTGAACGGCAATGCAACCGAACGCCGACTTACCTTCTCCTGGGCGGAGCAGGATGGACCTATCGTTGCTATGCCAACACGTGTTGGATTTGGTACGAGAATGATTGAGCGCGTCCTTTCACGCCACATCCGCGGCAAGGCGGAAATCCAATATCTGCCGGAAGGTGTTCGCTTCGCAATCGAAGCGCCGATCTGAGCTCTCGACCTTGTCTGACATTTATTAACGCCGTGGCGGGCCCATTGCGTGACCACATTGGTTAAGAGCTCAGCTTATCGGGATCTGTCATATGTGCCATGTGCTCGTCATCGAGGATGATTTCCTCATCGCCGACCACATCATCCAGCTGATCGAGCGGGCCGGCGGCACATCATTTGATCAGGCTGCCTCGCAAGATGAGGCAATCGATGCTGCGAGATTGAGGCCTCCCTCCATCATCATGTCCGACGTCAATCTCTCAGCCGGTACCGGCCCTGCCGCGGTGGAAGCCATCATCTTGGAGCATGGCCCGACGCCCGTGATCTTCGTGACCGGCACGCGCGAAGCATGCCATGTAAGTCGGCCATCGATGATCGTTCTCGACAAACCGATCAACGAACAGGCTCTTATTGCGGCGTTCCAAAGCCTAGCGCCCGCCTGAGCCAGCAATCGCCGACCGATAGTGAAGCGAAGCTCTGCCAGTGATCCGGCCCATCTGAGGGCCGACAAAAGTCTAGTATTTAGCCGGACTTGCAGGCCGAACCTTTCACTGCTGCGTTGTTATAAACGTGGCTGGCTTCGGCGATAATAAGCGACAGGAGGGGTAGTGCATGTCTCAGTCGCCGTTTCTAAATGATCCTCATATTGAGATGTCGAAGCACATTGTTGCGGCGGTTTTGTCCCCGATCGAGGAAGTGAGGGCTATACACCTGCGAGCAGCTGAGCACCTGTCACAGCTTGCAAGGGACAGCGGCGTTATTCGACCGAAAGGTCACGGCTCTAAGCCGTGGTAACTTGGCAAGTATACGGCCCCGAGAGGATGAGGTTGCGCATTGAACGGGAGTTAATACTAGACACCTCCAAATACCCTCTCTTTTGCCCGACCAACAGTGTACACAGTCGGCATAGCCGAACACCTGAGGAGGCCTGACATGGGCGATGCTCGGGCATGGGGTTTCTTCGATAGCGATGCGCCTTTCGATGAAGAAAAGCGGGCTCGACTTCTCGCCGAAGGCTTTGTCAGGGCAACCTGGGAAAGCGCGCCAGACGGCTTAATTGAAATCGACAGCCCTAGTTGGCGGTTTTACACCGGTCAGAGTTACGACGATTGGAAAGGCTATGGATGGCTGACTGCAATCCACCCTGAAGATCGGATAGCGACGGTTACACAATGGCGTAATACCGTTCAGGATCAGCAAGCGGTAGACGCAGAATACCGCCTTAAAGGACAGGACGGAAACTACCGCTGGATGCACGTTCATGCCGTGCCGCTGCGCGACGAGAACGGAAAGATCATAAAATGGTTCGGCGTCAATATTGATATTCATGACAGTAAGGCGAAGGGTATCCGGCCCTGACCCTGCGGGGGAACTGAGCCCTAAAAGTTACCAGTTTGAGAGCATCGGTGCCCGAAAATAGACGTTTCGTGAGATCGCGGTGACGCCATTCGCTTGTCCGTGCGTTGCGCCGTCATGAGCAATCTGAATCATGCCCGATATGAATACCGCCCCATCACAAACCGGCCGGACTACGACTGGCCGGGTGGACGTCGCCTCGCTATCTATGTCGGCGTAAATTATGAGGTCTTCGACTTCGGTGGCGGTTTGGGGCCAAAGTTAGCGCCGTCTCAGACTGAACCTGACGTGATGAACTACGCATGGCGCGACTATGGCAATCGCGTGGGAGCATGGCGGCTTTTCGATCTCTTTGATCGGTTGAAGCTGCGGACCACCGCACTGCTCAACGCCGACGTGCTCGATCGTTGCCCCGGCTTGGCAGAGGCATGCCGCGATCGTGGCGACGAGATTGCGGCTCACGGCAGCAGCAATGCGAAGGCGCAGGGGAACATGTTCGGCCTGCGCGAGGATAGCTTGATTACAGACGTTACCGAGAGGTTGGCGACGCTCGGTATACGACCGTCTGGCTGGTTGGGGCCTTGGATTTCAGAAAGCAAAAACACACCGGATCTGCTTGCCAAGAACGGCTACCGCTACGTGCTCGATTGGGCGCACGACGATCAACCCACCCGACTCTCGACCAAATATGGCGGGCTTCTCTCCGTTCCTTACTCTCAGGAAATCAACGACCTCCCCGCGATCATCGAGCGCCACCAAGAGGCAGAGACGTTTGCGGCAATGATACGCGCAGGCGTGGAACAACTGTTGTCCGAATGCGACCGGCGGCCGCTCGTCCTTGGCATGGCGCTCCACCCCTTCATCATGGGGCAGGCACACCGCGTTCCGGCACTTGCCCGCGTCCTGACGGAGCTTCGGGAAGCGGACGATCCCCGTATCTGGTGGACGACCGCCGGCGACATCGCCGGCCATGTCGAGGCGAATGGCCTCGCGGTCTGACCGCCTGTATCACACTAGCTGACGGCACGTGCGTGGAGTGCTCGGATCTCGTCGGCAAAGTCGGGCACCGGGCCAGCCACGTCCGCATCCGGCACCACGTCGGTGATGCGCAGCAGAGAGATGCCGAGCGATGGCTTGCCCAGGTCCTGCATCCAGTTACTGAGCTGTGGCGTGGACGTCGCGTAGACGATACGGCCCAACCCGACGAGCCCATGCGCCGCAGCACACATCGCGCAATGTTCGCCGGACGTGTAGACGACGGCATCTTGCCGCTCCTCGGGCGACAAATGGTCGGCCGCCCAGCGGGCGATCGCGAACTCGGGATGACGCGTGGCGTCGCCACCGCCTGTCCGGTTTCGGTCCTCGAACAATACGGTTCCGTCCCGCGATACAAGGATCGAGCCGAACGGTTGATCGCCCGCGTCGACCGCTTCTGTCGCCAACTTAACGCACCGTTGCAGATGCCGTATGTCCACGTCGTTCATGAAATTTCCTCGAGAAAACGGCCGTTAACGGCGGGCTGTATAGAGACGACCCAAGTCCGAGTTGTATCCGGCGACTGGCTCAGTACGACGCGCGGGAACTCTGTCCCCATCTCGAACGGTATGCCGATGCAATTGGAGCTTACCGTGACCGACTTATCGTGCCGCTGCTTCACAGCTTGCCCATGGACCGGAAATACCGACCCATGATGGTTACGGACTTGAAGGGTAGCAAATCCCTTCGTGCCGGTGTTCGTCTACTGCGATTCAAGATGTCTACCCAAGCACTTGGTCGGATCGGGCTGTGGGCTGTGTTATCGGCCCGGACGGTCCGTAGCGCGTTCCGTGACGATTTTGGCATTGCCGCGAGCTCAATCGCCTTTGCCGCATTCCTGGCGATGATACCGCTCGTCGGCGTCGTCGCGGGCGTTTACGGCATGGTGGTTCCGCCGACCGCGGTCGCTGACAATATGGACAAGATCGTCGCCATCCTGCCGGTCAGCGCGCAGCATTTGGTGGCGGCTAACCTGAACCACGGGCTTGCCAGCGGTCGTGGTGGGATCGTTACACTGATCGTGTCCCTTGGCATCGCTCTGTTCAGCGCGCGTCGTGCGGGACGGTCGCTGCTCCACGGGATCAACCTTGCCTATCGCATCGAGCGCGAGCGTCGGGGACTGCGTCGGCAGCTGGTGTCGACGATCATAGTGCTGGGCTGCGCCGCGCTAGTGCTGACGGCGCTCGTCTCGCTGTCGGTCCTCACGTTCCTGCAGAGCTATGTTCCCGACGGACTGCCGGGGGCCCGGCTGGTTTCGGCGGTCACGCTGTTCGGTTCGTTGACGCTCGGCGCGGGTGGTGGCCTGATCATCCTGTATCGCTATGCCCCGGCGTCGGAGGCTATCGCGTGGCGCAGCGCCCTGCCCGGCACGATCGCCGGCGTTGCCCTTTGGCTGACCGCGACGATGATGTTTCGCGCCTATGTCGCGCGGTTCGCGCGCTTCGACGACACCTATGGCTCGCTGTCCGCGGTCGTGGTGCTGATGCTCTGGCTGATGGTGTCGGCCTGGGCCCTTCTGCTGGGCGCGCGCCTCAATGCCGAAGCCATGTGCCATGCCGGCGAACACATAAAGGAACGTGCGGAATGACCGACATCTCCGTGCAGGACCGCTATCGCAACCGCCTGCTCGGCATCATCACCGCGATCCTGCTGATCGCTGCGCTGCGCATCGGCTTTGCGGTCATCATGCCGATCGCCTTTGCCGCGATCATCGTCGCCGCGCTCTGGCCGTTGAAGCGCTGGCTGGCGCGGTTCATGCCCTCCTGGGTCGCCTATACGCTGACCCTCCTGTCGCTGGTCACGATCCTCGGAGCGTTCGCCGCGGCGGTGTACCTGTCGGTCGGCCAGGTGATCGGCGCGGTTGCGTCGCAATGGGCAGGTCTCGAACGCGGTTACAACCACCTCGCCACCTGGGCTGCGGATCGCGGCGTGCCGATCGCCGGGACGATCAACCGGCAGCGGATCACGATGATGGTCCAGATGCTGGCGAGCGGCGTCTACGCCTTCGTCACCTATGTCGGCTTCATCGGGATCGTGGTGATGCTCGGCCTGCCTGAAGTGCCACGGCTTCGGCGCAAGCTGTACGAGATGTTCGAGGGCGGTGCGCGACGTGACATGCTCGAAGTCGGCGAGAAGATTTCCGGCCAGATCCGCCGCTATCTCGGCACCACGCTTGCGACCAGCATCCTGACCGGCGTCGCGTCGTCCCTGTGGTCGTGGATGACGGGGCTCGAGCTGGTGCTGGTCTGGGGCATCCTCAACTTCCTGCTCAATTTCGTCCCGGTCATCGGCAACATCGTCGGCATCGTCCCGCCCGTGCTCTTCGCGTTCATCCAGTTCGGCGGATGGCAGATGCCGTTGCTGGTGTTCGCAGGATTCGTGGTTCTACAGATGACGATCAGCAACGTCGTCTACCCGATCCTGCAGGGCAAGCAGCTGTCGCTGTCGCCGCTCGCGATCATCGTCGCGATGACGTTCTGGAGCTGGGTATGGGGCATCGCCGGAGCACTGATCGCGGTGCCGCTGACCGCGGCCATCGTGATGATCTGCGGCCAGTTCGATCGTAGTCGCTGGATCGCCAAGCTGCTGTCGTCATGATGATCGGGGACAACGACCGCTTGAGGAACGCAACATGAGGCAATGGTCATGGATCCTGAAGCGGATCGTCCGGCAGATCTGGTTCCGCGCGGCGATCATCAGTCTGCTCAGCGTCGCGCTGGCGATCGTCGCCGGGCTCGTCACGCCGCATCTACCTTACACGTTCGACGCCGATATCGGGCAGCAATCGGTCGGTACGATCCTCCAGATCATGGCCTCCAGCATGCTGGCGGTCACGACCTTTTCCCTGACCGCGATGGTCAGCGCCTATTCCTCGGCGACGCAGCTCGCGACACCGCGCGCGACCCAGTTGATGGTCAGCGACCCGACCTCGCAGAACGCGCTGTCGACATTCCTCGGCGCCTTCGTCTTTTCGATGGTGGGTATCGTCGGGCTGAACACCAGCGCCTACGGCCATGACGGCCGGATCATCCTATTCGCGGCGACGGTGCTGATCATCCTGCTGGTGGTCGGCACGTTGTTGCGCTGGATCGGGCATATCACCGCCTTCGGACGAATGGCCGACGTGATCGACCGCGTCGAGGAGGCCGCGATCAACGCCATGCAGGAATTTGCAGCGCATCCGTATCTTGGTGGGCGGGCTCCTGTCGCCATCCCCGCCGACGCCGTGGCGCTGAGTGCTCCACAGACCGGCTATATCACGCATATCGACGTCGCCGCGCTCGGCACCATCGCCGACCGCCACCGCCTGACGATCTATGTCAACGTCCTGCCCGGCGCGATGATGCACCCCGCGCGGACGCTTCTGCGGGTCAAGGGGGAGGCGAACGACGCGATCCGGTCCGCCCTGATCAAGACCTTCACGATCGAGCGACATCGCTCGTTCGATCAGGACCCGCGGCTGGGCTTGATCGCATTGTCCGAGATCGCGAGCCGTGCGCTGGCGCCGGCAACCAACGATCCGGGCACGGGGATCGAGGTGCTCAACGCCTTGCTTCGCGTGTTCCTGACGCTTCGGCCGGGCGAAGCACGCATCGATGACAAGGTCGAAACCCATCCGGTTCACATCGGCAGACCGACAATGGACGATATGCTGACGGACGCGTTCGGGCCGATCCTGCGCGAAGGCGTTCAAGAGGTCGAGGTATCGCTGCGGCTGACAGCGACGCTGGCGGCGCTGCACGCGAACCTGCCTGATGCACGAGCCGCAATCGAACGCTGGGCGCACCGCCACGCGAAGCGGGTGACGACCACCATCACGGATCCTGACGACCTGACGGCATTCGATACGGCTTACAGGAAGCTCTGGCGTGCTTGAGGCTGGGGCATAGTCTCCGATTGCCGGGCAGCCCTTTCGAAATACGGGGTCACCAGCAGATGCGGCATTGCCAGTGCCGCGATGCCGGCAAATAGCGAACGCATGCCCGAAGGGTCCCATCGCAGCAGCAACCCGCCCACGATCCCCACCAGCGTCACGGCCGCGACGAGGACCGGGGCCGTGGTACGAAGGTACGCGGTGGTCGTGACGCACTGCAAGCGATCACGACGCTCTTTCGTCTGTGGCACCGCGTGCAGCACGAGGAACCCCACTGAAAACCCGACGAGCGGGGGTAGAACCAGAAGTGCCGTCGTTCCGACCAGGAGACGTCGATCGTGACGCGCCACGCCGATGATCGCGAGGCAGCCGGCGGCTATGCCACCGGCAATCGCCAGACTGCTGACCATGGTCGGCAGACTTGACGCTTGAACGCCGGCAGAATCGAGAATGCGGGTCAGGCTCGCCGCATGCAGGGTCGCAGGGGTGGCAACGAGGCTTATGCCGCGGGCCATCCTCTCGAACGGCCGGCTTGCCGGGGCATCCTCAAGGCCAAAATGGACGGCGGATGCCAGCAGGAATGCGGGAAGTGCGATCGCGGGATCGACGATCCACCACCAGAGACAGACCAGTAGCGCAGAGACGTACAGTGCCAGGAATGTCGGGCGTCGCTGGTGCTCAATGATTTCGAGATCACTGGCGCCGTGCACTATGCCGACGATGCCGACCGCGATGGCTGCGAACGCAAGCTGCACGGTGAGCAAGCAGAATGATGCGATCAAAGCCGCCCCGAAAACGAGGCCCCAGCCAAGGGCCGGGGCGCGTCTTGTCATGCCCGGTAGCCGCGTTCGTCGCCCTGATGCGCCAACGCCTTGTCTAGGTTGGCTGCCGCATAGAACGCATAGACGATCTTCGCGATGATATCCATTAACAGGAACGCCCAGACCGATGCGGGATCAGTGATCAGCTTTAGACCTTCCGGCCCGACCAGGAAGACGATGGGATAGAGGAACCAGATCACCGTCAGAAATATGAGGTTCTTGCTATAGGCCGTGCCCAACGCCGCACCGCGTTTGACGGCCTGTGACCGCAATGGACCCCAGAGTAGATACAGCACGCCGAGAAACGCGACGCAGGACCATCCGTACCAGATCCATTTCGCCAGCGATGGGGCGGCAAGCGACGATATCAGGCCCGTGACGATCATCAGGACATCGAGGACGATGACCGATGTCAGATACCCGCCGACTTCACCCGTTTTTCCGTGCTCGTGGAACGCCAGCAGCACCAGCCCGGACAATAGTATAGGCGTCGTTACCGACCAATCGACGTAGCGTGCCAGATAGGTCGCCGAGCCGTCGCTGTTAATCAGCGTGCCGATCCCAAAGGCCATTGCGAGATACGCGGTTGCCGCGATGAACGGAACGCTGGCGTGCAGGAGTGTATGATGACCCGACGGATGAGTCTTCTTACCCGTCGCGTATATCGCCAGCGACGCGACCGACATCAAGCTGAAGCCGATCAGAAAAGCGGTTTGATCCACGAGGGAGCCCCCTATCATGAGGACGACCCGGCGCCGACCTTAAGCCCCTAACATCGCTTACATGTTTTGGGTCCTAGCTCGCGATAAGTTCATGAATACGTCATGTTTGGCGACGTCACGACAGACTAAAAGCTTACGCCTTCGGAAAGTGCACAGCCGCACGAAGCCCTGGTGCATTGTCACTCAGCGTCAGCGAGGCGCCATGAACGCGGGCGGCGACCCGTGCGATGCTGAGACCAAGGCCACTGCCTTCGGAATGACGGCTGGTGTCGAGCCGAGCGAAGCGCGTCATGGCATGCTCGCGCTGGTTGGCCGTTATACCCGGTCCCGTATCCGCCACGACGAGCGTGACCCCATCGGGCCCGCACGAAAGCGTCACCCGGATCGCCCCGCCGGGCGGCGTGTACTTGATCGCGTTGTCGAGCAGATTGGCGACGATCTGCCCCAACAGCGAACGAACGCCGCCTACCGTCACCGGCGTGGTTTCGATCGCAAGGTTCAGACCATGATCGTCTGCCAAGGGTTCGAACAACTCCACGGCCTCGATCACGATCGCCGTCAAATCGACCGGAACGAACTCGCTGGCCATCGTCGTTTCTGCTCTAGCCAGTCGTAGCGTGTCGTTGATCGTCCGGAGCAAGGCATCGAGATCTCCGCGCATATCCGACGTCGCATCATTTTGATCCCCGCCAAGGGCCGCAAGTTCGAGCCGAGACCGGATCCGCGTCAGCGGCGTCTTCAGATCATGAGCAAGCGCGTCGGTCGCGGTTCGCAGCGAATCCACCAGGCGTTCGATCTCCGCAAAACTATGGTTCAGCGTCGCTGCAAGGCGGTCATATTCATCACCGCGCCCCGTCACGGGCAAGCGCTCGTCCAGATGCCCCGCCTGGAAACGATCGCCGGCGGTGCTGGCCGCATCGAGAAAGGCGAGCCCGCGCCGGCTGTACCAGAAGCCGAACAGGAGGCCGATCACTCCCGTGGCTGTCAGTGACCAGGCTAGTGCGGAAATATAGCGATCATGCAGCAGGCGGCGATCATCCGACAGGCTGCCGACGAGCAGTCGATAGTCGTTGCCGAGAAGCACCGTACGCGCGGCGACCTGTCGCTCGATCACCGTGCCCCGCGTCGTTGCGACCTGCGTATCGAAACTACGATACCCGGTACGGTCGATCTCGCTGGGCCATTTCGCCAGGTTTCCCGCGACCGGCTGGCCCGAAGCGTCGGTCATCAGATAGATGAAGTCTGTAACGCGTGGGCGCCCGACTGCACGCGACACAGCCTGCGCCACGGCAAATGGCCCCTCGCTCTGATACCGTTCGATAAGCCCTGCCGTCTCGTCGTCGACCGCCGCCTGGGCGCGGGCGTCGAGCAGACGTACCGTCTGGACATATTGAACGCTCAGGGCGATCCCGGTCGCGATCAGCGCAATCAGCGTGATCCAGAGTGCACCGCGCAGCGCGGCTGTCGATGGCCGGCGCATCGTCAGACGGCATCCAGTCGATAGCCCGAGCCGCGGACGGTTCTGATCATCGGAACGTCATCCGGACCGTCGATCTTGGCGCGCAGGCGGCTGACATGGACGTCGACGACGTTCGTCCCCGGATCGAAATTGTAATCCCAGATCGCCTCGATCAGCATCGTGCGAGTCACCACCTGCCCGGCATGGCGGGTCAGATAGTCGAGCAGCTGATACTCCTTGTTGAGCAGTTCGATACGCCTGCCGTTGCGCATGGCCGTGCGGCCGAGCAGGTCGAGCGTCAACGAGCCCGTCTGGCGGGTACCTTGCGTCATGTCGGTGTCGCTGTGGCGACGGACTATCGCCTCCAGGCGCGCAACGAGTTCGCCAAACGAGAAGGGCTTGGCCAGGTAATCGTCGCTACCGGCCTGAAGGCCCGCGATCCTGTCATCCACCTGCCCGAGCGCCGATAGAAGCAATACCGGCGTCCGATCACCTTTCGCACGCAATGCCTTCAGCACCGACAGTCCATCGAGCTCGGGCAGGTTCCGGTCGAGAATGATCGCGTCGTATTTTCCAACGATTGCGGCGGTGAGGCCGTCGACGCCGGTGGCCGCGTGATCGGACACGTGGCCAAGCTCGACCAGCCCGCGGCGGACATACTCTGCGGTCTGTGCGTCGTCTTCGATCAGAAGCAGCTTCAAGGTCGGACCGTTCCATTCGAGGTGTCAGGGAGCGGACGCGTGTACCGCCCCCCGGTTCCATGGGCTCAGGACTGGCCTATCGCTTCGCCGGCGATGCGCAGGTTCAGGGAAACCTGGCGGCCGTCACGCAGCACCTGTGTCGGAACGATCGAACCTATCCGAGCCTCTGCTACGGCGCGGGCAAGGTCGCGCCCGTTATCGACCGGCCTAGATCCGAAGCGCCGAACGACGTCGCCGCGTTGCAGGCCTGACCGCGCGGCTGCCCCGCCCTCTTCGACCTCAGCGATCAACGCGCCCTTGGTGGCGTTCGAACCCATCGCGCTGGCGATCTCTGGTGTCAGGTCCTGCAACGAGACGCCGATCCTGCCACGCGACACATGGCCGGTTTGCGCAATCTGAAGCGCGACCTTCCGCGCCATGGCGGCAGGTATCGCAAACCCGATGCCCACGTTGCCGCCAGTCGGGGAGAAGATCGCGGTGTTCACACCGACGACCCGGCCCGCGCTATCGAACAGCGGACCACCCGAGTTGCCGCTGTTGATCGCAGCATCGACCTGCAGAAAATCGTCATAAGGCCCCGCCCCGATTTCTCGCCCACGTGCCGATACGATGCCTGATGTCACGGTATTTCCAAGGCCGAACGGACTGCCAACGGCAAACACGCTGTCTCCAACGCGGATATGGTCGCTGTCGCCCCATTTGATTGGGGTGAACTTACCCTGCCCTTCGATCTTCACCACAGCAACATCGATCTTGGGATCACGCCCCAAGACGCGACCGGCGAACTCGCGGCCGTCCGACATCTGGACGGTGACGCGGTCGGCGCCGTTGACGACATGGTTGTTCGTGATGACGATCCCGGATGCATCGACGATGAACCCCGAGCCTAGCGATCCGCGCTGCGGACCTTGCTGTTGTGGCGCCTCGGACTGCCCACCGCGATCCTGCATGCCGAACCCGAACAGCTGACCTAGTCGATCGGCCAGTTCGCCATCATCCGATTCGAACTGCGTCGGTTCGAACTGCTGCTCCTGCGCAGACGCGGGCTTGACCTGGATTTGAACGACGCTCGGTCCGACAGCCTCGACCATGTCCGATAGCGAGGCATGCACCCCTGTCGACGCGACGGCTGCGGGCCCGGGTGCCGTGAACCGCTCGGCGATGCTGGTGCGACCGTCATCCGCGGCAATCGCCCCGCCTGCGACGCCGACGAGTGCCGTGGTTCCCAGCGCGACGGCAGCGATCAGCGGGCGTACGGTCAGTCGACGGTTGAGTATCACGGTCTTTGTCCTTGTCCTGTGAGCATATGCTCCTTTTGGAACCGGACGATGAGCGCCGCCTGTTGCGAACATTACATCGGTGTAATCTTACGGGGCAGCCTGCTTGCCCGGTGCCACGCCGTCGCCCTTGAGCTCTGGCGCCGCTTGGATGAGCGGCCGCGAGGTTAGCCCTTTTGTACGGCCAATCTCCCGCCACGCTGTGGGTCTACAACCGGCGGGAAGTCTCCGGCTCCGACACCAGAGGCATTACCTATTCGCCAATCCGGATCATCGCTACACTAGTACCGGCGAGCAGCGAAATTTGAGGAGCGCGTGATGCGTCATTATACTTTGTCGGCTGCGATCGGAGTCTCCATCCTGAGCTCCACCTCAGGCTCCGGGAGCCCGGTTAAATTGCGGAGGTCGGATGGCTTCCCGATCAGGAAACCCTGAACCTGATCACAACCCCATTGCTGCAGTACAGACAGCTGCTCTTGGGTTTCAACCCCTTCGGCAACGATGATGAGGCCTAGACTTTTGCCTAGCCCGATCGTCGCCTTAACGATCGATGACGACGACGCATTGTTGTGCATGGTAGCCACGAAGCTCCGATCAATCTTGATTTTGTCGAACGTAAATTCCTTGAGATTGCTGAGTGACGAGTGCCCTGTTCCAAAGTCGTCCATCACGACTTTGGCGCCCCAATTCCGCAGCTCTCCGAGGGTCGCGAGGACGTTGTCCCGTTGGAAACCAAGGAGCGTCGCACTTTCAGTAACTTCAAGTTCCAATCGGTCGAACGCTACCCGCCACCGCAGTGCCCCATCGTAGATTTCGGTAGCAAGGCCAACGGAACGAAACTGTGTCGGCGACAGGTTCATCGCTAGTGATAGCTTCGGATCCCAGGTCGACGCAGCACGAAGTGCGTGATCGATCATCCATGAGCCGATAGTGCCGATAAGTCCGCTGGACTCAGCGATGGGTATGAAGATGTCCGGCGGTATCTCACCCAGGCTG
Source organism: Sphingomonas sp. M1A8_2b (assembly GCF_053345535.1). Lineage (NCBI taxonomy): Bacteria > Pseudomonadati > Pseudomonadota > Alphaproteobacteria > Sphingomonadales > Sphingomonadaceae > Sphingomonas > Sphingomonas sp. M1A8_2b. Next base: position 447,219 of record NZ_JBKFAH010000003.1, on the reverse strand, counting down.
GGGTGCTGCCAGCGGAGTAAGGCCTCATACGCGACGATCTCCAATGAAACGGCGTCGGCGATCGGTTGGAACACCAGACGGAACTCGTTCGCAAAGATGGCATTCTCAAGGTCCCTCGAGAGCCGCACGCGTCGGCTCTCCTCTTCCTTCAGATGTTTGTTGTAAATGCGGGCCGTGTTCCTGCCGTCGGCCTTGGCACGATACAAGGCAAGATCCGCAAGCTCGTGCAGTTCGTCTCCGGTCTGACCAGGTTCAGAAAGGGCTACTCCGATGCTCATCTTGATCGCTACGCCTTCGTCCGATGGTGCGGAGGCTATCTTGAAGATGCGTGAGATCAGTGCTTCCGTGGCTGCGGGTTGTGACCGCGCTACCTGAATGAGAGCGAATTCGTCACCGCCGATACGCGCGACCAGATCATCGCCACGGACGCACGAAGACAGCAGTTGTGCGGTGCGCTTGAGCACCCGGTCCCCGCCCGCATGGCCCAGTCGATCGTTGATCGCCTTGAACGCGTCCAGATCGACGGCGAACACCGCTACGACGTCACCTGTGCGCACGCTGCGAGAGAGTTCGTGGGCAAGACGGTTCTCGAATAGAAGGCGGTTCGCAAGCCCGGTCAGCATGTCATGGTTGGCTAGGAACTCGGCACGGTGCTCAGCGGTCCGGCGGCTATCTACAGCCTCACGGTATTCGTGCAGACCGCGCGCAAGATCTCCAAGCTCGTCGGCTCGGTCACGTCCGGGTACGTCTCCGTCACTTTCACCCCTCCGGAAATCGCGCAGTCGCGCGGCCATGATCGTGATGGGCAAAACCAGTCTTCGACGAAGCCAGATCGTCAGGCTAAATATGATGGCTACGATGCCGAGCCCACCGAGGAGCACCGATATGATGTCTCGACGGCTCTCACGGCGGTTCTTGTCCGCCGCCTTCGCAATCGCCGAGGTCAGTTCCTGTCGCGCCTGACTACGGCTCACTTCCAAGGAGGTCAGCGCACTCAGGAACCGTGGCATGGTCGCTTTGATATCGGAGGGTCGGAGCCGGCTCGTTTCGATCAGCTGGTCGGAGGCCGTGGCAAATACCGCTGCGGCCTTCTGCTCCTCCTGAATGGGAGTCGCTGCAGCTTTCGATCCGCGATTAGGCGATTGGCCCCCTTGCGACGATTCCAGTTTGAACCGCCCGATCCGCTCGTGCAGGTTCTTCCAGCGTGCATCGGGTACCTTCACCCCATGTTCAGCATCCCGGGTCAGGCGGCCAACATCCTGGCGTAACCGGCGCTGTGCTTGGTCCAGCCGATCCTCGCGGCTCAACGCGTCGCTGAGGGAAGTGATACGGAGGTCAGCCTGATGAATCTTGTTGCCAACCGAAAGGCCGATAGCCAGCAATGCTAGCGCCATCACGATGACAGATGTGCAGGCTATGGATACGCGCGCCGATATCGATAGTCGCACAGGCTATTCCCCCGAACCCCGCTTGACGCCAAAGCGTTACTTTATGGTTAGGGGGTCGTAGCCCTGCTCGCTGCCACGCGGTTCTCGAGCGAGAAACACTGGACAAATCGGCAGACGAGCTTGGCAAAGCCATAGGCCACCAAGCGTAGCTCAGAGTTGAGAGAGGACCCACTTCCGGCCGCACAGAGGCCGCCAGGCGCCGCCCGAAACCGACAACTCGTTCAGCATCATCGACGGCTGATCAACCACATTTCTAAACCGGCGGTTTACTGCGCATGCGTATACTCGATCGACCGATCTGGGCCGATGGAGATGATCGATGGGTCACTCGTCAATGGACCCCGCCTTTCACGAACTTCGGCCTTGGAACGAAGGCCGGCTGATTGGTGCGAAGCGGGCGCTGAAACAGCAACAGGTCTGGGCCATTCGCTTCTGGCTCGACCAGCAGAGGAGACTGCGCGACCGAGCGCTGTTCGACTTCGCCATCGACAGCAAGCTCCGCGGCTGTGACGTGGTCAGGGTGCGGATTGGCGATGTAGTTTCCGGCGGGCGCGTCCGTGACCGCGCCGTCGTGGTTCAGCAGAAAACCAAACGACCGGTTCAGTTCGAGATAATGGACACGGCGCGAAAGACGATGCGAGCATGGTTGGAGCGACGTGGGGGGACACTGAACGACTTCGTTTTCCCGAGCCGCAACGACTACATGGACCACATGAGCACGCGGCAATATGCCCGCCTCGTGCGCGAGTGGGTGGTCGGCATCGGCCTACCGGCGCAGGATTACGGGACGCACTCGCTACGGCGCACGAAAGCGTCGATCATCTACAAGGCGACTGGCAACCTTCGCGCCGTTCAAATCCTTCTCGGCCATGCCAAGATCGACAGCACGGTGCGCTACTTGGGCGTTGACGTGGAGGACGCTTTGGAATTGGCCGAACGCACCGAGGTCTGAGAGACCCACTTGCGGTCATTCGCGGCCTCTTTCTGGCTCCCCAACTTCTGCCATCCATTCAGTATTGCAGCAGAGAAGGTGCTGAGCCTCGGCCCTGCACGCTGACTCGCCAGCTTTCAAAGGATGATGAGGCGGCAAAGCTTTTGCCGGCCCATTAACGGGCTGTCGGCTGCATAAGCTCTATCGTGATATGATCGGGGCCTGAAACGTAGGCCACCAACGTTCCCTTCCGTGGACCACCTGGGATCGGCAGCGGATTACCTTTCGCCTTCCATCCTGCTGCCTCGACACGGGCAATGGCGACATGAATGTCCTTTACGGTCAGAGCCAGGTGGGCCGCTCCGATCGATCCCGCGCCGCTGGGCACCGTCCCGTTCTGGAGCCCGTTTGAATATTCCAACAGTTCGACCACGTAGCCGTCTTGTGCCTTGACGATTGCCGTTCTCACTTTCGGATCATCGACACCTGTCACCTGATGCAGGAAGTCGCCCCCCATCTCCGATTGCCGCTCAAGTGTGAAACCGAGCGCTCCCGTCCAGAACCGAACGGCTTCGTCCAAAGAAGACACAGCGAAGCCTGTGTGGTCCACGGCAATTACGTTTGTGGCGTCCGTCATTACTGCCCTCTCACTGGTATGCCGCCCGTGCTTACCACGCGACCGTTCACCATCGTAAACCGCTTTCCCTAAACCCTTTCCCGCATACACTTTCCCAACATGGGCTGGTGGACACGGAGAAACGGAAAGGCTTTGAGCCTTTTAAAGCAGCGAGTTCCAGGATGCGAAAGACCTTGGGAGCAGACGAGCGTGATCATGCTGCGATCAGGCAACCAGCGGCCGCGGAGACCAACAAAAGGACGCCCGCGCCCCTTACCTTGCTTCTTAACTTCGGGCGCTGGTTCATCATGATTTGAGGCTTTCAGTACGCTGAAAGGTCTGCTTATACGGCTTCTAGTGGGGAAACGGCCAGTCCGATCAAGGAACGTCGCAACGCTCAACCGAGCCTCTAATCCGTCGCAATTCAAATTCCTCTCGCAGCACCCTGACCAAGGCTGCTGCCGGCATGGCACGAGAAAGCGGCGCACCTTGCCCCGCCCATTGCGCTCCGAAACCGTGCTCGCCTTGCGCCTTGGCAGCCGCGTGCAAGGCCTTTCCCGCATCATAGGCGATAGGATAATCAGGCGGTCGGCGTTCATCAACCGACAGACTCAGAGCCGTGAACCGGTTGGCCAGCGCACGCGCGGGTCGACCAGAAATTAGCGAAGTGAGGACGGTGTGGTAAGCGCCCGCACCGGTGAGGGCCGCCCGGTATGCATCGTCTGCGGCCGACTCCGGGCACGCGACAAAGGCAGTTCCCAGTTGCGCTGCCGATGCGCCCAGGTCGAGCGCCGCGGCGATGCCGGCGCCGTCCATTATCCCGCCAGCAGCGATGATTGGTAGGTTGTTCTTGCGCACCAGGAGCCGGGTCAGCGCGAATACGCCGAGCGCGTCGTCAGGCGCGATGGGGTCGAAGACACCCCGATGCCCGCCAGCCTCGATCCCTTGCGCGACCACCGCATCGATCCCGGCGGCCTCGATCGCGTGTGCTTCGTTGAGGCTGGTTGCGGTCGCCATGAGATAGATACCACGCGCTCGCAACGCCGAGAGCACGTCGGCGGACGGCAACCCGAAGTGGAAGCTAACCACTGGCGGCGCGAGGTCGAGCAGTACCGCCACCATGTCGGGATCATCTGCGAAGCTCTTGTAGATGGTCATGAGTGCCGTCGGGGGTTGTGCGCCGTACTCGGCGAACAGCGGGGCAAGCCAATCCAGCCATTGCGCTTCCCGCGACAGATCGGCCTTTGGGCCAGCGTGGACGAAGACGTTGACGTTGAACGCGCGGGTCGTGCTGCTGCGCACCTCCTCGATCATCGCCCGTGCGCCGGCGGCGTCGGTCGCGCCTACTCCGATCGATCCCAAGGCTCCCGCCTCGGATACCGCTGCCGCCAGCGAAGGTGTGGCGACGCCTGCCATCGGCGCCTGGATCAAGGGCACCGAGAGTTCAAACCGATCGATGAGAGACATACCTACGCCGGATCCGGTTATGAACAATTGTCCGCTTATGACTACGCCAGCGCATTAAGTGAATGGCGCCAGGTGGGCTAGGTGCGGATCGTCTGCCCTTCAACCGCTCCGACCCAGAAAGCGACATTGCCGAACCGCTCTCGCCCATCCACACATTTGCAGTTCGTTCAGGCGCCGGCGACGCCGCGATCAATGGGCGAACGCCGCCGGAACGCCGCCGGCCTGCGTTTGAGCCTTCACCGGGAGGAATGCTGAAATGGAAATCTGCCGAGCCTTCGCCGCGAAATAGCTTGTCCGGCGGTCCCGGTCAGGACCACACGCCCCGCCGCCCCTGTTCCCGCATCGCGTCGATGAACACCCTGACCGCGGGCATAGCGGCTCGACCGGGATCATAGAGCAGGCTTACCGGCATGGCGGACGGAGCATGATCGGCCAAAACCTCAATGAGTCGCCCGCTCGCGATATGCGCGGCCGACTGGTAACTCAGTACATTGGCAAGGCCGACGCCTGCTTCCGCAGCAGCGAGGATCGCATCGATGCCGTTGACGGTCAGGCGGGGGACGATTTCCAACAGCCTCTCGCCGCGCGCGCCAAACGACCATCGGGTGCCGGCGCGCACACCGCTACCCATGATACACCGATGCTGGGCCAGGTCGCCATGATCGATGGGCAAGCCATGTTCGGCAAGATAGCCCGGGCTTGCCACGATGGTCTGACGGACCGAACCGATCGTCACGGTGCGCAGCGTGCTGTCCGCCAGCGTCCCGATCCGCACCGCCACATCGACACCCTCCTCGACGATGCGGACATTACGATCGAGCAGCATCATGCGCGCGTTGAGGCCGGTGTGGCTGGCCAGCAGCGCGCTGATGACCGGCAACACATGCAGCCGCCCGAATATGACCGGCGCAGTTACGTAGAGCTGCCCCCGGGGAACCGAGCGACCGCCCATGGCGATCTGCTCCGCCTCGCGAATGTCCGCGAGTATGCGCCGCGCCCGATCGAGCAGGCTTACCCCGTCGTCCGTCAGGGACACCGCTCGCGTCGAGCGGTGGAACAGCGTCACGCCCAGATGCCGCTCCAGCGCCGCGACCGCACGGGTCACGGCAGGAGGCGACAGATTGAGGACGCGCGCCGCAGCCGCGAAGCCGCGCTGCTCTGCCACCGCGACAAAGACGGAAAGGCTCTCGAAGCGGTCCATTATTCCCCGTATCGCAATAGTCCGTATCAGTAATTGCGAATTATCACATCGCGGGCAACTCGCCATCCTCGTGGCCATGGCGCAGGCATATCTCCACACCCTTTTCGGACCACGCGCTCGCGCGATGCAAGAAGCAGCGGGGTCGCGAGCGTCCTACGCACGCATGGAAGCCGGCGCGGAGACGGTCGACCGGATTACGGCCAAAGAACTTGCGTTCATCGCCGCCCGCGACAGCTTTTACCTGGCGAGCACGTCCGAAGATGGCTGGCCCTATGTCCAGCATCGCGGCGGGGCAACCGGCTTCGTCCGACACCTCGGGGGCAATTGTTTCGGGTTCGCCGACTTTCGCGGCAACCGACAATATCTCTCCGTCGCGCATATTGCGGCCGACGACCGGGTTGCGCTGTTCTTAATGGACTATCCGAACCGCCGGCGCCTCAAGATCATCGGCCATGCCCACGTGAGCAAAGACCCCGCCGTCATCGCAGCGCTCATGCCGTCCGGCTACGCGGCCGAGCCGGAGCGTGGCTTTCTGATCGATGTCGTCGGGTTCGACTGGAACTGCCCGCAGCATATCACGCCGCGTTTCACCGAGGCGGAAGTGCGCCGCACTTCCCAGCCGCTCATTGACGAGATTGCGGTGCTTCGAGCCCACATCGCTCAACTTGAACGGGCAGCATCATGACCAGCAAACTCACACGCGGCGTCCACCATGTCGGGCTAACCATGCCCAACCTCGATCAGGCACGCGCCTTCTTCTGCGACACGCTCGGATTCGATGAAGTAGGCGGCGTGCCCGACTATCCTGCTATCTTCGTATCGGACGGCACAATCCTGCTGACCTTGTGGCGCGCGGCCGACCCCGTGACGGCCCGCGCCTTTGACCGGCGCGCCAATATCGGTCTCCATCATCTCTCGCTCTCGGTCGCCGACGATGCTGCACTGGCAGCGGCGTGGGCCGCCGTGACGGCGCATCCAGAAGTCGTGGTCGACGCAGCGCCGGGCGCCATCCGTCCCGGATCAACGGCGCGCCACTTCCTGATCCTCATTCCGGGCGGGATCCGTCTGGAGTTTGCCACGCCCTTTGACTGAAAGGATCCGTTCGATGCCACGACTGCCCCTCCCTCCCTTCACCCATGAGACTGCGTCGCTAAAGGTCCGCGCCGCCGAGGACGGCTGGAACAGCCGCGATCCAGCGCGGGTCGCGCTCGCCTATACCGAGGACAGCCAGTGGCGAAACCGGTCTGATTTCCTTCGGGGGCGGGATTCTATCGTCACCTTCCTAACCGCAAAGTGGCGTCGCGAGCACGAGTATCGGCTTATCAAGGGCCTGTGGGCGCATGACGGCGATCGAATTGCCGTGCGCTTCGCCTATGAGTGGCATGACGATGCCGGCGCGTGGCATCGCTCCTACGGCAATGAGAATTGGAAATTCACGCTCGATGGCCTGATGGCGCGCCGGATGGCGAGCATTAACGACGTTCCGATTTCCGAAAAGGGGCGACTGTTCCACTGGCCGCTCGGGCCACGGCCCGAGGATCATCCGGGGCTGGAGGAACTTGGGCTGTAGCTTCAAGCCGTTGTTTTCCTACCGGTCTTGGTTGATGCGCCGTCGGCCAGAGTGTGGGTGGGTTCCCGACACTGAGAGGCCGACAGAAAACTGGAAGGCGGCACCTGTCAGGAAGCCGCTGACGCTGAATAATGCTGTCATCGACCGCTCAGTTGCTGGGAGGACCCAAACCCGGACATTCGCGCCCCCTCCCCCGCTCCCCATCTCCAGACATTCGTTCATCTCCGCGCTGAATGGCTTGCCGCATGATCGACCGTCATGGATGTCGTGAATGGGGAGGAAAGCGGACAGGCTGCTTTCGGGAAGGCGGGCGGCGATAGCAGACATCGGGCAGCTGTCGGCTTTCCCAAAGAGGATCGAGTTTTTGGAAATGGCCGGGTTGGGAAGTCGAAGCAAAACGGCAAAAACCGTCGGGAACTAATCTGATGGGTATCGTTTATACCCTGCCGCGGTCGTCCTCCGGCCGTGGCCGGTCCGTCCCTGCTACCCTGTGGGAACGGGCCGTTGTTCACCCATCAGTGGCAAAACGGATAGGGGCTATCACGCCGAGCTGAAAGCATTGTGCTTAGTGGTTTGTGAGAGGCCAGCCCCTTAGTTCCTTTCTTCGGCTCTATTATGCTGCTCGTTGTCGTTGTCGGCGCTGTCGACCAACGGTGCGACGGCTTCGAACACGACGCCGCCAGGAAGGTATGAGATTTTAGCCGTTCCGCCGGTTTCGTGTGCCAAAACACGCTGAATGAGCTGTGTGCCAAAGCTGGTCCGTGTCGGGGGCGTAACCGGTGGGCCCCCTGACTCAACCCAGGTGAGGTGGAGATCATGCGGCTGCCAGCCGTCCATGACCTTCCAGCTTAGCTCAATCACGCCATCGGCGGTCGATAGCGCGCCATATTTTGCCGCGTTGGTTGCAAGCTCATGGAGGGCAAGCGCGAATGCGACAACAAGGCGGGGCGGGAGCTGAAGGTTTTCGCCGGTAATCTTGAACCGTTGATCGTCCTCCACGCCGAAGGGAATAAGCGTGCGTTCAATGAGCGCCCGCAGGGAGGTGCTCTCGAACCTGCCACTGATCAGCAAGTCATTGGCGGCAGACATCGCGTGTATCCGTGCTTCCAGCGTCGTGCCGGCCTCCGCCACAGAGGTTGCCCGGCGCATCGTTTGCGAGACGATCGCCTGAAGGGACGCGAGCGTATTCTTTACCCGATGGCTCAGCTCATTAGCCAGAAGGGTCCGATGCTCCTCAGCGCGCCTCCGTGCGGTCACGTCCTGTGTCGTACCGACGATTGCCAACGGTGTGCCATCGGCGCGGTAGCTCGCCTGTCCCCGGATCTGTACCCAGCGCTCCTCGCCTGCCGGCGTCCGCAAGCGGTACTCGAGGTCCAGCAGCGATCGGTCGCGCACGGCGCGCTCTATGCCATCAACCTGCATCTGCCGGTCATCCGGATGGATCGAACCTCGCAGTTCGTCGAGGGTCAGAGGATCGGTTGGTGCACGACCGCATATCCTCTTGCACTCGGCAGATGCCGTCAGCCTGTACGTAGCGAGATTGATGCTCCAGGATCCCAGACGGCCCGCATCCAAGGCAAATTGAAGCCGCTGTTCGCTCTCCTGGAGCTCGGCTATGCGGCGTTCTACCTCTGCTTCGAGGGCATCGCGATCGAGTTGAAGATTGACGAGGCGTTCGCGCTCAAGAGTGACGTCGTACTGCGAGGCAAAGAAATAGAGCAGCACCCCGTCATCGTTAAACACGGGCGAAACCAGCAACCGGTTCCAGAAGTGCGTGCCGTCCTTCTTGTAGTTCAGCAGGTCGAGTTCGATCGACTCCCGTGCACGTATCGCGTCTCGAACGCGGCCGACGTCGGCCATGTCCGTGTTCGGTCCCTGCAGAAACCGGCAGTTGCGACCCATGATCTCGCTGCGGGCATATCCGGTCAGCTTCCCAAAGGCGTCGTTCACAAACACGATGGGATTGTCAGGCAACCGGGGGTCGGTGATGATCATCGGCATGCGCGTTGCCCGCACGGCCGATGCAAAAGGGTCAGATCCGCTATCGCCGCGCGTCAGTTCGCGGACGATCCGCGCTTCTTCCTGGATATCTCGCACACGTCACTCCGTTCACACGCTCAACGGGCCTTATGTCGTTGGACGCTATGTTTTTTTAGTTCTTTAGTGTCAGTAGGCTACGATGGCCATTGTGACAAAACTACTCGGTTAACAGCCTGCAAACTAGACCCGGCATGGCCCGCAAATGCGGCCATGCCGCAGTCGCATTCTAAGAAAATCAACCAAATATCCTCGCGCGCCGCAACTCTGCTTATGGCGGGAGGGTTAGGGCTCCATGACCCTTTCAACTGTGCCCTACGCTCTCGTTGTCGATGATGATCCGCTCATCATGATGGATACGACTGCCATCCTCGAAGACGCCGGATTTCGCTTCTACGAAGCCATGGACGGCGACGAGGCAAAGCGCGTCTTAGCAACCAGCTGGGAAAGCATCGTACTGTTGTTCTCTGACGTCGACATGCCCGGCGATACCAACGGTTTTGCGTTGGCGCGGCATGTCGCCGAACGCTGGCCTGCGATCGAAATCGTCATCGCATCCGGCCATGTTCTACCGAAAGCGGGCGAGATGCCCGAAAAGGCTACGTTCATCTCCAAGCCGTTCAACAAGCACATGGTACACGAGCATTTGCGGAACATGCTCCCGGACAACAAATTACCGGAGCCGCTTAAAAAGGCGGTTTGATCAACGACACAGCTTATTGGTTAAAAGCGAAATGGTCGAGATGCGAAGGAATGATATCAGTGTCGAACAATCGGGATCACGTTTATTGCAGAAGCTAGCAACGCACCAACGACCGTGAGGCCGAGGTCGTCCGCGAGCTGTAGTAACACTTCCAATTCGTCCTTCAAATCTTGGGCCGTCAGCGGGTCATCAGAGCTCATAGAGACAATGTATCTGTCTTAACCCGGCGACGTCGATAGTATGGATGCGCGACGCTCACTGCAATTTCTACTACTGCTCGTAAGCTAGCTTAACGGATGGCGGCTATCGGGAGATCTGATCGCACGCCCAAACGTTCGAATTTGGGCGGAACTGCCCGGCAGCGCGGGGCTGATAGGACCCAATTGCCGTCATTCAGCGGTGTTTTTGCCTTTCCCGGAAACGGACGCTTGTTCATCTCTGCAGGTACGAACCGAGTGCAAAAGGTGGGCTACACCGGCTCGCCGACTTTTCTCCCCCCAGCAGGCAATCTGACGCAGATTTCTGACACCCCAAACTTCGTAACAAACGGTGGCTTACGCGTCGTTGTCCCCCCGGACGGTTGTGCCGCCCCCCCCCCCCCCCGCAAAGGACGGGAAATCAGAACGAGGGCAGATTTCAAGCTCTTGGAAGCGCGATGCAGGCGGAATCCCATTCTGAAAGTGCGCGATTGGGTTGTGATACGCTTCCTCAAGTGTCAGTAAGGAAATGGGTGTCAGCTCTTGCGAGAGTCGGCAGGTTTCTCCGTTGGTCGGGCCGCCAACGAAGAATCTTTGTGCCCGGAGTGTCGGCTTGCCCGATCATGATTCAACACATTTGCCGACGCTTGCCACCGCAGCCAAACTGGTGGTCCGTCTGAAGCCAAAGTCGGCGCTGCGCGCATTCCTGCGCAGCGGCGCGTCGGGCGGGCTCGTATTGATGGCTGCTGCACTCGCCGCGATGATCATCGCCAACAGCGGCGTCCGTGATAGCTACTTCGGCGTTCTAAACGCCCATATCGGCCCATTGTCGGTACTCCACTGGATCGACGACGCGCTGATGTCGCTATTCTTCCTGCTCGTCGGCCTGGAGATCAAACGCGAACTGGTCGTCGGCCACCTGGCGAGCTGGTCCGATCGCGTGCTGCCGACCATCGCGGCGGTGAGCGGCATGGCGGTGCCCGCGGCCGTCTATCTCGCCATTGCCGGGAGCACGCCCGGACTGGCACGCGGCTGGGCGATCCCGTCCGCCACCGACATCGCCTTCGCGATCGGCGTCATGGCCCTGCTCGGCAGCCGTGTACCGGCGTCGCTCAAGCTGTTCCTGACCACCGTCGCGATCGTTGACGACATGGGCGCGGTCGCCGTGATCGCACTCGCCTATACCAGCGAGATCAGTGGCCTGGCACTGCTCGCCGCGGCCGTCATCGCGAGCGTGATGTTCGTCCTCAACCACCTCGGGGTAGTGCGGCTGCTGCCCTACCTCGCGCTGGCGCTCCTCCTGTGGATCGCGGTCTGGATGTCGGGCATCCATGCCACCATCGCCGGGGTGGTCACCGCGGCGCTGATCCCGATCCGCCGCTCGCCGGGTGCGCCAGATGCGGCAGGGTCGCCGCTGCATCGGCTCGAACACGGCCTGCAGCCTTGGGTCGCTTATGCGATCGTGCCGCTGTTCGGTTTTGCCAATGCCGGCGTATCGCTGGCGGGCTTCGGCCTGTCCACGCTGCTTGCCCCGCTGCCGCTCGGGATCGCCGCGGGCCTGCTGGTGGGCAAGCAGGTTGGCGTCCTTGGCGCGGTCTATGGCACCGCACGCATGGGCTGGGCGAGCAAACCTCGCGGCGCGTCGTGGATGCAAATATATGGCACGGCTCTGCTCTGCGGCATCGGCTTCACTATGAGCCTCTTCATCGGCGGGGTCGCCTTCACCGATGTCACGCTGGAGCGGGAGGTGAAGCTCGGCGTCCTTGCAGGCTCCGTCCTGTCGGCACTTGCCGGCTCTTGCGTGTTGTACCTCGGCGGGCGGCGTCGCACGTCACCTGCGCCGGACAAGACGACCACCGGACGGGGAGCGACATGAGCGATGCAGCGGTCAGCCGAATCGATCTGAACGGGCGGATCGCCCGACTGGCTTTGTATCGCTGGTGGCGTCGAGCGGTAGTCGCGCGGGTCGATCACGAAGCCGTCGTCGCGCGGATTGTCGAGGAAAGCGGCTGGTCGCCCCGCTTCGCCTTCATGACGATGATGTCCGCCGGGATCGCTGTCCTCGGCCTACTCCTCTCGTCGCCGGCGGTCGTGATCGGGGCGATGCTGATCTCGCCGCTGATGAACCCGATCCTTGGCTTCGGCTTCAGCCTCGCGCTGTTCGACTTTCGCGAGTTGCGCCGGTCGCTGAAGGCGCTGGCGATCGGTTCGGTCGCGGCGGTCGCGTTCACCGCGCTGATCGTGCTGATCTCGCCGTTACAAGCGCCTACCGCGGAGATCGTCGCGCGGACGCGGCCGAACCTGTTCGATCTGGCCGTGGCGCTGTTCGCCGCGCTCGCCGGCAGCTTCGCGATCATCCGCGGCCGCGGCGAGACGATCGTCGGCGTCGCGATTGCCACCGCATTGATGCCACCGCTGGCCGTCGTCGGCTACGGCATCGCCACGCACAACATGCCGGTGGGCGCAGGCGCGTTCGCGTTGTTCGTCACCAACTTCATCACGATCGCGCTGTCGGCGACGCTGATGGCGCGCTTCTACGGCTTCGGCCACCATCTGTCGCGCCGGCAGAGCTGGACGCAGACGATACTGCTCTTCCTCGTCTTCGTCGTGATGGCGGTCCCGCTCGGCATCTCGCTCAACCGGATCGGCCGCGAGGCGGTGGCCGTCTCGCAGACGCGGACCCTGCTCAACGACCGGTTCGGCGAAGAGGCGCGGGTGACGCAACTCGACCTCGATTTCGCTGCGGACCCGCTGATCGTTCGCGCGGTCGTCATCGCACCGCGTGGTGCCATGCAGAAGACGCTCGCCCTGCAGAAGGCGCTGGCCGATCGGCTCGACCGCAGGATCAGGCTCGATCTCGACCAGATCCTGCTCGAACCCGGTGCCGGCGCACTGGAGGCGCAAAGGGAGGAACTGCGGCAGGCGGGCGACTTCGCGAAGGTGGAGGCCGAACGGAGCGCATCGCTCGCCCGCATGGTAGGGCTCATCACGGGTGTCGCAGCGGACGATGTGACGATCGATCGCGATCATCACCGCGTAGTCGCCTCGGCGCGCGCGTTGCCCGGTGCGAGCCTCGAGACCTATCGCGTGCTCGAAGCTCGCGCCACCGCGGAGGATACGGGATGGTCGGTCGCGGTCGTACCGCCGCAGTCGCTGCTGCCGCCGATCGCGTTCGCCGACGACGTCGATACTCTCGATGCAGCCGCCCGCGACGCCGTCGCGACCTCGATCTGGGCGGCAAAGCGCTGGAACGTGCCGTCGCTGGGCGTGCCCGGCCTTCCGGCAGGCGACCCGCCGGCGAGACCGAACCTTTCGCAACGCCGCGCACTGGCCGTCGCCGCGATGCTGCGGACACAGGGAATCACCGCCAACGCCATGCCCCCTGCAGGCCAGCGCTTCGCGCTCGTGCCCGGCGCGGGATTGGCGGCCGCGAACGGGATCACGGCCGGGGAGACAAATCAATGAGGGCCCGATTGCTCAGGTTCGCGAACGGGCTCGGCGAGAGCTACTGGTTCGTGCCGACTGTGATGGCGATCGCCGCGCTGCTGCTCGCCGCGGCGATGGTGTGGCTCGACAGCCATCACATGGCGACATGGATGGACAGGCTGCCGTGGCTCTATGCCGCGCGGCCGTCTGGTGCGCGCAGCCTACTGTCGTCGATCGGCGGGTCGATGATCGGGGTGGCCGGCACCACCTTCTCGGTGACGATCGCCGCGGTGGTCTATGCCTCGGGCCAATACGGTCCGCGGCTGCTCAGCAACTTCATGTCCGATCGCGGCAATCAGGTGACGCTCGGCACCTTCATCGCGACCTTCCTCTATTCGCTCATCGTCCTGCGCACGATCCGATCGCCCGACGAGACCGCGGGCGAGGCTGCGTTCGTACCCCAGCTCGCCGTGCTGGTGGGAGTGCTGCTGGTGCTCTGCTCGATCGCGGTGCTGATCTATTTCATCCACCACGTGCCCAGCCGCATCCATATTAACAGCGTGATCGAGCGGATCGGCGACCGGCTGCTGCTGGAGATCGAACACCGCTTCCCGAAGCCGATCGGCAACGAGGCAGAACGGGCGGATGGCGAGGGTGCGATTCCCGCGGCGTTCGCCCGCGATGCTCCACCAGCCATGCTCCCACAGCGGGCCTGCGTCCGTGCGAAGGATGCGGGCTATGTCCAGTTGGTCGATGCGGAGACGCTGCTCCGGGTCGCGCGCAACCGGGATCTTATCGTCCGCCTGCAATATCAGCCCGGCGACTTCGTCCATCGTGGTAGCACGCTGCTCGAAGTTTGGCCCGCCGATCGACTGGACGATGATGCCATCGACGCGTTGCGCGATACATTCGCCTCGGGATCGCGCCGCACGGCCTTGCAGGACCTCCGCTTCCTTATCGACGAGCTGGTCGAGATCGCTGCCCGTGCGCTGTCGCCGGGCGTCAACGATCCCTTCACCGCCAATTCTTGCCTCGACTGGCTCGGCGCCGCGCTGGCCGATCTTGCCGGACGAGAGTTGCCTTCGCGGTTACGGGCCGATGACGGTGGGCAGCTTCGCGTTATCACGCACCCGGTCACGTTCGCAGGGTTCGTCGACCGGGCGTTCGGCTCGCTGTCGCAATATGCATCGGCAGACATGATCGCGGGCAAGCGCTTCCTTGCGGTGCTGGGCGACGTGGCACTCGGCTGCGATGCACCCGACCGGCTCGAAAAGCTGGCCAGCCTGACCCGCGAGTTCCGCGATCTAGCCGACGCGGCGCTGACCGGCGTGAACCGCGATGTCGTTCTGCAACGCGCCGACGAGCTGCTGCACGCGCTCGCCGCGCCCGACCACAAACGCCGGCTGCGCGACGGGCAGGCCTGTCTGGGAGAAACCGCATGATCGTCGCCATCGCCCTCATCGTCGCCGTCATCGTGACGCTCGCGTTGACTCTCAGCCGCTTCGCCCGCAGCGACGGATGGCGCGCCACGGTCACGCCCCTCGCCTCAATCATCGGATCGGGGTTCCTGATCTGCGGGCCGCTGCTTGCCCGCGAGTTCGGCAGCGCCGCGCTTCTTGCGATGGCTGCGCTTCTCGCCATTGCCTATGCCGCCGGATGGGTGATCCGGTTCAACATCGTGCATGTCGAGAACCATCTGGCGACCGCGCCCTTTAACGATCCGATCGCCTGGACGGCGCGGATCACCCAGGGCGTCCTCGCGCTCGCCTATGCGGTTTCGGTCGCTTATTACCTGAAGTTGCTCGCCGAGTTCTCGCTAAAACCGGTCGCCATCAACCCTGCGTGGCAGCCGATGGCGGCCAACATCATCGTGACCGTCATCATCGGACTGATGACGCTGCTCGCGCTGGGCGGCAGCCTGCGCAAGGTCGAGCATCTCGCGCACGGTACGGTGTCGATCAAGATCGGCATTATCGCCGGCCTGCTGGTCGCATTGGGCATCGCCTGGGCGACGGGTGGTATGTCCGGTCCGCTGCCGCCCGCACGGCTGTCCTGGGCGAGCATCCCGATGCTGCTCGGGCTCATCATCACGGTACAGGGGTTCGAGACGTCGCGGTATCTCGGCCACGATTACCCCGCTGATCTACGCATCAAGACGATGCGGCATGCGCAATGGATCGCGTCGGCGATCTACCTCGCCTTCATCGCATTGCTCACGCCGTTCCTGACGCGCGCCGCGGCGACCGAGGGGGTCGCCGGCATCCTCGACATCATGGGGTTAATTGCGCCGGCGCTCGGCATCTTTGTGCTGGCGGGGGCCGTGTCTAGCCAGCTGAGCGCGGCAGTGGCGGACTCGATCGGATCGGGCGGCCTGGTCAACGAGGTATCGCGCCGCAAGATCAGCGTTCCACTCGCTTTCACCCTCGCCGGGATACTTGCCGTACTGGTGGTGTGGCTGACCGACCCGTTCGAGGTCGTCGCCCTGTCGTCGCGGGCGTTCGCGCTGTTTTACGCGATGCAGTGCGTCCTCGCCTTGCTGGTGTCGATCAAGCATCGGGCCGGGGGCATCGGTCAACGGATCGGCTTCGCGGTAATCGGCCTGATCTGCCTGGTGGCGGTGTTCGTCGGGGCACCGGCCGAAGGCTGAAGCTGGCATGCCCGAGTCCGTTTCAGGATGATGAAGCGATGGATAACATACGACTTATTGATACCCCCCCCCAAACATGATGCCCTGAAAACCCCGGCCAATCGGTGCTGTTCGTAAAGCCGGCGTCCGGTTACACCGTCGTCACGTCGACGAGGGCGTCAGGGACATGGCCATGCCGACGCTGCGTGAGATGATCGACCAATGTGATTGGGCCGCGACGCCGCTGGGCGGTCGTGACGCATGGCCGCGATCGCTCGAGACGATCATCGACATGATGCTGTCGTCAAAATTCGCCATGTGCATAGGTTGGGGGCCGGAGCTGACGCTCTTCTACAACGACGCCTACGTGCCGTTCCTCGGCGGCAAGCATCCCGCAGCGCTGGCACAACCGATTGCGCAGGTCTGGTCCGACGTCTGGAACGATATCAAGGGACCCATCCTGCAGGCCATGGCAGGCGAAGCGGTGGGCTATGAAGACCTGCCACTTACGATGATGCGCCATGGCTACACCGAAGAGACGTGGTGGACCTTCTCCTATAGCCCGCTGCGCGATGACGCCGGTCGCGTCGCCGGCTTCCTCGACATTGCGACAGAGACCACTGCCAAGATCCTCAACGAACGGCGGCTCGTCGCGGAACGAGAAAAGCTCGCCGCACGCGAGGCCGAATTGCGTGCGCTCAATGCCGATCTGGAAAATCAGGTCGTCGCGCGCGGCCGCGAGCGCGCCGTCACCTGGAACGTCAGCCCCGAACTGCTGTCCGTCATCGATTTGGCCACCAGCCGGTTCGACCGCGTCAATCCGGCATGGCAGACCCTGGGCTGGGATCCGGAAGTGCTGGAAGGCGCGGCCTATTCCGACTTCGTCGATCCGGCCCATATCGCCAGCAGTGCCGCCGCCTTCGAGCAGGTTCGTTCGGGCGAGCCGGTCCCGCGGTTCGAAAATCGCTACCGGGCCAAGGACGGCTCCTGGCATTGGCTGTCCTGGGTCGCGGTGCCGTTCGAGGGCAAACTCTACAGCAGCACACGCGATGTCACGATCGAGCGCCGGCAGGCCGAAGAGTTGGCGACGGCCGAAGACGCATTGCGGCAGGCACAGAAGCTGGAGGCGGTCGGCCAACTCACCGGAGGCGTGGCCCACGATTTTAACAATCTGCTCACCGTGATCCGCGGCTCGGTCGATCTGCTGCGTCGTCCCGGCATCACCGACGAACGCCGCGAGCGCTACGTCGATGCCATCGCGGAAACCGCGGATCGAGCCGCAAAGCTCACCAAACAGCTGCTCGCGTTTGCCCGGCGTCAGGCGCTCAAGCCAGAAACGTTCGATGCTGGCGCGAGCCTCGCCGAGGTCGCCTCCATTGTAAGGACACTGACCGGGTCGCGGATCGTGATGGACATCGTCACGCCGGATGAACCCTGCTTCGTTCTCGCCGATCGCGGACAGTTCGACACGGCGATCATCAACATGAGCATCAACGCCCGCGATGCGATGGACGGTGCGGGACGGCTGACGATCGCCGTCGGTCCGGTGTCCGGCATCCCGGCGATCCGCACGCATCCGCCGATCGCCGGCAGCTTCGTTGCGATCACCATCACGGACACCGGCAGCGGGATAACTGTCGGCGACCTCGACCGGATCTTCGAGCCTTTCTTTACCACCAAGGAGCTGGGCAAAGGCACTGGTCTTGGCCTCAGCCAGGTTATCGGCTTTGCCAAACAGTCGGACGGTGACATTCGCGCCGAAAGCATCGAGCGTCAGGGCACCACCTTCACCCTCTACCTGCCCCGCGTCAGCGCCGACGGCATGGTCGAAGAGGATGTGATCGAGCCTGAGGCGCGTGTCGATGGCGACGGTATCTGCGTGCTGGTCGTCGAGGACAACAAGGGGGTGGGCGAGTTCGCCGTTCAGGCCTTGGCCGAGCTAGGTTATCAGACGATTCTAGCGACAAACGCCGACGAGGCGCTGGTGGAGCTGGAAAGCGATTGCGACCGCTTCCACATCATCTTCTCCGACGTGGTGATGCCGGGCATGAGCGGTTTGGAGCTGGGGCAGGAGATCAGACGCCGCCATCCTGACCTGCCGGTGATCCTGACCAGCGGCTACAGCCACGTGCTGGCGCAGAACGGGCAGCATGGCTTCGAGCTGCTCCACAAGCCCTACTCGATCGAGCAGTTATCGCGCGTGTTCCAAAAGGCGGTCCGCTGGAGGAGACGACGCACACGTTCATAGCAGCGAATGCGTCGCGAATTCGCTCGAAACGGTTCTTTAATCGTTCATAGCGATTACGATTGTCACCGCGCGCGATGACGAGAGACGAATGCTGAAGAGCCTGTTCAGGGAGCGAAAACGCTCTCACGCCGTTAGTGGCCTACGTATTCTGGGTTCTGCCTCCGAACCAACTTTCGACCGTTTGGTTACTTCTGCGGCCAATGCGTTCGATGCGCCGATTGCGCTCATGTCACTGATCCATGATGATCAACAGTGGTTCAAGGCGGGGCACGGCCTCGTCATCGATTGTATCCCACGCGACAGCGGGTTTTGCAGCTTCACGCTTGATCGACCAGACATACTCGAAGTTGCAGACCCTCAGGGCGATCCGCGGTTCGCGACCCTACCTGTCGTTGCTGCCGAACCTCACATCCGTTATTATATCGGGGCGCCACTTCGACGAGTAAGCGGTATCGATGTAGGGGCGTTATGCATCCTCGACACCAAGCGTCGGCCCGCCGCATCGCCAGATCAGAAAGCCTATCTGATTGGGCTGGCGCGGCAGGCGTCGACCGCACTTGAGGCGCGATTGGATCTGCTCCAGCGAGGTGCTGCCGCATGATGCGGGTAGCACTTTGCATAACGCAGGAGCATGATTTGCGCCTCGTTGGGCTGGCTTTGCTGATTTGCCTGATCGGTTCTGCCGCAACCGTTCAGCTCTTCCATCGCGTGAGGGCGGCCGCGGGCTACAGTCGCTTCGGGTGGGTGGTGCTCACCGCGGTCAGCGCAGGTACGATGGTATGGGCGACGCATTTCGTCGCCATGATGGCGTTCCGTGCGACTGCGCCAGTGGTTCTGGATCCCATCCTCACCCTCTTTTCGCTTCTCGCAGTGACCTTCCTCGCGGTGCCCGGCTTGGCTCTCGCTGCGCAACGTCGTTCCTGGAGCGGCGCGGCTGGTGGAGGCGTCATCGGTACTGGCATCGCTGTGATGCACTATGTCGGCATGGCGGCGTACCGTGTGGACGGTATCGTTACATGGGACTGGCGCTATGTCCTTACGTCAGTCGTGCTCTCGTGTGGACTAAGCGCTAGCGCATTTCATACTCTAAAGGGCCACAGCCGACTGCGTAACTCCAAGGCGATAGGGCTGCTCGCGCTCGCGGTTGCAGCTCTGCATTTCACTGGCATGGCCGCCATGCAGGTCACCGTGTTGCAACTCGGTGA
This sequence comes from Sphingomonas sp. M1A8_2b, assembly GCF_053345535.1. NCBI lineage: Bacteria > Pseudomonadati > Pseudomonadota > Alphaproteobacteria > Sphingomonadales > Sphingomonadaceae > Sphingomonas > Sphingomonas sp. M1A8_2b. The sequence goes on along the minus strand of NZ_JBKFAH010000003.1, from coordinate 427,544 downwards.
GGGACTGTCGGATCTGACGATGGTTGCGCTTGCCATTACCACAGCGGTAGCGACCTGTATCATCGTCGGTTGCGCAGCGATCAGCGCCCTGATCGACGGTCACACCCAGACCGAATCCTATACCCGGCTGCGCCGGATGGCGATGCACGATGGTCTGACCGATCTGCCGAACCGCATCAGTTTCATCGAGGAGCTTGAGCAGCGTTTTCTGATCAAGGGTGGTTATTCTTGCATGGCCGTGGTCATGATGGACCTATCGCGCTTCAAGGTCGTGAATGATACCTACGGCCATCAGGCGGGCGACCAGTTGCTTGTTGCGCTTGCCGCGCGCCTCACCGCGTTCCTGCAGCCGGGCGAATGTGTTGCACGCCTTGGCGGCGATGAGTTTGCGGCGGTCATTTCATACCAAGGTGCAGGCGACCTGCATGACTTTCTGGATCGGTTACGCGCTGCATGCGACGCACCCTTCGTTTTCGACCGCTTTACTGCAGCGATTTCAGCCAACATTGGCGTCGCGCTCGCCGTACATGACGGGTTCGACGCCGACGTGCTTCTCGCCAAGGCAGACCTTGCCATGTACCGCGCCAAATCCGCGCATTCCGGCGAACCCTGCTTCTACGAGAGCCAGATGGACGACGCGATACGAGAGCGTCGCGAGCTGATCGCCGACCTCAGGACTGCGCTCGATAACGAAGCATTCGAGCTTCACTATCAGGTCCAGGCGGCGCTCCCTTCGGGGGAGATTTCGGGTTACGAGGCTTTGGTCCGGTGGAGGCACCCGACCAGGGGGATGGTTCCACCATCCGAGTTTATCCCGCTGGCAGAAAAGAGTGGGGACATCGTCCCGCTCAGCATCTGGATTTTACGCCAAGCATGCTTTGAGGCCGCCCTGTGGCCCAACAGGCATCCCGTCGCCGTCAATCTTTCGCCGATACACCTTGCCGATCCGCGACTGGTCGACACGGTCCGGTCGGCACTGGAGGACAGCGGCCTGCCGCCCGAACGGCTGTCGCTTGAACTGACTGAAAGCGCCATCATCCACGACCGCCGGTTCGCGCTGGGCCAGCTTAACGCTCTCAAGGCCATGGGTATTGCCATTGCCCTGGACGACTTTGGCGTGGGGTATTCGTCCCTCGACGTTCTTCGGTCTTTTCCGTTCGACCGCATCAAGCTGGACGCGTCTTTCGTGGCTGAGATCGAACGTGATGATCAAGCGGTAGCGATTCTAAGTTCGGTTGCGGGGCTGGGCCTGACGTTGAACATCCCGGTACTGGCCGAAGGCGTCGAACAGCCCGCACAGCTGTCGATTGTCGCAAGGGAGGGATGCTCGGCGATCCAGGGCTACCTAATTGGTAAACCATCGCGGACGTTGGCCGAGCCAGATCGCGTTCGTCGTACGATGTTGCTGAAGCCCTCTGCCGTCGACGATGGAGCAGCAGTCGCATGAGTTCTGGCTTGTCATCCACCATGGCCCGAGCAGGTCAGATTGGCCTGAACGATTAACAGAATCGGGCGCTTCAATCTGCAACTAGAGCGTCCGCAATTGGACAAGGTTGTTCCGTAGCGCGGGGCTGGTAGACCCAGTTGCGGACGTTCGCGGGCGCTTTTGACTTTCCGAAGTTCGGACATTCATTCATGTCGGTGCGAAACCCGGCATGTAAGTAATCGGACCCTATCTTAGTAGGCGAGCGGGGTTGCCCGCCACGGTCACGCAATCGGGAACATCCCGTGTTACAACACTGCCTGCGCCGATAATCGCATCGTCACCGATTGTGATGCCGGGCAGGATCAGCGCCGCACCGCCTATCCAGACGTTTCGACCGATGGTGACCGACCGTCCGAGCTCGAGCATTTGGCTACGCTGAGCCGGATCGCGCGGATGGTCGGCGGTTAGAATCTGCACGCCCGGACCGACCTGCGTGCCCGCACCGATCCGAACTGGCACTACATCGAGCACCGTGCATCCGAAATTGAGAAACACGCCCTCACCGAGGTGAATGTTATAGCCATAGTCACAGTGGAACGGCGGTCGGATCGTCGCACCGCGCCCCGCGTGACCAAGCCCTTCCACCAGCAGCGCATGACGCTCCGCCACAGTAGCTGTCGATGCGCGATTATAGCGGTCGCACCACGCAGCGGCACGCGCGGCGTCCGCGACGAGTTCCAGATCGTCGGCGACGTAGAGTTGGCCCGCCAGCATCCGTTCCTTCTGCGTCATCGCGATCAACTCAGGTCGTGGAGGTCCTTGCCCAACGGGGCTGTGATGCTCAGGTCTGAAAAGTGCACTTCCAGTCCGGCGCGTTCGGGCGTGCATGCCATCGGCCCGACCTGATAGGAGGACGCGATCGGGAAGGGCGCGAGCCTGACCAACGGCCAGGTCTTGCCGTCCGCCGAGACCTGCAAACGCAGGACGCCCTTGGCGACGGTCGCGCGCATCCAGAAATCCTGCGCGTCATGCTCATAGGGGCCGGTTGCCCAGTCGGACTTTCCGTCGGTCAGCACACTGCTCAGCATGGTGCGCCCGTCGGACAATTCGATCCCCGCCTTGACCCAGCGTCGTTCGTCGACCCGCACCATGATGCCGGCCTGATCGTAGAGTTTTTGATACTGGCCGCGAATGCGCAGTTGGGCGGTAAACGCTGCAGGCGCGGTGAAGCCGAGGAAATGACCGCTGTCCCGGGTGAAGCCGTAATGCGTCTCGCGCCAGAAATCGCTGCCCTTGTCGGTGAAGAGCGTCAGGTCTCCGCCGGGTGCGACTTTCCAAGACTTAGGCGCATTCAGCCAGCGACCATCATTCCGCCCAAGCGCCGAGATTGCCGAACCCTGCGCAGTTACGACGCCGGCACTGCCCGCAATCGTCAGCGCCGCAGCACCTCCGATCACCGCCCGCCTGCTCACCCGATCGTCCGTCATAGCCGCTGCCTTCCAATCACCCTTGATGTTATGTACATATGTACACATGCCAAGATCGAGGTAAAGAGGCGATGACCCAACAGTCCCGGCGCAACGATCCGGCAAGGCGGCAACGCATCATCGATGCGACTCTCGCGGTCATTGCCGATCTTGGAACCGCGGCAACGACTCATCGCCGCATCGCCGAGGCGGCGCAGGTGCCGCTCGGCTCGGTCACCTATTATTTTGCGACCCTGGAGGACCTGCTCACGGCAGCCTTCCTGCAACTGGCCGCGGACTCATCCGCTGCCTTCCGCGCGCGCCTCGAAGCCGCGACGGACCGCGCAGAGGCGTGTACGGCAGTCATCGACATCATCGCGAACCAGATTTGGGCGGAACCGCGCACGTTATTGTTGAGCTACGAACTCTACGCTTTCGCAGCCCGGCACCCACCAGTCAGCGCGGTCATGCAAAATTGGATGGACAGCAGCCGAGCCGCGCTGGGCCGCTTCTTCGACCCGCTCACGGCGCGCGCGCTCGACGCGCTGATCGAGGGTATCGGCATCCACAATTCGATCGACCGCGCCCCCCTAGAGCGCGATGCGATCAAGACCATCGTCGAGCGGATTGCCGGGTGTTAGCCGGTCCGATCCTCAGGATACCCCAGCGCAAACGGCGCCACCGTCAAGGTCAAGCCGATGCATGAGGTATCACTGCCGCGTGACCGCAATCGATGCCCCTTTCATGCGCGCGCCGCTGCGGGCTAATGCGCGGTGCGTAGGAGATTATTCATGAAAACAGCGCCGGTCGCCCTTCTCTACCAAGCGCTTCCACCACCGTTGATCGACGGACTGCGAAAGGACGCAAAACCGGGCGGATATTCAGATGGCGGCGCCGACATCGCGTTCGCCTTGCGGAGGGCCGGGGTAAAAGTGGTCACGCCCACCTCCTCGCCACACCCTTCCAAGGCACTCGACTGGGTCTTCCCGGACACGCCAGAGGGCATCCGTAGCGCGGGCGCGGCCGGCGCTACGGTCCTGTGGGCGAACACGGTCCTGTTCGAAGGACATCCGCTCGAGGCCGCAATGACCGATTTCGACATCGTCGGGCAGCTTCCCGCGGCAATGCAGGCGTTCGACGACAAGTTCGAGACCAACCAACTCCTGGCCGAGGCTGGCCTGCCGGTAGCGCGGTCGTTTCTGCTGTCCGGCACGGCGAAGGAGAACGTCTGCGCGCTGGCCGATGTCGAGGACGCGTGTGCTTCGCGCGGCATGTCCTTTCCGATGATCGTCAAACCGGTGCGCGGACGTGGCAGCCAAGGCGTCACCCTGGTGGAAAGCCTGGGTGCCCTGCGCGATGCCGCGACTACGTTGATCGCAGCCGCCACCTTCGGCGACATGTTGATGGTGGAGGAGTTTCTCGGCGGTGACGAGATGACCGTCACCGTCATGCCGCCCGCGTCTCCGCGTCCAGACGGTTCGCGGGCACCGACGCACTGGGCCTTGCCGCCCGTGTACCGCTTCGATCAGCACGCCGGCGTAGCTCCGTATAACGGCGACGTTCCCGTTACCGCCAACAGCATCGCAATCGCTCCCGAGCGGCTGCTCGATCCGGCCATCGTAGCGATGATCGACAGCTGCGTCTCGGCGGCCGCGCTGGTCGACGCCCGCACCGCGATCCGGATCGATTGCCGCGCCGATCGTCATGGTCTGTTCAAATTGTTCGACCTCAACATGAAACCCAACATGACGGGGCCAGGCCGCCCGGGGCGCGAAGATCAGGATTGTCTCTCAGCGATCGCCGCCCGCGGCAAGGGTTGGAGCTACGTTGATCTTTTGCAGTCGATGCTTGCTGCCAAATGGAGGCTCGAGCCGCTGGAGGGAGCTTAGCTAAGAACGTCAGCTACGGGGCGGGAGTACCTGCCCATGCTGCCGGCCAGACCCAGAAACGGCCGTTCGCGGCCCCTTTACCGCCGCCCAACTTCTGCCGTCCATTCATGTTGGTGGCTAAGGAGTGCTGAACCAATTCCAACTCGATGTCGGGCCGGCGTTCTCAATGGGAACGGTATTCTGAGAGTATTTTAGCGTTGGCTGGCCGGCGTTAAGCGGTGACCCGGTGGAAAGGCGAAACGGCGTGCGACAAGCGCGATAAGGAAGGCGATCAGGGTCAGCGCGACGACAGCGGGCGGCAGCAGCGTGGTCCCTCCCGTTGTAAGGAGCACCCCGCCCAGCGCCCCGCCGACCGCGATCGCCAGGTTCCAGGCCGTGGTCACCATCGCCTGCGCCAGATCTACGCCGTCCCCTGCTGCGTCCGCCGACGCCGTCTGCATCATCGCCCCGGCACCACCGAAGCCAAGGCCCCAGACGATGGCTGCCGCATAGACGGCAAGGCCTTGCCCACCGGCAAACGTCAGAAGAACTGCAATGGCCGCAAACGATCCGATCGCGAGCAATACCAGCATGCGCAGCATCCGATCGACCAGTCGCCCGACGATCCAGATGCCGACGAGCGAACTGATGCCGAACGCCAGCAGGACGAGATCGACCCGCGCGGACGCAGCGGTCGCGAACGGCGCGATGTAGGTATAGAGGATGTTGTGGCCCGTCATCCATGCAAGGATGACGAGCAGGATCGGTATGATACCCGGTGTCGCGACTACGCGGCGCAGAGAAAGACGATCGTCACCCGTCCGCCCGGGAGCATCGGGCACCTTGAAGATAATCCAGCCGATCAGCACGACACTCAGTGCCGAGAGGATCAGGAACGATCCGCGCCACCCAACCAAACCGCCTAGGTAGGTGCCTATGGGAACACCGAGTGAAAGCGCCAGCGGCACGCCGACCATGGCGAGGGCCATTGCCGGGCCGGTCTGATCGGCACGCACAATGCTGCGCGCGTAACCCGCAAGGATCCCCCAGGCGAGGCCCGCCGCGCACCCGGCGACGAACCGCGCGACCAGCACGACCGTGATCGATCCGGCTAAAGCGGTCAGCGTGTTGCCCACAACGAAGCAGATGATGGTAGCAAGCAGTACCGGTCGTCTGCGACGGCCTTGGGTCATGCTCGTGAGCGGGATCGCTGCGAGTAAGGACCCAAGCGCATAGACGGCAACGAGTTGTCCCGCGATCGCCTCGGAGATTCCCAGGCCAGATGCGATCTGCGGGAGTAGGCCAGCGGGCAGCGTCTCGGTGACGATGCACAGGAAGCCACTGGCGGCGAGGCCGGCAAGGGCCGCGATCGGGAGTGCGGCGCGCGCCGCTGAGCCCGCTTGAACGCCGGTTTTGTTGGAGGAGGGCTGCATGAGTGTCCTAGTTCGTCGATGTAATGCCCGCCTCTGCATCGTGACGATCCGGAGGCATCGCTATTTCCGTTAATGCCCGCTATATAAATACGACTTTCCAAGGCAAGCGATTTCTGTAATGAACGTTAATGTAAATAAGCGACAACGGGGGCGCCCCCGTGGTTTCGCGCTTGAGGCTGCGATCGAGGCCGGGCAGCATCTGTTTCATGAGCGCGGCTATGAGAACGTCAGCGTGGCCTCGCTGACCGAGGCGATCGGGATTGCCCCGCCGAGCTTTTATGCAGCGTTCGGCGGCAAGGCCGCATTCTTCAAAGAGTGTTTAAGGCTTTACTCGGCCACCGTGGTGCCGCTGGACCGCTTCCTGACGCCGGGTGCAGCGCCGATGGCGGCGCTTGGCGACATGCTGCGAGCTGCGGCGCACGCTTATACCAATAGTCCGCAGCGGCGTGGTTGCCTGATCCTTGAACACGCAAAAGCGGGCACAACGGATTGGGGCATCGCAGCCAAACAAATTGCGGGAGAAAACCGCAGTAGGGTGGCGGAATTTCTGGACGATGCGGGAATTAAAGCTTCCGGACGTGTCGCAGATTACGTTGCTACGACAATGCTCGGCCTATCGGCTGCAGCGCGAGAGGGATGGGACGAGCCAAGACTGCTTGCCGTCGCCGACACGGCAGCCGAGGCTCTACTTTGTCGCTCAACCCTAGAGGAGTGAACAGGTTTCTGCTTGGGCCGGCTTTCCCAACTGGGGACCTGTGACCCATAAAGCGACATTCAGAGCGAGCTTACCCCTCCCAACTCCGGTCCTTCGTTCACCTCGGCAAAGCAGATGGTGTGGGGGTTTTAGCTGAGTCGCCTGAACCGCACGGGGCGGTCGATCTCCGTTGTCCAATCTAGCGGCATCACACGGCTTTCGCCGGTCTCCAACTTGTCGAGCCGCTTGACGAATCAAGCTCTGATCGCGACGGAAGGACATGCCGTCCGAGACGACGTTGAATGCTAAGAACCTCGCCGCCGTTGGAGCCGAGCGCTTGGCGGAGCTGTTGCTCGATGTAACCGCCGGTGACGCGGTGGCCAAGCGCAGGTTGCGGCTCGAGCTGGCGAGCTGCGGAGGCGGTAACGTCACGAGCGAGATCCGCAAACGGCTGATCTCCATCGCTAAGTCGCGCTCGTTCGTCGACTGGCGCAAGGTTAAGGAACTCGCTCGCGACCTCGCGGCGCAGCGCGAGGCCATCGCAGTCCACGTCGCGGCGACGAACCCCGATCAGGCGTTGGACCTTCTTTGGCGCATGCTGGAGATGGCTCCCTCGCTCTACGAGCGGTGCGACGATAGCAACGGCACGATCGGCAGTATCATCGCAGATGCGCGGGAAGATCTCGGCGCTATCGCCGTTGAAGCCCGACAGCCAGTGGGCGCCTTGGTAGATCGGGTGTTCGCGGCTGTCTGCGCGAACGACTATGGCCAGTTTGACGAGCTGATCAGCCTGACAGCGCAGGCGCTTGGGGCTGATGGGCTGAGCCGGCTCAAGGCGCAGTTCGAGGAGCTGGAGGCGAACGCACCCACGGGCGCAGGCGGCGAACGCAGGGTAATCGGTTTGAGTACACGCGGGCCGATCTACCAAGACGATTACGAGCGCGGTTATCGTGGACGTCTTGTCCGCTCGGCGATGACCGAGATCGCCGATGCGCTCGGCGACGTCGATGGGTTCGTGAGCCGCTATTCGGAAGCAGAGCGGGCCAACCCCGCAATTGCGGCAGCGATTGCGGAGCGGCTGCTGGCCGCCGATCGCAGCCAGGAGGCACTAGTGACGCTTGACGAAGCGGACAGTGCCTTCCGACAGGGCGGCTACTGGCCCAACTGGCAGCGTGCGCGGATCGAGGTGCTCGACGCACTAGGGCGCTCCAGCGACGCCCAGGAAGAACGCTGGCAGGCGTTCGAGCGCGGTCTCGATGCGGGATACCTCCGGGCGCACCTCAAACGGCTGCCGGACTTCGACGACATAGAAGCAGAGGAGCGGGCGCTCGGCGTCGTCTCACGCCATCCATCCGTTCACCAAGCACTCGCCTTCCTGATCGACTGGCCCGCTCTCGACCGTGCCGCCAGCCTCATCTTGACGCGGATCGACGAACTTGATGGCAACGATTATGGTCTGCTAACCCCGGCAGCCGACGCGCTTGAGCAGCGACATCCGCTCGCTGCTACGCTTGTGCTCAGGGCGATGATCGATCTGTCGCTAGATGCCGCCAAGTACAAGCGCTACGGCCACGCCGCCCGCCATCTCCAGACTTGCGAGCATCTTGCCCGGCGCATCGACAATTTTGCGGGGCATTCAACCCACGCTAATTATGTAGAAGACCTCAAACGGCGTCACCCACGAAAAAGCGGTTTCTGGGATGCATGACCGAACCGTGCAACGCGGCATGACGCCGCGCCAGCACGAACAAAAACTGACCAGGCCACGTTGACCCACAAGCAGACGTCCCCGCCCCCTTCCCAGCTTCGGCCGCTCGTTCATCCCGGGGTTACGACCGCTTTGGGAGCCTGACCCTGCGAACTCGAATGTCGTGACAGGGCAATAGTTTAAGGAGCAGGCTGTCCAGGTCGAAGTTTTGTGCGCGATGAGCTTCCGACGGCTTTTGCGAGAGGCTCACGCACGGGATGAGCGGCGACGCTACGTCGAACCGTAGGTGCCAATCCGGATTCCTCGTTCCACAGAACCAGGATTGTAGCGATCGGTGCGGCGGTGAGGATCAGCAGGAAAAGGCCCATCAGCCATTCGTTGGGCTGTAGCGGCTGCGAGAAGCCACCGCTGGGCTGCATCGACGGGCTAGGTCGCATAGGGCGCCTGCCGGCTTTCCTAGGGTGAAACGGGCGATCCGCGGTCGCTCGGTGGGCAGACGGCCTGATCTGCGACCGATCATAGGCGGCGCGTGCTTCCTTCTTCCCCAAAACGGAATACGCCTCGTTGATCTCTTTCGCACGAGCAGAGACATCCGCACCATGATTGGCATCGGGGTGATATTGACGAAGAAGCGCTTTCCACGCGGCGTGAATAGTTTCGCGACTTGCCGTCGAGCGCACACCTAAAACAGAATAATAGTCGGGTGAGAGAGCCATCTAACTGTTACTTGCGGCGAAAACGCGAAAAAGGAAGGTCCGCCTAGGCAACTGCCAGCGGCTCAGGCGCTAACGTCGCGAAAAACAGGCGTTCAAGCCTTATAATTCCATCCTGGCTGAGCTGAATGTATCCCAAATTACTGACCGGGATTTCTACGAGGCCACGATGAACCAGAGCTTTTAACCATCGATCCATAGATTGTTCTGGAAGATTAATTAATTTTGCGACTTGTGAAGCCGTCACCACACGACCTTCCGCCTCTGCCAGATACATGTGAAGTAGAATCAGGCCCACATGATCGCTAAAAAGATCTTTTCCTAACTCGATGAGCCGCGCGTCATAAACATGCTTGACCCGAAGGGCTGCTTTCCAAAGCCGTGACGGTGACGGTTCCTGCCTCCCGTCAATCCAAGACAATGTCGTTATCAAACGTCCTTCGTCGCCGAACTTGGATACCAACAGATCCGCTTTTATAAGGCTGCCATCGGGACGTACATATGCTTTGCGCAGATGGGTTGGAGCGGCCTTATCTATCAGCCCCGTAAGCATTTTACTGCTTCTGGAGAGATCAGCAGGAGCGGTAATAGCTTTGTACGATATACCAATTAACCGATCAGGCCTGCGCTGAACCAGTCGACAGAACCCGTGATCGAAATCTAGAATGATCCCTGCCATGCTGGATACACAATGAGCGACGGGCATTCAGCGCCTTTCGAATAATTTAAGTTGATTTTCTCAAGGTTTGCGAGATCGGCTTACTTCGTATGCTTGGCACGTGACTGCTACCGGTTGTTACCCCCCCATCTAGCACAACTAAAAGACGATCGAAAACGCACAAAGATGCTGGGGTTTGATGCTGTTGGCAATCGACCGCGGTGAGACCCTTTGCCGCTCGCGTCAAAGCGTGGGCGGAGGTGAACGCTCAGGTGCTCGGTAGCGTGAGAAACTCAGCGTTTGCCGTGAGCGAGCGATTGGTTTAACTACTACCCGCCGGGTCGGAGTTTCACGTGAGCCATATCAGTACGGCAGTCGAGTATGCACTTCATACCCTGCTCTACATCATTGACTTGCCTGACGACGCAGCGGCGCCAAGTTCAAAGGATCTGGCTACGCTGCGCGCACTGCCAGTGAAGTTCATGGCAGGCGTGACGACCAAGCTTAACAAGGCGGGGATAGTCGTCGCGACCGAGGGTATGCGGGGCGGCATTCGCCTCGCCCGATCGGCTGAAGAAATATCGTTTTATGACGTCGTGATCGCAGTCGACGGCCAAAAAGCGCTCTTCGACTGCCGCAATGTTAGGCATGCATGCCCCTTGTACGGTCAAACGCCCCCTGCCTGGGCGACGTCCGGCGTATGCGGGATCCACGCCGTGATGCTGGAAGCCGACGCGCGGATGAAGGATGTTCTGAAAGCGAGAACACTTCGCGACATGGCTGATCATGCCGCCACGCGGGTTCCCGCTGAGTTTCGGGAAGAGACCCGAATATGGCTGGAAAACAGATCTCAAACGAGGCGGCGAACATCGAGTTCGCTAGAGGGCATCGCGAAATCTGCTGAGATGACGGAGGTAAAAATATGCCAGAAGTGAAAGCCCGTTTGCAGCAGCTGGCCTTGATCGAGCAAGCCGCCCAGAACGCCGTTTATATTGCTGATCAATGCAATGAGCTTTTGATTGGTATTCGAGCGGATGAATGCCTTCAGACTGTTCGTGATCGCATCGCTGAAATTTCCGAGCAAGGCCGACTGTAGAGGCGTTCTGATGCTATCTTGGCTTGAAGACCCACATACGGCCGTTCGTGATCGATCGTACCGCGCCCAAAAACGGACGGACGTTAATCCGACGATACGAACCAGTTCACAGTTGTTTTCGAACCACGAATCAGCACCTGAACCAAGTGTAGCGTTTCTGGCGGGGCTAGGCCGATATGTGAGACGACTCGACTATCCGTTCCGATCCTGCTTCGCTAACATGGGCACATCGGAGAGGGTGACCGCGTGAGACTTGTTATCCGGCTTCTTGGACTCGCGGCGGCTTCGCTCGCTGCCGCTCCCACTTTGCCTGTTCCCTCCCAACTGCCGTACCAATGGAACAATGTCTTGATTGGTGGCGGCGGGTTCTCGCCCGCCATCGTGTTCAGCGTCGCTGAAAGGAACCTTGCATATTTGCGCACCGATGTGGGTGGCGCCTATCGCTGGGATGCCCTTACGCAGCGCTGGATTGCGCTTCAGGACGGCCAAGCGCAGAACAGCTACATGGGCGTCGAAAGCATCGCGCCGGACCCGGTAGACCCAGACATCATTTACCTCGCCGCAGGCATGTACTTCGGCCAGCCTGCGGCGATCATGCGGAGCGCCGATCGCGGCGCGTCCTGGCAGATAACGCCGGTTCCCTTCAGCATGGGCGGCAACGAGGACGGTCGCGGTCTGGGCGAGCGCCTCGCGATCGATCCGGATCGGCGGACGCACCTGTTCTTCGGATCGCGGCACGACGGTCTTTGGGACAGTAAGGACAGCGGCCGGACGTGGCACAAGGTCGAGAGTTTCCCGTGGAAGGGGTTTGGCCGTCCCGCCGCGAACCACACCCATGGCGGCGTCTCCTTCGTCGTCTTCGGCCCGCCGGGCGAAACTGCCCTTGGCCGGTCGCGCGCGATGTATGCCGGCGTCGCAGACGCAACGGTGCAACACCTGTACCGCTCGACCGACGCCGGTAGAAGCTGGAGCGCCGTCGCCGGAGGTCCGGCCTCGACCATGCTGCCCGTCAAGGCGGCAGTAGACCAACAGGGCATGCTCTACATCGATTACTGCTCCGACATCGGTCCGAACGGGGTCGCACTAGGGGAGGTTTGGAAGCTCGACCCGAGGTCGGGCGGATGGACGAACATCACGCCTGCGCGCGGTGACGAGGCCGAGGGCGGCTACATGGGGCTCAGCCTCGATCGGCTCCATCCCGGCCGGCTGGCGGTGTCGACGGTCGATCGCTGGAACCATCGCGATACCGTCTGGCTGTCGTCCGACAGTGGCGCGCACTGGTCGAGCCTGCGGGAGCGGAGTTCACGCGATCTCTCGCCGGCGCCCTGGCTCCGGCTCGACAAGGGCGGGTTTGGCGGCTGGATCGCCGGTCTGGCGTTCGATCCGTTCGACGGTGCCACGCTTGCCTATGCTACGGGGCTGACGGTGTTCCGGACCAGGCAAGCGGACAAGGCCGACATGGTTTGGCGGCCCTGGGTCGCCGGGATCGAAGAGGCGGTGCCGCTCAGCCTCGTCAGCCCGCCCGAGGGGCCCCACTTGATCTCCGGCATCGGCGACACGCACGGCTTCGTCCACGATCAGCTCGACCGCGCGCCGGAGCGGGCCTTTGCCGATCCCGACCTGCCGCAGACCAACAATGTCGATTATGCCGGCGTGGTGCCCAAGCTCATCGTTCGGAGCGCATCAGGCTATTCCCCCGATCCTGAGGGGGCGTCGCTCGGCTGGTCGGAGGATAGAGGCCGCAGCTGGCATAAGATGCTGGCGTCGCCAGTCGCGATCGGGTCCGCCGCGCCACGGCGGATCGACGCCGATGGCCAGGCACCGATCACTGTTTCGGCGGATGGAAGCACCTTCCTGGTGTCTGGGCTAGTGACGCTCGCCACGGCCGATAGGGGGCGGATCTGGTGGAGACCCAAGGGGTTACCGGAACGAACCTATGCGGTCGCCGACAAGGTCGATCCCCTCGCCTGGTACGCGATCGACTATGCTGGCGCGCGTATCTTCGTCAGTCGTGACGGGGCGAAGACGTTCACGCAGGCACCCGCGCAGGGACTCCCGGCCGGCATTGCCAGCTCGCGCCCGGCGGCACGGGAGTTTCAACCAATGGCGGCGGCAACGCCGGGGACGGCCGGCGAGCTCTGGCTGATCCTAGGCGGCCGCTTCTTCCACACCAGCGACGGTGCCCGAACGTTCGTGGCGTCCACGCCAGTCGATCCGGTGTTGCGTGACATGTATTTCGTGAGCTTCGGTCTCGGCAAGGCGGCGCCCGGCGGGCACGTGCCGACTCTCTACGCCTTCGGGGTCACGAAGACGTTTGGCGGGCTGTGGCGCTCGACCGACGCGGGCGCGCGCTGGTTCCGGATTAACGACGACGCGCACCAATGGGGTCTTAGATACCGAGTCATCACGGGCGATCCTCGCCTCTTCGGCCGCGTCTACTTGGCAACCGATGGCCGAGGCATCTTTTACGGAGATCCTTTGCCGCAGCCCGTGCGTGCCGGTGCGCATTGACCCAGATCTGGACGTTCACGTGCCTTCCCAAGCTCCTCAACTTCAGACGCTGGTTCAACTTCGCGATGTGACCAAATTCGAAACCCGGCTTCGCACTCGCGAATGTCGCCATGGAGGGATAATGGACATTCAATTCGGAGCCTGAACTAGCCGGATTAGCGAGCCGTCCGGGTCGATTAGCGCGCCAACGAGGCCACCCCACGGCTCCGTTTTCGGCCGATGAATGCGCGGCCAGCCCTTCGTGGTTTCGGGTACACCTGCAGATAATAGAATTTCGAAAAACGCGCCAACATCGTTCATCCTAAAACAGCAGCTAAACGAGCTCTGTGCCGGATCAAGATCGGGGAACGGAAAGAATTCCAGGATGAGATCACCCCGTTTAAGGATCATCCAACTAGCGTCTTTCCAAGTCGGCTCAAATCCAAACTGCTCGTAGAAATGGGCTGTAATCTCGAACTGCCTAGAAGGAAGGTTGGGCGTAGCTAAGTCGGGCATCTCAACGGCTCCCATCATAATCCGACTCCGGTAGATCAACTTCTCCGTTTGGCCGCAAGGCGCCAAGACGGCCAGCAGTGCAGATCCAGCGAGACCCAATACACGACATTCTGGCTGGCCAGCCCGCCTCCCGAAAGCCGCCGTTCGTTCATGTTTCGATTTGCCCGCGTCTCGGTTGCCATGGCGCGCCGGTAGACGACGAAGTAGATTAATTCGCGGCGCTCCTTTGCCGAACTTGCACCGACATGCCGCCGCCACGGCGTACTTCGAAACCGCCTGCTTGCTCAATCAGTGTCGTCAGCTTCGCGCAACCATATGTCCGCGGATCGAACTCGGGGTCCATCGCCAGGAGCCGCGATCCGAGGCCTCCGAGATGGACCCAGCCATCCTCGTCCTCGAGTTGCGCGATCGCGCGTCGGACCATAGCAGTGGCCTGCGTAGGCTTGCGCGGTGCCAGGGTGGGCGTCGCAGCTGACCCGCCCGCAGCTTTTTCGCTGGCGATTGGTGCGAGGGTCCCAGGCTGAGGAAGCAGGTTCTCAGTCAAGACGAAGCGCTTGCAGGCCTGACGGAAACTTTTGGGGGTCTTGGCCTCGCCGAAGCCAAACACGTCGAGACCCTGCTCACGGATGCGAGCAGCAAGGCGTGTAAAGTCGCTGTCCGACGACACTAGGCAGAACCCTGCGAAACGCCCGCTGTGCAACAGATCCATCGCGTCGATCACTAGCGCGATGTCGGCCCCGTTTTTGCCAACGGTCAGCGCGAAGTTTTGCTGAGGAATGATAGCGTGGTCGGCGAGAATCTGAGCCCAACCCTTGAGCCGCTCCTCCGAGAAATCGCCGTAGATGCGTCGCACGCTCGCTTCACCGAAAGTTGCGATCTCTTCGAAAAGGCGCTGCGCAATGCGGGGCGATATGTTCTCAGCGTCAATCAGGACGGCGAGGCGAGGAAGAGGGTCGACACGTGACATGGTGCCTCCCTACCGCTCAAATACTTGCCGTAGATCTAATGCGTCGCCGGCAACCGCGTACTCGCGTCCGCAACCCACCCTTTGGCGTTCTGCGACCGGCAAGATTTAATGGAACAGACGTTCGCTTTGATGTGTAGCCATCAGTGAAGCTGCTCGATATCCGCAGCTACGAACCACTATTGGCCATTCGCGTGCCCTCCCCCGCTTCCCAACTTCACGCACTCATTCATCTCAGCACATCGAACGTCACAGCGGGCTAAGGCGCCCCGGATCGTCTTTGGGATACAATGGAGAGGCGCAGAAGCCTGAGCTTCTAGCTAAAAACAGGACGCGATGCCCGTCCCTAAGCGTCCGAATGTTATCCGTACGGCCTTCTGAGCGCTGTACGTCCTGAGCGCTGTACGTCACATTCGTGGCTGCAGCGGCCTTATAAGCATTTGCCAATAGAGCTCAGCGGCGCCTTCCTGGGTTAGCTTACCCGACCCGCCGCGGTGGCCACCCATTGCTGCCATGCCCATGCTGATCAGAAACAGGCTCTGGTCGTCTGCTTCGACGTTCAACGCTTCATTGTATCCATTCGTGGACATGTCGGACGATGAATACGCGATCCCATAGGAGTATGGGCGTTCGCCCATGAATATCGAGCAGCGTGCGATCGACTGCCCGTCACGGTAAATGATGGTCGAGAAGCGGTTCGCGTCTATCCGGCGGAACGTTGCATCAATGCCCGGGTTGCGAGCAGTTAGCTCCGCCGCTGAATTCTCAAAGTACCGGGAAATATACTCGAAGGTCTCGAGCTTGTAAGTGTCCTTGTCCCGTTCGGTGAATGTACGAGCCAGAGCCAGGGCACTCGACCGCGGACCTCTGGTGGATAGCGGCAGCGCTACACTGACAGCTGTGGTCCCAGGAGCTTCCGTAACACTCGTCGGCGACGAGCGGCCGCTAAGCCGGTCAGCTGCGCTACGCACGGCCTTCGCAACTTCCAGCAGCGCCTGATCACGATCAGGCGAGGTGGTGATTGCCTTCCCGTCGGGTGGCGTCGCGTTGAGCTTGCCGAATGGCGTACCATGCCAGTCACATGCGCGAAGAATCACTGGGATGACGATTGCGTCGCCTGCCTCATGTCGCTCCATTGCCCGCCGCATCTCCAGCTCGTAGCAATAGTCGGAATCAATGAAATCGGCGCTGACCAGAAGCAGAATTATGTCATCAGTCTCGACATGCTGGTCGATTTCACGTGCAAACTCCTGCCCGGCTCCGATCCGCCGATCATGCCAAGTCTCGATGATCCCCTGCCGCTTTAGAAGCGACAGCTGTTTTTCCAGCTGGTCCCGCAGCGCTTCGTCAGCGTGCGAGTATGAAAAGAATACCTTGGCCATCTCGGTCCTCCGCCCTCCAAGGATAGTGGGGGACGGCGGGGCGGCACACAAGGGGAACAAGCTTTGCTGACCTCGCCAAGGAGGCGGCACGCTAGCCCGAACCCCGGTACGCTAGCTGATCGCCGCTATATCAACCATTTCCCTGAGAATCTCGGCAGGGGCTTCAGCCCAGATGACCCAGATCCAGCTACCCGTTCATGTCGGGATTGGTCGTCTGCACTCTACCTGCCCGCCTGTTTCGCTTTGTCGGCCTTGGTGCTTGGACTGACGCACTGATCAGTTAGCCAGTGTATTTCCCCAGATACGGGTCAAATCACATATTGACCCGTATGCGGGCACATATCTAAAGTGACCCCATGGCGGGTACATCACATTCATATGCCGTCGTCATGGGCGACTTGGTCGGCAGCGAGAAAACTCTCGCTACAACATCGCTCCACACCCGCTTCAACGAAGCAGTTGAAAAGCAGAACCGCGACTACAAGAATCTGCTGTCGTCCCCCCTTACTATCACCCTTGGCGATGAGTTTCAGGGCCTAGGCACATCGCTTACCGCGATGCTGTCGCTCATACGCGACATTCGCCTCCAACTCATGGCCCATGATATCGAGTGCCGTTTCGCGATCGGGCACGTTGAACTGCAAACCCCTCTCAACACAGACAAAGCTTGGAATATGATGGGTCCGGGCTTGGCTCGCACTCGCGAGAAGCTCAACGAGAAGCGGTCCGGCTCGCTCTACCGGTTCGCAGTAACAGACGATCCGCTTGTCGAAACAACCCTGGAGGCACTAGGCGCTGGCCTGACCTCGATTGAACGCCGCTGGACAGGCCGGCAGCGCGAGGACATCGCCGAGCTACTCCGCGGAGCGACTGCCGCCGACATTGCCAAGCGACGCAACGTTTCGGTTCATACCGTCTATAAGGTGCGTAGTTCGGGGGAATTCGACACCTACGTTGTCCAGTGGCATGCTATCCAAGAAACCTTAGCGCGCCTTGATGCGCAGCGTGGGATGAACTGATGCTTACCTACCTTCATTGCGCCCTTTACTCTGGACTTGCCCTATGGCTGCTTACTGGGGTTGGCAATGGGGCGTGCCGCAGTCTGTTATCGCTGACGGGGATGAAGGAAGCGATGGCCGCGACGCCCGAAGAGGCCTATTCAGCCGGTCGTATTATCGGATGGCTAGAACGTCTCATCCTTGCGATCGGCATCATCGCCCATAGTTGGGAGGTTCTTGCTGCAGTCATTGCACTGAAGTCAGTCGCTCGGTTCAAAGAGCTTGATACTAAACTGCCGGCGGAATACTTTCTTGTCGGCTCGTTGTTCAGTGTATTTTGGGCAATGCTTATCACCGGCACTTGGCTCAGCTATGATCAACGATTTGGGATACGCCTTCGCGAAACTGCCGTTCATTTGCTCCAACCTGACAAGGCAGAGCAGAAGCCATAAATTTAGACTTGGCCTGACAGAATCGACCCGGAATGGACATTCGCAGTCCATTCGGCGCCTCCCAAAATCAGACATCCATTTAGGTATGCGTGAGCGATGCCGATGATCGTACGTCCTTCAACAATTCGGGCAGATTTGGACCGGTCTGCCCTTTCCTTGCAGATGAAAAGCAGTAGGCTTCTAAAAAGGATAATAATGGGTCGCGATTATCAACATGCAGGCGCACGCGTTGGGGACTAACGGTTCGGTGAGGTCACGCCGGACATGAGAATCCTTTCCTACAATCCAGGGCACGATGGGGCCGTTGCTTACCTTCGGGACGGCCAACTCGTCTTCTCGATCGAGGCGGAGAAGGACTCGAACTACCGGTACATGCCGATATCCGCCAATGACGTGCTTGCGTCTCTCGGACTAATGGACGAGATCCCCGATGTCGTCTGCGTCGGGGGCTGGTGGTCCCACGAGGCCCGGCCGGTGGGATCAGCCGCACATGCCAACTACCGCGGGATCGAAGCTTCGAGCATTATAGTCGAGAAACGGCAAATGTTCGGACAATTCATCCGGCACTTTTCGTCGTCTCACGAGCGTTCACACTTGCTCTGCGCGTACGGCATGTCCGGCCTACCCAAAGGCACTCCGTGCTACGCGCTGATTTGGGAGGGAGCACTCGGCGCCTTCTACGAAATCGACGCAGAGGCAAACGTCACCCTACTTGGTGATGTCATGAATCAACCTGGGAACCGGTACTGTTCGATATATGGGCTAGCAGATCCCACCTTCCCAAAGAATGCGCCGTTCTCCCGGTTCTCCGACGCCGGCAAGCTCATGGCGCTCGCATCCTTTTCAAGGCGGAGCGAAGCCACGCCGGCGGAGGAGGAGCTGATGCAGTTTCTACTTTCAGCTCCTGATGTGCGGCTCGACATGTACGACAAGCTCGCGAACTCGCCCTACTTCGACGTAGGCGTGGACGATGCACAGTTTCGCGATTTCGCGGGCATATACAGCGATCGGATTTTCGACGCATTCCAGGTCTTCGCACGAGCCAACATGCGCAAAGGCCTCCCGCTAATTGTGGCCGGAGGATGCGGGCTTAATTGCGACTGGAACACGAAGTGGGTTGAGACCGGAATTTTTCCGCAGGTATTTGTCCCACCGGTCGCTAACGACTCTGGGTCCGCGATAGGAACTGCTATTGATGCCCAGCTCCAGTTTACTGGCGACGCCACGATCGAATGGGATGTCTATGCCGGGCTCGAGTTCGAGGTAGACAGGGCGTTCGAGACCAGCCGCTACGACATGATAGACGCGACTCCTGAACTCGTCGCGGACCTGCTAGCAAGCAACCTAATCCTAGGTTGGGTGAATGGGCGCTGGGAAATCGGCCCACGGGCGCTCGGGAATCGGTCGATCCTCGCCGCGCCCTTCGCCGACGCCACACGGATCAGACTCAACGAGATCAAGCAGCGCGAGCAGTTTCGACCCATTGCACCCGTTTGCCTGCGCGAGGACGCAGCGCGCTGGTTCGGCTGCATCAACGACAGTCCGTACATGCTATTCACGCACCGAGCAACCACCGATGCGCTGGCAGCCGTAACTCACGTCAACGGCACTGCACGCTTACAGACCGTTACGAAGGCCACCAACGCCCCGCTCTATGACCTCCTTGCCGCATTCAGGGATCTCACCGGCTATGGCGTTCTGTGCAACACCTCGCTGAACTTCAACGGGAAGGGGTTTATCAACAACATCGCCGACCTCGACACGTACGCGGTCGAACACGGCCTCGATGGCTTCGTCGTTCAAGGTCGCGCTTACCTGCTAAAATCTTCCCCGCGGTATCAAGCTCATGCTGGCCGCGTAGGTTCACTTCAAACCGGCGAAGCGGCGTATGCAGGAAAGTAACCCCCTAACCCCCTCGCCGGAGGTGCACTGATGCGGAGACCGCAACCAAAGAGAACGGACGAGGGACATTGAACGAGGACGCGCACGTCTTTTCACCCGGCTTTGAGGAAGACGATGACCTGCGGTCTGCTTTCGTCCGGCAGCTCGTGCTTCGCCAGGGCGAGGAAGTGGATACGGTCTATCCGCCCGCCGGGCCTTCAACACCACGGACGTTGGTGCGCTACTGGCACGACCCTAACGACCTCCCAGACGATGTGCGGGCCTGCCTCGCCAGCTGGGACCGGCTCCAAAATGACGGATTCGAGGTGCGGACCTTTGATGACGTATCAGCTGCCGCATACATCCGAGAAAACTACACACATCGCGAATCAAACGCGTTCAGTCGTTGCCGACATCCGGCTATGCGCAGCGACTATTTGCGGATGTGCTTCATTCTACGAGAGGGCGGCCTCTACGTCGACGCAGACGACGTACTCGTCCGCTTCAACGTAGAAGATATGGTAGCAGATGGTAGGCTCAAGCTTCAACCGCTTTGCTACGACGTAGACTCGCAAGCAATGGCGCCGACTGGGGACTTGTGGCGGCCGGACTTACCGGCAGGACATCGAATCTTTTACGCAAACAATAACCCTTTGGCAGCTGCTCCTGACCACCCAATTCTCGCTCGAGCATTGGCGCGCTGTACTATGCTGCTGCTCGGCGACGACCCGCGCCCGGAGATACAGTCGACTACAGGGCCTGGTAATCTGACGGCAGCCCTCGCCGCTCACGCGCGCGAACTTAATGAATCTGGCCGCATATCCGACTTCCGTTTTATCCGTGACTGGGACGCTATTGCGGAAACCCGCTGGGAGCTTTCTTACCGTGGCGACGCTAGAAACTGGCGCAACATGGATATGGACTGAGGCATGGCGGCTAGGACTACCTCAGCGTGAACCTTCAAGAAACGTCTGGGGGTCTGCGACGTCTCGCGTTCCGGGCCACGCGGCTTATCGCGTGTTCGCTGCCGGGAGGGCGCATCTCCGCGTTCGGCCCCGGCGATGACAAGATCGGGTCTATCTTAGCCATCAATCTCGATCGACAGCCTTTGCGCTGGCAAAGACTGCTTCGAGAGCTCGGGCGCTTCAGGATTGCTACCGGGGAACGCCTGCCGACGATTGTTCAACGGATGTCTGCGGTGGACGCTCGCGACGGTCGCGCTGTGGCAGCGACCGCGGACGTCGACGTGATGTATCGTCTTGGTGACCAGTTGTTCGTACAGCCCGATGCAAGGCTAGCGGAATGCTTCGGCGCTGAGCACCCGATCCGAATGACGCGGCAGGAGGTCGCAGTCGCGCGCTCGCACGTTGAGGCATGGAAGGCGGTCGCCGCCGGGCCACACCGGCACGTCCTCGTGCTGGAAGATGACGTTTGGTTTCGGCGGCGCGCGGCAAGAGCGATTAACTCTGGATGGCGCGCGGCACTGCGGAGACGCGGATCCGCTAGAGAACCACATCTCCTCTACCTCTCTTTCAAAGACGCGGATGGGGCGGCGACTAGGACGGAGGCCTGCGCCGCACTCTTCCGACCCGTTCGTGGACTCTGGTTCCTATCCGGCTACGTGCTGTCACGCGATGGTGCAGCCATGCTGCTTAGGGCGATGCCAGTCGTCGGCCCAGTAGACCTCTGGATGAACTATCGCTTCGTCGAACTCGGCGCGCTGGCCTTGACGCGTCCGGCAATTCTCCAGCGAGAGGACGGCCCATCGGACAATGCGTACTCTATCCTGCCTTTCCTCGCCCGAGCCGGAACGGTTGATGCCGGCGCCCCGCCGGTCCGGCCGGAAGGATTGCCGAACGGCTTTACGATCGCCTGGTCCGTCGGTGAAGGCGACGGTCTCGCAATGGCGCTTTCTATGCTGGGTCTGCGAACGAGGGCGTTCTCCGGCTCTGAGCCGAAACTCTCGGCCCTCCAAATCGTAGCGATCGGCGACGTTTTCGACGCCATCGTCAATCCTCCACTGGACCTAGACGCGGTCCGCGCGATAATCGATCGGCTGGACGTTCAATTCGTCGTCGAAACCGGAGTAAACGGGTTGCACGGCCCGTGGGTCGAGCGGCTTCCGGTGGCGCGGACTGCCGTCATCGATGGCGCCAATCCGCGCTGGGAACCTGTGTGCCGCCTCCTGGGTCTCGATCAACCGGCAGAGGACTTCCCAGCCGGTGCGCCGGCGGGCACGGAAATGTTCTACGACGGCCGGCCGGATCCATCCCAGCCATCGGAGGCGACCGTGGCGGTCAAAGCTATGCCTATGGATAACTCGCCATGGGTGCTTCCGCTGAACGCTGCCTGGCGACCGCGACCTATCGAAAAGCAGGAAGACTTGAGCATGAGCGGGAGCGCGCGGACGTCGACGAAACCCTGCTCACCCAAGCTCGTCACTCTGGTCGAGACCTTTCCGGGCAACTTGGCAGACTTTACGCGGGAAGGCGTCATCGAGTTGCCTGAGGGGAAGCGGCTTGTTTTGTCGGTCGCAGCGGCTGGGGACGTCAGACCCTTCCGCTCCGGCGCGTTCGCGTCGGCACGTAGGTTCGGCCACGGGCGATTTGAGGCGGAGATCAGGGCAGCTGCCGGGCCTGGTCTCGTGACAGGCTTCTTCCTCCATCGCGATGCGCCGCGACAAGAGATCGACATTGAGCTGATGGGCAATGATCCCTGGCGGATGCTAGTCAACGTCTACTTCAACCCGGGAAACGAAGGCGCCGCGATTGGTTACGGCTACCGCGGGTCACCGTGCCGCGTCGACCTTGGCTTCGACGCATCCGCCGACTTCCATGTCTATGCTATCGAATGGTCTCCCGATCGCATTTCATGGTCAGTGGACGGCGTCACGGTTCACGAGCGCCGAAGCTGGGATCCGACGCCGGTCCCGCACCTTCCCATGCGGCTTCACGCCAATCTCTGGGCACCACGATCTGTGGAACTTGCGGGCCGGGTGGACCAGAGGGTGCTGCCAGCGTCAGCTGACTTTTGCAGAATGACATACCTCACTGACGAAGAAGCGTAGACTGCGAATACGGGGAGAAATCGATCGGGATGAAACGATAGCTTCGGATGATCGCAAGTGCCGAGACCCAGTGTCGGTCGTTCGGCGCCGGTTGAAGGCGTCTCGAAAGCGGTCGCTCGTTCAGGTGAAACGGTGCGGCAGGAAGTGGGCCGATTGCCGACAGTCCGGTCCTCGGTGCTTCTCCGCGGAAAGCTGCCGTTGAGTTGTCAGCGCAAGAGGTGCGATGATCTGGTCGGGCACACGCCGACGCGTTCCAAATAATCCATTCTGCCGTTCCGGTTTCAGTTTCCATGGCGATTACCCCTGAAACGCAGTTATGCTGATGCTTCGAAAGGGAGGACAAGTTGATCGCCCCGCTCACCCGGAAGAAGAAGGACGGGACGCTGTATACGCGCCCCGACAAAGTCGAGGCGCTCCTCCCCGCCCTTGGCGTCCTGTCGCGCGATGGACTGCTCGAGCGGGCCCGGATCCGCAATCGAAAGGATCCTGGCTACGTGCCCAGCGAATGTCTGGTTCATTTCATCCGCGCCAGTCGTTGCGAAAACTCCGACGCTTCGTTCGAGCGCCTCTACAAGGCGCTCGCCGAGCGCGTCATGCGGGCGGTGCCGATCGCTTCGGGCGGCACCGTGTCCGCCACTGACGAGCGCATCCGCGACGCGGTCTTCGACAACTTCGTCGACTTGCTCGCCAAGGACCGCGCGGAGCCCGACGACAGGCTCGACTTCTTTGAGGCGCGGTTCGATCTCGCCATCAAGCGGCTCCGGCTCGACGCCCAAGAGCGGGTGTGGCGCGAAGCGAACCGCGGCGTTTCCATGGACGACGAGGAGGGCGGCGCCGCTGAGGCGGCAGCCTCCGCCGGCACGACCGACCCGCTGGACGCCGAAATTTTTTCCGATCCGCTTTTCCGGGAGAGGCTCTACGTCGCGATTGACGCCCTGCCACCAGAACAAAGCAGGACCATGCATCTCCTGCTGATCGGGTGGCAGATCCATTCGAGCGACCCGTCGGTCATGACGATCGCTAGGGCCCTGGACTGCTCGGATCGGTCAGTTCGCAACTATCGGGACCGGGCGCTAAAGACGCTTGGCGCCCTTTTCAATCCTGGGGACGACGAATGACCGCCACCAACCCGCCGCTCGCGCTCGACGCCGTGCTCGACCTGTTCCAGATGGAGGAGGTCCACGACGGCGATGTCCTCGCCCGCTACGTCGCGGCCCATCCTCAGTTCGCGCTGCAGCTGATCGACTTCTCCCGTCTAATCGCCACGCCCGACACCGAGGACGAGGGCGGCCTGACCGCGACCGAGCAGTCCCGCGTCGACGCGGCGTGGATCACGCATCAGGCAGCCCGGCCCAAAGCCGCGACTAACGCCGATCCCTTGGCTCGCCTTTCCGGCGACGTGGGCAAGGCTCTCGCCGTTAAGCTCGGCGTGCCGCGGCAGGTGATCACCTGCATCCGCGAGCATAGGGTGCTGGCCTCCAGCGTCCCGACGCCCGTGACGCGCGAGCTGTCCGTGGCGCTGGGCGTTCCTCAGCCGCACGTGATCGCCGCAATGGCGCGACCTCCGGCGGGGATGGCGGCGACCAGAAGCTACAAGTCGGACGGTCCACCCGGGTCCGTCGCGCAGACCACGTTCGAGCAGGTGCTGACGGATGCCGGCGTATCCGAAGCCGACCGCGTTCGGCTGATGGCCGACGGCTGACCCGTGGACGCAATCGAGCTAGGACGCCGACGCGCGGCGGAACTGCACGCCAGCGCGGTCGCGCGGGGACTCGATCCGACGGATCCCTACGCCTTCGCGGTCGCGATCGCGAAGGATCGCGGCCTCGACGTCGATTCAGCGAATCCAGGTGCCACGGTCCTCGACAACGGACGCGCGACGCTGGTTCCGGAGGATGACCTCATCATCCATGAGAACATCGGGTCGCCCTTCGAGCGGGCGTTCCTCGTCGCTCATGAGATCGGGCATCACGAGCTGGGGGACGGAACCTCGTCCCCGACGGTCACTGAGGCGGATCCGGCCCGTGGCTCGGAGCCCTCGCCGACCGGCATCGACCGCGTGGTAGACTATGGCCGCCGGCAAAGACGCGAGGTCCAGATGGACCTCTTCGGCCGGGAGCTCCTCCTACCCCGTGAAGTGGTGTGCCGCCTCCACCTCGAAGATGGTCTGACCGCGTCCGACATCGCCGAGCGGATGCAAGCCCCGTTCGACGTCGTAGCGCAGCAGCTGTTCGACGGTCTCCTACTCCCCGTGATCGAACCCGACGACAAAGTCCGCGAGTTCCATCCGCTGAATGAGGCCCAGGCGATCGCTGCGGCCCATCGCGGCGGCCCCTACTTGCTCGAGGCAGGGCCCGGCACCGGCAAGACTCAAACCTTGACCGCGCGGGTCGTTCAGCTGCTCGACGAGGGCGTCGATCCCAAGCGGCTCCTCGTGCTCACCTACTCGAACAAGGCAGCCGGGGAGATGGCCGACCGCATTGCGGCCGAGCGTCCCGAGAAGGCAGCGGCGATGTGGATCGGCACGTTCCACGCCTTCGGGCTCGACCTCATCCGACGCCTCAGCGCCGAATTCTCGCTTCCCGACAATCCGCAGTTGATGGACAGGGTCGAGGCGGTCGAGCTGCTCGAGCGGGAGTTCCCGAAGCTGGCGCTCGAACACTATCAGGATCTTTATGACCCGACGCGGCTGATCGGCGACATCCTCGCGGCGATCTCGCGAGCGAAGGACGAGGTGGTCACCGCCAAGGAATATGCGCGGCACGCGGAGGCCATGCTCGTCGCTGCGGTCGGAGACGAGGCACGGACGACCGAGGCGCTCAAGTCCACCGAGGTGGCGCGGGTCTATGCGCTATACGAGAGGATCAAGCGCGAACGGCGGGCGGTCGATTTCGGCGACCTGGTATCGCTCCCCGTCGAACTCCTCGAGCGGCGCACTGACATCGCCGCGAAGCTCGGCGGAATGTACGACCATCTGCTCGTCGACGAGTATCAGGACGTCAACCGCGCCAGCGTTCGGCTACTCAAGGCGATCCGCCCAACCGGCGATAACCTCTGGGTCGTCGGCGACGCGCGGCAGTCCATCTACCGGTTCCGGGGAGCGTCCCCGATCAGTACCTCCAAGTTCACGACGGAGGATTTCCTTGGTGCCGTGTCGGGCAGGCTGAAGGTCAACTACCGCTCGTTCGACGAGATCGTCACGGCCTACTCCGCCTTCGCGGTCAGAATGACGGCGAGCAAGACGGAGACGCTGCTTAAGGCGGACCGTGGTCACTCTGGGATCCCGATCGAGCTCAGGACCCGCGCCATGAAGGACGAGCAGTCGGTCGCGATCGCCGACTGCGTCGCCGAGATGCACGAGGCCGGCTTCGCCTACCGCGACCAAGTCGTGCTGTGCACCGGCAACGAGCGGCTCGGCGTGATCGCCCGGGACCTCGAGCGAATGGGCGTCCCAGTTCTATTCCTCGGCAGTCTGTTCGAGCGCGGCGAGGTCAAGGACCTTCTGTCGATGTTGTCGCTGCTCGCCGACCGCCGGGCGATGGGCCTCGTTCGCGCCGCAGGCATGACTGAATTTGCCATGTCGCTCGACGACGTCGGCGCCATACTCGCGACTCTGCGCGACGACGAGCGGGAGCCGCTCGATTGGCTTGCCGCGCGACGGGACCTGCCGATCTCCGCGGACGGCCATGCCGCGTTGGACAGGCTCGCGGAGGCGCTTGAGGGCTTCGACGCCGACACGCCGCCTTGGCGAGTCCTCGCCGTGATCCTCCTCGACCGAACCCGCATCGCCGCCACTATCGCCGTGGCGCAGTCGGTCGGCCAACGCAGCCAGGGCATCGCGCTTTGGCAGCTGATGAACTTCCTCCGCGTGCAGCCGCGCGAGCAGGGAAAGGCCGTTCCCCGCCTATTGGACCGGATCAGGCGGCTCGTGGCGATCGGCGACGATCGCGACCTTCGCCAGCTACCTGCCGCCGCGCAGGGACTGGACGCGGTGCGGCTCATGACGATCCATGGCGCCAAGGGCCTCGAGTTCCGGTGCGTCCACCTCTCGGGCCTCAACCAGGACACGCTCCCAAGTCAGTCAAAGGCGCCCGCATGCCTCCCGCCGGAGGGCGTCATCGCGGGATTGACCGGCGATGTGAAGACGGCCTTGCGCGATGGGGACGCGGAGGAGCGGGAGTGCCTATTCTACGTCGCGCTGTCGCGCGCGCGCGACCGACTCGTCATGTATGCGGCCACGGAGAAGGCCAACCACTCCGCCAGACCCCTGTCCGAGTTCCTCAACCGCCTCGGGGCGGCCGTTGCGCGGTCCACGCCCGATCTGCTCCGCAAGCTGCCTCCCGCCCCGGAGGACGAGCCGGTCACGCTCGTGATCGACGGGACGATCCGGCTGCGGGATTCGCAGGTGGCGATGCTGGACAAGGACAAGTGCAGGCGACGCTTCTTCTACACACACGTGCTCGGCATTGGGGGGCGCCGGACCGAGACCGACTACATGAGGATGCACGAGGCGGCTCGGTCCGTCGTCCGCGCGGCGGTGCGGGAGGGGCTCGACCTGTCGGATGACGCGCACCTCCGTGCCGCCGTCGAACAGGCCTGCGACGATCATGGTCTCGACACTCCCGGCAGCTTCGCGGAGCTGCGGACGATGGCGATCACGCTGGTGACGCGGTTCCGGCAGTCTCGCTTGGCCCACCCCGCCGAGATCCCGGCAGCGGTGCCGCTCAATATCGGCTCCGATCAGATCGTCTTCAACGCCGACGATGTCCTTGTCGACGCGCGGGGCGTCCGGATCTACCGGCGCATCCGAACGGGAGCTTACCGCAAGTCGGACACCGAGAACCTCGGCGTAGCCACCGCGCTGCTCGCCCTCGCGGAGAGTGCACCTGGCGCGGCCGCGGAGGTGGTGCACCTGATGAGCGATCAGGTCACCGCGCTCGACATGACGACGCGCGTGCTCGGCAACCGACGTGAGCTGCTGGATAAGGTCGTCGCGGGAATCCGCGACGGTTCGTTCCCCGCATCCCCGTCACAGCGCATCTGCCCGGGGTGCCCCGCCTTCTTCATCTGCGGGCCCGTCCCCAGCGGCTCGCTGCAGAAAGTTTTCTGATCGCCTTTCCGGTCGGCAGTGTCCGTTCCGATTGTCCCTTCGTGACAGGGTTGACCCGGCTAGACACGAAGGAAAAAGCAAGATGAACACCCCCGAACTCCCCGAATACGACGACGTCGGCGACGCGATCCGCGAGGGCCGCCCCCTGCTGGCGGCAAAGGCCTACCGCATCCAGTTCGCGCTCGACGGCCTCGACTTCCGCCCGCTCGGCATCGCCGACCCGATCCCGGTGGGCCGCCAGATCCTCGAGGCCGCGGGCCTCGAGCCCGAGCGCGGCTACAGCATCTTCGCGATCCTCGACACCGGCGATTTCGAGGATGTGCGCCTCAACGAGACGTTCGACCTCCGCGGGGCCGGCGCGGAGCGCATTGTCGCCTTCCTGACGGACCGCGACTTCAAGTTTGAGGTCAACGACCACGAGGAACGCTGGGGCAAGCCGACGATCAGCGGCCGTATCCTCGAGCAACTCGCCAAGCCGGGCCCCGACGAAGCAGTCTTCCTCGAGGTTCGCGGCGGGACGGACGTCCTGATCGAGCCCGCGATGCTGGTCGACCTCAGCGCGCCGGGCATCGAGCGCTTCTACAACGCGAAGCGCCCGACGGTGGAGATCGAGATCATCGTCAACACCCGTCCGCGCACCGTGCCGGGGCCGGAGGTGACCTTCGAGCAGATCGTCGAAATGGCCTTCCCCGGTCCGCACGAGCCGAACGTCGTGTTCTCCATGACCTACCGCAAGGCGGCCTCGACGCCGCATGCCGGGGAGCTTGGCGCCCACGGCTCGGTCACCATTAAGCAGGGGACGGTCTTCAATGTCACGCGCACTGTTCAGTCGTAACGCCGACCTCGCGAAGCTGCGCGAGGAGGGCTATTTCGTCCAGATCGTCGGAGGGTTCCTCATCATGCGCGAGGTCCCCTACGTCGACGCCGACCGCAAGGTGCGCAAGGGGACCTTGATCTCAAGCCTGGCGCTGGCCGGCGACCAGACCAGGCCGCCCGACACGCACGTCGTGCATTTCGACGGCGAGTACCCTTGCTTCGCCGATGGCGCCCGCATCGCCGCGATCGCCAACCAGACGACCCACTTCGACCTCGGCCACGGTCTGACCGCCGAGCATGCGTTCTCGAGCAAGCCCGACGGCGGCTATCGCGACTATCACCACAAGATGACGACATACGCGTCGATCATCGCGGGGCCGGCCGCGGTGCTCGATGCAACTGCGACACCCCGGCCCTATCGCGCGCTCGACGAGGAGGACGCCGACAGCGTGTTCAACTACGTCGAGACCGCGTCGGACCGCGTCGGCATCGGCGCGTTGACGGCGAAGCTGGCGGGGCACCGTATCGCAATCATTGGGCTCGGCGGCTCGGGCAGCTACATCCTCGACATGGTCGCGAAGACGCCGGTGGCGGAGATCCGCATCTTCGATGCCGACGAGTTCCTCCAACACAATGCTTTCCGGGCACCCGGCGCGCCGAGCCTCGACGAACTCCGCGAGGCGCCGCTCAAGGTGGACCACTTCAAGGGGATCTACGAGCGCATGCATCGCGGCATCACCGCGGTGCCAGTCGCGATCGCGCCGGGTAATCTCGACCTGCTCGACGGCATCGACTTCGCGTTCCTGAGCCTCGACGCAGGCGAGGCCAAGGCGGCGCTGGTCGAGCGGCTCCACGCGCGAGGCGTCGGTTTCATCGACATCGGCATGGGGCTGGAGCTAGGCCACCGAGGCCTCAGCGGGATCCTTCGCGTGACGACCAGCACCCCGGAGACGCGGGAAACCGTCGCGTCGCATGAACGGATCCCGCTCGCCGGGGGCGGTGCCGGCGACATCTACGCGTCCAACATCCAAGTCGCCGACCTCAATGCGCTGAACGCAGTGTTCGCGGTCATCAAGTGGAAGAAGCTGTGCGGCTTCTACTGCGACCTCGAGAACGAGCATCATTCGACCTATACGCTCGATGGGAACATGCTGCTGAACGAGGATCAGTCATGATGCGGCATTCCGACCTCGAACACCGGTTCGTCGAGACGTTTCCGGAAACGCTTGAACCTGGCGTGCTCTACGTGTCGATGGAGTTCGGAAGCGCTGCGCACAGCTGCTGCTGCGGCTGTGGCGAGGAGGTCGTGACACCGCTCACGCCGACGGATTGGAACATCAGCTACGACGGCGAGACGATCACGCTGCACCCGTCGGTCGGTAGTTGGACGCTCCCATGCCGATCGCATTACGTGATCCGCCGCAATCGGGTGATCGAAGCGCCTCCTTGGTCGGATGCGGAAGTTGCAGCTGAACGTCGACGCGACCGTCGGGCGAAGGCGGCGCATTATGGTTTGAATGAAGTTTCCGAGGTGGCCGTATCAAAGGTGAATGTCGAACGATCTCAAACACTACCAGCCGCCTCCGGATGGAAAAAGCGCTTCCTCGGTTGGCTGATGGGATCAAAATCTTAGGCGACCGCTTGTCAGGGTTCTGCGCGCTTCAACCGCGCGCAGAACCCAACCAATTTTCATTCGATGAGTCGATCCAAGCGACCGGAGCGAATGGCAGCTTTAGGACTCGTTCACAGAAGCGGCGCGTGACCGAAATTGGAGCGCGTAGCTGCCGTCGCGAGCTTTATGAACAAGCGTCCGCTTACGTTGTCTGCGCGCCCGAAAGCGGACCGGCGGCTCTCCACCAGAACCGGCCCTTCGGCACCCTGCCCACCTTCTGAACGAACGTCTGTTTACGAGGATCGCTGCCCGAAACCGGACAAGCCGCTATCCACCAAAAAGCAACCCTTCGGGCGCTGCCCCGCCCGCCTAAACGAACGTCAATTTTATGACGGTGGGCGCCCGAAAGCGGCCTGGCCGCTATTTCCCATCAGCTTCAGACGGACATCAACCTCGCACTGAGATACTTCTACAGCTTACTAGCGTTAAACAGAATGTGATCTCGTTATGGATCATATTTTGAACATCTTGCGCTGCTGCTAGGCCCTGACTTTGGTCGCACGTTCCGAAATTGTTGAACAGTCACGAGGCGGGAGTAGATCGCGTCGCCACGCATCCGGCGGTTACCACGCTCGCGCGAGGCCTGCCTGGGCATTTCAACCGGGAGCGGGCTGGCCTCTTCAGCACGACACTTCCAGACTTTCTTGCGTCCTAAGAACTTCAGAATAAGATTTTCGGCGCGGCCAAGTTGGTGGTCAAGATCCGGACGAGGCGACAATCTTCGAGATGGTGCCGCGGCTGGAGGTTCAGCTGACGGCAACCATGCAAAACCAGCGGTCCGTGTCAGTCAGCGCAAGAACCTGCGATCATTGCCTGCCACCCGAACGATCTCCGTCTAGGATGAGTTAGCCGCTCGAAACCGGACAAGCAGCTCTCGACCGTAGACAACCTTCAACCAATCCATTGGTCCGAACCGCATATCGCTTCCAGCGTCGATCAAGTAATCCGGGGTCTCTCAACACGCAGGCCAGCGGGTCAACAAACCGCTTTTAGCCGCCATCGGTTGGTGCTACAAATGCTACACAAGTCGCCAATCCGCGCCTCGCTAAGTCATTGTTTTTATTGGATGTGTGTTCTCGCTGACGCCTCCCGTAGGGGTCACCATCGTTGGTTTTTCAACGACTTAGCAGGGTCGGAGGCACAAAAGTCTCACACTTTTGTCTCGCAGTTGTCGTCCGCGATCTCGGTTAATTCAAATGATCGACAGCCCGCCGGCGCAGCCGTTCCAGGAGCGCGGTTTAAAGCCTGTGGAGGGGCAAATCTTTGTCGTTGGCGACCCGCACGCCTACGTAGCCTTTCGGCGATCTACGGGTCTTGTAGGCGCGCAAAACGAAGAGTAGAATTCCATGACGTCGTTGACGATCCTGTCTTCCCGACCATCATTGTAAAATCGTGTACTTGCAAACACTTAAAGATTTTAAGAAGCGCTGCGCGTAGCACACCAACGTAGCACTCAGTGACCGTCAAATAATATGGGGGGCCACTTGAGCACGAGGCAGTATGCCCGCCTCGTTCGCGAGTGGATCATCGGTACCCGGCGGTTAACCGTAGCGCCCCCATTTGCCGGCCAGCACGATGATGACCGTGCCCTTGGGGTGTGGTGCGACGTTGGACGAGCGCTATCGTGAAGGAGGACCCGAGACTCAGCCTGGGGGGCACATCGAGACCAGCGGAGTTGGACCCGTGCCTGAGGGCATCGTCCTGCTTGTAAAACGGGCGCTTCTCGCGAGACGGGGGATTCGGCGAGCGCAATCGACGCGGCAAAAGATGGGTACCGCTACGTAATAGTAGCCCCCTCCGGGCCACTGCGCCGAAATAGTAGGTGAAGCAGCCGACGGAGGGGGCGGTCGTAGTAGCGGTCGATCATGGGCGCAATGGAGATGCAGACGACGACCATCGCCGCTGCGCAAAGGGCGGGTGAAAGATCGGCTCTCGCCCCGATGCCAGCCGCTAGGGAGAGCAGGGGCTGGTGGATCGCATAGATCGCAAAGGAACTGGTGGCGCCGAACCGCGACGCCCAATTTTGCGAGCGCGTTGCTAGACCTGCCAGCAAGATCAGCGGGGACCCGACCAGAACGAAGCAGATATTCCACATCACACTCGACGGCATTTGGAAAACGCCGAACGCTAGTGCGCCCAGCGCGATGGGGTGCAGCGTAAACCGCGGCAAACGGTTTCGGAACCGGTAGAGGGTGACGCCGAGTGCGATCGAGAAACTTGACCGTAAAAGCCCCGCGGCGAAGTCTGCGCGCATGGCGCCACCCAGATCCTGCCCTGCCAACGCAAGCCCCGTCAACATTGCGCCGGCGGCCGCCACAAACGTCAGCAACCGACGAGTGGTAATGAATGGCAAGGCAAGTGCAAACCCGAGATTTGCGTAGAGTTCGAACAAGAGTGACCAGCTTGGGCCATTGAGCGGCGACACGGCCCCGGCGGAGAACGTCGTGTCGGGCGCGGGGAGAAAAACAAAATACGCGAGCGCTGCGGATATCCAGCCGGGTGTATCGCTGCCGACCGCGATCAACCCGGCCACTCGGATGAGGCCTAGCGCTCCGCCCAGAACGTACAGTGGCATGAACCGTATCAGCCGCACCCGCATAAACCAGAGCCATCCCGTTTCGAGTATCGGCCGCTCGTAGGAATGCGCGATTACAAACCCGCTCATCGTAAAAAACAAATCCACAGCAAGACCGCCGGATGGAAATAACCACGGCATTCCAAACAGATCTATACAGTGAAAAATCACAACACTGACCGCTGCGTAGCCCCGCAAGGCATCAAGCCCGAAAAATATCTCTGATTTGTCAATCTTGCTCAAGCGACCACCCCAAGTCACATGAGAGATTATATTAATATTACAGACAATAATATTTTTGTTATAACGGGATTGATCTCTATTTTGCACTTGTGCTGGAATTATGCTGGAATTGACCAGCTTCATTCTCGCAACCGCGGAAAGGGAAGACGCATGCCTGCGACACCGACGGCCGCAGTGGACGCGGCAGGCCCGATTCTTCAATTTACTTCGTGGCTCGCGATGAACTCTAACCTTATATCAAGTCCGTGCGCGTCTGGCCCAGCATCCGCCCGATGCCCTGGCTCAAAAAAACATCGCACGGTTATTCTCGCCCGGGTATCGCCCTGCCCGCGCGACGTTCGACTGCTTCCGCGAGCTTTGCACGATCCGCAACGGGCAGACCTGCGGCGAAGGCGACGGCGCGGCGCTCGACCGCCGCGCGCACCGTCATGTCCGCGCTTCGCGCTCGATCCAGTGCGGCGATCACCGCGGCCTGATTCACCGGGTCTTGCCGCAGGAGCGCAGCGGCCTCCGCCTTGGCCGTGCGGGAAACCGCGATCGTCGGCCCCATCGCCTGCCGCGCCTGTCGCAACGCCTGCCGGAAGGGCCGGCGGGCGGCCGCGGACAATTCGGCCCCCGCGATGCGCAGCGAACCCGCGTTTAGCAAGCGCCCGTCGGTGCGCAGCCACGCGTATCCGGCGACGAGGGCGCCTGCGAGAAACAGATTGAGAATGACCGAGGCGAGCAGCCCGATACGCAGTTTCGCGGTCATCTAGCGATCCGATCCCGTGATGTAGCCGAAAGACGTGCTGCCATTTATCGCGCCCATATCGGCAGCGGCACCAACCCCGTGGCCGAGATCGATCGGCACGCTGATCGCCACCGCCGCCGAACCGGCAGCCGCCCCTGCAAGCGTCGCCGCGATCCCGACTCCCGACCACCACCAGCGCAGCCGCAACGCGGCACGACGGGTCGCGATCGTCCCGCTGGCGACAATCATCGCGGCAAGGTCCTGCGCACGACCTTCGACCCGCCAGCCGTCCAACCGCGCGTCCAGACAGGCGGCTTCGGCGAGAATCGCGCTACCCTCGCGCGTCGTGGCGAGGCGGGCGGCCTGCTCGTGGTACCGATCGGGCCAGCGGGCCACGACGGCGCCGTAAGCATCGGCCAGATCCCGGAAGCGGTTCATAGTCAGCGGATCAGTCATAGACGTCGTCCTCCTGCGACGAGGAAAGCCGGGCGCGCAACGTGCGCCGTCCCCTTGCCAGCAAAGATTCCAGCGCCTCGATGCTGACGTCGAGCGCGGCCGCCGCCTCCGCCCCCGACAGGTCCTGGTAATGGACCAGCAGGATCGCGTCGCGCTGGCGTTCGGGGAGGCGGGCGATGGCCGTGCCGATCGTCCGATCGCGCTCGGCCTCGATCAGGCTCGCCTCCGCATCCGGGGTAGGATCGGGCATGTCCGGTACAGCGTCGCCCGCCATCTCGCGGCGGCGACGCAGTCGGTCGCGACACAGATTGAGCACGACCGTATGGAGCCAGGTATCGAATCGCGCCGTGCCTGGCTGCCAGTTGGCGGCGGTCCGCCAGACGCGGATAAACGCGTCCTGGGCAACGTCTTCCGCTGCCGTACGATCGTGCAGCATCCGCGTCGCCAGGCCGAGGATGCGGGGCAGTTTCGCGGCGACCAGCAGCCGCGCGGCCGCCGTATCGCCGCGGCCGATCCGTGCGAGCAGAGCGGTATCCGGATCGTGATCGTGCAAGCCTGATCTTTCGCGCCGCCATGATTTCCGTCGTCGCGTCAGTAGCTGGTTTCACCCGAGTTCGCCGCCGCCCCTCCCACAGACGCCGGCCCCGGTTGCGGTCGCCATCCGGACGGGCGAGGCGGCATACGACCGCATGTGGCGCGAGCTACAGCCTGCGCTCCGGGAGCGTACGCTCCCGGAAACCGTCGATCAGCGGTATCGCCAGCCGCCGTGCCGGCGATAGCGGTGCCCCCAATAGCGGTTGGCATGCCAATACCCGCGCCCCGGGTAAAAGACGCCGACCCGCGGGGCGGGCACGACCACGACGCGCCGGACGCGGTTGGGGATGCAGCGACCGTAAGCGCCACGGTGAAACCGGGGGCCGCAACCCTGCCGCGCGTCGGCGGGCATGGCCGT
Source organism: Sphingomonas sp. M1A8_2b (assembly GCF_053345535.1). NCBI lineage: Bacteria > Pseudomonadati > Pseudomonadota > Alphaproteobacteria > Sphingomonadales > Sphingomonadaceae > Sphingomonas > Sphingomonas sp. M1A8_2b. The sequence continues at coordinate 392,178 of NZ_JBKFAH010000003.1, read as the reverse complement.
CGTGATGGCGGTTCCGACCGCCAGTGCGGCCAGCAAGAGCTTTTTCATGACATACCTCCTGACGTGAGCGACGCCGATGGCGCGGCGTCATGGAGCGTTCAACGACGCAAGACACCGTTTCCGTCGCGCCTCCGAAAAAAAGCGCGGTTTTTTTTCACTTGGAGCGACGACGGCCCGCGGCAAACCTGAGGGCGCTCCAGAAGGCGTTCACGAGCGGGGCGCCATCCGCACCATCGTGACGCCGTGCGGCTGGACCACCGCCGAAAAGCTGCCCTTGACTGACGCCGTGGTCGCGCCCGTCCACAGATCGTCGATCCGCATCGCCAGACGTGCAGGATAGCCGATCTCCGGCCACGCGACCGAAATGCGGGCCGGCGCTTCGCCCCGGTTCACGAGCGCCACGGCCCGATCGCCGTTCGCCAGCGGACGCGCCCAGACTTCGCTGTCGCCGTCGTCCCTAACCCGCCGTCCCTGCGCGCCGAGCGCATCCTGATCGACCGCGATGACGGCCTTGTTGAGCAGAATAGACCGCGTATCGGCCGTCATCGCAGCAACGTCGTTCCCCGCGATCAGGGGTGCGGCCATCATCGCCCACAGACTGAAATGGGTCCGATATTCCACGTCGGTCATCCCGCCATTGCCGACTTCCAGCATGTCGGGATCGTTCCAATGGCCGGGGCCGGCATAGGGATAGAGCGGCTCGTTCTTGTCGACGATATCCATCATGCCGAGCGAATAGGTCACCGGCCCCTTCCAGGCGTCGCGGATATCCCCCGTCGTCCGCCACAGATTGCCGATCTTCGCGCCCCATTCCCACGGGCGGTTGTTGCCCCATTCGCACATCGAGAGGACGATGGCCCGACCGGTCGATCGGAGCGCGTCCGCCATCAGCGCATAGGCCTCCTCGGCGTTGCGGACGCCGGTCGAGCACCAGTCGTATTTCAGATAGTCCACGCCCCACCGCGCATAGGTGATCGCGTCCTGATATTCGTGGCCCTGGCTGCCGGGACGGCCACCGCAGGTCTTGCGTCCGGCGTCGGAATAAATGCCGAACTTCAGCCCCTTCGCATGGACATAGTCGGCGAGCGCCTTGATCCCCGACGGGAATTTGGCCGGGTCCGCGGTGATGACGCCATCGGCGGTCCGCTCACCGTGCCAGCAATCGTCGATGACGACATACTGATAGCCCGCCGCCTTCATGCCGCTGTTCACGATCGCGTCGGTGGCGTCGCGAATGGTCTGCTCGGTGATCTTGCAGCCATATCTGTTCCAGCTGTTCCAGCCCATCGGCGGCGTCATGGCGAGCCCGTTCGCGGTGCGGCCGGCCTCGCGCGACGGGCGCACGGTATTGGGATCGACGAGCTGGTCCTGCGCCGCGGCGCCGCTCGCCGACGCGAGCAGACCCAGAAGGATGGCCGTATGATTGAGGGTTTTGATCATGATGATGTCCTGGGTGTGCGGCTAATGGCGGGTACGGTTCGCGGCGGCGAACGAGAAGGTCAATCGCCCCGAATAGCTGCCGCTAGCCACCGCAGGTTCGCCGCTTGGTCCCGAATCCTCGGGGCTGATGAACTTCGAGCCCATCGCGGGAATCGCATTCAGGACGGAAATGTCGCCTGCGGGGAAATCCACCGTCGTGTTTGGAAAGTCGTCGCGCCGCATGCCGACGCGCAGAAACGCGGGCGTCGCACTGGACACCGCCCATGCGCCAGTTGGCGTGTCGAAGCGCGCCCAGCGCAATCCCGAAAAATAGCCGGCACGGTCGGGCGTCGGCAGCGTCGGGTCGTTGCGAACGGCGATATCATGGACGCCGAGCGTCGTCCCGCGCAGGCGGTTCTGCCAGACGGGTGTCGGTCCGTCGAGCAACCCGCGCACGTGCGTTACGTCGGCGAGCGGATGATCGAAGCCGACGTCGTGATAGAGGACGCGCCCTGCCAGCGTGTAGCGATAGTCGAGCGCGAGCGAACCGTCCGCCGCGAGCGTCCAGCGCGCGCGGTCGAGACCACCCGCCCCGTCCGCCTCGACCCAGGCCTGCGCCTGCCCTGTCGCAGCATCGCGGCCGATGCCCGACGTCAGCGCAAGCGAAGGCGCGGCGGCGCGGGCAAAGCGCGAAGCTTCGTAGCCGAGCCTTACCGACGCGACCGAAAACGGCTTGCCGCTCGATCCGTGCACATTGGTGATACGGATCGCCGCGATGGGCCCTGGCGGCATTGCGAAGCGATCGGGGTCGCGTGTCCCGCGCTCGCCCGCGTAGATCGTCCTCCACGTCGCGCCATCCGCGGACGTCTCGAGCGTGAAGCCAGCCCAGGCATCGCTGCGACCGTCGGGCAGCTTCACCTCGACGAGGTTCGTCATCGTCGGTTTCGCCGGGCGATAAAGCATGCCGTCACCGACAAGCGGCGTCCAGACCGGCTCGTCCTTCGTCTTCGGGCCGATCGCGACGAGCCGCGGACCATTGGCGAGCGCCAGCAATTGCCCGCCACGGGATATATCGCGAAGCAGCCCGGTCTTCGTATCGAACCTCGCGACGACGTCACCGGCGGACAGGTCGATCGTGTCGCCGTTGCGGACCGCTTGCGGGATACCCGCCACGTGGCGCGTCGCGAGCCTGGGTGTCGGAGCGGCGCCGCCCTGGATCGGCCAGACCCACGTCCAAAGTTCGGCGGACCCGTTTCGTGCGGTGATCGACAAGGCGTCCGCCTCGCGCCAGTCGCTCGGCAAGGCCAGCGGCAGCACGCCCGTGGCATGGGGCGGGATCGATGCCGTCGCCACGCCCCGATGCAGGACGCGCGGGGTGACCGCGGCATCGTCCGGTCTGGCGAAGCGGATCAGCGTCCACTGGAACTGCACCGCATCCAGCGGCGTGAAGTCATACCCGTTGGTGACGCTCAGGCGCCCGTCGAACGCAGCATCCAGCTTGGGCGCGGCGATCTGCACCGGCGACCAGATATCGCGCACGGTGTAATAGCTCGGTTCCTTCTCGTGCCGCGCGCCGAGGATGCCGTCGGGCGCATTGGTGCCGAAATTGTCGATCCGCCCATTCTGGTCGGTGCGCGCGATGCCTTCGTCGGCGTATACCCAGATGAAGCCGCCCGCTCCCTTGGGCGATCCCGCGATCGCCCGCCAATAATCGTCGAGCCCCGACCCGGCCCCGCCGTCGAACAGGCCGTGCATGAATTCGGTCGGCATCAGCAGGTTGGGCGTCGCGAGCCGTCTGACGACGTCGGCGTAGAGCGGATAATGCTTCGTATCGACGCCGTCGTGCAATTCCCAAGGGTGCATGACCTTGCGACCCTGCGGATCGTACAGCGCGAAGTCGCCGTCCAGTTCGCGGTTCCAGCCGCCTTCGTTGCCATTGTCCCACAAGATGATGCTGGGACGGTTGACGTCGCGTTCGATCATCTCGCGGACCAACCGGCGCCCGACCTCGGTGTCGTGCGCGTGCTGCCAACCGCTGAGTTCGTCGATGACGTAGAGCCCGAGTTCGTCTGCCGCCTCCAGGAAGGATTCGTCGGGCGGGTAGTGCGACATCCTGACCGCGTTCATGTTCATCGACTGGATCATGCGGACGTCGTCGTAATTGTCCTTGCGGGTCAGCGCACGCGCGGTGTCGGGGCGAAAGCTGTGCCGGTTGACGCCCTTCAGCAGGATGCGCTGGCCGTTGAGATAGAGCCCCTGCCCCGGCCGCACCTCGAACGTGCGGAAGCCGAAGCGTTCCCGCGTGCGATGGATGACCGTATCGCCCTGGTACAGCGTCAGCGCGAGGCCGTAGAGGTTGGGCGTCTCGGCGGTCCACAGCTTGGGTCCGGCGATCCGCGTCGCGAGACGGACGCGGCCGGCGCCGCCGGGCGGGATCGGCGTGCTGAAGGGCATGCCGACCGGGCGCCCGCCGGGATCCAGCACCTGCGCTTCGACGCGGGTCACCTCGCGCGGTGCCGCGAGAGTCACGTCGACGGTGAGGTCGCCGGTCGCGCGGCCATCGATCGCGCTGTGCTCGATCGCCTGCGCGGGCGTCGCCTCGAGCCACACCGGACGGAAGATCCCGCCGAACACCCAGTAATCGGTGAAGCGTTCGGCCTTGTTGGTGTCCACGTTGGCCGACGCCTCGGCGACATCGACCTCGACGACGTTGTCGCCACCGATCTTGACGAGCTTCGTGACGTCGAACGAGAACCGGTAGAAACCGCCCTGGTGGACCGGCCCCGCCTGGACGCCGTTCACGGTGACGCGCGTGTCGGTCATCACGCCGTCGAAAACCAGGCGGACACGGCGATCGGCCCAGGTCGCGGGCACGGTGAAATGCCGTCGATAGATGCCGTGGTTCTTCCGCCGGCCGGGATTCTCGTCGCCATACTGGTACGCACCGAAGCCGTGCTGCTGCCAGTTGGAGGGGACGGGAATCCTGGCCTTCTCGCCGGCGCGTCGGTCGCCGTCGATGGTGAAGTCCCAGAGGACCGCATCGTCGGGGCCATGCCCGGACAGCATCAACCGGTCCGTTTCGGTGGACCCCGGCCGGACGGTGTCGGATTTCGCCGCGGATTGCGCCTGTGCCATCGTCGCCAGCGCGAAGACCGCCGCACCGGCCAGAATCGTTGTTCGAAACGGTCGTGCGGTCATCGCGCCTCTCCTCTGAGCATTCCGATGGCATCGATCGGTCGCCGGTTTCGCGGAGTCTTTCGCCAGCGGCATGATGACTGTCAATGATTTATGCCAGCGGTGGCACAGATGGTTTACAGCGCGATCTGGCTTATAGGCGCCCGATGGACGGGGCCGATTGAAGGGGCCGATCGAAGGGGCCGATCGAAGAGTCCGATCAACGGGAGAGCGACGAGGCATGAGCGACTATCGATCGATCACGATCACCGATGTCGCGCAGGCCGCCGGGGTATCGATCCGCACGGTGTCGCGCGTCCTCAACAACTCCCCGAAGGTAGCCGCCGCCGCGCGCGAGAAAATTCAGGCGACGATTGAGGAGATGGGCTTCAGTCCCAGCAGCCGTGCGCGCGCGCTGGCCTCGGGGCGCTCGTCGCTGATCGGCGTCGTCCAGGACGATCCTAACGCCCATGTCATCGGCGTCTTCCAGCGCGGAATCGTCGACGTGTGCGCGGCAAAAGGATACGAACTCGTCGTCCACCCGGCAAAATTCGACGATCCCGACCTGACGCGCAATATCGAGGACTTCGCCCGCCGCTCCCGGATCGACGGGCTGATCGTCCTGCCGCCGATCTCGGAAGCATCGTCGATCGCGCTTGCCCTCACGAAACGGGGGGTGCCCGCGATCGGCATCGCCTCGGTCCGCGTGCCGGGCTATCCGGGGGCGCTGGTCAGCGAGGAACGGATCGCCGCCGGCGTGCTGGCGGAGCATCTCATCGGACTGGGGCACAGGCGGATCGCGATCGTGACCGGGCCGCTCGCCTTCCACTCCGCGACCGAGCGCGAACAGGGCTTTCGGGGCGCCCTGGAAGCACACGGAATGGCCCTGCCCGCCCGGTATGTCCGCGAGGGCGATTACGGCTTCGCGAGCGGCTATGCCGCGGCCGGGGCGCTGCTCGATCAGGCGGACCCGCCGACCGCGATCTTCGCGTGCAACGACATCATGGCCGCAGCGGCCATCAAGGCGGCGCACGAGCGCGGCCTTGTGGTGCCTCGCGACCTGTCGATCGCGGGGTTCGACGACAGCGACATCGCATCGATGGTATCGCCTGCCCTCACGACCATTCGCCGCCCGCTACTGGCGATGGCGCACGAGGCGACCGAGCGGCTGATCGGGATGATCGCGGACCGCAGCATCACCTGTCTGCCCGACCACCGTATCGCGCTTTCGCTGATCGAGCGGCAGTCGACCGGCCCCGCGCCCGCCTAAGCCAGACGCGACGACGGGGCATCCTCGATGCCCAGCTTCGCGAGGTGTTCGCCGATGCGGTCGAAATTCAGATCGGCGGTCTCGGGGTACAGGCCGACATCGAGCGCCAGATCCGTTTCCAGACCTCGGCTCACGGTATCAATCCGCGTAGAGGTCACTGAAAAAGCGCGGTATGCCCGGTCGAGCGCGACGGTCAGGAGGCCGACATCACCCACCGCCAGGTCAAGACTCTCGGGCATACCCTCAGCCCACTGCTCGTGATCGACACCGCTTTCGGCGACCAAGCCGGCGTCATCGATATTGCGGATGCAATGGCGCCCTTCCCGCCCGCGCGTGGCAATGCATATCCGGGTTTGAGACGGGTCATCGGATCGGTCGACACCGCAGCGGCGAACTATGCCCGGACTCTTCTGCGCACGCTTGCCCCGGCGATCAACGCGACCTTCGCGGTGGACGGGTTCGATCTGCTGACCGCAAGTTTTTCGATGGTCACGGCGCGTCCGGAAACGCTTGTGCCGATCCAGCGCGCGCCGCATTTCGACTCGACCGATCCGCTGTATCTGGCGGTCTTGCATTACATCGGCGGCACCGCGGGAAGCGGCACGGCATTCTACCGCCAGCGCGCGACCGGGATCGAGCGGGTGACCGACGCCAACCGCGCCGCCTTCATCAGCGCCGCGCTGCGGGATGCTGCGGACTGGGACGGTTATATCGGAACGTCGAACCCGTCGTTCGAGCAAATCGGTGCGATCGCGGCGGTGCCGGATCGCGTGATCGTGTATCAGGGAAGCCTGTTGCATTCGGGCACGATCCCCGATGACCTGAGCTTTAGCGAAGACCCGCGGGTCGGCCGGCTGACTGCCAATTTCTTCGTGCGCGGACGCCCCCGCGCCTGACCGTTCAGGCCGCGGGTCGAAGCGCTTCGATCTTCGGCAGCTTGGCCGCGGTTTCGTGGATCGCACGGCGCACCGATGCCAGCTGCGCCGCATTGTCGGCGTCGCTCATCGTGTCGAGCAACGGGTTGTAATCCCGGGCGCGGACGCCCTGTCCGGTCAGCACCGCAAGCCAGCTCGCGTCGCGGAACAGTTCGTCGGGCGACAGCATGATGCGACCCGAATGGCGGAACTGGTCGATCCTGTAGGCGAGCGTCTCGGGGATCGGCATCGCCTGACAATGGCGCCACAGCGGCTCCGACCGGCCGCGGGTCAGGTGGTAGTGGAGGATGACGAAATCGCGCACCTCCTCGATCTCGCGCGCCGCGATCCGGTTATACTGCTCGGCGAGCAACGCGGTGCCGGTACGGCGGGGGAACAGCGCCAACAGCTTGCCGATGCCGCTCTGGATCAGGTGGATGCTCGTCGACTCGAGCGGCTCGATGAAGCCGCTCGCCAGCCCGATCGCGACGACGTTACCGACCCAGGATTTGCGGCGGCGTCCCGGCGTGAAGCGGATCAGCCGCGGCTCGGCGGTCGGCGCGGCGTCCATCGCCTTCACCAGAGTATCGCGCGCGGTATCGGGCGACTGGAACCGCGTCGAGAAGACATAGCCGTTGCCGACGCGGTGCTGGAGCGGGATCCGCCAGCGCCACCCCGCCTCCTGCGCGATCGCCTGCGTATAGGGGGTGCGATCGAGCTCCGGCGCGGACGGTGCGGCCCAGGCGGCGTCGCACGGCAGCCAGTGCGACCAGTCCTCATACCCCGCCGCCATCTCCTGCTCGATCAGCAGCCCGCGAAACCCCGAACAGTCGATGAAGAGGTCGCCCGGCACCGTCTGGCCGGTCTCGGTGACCAGCGCGCGAATGTCGCCGTTGTCCTGTCGTTCGACGCGGGCGACCCTGCCCTCGATGCGGATCACGCCGCGGCTTTCCGAAAGGCCTCGCAGGTGTCGTGCATAAAGCGCCGCGTCGAAATGGAATGCGTAGCCGAGCGTCGAGAGGAGCGAGCGGGGATCGTTGACGGGTTTGGCGAACCGGCGCGCGCGCGCCGCCTGCGTCGTCAACGAATAGTCCTCGATCGAAGTCGCGTCGCCGCCCAGTCGGGCCCGCGCCAACCGGTGCGCCATCATCGCCGCGTCGCCCGGCGCGCCATAGGTCCCGAACGGGTGGAAATACGCGCTGTCATCGCCCTGCCAGCCGCGAAACTCGATCCCCAGCTTATGGGTCGCGCCGGTGTCCGCCATGAACTGCGCTTCGTCGAGACCGATCAGGCTGTTGAACCAGTGGATCGTCGGGATCGTCGCCTCGCCAACGCCGACGGTACCGATCTCTTCGGACTCGACGAGCGTAATCTCCGTCCCGCTGCGCGCCAACGCCTTCGATAACGCGGCCGCGGTCATCCAGCCGGCCGTCCCGCCTCCCAGAATGACGACGCGGCGAACCGGCTCCGCCATGATCAGCGCGCGCCGCAGCCCGCGGTCGACGCCGGTCGCTTCACCGCGAGATAGACCGTGCTCCAGAGCTGCGCCGCGTTCGATTCGTCGGCGTCGGCGCCGCTCTCGCCGAACGCCGCGATCCGGTAGCCACCGCCGGTGTAGCGCCACGACCAGAGTTCCGAACTCTGCACGCTGCGCCCCGCGTCGATCGCATCCCACAACTTGGTCTGCGTCGCGACGAGGCTGGCGCAGACGGACGGCGACAGGTCGGTCCGCGCGATCTGCCGCGCTAGGCCCGCCGCGACCAGCGCCTGCTGCCATGACCAGATCACGGTGCCGTGATACGCCGCCGGACCCAGGCGCGCCTGCCACGTGCGATCGGCGAACACCGGATTGGCGACCAGCATGCCGACACCGGTCATCAGGCCAGCCGGGAACGGCCGCGCGATCGTCGTCGTCGCGACATCGAGCGCCTTTGCATCGGGGTGGCCGAACAACAGCGCGAAGCCCTCGTCCGAATGCAGGATCGGCACCGGCTTGCCCGCACCGTCAAGCGCGATCGCATTGTAGCGGAGCGGCTGGTTTGCGACCGCAGCAAGCGCCGGGGCGGCCGGTACCCCGACGCGTGCGGCATAATCGGTGATCGCCGCGCGCGCGGTGGTCGGGGCGACCGTCAGCGCGAACAGCCCGGATGCACGGGACGACCAGATATCCGCCATCGCCGACACCTTGGCGAGCAAGGCCCGATCCTCTCGCGTCGCATAGGGCGCGAGCAATCCGGCGCGGTTCATCGCGTCGATCGACTGCAACGCAGCGGGAACGAGGACCGCATTGATGTCATAGGGATAGCGCCCGCCGCCGAGCCCGTCGTTGCTGTCGCGCCATTCGCCCGCGTCCATGCCCGGCTTCAGCGCGACGAGATTGCGCCACCGCGGATCACGCGCGAACGGCGCCGCCTGCGCCATCACGAAGCGGATATTCGTCATCAGCGCAGTACCGAGCTGCGTGCGGCCATCCCGTTCGTTCAGAAACGCCTTCGCCCGCGCCTGTCCCCGGGCGTCGTCGAGCAGCCACGCCTGCGCGACCGGCGCGAGCAGGAACGGGCTGTCGACCATGTTGTAATTGTAGGTGGGAGCTGCCGAACTGGTCTTGTCGTCGCGGCGATGATCGAGGATCGCGAACTCGCCCAGATCCTCCTCGTGCGCGACATTGCCGTCCGGTGCGAGCCGTTCGAGAACCGAGCGCAGCCCCGTCTCGACCGCGGCGGGCTGAAGCGCGGGCATTAGCAACCGCACCGACATCAGCGTATCGCGCCCGAAATAGGTGAGGAAGCGCCAAGATCCGGCCAGGAACTTCTCGTGATAGCTCAGGAACTGGAGCGCCGCGCGTGCCTGCGGATCGCGCGCCGCTGATGCATCGAGCAGGCTGCCGGGCGCGAACGGCGTCAGCGGCGTTTCCCCGGTCAGCGCGGTCACCGTCACGCCGATCGTGCCGTCGGCGGCCGCGATCAGCGTCGTTCCGTTCAACGTCCCATGATCGACGCGGACCGAAAGCCGGTACCCCGCCGCGCCATCCAGCCGATCACGCGCCCAGATCAGCGCACCGCCCTGGCTCCGTACCGGTGTGTCCAGTTCAGCAGGTGCTGTCCCAAGCGCCTGATAATCGCGCAACACGCGGATGCTGGTCAGCAGCGCGCGCTTCACGCTCAACCGTGGTGCGCGAATGGTCGCCGCGAAGGTCACGCCGTGCAGCGCGCGTCCCTTGCCATCGGTCGTCGACAGCGGACGCGCCGGAGACGGCATGCGCCATTCCGCCGAGCCCTGCACCGGATCGAACCACAGGCCGACGCCACTGTTGCCCGCCGGAAACGCGACCAGCACACGGGGATTTTTCCCCGACCGCAGCACGACGTGGGCCGCCACGGGACCGTCCTGCGTGAAGCTGTTGAGGTTCAGTCCCTCGCGTTGCGCAGCCTGGCCGGAAGCCGCTGCGCCGGGGCTGGACACGGTGGCGGCAAGGATCGCGGCGGCGAGAAACAGGGTGCGGGTCATGGTCGTCCGATACGCAAGAAGACGACCGGGCGCGAGCACCCGGTCGTCGGACCGATCACAGCTTGATCGTCGCGCTGAAGATCGCGTTGCGACCATAGATCGCGCGGCCGTAGAAATACCCGTCGACGATCGTCTGCGTCTGCCCCTGCCGCGGATTGCCTTCGGTAAAGCCCTTCGCGTTGGTCAGATTGTCGACGCTCGCATTGAGGTTGATCATCGGCGTCACGTTCACGCTGATGCCCGCCGAGAAGACGTTATATTCCGGCAGGGCGATCCCGTTGCCCGCGTCGGCGAAGATCTTGCCGACATATTTCCAGCGACCGTAGATCTCGCCCAGCCCGTTCGGCAGGATGAACGACGGCGTGACCGTCAGCAGCTTCTTCGGCGTGCGCTCGGGCGTGTTGCCGTCATAGCTGCCGGTGATCGGCGAACTGAACGTCAGGTTCGTCAGCTTGGGATCCTGGTACACGCCGATCACGTTCAGGCTGAAAAACCGGACCGGACGGATATCGGCGTCGACCTGCACGCCGTTGGTACGGCTGTCCGCCAGCGCGTTGGTCTGCTGACTCTGATTGTCGGGGTTGATGATCTGGTAGGACAGGTCGTTGATCTGCGTGCGGAAGCCGATCACCGACGCGTTGAAGCCAGGCCACTGGAAGCGCACTCCTCCCTCATACAGCGTCAATCCGGTCGGCTTGTGCGTGCCGCCGGTGTCGCCGCCGTTGGTCTGAAAGCCGTAGGCGCCGCGCGCATACAGCGAGATGTTGCGCGTCAGCGTGTAGTTGATGCCCCCGGTATAGGCGAGCTTGTCGAAGCTGTCGGACTGGTGCGTATAGGTCCCGTCGAAGGTTGCGCCGACGTCCTGGTACAGGCCGGGTGTACCCGCAGGGACCGCTGCGTTGACCGCCGCCTGGTTACCGATGTCGACCGAGACGCGCTGATGCTCGTACCGCGCACCGAAATCGATGTGGAGGTTTTCGCCGATGCGCAGTTCGTCGTTGAAATAGCCGGCGATCGAGTTGACCTCGTCCTCGAATATCCCCTGCCCCCAGTTGCCGTAGTTCACCATGCCGTTGTTGGTGAGCGATCCGAGCACCTGTCCGCCGGCATCGATCGCGACGAGATCGTAGACGTGCGAGTCGTCGGTGACGTCGTTGATCACGGTCGCGGTGGCCGACTGATCGTTCTTGCGGCGGACGTTGTAATACATCCCGCCGACGGTCAGCGAGTTGTCGATCGAGCCGCTCTTATAGTCCCATTTCGCCCCGAAATCGCTGCCGAAGTCCTTGGTCGCCAGCGTCTGGTGATTGAGCACGGTCTGCTGAAGAAGGCCGTTGCCGTTGAGCGAGGACAGCGCCGCGGTATTGCTCGCCGGGATCACCGCGCCGGTGCGGATATCGCGCAGGCCGTATTGCGCGGTGCCGGGGAAGGCGAACTGTGCCGCCTGAAAATAGGTGAAGGTCGCACCCTGGATCGGTGTCAGTCCGGCAAGGGGCGATACGGCGGGATTGAGATAGTTCGCAGCCGACGTCAGGCCGGCGGTGCCAGACCCAGACCCCGGGAAGATGCCGTTGAAATCATATTTGCCGTCCAGATAGCGGACATGCGCGAACAGGCTGACCGCGTCCGATACCGGCTTGTCGATGTCGATACGGTAGGTATTGGCCTTGACCTGGTTGCCGAGCGTGGAGCTGAACGGGCGGATCGCGTTACCGGTATTCGGGCTGTTCGGCACGAGGAACTGCGTGAAATAGCGACCGCCGACATCGTCCTTCTTCAGGTCGAGGCCAGGCACGCTGCTGATGTTGCCGCTGCTGCTCACCTGGAACGGCATGTCGGCATAATAGGGATTGCGCTGGTCGATCCGCTTGTAGGTCAGCCGCACCGTGCCGCCATCGTCGAACCGCTTCTCGAGGATCGCCTTGACGTTATAGCCCTCGAACGTGAACGGCGTCCGCCGCACGCCCTTTTGCGAGGTGACATAGCCACCGACGCTGAACGCCAGATTATCCGCGATCGGCGCCGAGAAATACCCGTCGCTGCGCAAATCGCCGTACGTCGCACCGGTGAAGCGCATCGATGCGGTCGCCTTGTCGTAACTCGGCTTCAGCGAAATGAAGTTGATCGTCGCGCCCGCGCCATTGGGGGCGAGCACGCCCGACGTGCCACCCTGGACCGCTTCGAGCCGCGCGATCGTGATGTCGTTCTGGAAATAAAAATCGGCACCGCCACCGCCGTACAGGATCGGCATGCCGTCTTCTTCGAGCGTCACGAACGTCTGCGCACCGCCGCGCAGGCCGCGCACCGAATAATTGTTCGACGTCGGTCCGGCGGTTCCCTCGACGAACACGCCCGGTACCAGCTCGAGCGTCTCGGCGGTCGAACGCGGCGCTTTCCGCGCGATGTCGGCGGAGTCGGCGAGCGTCACGTTCGACGAGCTGTCGAACAGCGTGCGCTTGCCCGACGTGTTCCCGGTGACGATGATCTCCTGCATCCCGCCGTCATCGGGGCTCGCCGGATCGGTTGCGGCAGGAGCAGCCTCGCCTGGGGTCTGCGTGGCGGCATCGGCGGGCGGTGCGGCTTGTTGCGCCAGCGCCGGGCTGACGACCAGCGCGCCACTGGCAAACAGCGCGGCGCGGAAGGACGAACGAAAAGCGATCATGGCATTCCTCTCCTGACGCAGTGTCGATCTTCCGGTCGGCTACCGCTAACCTGGATCATATTGGATCCTTTTCTCGATTGCTATTTCGACAGCGAAACAATCGCTTAGTGTGGCAAATCAACAACAAACCCTGGCCGCCGAACCTCATCGGGCGATCATCTGGACTCCGCATGGCCCTGCCCGATCGAAAGAGCTCGTGTAATGCCGACCACGTCGCAATCCGCGGGCTCCGTGCCGCTTGAACGGCCCGCCCCGGTGACGCTCAGCGCCGCCTTCTGGGTCTGGCTGCGCATCGCGTCGCTATCGTTCGGCGGACCCGCCGGGCAGATCGCGATGATGCACCAGGTGCTGGTCGAGGAAAAATGGTGGATCGGCGAGCATCGGTTCCTGCACGCCCTCAACTACTGCATGCTGCTGCTGGGGCCCGAAGCGCAGCAGCGCGCGACCTATATCGGCTGGCTGATGCATCGCACCCGCGGCGGGATCGTCGCCGGCGGTCTGTGCATTATGCCCGGCCTGCTGTCGCTCATGGCGCTGAGCTGGCTGGACGCGGCCAACGCTTTGCGCACGACCCAGTACGATCACGGTGGCCCGATGCCCCCTGATCGAGCAGTGGTCACATCGATCATGTCGTTCAACAGCTCGCAGACCGGCCCGTCCACCTCCCACGCATAGATCGAGAGCGAAAGTGGTGTTTCTGCGGAGAAGAGGCTGCTGGCGCGAAACGCATACGCGCTGGTCGTGCGGACCGGCAGCACCGACACCCCGAGACCGGCCTCGACCGCCGACAGGACGCTGGCAAGACTGTTGCCGGTAAACGCGATGTACCAATGGCGTCGTTCGCGTTCGATGCGATCGATCATCACGTCGCGGTACAATCCGCCCGGGGGAAACGTCACCAGCGGGATGGGATCCGGCCAGGCCTCGCTACCCTGAGCCTCGAACCAGTCGAGCGGTTCGGGAAAGCTGGCGCGGGCATCGCCGTCGGTCACCGCCTCCTTGACGATCGCGATATCGAACTCCCCGGCCCGGAAGCGCTTCTTCAGGTCGCGGCTGAGCCCCGTCGTCACATCCAGCCGAATATTGCGGTGGCGCTTGGCGAACTTGGCAAACCGACGGCTCATGGCCGACGTGACGAGGTCGTCCGGCACCCCGACACGAACCGTGACTGTTCCCGACGGATCGGCGAGCAGCGCCTGCGCCTCGTCCTGCAGCGCAAGCAATCTGCGCGCGTAGCCCAGCAGACGCTCGCCTGACGGTGTCGGCGCAATTGGTCGCGAGGACCGGTCGATCAGGGGGCGCCCGATCGCGGCTTCCAAGCGTCCAAGATGCTGGCTGACGGTCGATTGCGTGGAATTCAGCCGATCAGCGGCGACCGTGAAGCTTGCGGTGTCGACGACCGCGACGAACGTGCGGAGCAACCTCAGGTCGAGCATACTTACCATTCCATCCGTGAATGATAATCATTCAAACATAGCGTTAGCAAATGCATGATTGGATGGCCATCTTCGGCATCCACCAGGCAAGGACGACCTTAGTGACCGATCCCGTTGCGGCGTCGAGGCTGTTTTGCAACGCGATTTGCCAGGATGGCAGGATCCGCGACGTGGCGGTCCGCGCCGGTCGGATCGTCGAACGCGACCTGCTCGGGGACGAGGCCGAGGTCACCGATCTAGTCGGCTTGCTGGTTCTCCCCGCGTTCATCGATGGACATATCCATCTCGACAAGAGCTTCGTCGGTGACGGCTGGCGCTCGCACCGTCCGGCCGCTGGCCTCGCCGACCGATTGACCATCGAGAAGCGGCTTCTCGCAGAAGCACTGCCTGTCGCAGAGCGCGCCGATGCCTTGCTGGCCCAAGCACACGGTTTCGGCACGATCGCGATGCGCAGCCATGTGGATATCGACGCCTCGCTTGGGCTCGCGAATTTCCATGCCGTGATGGCTGCGTGCGAACCGTGGCGGGGGCGGGTCGATGTCGAGATCGTCGCGTTTCCTCAGGCCGGCATTCTCGCCTCGCCGGGCACAGCCGATCTCCTCGACGCCGCGATCCGCGAAGGCGCCGGCGTTATCGGTGGCCTCGATCCATCTGCCTTTGACGGCGACGCCGATGCCCATCTCGACGTCGTGTTTGGCATCGCCGAGCGGCACGGCGTGAAGATCGACATCCATCTTCACGAACCGGACCGTCAGGGTATCGAACAGCTCCGTCGCATCGCCGCACGGACGGTGGCCGCTGCGATGCACGGCAACGTCGTGGTCAGCCACGCCTATGCGCTGGGCGACGTTGATCGGGATGAGGCGTCGCGCACGGCGGATCTGCTTGCGGACGCCGGCGTCGCGATCATGACCAATGCCCCCGGCGACCGGGCTTTCCCACCTATCGCATTGCTGCGCGACGCAGGTGTCCGGGTGTTCGCCGGCAACGACAATATCCGCGACGCCTGGTGGCCCTATGGCGATGCCGACATGCTCGGCCGCGCGATGATGATCGGGTCTCGATCGGGCTTCTTCACTGACACCGACCTTATGCACGCGCTCGAGATGGCGACCACGGACGCCGCCGCCGTCCTGGGCCGCGAACACTACGGCTCTGCCCCCGGCGACGAGGCGACGTTCGTTATTGTCGATGCGGAAAACGCTGCCGCCGCAGTCGCCGCTCCCCCTCGCCACCGCCGGTTGGTTCAGCGCGGCGTGATCGCTGCGCCAGCGACGTCGCGGCTCGACACCCTCCTCTCCTCCTCCTCCGACCATCAACCAGGATCCTACGCATGAAGACCTTTGCCCTCGCACTCTTGATCGGTGTCACCGCCACGCCAGCCGCAGCGGCGGACATCTCGACCCATGTTCTCGATCTCGGCCGGGGCGTCGGCGGCAAGGCCGTGCCCGTCATGCTCTCCAGGCGCAGTGCAGACGGAACCTGGCAGAAGGTCGGCACCGCGACGACCGATGCCGATGGTCGAGTCCGCAGCTTCGGAGATCCCAAGAGCTTCGACCCCGGTCTTTACAAGCTGCAGTTCGACATGTCCGGCTACCCGGATGCCGCGGCGTCGCCGTTCTTTCCGGAGATCACGCTGACGTTCCGCGTTACCGACAACGCTGGCCATTATCATGTTCCGGTGATCGTCAGCCCCTATGGCTATTCGACGTACCAAGGAAATTGACCATGGCGAACTCCAGGCTTGCGGCCATGGTGATCGCGATCGAGGGCTGACGGCAGGCAGACGCCCGACCGCAGCCTCTCCTGGCACCGATCGCGCGCGGCTGAGGCGGACAAGCGCGTGATTGGGTCGCTGTTGGACAGTTTCTGATCCGGCGCCGTGGCAAAGCGTCTACGATATCGATTACGATCGCGGGGTCGGACCCGCGGGTGGCACGCCGTGACGGCTGCCGCCAAGCCCTAGATCGACACTGGCACGGCAAAGCGCGGGGCGGGCGTAGGATAGCCGTCGACGAACGTCGCGCGGGCGACATTGTGCGGATGGAGCGGTGCTTCGGTGAAATCTAGGACGGCTGTGACGCAGGCGTCGGTGCCGGCGAAATGGTCCGCCCAGGCGTCACGCGGGCGCGTGGCGAACGCGGCGTCGAATGCCGCCGCCATCTCGGGCCAGCGGGTGCGGTCGTGTTGCACCGCGCACCACTCGGCGCTCTCCGGCCCCAAGTCCAGCCCCTCCAGCAACTTGGCGAAGAACTGCGGCTCGATCGCGCCGACCGCGACGTGCCTGCCGTCCGCGCACGCATAACAGCGGTAGAACGGCGCGCCGCCATCGAGCAGATTGGCCGCACGTCGGTCACGCCACTGGCCGGCTGCGTTCAACGTGTAGAACAGGCTCGACAGCAGCGCGGCGCCGTCGGTCATCGCCGCGTCGACCGTCCGGCCCGGCCCGCCGCCGCGCGCCGCCAGCACGCCCGCGACCACGCCGAGCGCGAGCATCATCGCCCCGCCGCCGTAATCGCCGACCAGATTGAGCGGTGGCACCGGTCGCTCCGCCGGACCGATCGCGTGCAACGCGCCGCTCAGCGCGAGATAATTGATGTCGTGCCCCGCCTCCTGCGCCAGCGGCCCGCTCTGCCCCCATCCCGTCATCCGGCCGTAGACGAGCTTGGGGTTGGCGGCATGGCAGTCGGCAGGGCCTAGACCGAGCCGTTCCATCACGCCGGGCCGCGTCCCTTCCAGCAGCGCATCGGCCTTCGCCATGAGCGCCAGCGCCTCGGCGCGGCCCGCCTCGGTCTTGAGATCGAGTTCGACGATCCGTCGGCCACGCCCCAATGCCGGCCCATCGGCACTGGGACTATAGGCACGCCCCGGCCGGACGATGCGGACGATCTCCGCGCCCATGTCGCCGAGCATCATCGCGGCGAACGGCACCGGCCCGATCGCGTCGAATTCGAGGATCACGACGCCCGCGAGCGGCCCCGCCATTCCCGACCCCGTGCCTGAATCGCCCTCAACCATGCGCTATCCCATCGCTTATGCGTGCGGCCAGCATGTGCCCGATTATCAGGGTCTGCCCCAACGCCCCCGCGAACGCCAAGCGTTCCTTTTGCCCGAACAATCGCGCGCAGGGTTGTTCTGTCCCGCTCGCGCCCGGTAGTGACGACCTGGCTTACCCTGGGAGTGCCGTTTGGAAGCCGTATCGATCGTCCTGTTCCTGTTGCTCGCCGTCGTGATGAGCGGCACGGTGTCGCGCATCATCCCCGTCGCGGTGCCGACCCCGCTGGTGCAGATCCTGCTCGGCGCGGTCATCGGCCTTTCGACCTCCTACCGCGTGGTGCTCGATCCCGAGCTGTTCCTGCTGCTGTTCCTGCCGCCGCTGCTGTTTCTCGATGGCTGGCGCATCCCCAAGGACGAACTACTCAAGGATCTGTCGACCGTCGTCGAACTCGCGCTCGGGCTCGTCCTGCTGACCGTGGTCGGGATGGGGTTCTTCATCCACTGGATGATCCCGGCGATGCCGCTGGCGGTCGCGTTCGCGCTGGCTGCGGTCGTGTCGCCGACCGATCCGATCGCGGTGTCGGCAATCGCCGCGCGCGTACCGATCCCCAAGCGGATGATGCATATCCTCGAAGGCGAGTCGCTGCTCAACGATGCCTCGGGGCTGGTGTGCCTGCGCTTCGCGATCGCCGCGGCGCTGACGGGCACGTTCTCCGCATCCGCGGCGGCGACCAATTTCGCGTGGGTCGCGGGCGTGGGCCTCGCGGTCGGCGTCCTCGTCACGCTCGCGGCGACGCGCGCGAAAGCCTGGGTATCGCAACGCTTCGGCGAAGAGCCCGGCTCGCAGATCCTGGTCAGCCTGCTGATCCCGTTCGGCTCCTATCTGATGGCCGAACACCTCCATGCCTCTGGCATTCTCGCGGCGGTGTCGGCGGGTGTGACGATGACCTTCGCGGAGATCTCGCGCCAAGCACTCGCGGCGACGCGGATGCGCCGGAATTCGGTGTGGGACACGATCCAGTTCGCGCTGAACGGCATCATCTTCGTGCTGCTCGGCGAACAGCTTCCCGCGATTCTCGCCGGGGCAAAAGCGACGGTGCTGCTGACCGGGCATCGCGGTCCGTGGTGGCTCGGGCTGTACGTGCTGGCGATCGTCGCCGGGCTCGCGACGCTCCGGTTCGGCTGGGTGTGGATCTCGCTGCGGCTGACGTTGCTGCGCCGCCGCCACCGCGGCTCGGAGAAGCCCGAATACAGCCCCGACTGGCGGCTGGTGGCGGCGATGTCGCTGGCCGGCGTGCGCGGCGCGATCACTCTCGCCGGTGTCCTGACGATCCCGCTGACGATGACCGACGGCACCGCGTTCCCGGCGCGTGACCTCGCGATCTTCCTTGCCGCCGGGGTCATCATCGTATCGCTCGCGATCGCCAGCATCGCGTTGCCGATCCTGTTGAACGGCCTCACCATGCCGCCCGAGCCGTCGTTGCAGGCCGAGGAGGATGCCGCGCGGGTGGCGGCCGCCGAAGCCGCGATCGGCGCGATCGAGGCCTCCCAACACGAACTGGCCGAGCGCGACGGCAACGCCGATTTCTACTCCGCTGCGGGGACACGCGTGATGGACCTGTACCGCGAGCGGATCGAGAGCCGCAGCGGGTCCGCCAAGGCATCGGCGGAGGCGAGGCTGCAGGACCGGCTCGAGCGCACGTTCAGGCTGGCGGGCATCAAGGCCGAACGCGCCACGGTCGTCGAAAGGGTACGCGACCGCAGCATCGGCAGCGCCACCGCGCAGAAGATGATGCGCGAACTGGACCTGCTCGAAGCGCGCTACCGGGTGTGATCCTTCTGCTCGGCGGCAAGCGTCGCTAAGGGCTCTGGAACGATCACGGATTTTTCGGAAAAGGCAAAACACATGGCAGCGACCGTCATCACCCCCAGCGGCCCCGGCGCGATGGAAGCCGGCCTCGTGCTCGACGAGGATGGCCAGCGGTTCGTCGTCCTGACCTTCAAGGAGCCCAAGGGCGAGCCGACCCTGGTCACGTTTACCGTCCCGGTCTTCCAGAACTATGTCGAGCACCTCGTCCGGACCGCGAAGGCGGCCAACGAAGAGGCGAACTGGGGCATTCCGGGCTGAGCCGTCGACGCTCGATACTCACGACGTTGCGCGCTCCCTGCGGTGACCGATCCGGCGCAAGGGATGCCTGTCGGCCGCTTTATTGCTAGAGGCCCGGCATGACCCGACCAGAAATAGTGATCCCCGCGCCCATGCTTCCGGGCGTCGCCGCCGCGTTGAGCGAGCGGTTTATCGTCCACCGGTTATGGGAGCAGGCCGATCCCGACGCCCTCCTCGCGACCGTGGCCCCGCGCGTCCGCGGCCTGGCCGCGAGTTCGCTGGCCGGCCGGATCGGCAGTGACTGGTTCGACCGGCTGCCCGCGCTCGAAATCGTCGCCAACTTCGGCGTCGGCTATGACGGGATCGATGCGCAGGCCGCCGCCGAGCGCGGGATCGTCGTCACCAACACGCCGGGCGTGCTGGACGAGGAGGTCGCCGACCTGACCGTCGGGCTGTTGCTCGCAACGCTGCGCCGCCTCCCGCAGGCCGATCGCCACGTCCGCACTGGCGCCTGGGCGGACAAGCCGTTTCCGCTGTCGCCGACGTTGCGCGGACGGCGGATCGGCATCCTCGGACTCGGCGCGATCGGCAAGGCGGTGGCACGGCGGCTCGAGGCGTTCGGCGTCGCGGTCGCCTATCACGGCCGCTCGCGGCAGTCGGACATCGGCTATGACTATCACGCGACACCTGTTGCGCTGGCCGCCGCCTGCGACGTGCTGATCGCGATCGTGCCCGGCGGTCAGGGGACGCAGCATCTGGTCGATGCCGCCGTTCTCGCCGCGCTCGGCCCGGACGGTATCTTCATCAACGTCGCGCGTGGCAGCGTGGTCGATCAGGACGCGCTGATCGCGGCATTGCAGGACGGGACGATTCTGGCGGCCGGCCTCGACGTCTATGCCGACGAGCCCAACGTCCCCGACAGCCTGCGCGACCTGCCCAACACGGTGTTGCTGCCGCATATCGGCTCGGGCTCGCAGCATACGCGCGCGGCGATGGGGACGCTGGTCGTCGACAATCTGTGCGCTTGGTTCGAGACCGGCAAGGCGCTCACGCCGGTTGCGGAAACGCCGAACCCGGGCTGAGGTCAGCGGCGCACGTCGGCGGGCGCTCCGGTGAAGGCGGCGAGGTCGGCGCGCGTGGTCCGGCTGTGATCGCCGGCGGTCGCATGCTTGAGCGCCGCCATCGCCAGGCCGCAGCGAGCCGCGGCTTCGCAACCCTCGTCCAGGCGCGACAGCACGCCCGCAGCAAAGGCGTCGCCGGTGCCGATCCGGTCGACGATCTGGGTGACGAGGATCGTCTCGGTCTCGAACGCGACGTCACGGCGATCGACTCGCGCGGACAGTTCGTGCGTGTCGGCATCGATGACACGGCGCGCGGTGGAAGCGATGCAGGTCAGCGCCGGGAGCCGCGCGAACGCCGCCTCGCACGCGCGCCGCCGGGTGTCCGGCGTGTCGCCGGCCAAATCCTCGCCGAGCAGCAGCGAGATGTCGCGGTGACTGCCGAACAGCAGGTCCGCGCCGGCGACATGGTCGAGCAGGATCTGTTGTGGATCGACGCACCAGCGCGCCCACATGCTCGCGCGGAAATTGCCGTCGAACGAAACCTTCACGCCCGCCGCCTTAGCCGCAGCGATCGCGTCGAGCGACAGCCGTGCCGCCTCGGGGGCGATCGCGGGAATGATCCCCGACAGGTGCAGCCATTCCATGCCCTGGAGCAGCGCGGGCCAGTCATAGGCGTCGGATGGCGCCACCGCGAAACTGCTGTCTAGGCGGTCGTAGACGATGTGCGCGCCGCGCGGACCGCTCGGCGGCGACAGGAAATACAGCCCCAACCGACCGTCGGTGCGCTTGACCCGCGCGACATCCACACCGGCGGCGCGGACCGATTCGAGCGCAGCGTCGCCGAGCGATCCGTGCGGCAGCGTCGTGATCACCGCGGCGGATTCGCCGAGCCGCGCGAGCGCGACCGCGACATTGGCCTCCGCGCCACCGAAATGCGCGTCGAGCCGGGCTTCCTGGAACAGATGCCCGCGATCAGGGGCAGCGAGGCGCAACAGCATCTCGCCGAAACAGAGCACCGTGCCGGTCATGCGCCAAACTCCCCTACCGCGGCTTGCAGCGCGGCCCGTGGACCTTCCGCACGCCATGTTGCAACGGACTGGGCGAGCGAATCGACGATCGCGTCGTCGAACTGTGCGGGGAATATGCCGAGCTCGATGACGAAGCGCGTAACGACCTGCCGCGGATCGCCTGCGGCCTCCGCCCAGATCGCGGCGAAGCGATCGCGCAACGGATCGTCCGAGATACCTGGGGCGTCGGCGGTGTAGGCGATCCACGCGGCGAGGCTCAGGCTGTGCCGCGGGCTGTCCAGCCCTTGTGCCAGCCGGTCGGTCACCGTCGCGATCCAGCGTTGCGGCAGCTTCTGCGATCCATCCATCGCGATCTGATCGAGCCGGTGATGCAGGTCGGCGTTGCCGAAGCGATCGAGGATCGCGTGGATATACGCGTCTGGATCGAGCCCCGCCGCGGCGGTCAGGCTCGGCACCGCCTCCTCCTGCATCTGCGCCATGACGAACGCGCGCAGCACCGGGTCGGCGATCGCCTCGTGGACGAACGCGTGGCCGAGCTGGAGACCGACATAGGCAAGTGTCGAATGGCTCGCGTTCAACAGCCGCAGCTTGGCGAGTTCGAACGGCGCGACGTCGTCGACGATCTGCGCGCCCGCGGTCTCCCAGGCCGGGCGCGGGCCGGCGAAGCGGTCCTCGATCACCCATTGGCGGAACGGCTCGGTGACGATCGCCGCGGCATCGTCGACGCCGATCGCCGCCGCCACGCTTGCGCGCTCGGCTTGCGTAGATGCCGGCACGATCCGGTCGATCATCGTATCGGGGGCGGCAACATGCGCGCGGACCCACGCGCCCAGATCGGGATCGCGGTGGTCGACGAATGCGGTCAGCAGGCTCATCAACAGCGCGCCGTTGCCCGACAGATTGTCGCACGAGACGAGCGTCAGCCCCCCTGCCCCGGCGTTGCGCCGCCGCTCGAGTGCCGCCGCGAGATAGCCGAAGATAGTCCGTGGCACGCCGCCGCCGAGATCGTTGGCGATCGCGGGATCGTCGCTCAGCAGCGCGCCACTTGCCGGGTGCCGGTAATAGCCTTTCTCGGTCACGGTCAGCGTGACGACATGCGTGTCTGGGTCCGCGAGCGCAGCGATCACCGCTTGCGGTTCCTCGGCCGCGACCAGCACCGTGTCGATCGCGGTGATCAGCCGGGTCGAGGTCGCACCGTTCGCCCGCTCGGTCACAGTGTACAGACCGTCCTGCGGCGCGAGCGTATCGCGGACCTGCGGCGATCGCAGCGAGACGCCGGTGATCCGCCAGCCATCGTCGGGCGTCATCGCATCCTGCGTGTAGACCGCCTGATGCGCGCGGTGGAACGCGCCGATCCCGAGATGGACGATCCGCCGCACCGGCGCATCCGACGCAGCGGGCTGCGCGACGTCGTCGGCGAGTGCGGCCAGAGTGGCGCGGGACAGCCTCACAGCCGGTACGCCTTGCGCACGAGGTCGCTGGTCAACTGGTGCGCGAGTTCGGCCGCCTCCCAATCCTCCAGCCGGTGCTCGGCGACCAGCCGCGCGAGGAAGCCGCAATCGACCCGCCGCGCGACATCGTGCCGCGCCGGGATCGACAGGAACGCCCGCGTATCGTCGTTGAAGCCGACGGTGTTGTAGAAGCCCGCGGTCTCGGTGGTCATCTCGCGGAACCGCCGCATCCCCTCCGGACTGTCGTGGAACCACCAGCTCGGCCCCAGCTTCAGGCACGGATAATGGCCCGCGAGCGGCGCCAGCTCTCGCGCGTAGACGCTCTCGTCGAGCGTGAAGAGGATGATCGACAACTCGGTCGAGGTGCCGAACCGATCGAGCAGCGGCTTCAACGCATGGACGTAATCGGTGCGCCCGGGGATATCCGCGCCCTTGTCGCGGCCGTGGCTTGCGAACAGCCCGGCATTGTGGTTGCGGACCGAGCCGGGATGGATCTGCATGACCATGCCGTCGTCGATGCTCAGCGCCGCCATCTCGGTCAGCATCTGCGCGCGGAAGAGTTCGGCGTCGGCGGCGGTCCACGTGTTGCCGACGATCCGCGCGAACAGAGCTTCGCACTCGGCCGTCGACAGGTTCGCGGTCGCGGCGGTCGGGTGGCCGTGATCGGTCGCGGTCGCGCCGGCCGCGCGGAAATCGGCCCGACGCTTGCGGTGCGCGGCGAGATAGCCCTGCCAGTGATACACGTCCTCCCCCGTGATTTCACCGAAGCGCCGCAGCGCGCCCGCGAATTGCTCGTGCTCGACGTCGATCACGCCATCGGGCCGATAGGTCGTGACGACGCGACCGTTCCAGTCGCTGGCCTGGATGCGGTGGTGTGCATCGAGGCTGTCGTGCGCGCCTTCGGTGGTGGCGAGGAAATCGATCCGGAACCGGTCGAACAGCGCGCGCGGCCGGAATGCCTCGGTCGCGAGCTTCTCGCCGATCGTGTCAAAATACAGGTCCGCGGTGGCCGGCTCGAACGCGACGTCGAACCCGAACACCTCGGCAAACACATGATCGAGCCACATCCGCGACGGCGTGCCGCGGAACAGCGGGTAATGCGCGGCGAGCGTCCGCCATGCCGATCGCGGATCGGCGGTCGGCGCGCCATCCTTGCGCGGGATCATCAGCGCATCGAGATCGACGCCCTGGCTGTAGAGCATCCGGAACAGGTAATGATCGGGCGCGAGCAACAGCGAGCTCGCGTCGGTCCAGTGGCGGTTGTCGGCGAACCAGGTCGGATCGGTATGGCCGTGCGGGCTGACGATCGGCAGGTCGGCGATCTCCGCATATAGCGCGCGGGCGATATTCCGGGTGGTCGGATCGGCCGGGAACAGCCGGTCCGGATGCAGTTCGAGAGGACGCGTCATGCCGATACTCCTGCCGCATACGCTATGCCGCGTTCAAGTCCGCGCAGTTCGGCGAGGCCGCGCATCCGGCCGAGCAGCGAATAGCCGGGGTTGGTCGTGCGAGTCAGGTCGTCGAGCATCTGGTGCCCGTGATCGGGCCGCATCGGGATGCTCCGCCCCTCGCGGACCGACAGGCGGTGGACCGCCGCCATCACCGCCGCCATGTCGGCATCACCCTCGAGATGATCGGCCTCGTGGAACGCGCCATTCGCCTCGCGCTGGACCGAGCGGAGATGGAGGAAGCCGATCCGCGACCCGAGCCGGTCGACCATGCCGGGCAGGTCGTTGTCGGCGCGCACCCCGAACGATCCGGTGCACAGGCACAGACCGTTCGATACGTTCGGCACGCGCGCGAACAGATCGGTCACGTCCGCCTCGGTGCTGACGACGCGCGGCAAGCCGAAGATCGGGAACGGCGGATCGTCGGGATGGACGACCAGCGCGATCCCGAGTTCATCGGCGAGCGGGCACACCGCCTCGAGAAACGCGACATGGTTGTCGCGCAGGCGAGCGGCATCGATGTCGGCATAGCTGCCGATCGCCTCGAGAAACGCCGCGGACGTGAAACCCTCCTCGCTGCCCGGCAGGCCTGCGATGATCGTCCGTTCGAGATCCACGCGCGCCGCCGCATCCATGCCCTCGAAACGCGCCGCCGCGGCCGCGCGCACGCCAGCATCATAGTCGAGTTCGGCGCCCGGCCGGTTGAGGATGAACAGGTCGTACGCCGCCACCGCGATCGCCTCGAAGCGCAGCGCGCGCGATCCGTCGGGCAGTTCCCAGGCGAGATCGGTCCGCGTCCAGTCGAGCAGCGGCATGAAATTATAGGTGACGACGCGGATGCCGCACGCCGCCAGATTGCGCAGGCTCTCGCGGTACGCCTCGATCAGCCTGTCCCACTCGCCCGAGCGCGTCTTGATGCGCTCGTCGACCGGCAGGCTCTCGACCACCGTCCAGTCGAGCCCGGCGTCCTGCACCAGCTGCTTGCGCGCCGCGATCGCATCGCGCGTCCAGACCGCGCCGTTCGGGACCTCGTGCAGCGCGGTCACCACCTCGGTCGCACCGGCCTGCCGGATACCCTGCAAGGTGACGGGATCGTTCGGCCCGAACCACCGCATCGTCTGCGTCATCAGGGTCTGGGACATCACCACGCTATTCATCTCTCTCAAACCCTCGAAACCGTTCGCGGCGTACCGTGCAGCAACTCCCCAACACGACCGCCGCGACCAAGTCGAGCGCCGCCAACGCCGCGAACAATGGGCCGTATCCCCATGCGTCCGCGCTTTGCCCGATCAGCAGCGTGAACAGCATCCCGCCGATCCAGGCCGACGTCCCCGCCATCACGCTCGCCGTGGCATCGAGCCGGAACCGCGAAAAGCCGCCCCTACGCTCGCCGATCTGCTGTCCGTCGAGCCAGACCTCGGCGGTGCGGCTGGCGGCATCGGACTGCAGCCAGGCGCGCCTGACGGTGAAGGCCGCGATCGGCGTGAACATCATGCGGTACCAGCCGACGCCCCGATATTCGTCGATCGTGTCGACGTGGTTCAGATGCGTGTGGGGGTTGTGGATAGTAATAGGCGGCCCGGTTACAGATGTGCGACTCCCGGGATCTGGCGACCTACGCGGCCTGTACCGGATCGACCTCGCCGCCGCGCTTGAACTCCCCCAGGGCAGAGCGATTCGGCCTGCCGCGTCGCGGGCGCGGCGATGCCCCCCGACGAGCGCAGCCG
The DNA here is from genome assembly GCF_053345535.1 of Sphingomonas sp. M1A8_2b. Classification (NCBI taxonomy): domain Bacteria; kingdom Pseudomonadati; phylum Pseudomonadota; class Alphaproteobacteria; order Sphingomonadales; family Sphingomonadaceae; genus Sphingomonas; species Sphingomonas sp. M1A8_2b. Next base: position 365,977 of record NZ_JBKFAH010000003.1, on the reverse strand, counting down.
CGACATATCCGGCCTGCATAACCCTCTCCCTGTCATTCTCTGAGATTAGCGGCGCAAAATCGGCCTTACCAGTTAATTTTACACTTCGACTGTCAGCGTCGTCCGTTCCAAACGCCAGCACGGGTCGACTTCATGCGGTGACTGGCATGATCATAGAAGGCGAAAGCGTAAGCCGATAATGACCAATCCTGCTTGACGGTTTTCTGCATAGTTGAAGCTTTGGTCAGGCAGATCGCTGTGATGACGGTTGGTTTCGATACGTTGGCCGATCCTTCGCCAAAGGCCGGGGGGTGGCTGTCCCAGCGCGTGGGCGGCGTGCTCGTCGACCAATGCCGTCGGGGCGATATGTGGTCGGCTGCAATGGCCGCACTCCCTGTCTCCGGCGACGAACGCGCCTAAATGGCGCTGCTGGCCGAACGGATCGACCAGGGAAACCTTCTGGCCGAGGTGCCGGAGGACGCCGACCGCGACTTCCATTTCCTGATCGCCGTAGCGACACGCAACGCCGCGACCCAACGGCGGTCGTGGGATTGCGGCCGTGGGATTTTGGCGGATTCGTGCGACTTCGCACGACTGTGCGTTGCTCCACACAAAGGCACGCAGCGCGGATGTCCGGGGTCGTCGCCGAACATCGCGCGATCCTGGACGCGGAGCGCGCGCATCTCTCGGCGGGCCTGGACCACCTCCTGTGCACGACTGAAGACCAGGCCGCGCGACGATCCGGCACACCTTGGCACCGCCACCATCCAACGAGGTTGATCGTGCGCGAATCCGCTCTAAACCGCAGTATATGCTCATGCGGTTCCTCCTCGCGCTTCTGCTTGCCGCGTTCGCGCTGCCTGCTGCGGCACCGGCGGCGTGTCATGGCGGCTCGACTCCGCATGCGATGAAAGCGATGCCGGAAAGCGCTGCGAATCATGGGGATGCGGCTCCGGATCGCAAGGCGGTCGCGCTGCACGGCTGTATCGGCTGTATCCCGCCCTCGGCCTGGACCGCGGTACGGATCGACGACGTACTGCCGGCCAAGATCGCGATGCCGATCGGGCGGGCCGCCGTGTTCGACCTTGGCAGGACTGCGGCACCCGCGCTGCGACCACCCCGAACCGCGTGATCGTCGGGTGCATCCGCACCCTGTCTTTCACGCGTATTCGGGATTTCAGACGATGACACGATCGATGCTGCTCGCGGCGAGCGCCGCGGCAATGTGCCTGCCTTATGCCGCCACCGCCCAACATGCGGGGATGACCATGCCGATGCCGATGCCGGATCACCCCGCGCAACCGGCCAAGACCAAGACCAAGAAAGCGGCGCACGCACCGGAGTCCGGCGCGGCCGGCGAACAGGGCGCTGTCGACCGCCATCGCACGCCGACCGCAAGCGCCCCCATTGCGACGCCTGCCTCACCCTCCGCGATGCCCGCAATGGAGATGGACCAGAGGCCATTGCCCGGTGCCCCAACGGATCATGCGGCGATGGACCATTCGGCGATGGACCACGCTTCGATGGGCCAAGCCGCGATAGGCCATGTAACGATCGCCGACCCTGCCTATCGCGCGGCGTCCGACGCCGCGCTCGCCAGGGCTCCCACAGGCGCGGCGATGGCGGCGATGGCGATGGGCACTTCCGGCGGCTTTTACAGTCAGGGTAGCGGGACTTCGCGACTCCCCGCGGCAGAGGGGCCGATGCGCGGCTATATGACGCAAGCAGGCAAGTGGATGCTGATGGCGCATGGCTATGCCTGGGGCGTCGCGACCGACCAGGGCGGCCCGCGTGGGCGAAGCGAGGCGTTCGTCCAGTCGATGGCGATGCTGATGGCGGATCGCGATCTCGGGGACCGGTTTCATATCCAGTTGCGGACGATGAACAGCCTCGAACCGCTGATGGGTGCGCGTGGCTACACGAATTTATTCGCGACCGGCGAGCTGGCCGATAACCGTCCGCTGGTCGATCGGCAGCACCCGCACGACCTGTTCATGGAGCTGGCCGCGAAGGTCGATTACCGGCTGGGGAACGGCGCGACGCTGTTCGTCTATGGCGGCCCGGTCGGCGAGCCGGCGCTGGGGCCGAGCGCGTTCATGCACCGCGGGTCGGCGCGCTATCAGCCGATGTCGCCGATCACGCATCACTGGTTCGATTCGACGCACATCACCTACGGCGTGGTGACCGGGGGCTATGCGACGTCCGCGTTCCAGCTCGAGGCATCGGCATTCAAGGGCCGCGAGCCCGACGAGCATCGCTGGAATATCGAAACGCCCAAGCTCGACTCGTGGAGCGTGCGGGGCACGTGGACGCCGTCGCCGGTCTGGGCGGTGCAGGTCAGCCATGGCCACCTGACCGAGCCCGAGGCGCAGCATCCCGGCGAGGACGAGAACCGCACCACCGCCAGCGTACAGTACGCGCGGGGCGGGCTGGCGACGACGTTCGCGTACAGCCTGAAGGACCGCGTGCCGGGACCGAAGCTGAGCGCGTTCCTCGCCGAGGCGACCTATGAGCTGTCGGCGCATCACGCGGTGTTCGGCCGGGTCGAGAACGTCGCCAACGACGAGCTGTTTCCCGACGAGGCGGACCCGCTGCACGACACCAAGTTCCGCGTGACCAAGGCGGAGATCGGCTATGCCTATCGGCTCCAGATCGTCGGGCCGCTCGGGCTGGCGCTGGGCGGGACGGTCGCGGCGTATGACAAACCCGCGGCGCTGGAGGCGGCGTACGGCAAGACGCCAGTGAGCTGGACGCTGTTCAGCAAGCTGGCAGTGGGGTTGTAGAGGACGACTGGCGCTGAGTGCTGCGGGCGGCCACCTCCTTTTTTACTGCCCCGGCACCTTCTTTACCTCCCCGGCGGAGGCCGGGTCCAGTTGGTTAGATTGGAGTAACGACGCGCAACGCGTATCGGCGATGTCCCCCAACTGGGCCCCGGCCTTCGCCGGGATGGTGCTGCTCGTTGGGCGATCAGATCTACAACGCGAACGGGTTTCCCTCCCCGGTCGTGCCGAGTAGGGGTCGCGCGAAGTCGGTACCTGCTCGGGACGAACGGTTATGATGAAGATGACGGTGCTCGGACTCCTTGGGCTGACGCTGGCCGGGTGCGCCTATCCGGCCACGCCCCCTGCCCTTTCACCGATCACGGCCCCTGCCCCGACATCGACGGCCGCGGCGGCGATGCCCAGCGAGGCACGTGCGCCCGTGACGATCCTCGTATCGATCGACGGGTTTCGCCCGGATTATCTCGATCGCGGCGTAACGCCGAATCTCAACCGGCTGCGCACCAGCGGCGTCTTCGCGAGCATGCGGCCGTCGTTCCCGAGCATCACCTTTCCCAATCACTGGACGCTCGTCACCGGGCTTCGCCCCGATCGCAGCGGGATCGTCGGCAACAAGATGGAGGATCCGGCACGGCCGGGCGAGACCTTCACGATGGCGACCGACGATCCGTTCTGGTGGAACGAGAGTTCGCCGATCTGGGTCGATGCCGAGAAGGCCGGGATCCGCACCGCAACGATGTTCTGGCCGGGTGCGAACGTCGCGGTCGGCGGCACGCTGAAACCCGACAGCCACGGCGCGATCGACGGCGGGACGCGACCCGAGGACTGGCAGCAGTTCAACCAGCAGGTGTCGGGCACGCAGCGGGTCAATGCGGTGCTCGATTGGATGCGGCGTCCGGCAGCGATCCGCCCGAAGCTGGTGACGCTGTATTTCGACACGGTCGACAGCGCCGGCCATGCGGGCGGCCCCGACAGCGCGGGCGTGACGCAGGCGGTGGCCGATGTCGATGCGAGCATCGGCACGCTGGTCGACGGCCTCGCCGCGCTGGGGCAGCCCGCCAACCTCGTCATCGTCGCCGATCACGGCATGGCGGCGACCAGCAGCACCCGCGTCGTCGCGCTCGATACGATTGCGGACAAGGCGAACTATCGCGTGATCGAGAGCGGGCCCTATGCCAGCCTGTTCGCGGTGCCGGGGCATGAGGCGGCGCTGGAGGCGCGGCTGCTGACGCCGCACGATCACCTGCAATGCTGGCGGAAAAGCGAGATCCCCGCGCGCTTCCATTATGGTCGCAACCCGCGCGTGCCGAGCTACCTGTGTCTGGCCGATGTCGGCTGGAAGGTCGAACTCACCACACCGACCAGGGCGTCGGTCGGCGGGATGCACGGCTACGACAACATGGCGCCGGAGATGCGCGCGCTGTTCCTCGCCAACGGGCCGGCGTTCGCGCGCGGCAAGACGATCCAGAGCTTCGACAATGTCGCGATCGAGCCGCTGCTGCGCGACCTGATCGGCTTGCCGGCGGAGGCAGGGCTGGACGGCACCGACGCGCCCTTCCAGAAGGTGCTGCACCGATAAGAGGAGAGCGCGCATGCAGTATTTCGAAGACATCGCGGTCGGCGCGACCGCGTCGTTCGGCCGCTATGCCGTCACGCGGGAAGAGGTGATGGAGTTCGCCGCGAAATACGATCCGCAGCCGTTCCACCTCTCCGACGAGGCAGCGGCACAGACGCATTTCGGGCGGCTGTCGGCGAGCGGCTGGCATACCTGCGCAATGACGATGGCGATGCTGGTCGCGCACCTGAAGGCGAACCGACAGGCCGCGCTCGGGTCGCCCGGTATCGACGAACTGAAATGGGTGAAGCCGGTCTATCCCGGTGATACGCTACGGTGCGAGACCGAGATCCTCGAAAAGCGCGTCTCGGCCAAGCGCCCGGACATGGGCATCTTCAAGAGCCGTATGACCGTGCTCAACCAGGACGATGTCGTCGTCATGACGTTCATCTCGAACGGACTGGTGCGGACGCGCCCGATCGACGCGCCCGCACCCTGATCGTCCTAGCCTGATCGTCCTAGCCGGGGATCAGGCTGGTCCGGACGTCACCGGCGCGGTTGGCCGCGGCCGCCGCGATTGCCGCCGCCCCAGTGGTTGCCGCCGCGACCGCCACCGCCGAAGCGCTGGCCACCGCCGCGGTACGCCTGGTTGGCGCCGGTCGGGCGAGCGCCGGTGAAGGCCGGGTTGCCCTGCTGCTGCGGCGGCGTAGCGCCGGGCTGGCCGACCTGGCCATCGGGACGGCCCCCGCCCCAGTTGCGCCCGCGGTTGCCGAACTGGCCCGGGACGGTGCCGGGTGTGCCGGGCGTGCCGGGATTGCCCTGATACCCCGGGCGATTGCCACGCCAGCCGCGATTGCCGTCGTTGCCACGGTTGCGGTCGAACCCGCCCCAGTTGCCGCGACCACCGTCGTTGACGGTACCGCGAAAGTGCTGCCGACCCTGCCAATAGCGCTGCTGGCTGCCGTTCCAGCGGTGAGGACGGCGATAGCGATCGTAGACGTAGATGCCCGAACCCGGATAATAATACCCGCTGTTCCAGCCGTAATACGATCCGAAGCCGCCATAGCCGCCGCCGAAGCCGTCATAGCCCGCGCCGTAATAGCCGTCGCCATAGCCGCCATAATAGGGATCGCTGGCATAGCCTACGCCGACGCCGCCATATCCATAGCCGTCGGTGCAACCCGCGACGCCAAGTCCGAGACCAAGGGCTAGGCCGATAATGCCGAAGCGCTTCAAAAACATGGAAAATCCTCCCACACGTGGAGGGCGGTCAAAACGCGCCGCCATTCATCGTATAACGGAGTCGGTATATCGCAAGTTCCATGAATGGGGTCTGACGCACCGGGAGGTGTCCGTCTCGATAAGCGGACCGAGCGAGCGTTCCCCCGCGAACGCGGGGGCCCAGGGTACCGCGACGCTGCGCTATCCAGCCCGGCCCCTGCGTCTACGTCTGCGTCTGCGTCTGCGTCTGCGTCTGCGAGGGAACGCCTTGGGACGTCGCGCTGCCTACCACCGCGCGATCATCAGTGACCCGGGAAGTGGATCAGCGCGGTCGCCGCGATGCCGTCCTCGCGCAACGCCGCTGTACCGCCCAGATCCGGCAGGTCGACCAGGAACTGCGCCTGCGTGACGATCGCGCCCGCCTTGTGGAGCAGGCGCACGGCGGCGCGCGCGGTGCCGCCGGTGGCGATCAGGTCGTCGACCAGCAGGACGCGCGCACCGGGGGTGAAAGCATCGGCGTGGATCGCGATCCGGTCGGTGCCGTATTCGAGCGCGTAATCCTCGGCGATGGTGGCGCCGGGAAGCTTGCCGTCCTTGCGGATCAGCAGGACGCCGGCCTTGAGCGGCGCGGCGAGCGCAGCGGCGAACAGGAAGCCGCGGGCTTCGATGCCGGCGACGAGATCGACGGGACCGGAGACGGCTTCGACCATGCGCTCGATCGCGGTCGCCCAGCCGTTCGGGTCGAGCAACAACGTGGTGATGTCGCGGAACTGGATACCGGGCTTCGGGAAGTCCGGGATGGTGCGGATCAGCGCCTTGAGGTCGGCGTTGCGCTCTTCGGTATCGGCCATGGACGGTCCCTTCTTCGCACGGGGAGGCAGACGTATCGCGACACCGCGCTACGGCCAAAACGAAAGCGGCGGATCGGGCTGTCCGCCCGTCCGCCGCTCCCTCTATCCGTGCGCCCTTACCGCGGGAGCCCGGCCGTCATCAATGCTTAACGTCGCGCCAGACGTTCTGGTACGCGCCCCAGGCGAGGCCGCAGAAGATCAGGATGAAGATGATCGACGCGAACCCGGCGGCATGGCGCGCCTCGAGGTTGGGCTCGGCGGTCCAGGTCAGGAACGCGGCCACATCGGTCGACATCTGCTCCTTCGTCGCCTTGGTCCCATCCGCATACGCGACCTGATCATCCGACGTCAGCGGCGGTGGCATCGCGATGTTCAGGTTCGCGAAATACGGGTTGTAATGGAGTCCCTCGGGCGTCTTGATGTCCGGGAATTGCTTCAGCAACGCGGCCGGCTGCGTCGTATAGCCGGTCAGCAGCGAGTGGACGTACGCGGTGCCGTCCTCGCGCGCCTTGGTGATCAGCGAGAGATCGGGCGGCAGCGCGTTGTTGTTCGCGGCGCGGGCGGCGATCTCGTTGGCGAACGGCGACGGGAAGCGATCCGACGGGATGTTTTTCCGCGTCGCGGGCTCGCCCGTCTCCGGATTGATCGTCGGCTGCTCGATGACCCACTGGTTGGCGATCGCCTTAACCTCGGGCTCGGTATAGCCGATCTTGGTCAGGTCGCGGAACGAGACCAGGCGCAGCGAGTGGCAGGCGGAACAGACTTCCTTGTAGACCTGAAAACCGCGCTGGAGCTGGCGACGGTCGAACTTGCCAAAGACGCCGTTGGAGGCGAGTTCGAGTTCCTTGGGGTGCTTGTGTGCGACGCTCTCGGCCGACGGCGCGACCGGGTCGGTGATCGCCCCCGAGATGCTGCCGAAGAGCGCTATGCCGAGCACCAGCACGAAAGCCGCGCCGACGAAGGATGCGATGAGACGAACCATGTGTGTATCCTCGAGTTCGTATCAATGCGCAGCGGCGGGAGTGGACCCCGTCGACAATGCAGTGTGCGCCGGGCTCGTCCCGCCATGCTTGCTCAGCACCGCCTCGGTGATCGAGTTGGGCAGTGGCCGCGGACGCTCGGAGCGCGAGATCAGCGGCAGGATGATCAGGAAATGCGCGAAGTAATAGGCCGCGCAGATCTGGCTGAGGATCACGTAGAACGCGTTCGCCGGCGCGCCACCGCAATAGCCGAGCACGAAGATGTCGGCGACCAGCACCCAGAACGCGATCCGCGCCTTGGGACGATAGTTCATCGAGCGCACCGGCGAGCTGTCGAGCCAGGGCAGGAAGAACAGCAGCAGGATCGAGCCGAACATCGCCAGCACGCCCCAGAGCTTGGCCGGCAGGATGAAGTCCGCGGTGAAGGCGCGCAGGATCGCGTAGAATGGCCAGAAATACCATTCGGGGACGATGTGCGCGGGCGTCGAGAGCGGGTTCGCCGGGATGTAGTTGTCCGGGTGGCCGAGATAGTTCGGGAAGAAGAACAACAGGCTGGCGAAGATCAGCATGAAGATGCCGAGCCCGAAGCCGTCCTTCGCGGTGTAGTAAGGATGGAACGGAACGGTGTCCTGCTCGCCCTTCACGTCGACGCCGGTCGGGTTGTTCGAACCCGGAATGTGCAGCGCCCAGATGTGCAGGATGATGACACCCGCGATCACGAACGGCAGCAGGTAATGCAACGAGAAGAAGCGGTTGAGCGCGGCGTTATCCGGTGCAAATCCGCCGAGCAGCCAGATGCGGATGGTGTCGCCGACCAGCGGGATCGCCGAGAAGAACCCGGTGATGACCTGCGCACCCCAGAAGCTCATCTGGCCCCAGGGAAGCACGTAGCCCATGAACGCGGTCGCCATCATCAGCAGGAAGATGACCACGCCGAGCAGCCACACCATCTCGCGCGGCGCCTTGTACGAGCCGTAATAAAGCCCGCGGAAGATGTGCGTGTAGACGACGATGAAGAACATCGAGGCGCCGTTGGCGTGGGCGTAGCGCAAGAACCAGCCCGCGTTGACGTCTCGCATGATGCTTTCGACCGAGTCGAACGCGACCGCGCCGTTGGCGGCGTAGTGCATCGCGAGCACGATGCCGGTGATGATCTGGATCGCCAATGCAGCGCCGGCGAGGACGCCGAAGTTCCAGAAGTAATTGAGGTTGCGCGGGACGGGGTAGCCGCCGCCAAGTGAGTTATAGACGAGCCGGGGAACGGGAAGCCGCTCGTCCAGCCACCGCGTCAGCGGCAGCTTCGGTTCGTATTGCTTGGCCCAGGGAAAGCTCATGTCGTTTTCCTCAGCCTACCGTGACGACGGTGTCGGAGTTGAAGGCATAGTCCGGAACGTGGAGGTTCGACGGAGCGGGGCCTTTGCGGATGCGCGCGGCGGTGTCGTAGGCCGAGCCGTGGCACGGGCAGAAATAGCCCCCGAACGGGCCCTTGTTCTCGCCCTCGCCCGCGCCGAGCGGGACGCAACCGAGATGCGTGCAGACGCCCAGCGTGATCAGCCAGTTCTTCTTGCCCGCCTTGGTGCGCTGTTCCAGCGTCTGCGGATCGCGCAGCGTCGAGATATCGACCGCGTCGGCTTCCGAGATTTCCTTCGGCGTCAGGTTGCGCACGAACAGCGGCTGCTTGCGGAACGACGTCTTGATCGCCTGGCCTGGCAGAATCTTCGATAGGTCGATTTCGGTGGTCGACTGCGCGAGCACGTCGGCCGAGGGGTTCATCTGGTTGATCAGCGGCAGAACGATCGCGACCGCGCCTACCCCGGCGAACGAGACGGCGGCGATGTTGATGAAATCACGGCGGCGAGGATCTTGCGCGTCCTCATGGAACGGCTCTGGCGATTCGCCTGGGGGAACCATATCGTCCACTGTCGCCATTCATCTCGCCCTTGCACGTTATTTTTTTCGTGGCGGTCCGGGCTTGCGGTTTCGCGAAACCATCTCCCCATTCCGCCCGACCGTCCCCACGGAGGCTGCGATCTGATAGACGGCAGGACGACGGTTTGCCAACTGGATTTTGCTTTGTGTTACTCGCAGCGTAGAGCGCGCAGCATGCGTATTGCCCTCTACCAGCCCGATATTGCCGGAAATGTCGGTGCCATCCTGCGGACCGCCGCGTGCATGGGGATCGGCGTCGACCTGATCGAACCGATGGGATTCACCTGGAGCGAAAAGGCCGTCGCGCGCTCGGGGATGGACTATGTCGGCGCGGTCGACGTGGTGCGGCATGTCGATTGGGAGACGTTTCTGGCTCAGGTGAGCGGGCGGATCGTGTTGCTGACGACGAAGGGCGCGGTGCGGCTGGATGTGGCCGAATTTCGCGAGGACGACGTCTTGCTGATGGGCAGCGAGGGCGCTGGGGTTCCCAAGGAGGTCCACGCGCGGGCCGACGTGCGCGTGCTGATCCCGATGCGGCCAGGGTTGCGGTCAATGAACATCTCCGTCGCAACCGGAATCGTCGCGGCGGAGGCGTTGCGCCAGACGGGCGGTTGGCCGGCTTAGCGATGGCGCGTGGTACTTCCCCGTCATCCTGACGAAAGTCAGGATCCAGGGTAACGAACGCCGCCTTTTCGTGGCTCTGGATCCTGACTTTCGTCAGGATGACGGAAATTCGGGAACGATCGCGCTTCCGGGTTGGCCTGCCCCCTCCCCGTTCCGGGGAGGATTTGGTAGAGACCCGCGCATGACCGATCTCGACCCCCAGCAAGCCGCCGCCCGCCACTGGTTCGAATCGCTCCGCGACCGGATCTGCGCCGAGTTCGAAGCGATCGAGCGCGAGGCAGGCTCGGACGCGAGCTTCGAGTACACCCCCTGGGACCGTGTCGACCCGTCGGGCGAACCCGGCGGCGGCGGGGTCCGCGGGGTGATGAAGGGCAAGATCTTCGAGAAGGTCGGCGTCAACGTCTCGACCGTCGGCGGCACGTTAGAGGGCGATTTCGCCAAGTCGATCCACGGTGCGGGCGACGACCCGCGGTTCTTCGCGACCGGGATCAGCCTGGTCGCGCACATGACCAACCCGCACGTGCCGGCCGTGCACATGAACTGCCGCTTCCTCAACACCACCAAGCGCTGGTTCGGCGGCGGCGGCGATCTCAATCCGCCGCTGCCGATCGAGGAGGACACCACAGACTTTCACGCCACCATGAAGGCGGCGTGCGACGCGCATGACCCGGCGCACTACCCCCGCTTCAAGGAATGGGCGGAAACCTATTTCTACCTTCCCCATCGCAAGGTCCATCGCGGCGTCGGCGGGATTTTCTTCGATCATCTCGACGGCGATTTCGAGACGAATTTCGCGTTTACGCGCGATGTCGGCGAGGCGTTCCTCGACTCCTATCCACGGATCGTGCGGCGGCGGATGGATACGCCGTTCGATGCGGCCGACGAGGCCCGGATGCTCGAATGGCGCGGGCGCTATGCCGAGTTCAACCTAGTCTACGATCGCGGCACGTTGTTCGGCCTCAAGACCGGCGGCAACATCGACGCGATCCTGATGAGCCTGCCGCCGCGCGCGACGTGGTCGTGAGATGGCGCTGATCCCGGTCGCGGACGACACGCTGGCCACGATCGTCACCACGCTGGAAATGCGCAAGCGGCCACCGCTGCGGCCGAGCCCAGGGTCGCGGTTGCGGCTGGTGCGCTGGGAGCGGCCGGCGCTGGCGAAATACCGTGCGCTGTTCCGGCGGGTGGGGAGCCCATGGCTCTGGTACTCGCGGCTGGTGATGGCGGACGACGTGCTGGCGGCGATCGTCCATGATCCGGGGATCGCGGTGTATGCGGTGCTCGATCCCGCGGGGATCGAGGTCGGCATGCTCGAACTCGACTTCCGCGCGGGCGGCGCGTGCGAGATCTCGTATTTCGGGTTGATCCCCGAACTCGCCGGACAGGGTCATGGCCGCTGGCTGATGGCCGAAGCGACCGCACGAGCCTGGGCCAAGGGGATCGGGCGGGTGTGGCTGCACACCTGCACGCTCGACCATCCGAGCGCGCTAGGGTTCTACCGCGCGCAGGGATTCACGGCGATCAAGCGGACGATCGAAACCTTCCCCGATCCGCGAGCTTCCGGGTTGCTGCCGCCGGAGACAGCGCCGCAAGTTCCTTACCTGGGGAAGCGGGGCTAATTCGCCCACTCCGTCACCCCGGACTAGTTCCGGGGTCCACCCTTCCGCAAACCAAATTCTATCGAGCGTGCGGAACGGTGGATGCCGGAACGAGCCCGGCATGACGGAGGTGGTGGGGTTGGCCCTACCGCGCCAGTCGGCGGTAGGCAGAGATCGCGATCAGCGCCATCGCGATTCCCGACGCCATCGCCGCCGCCGCCGCGCCCGCATCGACGATCACCAGCGCGACCGGGTTCGCCTCGCCGCCGTCGCGCAGCGCCTTGTCCGCCATCATGAACGGCGCACCGACGATCCAGCCGCTGATATAGCTGAAGGCCGCCAGTCCCATCAGCGGCAGTCCCGATCCGCGGCTGAGCGTCAGGCTACGCCGGATCGCACCGAGCGCGCCGAGCGGCGCCTCGGCGAAAAGGGCCGGACCGGTCATCATCGTCCGGCCGAGGATGTAGAGGCCGGGAATCGCGTAGAGCAGCAGCCCCGCGCCTGCCGGCAGCGACACGATCACCATCGCCAGCAGGAAGCGCGGAAACAGCTTGAGGCAGCGCGACAACGCCCCGCGCAGATCGAGCTGATCGCGGTCGAGATACAGCGCGTAGAACAGCGACGTCCCGAAAAAGCTCGTCACATAGGCGAGCAGGTACCAGCCGCCATGCGCCGACGCCCACGTCTGCACCGCGTCGGCCCAGGCCATCGCCTGTGCTTCGTTGTCGCCCGCCCCCGCCACCGGCATCGGCGGATCGGGCACGACCAAGGCGAGCGCGAACGCGGGCAGGAACAGGAACGGCGCGGCGATCCGCAGCAACAGGTCGCGGTCACGCTTGAACAGGGTCCAGGCATCGGTGAGGACAGTCGCGAAATCGAGCTTCATAGGGTGTCGGGGCTCTCTCTGACGGCGACGTACAACTGCGTGGTGAAGACGGCGGCGAGCACGGTGAAGGCGGTGGAAACGATCGTGGCGAAGATCCCGGCGAGGAAGGTCGCGAGTGCCAGCCCGTCGGCGCCGAGCGCGAGGCGGAACACGACCCCGGTGACCGACTGCGCCGCCCAGCTGGTAACGATCAGGACGATCCCGAACAGCAGCAGCACGCCGATGATCCGCCACGTCAGCCCCTTAGTCAGCCGCACCGAGCGCAGCAGCGCGCCGAACCCGAGGCGCTCATTGAGAATGACGGGATTGAGCAGGATCAGTCGCGCCCCGATCCAGACCAGCACCAGCATGTAGACGAGGCTGTAGAGGCCGACGAACCCGGCGGCCCCGGCGCTGGGCGGCGTCATCTGCGCGCTCGACCCGTTGGCCGCGGCGGTGATGTCGAAGCCGGACTGGATCAGCACGAGCACCGGCGGCACCGCGAGGATTACCGCGACGATCGACAGCAGCACGGTGATCCCGAACGCCGGCAACAGGCGCGCGCCGGCCTGGCGACGCGCCTCGGCCGCATCGGTCGCCGGATCAGTGGCGATCGCGACGATCGCGAGCTGCGCCCACAGCATCGCGACCAGCGCGACGATCGCCAGCACGCCGCCGACCAGCGCGAACATCGCGGTCCCCGGCGTCGAGAACGCGACGAAGCCGTCCCGGACGACGCTCGGCAGCACTATCCCGAGCAGCGCGATCGGCGCGATCATGCCGGTGCGCCCGTTGAGCACCTCGACCGTGCGATCCCAGACCGTTCCCATTCTCACCATGTGTCACGCTCCCCGGTTCCGTGTTCCGCGCGGACTAGCCCAAGCCCCTGCGCTTGACCACAGGTTGCGGGTCGGCTTGCAAGTCGCCGCTCGGGTGCGCAATTGGGAGCCGTGATTAACTCTCCCTCTTCCGACATCGAATGGCGGACCAGCGCCGGCCTCACGCCCTATGCCGACGCGCTGGCCGAGATGGAGGCGCGCGCGGCCGCGGTCGGCGCGGGCGAGGCGCGCGAACTGCTGTGGATGCTCGAACACCCCCCGGTCTACACCGCGGGCACCAGCGCCGAGGCCGGCGACCTGATCGACGCGCGCTTCCCGGTGATCGCGACCGGGCGCGGCGGCAAATACACCTATCACGGGCCCGGCCAGCGGATCGGCTATGTCGTGCTCGACCTGACCAAACGTGGTCGCGACGTGCGTCGCTACGTTCACGCGCTCGAATCCTGGGTGATCGCGGCACTCCGCGAACTCGGCGTCGAGGCGTTCGCGGTCGATGGTCGCGTCGGCATCTGGACGCTCGATAGGGGCAGCGAAGCCAAGATCGGCGCGATCGGCGTGCGGGTGAAGCGCTGGGTCACGCTCCACGGCTTTTCGGTGAACGTGGCCCCCGATCTGGCCCATTTTGGCGGTATCGTCCCCTGCGGCCTGTCCGAATATGGCGTTACCAGCCTGCAATCCCTCGGCATTTCCGCCGACCTTGCAACCTTCGACGCCGCTCTGACGTTGACGACCGATGCTTTCCTTGAAACAGTTTCTTGTCCTCGAGAAAACGAGGCTTGAGGACAAACCGTTATCGGATTAATGTCCACTACGATTTGGGTATTAAGGGCGAGCAGCCAGCCAAATCCTCTATCTAGGGAGCTTCCACATGCGTTCACTCATTTCCAAGGTTCTGACCGGTTCGCTGATCGCCAGCGCAGCGCTCGCCGTTTCGGCGTGCGGTCCGAAGACCGAGACGACGACCGACAACACGATGGTCACCGACATGAATGCCAGCGAAGGCATGGACACGATGACCGACAACATGACCGCAGTCGACGGCGCGTCGAACGGTGGCATGATGGCCAACGACACCATGATGGCGAACGACACGATGATGTCGAACGACACCATGATGACCAACAACGCGATGTAATTTCCGCAAGGAAATTACTGCTGCGGCCCGGCATTTCCGAAAGGGATGTCGTGCTGCGAAAGGGCCGTCCGGGCGACCGGGCGGCCCTTTGCGTTTCGGCCGCAGTGGCGATGTCCGACGTGCGTCGGGTCGTGACCTGAAAGCGCCCCAGCGTGCCATAATCATTTCGGCTGCGACGAAAATCCGCCGCGGTCGGTGTCGCTGGACCCTGGTGGCCGGCTTCGATAGGTAAATTCACTTGGGGGCGGCGTCGAAACGCTTTAGAATCGACGGCTTGAAGATCCCGGGGAGGTTGGAATGAAGGTGTTGCGTACCGCGCTTGCGCTATGCGTGGCGGCGAGTGGACTGGCCGTAGCCCAGTCGGCATCGGCGCAGTTCTTTTTGCAGTCGCGCGATTTTTCGGGCGCAGCGGTGACCGGGGACGAGGCCGATCTCGGCCAGGTCCTGCCCGGCGCGACGCAGGATGAGGTGCGCGCAGCACTGGTATGGCACATGCGCGCCGCGCTCAACGTGGCGGCACTGCAATGCCAGTTCGAGCCGACGCTGCTGACCGTGCCCAACTACAACGCGATGATCGCAGACCACAGCGAGGAACTGAAGAACTCGTTCACCACGCTCACCAAATATTTCGCGCGCGTCAACAAGGCTGCCGGGGTCAAGGCCGGTCAGACCGCGCTCGACCAGTTCGGTACGCGCACCTATTCGAGCTTCGCCACGGTCGCTGCGCAGTTCGGATTCTGCCAGACCGCTGCCTCGATCGGCCGCGATGCGGTCTTCGCGCCGCGTGGTCACCTGTTCGAGGTCGCACTGGCGCGCTCGCGCGAGCTCCGCAACAGCCTGATCCCGTGGGGCGAACAGCGCTTCCCGCGCTATATCGGCCGCGACCGCGCGACGATGCCGCGGCTCGACCCGATCTGCTGGAACAAGAAGGGTGAGTGGGTCACCAAGAAGTGCGGCGCGCAGAACTGGCCGCCCGCGGGTGTCGGGATCGCCGGGCAGTAAAACGGACGAGCGGGCACCACCGATACTGGCGGCCCGCTCCCGCTGCTGTGATTTGCGTCATGCCGATCTGCGTTCCCCCGGCTTTCGCCGCCGGACTTCCCGACTTTCATCACCCGCTGGTAGCGCTCTCCTCAGCGCAGCCCGAGCAACTTGTGCGTTTGCAACGACAACCGCCACTGCGGCCGCGCCATCACCATCTCCACGCACGCCTCGCGGTTCGCGTCCGCCCGCGGGTCGTCGAGCGGCTGGAGCAGCAGGTTCGCGAAATCCCAGGTCTCGACATCGTCGAGATCGGTGCCCGGCTGCGGCCAGACCAGCTTCAGCTCGTCCCCGGTCCGCTGCACGACGACGCTGCCCGCCTTCGGACTGATGCACACCCAGTCAATGCCGGGATGCGCGGCGATCGTCCCGTTGCTCTCCATCGCGATCCGAAAGCCCTGGGCATGCAACGCGTCGACGATGGCATCGTCGATCTGGAGCATCGGCTCGCCCCCGGTCAGCACCACGAACCGGTCCCGCTCCCCCTCGCCCCAGAATCCCGCGACCGCCGCCGCCAAGTCCTGCGCATCGGCGAACTTTCCGCCGCCGAGCCCATCGGTGCCGACGAACTCGGTGTCGCAGAACTTGCACACCGCGGTCGCGCGATCCTGCTCGCGGCCGGACCACAGGTTGCAGCCGGCGAAGCGGACGAACACCGCGCGGCGGCCCGCGTTCACGCCCTCGCCCTGCAGCGTCAGGAACATCTCCTTGACGGCGTAGCTCATCTCAAATCGGCTTTACGGCATAGAGCGTCGGGTCGGCGATCCCGGCCTCGTCGAAGCCGCGCGACCGCAGACGGCAGCTGTCGCATTCACCGCAATGCAGCCCTCCCGGCGCCGGATCGTAGCACGACCAACTCAACCCCAGGTCGAGCCCCAGCCGAGTCCCCTCGCGGACGATATCCGCCTTGGTCATGTGCTGGAGCGGCGCCTGGATACGGAACGGCTGGCCCTCGACACCGGCCTTGGTGGCGAGTTCGGCCAGCCCCTCGAACGCGGCGATGAACTCGGGACGACAATCGGGATAGCCCGAATAATCGAGCGCGTTGACGCCGATATAGATGTCGCGCGCGCCAGCCGCCTCGGCCCAGCCGAGCGCGAGGCTGAGGAAGATGGTATTGCGCGCAGGTACGTAGGTGACCGGGATGCCGCCGCCGTCTTCGGTACCGACACCGTCTTTCGGCACGTCGATATCGGCGGTCAGCGCGGAGCCGCCAAACGCCGACAGATCCATCGGCAGGACGATGTGGCGTTCGGCGCCGAGCGCTTCGGCAATTCGCCGTGCGGCGGCGAGTTCGACGCGGTGGCGCTGGTTATAGTCGAACGACAGCGCGAGCAGGCGTTGGCCGGATTCACGCGCGATCGCGGCGGATATCATCGAGTCTAGCCCGCCCGAAACGAGCGCGACCGCAAAGGGAGCAGGAGATGTCATGATGCGGAGTCCGCTAGGCCAGCGGCGGGCAAAAAGAAAGGGCCGCCCGGTGGAGCGGCCCTGAGGTTGACGCGTGGTCGCGCCACAAGGGAGAAAAACGTGCTGAATACGAGCACGAACCTACCTATACCGCGCGAGGATAAATGAGCGGTTAATTCCTTACCTGTTTTATAACGATCCGGGCTAAGCCTCGACCGGGACAGGGAATTTCTTCGCACAGAACGCGCAATCGACGACGATCGAGCCGGTTTCGTCGGCCATCGCGCGTCGCTCGTCGAGCGGGAACTTCGAGATCACGCTTTCGATATACGCGCCGTCGCAGCGGCACCCGCGGGAGATCGGGATATCGGCGAACACGTGGAGATCCTGTTCCTCGTTGAACAGCCTCCACACCAAAGTATCGAGCGGCAATATCGCATCGGTCAGTTCGTCAGCGCGCATCGTCGCCCCCAGGATCGCGACATGCTCCCACTCCGGATGATCAAGCTTCGTGTGGAGACGCTCGCGCCCGTCCTCGCCTTCGGGCAGATGCTGGAGGAACAGCCCGCCGGCCACGCAACGCCCGTCCGGACCCTTGGCCATGGCGGTGCGAACCATCGTCGGGATCTGCTCCGACTGCGTGAAATAGCTTTGCGCGGCTTCCGACAACGTGTCGCCGTCCAAGGGCACGATCCCCTGATAGCGCTCGTTGCTGGTCGCCATATCGAACGTGATCGCCAGATATCCTGCGCCGAACAGCGCAAACAAGCTCGGCTCGGCGGGCGCCTCGGCAAGCTTGTCCGCGTCGTATTCGATATAACCGCGCACCTCGCCGCCGCGATAATCGCACACCAGCAGCTGGACGACGCCGTTGTCGGTCCGCGTCTGCATGGTGAGCTGGCCGCTCGCATCCTTCAAGGTCGAGCCGATCAGCGCGGCCAGCGTCAACGCCTCGGCGAGCAGTTTCTCGATTGCCGGCGGATAGGCGTGCGCGGCGAGCACCTGGTCGAGCGACGTCCCGAGCCTGACGACCCGCCCGCGCGCGTTGCGCGTCGGGATTGCAAAGGCCAGCGCGCGGTCGAGATCGGTCATGTTGGGATCGTGCATCGGGGGAAGATGGGGAGCGGCGGCGGCGGGTCAACCCGATTCCCATCCGTCACCCCAGCGGAAGCTGAGGTATCCCATTGGCGAGCAGCGCGGCTCGAACCGGGAGATACCAGCTTTCGCTGGGATGACGGACAGGGAAAAGGATGACGGACGAGGGCCGAGGTGGCGTAGACGGCGCGTTAACGCCTGTTCCTCACCCGATCTGCCCGAAGCACCAGCGCAATACCGATTTCTGCGCGTGCAGTCGGTTCTCCGCTTCCTGCCAGATCAGCGACTGCGGCCCGTCGATGACCTCGGGTGTGACCTCCTCGCCGCGATGCGCGGGCAGGCAATGCAGGAACTTCGCGTCGGACTTGGCCATCGCCATCAGCGCGGCGTCGACCTGATACGGGGTGAGCGCCGCCAGCTTGGTCTCTGCGTGTGCCTGCCCCATCGAGATCCACGTGTCGGTGACGACGATGTCCGCGCCCTCGACCGCCTCCCGCGGCGTCGCGACGACCTTCGCGCGCCCTTTGCCGAGCGCGACGTCGGCGTCGGTGGGCTGATACCCCTGCGGACACGCTGCGACGACGTCGAACTGCATCAGCCCGGCCGCCTCGACGATCGAGGCGAGCACGTTGTTGCCGTCGCCGAGCCACGCGACCTTCAGGCCGGGCAGCGCTTTGCCGCTTTCGACGATCGTCAGCAGGTCGGCCATGATCTGGCACGGGTGCGACGCATCGGTCAGGCCGTTGATGACCGGAACCGAGGCGTAGTGCGCCATCTCCTCGATCTTCGCGTGATCGTCGGTACGGATCATGATTGCATCGACATAGCCCGACAGGATGCGCGCCGTATCGGCGACCGACTCGCCACGCCCGAGCTGCATCGAGCCGGCGTCGGACACGATCGACGTGCCGCCGAGCTGGCGGATCGCCATGTCGAACGAGAAGCGCGTACGGGTAGAGTTCTTCTCGAACACCATCGCAAGGGTGTGACCGGCGAGCGGCGCATCTGGATCGACGCGGCCCTTGGGGAAACCGGCGCGCGCGGCCTTGCGATCGAGCGAGTCGGCCAGCATCGCGGCGATGCCGTCAGGGCCGGCGTCGGTCAGATTCAGGAAATGGCGGGTCATAATATCCTCCCCGGCACGGGGAGGGGGACCGTTCGCATTAGCGAATGGTGGAGGGGGGGCCTCCACGAACGCAACACTTCGAGGCGATCCCCCTCCACCATGCTTCGCATGGTCCCCTCCCCGTACCGGGGAGGATCAGTTTCAGTCGTCGGCCGCCGGCACGTAGACGCGCGCCGCTGCCGACAGCTTGTCGATGCACTCGGCGATGTGGCTCTCGTCGATCACCAGCGGCGGCAGGATGCGGATGACGTTCTCGCCCGCCGACACCAGCAACAGATTGTGGTTGTCGCGCGCGAACGCGACGAACGCGCGGCTGTCGCTCTTGAGCTTCAGCCCGAGCATCAGCCCGGTCCCGCGGACGCTGTCGAACAGATGATCGTGGTTCGGGATCATCTGCTCGAGCCCCTGCCGCAACCGATCGCCCATTGCGGTGACGTGCTCCAGAAAGCCCTCCTCGAGGATCACGTCGAGGATCGCCTCGCCCGCTGCCATCCCGAGCGGATTGCCGCCATAGGTCGAGCCGTGCGTCCCCGCGACCATGCCCTTGGCCGCCTCCTCGGTCGCTAGGCATGCGCCGAGCGGGAAGCCGCCGCCGATGCCCTTGGCGACCGACATGATGTCGGGCGTGATGCCGTACAGCTCGTGCGCGAAGAATTTCCCTGTCCGGCCGTAGCCGCACTGGACCTCGTCCAGCACCAGCAACAGGCCATGCTCGTCGCACGCTTTCCGCAGGCCGGTCAGGAACTCGTGGCTCGCCTGGCGGATGCCGCCCTCGCCCTGGATCGGCTCGACCAGGAACCCAGCCGTGTTGTCGTCGATCAGCGCAAGCGCACCGTCGAGATCGTTGAACTTCGCATAGGCAAAACCGGGAAGCAGCGGCTCGAACCCGTCGCGCATCTTGGCCTGGTTGGTCGCCGAGATCGCGCCGAGCGTACGCCCGTGGAACGCGGTGTCGAACGTGATCAGCGTATGCCGCTGCGGATTGCCGTTGGCGAAGTGATAACGCCGCGCGGTCTTGATCGCGCACTCGACCGCTTCCGCGCCGGAATTGGTGAAGAACACCGTATCCGCGAAAGTGTGATCGACCAGCCGCTGCGCAAGATGCTCGCCCTGCGGCGACCCGTACAGGTTCGACACGTGCATCAGCGTCGCCGCCTGCTCGGCGATCGCCTTGGTCAGATGCGGGTGCGCGTGGCCAAGCGCGTTGACCGCGATGCCGCTGGCGAAATCGAGATATTGCTGGCCGTCCTCGCCATAGAGGTACGCGCCCTCGCCTCGGACCGGACGCACGCCACACCGCGGGTAGACGGGCATGAGCGGGGTGATGGTCACAAGCGCTTCCTCTTCGAAACGAGAAGGGCGACCCACTGGCCGCCCGAAAGGCCTAATACGAGCGGACGGCCTCGCGAATCAACACCTCATGCGTCGATTGCTTCCTCGTCCATGCGGCCCGCATTCTCCTGGATGAAGGCGAAGCGGTGCGCGGGGTTGTTGCCCATCAGGCGGTCGACGAGGTCCTTCACCTGTGCGCGCTCTTCGTATTCCTGGGGGAGCGTGATGCGGAGCATGCCGCGCGTGGCGGGGTCCATCGTGGTTTCGCGGAGCTGGCTCGGGTTCATCTCGCCAAGGCCCTTGAAGCGGCCGACATCGACCTTCTTGCCCTTGAAGACGGTGCGTTCCAGCTCGGCGCGGTGGGCGTCGTCGCGCGCGTAGACGCTCTTGGTGCCGACGGTCAGGCGGTAGAGCGGCGGTTGCGCAAGGTAGAGGTGCCCGCGGCGGACGAGTTCGGGCATCTCCTGGAAGAAGAACGTCATCAGCAGCGTCGCGATGTGCGCACCGTCGACGTCGGCGTCGGTCATGATGACGATGCGTTCGTAGCGCAGCGTATCCGGCGTGCAGTCCTTCCGGGTGCCACAGCCCAGCGCGAGCGTCAGGTCGGCGATTTCCTGGTTGGCGAAGATCTTCGCGCTGGTGGCAGACGCGACGTTGAGGATCTTGCCGCGGATCGGGAGAATCGCCTGCGTCTTCCGATCGCGCGCCTGCTTGGCGGAGCCGCCGGCCGAATCACCCTCGACGATGAACAGCTCGGTGCCCTCGGGCGAGTTGGCGGAGCAGTCGGTGAGCTTGCCCGGCAGACGCAGCTTGCGCGCGGAGGTCGCGGTCTTGCGCTTGACGTCGCGCTCCTGCTTGCGGCGCAGGCGTTCGTCCATCCGTTCGAGCACATAGTTCAGCAGCGCCTTGCCGCGCTCCATGTTGTGGCTGAGGAAATGGTCGAAATGATCGCGAATGGCCTTTTCGACGAGGCCGGCGGCTTCGGGGCTGGTCAGGCGATCCTTGGTCTGGCTCTGGAACTGTGGTTCGCGGATGAACACCGACAGCATCAGCTCGCTGCCGACCATGACGTCGTCCGCGCTGATATCCTTTGTCTTCTTGTTGCCGACGAGATCGCCGAATGCGCGCAGGCCGCGGACCAGCGCCTGGCGCAGGCCCTGTTCGTGCGTGCCGCCGTCAGGGGTCGGGATGGTGTTGCAATACCAGCTGTACGAGCCGTCGCTCCAGAGCGGCCACGCGACCGCCCATTCGACGCGACCCTGCGTTTCGCCGTTCGCGCTCGGGAAATCTTGCGAACCGGAAAAGAAGTCGGACGTCGCGCATTCGCGGCCGGCGATCTGGTCGCGCAAGTGATCGGCGAGGCCGCCGGGGAACTGGAACACGGCCTGCGGAGGGGTGTCGTCCGCAATCAGTTCGGGTGCGCAGTGCCAGCGAATCTCGACGCCGGCGAACAGATACGCTTTAGAGCGGACCAGCTTGTAGAGTCGCTGCGGCTTGAAGTTCAGTTCGCTGCCGAAGATTTCGGTATCCGGCGTGAACGCGACGCTCGTCCCGCGGCGGTTTGGCGTCGGGCCGAGACGCTCGATCGGGCCGAGCGTCTGACCCTTGGCGAAGCGCTGGCGGTAGAGCTGCCGATCGCGTGCTACCTCGACGACGGTGTCGGACGATAGTGCGTTGACGACGCTGATGCCGACGCCGTGCAGGCCGCCCGAGGTCGCATAGGCTTTCCCCGCGAACTTGCCGCCGGAGTGGAGCGTCGAGAGGATCACCTCCAGCGCGGACTTGTCGGGAAACTTCGGATGCGGGTCGACCGGGATGCCGCGGCCGTTGTCGACGATCGTCAGGCGGTTGTTCGCCTCAAGCGTGACTTCGATCCGCGTCGCGTGGCCCGCGACCGCCTCGTCCATCGCGTTGTCGAGCACTTCGGCGGCGAGGTGATGCAGCGCGCGTTCGTCGGTACCGCCGACGTACATGCCAGGGCGGCGGCGTACCGGCTCCAGCCCTTCGAGCACCTCGATCGATGAGGCGTCATAGGTATTGACGGCGGTTTTGCCGACGCCGGGTGCGCCGGGGGACGCGAACAGATCTTCAGCCATGGCGCGAGCCTAGCCGCAGGCTCGCGACAATGCCACAGCCTCTGTTTGTTCCAACCTGTTACAAAAAAGTCACGCTGCCGCTTATTGTTGGGAAGACAGGATAATTTTCTCTGCATCCGCCGTTTCTAACAGACCTGTCATGAAACTTTCCGGGAGTGGACTATGAAGGATACGATGAAGGCAGCGCTCGCTGGTGCGGCGGCGATCGGGGCGGCGCTGACCTTTGCGGCCCCCGCAGCGGCGCAGGAAACGACCGCGGACGCGCCGTTCAGCGGCGTGTATATCGGCGGCTCGTTCGGGTACGACGTGCAGCCCAACGACGTCGGCGAGACGATCGAGTTCGATCGCAATCTGGACGGCGTCTTCACCGACACCATCTCGACGGCGACCGTGGCGAACGCGTTCTCGCCGGGCTTCTGCAATGGTCGTGCGGTCAGCAACGTCGCGCCGACCAACGGCGGGCCGGGTTGCCGCAACGACAAGGACGGCATCGCCTATTACGGTCGCGTCGGCGCCGATATCCAGCGCGGCAACATCGTCTTCGGCGTGGTCGGCGAATTCGGCAAGAGCGAGATCACCGACAGCGTCACCGCGTTCAGCACGACGCCAGCATTCTACACGATGACGCGTGACCTGAAATGGGAAGCCTCGGCCCGCGTCCGCGCCGGCTATGCCGCGAACACAACGCTGTTCTACGGCACCGCGGGCGGCGGCTACGCCAACATCGACAACAGCTTCACGACCGGCAACACCGCCAACACCTTCACCACCAACGGCGACAAGAAGCAGTGGGGCCTGGTCGGCGGCGGCGGCATCGAGCAGAAGCTCGGCAAGAACTTCTCGATCGGCCTCGAATATCTGTTCCACCGCTACAAGGACGACGACTACCGCGTCCGCGCCTCGGGCGGCCCCGCCGGCGGCCCCTTCACCCGCGGCAACGCGTCGGGCACCGACTTCCGTCGCAACTTCGACTATTTCCGCTGGCACAGCCTGCGCGCCACGGCTGCGTTTAGGTTTTAAGGCGAAGGGCGGCCTGCGCCAAGCTGGCGCAGGACCCGCCCAAGCCCGGCCGGCGCGGCTCGCCGCGTCCGACGACATGGGCTTTGCCCATGGCTAGCGTGAAATGCAAAAGGCCGTTTCCCCACACGAGGAAGCGGCCTTTTTCTTATCTTGGTCACGCCCCTGAGGGATGCCCTACCACCCCGTCATCCGGACGAAAGTCAGGACCCAGAGCCAAACGGCGTAGCCTCTCGGTATCCTGGGTCCTGACTTTCGTCAGGATGACGGACGGGGTTTACGGCCCGCCCGCACCAAAACAGGCTCACCGAGGCCGCGGTCCGCCGAACGGCAGCGGTGGCGTCGGGCGGCGGTCGCGGCGCGGCAGCTGTGCCTGATACGCATGACCGCAATGATCGACGCAATACGGGAACCCCGGGTTCACCGCCTTGCCGCAGAAGTGGAAGTCCGGCTCGCCGGGATGCCCCAGCGGCCATTTGCAGATCCGGTCGTTCAGTTCGAGCAGGCTCGTCTTGTTCGCCATTTCGGGCGACGGCTTGGCGGGCACGAGGCGACGCGGCGGCGCGGGCGTGCTGGGCGGCTGCTGCTCGCCCGGTGCCTGACGCAGGAAGCCACCAGGCCCGACCGAGCGCAGGATCGGCTGCGGCGCGCGCGCCGGTGCCGCGACCGGCGCTACCTCATCCTCGTCTTCATCCTCTTCGGACTCGTCAACGATCGGCTCGGGCGCAACCGGCGCCTTCGCGGCCGCGCTCGGCGGCGCGGCGACGGGCGGCGCAACCGGCGCCGGCTCGGGCGAGACGAACACCGGCTCGTCCGCCGCGGCAGCAACCGGAGCGGCCGGGGCAGCAGCAGCCGACGCCGCAGTGGCAGCCGCCTTCGCCTCGGGATCGTTCGGCTTCACCGGCGACGGGCGCGCCTGCAATTCGAGGCGGTGCGCCTTGCCGATCACGGCGTTGCGGCTCACGCCACCCAATGCTTCGGCGATCTGGCTGGCGGTCTGGCCGGCCTCCCACATCGTCTTGAGCGTCTCGATGCGCTCGTCGGTCCAGGACATGCTCGTTCCTTAGTCTCGGTCGGTCGGCCAATCTTCAAGCCGGGTTGCGGGCGGCAGCGGCAGGGATTACCCGCAACTCCCATGAGCAGCCAGCCCCCAATCGGTGAAATCCAGTCGGCGGTACACTCCGCCCCCGGCGTTCCCGTCATTACGAGCGTGAACTGGGAGGGATTGCGAACCCTCTATATCAAGGAGGTGCGCCGGTTCTTCAAGGTGCAGCTTCAGACGGTGTGGGCGCCGGCGATCACCACCCTGCTGTTTCTGATCGTGTTCACGATCGCGACCGGCGCGAAAAGCCCGGTTCCGGTCGGCGGCGAGACGGTGATGTTCGCCGATTTCATCGCCCCCGGGCTGATCATCGCGCAGGGCATGATGGGGCCGGCGTTCGCCAATGCGAGCTTCTCGCTGCTCGCCGGCAAGATGCAGGGCACGATCGTCGATTATCTGCAACCGCCGCTGTCGACCGGTGAGTTGCTGGCCGGGCTGGTCGGCGGCGCGGTCACCCGCGCGGTGATCGTCGGCATCGTCGTCTGGGGCGCGATGGCGCTGTACCCGGGCGTGCACGTAACGCCGCATGCGCCGCTCGCGATCGTCTGGTTCGGGCTGCTGGGATCGATCTTCCTCGCGCTGCTGGGCGTGCTGACCTCGATCTGGGCGGACAAGTTCGACCACGCCGCAGCGGTCACAAACTTCGTGATCGCCCCGCTGTCGCTGTTGTCCGGGACATTCTATTCGGTCGACAAGCTTGCGCCGGCGTTCCGCGCGTTCAGCCATGCGAACCCGTTCTTCTACATCATCTCGGGCTTCCGCTACGGGTTCCTGGGAATGGCCGACTCGCCGGTCATGATTGGCGGAGTCGTCATCCTGGTGATCGACCTGGCGCTCGCCTTGCTCTGCTACCGGCTGCTGAAGACTGGCTGGAAACTCAAGAACTGATGCGCAGGCTGACGCTCCGGCTACTCGCGATACTGATGGCGATGTTGCCCGTCGGAGTCGGAGCGCAGGGGATCCAGCCGGACCCGGCATTGCGTGCCAAGGCGGACGCGCTGGTCGCGATCCTCGACGGTCGCGGATCGTACGAGACGTATTTCGCGGCGAGCTTCCGCGACAAGGTCCCGGCGGCGCAACTGTCGGTCATCGCCGCGCAGTTGAAGGCGGCGCTCGGCGATCCACAGAAGATCGAGGCGTTTACCGCGACCTCGGCATGGTCGGCGGACCTGACCGTCGGGTACGCGCGCGGTACGGCGAGCGTCCGCCTCGTCATCGACCCCACCCCGCCGCATGCCGCGACCGGCCTGCTGATCACCGGCACGGCGCCGCGCGACGACAGCCTGACCAAGCTCGAAGACGAGTTTCGCGCGCTGCCGGGCGCCAGCGGGTTCGGTCTCTATGCGCTCGGCAACGGCAAACTAGCGCCGATCCTGGAATACCGTGCCGATGTCGCGGCGCCGCTCGGGTCAGCGTTCAAGCTGTGGGTGCTGGCGGAACTGGCGCGGCAGGTGACGGCGGACGAGCGGCACTGGGCCGACGTCGTGAAGGTCGGCGCGCCGTCGCTGCCGTCCGGGGTGCTGCAGACCTGGCCCGCGGAGTCGCCGGTGACGGTACAGACGCTGGCGACGCTGATGATCTCGATCAGCGACAACACCGCGACGGATACGCTGCTGGCGACGCTCGGCCGCGCGAAGGTCGATGCGATGGCGGCGGCGGCGGGCGGCAGCGTGCCGGTGATGACCACGCGCGAGATGTTCGCGCTGAAGGGCGATCCGGCGCTGATGAAGGCGTGGGTTGCGGGCTCGGGGGACGAACGACGGGCGCTGCTGACCGACAATGCGGTGAAGATCACGACGGCCAAGCTCGATCCGAGCGTATTCGCGGGCAAGCCGGTGGCGATCGACAGCGTCGAATGGTTTGCGAGTCCCTCGGCGATGGCGGGCCTGCTGGACCGGTTGCGCGGGGCGGATGCGACGACCAAGGCGGTGCTCGCGGTGAATGCGGGGGTCGACCCGGCGATCGCCAAGCGGTTTGGGTATGTCGGGTTCAAGGGTGGTGGCGAGCCGGGGGTTCTGAGTTTGAATTACCTGGTGCAGGCGAAGGACGGGCGTTGGTATGCGGCGTCCGGGAATTGGCACCGGACAGACGATGCGGTGAACGAGGTGCGGTTCGCGGGGCTGATGGGCCGAGCACTGGCGTTGTTGGCCGCGCGGTAGAGGTAGCATTCGAGAGAGATATACCCCCTTTATGCCACCACCCCGGCGGAGGCCGGGGCCCAATTGGGGAACGCTGCTAACGGGGATTGTCGCTCCGTTATATCCACCTTGCCAATTGGGTCCCGGCCTTCGCCGGGGTGGTGGATATCAGGATGGGGCGTATCGGGGCTAAGCCCGTCCAGCCGCCTGCCAGCTATCCGCACACAGCCCGTAGATCACGCTGTCGCGCGAGCCGAGGTGAGTCTCCCACTCGTCGCGCAGCAACCGTTCCCGACGGAACCCCAGCCGCTCCAATAGAAGGATCGACGCCGTGTTCTCGGTATCGGCGTCCGCGAACACGCGACTGCGACCCTCCGCGAACAATCGATCTATCACGGCGCTGACCGCCTCGCGGGCGATCCCGCGCCCCCAGGCTTCACGCGCGAGGATGAAGCCGATCTCCGTCACCCCTGCCCCATCCGCCTCGCTCCCCGAGACCCAGCCGATCGCACGGTCGTCGCCGGCGCGGGTGATCGCCCAAGTGCGCTGGTTGCCCGGTGCGGCCTCCTCGGCGAGATAGGTGCGGACGTCGTCGACGCTGCCGAGCGGACCGTCGGCGGAATACGTCATCAGTTCAGGATCGGCGAGCATCGGGTGTAGTGCCGGCGCATCCGCCTCGACGAGCGGACGCAAACGCAGCCGCCGCGTCTCGAGAACTGGCGATACGCCGGCGCGCCGAGGTCTGCGTCCGGGCTTCCTCACGCGGTCAGGGCATCCACGAGGGCGCGGACTTTCTTCTGGCGCCACTGCGGGAGCGGCGCGACCAGCCAATACCCCCCCTTCGACGGTTGCGACTCGCCGATCAGCCGCACGCGGGCTTGTGCGAGATCGCGGCGGGCGAGCAGTTCGGGGACCGTCGCGCGGCCAAGCCCCGCCGCCGCCGCGTCGATCGCCAACCCGGCGTCGGTGACGCGGACCAGCGCGACGCCGTCCTCTCCGGACCACGCGATAACGGCTTCGCCATCGTTACCCGGCGCGGCGATCGTCACCATGCCTTCGGATTCGAGCGCCTCACCCTCATGCTCGCCCGGACCTTCGCCCCATCGGATCGCGAGATCGAGATTCGCTTCGGTAAAGTCGACATTCTCGTCCGCGGTGATCAGCACGAAGCGGAGTTCGGGATCCGCCTCGGCGATCTGCGCGAGCCGCGGCATCAGCCACTTTTCGGTCAGGTCGCGCGGCGCCGCGATCGTCAGCGACTTCGACGACTGCCCCGCCTGCATCGCCCGCACCGCTTCCTCGAACTGAAGGAACCCGCCGCGCAACGCGCCCAAGCCAGCCTCGGCCTCGGGCGTCAGTTCCAGCCCACGCGTGGTCCGCCGGAACAGCACGACGCCCAGCGTATCTTCCAACGCCCGGATCTGCTGCCCGACCGCGGCCGGCGTCACCGCCAGCTCGTCAGCGGCCCGCGTGAACGACAGATGCCGCGCCGCCGCATCGAGCACGCGCAAACCGTTGAGCGGGAGATGCGTGCGCTTCAATGCAGCACCGCGGGCGCGAGCAGCGCGAAGCGGGGGATTTCGACCGCGAACACCGCGCCGTCCTCGCGGACCATCTGATAACTCCCCTGCATCGCCCCCGACGGGGTGGCCAGCGGGCAGCCCGAGACATAGTCGAAGCTCGCGCCCGGCTCGATCACCGGTTGTTCGCCGACCACCCCCTCGCCCTCGACCGAATGGCGCGCGCCGCGGCCGTCGGTGATGATCCAGTGGCGGGTCAACAACTGGACGGTCTTCTCCCCCTCATTCTCGAGACGGATGTGATATGCCCAGAACCAGCGTCCGCGCTGGGGCTCGGACTGTTCGGGCAGGTAGCTGACCGACACGCGCACCGTCACCCCACCGGTCGTCGCCGCGTTGGGGAACAGCGCTTTCATAGGCCGGCCTGCTTCAAGGCCTGACCGAGGTCGTCGATCACGTCCTGTGCGTCTTCGAGCCCGACGTTGATCCGCAGCAACCCCTCGGTCACACCCATCTCAATCTGCTTGTCGGGCGAGACGCTGGCGTGCGTGGTCGAGGCCGGATGTGTCATCAGCGAGCGCGAGTCGCCGATGTTGTTCGAGATATCGACCAGTTCGAGACCATCGAGCAACGCATGCGCCTGTTCGCGCCCCTCGACCTCGAACGCGAAGATCGGCCCGCAGGCGTCCATCTGGCGCTTTGCCAGCTCGTGCTGCGGATGGCTCGGCAGGAAGGGGTGCAGCACGCGGGGTACGCGGCCTTCGAGGAATTGCCCGACCTTCATCGCGTTCTCGGACTGGCGGTGGATGCGCAGATCGAGCGTTTCGAGCCCCTTGAGCACCACCCAGGCGTTGAACGGCGACAGCGTTGGGCCGGTGTTGCGCGTGAACGGCAACAACGTGTTGGTGATGAAATCCTCGGTTCCGCAGACCGCGCCGGCGAGCACGCGGCCCTGCCCGTCCATCATCTTGGTCGCGCTATAGGCGGTGACATCCGCACCGAACTCCATCGGCCGCTGCAAGGCCGGCGTCGCGAACGCGTTGTCGACGACGGTCGTGATGCCTCGCTCGCGCGCGATGTCGCAGATCGCCTTCAGATCGGCGATGTCCATCGTCGGGTTGGCGGGCGTCTCGAAGAAGAACACCTTCGTCTCGGGGCGGACCGCGTCGAGGAACGCCTGCGGATCGCGCGCGTCGACGATCGTCGTGGCGATCCCGAACTTCGGCAGCAGCGTGTCGGTCAGCCAGCGGCACGATCCGAACGCCGCACGGCCGCCGACGAGGTGATCGCCGGTCTGGAGCTGGCAGAGCAGCGACGCGGTCATCGCCGCCATGCCGGTCGCCATCGTCCGGCACGCCTCGGCGCCTTCGAGCAGCGCGATCCGCTCCTCGAGCATCTGCACGGTCGGGTTCTGGAGGCGGGAATAGGTCATCCCCTCCTGCTCGCCGGCAAAGCGCGCCGCGGCGTCGCCCGCCTTGTCGTAGCAATAGCCCGAGGTGAGGAACAACGCCTCCGACGTCTCGCCATATTCGCTGCGGGCGGTGCCGCCGCGGATGGCGCGCGTCGCGGGACGCCAATTCTGGGTGATCGAACGATCCTGGCCGGTCTTGCGCTTCATGCGCGCCGCTTTGCCGGGGGGGAGCCGCGATGACAAGCCCGGGGACACGCCTTGCGAGTGTGAAGAGAGCGGTCCGACGGTCGCAATCCTCCCCCGCCAGGGGGAGGTGGCGCCGAAGGCGACGGAGGGGGAGGACAAGGAACAGCGGTTTCACTTACCTCCCCCTCCGTCTGGCAAGCGCCAGCCACCTCCCCCTGGCGGGGGAGGATCGCGGGGTTCCCCCTAGTACCGCCCCCAGGTGAATTTCGACGATAGCGCGTAGTTCCAGACCGCGCCGACCAGCACGCCGATCAGCGCGGACGCCGCCCACGCGCCATCGCGCATCTCGTACAGGAACGCGGCGATGCCGACATTGGCGACCGCGCCGACCGAGCAGATCACTGCGAACGACACCCAGCCATCGGCCAGTTGCCGCCAGCCCTTCAGACGCCGGTCGCGATAGGTCAGCGCGTTGTTCAGGAAGAAGTTGAAGGTCAGCGCCACCAAGGTCGCGACGATCTCGGCCAGCACGAACTCGCTGCCGAGCCCCACGAACAACGCGGTCAGCGCGCCCATGTGGATGCCGACACCGAGCACGCCGATCGCCGAGAACATCGCGAACCGCACCGGCACCACGCGTCCGAACATCCGGTCGTACAGCGCGATCAGATATTCCATCGCGACGACGTGATCGAGCTTGCTCTCTCCCTCGGTGCGGACCCGGAAGATATACGGCAGCTCGACGAAGCGAAGCGGCTCCGGCGAGGCGGTCAGCAGGTCGAGCAGGATCTTGAACCCAATCGCCGACAAGCCCGGCGCGAGGCGGCGGACGACATCGGTGCGGATCATGAAGAAGCCGCTCATCGGATCGCTCAGGTCCGCCTTTAGCACGCGGCGCGAAAGCCTGGTCGCCAGCGCCGACTTGGCGACCCGGTCGCGGTCCCAGTCGCCGGTGCCACCGCCGCCGACGAACCGCGAGCCGACGACCAGGTCGAGGCGGTCGTCCTGCAACCGATCGAGCATCGCCAGCAGCAGCGTCTCGTCATGCTGGAGATCGCCGTCGATCACCGCGACGACCGGCGCGGCGGTAGCGCACATCCCCTCGATGCACGCCGACGACAGCCCGCGCCGGCCGATCCGCTGGATCACGCGCACGCGCTTGTCGAGCCGGGCGATCTCGCGCGCGGCATCCGCCGTACCGTCGGGACTGTCGTCATCGACGAAGATCGCTTCCCAATTCCGCCCGGCCAGCGCCTGGTCGAGTTTGGCGATCAGCGTCGGTACGTTGGCCTTCTCGTTGAACGTCGGGATGACGACCGCGAGTTCGAGCAGGTCGTCGATCATCCAGGCGTCAGCCGAGTTCGGCGAGCACTGCGTCGCCCATCGCGCCGGTCGACAGCGTACCGCCGAGGTCGGGCGTGCGCGCGCCTTTCAGGATCGCGGCGGCGACCGCTGCTTCGATCCGGTCGGCGGCGTCGGGCAGACCGAGCGAGTGACGCAACATCATCGCCGCGGACAGGATCGCGGCGCATGGATTGGCCTTGCCCTGCCCGGCAATGTCAGGCGCGCTGCCATGGATCGGCTCGTACATGCCCTTGTTCGAGTCGTTGAGCGCGGCGGACGGCAGCATGCCGATCGAACCCGCGCACATCGATGCCTCGTCGGAGAGGATATCGCCGAACAAATTGCCGGTGACGATCACGTCGAACTGGCCGGGATTGCGGACCAACTGCATCGCCGCGTTATCGACGTACATGTGGCTGAGGGCAACGTCCGGATAGTCGGCCGACACTTCGATCACGACATCGCGCCAGAGCTGCGAGGTCTCCAGCACGTTGGCCTTGTCGACCGAGAGCAGCTTGCCTTTCCGGGTACGTGCGGTCTCGAAGCCGACACGGGCGATGCGCGCAATCTCGGTCTCGTCGTAGCGCATCTCGTCATGGCCTTCGCGCAGACCGTCGGCGGTGGTGCGGATGCCCTTCGCGCCGAAATAGACGTCGCCGGTCAGTTCGCGGACGATGACCATGTCGATCGCGCGGGCGATCTCGGGCCGGAGTGCCGACGCGTCTTCGAGGCCGGCGAACAGCTTGGCGGGGCGCAAATTGGCGAACAGGCCGAGTTCCTTGCGCAGGCCGAGAATAGCTTGCTCGGGCCGGAACTGGCGTTCGAGCGCGTCGCAGTCGGGATCGCCGACCGCACCGAACAGGATCGCATCGGCACGACGGGCGAGGTCGAGCGTCTCGAGCGGCAGCGGATGACCCGCGGCCTTGTACGCGGCCCCGCCGACGAGGCCCTCTTCATAGCTGAGGTCGAGACCGAGCGTATCGAGCACCCGCCGGGCTTCCGCGGTGACTTCGGGTCCGATGCCGTCGCCGGCCAGTATCGCGATCAAGGGCATGTGCGTTCCTCCTGCGCGGCCCTTGCCGGGCGGTGCGCGCTCACGCAACCGCCCTTTTGAGCCGATCGACCAGCCGGTCGCGCGCTGCCAACGGATCGGCGCGTCGGTCGACGAGGATGTCGCGCGCGAGGAAATGACCGGTCAGTCGGAGGCCGTCGAAGATGTCGGGCCAGTCGGCCTCGCCCCCGGCCTTGAGGAAGCGCGGCAACCGCAGCAATTTGGCCTCGTACCCGAACGCCGCTCCCCGCGAGACCGCCGCGCCGCTCTTCGGGCTGACGAAATCGAGTTCGTCGATCGATCGGCTCGCGACGCAGCGGTCGAGATCGAGCCCGAAACCGAGTTCGGCCAGTACCAGCAATTCGTACCGCACCAGCGCCGCCGCCCAACCGCGTGCGGACGGCGCCGCCTCGATCGCGCCGAGCACCCCCTCCAGCGCATCGTGGATCTGCGGATAGGGCTGCGCCTCGGGCAACGCGGCGGCAGTCAGCGCGGTGGCCCATTCGAGCGCCCCCGCCGCAAGCGGCTCGCCGTGCATCTGCGCGCGGCTGTGAACCAGCTCGGCGGTCAGCGACGCGAGTTGCTCGCCGGTTCGCGCGCGCCACTCGCCCTGGATGACGTTCGCCTGGAGCAGCACCGGGCGCATCGCGCGCGACCGCCCACCACGGACGTAGCCAGGCTGCACGCCGTCGTTCCGGGTGAGTGCACGCACGATCGCGCCATGCTCGCCATGCTGGCGAACGGCGACGACGATGGCAGACGCGCGGAGGTGCATGCCCAACCCTAGCGAGTTGCGGGCGGCAGCGGGAGCGGCTTCAACGCCGGATGACGGTGGTCAGCCGCTTGAAGCTCGGATGGCCGGTCGCGCGCTTCGCCAGCGCGATCGCCTGGTCGAAGCGATCCAGCGCGATCGTCGTCACGCGGTTCGCGATCGTCGGCCGCAACAGCAACAGGTCGACGCAGGCGACGCCACCGGTCGCGAACTGGCGCTTGTGCTGTCCCTCGCCCTCGGTGAAATCGAACCGGGCGAAGATCCCCTCCGCAAAGACCTGTTGCAAAGCCTCGACCTGAAGCACGGCACCGGGCGACAGGTCGTTCCGCGACGGGTCGTGACCGACATACTCGTACAGCAGGGTCTCGCGATCGGCGGTACAGCACAGATACGCGATCGGCGCGCCGCCGACGAACAACAGCCATGCGCGCAGCCGGTCCGCCGCCGCCAATTCGCTCAGACGCCGAACCGAGTCCGGATCGTCGGGCAGACCCGAGCCCAGCCGCTTTTCCTGGTAGGTGATCGACGAGACCCTCCGCGCCAACGGATGAAACACCGCGAACGCGTCGACCGTCCGGTACGCACGCACATCGAGCATCCCGCCATTCGCCGCGGCAAGCTTCTTGGCCTTGCGCTTCATGCCCGATCGCGCGCTGGCGGACAGACCCGCCAGCCACGCCTCCACCCCTGCGCGCAGATCGATATGATACCGCACGTAGCGCTGTCGCACGTACCGGATGAGGCTCGGCGCTTCGAGTGCTTGGCCATCAACCCGGGGCAGCAAGCTCTCCGGCAGCGATGTTACCAGATAGCCGTCGGCAGTCGTCGGCAATGCCGGTAGCAGCAGAGGCTTGGCGGCAAGCGCATCGGCGAGCGAATAGGGGATCCGGACCAGCGATCGCGGGATCGTCGCCAACGTCCGTGCGCCGACCTGCAATTTCAACGCGATCCGTTGCGTGGTCATCAGCGTCGCATCGATCCCGGGCGTTCCTCGACCCAGTTCGACCAGAGCTGTTCCGCCTGCCGCCAGCGGGTGCGAAGTTTATCGGGACCGAGCGGGATGTCGGCGCGGCCAAGCGCCAAAATCGGACGGTCGGCGAAGTGCGCGGTCGGCAACACCTCGCGCATTTCGGACAGCGTGCCGCATAACGCCTGGAAACGACGGACATGGACCGCGTTGGGCCGCGTACCGCTCCGGTTGGCGAGTTCGAAACCGTGGCTGACGATCGTCACCGCCGAATGCCCCGCCACCGCTGCGTGCTCCAGCGCGTCGTAGCTTTCGCCCGCCGACAAGGCGCAGAGCTGGAACGTACGAACCCTGCCGCGGACGTCCTCGATCACGGTCACGGGCACCTCGACGATACAGCGTTCGCCGCCCGCGGTTTCGTCGTCGATGCACCATGCGACCGGCGCGATCTGTTCGGCCGACAGCGAGATTCGGCTCGTCGTCGGCGCTTCCGAGCCGTTGTGGCTGCTGTCGTAGCTGAAACCGAGCATCGCCAGCGCGGTCAGCGTATCGTCGTTCGCGGCGTAGCTTCCGGCGCGAAAGGCGATCGGTTTGGGCGCACCGGCTTCGATCAGCAGATCCCGGGCCTGGCCGAGCAGGTCGAGCTGTTCGGTCAGGCTGTAGTCGAACAGTTCGAAGCGCGCATGCGCCGCCCCGCGATCGCCCGCCTTGGCGCCCGTCCAGTTGGGGTGAATGTGAAGCTGAACCTCCTGCCCGGCTTCGAGAATCGTCTCGATCATGCGGCGCACCGGAGCCATCCCGAAGGTCAGCGCGGGCATCGGATCGACGAAGAAACAGGCTTTCAGATCATGCCGCGCCAGTTCGGCGAGCTGATAGCCGAGCCCGACCCCCGCCGGTTCGAGCGACTTCGCATAGATCGCCTCGCAATCCAGACCCGCCGCATGATGCCGCCAGGCGAACTCGGTATCGACGGTAAGGAATACGGATGTCGTCACTGACGCGGCCTGTAACAATTCGTGATGAAGATAAGGTTTAACCGGGTCGCGCAGTTCCCCAGGCATCGCCTCACCTCAGCGCGAATGGTAGAAGTCGTAGACCTGCTGCGCCACGCCCGCCGACACGCCGGGCGCCTGTTGCAGATCCTGCAAGCTGGCGTTGCGGACCGCGCGGCCGGTGCCGAAGTGCATCAACAGCGCCTTCTTGCGTGCCGGGCCGATGCCGGGCACTTCGTCGAGCGGGCTGGCGCCGATCGCCTTGCTGCGCTTGTCACGGTGGACACCGATCGCGAACCGGTGGACCTCGTCGCGCAGGCGCTGGAGGTAGAACAGGACCGGAGCATTCACCGGCAACTGGAACTCGCGGCCGTCGAGCATGTGGAAAACCTCGCGGCCATCGCGGCCGTGTTCCGGGCCCTTGGCGATCCCGACCAGGCACACGTCCTCGACGCCGATCTCCTCGAGCGCGGTCTTCACCGTGTTTAGCTGGCCCTTGCCGCCGTCGATCAGCACGAGGTCCGGCCAGTCGCCGGAATCGCGATCCGGGTCCTCGGCCTGCGCGCGCGAGAACCGCCGGGTGAAGACCTCGCGCATCATCGCGAAATCGTCGCCCGGGGCGGTATCCTTGTTCTTGATGTTGAACTTTCGATACTGGCCTTTGCGGAAGCCCTCGGGGCCGGCCACGACCATCGCGCCGGTCGCGGCGGTGCCCTGGATGTGGCTGTTGTCGTAGATTTCGATACGCTGCGGGGGCTCGGCAAGGTCGAACAGGTCGGCGACCTCGCGCAGCAGTTTGGCTTGCGTCGTCGATTCGGCCTGACGCCGTTCGATCGCCTCGATCGCGTTGCGCTTGGCCTGATCCATCAGGCGGCGGCGATCGCCCCGTTGCGGAACCTGCAGCGCGATCTTGTAGCCGGCGCGTTCGCCTAGGGCTTCGGCGAGCAGTGCGCCTTCCGTCAGTTCTCGGTCGAGCAGGATCTGCTTTGGCGGCGGGACCTCCTCGTAGAACTGGCCGAGGAAGCTGGTGAGCACCTCGTCCTCGGGGACGTCGTTGGTGTGCTGCGGGAAGAAGCTGCGATGCCCCCAGTTCTGGCCGCCGCGGATGAAGAACGCCTGGATGCCGATCAGGCCGTCATTGCACGCCATCGCGAAGATGTCCGCGTCGCCCACCCCTTCCGCGTTGATCGCCTGCGTGCCCTGGATGAAGGTCAGTGCGCGGAGGCGGTCGCGGAGCAAGGCCGCGAGTTCGAAGTCCATGTTCTCGGCGGCGGCCTGCATCTGCGCGCCGAGCTTGGCCTGGACGCCGGTCGACTTGCCGCCGAGGAAGGCCTTCGCATCCTCGACCAGTTCCCGGTACGCGGCCTCGTCGATCCGGCCGACGCACGGCGCCGAGCAGCGCTTGATCTGATACAACAGACACGGCCGATCGCGCGTCTTGAAGAAGCTGTCGGTGCAACTGCGCAGGAGGAACAGCTTCTGGAGTGCGTTGAGCGTGTTGTTGACCGACCCGGCGCTCGCAAACGGACCGTAGTAATTGCCCTTAGCCCGGCGCGCGCCGCGGTGTTTCTGGACGCGTGGGAAGGCGTGGTCGTCGCGCAGGAGGATGAACGGGAAGCTCTTATCGTCGCGCAACAGCACGTTGTAGGCGGGGCGATACCGCTTGATGAGCTGTGACTCGAGCAGCAGCGCCTCGGCTTCGTTGTTGGTGGTGACGATCGTCATCGACCGGGTCTGCGACACCATCCGTTGGAGGCGCTTGGTGAGGCGCTCGACCTGGACGTAGTTCGCGACCCGGTTCCGCAGCGCGCGCGCCTTACCGACGTAGAGCACGTCGCCGCGCGCGTCCTGCATGCGGTAGACGCCGGGGCGGATCGGCAGCGTATCGAGCACGTTTCTGATCGCCGCTACACCGGCCGCTAGATCGGGCGCCTCACCGCCGCCGCGGACGGCGAACGTGGACTTGTCTTCGTTGAACCGGTCGGGGGAATTGGGGGAGGACATTATTGCGGAATCTAGGGAGTGCGAGGGGGTTATGCCAGCGGAAGGCAGTGATGTTCACGCGAAGGCGCGAAGAGAAGATCGATTTAGCGCAGAGGCGCAGAGGACGCTGAGAGAAGGGGCGATTAGAGCCGCGTCCGCGTTCAAACCGCCGGAGGCCCAACTTCTATGGCGCAGTCGGTACATCTGCCCGAAGTGCAACACCTCCGCGCTCTCTGCGCCTCTGCGCGAAAACAATCTTCTCTTCGCGCCTTTGCGCCTTCGCGTGAATCAATCTTCTGCGCCCTGCGGGCGAAAGCAGAGGGTCAAGTTTGGGCGAAGACCTTGGTGCCGACGATACCGACGACAGTCAGCGCCATGAAGCAGGCCTGGATGCCGCTGACCTTGTCGCCGAACAGGATAACGCCGCCGATGATCACG
The DNA here is from genome assembly GCF_053345535.1 of Sphingomonas sp. M1A8_2b. Lineage (NCBI taxonomy): Bacteria > Pseudomonadati > Pseudomonadota > Alphaproteobacteria > Sphingomonadales > Sphingomonadaceae > Sphingomonas > Sphingomonas sp. M1A8_2b. Next base: position 328,600 of record NZ_JBKFAH010000003.1, on the reverse strand, counting down.
CCGATCGCGCCTGCTCCGGTCCAGATCGCGTAGGCGGTGCCGGCGGGGAGGCCGCGCATGGCGAGCGCGAGCAGGCCCATGTTGACGAAGCTGAGGATGATCGGGACGCTGGAGGCCTGCCACGTGGCGACGGTGGCTGCCCATTTAAGGCTGAGCGCCCAGCAGATCTCGGTGACGACGGCGACGGCGAGGATGAGCCAGGACATGCATATTCTCCAACGGGCTCAGATTGGAGACTCGGCCGCCGGAAACCCGGGAAGAGACGGCCGTCAATAATGATGGGTCTTGGGAGGGTTGTGCCCTCACCTTCCCACTGCTTTGCAGCGGGCCCCTTCCTCTCCCCGAGGGGAGAGGAGCAGGACTAGTTCAGGCGAGCTAGTCCCGAGATCGAGCGGTCGACCATCATGCGGTCGGCCGCTGCGTCGTGGTGCTCGGCGATGAGGATACCGGCAGCCTTTGCCGCAGCATGCGCCGCCCGCGCGCGGACCTCAGCGATCGCGGCGCGTTCGGCGGCGGCGATCTTGTCCTCGGCCATCTTCGCGCGGCGGGTCATGAGGTCTTCGGCGCCCGCTTTCGCCTTGGCGATGATCGCCGCGGCTTCGTGGTGCGCATGGGCCTTCATGGCTTCGGCTTCGACGTGTGCGGTCTTGGCCTTTGCCTCATACTCGGTGCGGATCGCTTCGGCTTCGGCACGCAGCGCCTTGGCCTCGTCGAGCTGCGTGCGGATCCCGGCGATGCGCGTGTCGAGCATCTTGCCGATCATCCCTGGAACCTTCTTCCAGATCATCAGCAGGATCACGACGATCATTGCCACCGCGACCCAGCCGGTCGAGGTCAGGCCGAGCGCGGTCGGATCGGCGACGTGCTCGACGCCGCCGGGCGCGGTCGTGTGACCCTGCACACCCTGGTTGTCGATCGCACCCTCGGGCGCCATGCCCTCTTCGTGGATGACCTTTGCGGCCGAATCTGGATTAGCCATGCGCCGTCGTCCTGCGTACCGCGTCGGTCGCCGCGTCCAGGCTGACCTGGAGGCCGGCTACCTTGGCGGCCAATTGCTGTGCTGCTTCGGCGGCGACGCCCTGAAGGTTCGCGAGAGCCTCGGCCTTCGCGTTCGCGACCGCCAGATCGTGATGACCCAGACGCTCGGCGAGTTCGGCATCGGCCGCATGGACCTGCTGCTCGAACGCGGTCGCCGCACGCTTCGCCGCGGCAGCGGTCTCAGCCTGCGCCGCGGTACGCGCCGCGTCCATTTCGGCCTGCCAGTTCGCCTGGACCGTATCGGCCTGCGCACGGGCAGCGACCGCCGCCGCCAGATCGCCGGCGATCTTGCCTTCGCGCGAGTCCACGTTGGACACGATCTTCGGCACCATTCCCTTACCGATCCCGAAATACAGGATGCCGAAGGTGAGGAGCAGCCAGAAGATCTGCGAAGCGTAGGTGGCGGCTATCTGGGCAATCTGGGGCATTGGTCTGTCCTGCGTTAATCCGGCCGGGCGCGGTTGCCCGGCCAAATCACCGAGTGGTTAGGCGACGAACACCAGGATGATCATGGTGACGAAGGCGAGCAGGCCGAGAAGCTCGGCGGCTGCGAAACCGATGAACAGACGGCCCTGCTGGCTGTCGGCTGCGCCCGGGTTGCGGAGCGCGCCGGCGAGGAACTGTGCGAACACGTTGCCCACGCCGAGTGCTGCGAGGCCCATGCCGATCGCTGCGAGGCCGGCGCCGATCATCTTTGCTGCGTTGACGTCCATGATAAATTCCCTTTGAAAATCAGTTAGGTAATGGAAAACTTAGTGAAGATTGACCGCGTCGTTCAGATAGACCGACGTCAGCAACGCGAACACATAGGCCTGGATCGCGGCGACCAGCAGCTCGAGCAGCGTGATGCCGATCATCAGCAGCATGCTCGGCGCGGTCACCAGACCGATATACATCCCGCCGAGATTGAGACCGTTGATCACGAACGCGGCCAGCACCTTGAGCAGGATATGGCCCGCGGTCATCGCCACGAACAGTCGCAGACCGAGCGAGAACGGACGCACCAGGAACGACATCAGCTCGACCACGAAGATCAGCGGGATCATCAGCGCCGGCGTGCCGCTCGGCACAAACAGCGAGAAGAAGTGGAAGCCGTGCTTGCCGAAGCCGACGAGCAGCACGATCGCAAAGCTGATCAGCGCCAGCACGCCGGTAACGGTCATGTGGCTGGTCACAGTAAACGGATGCACGCCGGGGACGATGCCGAACGGCAGGAGCCCGATGATGTTCGCGAACAGAATGAACATGAACAGCGAGAAGACATAGGGCACGAAGCGCTTGCCGCCGGGGCCGACATTCTGCTCGAGCATGCCCGAGATGAAGCCGGTGAAGCCCTCGACTGCCATCTGCCAGCGACCGGGCACGAGCTCGCGCTTCATGCCACCGATCATGAACGCCCAAAGCGCGACCAGCGTCACCACCATCCACAATGCGGAGTTGGTGAACGACAGGTCATAGCCACCAACGATCCAGTGCGAGCCGAACGCCGGCTCGATCAGGAACTGGTGCATCGGATCGATCTTGCCGCCCTGTTCTGCCGCCACGTGGAATCCCTGCCGTCTTGATACGACAAACGCCCGGTTACTCCGGGCGTTCGCCTGAAATTCGAATGATCTGCCTGAACGCGACCGCTATCCCGAGGAACAGCAACACGATCAGTCCCCAAGGGCCAGTGCCGAACCAGCGGTCTATCAACCAGCCGATCAGCGCACTGCCGACGAGACTCCCGATCAGAGCGGAAATGACGCGATTGCCTTGCGAGTATCCTCGCTCGGCGTCCGGCCCCTTCTGCCCCTTTGCGAGCGTTTCCCGATGCTGCGCCTCTCGCACTCGCTCATCGAGCGCGGAAAGTCGCGGATCGTCAACACCCTGGGGGTCCTGTCCGGGTTCGATCTCCGCCACGCACGTTCCTCCACCTGATTTCGCATCGGGGAGGAAGCAAGCAGCGACGAGCGATCCCGCCAAGGCGCGGTCCGTTTAGAAAAGGGGGGGGTGCAAGTCAACCGGTGTGACAGCCGCGTCATCAATGTCGGCAACGTGCGATCCTCCCCCGCCAGGGGGAGGTGTCGCCGAAGGTGACGGAGGGGGCGGACACGGAACCGACGTTTCGCCTGCCTCCCCCTCCGTCTGGCAAGAGCCAGCCACCTCCCCCTGGCGGGGGAGGATTTTAAGAACGGACCGTCGTGTTGGCCACGCTCTTCGTCATCCCGGCGAAAGCCGGGACCCCGCGCCGCGTGGGGACGCTCCCTTCTTCATCGCTCCCCAATACCCGTCACCCCAGCGAAAGCTGGGGTATCCCGGCAATCGAGCGTCCCCTTGCCACACGATACCCCAGCTTTCGCTGGGGTGACCGGGCTTTGGGGAAGGGCGGTTACGTAAGTGGTCTCAATCTCAAACGCAGCGCGAATCGCGTTCCGGGGCGCCGGCGGTGCGGGTCTTCCATACGCCGTTCGGCGTCTTGTACTTCTCGCCTGGGTTGGTCGCGGCGATCAAGTTGCAGCCGCTGGTGAACGCCAGCTGCTCGACCGTCGCGCCGCTCGCCTGCGCCTTCTGCGTATACGCCGACTTGCGCTGGATATTGATGTTGTTGACCAGCGCGCGAAGCTCCGCGCTCGCCGCGCCGACGAGCCCCAGATATCCGTCGGGCTGCTCGCCGACCTCACCACCCGCACGCGCCGCGGCATAAGCCGGATCGCGCTGCGCCGACGCCGCCACCGAAAGGCCGCCGAGAACCGCGGCTGCGGCGATCATGGCAATGACCCCATTCCTGCCCGCAAAAACGCTCATATCAAAATATCCCCGGATTCTGCTGGATCAACGATTTTGCCTCGCCATCGAGACGATAGACCACTTCCTGCGTGACGTTGATGTTGAGGTTGATCTCGATCGGCTTGTCGGGCGCCGACACGTTGATGCAGCCTGGCAAGGCGGCCAACAGCCCAACAATAGCGATCGTCCTCGTCATCCTTTGCAAGATCGGCCTTTGCTCCAGCTTCTTCAATCCTGTTTCGGTCATGGCACGACACTGCTTTCCGGGGGCTGAATGGTAAGGGGTTTGGGGGCGGAATCCGGCGACGGCGGGGCGCCCTGCTGCTGGAGCAGCGCCGGCAAGTTGCGCTCGATCAGCCGCTTGGGATCGTAGAAGCTCTGCGCCGAATCCAGCAGGCCGCGGAACGGCGCCTTGATCCGGATATTGAACACCAGCGGCAGCTTTTGCAGCCGCCGGACGATGAAGTTGGTCTTGGCCCCCTCGCCCTGTCGGATCCCGGCAAAGCGCACATCGGTGACCATCTCGCCCGCCAGCGGCCCGTTCATGCCGACCGTCAGCGATTCGTAGCGCAGCGACTTCAGCGCCTGGAACGCCATGTTCGCCCAGATACCCAGGTCCTTCTGGCTGAGGTCGCCGACATAGGCGATCGTCCCGCCGCCCTTGCGGACGCGCAGGTCGCCGCCCTCGATCCGCCCGCCCTTCTCGTCGAAGATCATCGGCAGGACGCCGTCGAAGATACCCGTCGCGTCGAGATTCTTGAAATCGAACTGCTGGAGGAACTGGTCCGCGGCCATGTTGACGACGTGGAACGTCATCCGCCGCTCCTTCGGCGCGGAAAAGTCGAGCAAAGTCGGATCGAGCGTCAGCGACCCGCCCGCGAACGGCCACGCGCCGCCCTCGACCTGCACGCGCGCACCCGGCAGCGTCTGGTAGCGGATCGTGCCGTCGGTGACCGGGATGCCGGGGTTGAGCGTGCGGATGGTCGCCACCTGTCCCGGCGCGCTCTGGAGGTTGAGCAGGTCGGTGAAGCGGATCTCGGTGGCGATCCCGGTGACCGGGCCGAATGCGGCGGCGAGATCGGTGCCGGCGGTGCGGAACACGCCGTTGCTCGTCACCCCGTCGGGGTTCCAGGCGATATGCCCCTCGCCGCTGACCGATCCGTTGACGTCCGCAATCACGCCGAAGGTCAGCGGGGTGAGCATGTCGGGTTGCAACTTGTCCTTGGCGAAGGCGAGCGCGGGCACGTTCAGGTCCGCCTTGCCTGCGCCGGCACCCAGCGCGTGAGTCAGCGTGACGTCGGCGACCTTGGTATTGGTGGTCGGCTCGAACAGCGCGCCCGCGGCGGTGATGGTGCCGTTGACCAGCGCGAGCGTCACGCTGCGGGCAGCAAGCGGCTTGAACCGCGGGCTCGACGCGGCATCGGTTACGCCCATCGCGCCGGTGAGGTTGAGCGCCCCGCCGACCAGCGTCCAGTCGCCCGCCGCATCGCCGAGCAGCAACGGCACGTTGGCGATCTGGCCCGAGCCACCCGTAAAAGTGCCGGCTACGCCCTGCCCCGTCATGCTGCCGGTGACGGTACCGAAATCGAGTCGCGTGACGCGTTCGGACGCGCCGATGCGGGTCTGCACGCCATCGACCTGGAAGCCGCGATCGGCGAGCCGCACAGTCGCCCCGGCGGTCGCGAGCGTGATCGGCGTGGTGCCGAGTCGCCCACCCAGCTTCGCCGCAGCGATCGTCGCGCCACCGCTGATCCGCGCCCCATTAGCCTGCACCAGCGCGCCATCGACGGGGCACAGGGTCAGGCGCGACGGATCGAGCACCAGCCCGGACATCGCGAAGCGCTGGACAACCAGCGGTGCGCAACCGGTGTTGACGACCAGTCGCCCGCGACCATCCCAAAGCGCCGCGACCGACATCGACAGGCCGTCGACCCGGTTGCTGCTACCGCCCGCACCGATCGGTCCCCCGAGCGTGACTCGCGTCGCGATCGAGGTCGCCCCACCCGGCGTCGCGCTGAACGTGACCGGAGTCAGCGTCAGACTTGCGCCACCCGCCGCGTAGGGCGCGATGGTGGCCACGCCGCGGATCGCCGCACCGGGTTTCGCCTGGGCGAGCGAGACACGCGCCTCGGGCAAACCACCGCCGCGCATTGCGAGCACGGTGTCAAGCCGCACACCGCCATTCGGCCAGCCAAACGCGACCCCGCTGCCACCACCGAGCGCCACGCGCGCACCGCTGGCAGAGGCGAGCGCGAGAAGGGACACCACCGCCTCGCCGCGTCCGCCATCGATCTGCACGCGCAGGTCGGCGTCCGCGGCAAACCCGCGACCAGCCTTCTGGATCGCCTGCGCCGCCGCGATCGCCAACGGCGCAACAGGCGTCCCCGCAGCCGCACCACCTATCGCCGCCAGCCCCGCCAGTCGCTTTTGCGCCACCGCAGCACCACTCGCTTGGACGCGCCCCCCGAACGCGATCTGCTTGCCGATCCGGTAGGTGCCGGAGAGCGCAACCCGGCGCGCGCCGCCTTCGGTGGTGCGAACCGTATCGGCAGCGATGTCCGCCCTGCCGCCGGTCGCCGCTGCGGTTCCGCTGAAGTCGACCGTGCCCCCGGCACTGGCCCAAGTCACACCCGGCGTACGTGCCGCGCCTGTCTTGAGCGTCGCCTTGCCCTGCCAGCGGTCGAGCGTCGCGGAGAGGCCGACGTCGAGATCGGCGACGATCCGGTTCGCCTGCGTCGTGCCGCAGGCGAGCCGCGACACCCGAACCGGTCCCGTGACGGTCGGTTTCGCCGCGTCGATCCGCAGCCTCACCGTCGCCGCCAGCCGATCGATCACACACCCGCCGACCTCCAGCCGCTCGCTGATCGCCGCCAGCGTGCCACGGAACCCGTCGTCGAGCTTGCCAGACCCGGCGAGCTTCAGTCCGACAACACCCTGCGGCGTCTCCAGCCGCATCCGCCCGTCGGCCACCGACACGTCGAGCGCGGGGAGCGAGAACGGCTTGCCCGACGACGCCGGCAGCAGCTTGTCGATCGCACCGAGCGAGACCTTGCCGTCGACCAGCCGCCCACGCAGCCGCACCTTCCCCGCACGCACACCCTCCAGATACGGTCCCGACAACCCGACGCCGGTCCGCGTCTCGACCCAGTCGGCGACGAGATCGGGATGTGCCGGATCGCCGATCACGACGTTGGTCAGTCGCTGTCCACCCAGCGCAAGGTCCGCGATGTCGTAGCGCGCAGGCACGTCGGCCTTGGCGAGTTCGCGGTCGATGAACCCCTCGGCGATCGGTTTCCGCGCCAGCCAAAGAACGATCAGCCCCGCAAGCAGGAGCAGCGCGACGACCAGCGCAGCGCTGCGTGCGGTCGCAGGCCGACGAGGTCGGGGGCCGGGGTCGGCCCCCGTCTCGCTCGTCTCGCTCACGCACTCACTCCGCCGCTCTTCGGTCCCCTGCATAGGCGGGAGCGGGGGCGTCATGCAATTGCGCGCGGATGTGCTAGCCTCGCGACATGGCCGAACCGGACGAAGAGATCGACGATCTGAAAGGCCATCGCGGACGCCTCCGCAAACGGCTGTTCGAAGGCGGCGGCGACGCCCTGCTCGACCATGAACTCATCGAATACCTGCTCGCGATCGCGATTCCGCGCGGCGACACCAAGGCGTTGGCGAAAGCCTTGATGCGCGAATTCGGCGGCATCGGCGGCGTCCTCACCGCGGACGCCGAGGCGCTCGGCCGGGTGAAGGGCATGGGCGACATCTCGACCGCGGCGATCAAGATCGCGCACGCCGCCGCGATCCGCCTGCTCCAATCGCAGGTCAGCGACCGGCCGGTGCTCGCCAACTGGCAAGCGCTGCTCGATTATCTGCGCGCGGACATGGCGCATCACGCGATCGAACGATTCCGCGTGCTGCATCTCAACACCAGGAACATGCTGATCCGCGACGAGGTGATGAGCAAGGGCTCGATCGACCAGGCCGCGGTGTACGTCCGCGAAGTCATCCGTCGCGCAATCGACCTCGGCTCGGCCTCGATCATCCTCGTCCACAATCACCCGAGCGGCGACCCCTCCCCCAGCCGCGCCGACATCGAGATCACGCGCACCATTGCCGAAGCCGGCAAGCGGCTCGGCATCACCGTCCACGACCATATCGTGATGGGCACCGGCGGCCATGTCAGCCTGCGCGCGCAAGGGTTGATCTGACGCAACCAAATAGCGCGGAAAGTAGTGGGACATTTCCCGCCCAGCTTCGTTGTCGCGTCAAAGGAAGTGCATGTGGACAACAAGTTACACGACGAACCTTTGATCGCCACCGCGGAAGAGGGTCAGGTTCTGGTCGACGGACGCGACGGCGTCGCAGTATCGCTGACACCCGATGCCGCCGCCGAGACATCCCATCGACTGCGCAAGGCCGCGGTCAAGGCGCAGGGCCAGATGCTCATAAAAGCGCAGGCGGAGAAAGAACGCGCCGCGCGCAGGTCCCGCTGACTCGTCAGGCTGATTTGCCGTTAGGCCCTGAGGCGCTGGCGGATCAAAGGTCGTCGAACATTCCCGCCGCCCCCCGATCCGCAGTATCGATCGGCGCTATGCTCAGCCCTGCGTCAGGAAGCTGGTGACTTCGCTCTTCGTCAACGACTTGTTCTTGTCGGCATCCGCCTGCGCGAAAGCGGCGGAAACCCACGTCTTCGTTTCAGCGGCGTCGGGCTTGGTCGACGGATCGGTCTTGGTCTTCAGCGCGACCATCCACCCGCTGAATTCGGCGGCGCTGAGCTTGCCGTCGCCGTTCTTGTCATAGGTCGGAAACTCGCTGTCGACGACCTGCGCGACCTGCGCGCTGCTGGCGGGTTGCGTCGCCTGGGCAGTTTGCGCCGTCTGGCTTGGCGCAGCCTGAGCCTGAGAGGTGGGCGCGGTCTGGGCGGGCGACATCGAAGGATCGGCCGCGCCCGTCGTCGCCGTCGGCGCAGTCTGCGGCGATGTCATGGTGGATTGCGCGAGCGCCGGCACAGCAATCGTCATCGCGCCTGCGAGCAGAGCATATTTGAGCATTGCCATTCTCCATCGGCTAATCGAAATCGTTACTGGACGATCATCGCAGCAGCCCCGGGGATACTGGATGGATACTGCAACACACTGACCGTCGAGGGCGGATATAGGCCGAACGCATTGCCGTTTGTACCCCCGTCGATGGCCTGCTAGGCGCTCCGCAGGCGTCTCCCGAGGGGAGCACGCGACGAACCGTGCCATTCACCAGCCCCGAGGAAACCCATGGTCCCCCGCTATTCCCGCCCCGACATGGTCGCGATCTGGACGCCCGAAGCGCGCTTCAAGATCTGGTTCGAGATCGAGGCGCACGCCACCGACGCGCTTGCCGAACTGGGCGTCGTGCCCAAGGAAGCCGCCGCCGCGATCTGGGCGAAGGGTGCGTTCGAGGTCGACCGGATCGACGAGATCGAACGCGAGACCAAGCACGACGTCATCGCCTTCCTGACCAACGTTGCCGAGCATGTCGGCCCCGAAGCCCGTTTCATGCACCAGGGCATGACCTCGTCGGACGTGCTCGACACGTGCCTGGCCGTGCAGCTGGCCAAGGCGAGCGACATCCTGATCGCCGATCTCGATGCGTTGCTGGTGGTGCTCGAACGCCGCGCGCGCGAGCACAAGATGACGCCGACGATCGGTCGTAGCCACGGCATCCACGCCGAACCCGTGACGTTCGGGCTGAAGCTCGCGCAGGCGCACGCCGAATTCGCGCGCAACCGGGCGCGGCTGGTGGCGGCGCGCGAGGACGTCGCAACCTGCGCGATCTCGGGCGCGGTGGGGACGTTCGCGAACATCGATCCGTTCGTCGAGGAGTATGTCGCGGGCAAGCTCGGCCTGTCGGTCGAGCCGGTCTCGACTCAGGTCATTCCTCGCGATCGCCATGCGATGTTCTTTGCGACGCTTGGCGTGATCGCCAGCTCGATCGAGCGGCTCGCGACCGAAATCCGCCATCTGCAGCGCACCGAAGTGCTCGAAGCGGAGGAGTTCTTCTCGCCCGGCCAGAAGGGCTCGTCGGCGATGCCGCACAAGCGCAATCCGGTGCTGACCGAGAACCTCACCGGCCTCGCGCGGATGGTACGCGGATATGTCACGCCGGCGCTGGAGAACGTCGCACTGTGGCATGAGCGCGACATCTCGCACTCGTCGGTCGAGCGGTACATCGGCCCCGATGCGACGATCACGCTCGACTTCGCGCTCGCGCGGCTGACCGGCGTGATGGACAAGCTGGTCGTGTACCCCGAGCGGATGTTGAAGAACCTCAACAAGATGGGCGGGCTCGTGCATTCGCAGCGCGTGCTGCTGGCGTTGACGCAGGCGGGGGTGAGCCGTGAGGACGCGTATCGGCTGGTGCAGCGCAATGCGATGAAGGTGTGGGACTCGGACGGCGCGTTGTCGCTGCTCGAGCTGCTGAAGGCGGATCCTGAAGTGACGCTTTCGGATGCAGAACTGGAGGACAAGTTCGACCTCGGCTATCACCTGAAGCACGTCGACACGATTTTCGCCCGGGTGTTCGGCGCGGCATAAACGCCGCCGCTCTCCCCTCAATTCCCCGTCACCCCGGACCTGTTCCGGGGTCCACCGTCCCGCAAACTCCAAGCCCTCCAGTTTGCGGAACCGTGGATGCCGGAACAAGTCCGGCATGACGGAGTGGTGGAGGATGCGTACCCTGCCGACCCTGCGCGCCCGGACCATCCAAAATGCACGCAACGCAATTACGATTACACGTTACAAAATTGCGCCAGCGCGCAACTATAGCCATATCGCCCTTGCCGGATATGTTTCCGGCATCGGAGACCTACCCATGCGCATGTTCGAAACCGTGACCAGCACCATGCTGGCGATCGCGGCTCAAGCGCTGGTGGTCGGGGTGGTCATCACCGCCCTCTGATCCATCGGCCCGCCCGCCCCCTTCCGAGGGGGCGCGGCTAGGGCCCGAGTTTTCGCGCGGCGCAATCCGGCCGCGTAAGTCGTTGACCTAGAACCAAATCGATCTCCCGACGTTCAACGCGCCTGACCAAGGAGATCGTATCATGTCGAAACCCATCCTGATCGCCGCTGCCTTCGCCCTAACCGCGATGGCAAACGCGCCTGCGTTTGCCGACCAACCCGGCCGCGGCTGGATCAGCAGTGCGCGGGTGACGACGATGCTCGCCAAGCGCGGCTACAAGGTCACCAAGATCGAAGCCGACGACGGCCACTGGGAAGGCGAAGCCGCGCGGCGTGGCGCGAAGTACGAATTCCACGTCGATCCGCACACCGGCAGTGTCACGAAGCTGGAGCGCGATCGCGACTGACCTATCGATCCTCCCCCGCAAGGGGGAGGTGTCGCCGAAGGTGACGGAGGGGGAGGATACGGAACAGAGGGTTGCGCTCACCGCCCCCTCCGTCTGGCAAGCGCCAGCCACCTCCCCCTTGCGGGGGAAGATGACACCAAGTTCAATTTGCCAGATCGACGGCGGCTACCGCGTCCGCGGATACCGTGCGGCGAATTCTTCATCGGACATCATCAGATACCGGATCATGTCGATGAGCGCCCAGGGTGCGCTGATCACGAGGCCGACCACGGTGATGCTGAGCACCAGCATGATGATTCCCGAGCCCGTCCGGCCAAGATAGAAGCGGTGGATGCCGAGCGTGCCGATCACGAACGCCATGACAGCGGCAACGTATTTGTTGCGATCGTTGGCCGGAACAACCGCAGCCGGCGGCACGGCACGCCGCGGGCTGGGCGCTGTCGGCATCGGAAAGACGCTAAGCGCCCGGTCGTTGGCGGCTTCGAAATCGACTTCGATACCGATCGCAGGTTCGCCGCGATGCGCCCAGTCCTCCGGCGCGAACCGATAGCGTTGTCCGTCCTGCCCGGCGACGATGCCTTCGCCCGTGCGGGGATCGACGCCTAAAACCTGTCCGCGCATGTCATTCCTCGATGTTCGCTTTTCATTCTGGCGGATGCCGCGGATCAGGCAAGCGCGAACTTACGCGTTTCATCCGGCATAAGCCCGACGGACAATCGCAAGCCGGAGTTTGTTGCCGTCATGTCGTGACAGTCGGCCATAGTATTGCTCGACCCGGGACAACTCCCAACGCCGCGTCACCCCAGCGTAGGCTGGGCTATCTCTATTGATTTGCGGTGCGACACAAACAGGGAGATCCCAGCTTTCGCTGGGATGACGAGGAGCGCGGGATAACGGCGCGAGGCATGCGGTTCGGTAACGTACGGGCCGACATAACACCGGCCCGTTGTCGTATCACTCGCCTGCAAACACGCCCTTCAGCTTGGCGAAGAAGCCCTGGCTCGCCGGGCATTCGTCGCCCGTTTCCGTTTCGCGGAACATCTCGAGCAGTTCCTTCTGGCGGTTGCTGAGGCGTGTCGGTGTCTCCACGTCGATCTGGACGACGAGGTCGCCGAAGCCGCGGCCTTGCAGGACGGGCATGCCGGCACCGCGTTGGCGGAGTTGCTTGCCCGACTGGATGCCGGCGGGGATCTTCACCTCGTGCGTGCGGCCGTCGAGGCCGGGGATCGACAGCGATCCGCCGAGCGACGCGACCGTGAAGCTGATCGGTGCGCGCGCGAACAACGTAGTACCCTCGCGCTCGAACAGATTGTGCTTCGTCACGTGGAGGAAGATGTACAGGTCTCCCGGGGGGGCACCGCGCGCGCCCGCCTCGCCTTCGCCGGACATGCGGATGCGCGTGCCTTCGTCGACGCCGGGCGGCACGTTGATCGACAGCGTCTTGGTCTTGTCCACGCGGCCCTCGCCGCGGCAATCCGGGCACGGGTCAGCGATGACTTCGCCGGCACCGTTGCAGACCGGGCAGGCGCGCTCGACCACGAAGAAGCCCTGCTGCGCGCGAACTTTCCCATGACCGCCGCAATGCTGGCATGTCTTCGCCCGCGTACCGGGCTTGGCGCCAGATCCGTCGCAGGTGTCGCACAGCGCAGAGACGTCGATCGTGATCTCGGTCGTCTTGCCGTGGAACGCTTCCTCCAGGCTGACTTCCATGTCGTAGCGCAGATCGGCGCCGCGCCGTGCCCCAGACCGTCCACCGCCGCGCTGCGCGCCGCCCATGAACTCGCCGAAGACGCTCTCGAAAATGTCGCTGAAGCCGCCAAAGTCCTGCGCGCCGCCACCGTGACCGCCACCGCCACCGTTCTGGAACGCGGCGTGGCCGAAGCGATCATAGGCAGCGCGCTTCTGCGGGTCCTTGAGGCAGTCATACGCCTCGCTGACCGCCTTGAACTGCGCCTCGGAGTCCTTGCAGCCGGCGTTCTTGTCGGGATGATACTTCATCGCGAGCTTGCGGTAGGCCGACTTGATCGTCCCCGCATCCGCGGTCCGCTCGCATTCGAGCAGTTCGTAATAATCTGTCTGGGTACTCATACCGGCCCTCTTAAGCCCTCTCCCCTCCGGGGAGAGGGTTTGGGTGAGGGGCAGTTCCGGGCGGCAACGCTCGTGGCTACCCCTCACCCCGGCCCTCTCCCCAGAGGGAGAGGGAGTTTCGGTTACGCCTTCGGGTTGTCGTCGACTTCCGAGAACTCGGCGTCGACGACGTCGTCGTCCTTCTTCGCCGCGTCGCCATCAGCCGACGGCGATGCGTCCGCCTGGGCCTGCTTCTCGTAGATCGCCTGGCCGAGCTTCATCGCGACCTGGGCGAGCGCAGTGCTCTTCTCGGTCATCGCGTCCGCATCGCCGCTCTCGACCGCCGCCTTGGTCGCGTCGATCGCAGCCTGGATCTCGGTCTTCAGCGATTCGTCGACCTTGTCGCCATTGTCGGCAAGCTGACGCTCGGTGGTGTGGACCAGCGACTCGGCGTTGTTCTTCGCCTCGGCGCCCGCACGACGCTTCTTATCCTCCTCGGCGAAGGTCTCTGCGTCGCGGACCATCTGCTCGATGTCGTTGTCCGAAAGACCGCCCGACGCCTGGATGCGGATCTGCTGCTCCTTGCCGGTGCCCTTGTCCTTGGCCGAGACGCTGACGAGGCCGTTGGCATCGATGTCGAACGTGACCTCGATCTGCGGCACGCCGCGCGGTGCGGGCGGGATGCCGACGAGATCGAAATTGCCGAGCATCTTGTTGTCGGCCGCCATCTCGCGCTCGCCCTGAAACACGCGGATCGTGACCGCGCCCTGGTTGTCGTCCGCGGTCGAATAGGTCTGCGACTTCTTGGTCGGGATCGTCGTGTTGCGATCGATCATGCGGGTGAACACGCCACCCAGCGTCTCGATGCCGAGCGACAGCGGCGTCACGTCGAGCAGCAGCACGTCCTTGACGTCGCCCTGCAGCACGCCGGCCTGGATCGCGGCGCCCATCGCGACGACCTCGTCCGGGTTGACGCCGGTATGCGGCTCCTTGCCGAAGAACTGCTTCACGACTTCACGGACACGCGGCATGCGGGTCATGCCGCCGACCAGCACGACTTCCGAGATGTCCTCCGCCTTCAGCCCGGCATCGGCGAGCGCCTTCTTGCACGGATCGAGCGTGCGCTTGACGAGGTCCTCGACCATCCGCTCCAGGTCGGCGCGGGTGATCGACTTCACCAGATGCTTCGGGCCGTTCTGGTCCGCGGTGATGAAGGGCAGGTTGACCTCGGTCGACTGCGCCGAGCTGAGCTCGATCTTCGCCTTCTCGGCGGCTTCCTTCAGACGCTGGAGCGCCAGCTTGTCCTTGGCGAGGTCGATGCCCTCAGCCTTCTTGAACTCGTCGGCGAGATACTGGACGATCTTGTTGTCGAAATCCTCACCACCCAGGAACGTGTCGCCGTTGGTGGCCTTCACCTCGAACACGCCGTCGCCGATCTCGAGCACCGAGATGTCGAACGTGCCGCCGCCGAGATCGTAGACCGCGATCGTCTTGCCGTCCTGCTTGTCGAGGCCATAGGCCAACGCCGCCGCGGTCGGCTCGTTGATGATGCGCAGCACTTCGAGACCGGCGATCTGGCCGGCGTCCTTGGTTGCCTGGCGCTGCGCGTCGTTGAAGTACGCGGGAACGGTGATGACCGCCTGCGTGACCGTCTCGCCGAGATACGACTCGGCGGTTTCCTTCATCTTCTGCAGCGTGAACGCCGAGATCTGCGATGGCGAGTAGTCCTTGCCACCGGCCGAGACCCAGGCGTCGCCGTTCGGCCCGCGCGAGATCTTGTACGGGACCAGCTCGGTGTCCTTCTTGGTGATCGGATCGTCGAAGCGACGGCCGATCAGGCGCTTCACCGCGAAGATGGTGTTGTCGCCGTTCGTCACTGCCTGGCGCTTGGCCGGCTGGCCGACCAGTCGCTCGCCATCCTTGGCGAACGCGACGATCGACGGCGTGGTGCGCGCGCCCTCGGAATTCTCGATGACCTTGGGCTTGCCGCCTTCCATGACGGAAACGCAGCTGTTGGTCGTGCCGAGATCGATACCGATTACTTTAGCCATGAGTACTAACTAGCCCCTCACATACGATAAAAACGAAACCGGTTCCGCCCCGTTACGGCAGCGGAACCTTTCTGATGATGGGCGCGATATAGGTGGCCTCGCGCTTGCCGCAAGATTGTACCGGTCATAGGATGCGCAAGTGGTCGGGCCCGGAGAAAAGTAACCTATGCGTATCGTTTTCGGACTGGGTGTTGCCGCGATGGCACTGGTGTCGTGCTCGCAGCCCAAGGAGCTGTCGGTCGACGGGGCTTGGGTACGGCTTGGCGCGGTGACGGGGCGACCGGCGGCGGCGTACTTCACGGTGCATGGCGGCCCGACGCCCGCGACGCTGATTTCGGTCACCACCGACGTCGCGATCAAGGCCGAGATGCACGAGACGGTGGCGAAGAGCGGCGTGACCGCGATGACGCCGCTCGAGCGCGTCGAGATTCCGGCGAAGACGGATGTGGCGTTCGCACCGGGCGGACGGCACGTGATGCTGTTCGACATGAATCCAGGGATCAAGCCCGCCGATCGCGTGATGCTGACCTTCGCGTTTGCGGACGGGACGCGGATTTTGAACAACGCGAACGTGGTCGCGGCGGGGACTCCTGCGGGCAAGTGAAGCGCGGGCTGACCGAGGGGGAGACGGCGCTGGCCGCGTCGGTGTTCGGAAGCGCGATCGACTATTCCCAGGTCAGCCTGGCGCGGCGCAAATGGGCGTTCTTCCAGCCGCGCGACACGGTGATGGCACCGCGCGGCTGCATCCACTTCCACCCGAAGGGCGACCTGTGGTGCGACGATTTCGCGCACGCCAACCTGACGTTGCAGGGGCTGTTCGTCCACGAGATGACTCACATCTGGCAGCACCAGCGCGGCGTGTTCCTGCCGTTGGCGCGGCATCCCTGGTGCCGGTACGATTATGCGTTCCGGCCTGGGGTGGCGCTGCACCGCTACGGCATCGAGCAGCAGGGCGAGATCGTGCGGCACGCGTTCCTGCTGCGCGCCGGGGCGAAGGTGGCAGGCGCACCGCCGCTCGAGCAATACGAGACGGTGCTGCCGTTTACGCCGTTAGCGTCGGTCTAACGTCCAACACCCCGGACCCGACCCCAGTCCGCTCCCCTACCGTCATCCCAGCGAAAGCTGGGATCTCCCGGTGATAGCGCGCGCCCTTGCCGCTTGAGATCCCAGCGTTCGCTGGGATGACGGACTGGTCCGATGACCGCCTATTATATCCAACTACGACCATCCGCTCCGCCACACCCATAAGGCGGCAACTGCCCCGGGAACCGCGCCTGCATCTTGTGGCAACCCCACGCCCGCATCGGCCCCGGCGCATAGCCGTTCAGCGCGATGCCGACCTCGTCATACGGGCTCGAGCCACGCGCAACGTACATGTACCAACGCCCGCCGAACATCACCGCAGCAGCGATGAGCACGACGCACACGACCTGGACGATTTTCTGCATTGAAGACCCCTTTTGTAAAGAAGGGCGCCCCGTTGCAGACAACATGGATCAATTTCAACCACCGATCTGGTGGATCACGATCCATCCGATCGGCAGATATCCGCCAATTACAGCGCGTCGAAATCGATAGGTCGTGTCCGATCAAGCGCTTGCGGTGCTTCGGGCATCGGATATTTCAGTCCGGTCGCGCAGTTGAAAAGTACGACCTTGTCGTCCTCGTCGACCAGCCCGGTGTTCAGAGCCTGATGATACGCCGCGAGCGTCGCGCCGCCTTCGGGGCACAGCAGCAAGCCGTCCTGCTTCGCCGCGGCATCGACCGCTTTGAGAATCGCAGGATCGCCAACTGCCAGCGCCTGTCCGCCCGACTCTCGCACCGCGCGGAGGATCAGGAAGTCGCCGACCGCTTTCGGCACACGGATGCCGGCAGCGACGGTGCTGGCGTCTTCCCAGCGCTCGGCATGCTCCTCGCCTGCCTCGAACGCGCGCACGATCGGCGCGCAGCCGCTCGCCTGCACCGCGAACATTTTCGGTCGCTCGGAGCCGATCCAGCCGAGCTTCTCGAGTTCGTCGAACGCCTTCCACATCCCGATCAGGCCAGTGCCGCCGCCAGTCGGGTAGAAGATCGCATCCGGCAGTTTCCAGCCGAACTGCGCGGCGAGTTCGAGCCCCATCGTCTTCTTGCCCTCGATTCTGTAGGGCTCCTTCAATGTCGAGAAATCGAACCAGCGCCCTTCCGCGGCGCCCTTGCCGACGATCGCGCCGCAATCGTCGATCAAGCCGTTGACCCGCCAGACGCGCGCGCCCTGCATCGCGATCTCGCGCACGTTGATCTCGGGGGTGTCGTCCGGACAGAACACGATCGTCTCGATCCCGCACCGCGTGGCGTAGGCCGCCAGCGCCGCGCCCGCATTGCCGTTGGTCGGCATCGCGATCTTCTTGACGCCGAGCTCCTTCGCCATCGCGACGGCCATGACGAGGCCACGCGCCTTGAAGCTGCCGGTCGGGAGGCGGCCTTCGTCCTTGACCAGCACGTTGGGACCGCCCGACTTGGTCAGCGGCACCAGCGGCGTCTCGATCTCGCCAAGGCTGACGATGTTGGACGTGTGGCGGACCGGCAGCAGCTCACGCCACCGCCACAGGTCGGTCGGCCGCGCCTCGATCGTGTCCCGCGAAACCGCGGACCGCACCGCGCCGAGGTCGTAGCGCACGAGCAACGGTCGTCCGGCGCGCGACAGCCCATGAAGCTGGTCCGCCTCGTACCGCTCGCCGGTGATCGAGCATTCGAGATGCGTGACGAAGGTCTGGCGATCGGCGGTGAGGTTCTGGTTCATTTTTTATCCTGACGAAGCCCAAAACCTCCGTCACCCCGGACCTGTTCCGGGGTCCACCGCTCCGCAAACCAAGCGGCCGTAAATGCGCGGCGCGGTGGATGCCGGAACGAGCCCGGCATGACGGAGCGGTTAGAAGATTTTGAAGAAGATACCGGTCAGCACGACAACCACCGCCAGCCAGATAGAAAACTGCTTCCACGTATCCGGTATAGCGACACCCAGTCCCTCGATCAGCACTCCGACCAGATCGTGCACGCCGCTCTCCCTATACGTTACCCAGCCTTGGCGACGCCGACCATCGCGGGGCGCAGCAGGCGGTCCTTGATCATGTAGCCCACCTGCATCTCCTGGACGATCGTGCCCGGCGGCTGGTCGCTCGGGATTTCCATCATCGCCTGGTGCTTGTTCGGGTCGAGCATCTGGCCCTCCGCGGCGATCTTGGTGATGCCGTGGCGCTGGAACACGCTCTCCAGCTCGCGACCGGTGGCTTCGAGCCCGGTGACGAGCCCCTTCATCTTCTCATCCGAGCGCAGGTCCGCCGGAATTGCCGCCAGCCCCCGCGAGAGATTGTCAGCAACCGACAGCACGTCGCGCGCGAACGCCGTCGCGGCATAGGCGCGCGCGTCCTGCGCTTCCTTCTCGGCGCGGCGGCGGACGTTCTGGATTTCGGCCTGCGCATACAGGACGTTCTGCTTGGCCTCGGCGAGCTGGTTCTCGAGCTCGGCGACGCGGTCGTTCACGGCCACCTCAGGCGCGTCTTCGGCGGTTTCTTCGCGCAGGTCTGCAGGCGTGTTCTGGTCGGTCTCGGACATGGTTTTCCCTATAAATTGGGCCGGCTCAACCCATCAACCGGGCGAGCGTTGCGGCCGTGAAATCCACCATGGGCACGACGCGCGCATAGTTCAACCGCGTCGGCCCGATCACGCCGACCACGCCGACCACCCGACCGTCCAACCCGCGGAACGGTCGGGCGATCACCGAAGACCCTGACAAGGCGAACAATTTGGTCTCCGCACCGATGAAAATCCTTGTCGAATCCCCGGCGCGCGCACTGTCCAAAAGCGATGCGACTTCCTGCTTTCCCTCGAGATCGTCGAGCAGGTCGCGGACCCGGTCGAGATCGGCGGCGGCGGCGGCATCGATCAGCCGCCCCTGCCCGCGCACGA
Organism: Sphingomonas sp. M1A8_2b; assembly: GCF_053345535.1. NCBI lineage: Bacteria > Pseudomonadati > Pseudomonadota > Alphaproteobacteria > Sphingomonadales > Sphingomonadaceae > Sphingomonas > Sphingomonas sp. M1A8_2b. Next base: position 309,397 of record NZ_JBKFAH010000003.1, on the reverse strand, counting down.
TCAGCACCGGGCGGCGATCGGCATCCTCGCTCCACACCGCGATGCCGCGCTCGACCAGCGTTCGCGCCGCACCGTCCAGCGCCGCCTGCCCGTCCGCCAGCTCGCGCTCGATCCGGGTCCGTGCCTCGGCCAGGGTCAGCCCGCCGAGCGTCGCCGACATGTAATTGCCTGCCTCGACCAGCGCGGACGGCGACATGCCCTTCGGCAGCGCGATCACGCGGTTCTCGACCGAGCCATCCTCACTGACCAGCACCGCCAGCGCCTGTTCGGGCGACAGCGCGACGAACGCGATCTGGCGCAGTTTCAGCTCGCGTTTCGGCACCATCACCAGCCCGGCGCAGGCCGACAGCCCGGAGAGCGCGAGCGTGGTCGCGGCGAGCGCCTCCTCGACCGGGCCACCGACGCCGGCACGCGCCTCGATCGTCTGGCGCTCCTCGATCGAGGGCTCCATCGCCTGCATCATGCCGTCGACGAACAGCCGCAAGCCCCGGTCGGTCGGCATCCGGCCGGCGCTGGTATGCGGGCTTGCGAGCAGGCCGAGCCCCTCCAGTTCACCCATCACGCCGCGAATCGAGGCCGGGGAGAGGCTGAGGCCGGTCAGTTGCGCGATCGTCTTCGACCCGACCGGCGTACCGCTGGCGAGATAGCTGTCGACGACGGCGCGAAAAATGTCGCGCGCGCGATCGGTCAGTTCGGTGACGGGGGGCGTGGCCATCGCTTTGATCTAGGCTGGCGAGCGACCAAACGAAAGGCTAGGCAACGGCAAAACCCGTTCCCTCGCGAACGCGGGGGTCCAGGAATCACAGGCGTCGCCCTGTGTGACCCTGGGCTCCCGCTTTCGCGGGAGAACCAGAAAAGGAAATACATCATGCGCCCATCCGGCCGCGCCCCAGACCAGATGCGTGCGATCACGATCGAGCCGCGCTTCACCAAGCATGCCGAGGGCTCCGTCCTGATCGGCTTCGGCGACACCAAGGTGCTCGTCACCGCCAGCGTCGAGGAGAAGGTGCCGCCGTTCATGCGCGGCAAGGGCGAAGGCTGGGTGACCGCCGAATACGGCATGCTCCCGCGCGCCACCAATACGCGCAACAACCGCGAGGCGGCCAAGGGCAAGCAATCGGGCCGCACGCAGGAAATTCAGCGGCTGATCGGGCGGTCGCTCCGCGCGGTCGTCGACCTGAAGCTGCTCGGCGAGCGCCAGATCGTGATCGACTGCGACGTGATCCAAGCCGACGGCGGCACGCGCACCGCGTCGATCTCGGGCGGCTGGGTCGCGCTTCGGCTCGCGATCGACGGCCTGCTGGCGAGCGGCAAGCTGACCGCCGACCCGCTGACGCAGAAGGTGGCCGCGATCAGCTGCGGCATCTATCAGGGCAATCCGGTGCTCGACCTCGACTATATCGAGGATTCGGGCGCGGATGCGGATGCGAACTTCGTGTTGCTCGAAAACGGCAACATCGCCGAAGCACAGGCGACCGCCGAGGGCGCGACCTATGACGAGGAGGCGCTGCTCCGCCTGCTACGTCTCGCACGGATCGGTTGCACCGACATCTTCGCGGCACAGGCGAAAGCGGTCGCCAAGTGAGCGGCGAAGGGAAGGAGCCGCAGGCGATCCGCAAGCTCGCCCCCGGCAAGCTGGTGATCGCCAGTCACAACAAGGGCAAGGTTCGCGAGATCGCGGCGTTGCTCGAAGGACGTGGGCTGGAAGTCGTCTCGGCCGCCGAACTCGACCTGCCCGAGCCGATCGAGACGGGCACGACCTTCTTCGCGAATGCCGAACTGAAGGCGCGCTCGGCGGCCGACCTATCGGGTTATCCCGCGCTCGCGGACGATAGCGGGCTGTGCGTCGATGCGCTGGGCGGCGATCCGGGTGTCTACACGGCCGACTGGGCCGAAACGCCGAACGGTCGCGACTGGATGATGGCGATGCAGAAGGTCGAGGACGCTGTCGTCGCCAAGGGGCCGGACGCGACGCGCGGCGCGCATTTCGTGAGCGTGCTCGCGCTGGCATGGCCGGATGGTCATGTCGAATGGTTCGAGGGGCGTGCCGAGGGGACGCTCGTCTGGCCGCCGCGCGGCAATGTCGGGTTCGGGTACGACCCCGTGTTCGTACCGCTCGGCTACGACCAGACCTACGCCGAACTCCCGCACGAGACGAAGAACGCGATCAGCCATCGCAACGCGGCATTCAAACTGCTCGAAGCCGCGGTGTTCTGATCTGCTGTGAGGGCGGCGCATCGATCCTCCCCCGCCAGGGGGAGGTGGCTGGCCCTTGCCAGACGGAGGGGGAGGAAAGGGCAACCGCCGTTCCGTGTCCTCCCCCTCCGTCACCTACGGTGCCCCCCCCTGACGGGGGAGGATTACAAATGTCGACCGACTCAAACGGCGATCAGCTGCTTCTTGGGCCAGTTCACGACCGGCAGCGCCTCGAACGCCGGTTTCGCCAGCAGATACCCCTGGATATATCGCACGCCCAGCGCCCGCAGAGCGTCGTACTCGCCCTCGGTCTCGACCCCCTCGGCAATCACCGTGATCCCCAGCGCGGTACACATCCGCAACATCCCCTCGACGATCATCCGCCGCGGCAGGCTCGTGTCGATGTCGCGGATCAGCTCCATGTCGAGCTTGATGATATCCGGCTGGAAACGCGCGAGCAGGTTCAACCCGGCGTGCCCCGCGCCGAAATCGTCGAGCGCGGTGCCGAAGCCCATCTTCTGATACGTCGCGATGATGTTCGCGACATGCGCCGGATCGAGCATCTCCTCGTTCTCGGTGAACTCGAAGATCAGCCGGTCGGTCGGCATCCCCACCGCACCCGCGGTCTTCAGCGTCAACTGGATGCACGCCGCGGGCGAATACACCGCATTCGGCAGGAAATTGATCGACAGCCGCGCGGGCGTATCGAGCAGCCCGGCCTTCACCGACGCCTCGATCGCACGCACCCGGCATTGCTGGTCGAACGCGTACAGGTTCTCCTTGTCGACTCGAGCCAGCACGCTCGCCGCCGACTGCCCCTCGGGACCCCGCACCAACGCCTCGTACGCGAAGACGGTCTCCGTCTCGACATCGACGATCGGCTGGAACGCCATCGAGAAGGCGAACGACAGGCCGGCGCCGTCACGACATCCGGCACAGCCGCGCTGGCGGCCCGACTCAATCTGAGTTGGTAAATTCATTAAAGCAGGTTAGCCGAAAACCGTTTAACAAAGTACGACGAAATCGATTGGTAATCCTGCCTGGTTTGATGCCGATCAATACGCTTTTTCGCCTATGACATTGCCCGGCGGTGCGTAGCGGCACACCAGATAATCATCGGTCTTGCTGCTTGCCATCGCACAGCCGACTGCGGTCGAACCGCGCCACACGATCTGCGTATAATGCGCGACATCCTCGAAATTGCCGGTCCGGCTGAAGCCGGGGGTCGGCTGATTGATGAAATCGCGCTTCTCGGCAACCCAGTGCCCCATCATTTCCGAATACGCATACGCATAGCGCGTGCCGGTCCACAGATTCTCGCCCTCGCGCGTCATGTCCTGCGGTTGCGGCGCGTGCGCGAACTTGCCGGTGCGCGCCATCTGCTCGGCATAGGCCCCCGCTGTCGCCGCCAACGCATCGCTCCACGTCAGCGGTGCCACGCCCACCGCCGCCCGCGCGGCGTTGTGGCCGTCGATCATCGCCGCCTTGAGCAGCGCCGCGCCGCGCGGGGCGGGCGTCATGGTCGGGCGAGGCTCGACGACGCGTTCCGGACCCTGGGCGCAGCCTGCCACCGCCAGCGCCACGGCAAGTACCCAACTGATCCGTGCCGTCATTACGCTTCCTTCGGCCGCCCCGTGCGACCATATGCGCGAGATAATGCCCGTCTTCGAAACACCAAGCCCCGCCCCTTCTCACGCGGGCGATCTGGCGCTCTACGTCCATTGGCCGTTCTGCGTGTCGAAATGCCCGTATTGCGACTTCAACAGCCATGTCCGCGACGAAGTTGACCAGGCCGCCTGGCGTGCAGCGCTGCTGACCGACCTCGCGCATGAGGCAAGCGTTCTCCCCGGGCGCAAGCTCCAGTCGATCTTCTTCGGCGGCGGCACGCCCTCGCTGATGCCCCCCGCGACCGTTGCAGCGGTGCTCGATGCGGCGGAGAAGGCGTGGGGGTTTGCGGAAGGAATCGAGATCACGCTGGAAGCGAATCCATCGTCGGTCGAGGCAGCGCGGTTCGCCGACCTGGCAAGTGCCGGCGTCAACCGGGTTTCGCTCGGACTGCAATCGCTCGATGATCAGGCGCTGAAGTTCCTCGGCCGCGCGCATGATGTGAACGAGGGGCAGGCCGCGCTCGCCACCGCGCAGAGCGTCTTCCCCCGCGTCAGTTTCGATCTGATCTACGCGCTCCCCGGCCAACGTCTTGCCGCGTGGCGCGCCGAACTCACCCGTGCGCTGAGCTTCGGCACCGAACATCTGTCGCTGTACCAGCTCACGATCGAGCCCGGCACGCGCTTCGCGACCGAGGCACTGGCGGGAAGGATCGTCATTCCCGATGGCGACTCGGCAGCCGACCTGTTCGAGGCCACGCGCGCCGACACCGCCGCCGCCGGGTTGCCCGCCTACGAGACGTCCAACCACGCGCGGCCGGGGTCGGAGAGCCGCCACAACCTCGCCTATTGGCGCTATCAGGATTACGCGGGCATCGGCCCCGGCGCGCATGGACGCCGCGGCGGGCTGGCGACGGTGCGACGCAAGAAGCCCGAGAACTGGCTCGCCGCCGTCGATCGCAACGGCCATGGCATGGAAGTCGAGGATCCGCTGACCCCGTCGACACGCGCGACCGAGGCGTTGCTGATGGGGTTGCGGCTGGCGGAAGGCGTCGATCTCGACCGCATCACCGCGCTCAACGCCGGCGTAGTGCCGGTCGATCTGGCGGCAGTGGCGCGGCTCGAAGACCTCGGCCTGATCGCCCACACGCCGGGTCGATTGCGAGTCACCGAAGCCGGCGCCCTACTCCTCGACGCGATCCTGCCCGAGATCGTGACGGCGTAAAGATTGTTCTCCCGCGACGGCGGGAGAACAAAACCTACTTCCCGAACCCTGTCGGTGCCGCCGAGACCACCGTGGTCGCCCCGTTGCGAATTTCCTTCACCTCCAGCGCGCGCTCGGCAACGTTGTCCTTGCCGAAGCGGAACGCGCCATCGATGCCGGCAAAGCCGTCGCTATCGCGCAGGCGATTGACCGGGAACGGCGTACCCGGCTTCCAGTCGCGCGCGATGCGGACCGTCAGCAGCACCGAATCATAGCCGAGGCTCGACAGCCGGTACGGCCCGGCGCCGAACCGCGCGCGGTATTTGGCGGCGTACTGGCGATACAACGTGTCCGACACGCTCGCATACCACGCGCCGTTGAGCGCGGGCTTGGCGGCGATCCCCGCATCCGAATTCCACAGCTCGGTGCCGAGAATCCGCGTCGACGCGCCGCCACCGCGCTTGACCAGCGCCGCTGCCGAAGCCGCATTGCTCCCGCTGTCGGCGATCAGTACCGCATCATACGGCGCCTTGGCCGCAAGCCGCGTGACCGCCGCGGAAACCCCACCGGGACCCCGCGCGTAGGTCTGGAGCGAAACGACCTGGCCGCCTGCGCTTTCGACTGCCCGCAGGAATGCCGTCGAGGCGCGCTCGCCGTACAGGCCGTTGGGGACCAGCCCGGCGAAGTTGGTGACGCCGCGCTCCTTGGCGAAATCGACCACGCGCGCGACCGACTGGGTCGGCACATAGCCCATCAGGTACGCGCCGTTGCCCGCGACGCCGAGATCGTTGGAGAAGCTCAGCACCGGCACGCCCGCCGCCTTGGCGATCGGCGCGACCGCACGGACGTCGTCGGCGAGCAGCGGCCCGAGGATCAGCTGCGCACCTTCGGCGATCGCGCGCTGGGCGGCGGCGGGGGCACCGGTCGCAGTGTCGTAGTTGGTGATCCGGACGCGCTGGTTCTGCGTGTCGAGCAGCGCGAGCATCGTCGCGTTGGCGATAGACGTGCCGACGCCCGCGTTGCTGCCCGACAGCGGCACGAGCAGCGCGACGCGATTGCGCTCGGCATCGCGCGGAATACCGGTCTCGACGCCTATATCCGGGCGATCCGCCGGGCGCGAGCTCGGGCGCTGCTGCGACGGCTCGACCGGACCGCGCGGTACGATCGTCTGGCACGCGCCGAGTAGGCACGCCATTGCAAGCGTCGCCCATCGCCCAAATTTGCGTATCGGTTGCGATATCGTCGCCGCGTCTGCCATGACCATCCCCATGAACCCTATTCTCGATCCCGGCCTCTACATCGTCGCGACCCCGATCGGCAATCTCGGCGATCTTTCGCCGCGCGCCGCCGACATCCTCGCCCGCGCCGACGTGATCGCGGTCGAGGACAGCCGCGTGACGGCCGGGCTGCTCCGCCATATCGGCACCAAGACGCCGATGGTGCCGTATCACGATCACAGCGCGGAGGGCGTCCGGCCGGCATTGATCGCGCGGATGGCGACGCAGGCAGTGGCGCTGGTGTCGGACGCCGGCACGCCATTGATCTCCGACCCCGGCTTCAAGCTGGTCCGCGACGCCCGCGCGGCGGGGCATCTGGTCGTGACGATCCCCGGCCCGTGCGCCGCCGTCGCCGCGCTGACGCTGGCGGGGTTGCCGACCGACCGGTTCCTGTTCGTCGGCTTCCTGCCGTCGAAGATGCACGCACGCGCCGAAGCGATCGCCGAGATCGCGACGATCCGCGCGACTCTGGTGATGTACGAATCGGGGCCACGGCTCGGCGCGTGTCTCGCCGCGCTGCGCGAGGGGCTAGGCGACCGCGAGGCGGCGGTGACGCGCGAGATCAGCAAGAAGTTCGAGGAGGCAGTGACGGGCACGCTCTCGACGCTCGCCGCACGCTACGCCGATGCGCCGCCGCGCGGGGAGATCGTGATCGTCGTAGCGCCCCCGGGCGAGGCTGCGCCGGCGAGTGCGGAGGATGGGGATGCAGCGCTGGCGGAAGCGCTCACCCGTCTTTCCACCGGGCAGGCCGCAAGCGAGGTGGCGAAGAAACTCGGGCTCGACCGCAAGACGCTCTACGCGCGGGCGCTGGAGTTGAAGCCGAAGAGCTGAGCCCCCCCCGGCTTGCGGGAGGGCGCACTGCTCGTTCTCCCCTCCCGCTTGCGGGAGGGGTCGGGGGAGGGCATGCCACGAACGTGTCGCGCCTCCCCTCCCCTAGCCCCTCCCGCAAGCGAAAGGGGAACACGCTCGATCGGCAGGTCGCCGAGGCGGCCGGCCGTCGCGGCGAGCGGCTCGCCGGCTGGTGGCTGCGGCTGAAAGGCTGGAGCATCCTCGACCGCCGCGTCCGCACCCCCGCCGGCGAGGTCGATATCGTCGCTCGCAAAGGCAATCTCGTCGCGTTCGTCGAGGTCAAATCGCGCGCCACCGCTGCCGAACTCGACTTCGCGATCGACGAGCGCCGCCTCGCCCGCGTCGCTGCCGCCGCGGAATATCTCATGCCGAAATACGCCGGGCCGGGCGACGACATCCGCGTCGACGTCATCCTGCTCGCCCCCGGCACCCGCCCTCGGCATATCGAAAATGCGTGGGTCGGGTAGCGACCTACAACTTTCCGTCATCCTGACGAAAGTCAGGATCCAGGGTAATTAGGGGCACCCCTTCATGGCTCTGGGTCCTGACTTTCATCAGGATGACGGAGTTGATTGAAGCGACGCCGCCCGGTGACTTCACGCCGGCCCGCGCCTACATGCGCTCGATCGCATAGAAGGAAGACGTATGAGCCTCACCGTCGCCGTCCAGATGGACCCGCTCGACAGCATCAACATCGGCGGCGATTCGACGTTCGCGCTGATGCTCTCGGCGCAGGCGCGGGGCCACATGCTGTACCAGTACGCCGCAGACGACCTGAACTACCGCGACGGTCATGTCTGGGTGAAGGCGTATCCGGTCACCGTCCAGTGGGTCGTCGGCGACCATTACGCGGCGGGCGAGCCGGTAAGCCTCGACCTCGGCGAGCAGGCCGACGTCGTCCTCATGCGCCAGGATCCCCCGTTCGATCTCGGCTACATCACCGCGACGCATCTGCTCGAGCGGATCGCCGACAAGACGCTAGTCGTCAACGATCCTGCGCAGGTGCGGAATGCGCCCGAAAAGGTGTTCGTGCTCGATTACCCGCAGTTCATGCCGCCGACGCTCGTCACGCGCTCGCTCGACGAGGCGCGGAAATTCCTCGCCGAGCACGGCGCGATCGTCATCAAGCCGCTCCACGGCAATGGCGGCAAGGCGATCTTCAAGGTCGAGTCGGACGGCGCCAATCTGTCGGCGCTGATGGAGGTCTTCAACATGACGTGGCGCGAGCCGCACATGGTCCAGGCGTTCCTCCCCGACGTGGCCAAGGGTGACAAGCGCATCGTGCTGGTCGACGGCGAGGTCGCCGGCGCGATCAACCGGCTGCCCGGCGAAGGCGAGATCCGCTCGAACCTCGCGGTCGGCGGCTCGGCGGAGAAGACCGAACTGACCGACAAGGAACGCGAGATCTGCGCGGTGCTCGGGCCGGAACTCAAGAAGCGCGGGCTGTTGTTCGTCGGCATCGACGTGATCGGCGGCGAATGGCTGACGGAGATCAACGTGACCTCCCCGACCGGCATCGTCGCGATCGAGAAGTTCGACGGCACCGATGTCGCGGGCATGATCTGGGACGCGATCGAGGCGAAGGTAGCGGCGCGGTAATTTCGGCGCGAACTGCAGCTGATACGGCCAACCGTCAGAAGACCACCACCCCGGCGGAGGCCGGGGCCCAGTTGGCAAGGTTGCAGTAACGGAGCGTTGCCCTTCGTTATCGACGTTTCCCAGCTGGGCCCCGGCCTCCGCCGGGGTGGTGACATCGTTAGGTCGGGGCTGTCCCGCTCATAACGGTACCTCGCGGAACCCATCCGGCGTCCCGGCAGTATCTGATACCCATGACCGCCTTCATCCTCGATCTCATCGCCTGGGGCGGCTATTTCGGCATTTTCCTGCTGATGGCGCTCGAGAATATCGTGCCGCCTGTGCCGTCCGAGGTCATCATGGGGCTCGGCGGCATGGCGGTGGCGCGCGGCGACATGAGCGTGGTGCCGCTGATCGCCTGGGGCACCGCGGGCTCGGTAGTCGGCAACTATTTCTGGTATTTCATCGGCCGCAACATCGGCTACCAGCGCTTGCGTCCGTTCGTCGAACGTAACGGTCGCTGGCTGACGCTGGAATGGTCCGACGTTGAGAAAGTCCACCGGTTCTTCGTCAAGCGCGGCGGCTGGGTGGTGTTCGTGTTCCGCTTCATGCCGACCTTCCGCACGATCATCTCGCTCCCCGCCGGCATGACCTACATGCCGATCTGGAAGTTCGTGATCTGGACCGCGGCGGGCAGCGCGATCTGGAATACCGTGCTGACCTATGCCGGCATCCTGCTCGGCTCGCATTTCGCCGAACTCGACCGCTATGTCGGCCCGGTCGCAGTGGCGACGTTCGTCGTCATCATCGTCGGCTATGGCTGGCGTGTGCTGACCTGGAAACCAAAGGGCTGACGGCGCTCCCCCCCCCTTCAGCCGTGGGGATGCGCGTTGCGGTACACGTCCATCAGATGCGCGGCATCGACCTGCGTATATATCTGCGTCGAGCTGAGGCTGGCATGTCCGAGCAGTTCCTGGAGCGCCCGCAGATCCGCCCCCCGCCCCAGCAGATGCGTCGCGAAGCTGTGCCGCAGCGCATGCGGCGTCGTCCGCTCGCCAAGCCCGAGCCGCGCCCGCGCCGCCTGCACCGATCGGCGGATCATGACCGGCGACAGCGGGCCACCCTTCGCCCCTCGAAACAGCGGCTCGCCGGGCGCGATCGACCACGGCGTCTGCGCGACATATGCCTCGATCGCCGCGCGCACCTTGGGCAGCAGCGGCACCATCCGCGTCTTGGCCCGCTTGCCGGTGACGACGAGCGTCTCACCGAGCGGCAGGATCGCCCCCGGCAAGGTCAGCGCTTCGCCAATCCGCAACCCGGCACCGTATAACAGCATGAGCACCGCCCAATCCCGCGCGCCGATCCAGGGCTCGGCCGCATCCTCGGCGACATCCTCGGCCAGGGCGACGGCCTCGACCGGCGAGATCGGTCGCGGCAGGCCCTTCTTCACGCGCGGCCCGCGGACCCGCGGCTGCTCCGCTCCGTCGTTGGCCCAGGCCAGGAACCCGCGCACCGCCGACAATTCACGCGCCGCCGAGGCATTCCCGAGTCCTGAATCGCGCCGATACGCCAGGTACGCGCGCAGATCGGCAGCCGTCACGCGCGCCAACGTCGTACGCTCGACCCGCTCGCCCCAATGCCCGATCAGGAACGCGGTCAGCCGTTCCGCCGAGGCCTGGTACGCACGCACCGTATGCACCGACCGCCGCCGATCGCGCGTCAGATGGTCCGCCCACAGCACCGACGGCGGAAGATCTTCGGACGCACCCATTGATGGACAGTAACGCGTTCGCAGCGCAAAGAAAATTAACATCCTCTCGCTATCGAAGTGCAATGTCGCCAGTCCAGCCCGTTACAGACATATTTGCGGACGAGACGCAGCGGGTCGCGGCGCTGCACGCGCTGGCGTTGCTCGACACCGAACCCGAGCGCGAATTCGACGCACTGGTCGCGTTGGCCGCGGAAATGCTCGGCTGCGGGATCGCGATGCTGACGTTCGTCGACAGCGATCGGCTGTGGATCAAGGCCGCCGCCGGTTGCGACCGTGGCGAGATCCGTCGCGAGATCGGCATGTGCAATTACACGATTCGCGAGGGCAACCCGCTGGTCATCGACGACCTGACGCTCGACCGCCGGTTCGACGAGAACCCGCTGGTGGTGTCCTCGGTCGGCGCCCGTTTCTATGCCGGTACACCGGTCTACGTGATCGACGACTCCGGCAATCGCCAGGCGGTCGCATCGTTGTGCGTGATCGACACCGCGCCGCGCACGCTGAACGACGCGGGCCGACGCGCGCTCGAGCGTCTCGCGACACTGGCCGAGACGCTGATCGCGGCGCGACGCGCGGCCAGTACGGCGATCGCGATCGCGACGATGGCCGATCGACAGACCGCCGAACTGGCGCGCCAGGATCGCATCTTCCGGCAGGCGGAACGGATGGCGGCGATCGGATCGTGGCGCGTGTCGCTCGACGACGATCATCTCGAATGGTCCGATGGCGTCTATCACATCTACGGCCTGCCGCCCGGCGAGATGCCGGACATGGTGTTCGCGATGGAACTGTATCCGGCGCATGCCCGCGAGACCGTGATCGCCGCGTTGGCGCAGACCACCGAAACCGGCGTTCCGTTCGATATCGAAGTCGATTTCAAGACGATGCTGGGCGAGCCGCGCCGTGTCCGCGTGCTGGGCGAGCGCGAGATGCTCGGCGACAGACCGATCGCCCTGGTTGGGGTATTCCAGGACGTGACCGAGCGCCATGCTCTAGAACTGACACTGCGTCGTTCGGCCGACACCGATTCGCTTACCGGCATCGCCAATCGTGCGGCGTTCGACCGGATGCTCGACGCGGCGATGACCCGCTCGCATGCGAACGGCACCCCGCTTCTGCTCGCGCTCGTGGATTTGGACGGGTTCAAGGCAATCAACGATACGCTCGGCCATACCGCGGGCGACGACGTGCTGCGCGCGGTCGGCGGGATCCTGCAGGCCCCGTGGCTGAAACAGAGCTTTGCCGCTCGGCTCGGCGGCGACGAATTCGGATTGCTGATCGAACATCCCGGCCTGGCTGCGACGCCGAGCCTTGTCGCCGCGCGGCTGGAGGAGTCGCTCCGCTTCCCGATCGCGCTCAACGGCTTGGCGATGGTAAGCGCCGGGACGGTCGGGATCACCGCGCTGGAGGCGGATTGCCATTCGATTCGCGACTTCATGCACCGCGCCGATACGATTCTCTACCAAGCCAAGCGCGCGCGCGTCGGCGAACGACGACGGACCGACCGGCGCTCCGCCGCCTGACGCCATCGGGCCGGCACCCGCTTAGGCGGTTCCCGTAGACTCGATCTGTCCCCATATACGGATACGATGTCGTCCCGCGCCCGTGTCCTGATCCTCAACGCCGCCCTCGGGCCGCTCGACTACCGCGTGCCGGCCGGCATGCGCGTTGAGCCGGGCTCGATCGTCGTCGCGCCACTCGGGCCAAGGCAGTTGCTCGGCGTGGTGTGGGAGCCAGAGCGGATGCCATCCGATGCGGAGGTCGGCGACAACCGGTTGCGCAATCTGCTCGCCGTCGCCGACGTACCGCCCTTGGGGGCACCGCTGCGGCGGCTGGTCGAGTGGACCGCAGATTATTACCTCGCGCCCGCCGCATCGGTGTTGCGGATGACGTTGGCGTCCACTTCGGCATTGGAAGGCGCGCGGACCGCTGTCGAATATCGAGCCACCGGAGTCGTGCCACCCCGCCTTACGCCGCAGCGCGAGCAGGCGCTGGAGCGGATCGGTGATCGACAAGGCCTGATCCGTGAGTTGGCGATGACGGCCGACGTCAGCGATGCGGTGATCCGCGGGCTGGTGAAGGTCGGTGCTATCGAGGCGGTCGAGGTGAGCCTGGACAGCCCCTACCTCGTTCCCGACCCCTCGTATCACGAGCCCACCTTGTCCGAGGACCAGAGGGCGGCGGCCGATGCGCTGGTCGCTGGCGTTGCCGAGCATGCGTTCCACCCGACGCTGCTCGACGGCGTGACGGGGTCGGGCAAGACCGAGGTATATTTCGAGGCGGTGGCGCAGGCGATCCGCGACGGGCGCCAGACCTTGGTTTTGCTGCCCGAGATCGCGCTGACCGAACCGTTCCTCAAGCGCTTCCACGACCGGTTCGGGTGCGAGCCGATCGCGTGGCATTCGGGTTTGCGCTCGACCCAGCGGCGTCGGGCTTGGCGGGCGATCGCAAGCGGTGAGGCACTGGTGACGGTGGGCGCGCGCTCGGCGCTGTTCCTGCCGTACCGCGACCTCGGGCTGATCGTCGTCGACGAGGCGCACGAGACCAGCTTCAAGCAGGAAGAGGGCGTGCATTATCACGCGCGCGACGTCGCCGTGATGCGCGGCAAGTTCGAGGGGTGCCCCGTGATCCTCGCCTCCGCGACGCCGGCGATCGAGACGCGACAACAGGTGGTGACCGGGCGCTATGCGGAACTGAAGCTGCCCGGCCGGTTCGGCGCGGCGGAGATGCCGACGATCGAGCCGATCGACCTGATCAAGGAACCGCCCGAGCGTGGCCGCTGGCTCGCGCCGCGGCTTGTGAAGGCTATGCAGGAGACGCTGGAACGGCGCGAGCAGTCGCTGCTCTTCCTCAACCGGCGGGGGTATGCGCCGCTGACGCTGTGCCGGACGTGCGGTCACCGGTTCCAGTGCCCGAACTGCACCGCGTGGATGGTCGAGCATCGCCTCACCCGGCGGCTCGCCTGCCATCATTGCGGGCACATCGAGCCGACACCGCGCGTGTGCCCGGAGTGCAAGGGCGAGGACACGCTCGTCGCCTGCGGACCCGGTGTCGAGCGGATCGCCGACGAGGTGACCGCGCTGTTCCCGGAGGCAAAGACGGCCGTGGTGACCTCGGACACGATCTGGTCGCCCGCCAAGGCGGCCGAGTTCGTCGGGCGGATGGAAGCGGGCGACATCGACATCGTCGTCGGCACGCAGCTGGTGACGAAGGGCTATCACTTCCCGAACCTGACTCTGGTCGGCGTGGTCGATGCGGATCTCGGGCTCGACGGCGGCGACCTCCGCGCGGCGGAGCGGACGTTCCAGCAGATCCGGCAGGTATCGGGCCGCGCCGGGCGTGGCGAGAAACCGGGCCACGTGTTCATCCAGACGCATAGTCCGGGGGCGCAGGTGATGCAGGCGCTGATCACCGGAGATGCGGAAGCGTTCTATGCGGCGGAAACGGACGCACGGAAGGATGCGGGGGCGCCGCCGTTCGGGCGCTATGCGGCGATCGTGGTGTCGTCGGAGGACCAGTCTTGCGCGCACGATACGGCCAAGCTGGTGGGCCGCAGTGCGCCCGAGGTCGAGGGCATGCACGTGTATGGACCTGCGCCGGCGCCGTTGGCGATGCTGCGGGGGCGGCACCGGTATCGGCTGCTGGTCCATGCGCGGCGGGCGCTGGATGTGCAGGATGTCATCCGGGAATGGTTGGGGAAGCTGGACTGGCCATCGAAGGTTCGAGTGACGGTAGACGTCGACCCGTATAACTTCTTGTAGCGGCGGGGAGGCGCCGACACCGCACAGCGCCACCACCCCGGCGAAGGCCGGGGCCCAACTGGGGGACGCCGGTGATACGCGCCGCGCCTCGTTACTTCGACCTTCCCATTTGGGCCCCGGCCTTCGCCGGGGTGGTAGAAGCAGAGCAGCGGGCAGTAAGCTTGTTCACCCGCGAAGGCGGGTGCCCAGTCTGGGTCCCCGCCTTCGCGGGGAAACACCCTTAGTTCAGTTAGGGAGCTTACTCGCCCGCGTGTTCGGCGAGGATGGTCAGGCCCTTGGCGTTGACCTCGGCGAAGCCGCCTTTGATCGCGATGATCTCGGGGGTGCCGTTCTGCGTGCGGTATACCTGCACGCCGCCATCGCGGACCGTCGACATGAAGGGCGCGTGGCCTTCCAGCACGCCGAAATCGCCTTCGGTGCCGGGGACGACGACCATGTAGACCTCCTCCGAGCGGACGAGCTTTTCTGGCGTGACGAGTTCGAAATGCAGCATGTCTGGGACCTTCTCCCTCTCCCCTTCGGGGAGAGGGTCGGGGTGAGGGGCAGTACCGGGCGAAGGCGCTCGTGGCAGCCCCTCACCCCAACCCTCTCCCCGGAGGGGAGAGGGAGCAGTAGAAGTTACGCTTCCGCAGCCATCTTCTCGGCCTTGGCGACGGCTTCGTCGATGCCGCCGACCATGTAGAACGCGGCCTCTGGCAGGTGATCATACTCGCCTTCGACCACCGCCTTGAACGACCGGACCGTGTCCTCGAGCTGGACGAACTTGCCGCTGATGCCGGTGAAGACCTCGGCGACGTGGAACGGCTGGCTCAGGAACTTCTGGATTTTCCGCGCACGCTGGACGGTGAGCTTATCCTCTTCTGACAGCTCGTCCATGCCGAGAATCGCGATGATGTCCTGCAGCGACTTGTACTTCTGCAGCGTCGACTGAACGGCACGCGCGGTGTCGTAATGCTCCTGACCGACGACGCGTGGCTCGAGCAGACGGCTTGTCGAATCGAGCGGATCGACTGCCGGGTAGATGCCCAGCTCCGAGATCGCGCGATTGAGGTTGGTCGTCGCATCGAGATGCGCGAACGACGTCGCAGGCGCCGGATCGGTAAGATCGTCTGCGGGAACGTACACGGCCTGCACCGAGGTGATCGACCCCTTGTTGGTCGAGGTGATGCGCTCCTGCAGCGCGCCCATGTCGGTCGACAGCGTCGGCTGATAGCCCACTGCCGAAGGAATACGGCCGAGCAGAGCCGAAACCTCTGCGCCCGCCTGCGTGAAGCGGAAGATGTTGTCGACGAAGAACAGCACGTCCTGGCCTTCGACGTCGCGGAAATACTCGGCGATCGTCAGGCCCGACAGCGCGACGCGCGCGCGTGCGCCTGGCGGCTCGTTCATCTGGCCGAACACCAGCGCGACCTTCGAGCCCTCCGACTGCGGATTGCCGTCGGCATCCTTGGCGATGACGCCCGCGTCGAGGAACTCGTGGTACAGATCGTTACCCTCGCGGGTACGCTCGCCGACGCCCGCGAACACCGAGGTGCCGCCATGGCCCTTGGCGATGTTGTTGATCAGCTCCTGGATCAGCACGGTCTTGCCGACGCCGGCGCCGCCGAACAGGCCGATCTTGCCGCCCTTCGCATAGGGTGCGAGCAGATCGATGACCTTGATGCCGGTGACCAGGATCGCGCTCTCGGTCGACTGGTCGACGAACAAAGGTGCCGAAGCGTGGATCGGGGCGGTCGTCTCTGCGCCGACGGGGCCGCGCTCGTCGATCGGCTCGCCGATGACGTTGAGGATGCGGCCGAGCGTCTTCGGGCCGACCGGCACGCGGATCTGCGAGCCGGTGTCGGTGACGGTCTGGCCGCGGGTCAGACCCTCGGTGGCGTCCATCGCGATCGTGCGAACGGTGTTCTCGCCGAGATGCTGCGCGACTTCGAGGACGAGGCGATTGCCGTTATTGTCGGTTTCGAGCGCCGACAGAATGGCGGGCAAATTGTCGGGGAAATGCACGTCGACGACCGCACCGATGACCTGCGAGATGCGGCCGGTGTTGTTGGTGGCCTTGGGGGCGAGCGTGGTTCCGAGGGTCTCTGGGGCGGTTGCCATTGTCTGCTTCCTTGGACTTACTTGAGCGCTTCGGCGCCCGAGATGATTTCGACCAGCTCGGTCGTGATCGCGGCTTGGCGGGTACGGTTATACTGGATCGAGAGGCGCGTGATCATGTCGCCGGCATTGCGCGTGGCGTTGTCCATCGCGTTCATGCGCGAGCCCTGCTCCGACGCCGCGTTTTCGAGCAACGCGCGGAAAATCTGGATCGCGACGTTGCGTGGCAGGAGGTCGGCGAGGATCGCTTCCTCATCGGGCTCGTACTCGACCACGGCCTCGGCGGGGGCGTTTGGCTTAGCCTCGGCACCCGGGATCGTCGACAAAGGGATCGGGATGAT
Organism: Sphingomonas sp. M1A8_2b; assembly: GCF_053345535.1. Lineage (NCBI taxonomy): Bacteria > Pseudomonadati > Pseudomonadota > Alphaproteobacteria > Sphingomonadales > Sphingomonadaceae > Sphingomonas > Sphingomonas sp. M1A8_2b. Next base: position 292,722 of record NZ_JBKFAH010000003.1, on the reverse strand, counting down.
CTGGATACCGGTCGGCAGCTGCACGAGCGCCGACACGAACTTCGCGTAGAACAGATGCGCCACGTCGAACTCACCCGCCGTGAAGCGCGCGATCAGGTCCTCGGAAATCTCCTGTGCATCGCTGAACGCGAGCCGCTTGATCTGCCCCATCTCGTGATCGGCGAGGATGTCGTTCGGGAAGAAGCGCTTGATGACGCGCCCCTTCTTGCCGGCGACGTAGAACTTCACGGTCTTGCCTGCTGCGATCAGTTCCTCGGCCTTGCGACGAGCCGCCCGGACGATGTTGGTGTTGAAAGCACCCGCCAAGCCACGCTCCGACGTCGCGATGACGATCAGATGGACCTGGTCCTTGCCGGTGCCCGCGAGCAGCGGCGACGCACCCGGTGCGATGCCGACGCGCCCCGCAAGGCTCGCCATCACCGCTTCGAGACGCTCGGCATACGGACGCCCGGCGACCGCCGCGTCCTGCGCACGGCGCAGTTTCGCGGCGGCGACCATCTTCATCGCCTTGGTGATCTTCTGCGTCGACTTCACCGAGCCGATGCGGATCTTGAGGGCCTTAAGTGATGCCATCTTCTCTTCCTGCTCCCTCGCTCCTCACAGAGGAGGGTCGGATTACATGCCCTGCTCCCTCTCCCCGTCGGGGAGAGGGTCGGGGTGAGGGGCAGTTGCAAAGCGCAACGCCCGGTACAACCCCTCACCCCAGCCCTCTCCCCGCAGGGGAGAGGGAGCTAATCAGGCAAACGTCTTCGCGAAAGCTTCGAGCGCTGCCTTCAGCTTGTCCTTCGCCTCGTTACCCAGGTCGCGGGTATCGCGGATCAGCTTCAGCACGTCGGCATGGTTCGCGCGCATGTCGGCCAGCAGCGCCTGCTCGTAGCGGGTCACGTCGGCGACCGGCACCTTGTCGAGATAGCCGCTGGTGCCGGCGAAGATCGACACGGTCTGCTCTTCGAACGGCAACGGCGAGAACTGTGCCTGCTTCAGCAACTCGGTCAGGCGCGCGCCGCGGTTCAGCAGCTTCTGCGTCGACGCATCCAGATCCGACCCGAACTGCGCGAACGCCGCCATTTCGCGATACTGCGCGAGCTCGAGCTTGATCGAGCCCGACACCTTCTTCATCGCCTTGGTCTGTGCGGCCGAGCCGACGCGGCTGACCGAGAGACCGACGTTGATCGCCGGGCGCACGCCCGAGAAGAACAGATCGGTCTCGAGGAAGATCTGGCCGTCGGTGATCGAGATCACGTTGGTCGGGATGTACGCCGAAACGTCGCCCGCCTGCGTCTCGATGATCGGTAGCGCGGTCAGCGAGCCGCCGCCATTCGCGTCCGACATCTTCGCCGCACGCTCGAGCAGGCGGCTGTGGAGATAGAACACGTCGCCCGGATATGCTTCACGGCCGGGAGGACGACGCAGCAGCAGCGACATCTGGCGGTACGCGACTGCCTGCTTGGACAGATCGTCGTAGCAGATCAACGCGTGCATGCCGCGATCGCGGAAATACTCGCCCATCGCGACACCGGTGTAGGGTGCGAGATACTGGAGCGGTGCGGGGTCCGACGCGGTCGCGGCGATCACGATGGTGTATTCCATCGCGCCATTCTCTTCGAGCGTCTTGACCAGCTGTGCGACGGTCGAGCGCTTCTGGCCGATCGCGACATAAACGCAATACAGCTTCTTCGACTCGTCGTCGCCGGCGTTGGCGATCTTCTGGTTGATGAACGCGTCGATCGCGACGGCGGACTTGCCGGTCTGGCGATCGCCGATGATCAACTCGCGCTGGCCACGGCCGACGGGGACGAGCGCGTCGATCGCCTTGAGGCCGGTCTGGACCGGCTCGCTGACCGACTGGCGCGGGATGATGCCCGGTGCCTTCACTTCGACGCGGCTGCGCTCGGTGGTGTGGATCGGGCCCTTGCCGTCGATCGGGTTGCCGAGGCCATCGACCACGCGGCCGAGCAGCTCCTTGCCGATCGGCACGTCGACGATCGTGCCGGTGCGCTTGACGATGTCGCCTTCCTTGATCTCGGAATCGCTCCCGAAGATCACGACGCCGACGTTATCGGCCTCGAGGTTGAGCGCCATGCCCTGCACGCCGTTAGAGAATTCGACCATCTCACCGGCCTGGACGTTGTCGAGGCCGAAGATGCGCGCGATGCCGTCGCCGACGCTCAGCACCTGGCCGGTCTCGCTGACCTGAGCCTCGGTGCCGAAATTGGCGATCTGATCCTTGATGATCTTCGAGATTTCTGCGGCGCGGATATCCATTAGCTTAGCCCTTCATCGCGTGCGCGAGAGTGTTGAGACGCGTCTTGATCGACGAATCGATCATCTGGCTGCCGACGCGGACGACGAGTCCACCCAGCAACGATGGGTCGACGCTGAGGTCGACGGAAACTTCACGGCCGACCCGCTGGCGGAGCTGATGCTTCAGCTCGATCACCTGCTCGTCGGTCAGCGGATGCGCAGACGTCACCTCGGCGGCGATCTCGCCGCGATGCTGCGCGGCAAGTGCGCGGAATGCCTTGATGATCTTCGGCAGCGCGCCCAGCCGGTGGTTCTCGGCGAGGACGCCGAGGAAGCTCTTGGTGGTCGCATCGACACCGAGCTCGTCGGCGACCCCGGAGACCGCCTTCACGGCAGCGCCACGCGAGACCATCGGGCTGACCGTCAGGTTGCGGAAGTCCTCGGACTGCGCGAGCGCGTCGCGCACGTTCGCCAGGCTCGACTCGACCGCATCGATCGCCTTCGCGTCACGCGCGAGTTCGAACAGGGCCAGCGCATAACGCCCGCCTAAGCTCGCCTGAATACCGCCGGATGTCTCCACGGACCTGTCAATCCTCGCCTGAAACCGAAATAGTGCCGTCCCACGGGGGAAGAGGGCGCGAAAGCACCTCTCATGGGACGCGGCGCGGGTAGCATCGGGTTCCCGGATTGGCAACCCGGCGGGGCGGTCAGGGGGGCGAGTTTGTGACTGTTTTGTCATTGATCGAGGGTTGGAAGGCCCCGATTCCGCCCCGCCCCGTCATCCCCGCGAAGGCGGGGATCCATATCCTCCGGACCCGGCGCTTTCACCGCACGGCCTGCCACTATGGGTTCCCGCCTCCGCAGGAATGACGATAATGGTGACGAATTGGATCACACGACGAGGACGAGAGAATGACCGGCACGATGGAAACGATGACGATGTCCGACGGCGCGACCGTCGCGGTCTATCACGCACAGCCTACCGGCGAGCGCCGCGGCGGCCTCGTGCTGGTGCAGGAGATCTTCGGCGTAACCGACCACATCCGCGACCTCTGCGACGAGTACGCCGCCGATGGGTATGAGGTCCTCGCCCCGGCCCTCTTCGACCGCGAGCATCCCGGCTTCGAGGCGGACTATTCGGGCGAAGGCCTCGCGCGCGGCGTCGAACTCGCGCGACAACTCCACCCGTTCGAGCTGTCGCTGAAGGACGTCCAGACCTGCATCGACACGCTCGCCCCCGCCGGGCCGGTGTTCGTGGTCGGCTATTGCTATGGCGGTTCGGTCGCGTGGTTCGCCTCGACCAAGCTCACCGGCGTCGCGGCGGCGAGCGGCTATTACGGCAGCATGATCCCCGCCGCGGCGGACGAGGAACCGAAGGTGCCGGTGATCCTCCACTTCGGCCGCCACGACCACGGCATCCCTATGGAGGGGGTCGAGCGGGTCATTGCCAAGGACTGGCCGAACGCGACGGTGTATGTCTACGAAGCGGGCCACGGGTTCAACTCGGACCGGCGGAAGGATTACCACGAGCCGAGTGCGGATTTGGCGAAGGCGCGCACGCTGGACCTGTTCCGCGCGAACGGGGGCTGACCCGCCTTCCCTTTGGCACCACCCCGGCGAAGGCCGGGGCCCAATTGGAAAGGTGGCAATAATTGAGGGATGCGCTCCGTTAGCGACGTCCCCCAATTGGGCCCCGGCCTTCGCCGGGGTGGTGACTGTGGTAAAAGACCTAGGCGCAGGCTGGCGCTAAAAGCGTGAAGCCAGCCCCCGCCGCCTTGTTCTCCCGCGAAGGCGGGAGCCCAGTCTGGGTCCCCGCCTTCGCGGGGAAACAACTCTCTGTCGCTCTCCCGAGATCACTCCTCAGGGAAATCGGCCCCAAGGCTGTCCACCTTATGCGCCTCGATCTCCTTCAACCGCTCCGCCAGTTTCTTCGTGACCGCATCATACCCCCAAGCCCCTAGCACGAGATGCCGCGGCGGATTCGCCCCCTCGGTCAGCGCGGTCATCGCCTCGCCAGCGCGCACCGGGTCACCCGCCTGCGTCCCGCTAACCTCGCGCGTGCTGTCGAGCCGCTTGCCCGCCGTCGCAGCATAATCCGCAATCTTCACCGGCGTCTGCTTCAACGAACGCCCGGCCCAATCCGTCCGGAACGGCCCCGGCTCAACGCAAGTCACGTCGATCCCGAGCGGCTTCACCTCCGCGAGCAGCGAGTCCGACCACCCCTCCACCGCATGCTTCGACGCAGCATAATAGCCCGAGCCCGGAAATCCGACCAACCCGGCGACCGACGTGATGTTGATCACATGCCCGCTCTTCTGCCCCCGCATGATCGGCAGCACCGCGCGAGTCAGCGCGAACAACCCGAACACGTTCGCATCGAACTGCGCGCGGATCTCGGACTCGACGCCTTCCTCGACCGACGCCTGATAGCCGTATCCTGCATTGTTCACGAGCACGTCGATCCGCCCGAACTGGGCCTTGGCCTGCGCGACCGCATCGTCGATCTGCGCCTGCTCCGTCACGTCGAGCGATAGCGCGAGTGCACGATCCTCGGCACCCTCCGCGAGATCGGCGACGCGATCCGCATCCCGCGCGGTAACCACCGCACGCCAACCGCGCGCGAGCACGAGCTTGGCGAGTTCGCGACCGAAACCGGTCGAGCAGCCGGAAATGAACCAGACGGGCGTGTCGGAGGCCATGAGACATCTTTCGTTATGGGGTATGCGCAAGGAAACGGCCGGGCCGGCGATTGGCTCCGCTTTGACCGCAAGCCACGGGATGCACGTGCGCCGCGACCGGCTATACCGATCCAATGAGCACCGCCCCCGACACCGACACCGCCTGGACCGCGTTCGCAGCCCGCGACCGCGCGTGGGACGGCCGGTTCGTCGTGGGCGTGAAGTCCACCGGCATCTACTGCAAGCCAAGCTGCCCCGCGCGCCACCCCAAGCGCGAGAACGTCACCTTCCACCCCGACCCGGCCAGCGCCCGCGCCGCCGGCTTCCGCGCCTGCCTGCGCTGCACCCCCGATGAAGTCGGCCGAGACCGCACCGCCGTCGCCGTCGCCATCGCGCTGCTCGAAGCCACCGAAGACCGCCTCTCGCTCGACGAGGTCGCCGCGAAAGTCGGCTACGCCCCGCACCATTTCCACCGCCTGTTCAAGCGCGCCACCGGCATCACCCCCGCCGCCTACGCGCGCGCCTTGCGCACCGGCCGCGCGGCCAACGCCTTATCGGAGGATTCGACCGTGACCGAAGCGATCTACGACGCCGGCTATTCGGCCCCCAGCCGGTTCTACGAGGCGGATGCGAAACGGCTCGGCATGGCCCCCAGCGCCTGGGCCCGCGGCGGCGAAGGCGTCACGATCCGCTGGACGGTCGCCGATACAAGCCTCGGCGCGCTGTTTGTCGCCGCCACCGACAAGGGCCTCTGCCGCGTATCCTTCGACGAGGACGCCGAAGACCTCCGCCGCCGCTTCCCCAACGCCACGATCGAACCGGGCGACGCGGCGCTCGCCACCCTAGCAGCGCAGGTCGTCGCCGCCGTCGAATCCCCCGATCGCGACCAGGATCTCCCGCTGGACGTCCGCGGCACCGCTTTCCAGGAAGCGATCTGGCAAGCCTTGCGCACCATCCCGATCGGCGAAACCCGCACGTACAGCGAACTCGCAGCCCTAGCCGGCCGCCCCGCCGCGGTCCGCGCCGCAGGTACCGCCTGCGGCCAGAACCCGGTGTCGATCGTCATCCCCTGCCACCGTGCGCAGCGGATCGGCGGCGCGCTTGGCGGCTATGCCTATGGGCTGGACCGTAAACGGGCGCTACTCGCGACCGAGGCTCAGCGCGCCGACTTGCAGGAATAGACGAGCTTCTCGTTCGGCAGCGGCGGCAATACCGCACGCACCGCCGCCTGCTGACCGGCGAGTCGACCAAGCGCCGCATCGTCCATGTTGCAGACGTTAGGCACGACACCGCGAGCCGTTCGCGCCGCGGTCATCCCCGCCGCCGACAGCAGATAGCGCGTGTTCGAATAGACGCGCGTCGCCGGATCGAACGACAGCACGGAGACGGTCTGCTCGGCATCCGGCACCAGCACGCGATCCCATCGACCGTTCGCCTCGACATATTGCGTCTTGCCGTTCACACACCCCTTCGCGCCCCAGTCGATCGGCACGTCGTCGCTGGAAGAGATGGTGATCCGGCTGCGCTCCGGGATCAGCGTGCACATCAGCTTGCCGAGCGCCGCATCCGGCGTCGAGATCCGTGTCTTGGGCAGCGCGGACAGCGGCACGTCGACCTCCCCCGAAGGCCGCAGCACGAACACAATGATCGCGACCAGCACGCTCAGCCCGCCGATCGACACCGCCCAGATCGCTTGGCGCCGCTGGCCACGGGACTCGAGCAGTCCCGCGCTCCCGATCACCAGCGCCCCCGCCACCAGCAACAGCCCGGCGAGCGCCATAACGTTCTCTCTCGCCCGCCCGGCCTCGGTCCGTGCCTTCTCCAGCGCAACCTCGCGTGCCATCGCATCCTGCGTCGCCGCGTCGCGTTTGGCCGACGCCGCATCGGCGGTGGCGCGCGCGTCCGCGTCGCTATCCTGCCGCAAGCGATCCTCGATCGACGTGCACCCCGTCCCGATCGACGCGTAGGGCTGTTTCGCATCGTGGAGGAAGCCGGCCAGCTCGGTATCCGCGATCGCGAACCCGAACGTCGAATCGCCCTCCTCGCCCCGCGTGATCGCCGAGTTCACCCCGATCACCCGCCCGCACCGATCAAGCAAAGGCCCACCCGAATTGCCCCGCGCGATGCTGGCCGTGTGCAACAATACCTCGACATTGCTCAGGACGCGCCGCCCGGAGAGCACGCCCTCCGACCGCACCGGCGTCATCGGCCGGATATAATCCGCCGCCGACCGCGCGGTAGCCAGGTCGACGTTGCCGGGGAAGCCGAGCGACACCACCGCGTCGCCCTCGGTCATCGGCCCGGTATACAGCGCGCTCGGCGGCAGGCGCGCGCCGGTGAACTCGATCAGCGCCAGGTCGCGCTGCGAATCATACGCGATCACCTTGCCCTGATAGGATTTGTCGCCCTCGGTCGGGACGATCCCGACGACGACGTTGTCGGGGTAGCGCTCGGCGAGGTCGACGACGTGCGCGTTGGTGACGATCCGGTTGGGCGCGATCGCAAAGCCGCTGCCGTGGCCGAAGCCGACCACCTGGTCGTCGACCACCGCGATCGTCACGACGCGCACGACGCCGCGCCCGGTGGCGGCGATGTCGTCGGCAGACGCGGAGCTCGCCAACCCGAAAGTCAGCGCGAGAAGGAGCAGCAGGCGGATCATTCCCCAGCCTTCGGGGAGTTCGCGGCGGCGATCAACCCTCGGTCCTTATGGGACGCTATCGCACCCGGTTTGGTTAGCGAATTATCAAGCCTTCGCGCCTACCCCAATGGGCAATCATCCGGGGATTTGGGCATGAGCGCATTCGGGCGTCGTAGTGGCATGAGCGGGGGGCAGAACGGGGCGCAGGCGGTGCGTCCGGCATTCGGCGTCGCCCGCCCCATGCAGGGCAGCGGGCCTGCGCCCCGCGCGGAACCCGAGGGCGGCGCGCAGTTTCCGCCGATCGATTCGCTGCCGATGCCCGGCGAGACCGAGGGCTTCGGCCTCGGCACGATGCCCGCCGGCCACCTCGACGCGATGCAGCGGCTGTCCGATCGCCAGAATGCGAGTGGGGAAGCCGGCAACAGCCGGACCGAAGGCTTCGAACAGTCGATCCACAAGATCAAGGAACAGGTCCTCCCCCGCCTGCTCGAACGCGTCGATCCCGAGGCGGCGGCGACGCTCAACAAGGACGAACTCGCTGAGGAATTCCGCCCGATCATCGGCGAAGTGCTCGCCGAACTGAAGTTGACGCTCAACCGTCGCGAACAGTTCGCGCTGGAAAAGGTGCTGGTCGACGAACTGCTCGGGCTCGGGCCGTTGGAAGAATTGCTGGCGGATCCGAACATCACCGACATCATGGTGAACGGCCCCGACCAGACCTATGTCGAGCGCAAGGGCAAGCTCGAACTCGCGCCGATCCAGTTCCGCGACGAGGAGCATCTGTTCCAGATCGCACAACGCATCGTGAACTCGGTCGGCCGTCGTGTCGACCAGACCTCGCCGCTCGCCGATGCGCGCCTGAAGGATGGTTCGCGCGTCAACGTGATCGTCCCGCCACTGAGCTTGCGCGGGACGGCGATCTCGATCCGTAAATTCTCGGCGAAACCGATCACGCTCGACATGATGGCGGGGTTCGGCAGCATGTCGCCCAAGATGGCGACCGCGCTGAAGATCGCGGGCGCGTCGCGGTTCAACGTGGTCATCTCGGGCGGTACCGGTTCGGGCAAGACGACGATGCTCAACGCGTTGTCGAAGATGATCGACCCCGGCGAGCGCGTGCTGACGATCGAGGATGCCGCCGAGCTTCGCCTGCAACAGCCGCACTGGCTCCCGCTCGAAACGCGGCCCGCCAATCTCGAGGGCCAGGGCGAAATCTCGATCCGCGATCTCGTCAAGAACGCGCTGCGTATGCGACCGGACCGGATCATCCTGGGCGAAATTCGTGGCTCCGAGTGTTTCGACATGCTCGCGGCCATGAACACCGGTCACGACGGCTCGATGTGCACGCTCCACGCCAACTCCCCGCGCGAGGCCTTGGCCCGCATGGAGAACATGGTGATGATGTCCGACATCAAGGTGCCGAAGGAAGCCATCTCGCGGCAGATCGCCGATTCGGTCGAGCTGATCATCCAGGTGAAGCGTCTGCGCGACGGCTCGCGCCGGGTGACCAACATCACCGAGGTGATCGGCATGGAGGGCCCGGTGATCGTCACGCAGGAGCTGTTCAAGTTCGAATATATGGACGAGTCCGCGGACGGGAAGATCCTCGGCGAATACCGCTCAATGGGGCTTAGGCCGTATACGCTGGAGAAGGCCAAGCAGTTCGGGTTCGATCAGGCGTATCTTGAGGCGTGTCTGTAGTCCCGTCATCCTGACGAAAGTCGGGATCCAGGGTAACATGCCGTGCCCTTCGCGGCTCTGGATCCTGACTTTCGTCAGGATGACGGACCGGAGAGAGCACGCTCAGTTCCCGCCGCTGGCACCACCCCGGCGAAGGCCGGGGCCCAATTGGGGGACGGTGATAACGTCGGGCGGCGCTCGGTCACTGCGGACGTCCCACTTGGGCCCCGGCCTTCGCCGGGGTGGTGCTACAGCTTCCCGTGTTACCCTTGCGAATTACCGTTCCCCCGCGAAGGCGGGGACCAGGAACCACCAACGTCGCCGCCGGTAATCCTTGGCTCCCGCCTCCGGGAAAACGAGGCGAGCGTGGTGTCGAACGCGCGCGCCAACGCCCCGCTTGTACGCCGCCGCCGACCCGCTAGGGACGCCCCACATGCGCCGCGCCCTTTTCGCTCTCGTTCCGCTACTCGCGGTCCTCATCGTCTCGGCGCGCGAGCCGGCAGCGCCAGCCGCCGCCATCTCCGCCGACACCTCCCCCGCCGCACGCGATCGCGGCATCTACACGCTCGCCGCCGATGCCGAAGCCCGCTGGATCCCGTTCGACCTCACCCCCGGCAACCAGATCCGCTTCACGATGCAGCTCGACGGCCGCGACGTCACCGCGATCCTCGATACCGGCGTCAGCTACACATTGCTCGCCAAAGCCTCCCCCGCGGTCGACAAGACCAAACTCGTCGCAGCCGGCAGCGCGACCGCGATCGGCGGATCGGTCGCGCTCGGCTGGATGCCGACCCGCATGGTCGCGCTCGGCGGGCTCGCACGGACTGGCGGCGGCGTGACGGTCGCCGACCTCCCCGCGGGCGCCACCGGCAGCACGGCCGCGGTCGACCTGCTCGTCGGCGCCGACATGCTCGCCGGCCATGCGCTCGACATCGACTATCCCGCGCACCGCTTCCGCCTGCTTCGCTCTGGCCGCCTCCCGTTCAAGGGTGAAACCGCCCCGTTGCGCGTCTCGTCGGAGCGCAGCGTCTACGAAAGCGCGATCACGCTCGGTGGCCGTCGCTTGGCGCCGGTCGTGGTCGACACCGGCGACGGCTCCGCGGTGACCGTTACCGCCGCCGGGTGGCAGGCAGCAAATCTGAAGGGGGTACGGACCACCACCGCGATCGCGTTCGGGGTCGGCGGCCCCGTTATCAGCGGGCTCGCGATCGTCACCGATCTGCGCGTCGGCGCCCGCGTCTCGCGCTTCACCGAAGTCCGCATCGAACCCGCGGGCGGCTTCTCGCAGGCGATCGGCACCGCCGGTCGGATCGGATCGGGCTTCCTCCAGCACTACCGCGTCCTGCTCGATCCCGGCGCACGCCGCATGGTACTGAGCCCCGGCCCGACCGCCGACCGACCGCCGCTACGCTCGACCAGCGGGCTCCTCGTCGGCGTCGAACCGGACCGGCTTAAAGTGCTGCACGTCATGCGCGACGGTCCGGCCGCGGCGGCCGGCTGGAAGGACGGCGAAACGATCTGCACGATCGATGGCGCGGCGATACCCCGCGATTATCCGACCAACCCGATCGCCGCCTGGTCGGCCGGCACGCCCGGCCGAATCGTCAGGCTCGGGCTGTGCGACGGCACCACGCGCAACCTGACCCTCGGGACTTTCTACTGATGCCGCGCAATCGTTGGGTGCAGGCGCTGATCCTGCTGCTGGTCGCGCTGGCGGTCCGGGCGTGGGATTTCGGCAATCCGGTGATCGAGCCCGACCAGCAATATTACCTGCTCGTCGGCGATCGCCTGCTGCACGGCGCGGTGCCCTATATCGACATCTGGGATCGCAAGCCGATCGGACTGTTCCTGCTGTTCGCCGGCCTTCGCACGCTGCCCGGCAACGGCATCCTCGCCTACCAACTCGCCGCGACGCTGTGCGCCTGGGCGACCGCGATCGTCGTCGTTCGCGCCGCCAGGACGATCGGCGCGAACGATCGCGGCGCGCTGGCGGCGGGCGTCTCCTACCTGCTGTTCATCTCGCTGGTCGGCGGCAGCGGCGGGCAGGCGCCGGTCTTCTACAATCTCCCGATGGCGGTCGCCGCGCTGTTGACGCTGCACCTCCCCGCCAAAGCCGCCGCCGGTCGGACCCGCGCGATCGTCTGGAGCGGTTTCGCCGCGTGCCTGTTCGGCGGGATCGCGATCCAGCTGAAATACACGCCGATGTTCGAAGGCGCGGTGTTCGGTCTCGCGCATGTCTGGTTTCTTCGGCGTGCGGGCGCGCGCTGGCGACACGTCCTGCTTGCGGCCGCGATTTGGGCGCTGATGGGGCTGGCGCCGACGCTCGCCGCAATCGGCTGGTACCGCGCGCAGGGTCAGGCGGCGTTCGATGCGTTCTGGTTCGCCAATTTCACCTCGATCGCTTTGCGCCGCGGTTATTCCGCCAGCGATCTCGCGATGCGGTTGCTCGGCATCATCGCGCAACTCTCGCCGCTCGTCCTCGGCGCGGTGTTGAGCTGGCGCGCCCGACCACGCGGCGGGGTCGCGGGTGAAACCGTCATCGTGGGCTATGCATGGCTCGGCTTTGCGCTCGCCGGATTCTTCGCGATCGGCACGTTCTTCGACCATTATTCGCTACCGCTGATCGCCCCGCTCGCGATCCTCGCCGCCCCGACGCTGGGTCGCTCGATCCGCATGCTGGGCCTGACGCTGGCGGTGGCGATCGCGATCCTCCTCGCGAAACGCGTGCTTCACCCGAGCGATGCCGCCGGCGCCTACCGGGTCGCCCATGTCGTCGCGGCGAACAGCGGCACCGAATGCCCCTACGTCTTCATCGGCGACACCATCACCTATCACCTCGCGCACGCCTGCCTGCCGACCGCCTACGCCTTCCCTAATCTGCTCGCCTACGACACCGAACAGGGCGCCACCGGGATCAACGAGGCCACCGAAGTCCGCCGCATTCTCGCCACTCGTCCGCCGGTCATCGTCACGTCGGACCGGCGGCTGTCGATCTGGAACCGCGGCAGCCTGCACGCGGTGAAGGCGGCCCTCGCCCGCGACTATCGCCCGGTGTTCACGACGCGGCGCAACGCTTGGCACACCATCGTCTATCTCAGGAACGACCGGCCGTTCAGGCCTTGAACGCGAGCCCGATGGTCACCGCCAGCGTGATCAGCGCCAGCATCTGCACCGTCGGCCAGTCCACCCAGCCGACCGAGTCCGGATCGTGCCGTCGTCGCCGACGACGTTCGCCGAACCCGGCAACAACGGCAAGCGCAGCCAGCCCGCCGCTCGCACTCCACAACAACGCCGCCATCGCTCAGCCGAGCTTCTCGACCTTTTCCTGCAGCTTGGCGAGTTCGGTCCGCAGCGCGGCGATCTCGTCGTCCTTGCTGGCGGCCGGCGCTGGCGCGACCGGCTTCAGCGCCTGTGCGGCGACGTCGAACATCTCGAGATTACGCTTGGCGATATCGGCGAACGGCGAGTTCGCGAAGGCGCCCTCGACCGCCGACTTGAACTGGTCGTGGTTGCGGCGGAAGCTGTCCATCGATGCTTCGAGATAGCCCGGCACCATCGTCTGCATCGAGTCGCCGTACATCGAGATCAGCTGGCGCAGGAAGTTCACCGGCATCATCGTCTCGCCGCGACTCTCCTCCTCCATGATGATCTGGGTGAGGACGTTGTGGGTGATGTCCTCGTCGGTCTTCGCGTCGACCACCTTGAAGTCGCGGCCCTCGCGGGTCATCGTCGCCAGATGATCGAGCGTGATGTAGGATGAGGTCTCGGTGTTATAGAGCCGCCGGTTGGCGTACTTCTTGATGATGACGATTCCGTCGGCCGCCGGTTGCTTCTTCATGGATCCCCCGTCTTATGTTTGAAACGGAGGCTACAGTCTTTGATGACGCACCGCAACAAGGACCGAGGCCCTTACCCTTGTTCCTCAACGTGCTGCGCAGCGAGACCGCAACATCGCCCGAGAGGATGGCCCGCGCGCTAGCCGGATTGCGCGCCTATCAGGCCGCACCACGAGAGCAGCGTGCCGATCCGATGCCCGCGATCCACTGTGCGGGCCGAGTCGCGTTGCGCGATTACGGTGGCACCGGGCGCCCCGTCGTGTTCGTCCCGTCGCTGATCAACCCGCCCGATATCCTCGATCACTCTGCCGACACTTCGCTGCTGCGGTGGATCGCGGCGCAGGGTTTTCACGCATGGCTGGTCGATTGGGGAGCACCCGGCAGCGAGGACCGCGACCTTGATCTGGCAGCCCACGTCGAGCATCTGCTCGTGCCGTTGCTGCAGAAATTGGACGAGCCACCGGTGCTTGTCGGCTATTGCCTCGGTGGCACGCTGGCGCTCGGTGCCGCCGCTATCACGCCCACAGCCGGTGTCGCGACGATCGCCGCCCCGTGGCATTTCACCGGCTACGGCGAAGGCCGATCCGCGCTCGCCGCGACCTGGACCACGGTCCAGCCCGCCGCCGCGCTGCTCGGCGTCCTGCCGATGGAAGTCCTGCAAGCCGGCTTCTGGCAGCTCGACCCTGCGCGGACGATCGCCAAATACGAAGCGTTCGCCGACCTCGCCCCCGACAGCGACGCGGCCCGCGCGTTCGTCCGACTCGAGGATTGGGCGAATGCCGGCGCCCCTCTCCCCTACGCCGCCGCCGCCTCGCTGTTCGAAGACTGCATCGCCAACGACCTTCCCGGCAAAGGCGGCTGGGTCATCGCCGGCACCCCGGTCGATCCACTCGCGCTCGCCTGCCCGACCGTCGAGTTCGTCTCGCTCAGCGATCGCATCGTCCCCGCCGCCACCGCGATCGGCCTCGCCGACCGCCGCGACCTCGGCGCAGGCCATGTCGGCATGATCGTCGGGCGCAGCGCGCGGCCGCGCCTCTGGGAACCGCTCGCCAACTGGATCGCCGCGCTCGGCTGACCTACATGGGGTCCAACCATAGAGGACCCTGACATGACCGATCTCAACCCGAACGACGTCGTCATCACCGCCGCCAAGCGCACGCCCGTCGGCAGCTTCCTCGGCGCGTTCGCCACCACGCCCGCGCATGAACTGGGCCGCATCGCGATCGAAGCCGCGCTCGCCCAGGCCGGCGTCGCGGGCGAGGACGTCTCCGAAGTGATCCTCGGCCAGGTCCTCACCGCAGCACAGGGCCAGAACCCCGCGCGCCAGGCGTCGATGGCGGCTGGCGTGCCGAAGGAGATCCCCGCCTGGGGCGTCAACCAGGTTTGCGGTTCAGGCCTCCGCGCGGTCGCACTCGCGGCACAGGCGATCCAGACCGGCGACGCGACCATCGTCGTCGCGGGCGGCCAGGAATCGATGTCGCTCTCCGCGCACGCGCAATCGATCCGCGGCGGCCAGAAGATGGGCAACCTCAGCCTCGTCGACACGATGGTCAGCGACGGCCTGACCGACGTCTTCAACGGCTATCACATGGGCATCACCGCCGAGAACCTCGCCGAGCAATACCAGGTCACCCGCGGCGAGCAGGACGCCTTCTCGGTCGCCTCGCAGAACAAGGCCGAGGCCGCACGCGGTTCGGGCCGCTTCAAGGACGAGATCGCGCCGGTCACGATCAAGGGCCGCAAGGGCGACACCGTGGTCGCCGACGACGAATACATACGCGCCGGCGCGACGATCGAAAGCGTCTCGGGCGTAAAACCGGCCTTCAAGAAGGACGGCACGGTCACCGCAGCCAACGCCAGCGGCCTAAACGACGGCGCCGCAGCCCTAGTCATGATGCGCCGCGACGAAGCCGAACGCCGGGGTTCGACCATCCTCGCAACGATCCGGAGCTGGGCCTCGGCCGGCGTCGACCCATCGATCATGGGGATCGGCCCCGTCCCCGCCACCAAGCGCGCGCTGGAAAAGGCCGGCTGGACGCTCGCCGACCTCGACCTGATCGAAGCCAACGAAGCCTTCGCCGCGCAGGCGCTGTCGGTCGGCAAGGAACTCGGCTGGGACGCATCGAAGGTCAATGTCAACGGCGGCGCGATCGCGATCGGCCATCCGATCGGCGCCAGCGGCGCCCGCGTCCTGACCACGCTGATCTACGAGATGCAGAAGCGCGATGCGTCGAAAGGCCTGGCAACTCTCTGCATCGGGGGGGGCATGGGCATCGCGATGTGTGTCGAAAGGTAAGACACCAAACAACGTAACATTGTGTCGAGCGAACTTAAACCATGACCTAAATGTGACGATTTTGTCACGATCGGTAATAAACCGCACGTCGATCCGGCTCGAACCTGAACACAGGCTTGCCAGTCGTCGCCGTTAGCGGCTGTATGTCCCCAGAACGGCAAAAGTGCCGGCAAACGGGGGACTTAGAGTGTCTAGAGCACGCGATTTTTTATCCGCGACCATATTGGCGGCAGGCGCTGTAATATTGCCATCCACGGCCTATGCGCAAACCGCTTCGGCGGACGCGGCTGCGCCGGACGGTCAGGTCTGTACGCCGACTGCGACCACGCCATGCCCGGATGACGCGACGCTCGAAAGCGCGGATGGTCAAGGTGCCGAGGGCGGCGAGATTACGGTTACCGGCTCGCGTATTCGCAGGCCGAACCTCGACTCGGCGGTTCCGATCACCTCGATTGCAGGCGATGTATTCTTTCAGCGCGGCACGACGAACGTCGGCGATACGCTCAACGACCTGCCGCAGTTGCGCAGCACGTTCTCTCAGCAAAACCCTGGTTCGGGTATCGGCATTGCGGGTCTGAATTTGCTCGATCTTCGCGGCCTCGGCACATCGCGTACGCTCGTCTTGGTCAACGGCCGCCGCCACGTCGCTGCCGACATCCTGAACAACGCGGTCTCGCCCGACGTCAACACGATCCCGAACGACCTGATCGAGCGCGTCGACATCATCACCGGTGCACAGTCGTCGGTCTATGGGTCGGACGCGGTCGCGGGCGTAGTCAATTTCGTGTTGCGTGACAGCTACGACGGTGCACAGATTCGCGGTCAGGCTGGTGTTTCCGACAAGGGCTTCGGCGGGAACCAGTATGTCTCCGCAATGGTCGGCAAGAACTTTGCAGAAGGCCGCGGCAACCTAACGCTGCACGGCGAATACTCGCATCAGGAACGGGTGTTCGGATCGGATATCCCGTCGTTTCGTCGAGTTGATGGCCTCGGTATCGTCGACGTCGATCCGGCCGGCCTTCCCAACGGCAGCGACGGGTTCCCTGACCGCGTATTCATCCGCGACATCCGCAGCGCGAGCATCAATCGCTACGGTCTGGTACCCATCACGCAGCTCTCGACCAACCCGGGCTGCGGCACGGGGATCGGCGCAACCAACGGTGCGCCGGGCACGACGGGAGGCACCGCCTATAACTGTACCTATGTCTTTACTCAGGCTGGCCGCCTGACGCCGCAAACCGGCTCGCGTTACGGTCAGGGAATCATCGGTGGTATAACCGGCGGCAACGGCCAGACTGGTCGCGAAGATCAACTGCTTTCGGTACTCCCCTATCAGCAGCGACTGAACTTCAACCTTCTCGGGCATTTCGAAGTCAGCAAGGCCTTCGTGCCGTTCATCGAGGCCAAGTGGAACCGCGTGGATACGCTCGGTTCCAACGCAGGACCGTCATTCATCCAGGGGACGTTCTCACAGCTTGATCTTCGTGAGCGTGTCCGTCTCGACAATCCCTTCCTAAATCCTACCGATCGCGCCACGATCGCCAATGCGATCCTAGCATCAGGCTGCAACACCAGCCTGACGGCCGCGTGCTCTCCAACCACGACGCGGTCGACCTTCGGTGGACAAGGCGTCGGTGGTCCGTTGAATGCTGCAGACCGCGCGGCGATTGCAGCCGGAACCTACCGCTTCGTGGACTCCCGGGTTTTGGCGGATTCAGGTATCCGCGATGAAAAGTTCCGTCGCGATACCTACCGCATCGTCGGGGGCGTCCGCGGAAACTTCAACGACGACTGGAACTACGAACTTTCCGGAAACTACGGCAAGTTCAAGGAAGACACGACGACGTTCGGCTATCTCGATCGCCAGCGTTTTCTGCTTTCACTCGATGCCGGGCGTAATCCAACCACTGGCCAAATCCAGTGCCGGGCTCAATTTGATCAAGCGTCTGCCACGCCGTTCGCAGGCAGCAACGCTCGTCTCGCGTCGGACATCGCCGCCTGCGTTCCCTACAATCCGTTCGGTGGAGCGGACAACACGGCGGCGGCGAACTATTTCAGCTATAACGCCCGGCACAAGGCAAGCCTGTCGCAGCTCGACATTCAGGGCTTCGTCGCGGGCGATCTGAGCCAGTTGTTCGAACTGCCCGGCGGTCCGATCGGGTTCTCGATCGGCGGCGAATACCGCAAGGAGCGAGCGCGGTATCAGAACGATCCCTTCGTCGAGAGTGGCGCAACGAACGCGGTCATCATCGGTGAGTTCGACCCGCCTGCGTTCCAGGTCAAGGAAGCGTTCGGCGAAGTCCGTATCCCCCTTCTGAAAGAGATGCCTTTCTTTCACGAGTTGACCTTCACAGGCGCCGGTCGCGTTTCGGACTACAAGGGCGCGGTCGGTACAGTCTACACGTACAACTTCGGCGGCGAGTGGGCACCGATCCGCGACATCCGCTTCCGTGGCAACTACGGCAAGTCGGTACGCGCGCCGAACGTGTCGGAAACCGGTTTCCCGGCGGTTCCAAACTTTGCCCCAGGGTTTCTCGACCCTTGCGCATCGGGCAACATTGCCAACAATCCGAACCGTGCCGGCAATTGTCTGGCAGACCTGGGGGCGACGCTTCTCGCAGGTTTGCCGAATGTGTCCTATTCTCTGAACATCATCAGCGGCAGCAATCCGAACCTGGATGCCGAAACGTCGAAGTCTCTCACGCTCGGTGCGGTCGTGACGCCGAGCATGGTTCCCGGCCTTTCGTTCAGCGTCGACTATTACGACATCAAGGTGAACAACGTCATCGTCTCGTTGACGGCTCAGACCATCGCCAACAACTGCTATGATCAGCCGACTACCAGCAACGTATTCTGTTCGCTGTTTACCCGCTTCCGCGGTCCCGGCACGGGATCGTTTGGTGAACAGCCGGGCCAGATCCTCGGCAACTCACTGGTGTCGGCAGGCGTCAACTTCGCCAAGCGCGTACGTCGCGGTATCGATGTCAATGCGACGTATCGCACGGAGATCACCAGTACCGTCGCGCTCAACACCAACCTGATCTACACGCATGGCCTGAAGTCGAGCAACTACGAGAACCCAGCTCTTCCGGATTTCGAGAACCGCCTGCTCGGCGAACTCGGCGATGCGCAGGATGAGTTTCGCCTCGACACCGATCTGAGTGTCGGAGCATTCAGCTTCGGCTATCGTCTGCGGTATATCGGGCCGACCGTCGTCAATGCTTATGAAGATTTCTATGAACTGCCATCGGCTTGCACCGCAGCGGGCTGCCCACCCAACAACTCGGATTATTCCGATATCCGCAAATACCCGAAGGTATTCTACAACGATCTGCGCTTCACGTGGAATTTGACGGATATGGGCGGCCTTGGTCGTGAGTTCCAATTCTACTTCGGCGTAGACAACGTACTGGACAAGAAGCCGCCACTTGGCAGCACCGGAACGGGCACTGGTAGTGCGGTCTACGATATTCGCGGCCGCAACATGTACGCCGGTGTTCGCGCGCGGTTCTAAACGCCGATCGCTTCGACTATTCAGGGGTCGGTGGTTTCCACCGGCCCCTTTTTTTGCCTGCTAGTTGAGACACTTTCATGTGATGGGTGACCAATGACCGATGATACCGTCGCGCAAGCCGATCAATTGATCGCCGAAGGCCGCATGCGCGAAGCGGTGGCGCTGGTCGAAAAGGCCGGTGCATCGGGCAATCCGGCGGCGCTTTTCCGTCATGCTGTTTGGAAGCTCGCCGGTGCGCCGCTACCGCGCGATTTGCCTGGCGCGCGTGCGCTGCTTCGCCAGGCTGCGATCCGCGACAACCTTGACGCGGCGCTGGTCGAGATTGCGCTTACGGCCAATGGGAGCGGCGCGCCTGCCGATTGGGCCAGCGCGGTCAGGTTGCTCGAAGACATCGCAAACCGCAGCCCGGTCGCCCAGGACCATCTGACCCTGCTTCAGCGGATGCCGCTCACGGCCGATGGAAATCCCCTGCCCGTTCCTCGCGCCAACAAGATCGCGGACTCCCCGCAGGTCTGGCATGTCCCCCACTTGTTCACACCGGCCGAATGCCTTCATGTCGGGCAAGGCGCGGCCGACATGCTCCAGCCGGCGATGGTTGCCGACCCGCGAACGGGACGGAGCATCGCCAACCCCGTCCGCACGTCCGACGGCGCGGTCATCGGCCCGACCCGGGAAACGCTCGTGATCCAAGCCCTAAACCGTCGGCTGGCCTCCGTGACGGCGACCGACTGGCGTCAGGGCGAGGCATTGTCGGTGTTGCGCTATCAACCCGGGCAACAGTTTCGCCCGCATCTCGACGCGTTACCGGGAACGCGCAACCAGCGGATCCGAACGGTGCTCGTGTACCTGAACGACGGTTTTTCGGGCGGCGCTACCTCGTTCGTGCACAATGGCTTGAGGGTCACCCCACGTGTCGGCGATGCGATCATCTTCGACAATGTCCGCGCCGACGGTTCCGTCGATCCGATCACGCAGCACGCCGGTGACCCTGTCATCAGCGGCGTCAAATGGCTTGCAACGCGGTGGATACGCGCGCGGCCTTTCGACATATGGTCTGGGCCGGAAAACGCGGTCTGACGGGTCAGATCCACGTTCTCGCAAACCGCGCGCCCAGTCCCGTGAGCAACTCGTACTGGCTCATACCGGAAATGACCGCGGCTTCGGCCACCGCATAGTCCAGCGCTACCCAATCACCCTCTTTCAAGCGACCCGCATCGGCGACTTTTATGGCTGTCAGGTCCATCGAAACGCGCCCGATGATCGGCAAGTCGACGCCCGATGACCTGGCCATGCCCACATTCGAGAAGCCGCGCCAATATCCGTCCGCATACCCCAGATTGATGATCGCAACCTCGGTGTCGACGGCCGCCGTCCAGATCGCATTATACCCGACGCTCTGGCCGGCGGGCACCCGGCGCCTTTGCAGGATCTGGGCTTCGGGAACGACGACTTGCCGAATGGAGGCCGTCAGGTCGCGCCGCGGGACGCCGCCATACAGCGCCAGCCCCGGTCGGGTGAGATCGAAGGTGTAGCGCGATCCCAACGCGATCCCCGCCGAATTGGCGAGGCTCATGCGGCGCGCCGATGTTGCACCTGCCAGCGCCGCGAACCGGTCGCGCTGTACCGCGTTCATCGGCGAATCCTCGTCCGCGCAGGCGAGGTGGCTCATCAGCGTTTCGATGGGGATGCCCTCGATCAAGCCGGCGGCGATATCCTCCGCCGACACACCGAGGCGGTTCATGCCGGTGTCGACCATGACGTCGCACGCGCCGCCGCACGCAGCCTTCCAGCGCGCGACCTGGATCGGCGTGCTGAGAACCGGGCGGGCGAAACCGGCTGCGGCGGCTGGCATGTCCTCGTCGCGAACCCCGTGGAGGACCGACACCGTCAGGCCGAGCGGCGCGAGTTCGGCGGCTTCCTGCCAGTTCGAGACGAAGAAGTCGCGGCACCCCGCGTCGGCCAGCCGGCGCGCAACCTCGATCGCGCCGAGGCCGTAGCCGTTCGCCTTCACCGCCGCGCCACACGCCGCAGTGCCGCTCATTCGATCGAGCGTGCGCCAGTTCTGGACGAGGGCGTCGCCATCGAGGCGCAGGCGGAGCGGGGCGGGAATGTCGATCACCCGGCGCGGAATAGGGCCCCGGACCCGGCGCGTCGACCGTCTATGCGGGCTCGATGCGCCCGACCGGCACGAGCAGACGCCGACCGCCGTCGTCCACCGGCACGACCCGCACGCCGAACACCTGCGCGAGCGTGTCGGGCGTGAGCACGTCCGCGACCGGACCGAACGCCACGACGCGGCCGTCCGCGATCAGCAATGCATCGTCCGCAGCGCGCTGCGCCTGGACGAGATCGTGCAGGACGATCACGACGCCCGCCCCGCCGGCCGCATAGGTTCGCAGGCGGGCGAGCAGGTCGATCTGGTGCGACGGATCGAGGCTGGCGAGCGGTTCGTCGGCGAGCAACCACCGCGGCGCCCCCGCCAACACGCGCGCGAGCAGCACGCGCGCGCGTTCGCCGCCGGACAGTTCGGCGATCGGGCGGTCCGCCAGATGCGTCGTTTCGGTGTCGTGCAACGCGCGCGCGATCGCCGCATGATCCTCGGGCGAGGCCGCGGCATGCGCGCCCCGGTGCGGCAACCGGCCAAGCGCCACGACGTCGCGCGCGACGATGTTCCAATGCACCGTCGCGTCCTGCGGCAGATAGCCGATCGCGCGCGCCCGTGCCCGCGGCTCCATTGCCGGGATATCCTGCGCGTCGAGCCTGACGCTCCCCGCAGCATACCCGATCAGCGCGGCGGCCGCCTTGACCAGCGTGCTCTTGCCCGCGCCGTTGGGCCCGAGAATCGCGGTCACGCGGCCCGGTTTGAGATGCGCGGAGACCTCGTGCAGGACGGTGCGCTTGCCGAGCCTGACGCTCAGACGATCGACGATCAGATCCATGCCCACCCTCGCTCCCTGAACAACAGCCCGAGGAAAAACGGTGCGCCGATCATCGCCATAGCGACACCTAGCCGCACCTCGCCAACGCCGGGCGCAAGCCGCACGAGGCTGTCCGCGGCAAGGACGAGCGCCGCTCCACCGAGTGCCGAGGGCAGCAGCAACGCGCCCGGCCGATGCCCGAATACCGGTCTCAGCAGATGCGGCACCACCAGACCGACGAAGCCGATGACGCCGGTCACGGCCACGCCCGCGCCGACGACGAGCCCCGTGCCCAGCACCACCAGGACGCGCATACGGCCCATCCGCACCCCGAGCGAGCGCGCCGCCGCCTCGCCCAGCGACAGCGAATCGAGCGATCGCCCGGTCATCAGCAGCAACAAAGTGCCTAGCAGCATCGGCGGCAGCGCGGACTGTACGTCGGTCCAGCCGCGATCGGTCAGCGCGCCCATCAACCAGTCCATGACCTCCGCCACTGCATAGGGGTTCGGCGCGATCGAGATGAGGAATGCGGTGAGCGCGGCGGCAAGGCTGGTCAGCACGGTGCCAGCGAGGATAAAGCTGATCGCGCTCGACGATCGCCAAGTCAGCGCGGCGAGCAGCGCGACCGCGCCCCCTGCCCCGAGCATCGCCGCCACGAAGATGCCGGGTCCGGTGCCGACCCCGAACACGATGGCGGCGACCGCAGCGAGCGCTGCGACCGACGAGACGCCGACCACCGCCGGGTCCGCCAGCGGATTGCGCAGATAGCCTTGCAGTACCGCGCCCGACAGCCCGAGCGTCGCCCCCAAGGCGAGCCCGAGCACCGCGCGCGGCAAGCGCAGTTCGAGGATGATCCACCAGCGCGGATCGGCGGAGAACCACGCGGACGGCGGCACCGATACTTTCCCGCAGCCGAGCGAAAGACCAAACAGCGCGATCACGAGCAGCCCGAGCGCGAGCAGTTTCAGCGTGCGGGTCATCGCCGCGCGTCCCCGCTCGTACCCAATTCCACCACCCCGGCGAAGGCCGGGGCCCAATTGGGGGACGGTCTTGACCATGCGCAGCACTGAATCATTTTGGCCTTTCCAATTGGGCCCCGGCCTTCGCCGGGGTGGTGCCCGGGAGGAAGGGTTTCGATCGGGTCCGCGCGCATCACAGCCCCGCCCTTATCGCAGCCAGCCGCTCGAGCGCCGGCGGAATCGTCGGGCCGCCGCAGTTGATCAGCACACGCGGAAACACCGCTTGCGGCGTGGTCGGCAACAGCCGGTGGCGCAGTGCCGCCCCCCGCCCGATCCGCTCCGAGGCGATGACGACATCGGGCGGCTGCGTGACGATCGTCTCCGCCGACAGCGTGCCGGTATGCGTCAGGCCGTAGCGCACCGCCGCGTTGCGCAGCCCGACGCGGGTCATCATGTCGGTCAGCAACGTACCGTCGCCGGTCGCCAGATCGCCGGTGATATAGAGTAGCGCGCTCGGCGGGTTGGCGCTGCGCCGCGTCCACCTGGCCACGGCGCGATCGATATCGGCATTGATCCGTGCGCCACCCGACGGCGCGTCGACCGCATCGGCGATCTGCCTCACCTGCGCCTGGCTCTCGGCAATCGAATCGGGAATGCCGAGCAGCAACGTCTTCAACCCGGCCCGCGCATACGCCGCCTGCGTCGCGGCGGGCGTGTAGGTACTGGCGATGACGAGATCGGGGCGCAGAGCGATCACTTCCTCCGCGGTGCCGGCGGTCGCGCGAAACCGCCGCGCGACCTCCAGCGGGATCGAGGTCCCGCCAGGATCCTGCGAATAATGGCTGATCGCCGCGATCCGCGATGCCGGCACGATCCGCACCAGCACCGCATCGACGCACGGATTGGTCGAGACGATCCCCCCGCCGCCGCTTCCGCCCGGCGGCACGGAGCAGCCCCCGAGCGTCGACGCGACCAGCAGCGTAAGGAGGATCGCCCTGCGGATCACTTCAAGCGCAACCGCACGCCGCCATAGGCCGCCCGCCCATAGGTGCCGTAGCCGGCGATCGTCTGGTACGACGCGTCGGTGATGTTATCGACGCGGCCATAGACCGCGAACCGCTCGCCGATCGGAAACTCCGCCCGGACGCCGCCGAGCGCATAGCCGTCGAGCCGCACCGCATTGGCGGAGTCGTCGAAACTGTCGCCGACCATCGTCACCGTGCCGCCGATCGACAGCCCGAACGGGAACCGGTAATCCGCGTTGACGCTCGCGGTCTGCTCCGGTCGCCGCGCGAGGGTCTTGCCGAAATCGTCGCCGATCGACCGGTTTTCGGTGTGGATATAGCTGTAGTTCGCGGTCAGCGTCAGCGCATCGACCGGGCGCAGCGCCAGCGTGAACTCCGCGCCGTCGGCCTCGGCACGCGCAACGTTGTCGTACACGCCGAACGGACGATTGGCGCAGATCGAGCCGGGTGTCTTCAGCTCGGTAGGGCTGCAATCGCGGAAGTCGATCTGGTTGCGCGTGCGGCGATTGAAATAGGTAACGCCGACGCGCGCACGCTTACCGAGAAACGCCTGTTCGACGCCGACGTCGAAGTTCCGCGCGGTCTCCGGATCGAGACCGCGGTTCCCGTAGTCGGAGAACAGCTGGTACAAGGTCGGCGCCTTGAAGCCTTCACCATAGCTCGCGCGGACGGTGGTGCCGGTCCGCAACGCCAATGCGGCATTGGCGCCAAACGTCGTATGGTTGCCGAAATCGTCGTGATCGTCGTTGCGGACGCCGCCGGTCAGTGTGAGGATATCGATCGGCTTGACGATCAGCTGGCCATAGACGCTGGTGATGCCCGTGTCGGCATAGCTGAAACCGTCGTTATAGCGGCTGTTCTCGCGCTCGACGCCCGCGACGACGCGGACCTGGTCGAGCGGGCGGAAGTCGCCCTGATATTCGTAGCGCTCGCTACGGCCTCGCCCGATGAAGCTCGGATCCGTGCCGAAGGTCGGATCGTAGTTGTCGCGGTTGATGTCGGCGATCGTGAACGCCACGCGGTTGTTGAACCGGCCATCGGCGAAGTTCGCATGCAGCCCGGCATAGCCGTAGATCTCCTGCGTCTTCGAATATTCGGGGTCGTCCGCCAGGACGAAATCGGGTGCCGGAAAGCCGTCGATATCGACCTTGCTGTCCGCATAGTAGCCGCGCAGGTCGAGGCCGATCCCCGGCGCGAACTCGACGCCCAGCCGCCCGGCCGCGCCATATTGGCGATACCCGTCGCGCTCGGTGCCGCTGGCCGCCGACGAAATGCCGTCGGTCCTCAGATAGCCGCCGGTCAGCGAGCCTGATACCGGCCCCTTCGCGCCCGACACGCCCGCGCTCGCGAACACGCTGTCGGCATAGCCATATTCGGCGTTGGCGCGTGCCTGCACGCCTTCGGTGGGCGTCGCGGTGATGATGTTGACGACACCGCCGATCGCCTGGCTGCCCCACGGCACCGAGTTCGGCCCGCGCAACACTTCGATTCGCTCGATTGAGCTCGACAACAGGTTGGCGAAGTTGAAGCCGCCGCCGGTCGATGACGGATCGTTGACGCGGACGCCATCGATCACGACCAAGGTCTGGTCGGACTCCGCGCCGCGGATCCGCACGCTCGTCAGCGCGCCGATCGAGCCGTTGCGCGTGACGGTGACGCCCGGCGTGGTCGCGAGCAGGTCGGACACCACCGTCGTCTGGCGGCGCTCGATCTCGGCGCGGTCGATCACCGTCACCGCCTGGCCGACTTCGCTCGCGGGCTGCGCGACGCGGGCGGCGGTGACGACCAGTTCGGGCGTGTCGCCATTGGGAATGGATTGTGCGTAAGCGGGCGACGCGATCATGGCCGCTGCGCTCAGAAGTAGGAATGTTTTCGTCATCGGGCACGTCCTGAACAGAACCGCCTGCGACCATTCGCAGTGCGGCCAGACGTCGCTCGCTCGAGGATGCCCCATGGGGGCCTCTCGTCCGCGCCGGACACCCGCCCGCGCAGTGGATCGACCGTGAGAGGCAGGTCTCCTGGCTTCCGGGTCTTCGCGCCCACCCCGCCTTCCCAGGCTATCACCCAGTGGCCTATTCGGGGTGGCCGCTATCCGGTCACAGTTGCGGGTACAGCGCCGGTCTTGCGGCTCTGGTCATGACTACCCTTCCGCGCACCGACTTCCCTTTTGATCCCGTCGCCGGGAACCCTTCACGCCCCGCCATTAGTCGCAGCCCAGACACGGGTCAACGCAAGGGTGACTCCGAATCCTCCCCCGCCAGGGGGAGGTGGTGCCGAAGGCGACGGAGGGGGAGGACGCGGAACAGAGGTGATCCTTTCCTCCCCCTCCGTCTGGCAAGTGCCAGCCACCTCCCCCTTGCGGGGGAGGATCAGATATTACCGCCCGCCGTACCGGAGCCCGACCCAGACCGTCCTCGGCGTCGCGCGCTCGACGATGTTGGCGCCGCTGATCCCCGCCTCGACGCGCTCGTCAAACAGATTTTCGGCGCGCAACTCGGCGACCAGCGACCGCAGGATCGGCAGTGCCGCATAGCCGTCTAGCGTGGTCGCGGGCGCGAGCACCCGCGTATTCTGGTCGTCGTCATACTGCCGGCCGATATGGCGCACGGTCAGCGAGAGCGCGGCGGCATCGCGGCGCCAATCGACCGTTCCCGACACTGCGTCGCGCGGCGTCTGCGCCGGCCGCAATCCGTCGAGCGCCGCGGTGATCCCCGATCCCTCGACGGTCGAATTGGTATGCGACCACGACGCCTGCACGCCGAACGGGCCTGGCCGATACGACGCATCCAGTTCGAACCCGTGCGCGCGGATCGCATCGAGATTCTGGCGGACGCGGTAGGTCGTGACGCCGGGCAGGACCTGCGCCGGGCTGGTGGTCGTGACGTTGGCAATCGCGTTGTTCAACCGATTGTAGAAATAGGTCGCGGCGATGCTCATTCCCGGCGCGGGCGTCAGCGTGACGCCGCCCTCGACCCCGGTCAGCCGCTCGGGCGAAAGCAGCGCATTCGCAGCGGTGGCGTCGTTGCCGACGCGGAACGGGCGATACAGCTCGTTGAGTGTCGGCAACCGCCAGCCACGATACCCCGCGGCGCGCAGCGTGATCGCATCGGCGGGCTGGTAGGCGATACCGGCGCGGCCGGTCGTCTCGCTGCCGTCGCGATCGGCATAGCGCTGGTTGGTCAGCGCAGGTCCGACGGCGAGCGGCCGTTCGGACAGATAGCCGCCGTCGATCGACCACCAGTCGACGCGCCCGCCCAGGCTGAAGGTGAAGTCGCCCGCGACCAGACTGCCGTCCGCGAACAGGCCCGTCGTCGTCGTGCTCCCGCCCGCCTCGCGCCGCCGTGTCGGTACCGCCGCGACGAAGGTGTAGAGTTCCTGCGTCTTGCCACTGACGTCGCGCAGGTCGGCGCCCAGCCGCAGCGTGATGCTCTCGCCCAGCGGCGGCAGGATCTCGATCCGCCCGCCCAGCCCGGTCGCGGGCGTATTATACTGGTCCAGCGACTGGATCGCGGTCGTGCGCGCGGCATTGATGCTGTTGAAGCTGCTCGCAAACGCGCGCGTCTGCAGATAGGCGAGCGCCGAATAGCCCCAGTCGCCGCGCCCGATCAGCCGGATGCTCGCATCGGCGCCCTCGGTCGTATTGTCGGTGAAGTCGGACCCACGCTCACGCCGGTCGGAGAAGGCGCTAGCGTTCACCTGCAACTCGGTCTTCGCGCCGATCCCGACGACGGTCCTGATAGCACCCGATGCCTGCTCGTACGGCGCGGGCCGATCGACGATCCCGCGACTGTCGGCCACCGTCGGCGTGAAACCGTCGCCGCGCGCATAGGCGCCGGACAGCGTCGCGAACCCGGCCTCGTGGACCAGCGCCGCCGAACCCTGCGCATCGACCGAGTCCCGGCTGCCATAGGCGACACTGCCTTGGAACGGCGTCAGGTCGCCAGGCGTCGCGCTCTCAAGCTCGACCGTGCCGGCCAGCGCGCCCGGCCCCTGATACCCACTGCCGCCCCCCCGCGTCACGCGGATGCGGCCCAGCCGCCCGGTCGCATAGGCGGGAAACGCGACCCACCCGCCGAACGGATCCGCTTGCGGCACGCCGTCGAGGATCAGCAGCGCACGGCTCGACGCATTGCCGCCGATCCCGCGCAACGAAATCCCCTGGCTGGTCGGGTTGGCGCTGCGCGAATCCGACCGGCGGAACTGCTGCAAGCCGGCGACATCGGCGAGCACGCTCTCCAGCCGGTTGCTGGCATTGGCGTCGATCCGGTCGCGCTCGATCGTGACGATGTCGTAGGCGCGGTCGCCCGGTGCCGGCGCCAGCCCGCGCCCGGTGACGACGATATCGGGTGCAGGTTCGGGGGTCGATTGCGCGATGGCAGCGCCGGACCACAGGAGGACGCAAACGAGTGCAGAGATAGGGAGGCGAATCATCGCCGGCGCATGGCAGCTTTACCCCATCTCTGGAAAGCGGGCAGATCGGCCCGATCGCCGTTCAGCTGTCGGTGCGAAGACGGTAGCCAACCCCCAGTTCATTGGCGATCACGCTGCCGACCGGATCCGGCGCCTCGAGCTTCTGACGCAGGTTGCGGATCACGATGCGGAGATATTCGATCCGCGGATCCTCGTCGCCACCCCACGCCGCGGCGATGATCTTGTCGTGCGTGACGACCCGCCCGCTGTGCCGCGCCAGCACCGCAAGCACCTCGTGCTCCTTGCGAGTCAAATGCAGTTCCTCGCCGTCGCGCGTCACGACGCGGCGATCGAGATCGATCGTCAGGCCCCCCTTTCGCACGAGCTTGGGTGCGGTGTCGGCGGTCGCCCGATGCCGCAGCGCGACGCGCAACCGCGCGAGCAGTTCGTCGCTGTCGAACGGCTTGGTAACGAAATCGTCCGCACCCAGATCGAGCGCAGCGACCTTCTCGTCGGTCGCGTCGCGCGCGGACACCACCAGGATCACCGCGTCGCCATCGCGCCGCAACACCGGGATCAGGCTCAGGCCATCGCGGTCGGGCAATCCGAGGTCGAGCAGGATCGCGCTCGGGTGCTCGGCCGCCGCGCAGGCGATCGCACTGCGTGCGTCGACCGCTTCGACCACCGCATAGCCCGCGCGTTCCAGCGTGTTGCGGAGCAGGCGGCGGATCGAGATTTCGTCGTCGACGACCAGGATCTTCGCGGGCATCAGATCGCGCTTTCGGGTGCGACGTTGCGCACGATGAGAGGGGACGGGAACACCAGCGTGAACGCGGCGCCGGGTTCGTCGACGCGATTGCCGGCTTCGACCATCATCCCCATCGCCTCGGCGAAGGCCTTGACGATGGCAAGCCCCAACCCGGTCCCGACGATCTCGCGGTCCGATCCTTCGAGCCGCCGGAACGTCTCGAACACCTCGGCCTCGCGACCCGGCGGCAGGCCCGCACCATGGTCGAGCACCGCCAGCCTGAGCTCGCCGTAGCGATGCCGCCCCTCGACGACGATCTCGGTACCGGGATCGCCGTAGCGCCCGGCATTGTCGAGCAGGTTGAGCAGGCAGTGATGCAGCAGTTGCGGATCGACCCGGACCAGCGGCAGGTCGGGCGGCACGTCGAGCCGGACCGCATGCCCCTCCAGCGCCCGGCGCGCGTCGTGCGCGGCGCCGGCGACCGCATCGCTGAGATCGGTCGCCTCGACGTTGAGCTTGAGCGCCCCCGCCTCGACCCGCGCCATGTCGAGCAGGTTGGCGACGAACCGGTTGAGCCGCGCCGCCTCGGTCTTGATCGTCGCGATCAGATCGGGGGTGGCACCGTGATCGAGTTCGTTCGCC
Source organism: Sphingomonas sp. M1A8_2b (assembly GCF_053345535.1). Lineage (NCBI taxonomy): Bacteria > Pseudomonadati > Pseudomonadota > Alphaproteobacteria > Sphingomonadales > Sphingomonadaceae > Sphingomonas > Sphingomonas sp. M1A8_2b. The sequence goes on along the minus strand of NZ_JBKFAH010000003.1, from coordinate 263,134 downwards.
GCGGCGATCACCGCGGTCAGCGGCGTGCGCAGATCGTGGCTGACCGACGACAGCAGCGCCGCGCGCAGCCGATCGCGCGTCCGTACCGCATCGACATCGCGCATCTCGGTCTCGAGCCGCAGCCGTTCGAGCACCAGCGCGGACTGATCGACCAGACTGGTGAGCAGCGGCAGTTGATCGGCGCGAACCGGATCGCCGCTGTTCTCGCGTGCGATGCCGAGCACCGCGAGGGTCCGCCCGCCCGCCTTGACTGGCTGGAACAGCCACTCGGACGCGGCCAGCGTCGCCGATCCCTTGCCCGCCGCGGCGCCCGCATCGAATGCCCAGTTCGCGGCGGCGAGATCCATCGTGTCGAGCCGGTAGTCCGCGGTGCTCGCGGCCTGGACGGTCAGCCCGGCGCCGGTCGTCGGGGCGAGCAGGACCGACTGCACGGCGAACACCTGTGCGACGTCGTCGCAGATCATCCGCGCCGCCACCGCGGGATCGTTGATCGCGCTCAACTGCCGCAGGAACCCCGCCAGCGTCGCGTTGGTCTGCGCGCTTGCCGCCGCGAGGTCGGCCTGCGCCCGCACCCGCGAGGTAAGCTGGCTGGTCGCGATCGCGACGCCGAGCAGGACGAAGATCGAGATCAGGTTCTCGGGATTGCTGATGCTCAGCGTGCCGACCGGCGGCAGGAAGAAGAAGTTGTAGGCGAGGCTGGACGCGATTCCGGCGAACAGCCCGGTGCGCAATCCGAACAGGCTGGCCGCCACCATCACCGGCAGCAGGTACAGCAGCGCGACGTTGCCCAGATCGAGGATATGGAACAACGCGCTGGCGACCGTCGTGATCGCCGCGACCAGCGCCAGCGTGATGGCATAGCCGGTCGGCGAGCCCCAGCCCGCCTTCGACCGCCGCCATGCCAGCGCGGACGTCCTGATTTCGGTTTCCATCGGCAGGACGTGGACGGTGACTCCGCTCGTGCCGCGGATCAGCCGATCGACGATCGATCCGTGGATGAATTCGAACGCGCGCGAGCGGCGCGACTTGCCGACGACGAGCTGCGTCGCGCGCGCGTGGATCAGGAAGCCCTGGATACCCTCGACCACCGACGCGGCCGGCACCGTCGCGACCGCCGCCCCGAGTTGCGTCGCCAGCGTCATCGCGGCGGCGACGCGCTGATGCTGGGCATCGGTGAACTGCGCGGTGCGCGGCGTTTCGATGAACAACGCCGTCCACGGGCCGTGCAACCCGTCGGCGACTCGCTTGGCCGCGCGGACCAGGCCGTCGACGCCGGGCAGTTCGTTGATCGCGACGACGATCCGGTCGGTGCCCGCCCATGTCCCGCCGATGCCGATCGCGCGGACATGATCGAGCATCTGCGCGTCGACCGCCTGCGCGGCACGGCGCAACGCGAGTTCGCGCAGCGCCGACAGGTTGGATTTGGAGAAGAAATGGCTGAGCGCGCGAGTCGCTTCGTGCGGTAGGTAGACCTTACCCGCCTTGAGCCGCTCGATCAGTTCGTCGGGCGGGATATCGACGACCTCGATCTCGGCGAGTTCCAGGATCCGATCGGGCACGGTCTCGCGCACCCGGACCCGCGTGAAACTGGCGACGATGTCGTTGAGGCTCTCGACGTGCTGGATGTTGATCGTCGAATAGACGTCGATCCCCGCCGCGAGCAGTTCCTCGACATCCTGATAGCGTTTGGGATGGCGGCTGCCGGGGGCATTGGTATGCGCGAGTTCGTCGACGAGCGCGAGCCGGGGCGCGCGGGCGAGGATCGCATCGATGTCCATTTCCGCCAGGACGCGCCCTTCATAGGCGACGTCGCGACGCGGGACGATTTCCTGTCCGCGCGTCAGCCGTTCGGTTTCGACCCGGCCATGTGTCTCGACGATGCCGATGACGACGTCGACACCGTCGCGCCGCCGCGCCGCGCCTTCGGACAGCATCTCGAAGGTCTTGCCGACCCCCGGTGCCGCGCCGAGGAAGATCTTGAGCTTCCCCCTCCCCTCCTGCTCGGCCTGACGCAGGAGGGCATCCGGATCCGGACGATTGTCGCTGTTGCCCGGATCGCTGACCGGCATCAGCGAGGCAGGGCGTCCAGCGCGCGGTTCATCGCCAGCACGTTGACGTGCGGTTCGCCCAGGATCGATGTCTCGGTCGCGGTGGCAACGATCGTCCTCACCCGGTCGACCGTGATGCCGCGGACCCGCGCGATACGCGGTGCCTGGACGGCGGCAGCGGCGGGCGACAGATCGGGATCGAGCCCCGACCCGCTCGCGGTGACGAGGTCGGCGGGCAGCGGGCCCGTCACCCCTTCGGCGCGGCGCTTGGCGATGTCGGGCGTCACCCGGTCGACCAGCGCGTGCGAGGCCGGGCCGAAATTGGACCCCGACGACGCCAGCCCGTCATAGCCCTTGCCCGCGGCGGACGGACGGGTCTGGAAATACTGGTCCCCGACGAACGCCTGACCGACCACCGTCGAGCCGACCACCTGGCCGTTCTGCGTCACCAGACTGCCGTTCGCCTGCGACGGAAACACGGCCTGGCCGATCCCCGTCATCGCCAGCGGGTACGCCAGCCCGAGAAGTGCCGCGAACAGGATCGTCATGACGATCGCGGGTCGCAGTGCGGAGGTGAGATCCTTGCCCATGCTATTGTCCTTATGCGAGGCCGAGGCCACCGACCACAAGGTCGATGATCTTGATGCCGACGAACGGCGCGATCAGCCCGCCCAGTCCGTAGATTGCGAGGTTGCGCGCGAGCAGCGGGCCCGCCCCCATCGGCGTGTACTTCACGCCGCGCAGCGCGAGGGGCACGAGGCACGGGATGATCACCGCGTTGAAGATGATCGCCGACAGGATCGCGCTCTCTGGCGATCCCAGCCGCATCACGTTGAGCACGCCGAGCCCCGGATACAGCACGACGAACATCGCCGGGATGATCGCGAAGTATTTCGCCACGTCGTTGGCGACCGAGAAGGTCGTCAGCGCGCCGCGCGTCATCAGCAGCTGCTTGCCGAGGCCGACGACCTCGATCAGCTTGGTCGGATCGCTGTCGAGATCGACCATGTTGCCCGCTTCGCGCGCCGCCTGCGTGCCGGTGTTCATCGCCACGCCGACATCGGCCTGCGCCAGCGCGGGCGCGTCGTTGGTGCCGTCGCCGCACATCGCGACGAGCTTGCCGCCCTGCTGTTCCTGGCGGATTAGCGCCAGCTTGTCCTCGGGCGAGGCCTGCGCGAGGAAGTCGTCGACCCCCGCCTCGGCCGCGATCGCCGCCGCGGTCAGCGGGTTGTCGCCGGTGATCATCACCGTGCGGATGCCCATCGTTCGCAGCTCGCCGAAGCGTTCGCGGATGCCCGCCTTGACGACGTCCTTGAGGAAGATCGCACCGATCAGGCGGCCATTCTTGGCGACCGCCAGCGGTGTGCCGCCGGCACGCGCGATCTCGTCGGTGATACGGCGCAATTCGGTCGCCGCCGCGGTCTGGCCGACTCCCGGATTGGCTTTCAGGATCGAATCGACCGCGCCCTTCTGGACCAGCATGTCCGCCGTCTTCACGCCCGAGATGCGCGTCTGTGCCGTGAACGGAATCACTTCCGCGCCATCGGGCAACTTGGTCGTCGTCACGCCGAACCGATCGCGCGCCAGAACGACGATCGAGCGGCCCTCGGGCGTCTCGTCCGCAAGGCTGGCAATCAGCGCGGCTTCCGCCATCTCGGCATCGCTCGCGCCGCCGACCGCGCGGAACTCGCTGGCCTGACGATCGCCGATCGTGATCGTGCCGGTCTTGTCGAGCAGCAGAACGTCGATGTCGCCCGCCGCTTCGACCGCACGCCCGGACTTGGCGAGCACGTTGAACCGCACCAGACGGTCCATGCCGGCGATGCCGATCGCCGACAGCAGCGCCGCGATCGTCGTCGGGATCAGCGTGATCAGCAACGCCGCGAGCATCGCGACCGGGATCGAGCCGCCCGCATAGCTGGCGAACCCCGGGATGGTGCCGACCGCGATCAGGAAGATGATCGTCAGCCCGACGAGCAGCAGGGTCAGCGCAATCTCGTTCGGGGTCTTCTGCCGCTCGGCGCCCTCGACCAGCGCGATCATGCGGTCGAGAAAGCCCTTGCCGGGTTCGACCGTCACCTTGACGCGGATCTCGTCGGAGATGACGCGGGTGCCCGCGGTCACCGCCGAGCGGTCACCGCCAGCCTCGCGGATCACCGGCGCGCTTTCGCCGGTGATCGCGGCTTCGTTGACCGAAGCGACGCCCGAGACGACCTCGCCATCGGACGGGATCAGGTCGTTGGTCTCTACCAGGACGATGTCACCTACCTTCAGCGCGCTGGCCGGCACGCTCTCATGCTCGCGACCGTCGCCCTTCAGGCGCTTGGCGACCAGGTCGGCCTTGGTGGCACGCAGCGAGGCGGCTTGCGCCTTGCCGCGCCCTTCGGCGAGCGCTTCGGCGAAGGTGCCGAACAGCACCGTCAGCCAGAGCCAGATGACGAGCTGCAGCTTGAAACCGGTGCTGAGACTGTCGTGCCCGACGACCAGCAGCACGGTCATCAGCGCGGCGACGACCGCGGTGACGAACATCACCGGGTTGCGGATCAGCTCCTTGGGGTTGAGTTTGACGAACGATGCCTTGATCGCCGGCACCACCAGGTCGGCGGTGAACAGGCTCTTGCTCTGAGAGCGGCTTTGCGAATTCTGGGTCATGATGGCGCCCCTGTCAGGACAAAGTGCCGCGGATCATCGCGAGATGATCGGCGATGGGACCGAGCGCGAGGCTCGGCAGGAAGGTGAGACCACCCAGGATCAGCACGATGCCGACGAGGAGACCGACCCACAGGCCACCGGTCGTGGGGAACGAGCCCGCGCTCTCCGGCGTGTATTTCTTCGCGGCCAGGCTGCCGGCGATCGCCAGCATCGGGACAATGATGAAGAAGCGGCCAACCCACATCGCAACGCCCAGCAGGCCGTTGTAATAGGGCGTGTTGGCCGTCAGCCCGGCGAACGCCGAACCGTTGTTGCCGACCGCGCTGGTGAAGGCATAGAGGATTTCCGAGAAGCCGTGCGGGCCCTTGTTGAGCGGCCCCGCCAGCCCCTGCGCCAGCACCGACGACAGCGCGGTGAGCCCGAGGATCATCAACGGCAGCACCGCGATCGCCAGCACCGCAAGCTTCACTTCGCGACTCTCGATCTTCTTGCCGACATATTCGGGCGTGCGACCGACCATCAGCCCGGCGACGAACACCGCCAGGATCGCGAACAGCAGGAAGCCGTAGATGCCGGCGCCGACGCCGCCGATCACGACCTCGCCCAGCTGGATGTTGAACAGCGGGATCATGCCGCCCAGCGCGGTGAAGCTGTCGTGCATAGAATTGACCGCGCCGCACGAGGCCGCGGTGGTGACGACCGAGAACAACGCGGACGCGGCGATCCCGAAGCGGACCTCCTTGCCCTCCATGTTGCCGCCCGCGACGCCGAGATGGTGCAGCACGGGGTTGCCGGCGGCTTCCTGCCAATAGGTCACGGTGACGCCGGCGAGGAACAGTATCACCATCGCCGACAGGATCGCCCAGCCCTGCTTGGTGTTGCCAACCGCCTTGCCGAACGTCCAGGTCAGGCCGAACCCGATCAGGAAGATCGACAGCATCTGGATCAAATTGACCAGCGCGGTAGGGTTCTCGAACGGATGCGCCGAGTTCGCGTTGAAGAAGCCGCCACCATTGGTACCGAGCATCTTGATCGCTTCCTGGCTGGCGACCGGCCCGATCGCGAGCACCTGCTTGACGCCTTCGAGCGTGGTCACGTTGACCGTCGCGGCCAGCGTCTGCGGCACGCCGCTGGCGATCAGGAACACCGTATAGACGACGCACAACGGCAGCAGCAGATACAGCGTGATGCGCGTCATATCGGCCCAGAAATTGCCGATCGCCTTCGACTCACGCCGCGCGAACCCGCGGAACAGCGCGAACGCCAGCGCGATGCCGGTCGCCGCGCTCAGGAAATTGTGGATCGTCAGGCCAAGCATCTGGCTGAGGTTCGACATCGTCGACTCACCCGAATAGCTCTGCCAGTTGGTGTTGGTGGTGAAGCTGACCGCGGTGTTGAACGCGAGGTTCGGCGACAGCCCGGCGAGCCCTTGCGGGTTACCCGGCAGTACGCCTTGCAGACGCAGCACCGCATAGGTGAACGCCATCAACGCGACGTTGAACACGAGCATGTGCAGCGCATAGCGCCGCCAGCCCTGCTCGGCCTGCGGATCGACCCCGGCGAGTTTGTAGAATCCGCGCTCGACGGGTCCGAGGACGACGTGGAGCGGGGTGCGGCGGCCTTCGTACAGCGCGAACAGCCACAGGCCGACCGGTTTGGTCAGCGCGAGCAGGATGGCGACGAAGCCGAGGATCAGGAACCAGCCCTGGAATGTCATGATGCCGCCTCCTTCAGAAGCGTTCGGGGCGGATCAGGACCGCCACCAGGTAGATGAGCAGGCCAAGCGCAGTCAGTGCCGCGAGCCAGAGATCGAGAGTCATCGCATCCCCCTCATGCGTTGTCGCACAGGCGGGCATAAGCAAGCGTCGCCGCCACCAGCCCGACCATCACGAGGATCCAGAACAGGTCTTCCATCGGTTGATCCTTGTTAGATTACTGGGCGAGCTAGCGGCGTCAGAAAGCGGCGGTGAGCGAGGCGACGACGGTGCCGCCGGCGATTGACCCGGTACCGTCCTGCCCCTTGCTGAAGCTGGGCTGGAGATAGGCCGAGTCGCGGCGCGAGATATCAGTGTCGACGTATGACACGTTGAACGTCAGGTTGCGCCATGTCGTATCGGCACCCAGCGACCAGTCCCAATACTTGCCCGTCGGAGTCACTGCGGTCGCGTTCGGCCCAAGTCCGTCCTGCCCCCAGCTATGTCCGATATGCGCCTTGGCGGTGATCGGCGTCCCGGTGATCGCGAACGCGCCGTCGCCCGACAGATAGAGGTTGTCGTCCTTCGCGCCCGGCCGGGTGTAGACACCCGCGGCGGCATCGGCGCCGGTCGCGTACCATTTGCCGATCGCCTGCTGCTTGGGCGCATAGGCGACCGCCGCGGTCAGCGTCGCCGGACCGGTGGTGCCGCTCAGCTTGACATAGGGTTCGGCGAAGTCGGTCTTGTTGGCGCCGCCTGGATACATGTACCAGGTCAGCCCGGTATCGAGCGTCGCGCCATTGCCCAGCTTGGTCTTGTAGCCGCCGATCAGGTCGAGCTCCATGTTCGCGCCGCCGAACGTGCCCCAGCCGGCGAGGTTCGACGCCCAGGTGCCGACATAGAAGCCGCTCTCGTGCGCGATCGTCAGACCGCCCTGCACCGCCATCTGCCGGTCGGATTGCGACACGCCGCGAAACCGATAGTCCGACGCGATCGCGACCGATCCGCTCACGGCGATCGCCGAAGGCGGCGCGGCCGGGTTGGCTGCAGCCGGGGCGGCCGGGGTCGTGTCGTCAGGCGCGGACTGTGCCTGCGCTGCCGCCGGGATCGCCAGTGCCGGAACCGCCAGCAAAACTCCTGCGACCGCCGAATATAAACGCTTCATTACTACACCCCAACCGAAGACGCCCCGCGAATGATGCGCGGAAGCCGTTGAGCCTGGCGATTAGGCGCAGGACGCGTAGCAATTCGAGAGCGATTGCCCCCTTTCGCATATAGCTGGCGTATAGTTGGGGTCCGGGCGCGCGATTATGTCGGCTGCGCCTCGACATCGACCGAAGACGTAGCGCCTTTGTCGGGAGGATGATCGGCGACACCCTTGCTTCGGCACCCGTGAAGCGGCGCCGGTTCATCCATCAGCGGTCGAAGACTGGCATGACGACTGGCGACTTCTGGACTAACGACATCCGGACTAATGCCCGCAGGCGTGATGGTACGTGGTCCTGATCATCGGAACGGTCAGCCGGAGTCATCATCGAGATGATGCCCGTTCCGCTGGATCGGCATCGTCACATGCACGGTCCGCTAGTAATGCCGCAGAATTGGGTCTGCATCCGTTGCAGACAAGGACAAGGCGGTTTCGCCCAGCGCGATCATGGCCTTGCAGCGATCCTTTGCGTTGCCTTCCTGTCGGACCGCCTTGACGAACTCCGCGCGCGACAACGCGGCGCGCTCGGTCGCCGCGTCAATCACCGCGCGGCTGACCTTGAAGGTGTTGCCCAGTGGCTTGGCGGGAGGGTCGCCGTCAGTTTCCAGCAGGACACGGGCGACGAGCTCGTTGCTGCGGGCGGCGATGTCCGGGGTCGTCCAGCGCAGCGGCTCGGTGCCTTGCTCGAAGAAGTCGTCGCACGCTTTCCAGTCGCGGGCACCGATCGCTCGCGCCTTATCGAGACGCAGGGTCGCGAGATCGACCAGAAGCGCATGCGGCGCTCGGTTTGCACCAGCAATATAGCGATCGGCCAACAGCTTGAGCATGGTCTTAGCGAACATCCGTGGTTCGGTGGCGTTCTCGCGGGCGAGCGTCCATTTGCTTTTCAACTGATCGTAAAGCTTGGCGTTTGCGTCATGAATCTTCGCCATGGTCAGGTCGGCGCCGCCGAGCGCGGCAAGTATCGGGTCGAGCGTCTTGGCCGGGCTGACATAGGCCGACTCCCGCACGGTCGACGGGGTCGCGGGGCGGGGAGTGTTGTCCGTGGCGTAGATTGCGCGCAGGATCATCAGCGCGACGACGAAAACGGCCCAGACCATGCGCCAGTTGATCGCGACACGAGGCGCGCGGTCCCACAACGCAACGCGATACCAGTCCAGCTCCCGCTCCAGGGTCGGATAGTGCATGCGGATTTTGGCCAGCAATTGCGTGATTTTCGACCGGCGGACACTCCATCCCCTGCGGCTCGTTTCAGTGGCCGGCCGGCGCAGCTCGCGCCACGCCCGGTGCAGAGGGTGTTTCGGGCTCTGCAGTTCGCTCGCGAAGGCAAGCGCATCCTGGCGTTCGACGACCGCGGCGATGGCTGGAGACTGATCGATCCGTCCTCGGCCGGCCGACCAGCCGAAATGCTCGATCACCCCAGTCAGGATCGGGTCCGACCGTGGCGAAGACGACGCGACCACCTCGGCGAACCAGCGTTCCGCATCGGTGTAGAATTTGAGTTCCTCCAGCCTCTCGTCCGCGAGCAGAACGCCGACATGGTCGGTCAGGGCGGCGGCCGTCTCGCGGTCGAGAACCTGCCCCCGCCATTCGTCGCCGGGGAACAGGATCGCGACCACCGCAGCGTAATGCTCCTGCACCGCTGCGTCATGGGCATTGGCCGCGACGCGCGCCGAATGATCGTCCTGATCGGCGGCGGACCGGGACGGCGTTTCGAAGCACGCATAGGCGCTCTCGGCATCGTCGTCGTCATCGTCGGACCACCGGTCGAAGCCGTCCGCGAATTCCAAGTCGGGCGCGACCGCGAACGACCCTACGGGATCGCCATCGTCATCCCACAGATCATCGCCATCGCCATCGTCATCACCGCTCCGCGCCCGCGCGATCGCGGCATCGCGTGCGTCGCGGAGCGCGATGTAGCGGTCGGGCTCGTCGTCGATGTCGAACGACTTCAGCCTGCGGGCATACGCCTTGCGGATCGCCGCGGTGTCTGCGGTCGGCGCCAGATCCAGGGTCCGCCAGATACCCCGCAGATCGCTCACAGGTAGCGATCGCCTTCGAGGTCGTTCAGCGCGGCCTCGAACTGCGCGCGGGCGGGGTCGATGATGCGCGGGTCCTGCGTCGCCAACGCCGCCTCGAACTGCGTGATCCATGTGCCGATCAGGTCGCGCCGGTCGCCGATGAATCCCTCGTAACAGCGCGCCGCACGGGCGAGCACCGCCCGATTATGGCTCTCGTCGCGGGGATGACGTTTCAGCGCGGCGAGGACCTCGCGACGCGCCGCGATCGCCGCCTTGTCCGGTGCGTCCTCGTCGTCGACGATCACCAAATTGCGCTGCGTACCCGCTTTCGGCACGCTCACGTCGACCTCGAGCAGACCGCTGGTGTCGTAACTGAAGCGCACCTCGATCCCGACCTCGCCGGCGCGCCCGGCGGGCACCGGCATGCGCACCGTACCGAGCTTGACGTTGCCCTGCACCTCGCGTGCCTCGCCCTGATAGATCTCGATCTCGAGATGGCGCTGGTTGTCGGCGATGGTCTGATACGCGCCGACCCGGCTGGCCGGGATCGGCGTGTTGCGCTCGATGATCGGCGAGAAGATGCCGTGGCGAAAGCCACCGCGCCCGTCCGCGACGCTATGGTTGATGCCGAGCGTATAGGGGCAGACGTCGGTCATGCGGATCTCGTCGAGCGCGGCGTCGCGCGCCTTGAGGCCGGCCTGCACCGCCGCGCCGAGCGCGACCGCATGATCGGGATGGACCGCAGCACTCGGGAACCGCCCGAACATCCGCGTGATCGTCCGCCGCACCGCCGGCATCCGCGTCGACCCGCCGACCAGGATCACTTCGCTGAGAGAGTCGACGCGGATATCGCTGTCGCGCAACGATCGCAGCACGGGCTCGCGCAGCCGGGCGAGCAACGGCGCGGCCTGCGTCTCGAATTCGCTGGTGGTGATCGTCGTCGAGAAATCCCGGCCCAGCGCGGTGACGGTGAACGGCGCCTCCTCCGATTCGGTAAGCGCCCGGCGACACCGTTCGGCGGCGGCGCGGAGTAATTCGCGCAGCAACACCGGGTCGACCACGGCCAGCGCATCCTTGGGGTCGATCCGCGGTTTCGCCAGATCGATCACCGTCTCGTTAAAGTCCTCGCCGCCCAGCCGGTTGTCGCCGGCGGAGGCGCGGACCTCCATCACCCCGTCGAACATCTCGACGATCGACACGTCGAACGTCCCGCCGCCCAGATCGAAGACGAGGAACGGCTCCTTCTCCTCGCGGGTCTGGATTCCGTAGGCGAGCGCGGCGGCGGTCGGCTCGTTGATCAGCCGCTCGACCTTCAGCCCGGCAAGCTCGCCCGCGCGCCGCGTCGCCTTGCGCTGGCGATCGTTGAAATAGGCCGGAACGGTGATCACGGCACCGGTCACGGGCTCGCCCAGGAACGTCTCGGCGTCGACCTTGAGGCTCGACAGGACGACCGCCGACAGATCCTCCGCCGTGAACGTCGTCGCACCCAGCTTCACGGTCTGCCGCGTCCCCATGTACCGCTTGAACGCGGTGGCGGTGTCGGCAGGATGCGTCGACTGCCGATCGCGCGCCGCCATCCCGACGATCACCGATCCGTCCTCGGCAACGCTGACCGCGGACGGGGTCAGCGTGTCGCCCAGCGCATTGGGAATGAGCTCGGCCTGGCCATCGCGCCAGATCGCGATCGCACTGTTGGTCGTCCCCAGATCGATCCCGACGATCATCGTGCGCACGCTCCCCAAAGGTCAGGCCACGGGATAGGTGCCCGACCCGAGCGCCGTCAAATGCCGGGACCGCGCAATTCTACGCGGCAGCGATCCCACCGACCACATTCTACCGCGGTCACCTTGCACCGACCTCTCGACGATCGCGATTGCCCCCGCTCCCCGGTTGCGCCTAGCTTGGTCGCATCGTCTTCGGAGCCTCGCCATGACCTTGAAACTCGCTCTTCTCGCCTCGATCGCACTCGCCACGGCGGCGGTCGCGCAGGACAAGACGACCGCCCCTGTCGGCGGCGACATCCCGGCAAGCTTCGTCCCGCCGATCGCCAATCGCGATTACGTGAAGCGCGAGGTGATGATCCCGATGCGTGACGGGACCAAGCTCTACACCGTCATCGTCTACCCGAAGGGCGTGACCAACGCGCCGATCGTCCTCACCAGGACGCCGTACAACGCGAAGGCACGCGCCAACCGGTCGGACAGTGCGAGCATCCTCGCGACTCTGCCGCTTGCCGACGAGATGTTCGTGAAGGCGGGCTATATTCGCGTCTATCAGGACATCCGCGGCAAATATGGCTCCGAGGGCGAGTACGTCGTCACGCGGCCCGTGATCGGCCCGCTCAACCCGACCAAGGTCGATCACGTCACCGACGCCTACGACACGATCGACTGGCTGGTGAACAAGGCGAACCTGCCCGAATCGAACGGTCGCGTCGGCATGATCGGCTCGTCGTACGAGGGCTTCACCGTGGTCATGGCGCTGCTCAATCCGCATCCCGCGCTCAAGGTCGCGGCGCCCGAGAGCCCGATGATCGACGGCTGGATGGGCGACGACTGGTTCCATTACGGCGCCTTCCGCCTCGCCAACATCGCCTGGCTCGGCAGCCAGACCGGCTACAAGGGCGAAGGCAAGGCCCCGCCGACCGGCGGCTATGACGATTACGAGAATTTCCGCGAGGTCGGCTCAGCCGGCGAGTGGGCGAAGAAGTCGGGCTACGACCAGCTGCCCTATTGGCAGCGGATGGTGTCGCACCCGGCCTATGACGGCTTCTGGCAGGGCCAGGCGCTCGACAAGCTGCTCGCCGCCAATCCGTCGAACGTGCCGACGGTGTGGGAACAGGGATTGTGGGATCAGGAGGACATGTACGGCGCGATCACCGCGTGGGAAGCGCTCAAGGCCGCCCAGGAAAAGAGGGGGGACAAGCTCGGCAACAACCACCTCGTGATGGGCCCGTGGCGGCATAGCCAGGTCAACCGCGAGGGCCGCAGTCTCGGCCCGTTCCAGTGGAATGGCGACACCGCGCAGCAATTCCGCGAGAACATGCTGCTGCCCTATTTCAATCAGTATCTGAAGGACGGCCCGGCCGTCACCCTGCCCGCCGCGGCGATCTACAACACCGGTGAAAACCACTGGGACACGTTCGCGACCTGGCCGCTGGCGTGCGAGACCGGGTGCCCCTCCCCGCTGAAGCCGATCTACCTGCAGGAGGGCGGCGCGCTCGGCTTCGGCAAGGCGGCCGCCGGCGGCGACAGCTATGTCTCGGATCCCGCCAAGCCAGTGCCGCATCTGCCGCGCCCGGTGAATTTCGGCGACGGCCGCTGGGGCGACTGGCTCGTCAGCGACCAGCGCGGCGTCGACGGGCGGCCGGACGTGATGACCTACACCACGGAGGCACTGACCGCGCCGGTGCGCGTGTCGGGCGCGCCGATCGCCGACATCTTCGCCAAGACGACCGGCACCGATGGCGATTTCGTGGTCAAGGTGATCGACGTATATCCGGCCGAGAACGCGACCGATCCGAAGATGGGCGGCTACGAACTGCCGATCAGCCTCGACATCTTTCGTGGCCGCTACCGCCAGAGCTTCGCCAAGCCCAGCGCGATTCCTGCCGGCAAGGTGCAGGAATACAAGTTCCGCCTGCCGACCGTGAACCACGTGTTCCAGCCGGGGCACAAGATCATGATCCAGGTCCAGTCGAGCCTGTTCCCGCTCTACGACCGCAACCCGCAGACCTTCGTGCCCAACATATTCCTCGCCAAGAAAGCGGATTACCGGGCGGCGACGGTGACGATCCTGCGCGGCGGACCGTCGGCGAGCGCGGTATGGCTGCCGGTCGTGCCGCTCGATCAGTCGGCGGCGATGGCGAAACAGCGCTAGCCCTCGGGCGGTGGCGTCGGTGATCGATAGGCGACGAACATTCATGACAGCACCGAATATCGTCAGACGGCAGATCGGTAACGAAGCGGAGCCGCTGGTCGTCATCGATGACTTTGCGCCGAACCCGGAGACGTTGCGGATGGCTGCGGCGCAGGCCCGCTTCGAACCGGCTGGGGAGCATTACCCCGGCGTTCGGGCGCCCTTGCCGGATACGTATCTGCGCGATCACCTGCCCCGTATCGCCCGCGCGTTGGGCCGTGATTTCGGACCGTGCCGCCGCATCCGCGTGATCGACGCGCAATTCTCGATCGTCACCACGCACCCCGATACGCTCGATATCCGACAGCGCCTGCCGCACGTCGACGCTTATGGGCGCGACCGGATCGCGCTGGTGCATTATCTCTCGCCGACGAACCGAGACGGTACCGCGTTCTTCCGGCATCGCGAGACCGGGTTCGAGACGATCGACGACACGCGCGCGGCCGCGTTTTTCGCGCAGCTCGGCAGCCAGGTCGAGGCGGCGGCACCGAACGGCTATATCGCCGACGATACCGTTCTGTTCGAACGCACCGCAAAGGTCGATGCCAGCTATAATCGCGCGCTGCTGTATCGGAGCTATTGCTTGCACAGCGGAGCGATCTCGCCAGACGCGGTATTCTCGGCCGATCCGTTGACCGGGCGGCTGACGGTCACCGCGTTCCTCGCGATCGAATGAGCCCGTTGTGAGGGTCCGGCGGATCGCCTAGCGTCTGACGCAGGAGGGGACGCTTGATGATCCTGCTGATACTCGCCGCACAGGCCGCCACGCTCGGCGCCACCAATTACGCCGTCGACGCGCCGATGCCCGCGCCCAAAGGCCGACCGAGCTTCGCGGACGAATTCGACGGCAAGGCGATCGATACCGCGAAATGGCGCTTCGACGTGTCGCGCAACGCGCAAGGGTGGGCCAACCACGAACGACAATATTACGCGAAGGACCGGCCCGAGAACGCGCGGATCGAAGACGGATCGCTGGTGATCGAGGCGCGCCGGGAGACGCTCGACAAGTCGCGGTTCGGCGACTGGGGCGGCCAGGCGTATACGTCGGCCAAGCTCGTGTCGCGCGAACCACGCGGGTACGGCTATTACGAGGTCCGCGCGAAACTGCCGTGCGGGCGCGGCAGCTGGCCGGCGATCTGGTTGTTGCCGAGCGGCGGAAAATGGCCAGACGAGGGCGAGATCGACATCATGGAGATGGTCGGCTGGAACCCGAACATCGTCCACGCCACGCTCCACACCGAAGCGTTCAACCACACCAAGGGGACGCAGCGCGGCGCACAGACCAAGGTCGCCACCGCCTGCACCGCGTATCACCGCTATCAGCTCGACTGGCGCGCCGATGCGATCACGATCGGCGTCGATGGCCGCGCGATCATGCGCGTCGCCAACGACCAGCCCGGCGGCAAGGCGGCCTGGCCGTTTACGCGCCCCTATGCGCTGATCCTCAATCTCGCGGTCGGTGGCGATTGGGGCGGGCAGAAGGGCATCGACGATGCCGCCTTCCCGCAGCGCATGGCGGTCGATTACGTCCGCTACTGGCGCCGCTGACCGGGCCCGCTAACGCCGCCGACGCGCCGCGAGGATGGTGAGCCCGCCGCACAGCGTCAGCGCGGCGAGCACCAGCATCACGGCGTCATAGTCGGACGGCGTGGCGAGCGCCCAGGTCAGCGTCGGCCCGAGCAGCCCCGGCAGCGTGTTGGTCAGGTTGAGCAGCCCCAGATCGCGACCGCGGTGGCGGGGGTCGGGCAGCAGCTGCATCGCGAACCCGGCATGCAGCGCGAGGAACACCGATTCGCCGGTGGCATAGACGCAGAACGCCGCCGCGCCGCTGGTGAAGTCGTCCGCGAACGCCATCCCGACCAGCCCGGCCGCCGCGACCAGCGCCGCCGCGAACAGGAACGGCTTGATGCGCCCGGATCGATCCGCGAGCCGGCCGACAAGAACCGCGATCGGCAGCGGCAGCGTGTAGGCGACGATCATCACCGTCCCCATCCGCGCCGCGATCGTCGCCGGCGGGATCGAGGGCGCGACGCTCTCGAGATAATAAAGGAGATAGACGAACAGCGCGCTGCCTGCGACCTGCACGAACAGCCGCGCCACCCAGGCCAGCATCAGGTCGTGACGCGAGACCGCGCCGCGCTCCGATCTTTGGTCCGGATCGCCGATCGCACGCGCGCGCGTCAGCAGCAGGGGGAGCGTGCAACCCGCCACCACCACCTGCACGATCGCCAGCCGCGACGCATCGCCGAGCGACGCCGCCCCGACCAGTATCGCCGCGACCGTCGAGGCGACCGGGTTCGCCATCGCCAGCAATCCCCCCGCGACGCCCTTCTGCGTGTCGGGCACCTCGTCCGCCATCATCGCCAGCATCGGCGCGAGCACCGCGTTGACCGCGACCTGGAAGCCGATCACCGACAGGATCAGCGCGGTGGGGGTCGCGGCGATGGCGATCGCGCCATACGCCACCGCCGTCCCGACGACCCCGCCGGCAAGCCAGCCACGCCGCCCGCCGCCGCGCGTGCGCGATCGGTCGCTGAGATAGCCGAACAGGACATTGGACAGGCTAGCCGCCACCGCACCGGCGATCGCGATCGCGGTCAGGACATCGAGCCGCCGCAACCCCGCGACCGCCTGGACCTTGATCGGCAGCAGCAGCGTCAGCAGCGGGAGATAGGCGACGACCCCGCCGACATAGGCCAGCGCGAAGATCAGCAGGAACCCGGTCGAGCGACGATCGGGGTTCGGCGCGGTGTCGGGGGAAGCGATAAGGCGCGCCATCGCTGCCTTCCTAAGCTGCTCGCGCCGGGAGAGGCAACCGCGCTCGCCCTCATTCCCGCATGTCGCGCCGGATACGGCGGCGGCGATCATCGCCACCGTTTCTTGTTCTCCGTGCACTTGCGGCAAATCGCGTCGACGCGGCCCCGTAACGTCTTCTCCCGTCCCTGGAAGGGAGGGGGGAAGAAGAGAGGCCTGAGGGCCCGCGCTGGCCGCTACGGCTTCATCGTTGCCGCCTCGAGTGTCGCCGTCTTCTCCAGAGTCCGGTCCTGGGCATCGTGCGCCAGCGCCACGCGGTACGCGCCGCCGGCGATCCGCCAGCCCGGCAGGCTCGTATCATAGTCGGCGACGATCCGGGGCTCCGCGGTCAGCGTCACGCGGCGCGTTTCGCCGGGCATCAGCGTGATCCGCGAGAAACCCGCCAGTCGCGTCGGCATACCCGCGCCGTCCCGCGCGACGTACATCTGCGGGACGTCCGCCCCTGCCCGCTTGCCGGTGTTGACGATGTCGAACGTCACGCTGAGCGACCGGCCGCCCGTCACGACCGCGTTGCGATAGGCGAAACTGGTGTAGCTCAGACCATGGCCGAACGCGAACAGCGGCCGCTGGCGCTGCTTTTCGTACCAGCGATAGCCGACGTTCGCGCCCTCGACATACTCGACCGGAAAGCTCTCGAGCTGGAAGGCCGACGCGTTCGCCGGATTGGCCGCTGCCTGTGCTTCCACGGACGTCAGGCGGTCCAGCCCGACCGGCGCCGCGCGCGGCGCCTGCGACGCGGCCGCCGGGAAGGTGATCGGCAGGCGTCCGGAGGGCGTGACCCTGCCCGTCAGGATGTTCGCGATCGCCGCGCCGCCGCGCTGGCCAGGATACCAGGCCTGGAGCACCGCCGGGACCGACCCGATCCACGGCATCAGCACCGGCCCGCCGGTTTCGAGCACCGCGACCGTCCTCGGCTGCGCCTTGGCGACCGCGGCGATCAGCGCATCCTGATTGTCGGGCAGCGCCAAGGTGGGGACGTCCTGCGCCTCGGTCGTCCACTGCGTCGCGAAGACGATCGCGAAATCCGCAGCCCGCGCCGCCGCCGCCGCGGCCGCGACATCCTTGCCGTCGACGAACGTGACGCGCGCGCCGAGCAACGCGGCCTGCAGCGCCTTCACCGGCGACGATGCGTGATAGGTATAGCGCGCGAACGACATCGCCGCGCCCGACGTCAGCGGGATCTCGATCGGCGCGCCGCCGACCGAGCGGACCTGGCTCGATCCGCCACCCGACAGCACGCCGACATCGGCCCGGCCGCCGATCACCACGATCCGCCTGGCGGTCGCGGCGATCGGCAACAGGTCGCCGTCGTTCTTGAGCAACACGATGCCGGCTTCCGCCGCGCGCTGCGCCACCTCGGCATGCGCGGCGTACGTCGGCGTCTGCGCGACCGTCGGCACCGGCGTGTCGTAGGCGCCGGTCTCGATCAGTCCAGTCAGATAGCGCACGATCATGTCGTCAAGCCGCGCGATCGGCACCGCGCCCTGCTCGACCGCAGCCTTGAGCGGACCGGCGAAATACATCGCCTTGTCGAGTTCCTGCCCCGATTGCTGGTCGAGCCCGGCATTGGCTGCCTTCACGGTCGAATGCACCGCGCCCCAGTCGCTCATCACCCAGCCGCGATAGCCCCAGTCGCGCTTGAGGACGTCGGTCAGCAGATGCCTGTTCTCGCACGCCCAGTCGCCATTTACCTTGTTGTAGGCGCACATCACCGAGCCGGGCCGTCCCGTCTCGATCGCGATCTGGAAGGCGAGCAGGTCGCTCATCCGCAGGCTCGCCTCGTCGATCCGCGCGTCGACCACCATCCGCCCGGTTTCCTGCGCGTTGAGCGCGAGATGCTTGACGGTCGACACGATGTGGTTCGACTGCACGCCGGCGATGTGGGCGCCCGCCATCTCGCCCGCGAGCAGCGGGTCCTCGCCGAGATATTCGAAGTTGCGCCCGTTCCACGGGTCGCGCGTCAGATTCACGCCGCCCGCCAGCAGCACGTTGAAGCGCTTGGCGCGCGCCTCCGCGCCGATCATCGTGCCCCCCGCCCGCGCGATCGCCACGTCGAAACTCGCCGCGGTCGCCAGGCTCGACGGCAGCGCGGTGGCGACGTCGCCCTTGCGTTGCTCGACCTGGTTGGCGACGCCGAGCGAGGCATCGCTCTCGCGGACCAGCGGCACACCGAGACGCGCGATGCCGTCGATGTGCCCGGCCGACGGGATCAACGCGTTCGCGGTCTTGCCCTTCGCCATCGGCGGAAACAGCCCGTGCGCGAGCGCGATCTTCTCGTCGATCGTCATCCGCGCGACGATCGCCGCGGCGCGGGTGCGCGGATCGGTGGTAGCAGTGCCCGACCTAGTAGCGTCGCGTGCCGTTGCCGGCGTCACCATCGCCATCAGCGATGCGCTCATCAGCGCGGTGCGAAAACTCTTTGTCATCTTCCAGGTCCTCCCGAGGGTCGGCAGCGCTCTGCGGCGACAGTCCGTGACGGCGTGTTGCGCCATTGCCACTATTAACAGCATAATTTGAGAACGTTCACAACTGTAGCGCTACCGTGCTTGACACAAAGCGACAAACTGCGAAGTGAACGTTCACGGGAAGGCGCAATCGATAGCGCCGTCACAGGGGAGGACTATCATGCGTGGCTTCACGGCTCGCTCGCTTTCGCGGCTCATCATCGGCACTTCGGCGCTGGCTCTGGTCGGCATGCCCGGCATCGCCTCGGCGCAGGACGCCGCCGCCACGGTCGGCAATCCCGGCCCGTCGGACATCACGCCGCAGGCTGCTCCCGCCGATCCGAACGCGACCGGCGACGACATCGTCGTGACCGGGATCCGCGCATCGCTGCGTGAGGCGATCGATATCAAGCGCAACGGCCAGGGCGTGGTCGACGCGATCTCGTCCGAAGATATCGGCAAGTTCCCCGACACCAACCTCGCCGAGTCGCTGCAGCGTATAACCGGCGTGTCGATCGACCGCTCGAACGGCGAGGGCTCGACCGTCACCGTCCGCGGCTTCGGCCCCGAATATAACCTCGTCACGCTCAACGGCCGCCAGATGCCGACCTCGACGCTCGGCGACGGCGCCAGCGCCCCCGCCTCGCGCTCGTTCGACTTCGCGAACCTCGCGTCGGAAGGCGTCGCCGCGGTCGAGGTCTACAAGACCGGCCGTGCCGCCGTCCCGTCCGGCGGGATCGGTTCGAGCATCAACATCCGCACCCCGCGCCCGCTCGACAAGCCTGGCACCCGCGGCAGCATCGCCGCCAAGGGCGTGCTCGACAGCTCGCGCAACGGCAAGGACCAGATCACACCCGAAGTGTCGGGCATCCTGTCGACGACGTTCGCCGACGACCGCATCGGCATCCTGTTCAGCGGCGCATACCAGCGCCGCAAGGCGAGCAACAACTCGGCCAGCGTCGGCTTCCGCGACGGGTTCCTCGGGGCCGAGAACAACTGGGGCTCGCTCGCGCAGCCGGGGACGCCGGGCGCCGCGAACATCACCAACCGGCCCGGTCCGACCGACGTCTACGAGATCCCGCAGAGCGCCGCCAACGACGTCATCGACATCGACCGCGAGCGCATCAACGGCCAGCTCGTGCTGCAGGCCAAGCCGACCGACACGCTGACCGCGACGCTCGACTTCACCTATTCGAGCAACAAGGTCGAGGTGCGCGACAGCAGCGTCGGCATCTGGTTCAACTTCGGCGATACGCGCAGCGCGTGGACCGACGGCCCCTCGGCGGGCCCGCGTTTCTATTCGGAGAATTTCGCCCCCGGCAAGGATCTGTCGTACAGCAGCTCGCTAACCGCGAACAAATCCGAGAACAAGTCGCTCGGCGGCAATTTGACGTGGGAGGCACCGGGCAACGTCACGATGTCGCTCGACGCGCATCACTCGACCGCGGTGTCGAAGCCGACCAACGATTACGGCAGCAGCACGTCGATCGGCGGCGCGATCTTCGGCGTCCAGTCGCAGACGATCAATTTCGAGAAGGACCTGCCGGTCATCTCGTACCAGATGTATCCGGGGATCGACCCGCTGAACGCATCGCTGATCACGCCGACCGGCAACGCCTTCCGCAACGCGTATTTCAAGGACGAGATCAACCAGCTCCAGCTGAAGGGGCATTACGACCACGACGGCGACTTCCTCGACAGCATCGACTGGGGCTTCTCGTATGTCGATAACAAGGTGCGGTCGGCCTATGGCTTCATCCAGAACGAGACCTGGGGCGGCATCGATCCGCGCGGCGCGGCGGCCGGTGCGGCGGCGGTTCCCGACGACTTCTTCACGCTCACCAGCCTGCCGGACAAGTTCAAGGGCGTAGCCGGTTCGAACGATCCTGCACTGCCACCGTCGATCTACACCTTCAAGTTCGAGCAGATGGCCGAATTGCTGCGCTCGCAATATGGGATCTGCAGCGCGCCACAGACGGGTACCGCGGCGCCGGGCACCTGCCTCGCCAACTACACCAACGATCGCCGCATCCGCGAGCAGACGATCTCGCCGTACATCCAGTTCAACGGCAAATTCTCGGTGTTCGACATGCCCGCGCACATCATCGGCGGCGTCCGCTATGACGAGACGCAGGTGAACTCGTCGGCACTGGTGCCGATCCCGACAGGCACGCGCTGGACCGGCGCGAACGAATTCGCGCTGAGCTACGGCGGCAACTCGTTCACTTCGCTGAAGGGCCGGTATCACAACTGGCTGCCGGCGGTCGATTTCGACATCGAACCGATCCGCAACGTCAAGCTGCGCGCCTCGTACAGCCACACCATCACGCGTGCCGATTACGGCAGCCTGCAGGGCGGCCTGAACATCGACTCGAACCCGCGCATCGGCGGCGGCACCGGCAGCCAGGGCAATCCGAACCTGCTGCCCTACAAGTCGAAGAACATCGATCTGTCCGCGGAATGGTATTACGGCCGCGAAAGCTACATCTCGGTCGGGTATTTCACCAAGGACGTGAAGAACTTCATCGGCACGACGCAGGTCAACACGCCCGCGTTCGACCTGCGCAACCCGGCCTCGGGCCCGCGCTACCGTCAGGCGGTCGCGGCGCTGGGAACCACGGACAATCTGCGCGTGCGCGATTACATCCTGCGCAACTTCCCGGCCTCGTCGCAGGTCACGGGAACGAGCGATGCCGGCCTGCTGACCGGCAACATCTTTGGCCTGCCGCAGGACGATCTGTTCAACTTCCAGCTCAGCCAGCCGTTCAACAGCGACCAGACCGCCAACATCAACGGCTGGGAATTCGCGATCCAGCACCAGCTGTGGAACACCGGCTTCGGCGTCATCCTGAACTACACGATCGTCAACGGCGACGCGAAATACGACAACACGATCGATCCCAACATCGGCCAGTTCGCGCTGACCGGGCTCAGCGACAGCGCCAACGCGGTCGGCTATTACGACAAGAACGGCATCCAGGCGCGCGTCGCGTACAACTGGCGCGGGCAGTTCTACAACGGCG
Organism: Sphingomonas sp. M1A8_2b; assembly: GCF_053345535.1. Lineage (NCBI taxonomy): Bacteria > Pseudomonadati > Pseudomonadota > Alphaproteobacteria > Sphingomonadales > Sphingomonadaceae > Sphingomonas > Sphingomonas sp. M1A8_2b. The sequence continues at coordinate 241,313 of NZ_JBKFAH010000003.1, read as the reverse complement.
GCGCGTTCGATCCGACCTATGTCGAGGCGTATGGCCAGATCGACGCGAGCGCGAGCGTCGAGCTGAAAAAGGGGCTGGCGGTGTTCGGCGAAGTCATCAACCTCACCGGCCAGGGTCGCCGCGGGCATCGTCGGTCGGACAATTTCGTCACCTTCGCGCAGCCGGGTTACGCGCGATACTCGGCCGGCATGCGCTTCACCTTCTGAGGCGGGTGTTTGGAATCCTCCCTCGCAAGGGGGAGGTGGCTGGCACTTGCCAGACGGAGGGGGAGGACACGGAGCGAGCGTTGTCGCTTACCTCCCCCTCCGTCGCCTACGACGCCACCTCCCCCTGGCGGGGGAGGATCGTGAGGTATGGACCGCCTCGAACCGCTCCGTCATCCTGACGAAAGTCAGGACCCAGAGCCAATGAGGACCGTCTTGCGTTTTCCTGGATCCTCAGTTTCGTCAGGATGGTGGTCAAGGATAGCGTTCCCGCCGCCGACGGGACAAGCTAGCACGCGCAGTTAGGGACACAGGCAGCAGACGATGGCCAACGAGAACGGTGCCGGAGAAAATCACCCGATCACGAACATCGTGGTCGTCGGCGGCGGTACCGCCGGCTGGCTGGCCGCCTGCGTGATCGCCGCGCGGGCCGATCCCGCCGCGGCCCGACCGATCCGCGTGACGCTGGTCGAATCCCCCGACGTCGCGACAATCGGGGTGGGCGAAGGCACTTGGCCGACGATCCGCCGGACGCTCGAACGCATCGGCATCACCGAAACCGACTTCCTGCTGGCCTGCGACGCCGCGTTCAAGCAGGGCTCGCGGTTCGACGGCTGGCGGACCGGTGCACCCGACGACAGCTATTTCCATCCCTTCACCGCGCCGGTCGAGGGCGATCCGCACGATATCGTCGCGGCCTGGGCAAAGCGCGGCTACCGGTTCGCCGACGCCGTCGGCGCGCAGGCCGAACTCTGCCGCCGGAACCTCGCACCGCGTCAACGGGTGATGCCCGATTATGCCGGTACGCAGAATTACGCGTACCATCTCGACGCGGGGAAACTCGCCGCGCTGCTCATGCGCCATGCGACCGACCGGCTGGGCGTCCGCCATGTCCGCGATCACGTCGTCGGGATCGATGCGACCGAGGACGGCGATATCGCCGCGGTGCGGACGCGCGCGTCGGGCGCGATCGCCGGCGATCTGTTCCTCGACTGCACCGGTCACGCCGCGCTGCTGATCGAGGGGCATTACGGCGTCGCGACGGTCGATCGCGGCGGCGAGCTGTTCAACGATCGCGCGCTTGCGGTGCAGCTGCCGGTCGCGCCCGACAGCGCGATCGCCTCGCAGACCAACGCCACCGCGCACGCCGCGGGCTGGATCTGGGACATCGGCCTGCCGACCCGGCGCGGTATCGGTTGCGTCTATTCGTCCGCGCATCTGAGCGACGATGCGGCGGCGGACACGCTGACCCGCTATCTGCGCGCCACCGCGCCCGACGCGCCGACGCCGTCGTTCCGCCAGCTCCGGTTCCGATCGCGCCACCGCGAGCGCTTCTGGCATCGCAACTGCCTCGCGGTCGGGCTGTCTGCCGGATTTCTCGAACCGCTCGAAGCCTCGGCGATCGTGCTGATCGAACTGTCGCTCGACGCGCTGCTCGACAATTTCCCGGTCACGCGCGGCACGATGGCTATCCACGCCGACCGCTTCAACGCGCTGTTCCGCTATCGCTGGGACCGGATCGTCGAGTTCCTGAAGCTGCATTACGTGCTCAGCGCGCGCGAGGAAGCTTATTGGCGCGATCACCGCGATCCGGCGTCGATCCCGCCGCGGCTCGCCGAGCTGCTCCAGCTCTGGCGCCACCAGCCGCCGTCGCGCGCCGATTTCCCGATGATCGACGAGATCTTCCCCGCCGCCAGCTATCAGTACGTGTTGTACGGGATGGGCTTCCCCGCCCCGTCGCGCGGGCCGATCGCCACGGCCGATCGATCGCGCACGAACAGCTTGCTGGGGCAGGTCGATCAGCGCAGGCGTATGCTGACCGCTGGCCTGCCGACCAATCGCGCCTATCTCGACGCCCTGCGGCATGCGTCCCTGCCCGCCATGGAACCGATCTCCTGATGCCCGACCACGCCATCCTCACCGCCGACGACCACCGCGACCTGCGGATCCGCACCGAACGCGCGCCCGAACTCGGCGACGCGATCATGGCGTGCCTCACCGTCCCGAGCGAGTTTCGCCGCGTCCAGACCGACTATCCCATCCTGTTCCAGCGCGATCAGGCACAGGGCAATGTCACCGCCGTCGCGCTGTTCGGGTTCGAGGACGGCGAAAACCTGTTCCTCGTCGATGGCAGATGGGATGCGCGCTATCGCCCGCTCGCGATCGACAGCCAGCCCTTCCTCGTCGGCCGCGGCGCCGATGGCTCGGACGTGCGCCAGGTCCATATCGACATGGCCAGCCCGCGGGTCGTTGCGGACGGCGGCGAAGGCATGCGCGTGTTCGACGATACCGGCCGCCCGACGCCGTATCTCGAGCGGATCGCCGACCAGCTCCGCGCGCTCGACACCGACTATGTCGCCTCGGCCGACTTCTTCGCGGCGTTGCAGCGCTACGATCTGCTCGAACCGCTGACGCTCGACGTCACGCTGGATGATGGCGCAAAGAACCGGCTGGTCGGGTTCCATGTCATCGACGAGGACCGACTGGTCGCGCTCGACGACGCCGCGGTCGCGGACCTGCACGCCGGCGGCCATCTGATGCCGATCTTCATGGCGCTCGCCTCGCTGGGCAATATCGGCGCGCTGATCGCGCGCAAGAACCGCCGGATCGGGCATGGCTGAGGCGAGGCCCGGCATCTTCGCCGAGATGGCAGAGGTTCGCGACATCACGGTCGACGGTCCCGCCGACCTCGATGTCCGTCTGCGCGAGGCGACGACGCCGTTCATCGTGCGCGGGCTGATCGCCGACTGGCCGATGGTGCAGGCCGGTCGTCAATCGTCACGGACGGCGCGCGAGTATATCCAGCGTCACGCGCGTGACCTGCCCTTCGCGGTCTCGGTCGGCACGCCCGACAGCGGCGGCCGGCTGTTCTACGACGCCGCGCACGCGATGAACTTCCAGATGCTCCGCGCGAAATTGCCCGAGATCTTCGCGCGGATCGACGCCAACGAAAGCGCCGCCGACGCGCACGCGATCTATCTCGCGTCGATCGACCTGCACCAGTTCTTCGCCGGATTGCACGAGGCGAACCATGTCGATCTCGGTGACCGCACGCCGCTCGCCAGCATCTGGATGGGCACGCGCACGCGGATCGCGGCGCATAACGACGTGCCCGACAATCTCGCCTGCGTCGCGGTCGGCCGGCGGCGCTTCACGGTTTTCCCGCGCGACCAGTTCCGCAATCTCTACCTCGGCCCGGTCGACAATACGCCGGCGGGCCGCGCGGTCAGCATGGTCGATTTCCACGATCCCGATTACGCCGCGCACCCTCGGTTTCGCGAGGCGCTTGAGCATGCGCAGGTCGCGGAACTGGAGGCGGGCGACGCGCTCTATATCCCGGCGATGTGGTGGCATCATGTCGAGGGGCTGTCCGACTTCAACGTGCTGGTGAATTACTGGTGGCGCGAAAGCCCGCGCTGGCTCGGCCAGCCGCAGGATGCACTGAACCATGCGATGCTGGCGATCCGCGATCTGCCCGCCGACGAGAAGCAGCATTGGCGCGATATGTTCGACCATTACGTTTTCGCCAACGGCCCCGAGGTCGTCGAGCACATCCCCGAAACCGCACGCGGCGTGCTCGCGCCGCTGACCCCCGACAGCGCGGGTCGCCTCCGCGCCTTCCTCCTGAGAGCGCTCAGCCGATGACCGAACACCCAATGCGCCGCGTCGTGATCGCCGGCGGCGGCACCGCCGGCTGGATGGCCGCCGCCGCGATCGCGCGCACGATGGGCGGCACGATCGACCTGACGCTGGTCGAGTCCGACGCGATCGGCACGGTCGGCGTCGGGGAATCGACGATCCCGCCGATGATCACCTTCAACCGCCTGCTCGGAATCAACGAAGCCGAGTTCATGCGCGAGACGCAGGCGACGTTCAAACTCGGCATCCTGTTCGATGACTGGAAGGACCGCGGCGAGAGCTATTTTCACTCGTTCGGCATCACCGGCAAGGATCACTGGTCCGCGGGCTTCCAGCATTTCTGGCTGCACGGCCTGACCAAGGGTCATGACCAGCCTTACGACGATTACTGCCTAGAGTTGCGCGCGGCGTTGCAGGGCAAGTTCGCGCATCTGCCCGACGACCGGATGAACTATGCGTATCAGCTCGATTCGACGCGCTATGCGAAATATTTGCGCGGGATGGCCGAAGCCGACGGCACGCGCCGCCTCGAGGGCAAGATCGCGCAGGTCGAGCTGAACGGCGAGAGTGGCGACATCGCCGCGCTGGTGCTCGAATCCGGCGCGCGGATCGAGGGCGATCTGTTCCTCGACTGCACCGGCTTTCGCGCGCTGCTGATCGAGGGCGCGCTGCACGCCGGGTTCGACGACTGGACGCATTATCTGCCGTGCGATTCCGCGATCGCGATCCAGACCGAGAGCGTCCGCCCTGCCCTCCCCTATACCCGCGCGATGGCGCATGATGCGGGCTGGCAATGGCGCATTCCGCTCCAGCATCGCACCGGCAACGGCCTGGTCTATTGCAGCCGCTATCTCGACCGCGATGCCGCGCTCGACCGGCTGCTCGGCAACATCGAGGGCAAGACGCTCACCGAACCGAACATGATCCGCTTCGTCACCGGGGCGCGGCGCCAGCAATGGCATCGCAACTGCATCGCGATCGGCCTGTCGGGCGGGTTCATGGAGCCGCTCGAATCGACCAGCATCCACCTGATCCAGCGCGCCGTGCTCCGGTTGTTGCGGCTGTTCCCGGCAGGCGCGGTCAGTCCGCGCGACGTCGCCGAGTTCAACGACCAGCAGCATACCGACATGCTGCAGATCCGCGATTTCCTGATCCTGCACTACAAGGCGACCGAGCGCCGCGACAGCGCGTTCTGGCGGCACTGTGCGGCAATGCCGATCCCGGAGTCGCTGGAGCAGAAGATCGAGCTGTTCCGCGAAACCGGCCGCGTATTCCGCAAGAACGAGGAGCTGTTCGCGGAAAACAGCTGGGTGCAGGTGATGCTCGGCCAGGGGATCGTGCCGCAAAGCTATCACCCGATCGCGACCAAGCTGCGCGACGAGGAACTGGCGCGGCTGCTCGGGGGCCTGCGCGAGAACACCAACGCGACCGTCGCCGGGCTGCCCGAGCACGCCGCCTATGTCGCGCGCTATTGCGCCACCGCCCGTCCCGCTCCTCCCCACTCCGCCGCGGCCTGAGTCCACGAGGATGGCAAGGCGGCGTCAGGCGGTAACGATCAAGCATGTCGCGGCGGATGCGGGCGTTTCGCTCCAGACCGTCAGCCGCGTGGTGAACAAGGAGTCGGGCGTCCGGCCCGAGATGGCGCGGCGCGTCCAGGCGTCGATCGACAAGCTCGGCTACGTCCCGTCGATCGCCGCGCAGCGCATGGGCGGCTCGCGCTCCTACCTGATCCTCGCGCTCAACGACCGCGAGCGGACCATCGCCGACTGGCGTGCGCGGCAGGGCACCGACTGGTTCGACCAGATGATGCTGGGCGGGATGCTGACCTGCGCCGAGCACGGCTACCGGCTGATCGTCGAGCTGGTCGACACGCACAGCGACCATATCGAGCGCGAGCTGATGGCGGCGATCGCGGCACTGCAACCCGACGGCGTGATCCTGACGCCGCCGCATTCGGGCAATCCGCTGATCATCAACCTGCTCGAGGCGCAGGGAATCAGCTTCGCGCGGATCGGCTCGCTGACCGACGGGCCCGGCATCCGGCTGATCATGGACGACACGCGGGCCGCGGCGATCGCCACCGAGCATCTCGTCGAGCTCGGTCACACGCGGATCGGCTTCATCGCCGGCCCCGCCGAATATGAACTGAGCGCGTGGCGGGTCGATGGCTGGCGTGCGGCGATGGCCGCGGCGGGGCTGGCGGCGGACGATCTGCTCGCGGTCGGCGATTTCAGCCACGCCTCGGGCCGCGCCGCCGCCGCGCATCTGTTGGCCTTGCAGGACCCGCCGACCGCGATCATCGCGAGCAACGATCAGATGACGCTGGCGACGCTCGAACTGGCGCGCGAACGCGGCCTCGCGGTGCCGGGCGACCTGTCGCTGATCAGCTTCGACGACACCCCGATCATCCGCCTGGCGCATCCGCCCCTGACCGCCATCGTCCAGCCGATCGCCGAAGTCACCGCGCAGGCGGTCAACCTGATCATCGCCGACCTCTCCGCCCGATTGAAGACGACGACCCCGGTGACGGTCCCCGCCCTGCTGACGCCGCGCGGGTCCACGTCGCGGCCGCACGCGCGGGGATGACCGCGCTGGCGGGTGACGGTGGGTCGGTGAGATCGGTGTGCGCTGACGGGACTGCCTGGCTGGGTCATCGTTGCCCCACGCGCCCGCGCTGGATCTCAGCGGGGCCGGGACCATTTCGGCGCCGATCTACTCGCTGAACCCGGCCAAGCTCGCTGAACCCGGCCAGGTCGCTGGCTGCACCTTTCGAAGTCAGACAGCGGCCTTCCGTTGCCCCTGCGCACACGCCCGTGCGAGGTCTGCGTCGATCAGGATCATGCGCCAGGTGCTGATCACGACAGGACCGCAGATCGTCGTCGGGGTCCTGCAGGAAATTTTCGTGGCATCGGCATTGCCGGCCCTGCCCAGGTTCGTCGGCGCCGGCCTGCCATTTGCGGGCGCGAGCAGAGGGTGCGCCATGGCGTCGCTGTTGTGCACCCCATGGTGGAACCGCCGCGCAGCGACCCGGCCCGAGGATATAATAAAAAACCCCGCCATCCCATTGAGATGGCGGGGCTTTCTATGGTGGGCGTGGCAAGGATTGAACTTGCGACCCCTGCGATGTCAACACAGTGCTCTACCACTGAGCTACACGCCCGCCGGACGGCTCCACTAGCCGCGACTATCGCGGCGTGCAAGCGTTCAATGCATGCCCGTCACATTATCCATTTCGAACAGCCGATCGACCTCGGCGACCAGGTCGCGCAGATGGAACGGCTTGGACAGGACGCGGGCGTTCGGCATCGCCCGCCCGGCCTTCAGCGTGACCGCCGCAAAGCCGGTGATGAACATCACGCGCAGGTCGGCGCACATCTCGCCGGCCTTCTGCGCAAGCTCGATGCCGTCCATCTCGGGCATGACGATATCGGTCAGCAACAGGTCGAACGTCTGGGTTTCGAGCAGCGGGATCGCCGCGGTCCCGCGGTCGACTGCGGTCACGGCATAGCCCGATCGTTCGAGCGCACGCGTCAGATACTCGCGCATGACCTGGTCGTCTTCGGCCAGCAGGATTCGCAACATCGATCTAAAGTCCCGTTTTCGCACAGCATCCGGAGCCCCTGCCCTACCCGCAAAGCGGTTAAGATTTCCAGATCGATTGCCCGCACCGCTCGGTCGTCCTAGCGTGGATCGATGCCATCCCTCCCGTTCGAACGCCTCGGCGCGCTGTTCCCGACCAGTCCGGTGGTGATCTCCGTGCCGCATGCGGGGCGCGACTATCCGCTGTCGCTGAAGACCGCGTTGCGCGTGCCGTCGGCCGGGCTGCTGCCGCTGGAAGACCGGCTCGTCGATGCGGTCGCCAAGGCGGCGCGGACCGACCAGACCGCGATCGTCCAGACGCGGGCGCGCGCATGGATCGACCTCAACCGGCGCGAGGACGAACGCGATCCGGCGATCGACGAGGGGGCCGCGACGGTCCCGCTGGCGCAGCAATCCGCCAAGCTGCGCAGCGGCCTGGGGCTGGTGCCACGCCGGACCTCGGCCGCGGGCGACCTCTGGGCGCGGCGGTTCACCGATGCCGAGATCACCACGCGGATCGTCGAGGATCATCGCCCGTATCACGACGCGGTCGGCGCGGCGCTGGAGGCGGTCCGCGCCCGGTTCGGCGTCGCGGTCCTGCTCGACGTGCATTCGATGCCGCCGCTTGGCCCGAACGGTACGCGCATCGTGATCGGCGACCGCTTCGGTCATGCCGCCGACCGCCGGTTCGTCGAGGTCGTCGAGGCGGCCTGCGTCGCGCACGGCTTTTCGGTCGCGCGCAACGTGCCCTATGCGGGCGGCCATATCCTCGAACGGCATGCCGACCCCGGCAACAACATCCACGCGATCCAGCTCGAACTCGACCGCACGCTGTATCTCGATCGCAGGCACCACGCGCCGGGTGCCGGGTTCGCGCGAGTCGTCGACCTCGTCCGCGTCATGCTCGACGCGCTCGCGGAGGAAGCACTCGTGGCGCCGCTCGCCGCCGCAGCCGAATAAGGCGCGGTTCAGTCGGCCATCGCGGCGAGCAGATCCTCGATCCGCGCCGCCCGCTCGACCGGATCGACGATCGTCTCGCGGGCGATCCACCGCCCGTTTTTCTCGACCAGTCCGTCCAGCGGTTTCGCGGCGCGACGATCGTGCGGCGTCAACGCGATCGCCGCAGGTCCCGCATCGATCCGCTGGACCCCGCCCTGCCGCGCGAGCATGCGGATCCGCGCGACCTGCAACAGGCGCTGCGCCGGATCGGGCATCGCCCCGAAGCGATCGTCGAGTTCCGCCTCGAACCGATCGAGCGCCGCCACGTCGGCGATCCGCGCGAGCCGCCCGTACAGCGTCAGCCGCACCTCCTCCTCGGGAATCCACGCCTCGGGCAGGCTGCCGCCGAGTTCGAGGTGCAGCTCGGGCACCCAGTCGTCGATCCGCTCGCCGCCCTCGTGATCGATCCGCGCCTGACGCAGCGCCCGCGCGAACAGATGCTGGTACAGGTCGATGCCGATCAGCTTCATGTGCCCGGCCTGCGCCTCGCCGATCAGATCGCCGGCACCGCGCAGATCGAGATCGCGCGCGCTGATCGCAAATCCCGCGCCCAGCCGGTCGAACGCCTGCAACGTGTTCAACCGCTTCAACGTCGCCGGCGCGATCGTCGCGTCGCCGTCGGTCAGCAGCATCACCTGACCACGCCGCCCGCTACGGCCGACCCGCCCACGCAACTGGTGAAGCTGCGACAGGCCGAAGCGGTCGGCATGATGGACGATCATCGTGTTCGCGCGCGGTACGTCGAGCCCCGCCTCGATGATGTTGGTGGCAAGCAACACGTCGCCGTCGCCCGCAGCGAACGCCACCATCGCATCGTCGATCTCCGCCGCGGGCATCTTGCCGTGCGCCTGGACCAGCCCGAGTTCGGGGACGAGCTTGGCGAGCCTGGCCGCAAGCGGCGCCATGTCCTCGATCCGTGGCACGACGACGAAGCTCTGGCCGCCGCGCGCGCGTTCGCGCCGCAACGCCGCGCGGACGACGCTGTCATCGAAGCTGGAGACTGCGGTGCGGATCGGCTGGCGGCGTGCCGGCGGGGTCGCGATGATCGACAAGCCCTGCAGACCGACCATCGCCGATTGCAACGTGCGCGGGATCGGCGTCGCGCTCAGCGTCAGGACATGCCCGGCGCCCAAGTGGTGAAGCTTGGCCTTGTCGGCGGTCCCGAAACGCTGTTCCTCGTCGATCACGACCAAGGCGAGATCGCGGTAGGCCACGCCCTTGCCGGCGATCGCGCCGGTCCCGATCACGACGCCGATCGAGCCATCGGCAAGGCCTGCACGGACGCGCGCCTTGTCCGCGCTGCTCGACAGGCGGGACAGCCCCGCGACGACGATCCCGGTCCCCTCGAACCGCTTGCTGAACGTCTCGATATGCTGGCGGACCAGCACCGTCGTCGGCGCGGCCACGGCGACCTGCCGCCCGGCGAGCGCGACGGCGGCGGCGGCGCGCAACGCGACCTCCGTCTTGCCGTAGCCGACATCGCCGATCACCAGCCGGTCCATCACCGTCCCGCTCGCGAGGTCGGACAGCGTCGTCGCGATCGCGCGCGCCTGATCCGGCGTCTCGGTGAAGGCAAACCCGGCGGCGAACCGCTCGTAGGCCGCGCGGTCAGGCTCGATTGGATCGGTCGTCCGCGCGTCGCGTTCGGCGGCGAGCTTGGCCAGATCGCGCGCGCTCTCGGCGATCGTCGCGTCGATCGCGCCGCGGCGCTTCTGCCACGACGCGCCGTCGAGCGTATCGAGCGTCACCGCGTCCTCGTCGGCCCCATAGCGCCAAATCCGATCGGCCTCCGCGACCGGCACGAGCCGCCGCCCGCCCTTGGCATATTCGAGGACGATCGCGTCGCCGTCGCTGTCTGGAAGCACCTGCAACCCGCGGACGATGCCGATCCCGAACGTCTCGTGGACGATGACGTCACCGCAGCGCAGTTCGCTCGACAAGGCCGATTGCGCGGCGCGGCTATCGGCGATCTCGTCGCCCCGCGCGCGACCACCCAGCAGATCCGCGCTCGCCACGACGGTGATCCCCGCTGCCACGAAACCGCGATCGATCGGCGCAGCGAGCATCATCGCCCGTCCCGGCTTCGCCGCCAACACAGCGGCCCAGTCGTCGACCTGATCGAACGCGGTCTTCGCCGCGCGCTCCAGCCGGGGGCGAAGGAACCGAAGGTCGCGCGGCGATCCGACGATCAGCAGCCGTCCATCGGCCAGCACATCCCGCGCGAACCGTGCAAAGGCGCGGGTCGGATCGCGCCGCTCGACGAACCGCGGCGGTGCCTCCTCCGCGATCGTGAACGTGACCGTCTCGCAGGCCGCGATCGCCGTATTCCAGGCCTTGTCCAGAACCAGATCGGCGGCGGCCTTGCGGCGGGGCAGCCCATCGGCGGCGACCGCGAGAAAGCGGGTGCGCCGGCGGTCGGAATCGGGGTCGAACGCGATCGCTGCACCCGGCAGATGCGCAAGGATCGCCACGCCCTGGTCGCTGCCCTGATGCACCGCCGGCTCGGTCGCGCGACCGATCTCGATCACGGCGACATCGCATTGGCTCAACTGCGACACGGGATCGTAGAGGCGAAGCGCGGTGATCTTGCCGTCGGCGAACTCGACCCGCACCGGCCGGTCGCGATCCGCCGGGAATATGTCGACGACGCCACCGCGCACCGCGATCTCGCCGGGTTCGTCGACCCGGTCGTCGGTCAGATAGCCGATCTCGGCCGCGGTCGCGGCGAACGCGTCGCTATCGATCGGGTCACCCGGCGCAAGCCGCGGCGGGGCGGCATCGAACATCGCCGGCACCGGATAGCGGACCGCGGTGGCTTCGGCAGTCGTCACCAGCAGGATCGGTGCGTGGCCGCGTTCGACACCGGCGCGCAACCGGCGCAGCGCCGCCACGCGCAAACCGACATTGGCGGGGGACGCGGGCGCATCGTCCCCGGGCAGCGCGTCGCTGGACGGCAGGTGCACCACCAGCGCGCTCGAGGAGAGCGCCGCGACGATCGCGGCGAGGTCGGTCGCGCGTTGATCGTCGGACGCGATGTAGACGAGGTTGCCGTGCTCCAGCCGTTCGACGATCGCGGTCGCCAGTGGCGCGACCGCCGACGCTGCCGCCACAATGCCGTGTTCCTGCTCGATTTGCCGACTGACCTGAAGCACCGATACGCATCCCTATCCTCGGCCCTTGCCGGGCCCGCTTCAGGAATGAACGGAGTGCCTATCGGCGCGTTCCTGTCGGCTTATCATCGATCAGGTGGTTTATATCCTGCATCATCGCGCGCGGTATCCTGCGTTACTTCGGCACGTGTATTCGGTCGGCGGACGCGGATTACCAGGCGAATGCGGGAACGATCGTACGGCGCCCGACCAGGAAGGCATCGGCGACCAAACGCAGCGGCGTGACGTCGACCTCGCTCGACCGCGCCGCCACGAGCCGCGCGAACTTGGCGTACAGCCGCGCATATTCAGCGTCGGGCTCTTCGCTCACGTTGCCACCGACCTCCAGCGCCGATCCGCCCATCCGCAATGTCAGCCGGCCGCCGTCGGTATCGACGACGATGTCCCATTGCTGCGGCCCTTCGTGGAGGAAATCGAACGCGGCGGTCACCGGCACGCGCGCGCCCGTGGCGTCGTCGCACGATAGGCTCAGCTCGGCGGCAAGCGGCGACATCCGGCCCGCGGGCACCTGCATCTCGGCCGCATCGACGGTCCACGCGCCGGGCAGGATCTCGGTCGCGATCGACAGCGCGTTGATCCCGGGATCGAACACACCGAACCCGCCCGCCTCCAAGATCCAGTCCTGGCCGGGATGCCAGCGGCGGATGTCTTCGCGCCAGTCGATCATCACCTTCTCGACCCGGCGCCCCTCGAGCCATTTTCGCGCCGGAGCAACGCCCGCCGCCTCGCGCGAATGCCAGGTCGCGAACAGCGTCCGGCCGGCAGCCGCGGCATGCGCCTCGATCCGGGCCACCTCCGACAGCGTCGCGGCGGGCGGCTTTTCCATCATCACGTCGAGCCCGGCATCGATCGCCGCCATCGCGATCTCGGCGCGGCCGACCGGCGGCGTGCATAGCGACACCGCATCGATCTCGTGGTCCGCCGCCAGCAGCTCGGCGATGTCGCGGTAATTCGCGACGCCGTCGACCACCGCGTTGCGGCTGACCGCGGCGACCAGTTCGAACCGCGGGTCCTGCGCGATCGCCGGCAGATGCTGGTCACGCGCGATCTTGCCGACCCCTACGATGGCCAGGCGAATCGGCGGCTGGGTGGAGGGGTCGGCGGCCATTCGGAGATCCTCTTCAGATTTGTCTTACTTTTCCGTCTAAGGAATGCGGCGCGTCCTATCAACGGCTACCGAACGCGCGCGTCCTTCGCCCCGCCGCGCTGAGGGCCGCGCCGAGGAAAGCCCCGCCCTAGTCCTCCCCGATCAGCTCCAGCACGTCGCCGATGATCCGCGTCATCGCCACGCGCGCCGCTGCCGGATCGCGCGCGATGATCGCGTCCGCCACCGCGGCGTGGTCTGCGATGTTCGCCGAGCGCCCCTTGATCCGGTTGGTGAAGCGGATCGACGTGCGCAGCGCGGTCGATACCACCGACTGGAACTGCGCATAGAACGGGTTCTTCGACGCGCGCAGGATCGCGACGTGGAACGCGATGTCGGCCTCCAGCGGATCGGTCAGCCCCGCCTCGCCCGCCTCCATCTGCTCCAGCCCGCCGCGGATCGCCGCGAGATCCGCCGCATCGCCGAACCGCGCCGCCAGCGCCGCTGCCTCGGGCTCGATCGCGACGCGCAACTGGTTGAAGTGCCGCAACAGCTCGACCGAGAATTTGCGTTCCAGCGTCCAGCGCAGCACATCGGTGTCGAACAGGTTCCACGCGCTCGCCGGCTGCACCACCGTTCCCTGACGCGGGCGGGCGCTGACCAGGCCCTTGGCGGTCAGCATCTTGACCGCCTCGCGCGTCACCGAGCGGCTGACCCCGTGGGTCTTGGCGATCTCCGCCTCGGTCGGGAACGGGCGCGTTTCGTAGCGGCCGGTGACGATCGCCCGCCCCAATGTGTCGAGCATGCCGTGGGTAAGGTTGCGCCCCGCGATGGCGCCGGCCGGACCAGCCGGAATCGTCTCGCTGTCTGTCATGTCGGTAGCCATTGCCTGTCGTTCTGACGCAACATTCCCGTGCTGTCACGCGTACAAGGGACCATACTGGACTTCATGCTATTATCGTATAAATATCGCATGTCGCGGCTCGCAACCTGTGGGTGGACGACATCGCGACGATCCGGTTTGCGCGGTATGCGGCGTGATCGCGCGGTCGAACCGATGAAATCGAGATGGTGAGCATGGATCCCTTTATCGCAGTCGACTGGGGCACGACCAACCGGCGGGCGCTCCGGATCGAGGACGGCCACGTCGTCGCGACCGAGCGCGACGACCGCGGCGCGGCCAGCGTCGCGGCTGGCGCGTACGAGGCGGAGGTCGCGGGCATTCGCGACCGGCTCGGCGACCTGCCGATGCTGCTCGCCGGGATGGTCGGATCGAACATCGGCTGGCGCAGCGTGCCGTACGTCGCCGCGCCCGCTGGTCTTAAGCAGGTCGCCGCCGCGCTCGACCGCATCGACGCGCGCACCGCGATCGTCCCCGGCCTGTCGTATCGCGACGGGCTGCATGCCGACGTGATGCGCGGCGAGGAGGTGCAGTTGCTCGGCGCGGTCGCCGCCGGCCTGGTCCCGCCAGACGCGCTGCTCTGCCAGCCCGGCACGCACTGCAAATGGGCGACCGTCGAGGGCGGCGCGATCGTCCGGTTCACCACCGCGATGACCGGCGAGCTGTTCGCGCTGCTCCGCGCGCACGGCGTCCTGTCGCGCCAGCTCGGCCATGCGGTCGAACCCGGCGACGCGTTCCGCGAAGGCGTCGCGGAAGGCGCCAAGCGCGATCTCGCCGCCAGCCTGTTCGCGATCCGCGCGCGCGGTGTACTCGGGCTCGCCGACGACGCACACGCCGCCTCGTTCGCCAGCGGGCTGCTGATCGGCGCCGACACCGCCGCGCGGATCGAGCCGGGCGCGATCGTCCACATCCTCGCCGACCCCGTCCTCGGCGCGCTCTACGCCGAGGCGATCACCGCGCTCGGCGGCACCGCGCACATCATCGACAGCCAAGCCGCCTTCGTGGCCGGCATCACTCGTATCCAGGACCTTGCCGCATGACCGACCACCGCCAAGCCTTCGACGCGGCCTTCGCGCAATGCCCGCTGATCGCGATCCTGCGCGGCGTGAAACCCGACGAGGTCGAGGCGATCGGCGAGGCGCTGGTCGCGGCCGGGTTCACGATCCTCGAAGTACCGATGAATTCGCCCGATCCGCTCGATAGCATCGCGCGCCTCGCCCGCACGCTGAAGGGCCGCGCGGTGGTCGGTGCCGGCACCGTGCTGCGCGTAGAGGACGTCGAGGCGGTCGGTGCGGCGGGCGGCACGCTGATCATCGCCCCCAACGCGAACCTGCGCGTGATCGCCGCGGCAGCCGAGCGCGGCTATGTCGCGCTGCCCGGTATCGCCACCCCGACCGAGGCCTTCGCCGCGCTGGAGGCGGGTGCTGCGGCGCTGAAGCTGTTCCCCGCCGAAGCGGCGACCCCGACGGTATTGAAGGCGATGCGCGCGGTGCTGCCGAAGGAGACGCGCGTGCTGCCGGTCGGCGGGGTCGTGCCGGAGGGCATGGCGGCGTGGACCAAGGCCGGCGCGGCCGGGTTCGGCCTCGGGTCGGCCCTGTATGCGCCTGGCATGACCGCCGCGGACGTAGGCGCGCGCGCGGCCGGGTTTATCGCGGCGTTGAAGGGCGAAGGCTGATCGACGTCGATGATGACCGATCCTCCCCCGCCAGGGGGAGGTGGCTGGCTCTTGCCAGACGGAGGGGGCGGTCGGCGACACGCTCTGTTCCGTGTCCTCCCCCTCCGTCGCCTTTGGCGCCACCTCCCCCTGGCGGGGGAGGATCGAAAACTTCGCCAATTGCGATCGAACACGGTGCGCGGGTTATCCCCCCGTCATTCCCGCGGAGGCGGGAACCCATATTGGCTGGCCTCATGACAGGATCGCGACCCCTCGAGGATATCGATCCCCGCCTGCTCGGGGATGACGATACATTGTGGGACTGGAGCCAAAGCCCGCCCCTACTTCGCCGTCTTCCCATAGCGCCGGCCCAGAAAATCGAACGCCGGCAGCGCCTCATGCTCCTTCAACCCGAACCACGCCGCATTTTCCCAGTTCGAGCCCTGCCCCCAGCGCGTCCGGCACCGGGTCGAGACCCAGGCCGGCTCCCAATAGACCACGCCGATCCCGCCCGCATCGACCACCGTCTGGGTCAAATCGACAAGATACTTCAGCTGCCCCTGCGGCGTCGCCGGATAGCCCGGCAGCAGCGAATCCGCACCCAGCAGATCGGGTGACGCATCCTCGCCGACCGGGCTGAACGGATACGCCGTCTCGACCACGATCACGTCCGCCTTGTAGCGCGCCCTGGCCGCCGCGATCGTCTCGCCGAGCTGGGCGGGCGTCCGCGTCGACCATTTCCGGTAATAGCTGATCCCGATCACGTCGTAATCGCGCACGCCCGCCGCCGTCGCATCGTCGAACCACTGCGCGATATGTTCGGGCTGGGCGATGTGCAGCATGACGCGCGGATTGATCGTCGCGACCTTGCCCGCGTCGCGCACCGCCTTGATCCCCGCGTTCAGCAACGTCGCGTTGCGCGCCCAGTCGATCTTGTGGTCCTTCAGATTGCCCTTCGGCAGCGGCCCCATCACCTCGGGATTGGTCTCGTTGCCGACCTGGACCACCTCCGGCATCAGCCCGGCCGCATTCAGCTTCCCCAGCACGTCGCGCGTATAGGCATAGAGCGCCTTCGCCTGAGCCGGGGTATCGAGCTTCGCCCACGCCGCGGGAACGATCTGCTTCTCGCCGTCCGCCCAATCGTCCGAATAATGGAAGTCGAGCAGCACCTGCATCCCCGCTGCCTTCGCGCGTCGGATCGTCTTCGTCACATCGGCGAGGTCGCTGTACCTGGTCCACTTCGCGTCGTTCCAGATCCGGACGCGGACAATGTTGCCGCCCTTCGCCTTCATCAGCGCGAACGGATCGACCGGCTTGCCGCCCGCGCGGAAGATCGCGCCGCAATCCTCCATCTCGTTGACGTAGGACAGGTCGGCGCCGAGATAGAGCCCGCTCGCCGGTTTCGCGACGAGCGTGGGTGCAGTCTGCGCAGTGGCCGCAGACGAAAGCAACGCGAGCATCAGGAGAACGCGGCGCATCAGAATTCGAACCCCGCACCGATCAGGAAGCGTCGCCCGAACTTCTCGTAGCGTCCCTGCAACGCGCGATCGCCATAATAGGTCTCGAACGGCTCGTCGGTCAGGTTGTTCGCCTGGAACAGCAGCTTGAGCCCCTCCAGCTTCGATCCCTTGCCGAAATCATAGCTCGTCTGGAAATCCATCACGCCCTCGGGTGCGGTGTAGAGGATGCGGTCGGTATCGCCGAGCTCGGTCGCGTAGCTGCTGCGATAGCGATAGGCGATCCGCGCCTCGAAGCCCGACTTGCTGTAATACAGCGTCGCGTTGCCGACGTGCTTCGACAGCCCCGGCAACTGGATCGTGCCGATCGCATTGTCGTTCTCGTTCACGGTGATGTTGCTGTCGGTATAGCTGTAGTTGAGATACACGCCGAACCCGCTGAGCGCGCCCGGCAGGAAGGTGAACGCCTTCTGGAACAGCACCTCGACACCCTTGATCTCGCCGCCCTGGCCATTGACCGGCTGGCGGAACGTGCCCTCCAGATCGGGGCCGCCAGCGGGGTTGGGCGCGAAGATCGTCGTCAGCTGCGGCACGATATAGGTGCCAAGTTTCTTGTAGAACCCCGACACGGTCAGCGCGCTGTCGCGGTCGAAATACCATTCGACCGTCGCATCGAGCTGCTTCGCGCGGAACGGTTCGAGCAGCGGATTGCCGCCCTGCGCCGACGGTGGCCCCGACGTGTAGATGCTGACGCCCGCGCTCAGATCGTCGAGCGGCGGCCGCGACACCGCCTGACTCGCGCCCAAGCGGAACTGGAGCTTGTCGGTCGCCTTGAAGGTGAGGTTGAGGTTGGGCAGCCAATCGGTGAAGTCATTCGCCACCGACAGCGGCGTGGCGGTGGTGACGACCGACCCGTCGGCCTGCTGGACCTGATCCACCTGCGTGCTGCGCGACAGCGTCTCGGTACGGATCACGCGCAGGCCGAGGTTGCCGGTAAACGGCAGGCCGAACAGGTTGCCGTCGAGATCGACCTGCGCATAGCCCGCATAGGTCTTCTCGCCGACCTTCCAGCTGGCCTGGCGATCGAATTCGGACTCGGTCGGATTGATCGGGCCGAACAGCTGGTTGACCGCCGCGAGAATGTCGATCGACTGCACCGACGGCAGGCCCGCATACGCGCCCGAGAAGCTGTACGGCGCATTGAGCAGGTTGGCGGGAACGGGCGTCCGTGCGGTCGGATCGATGAAGCCGAACTGCGTGCGCTGCGTATAATCCTTCGACCGGTCGGTATAGCGCCCGCCGAACCGGAGCGCGGCAAGCGGCCCCTGCCCGATCTCGCGACGCGCATCGAAGCTGCCGCTCCACAGCTCGTCGTTGATCAGCGGCGCGCCGCCGCCGTTGGTCGGGATCTGGAAATCGGCGATCCGGTTGAGCGTCGGATCGGTCAGGTCGACGTTGACGCCGATCGTCGGCACCTTGCCGGGGCTGGTCAGGAACGAGGTCGTCGCGTTGACGCCGTACGGCTCGGTGCGCAGCGTCAGGAACTGCTGGTCGCGATGCGTGGTCGAATAGCCGACGTCGCCGGTGATCTCCCACCCCTCCGGGCTCCACTTGGCGTTGAGCCCGCCCGCGTAGAGATCGTCCTTGAAGAAGAACAGCTCGTTCACCCCGCGCACCACCTGACCGAAATCGGTGTTCGCGTTGGTCGCGGTGATGCCGGTGACATAGCCGTTCTCGACGGTCGCGCCGGTCAGCGTATTGCCGAACGGCAGGTTCTCCGCGCGCACGCCGCGCTGCGTCTCGTCGAACTTCACGCGGCTGTAGAAAAAGTCACCATTCACCTCGAAGCTGCTGCTCGGCCGCCATTGCAGCGCCGCCAGCGCGCCGTGCCGGATGTCGTCGCCGCCGCGCGACAGGGCCTCGAAGCCGTACGGAATCTGGTCGTTGGTCTTGCCGTCACCGTTCAGGTCGGCAAAGCTGTTGGTGTAGCGGAAGACGTTGGTACGCACCGTCGCGACCGACTGGCGACGGCCCGAATAGCCGACCGCAAGCCCCAGCGTGTTGTCGAAGAACTGCCCGATATACGAGGCGCTGGCGATATAGCCCCAGGGCTTCGAATCCTGCACGTCGCCGGCGAGATCGCTGTAGATCGCGCGCGCGTTCAGCACCACCTTGGTGCCCTTGACGTCGAGCGGACGGATCGTGCGCAGGTCGACCTGCCCGGCGATCGCGCCCTCGACCTGCGCGGCGGTCGGCGACTTGAACACCGAGGCACCGTTGATCAGCTCGGCCGGGAACTGCTCGTAGCGGACGTTGCGGCTGCTCTCGGCCGAGACGATCTCGCGGCCGTTGAGCAACGTGTTGACGAGGTTTGGCCCAAGCCCGCGGATCGATATCTGCGTCCCGTTGCCACGATCGCGATTGGTCGACAGCCCGGGCAGGCGTGCCAGCGATTCGGCGATGCTCGCCTCGGGCAGCTTGCCGATATCCTCCGCCGACAGGACTTCCTGGACGCGGTCGGCATTGCGCTTGCCCGCGATCGCCGAGCGCAGCGACTGGCGATACCCGGTGACGACGATGTCGTCGCCGGTCGCAGCGGGATCGACCGCAGGAGCCTGCGCGGGATCGGCTGCAGCAGGTTCCGCGGCAGGCGTGGTGGCCGCGGCCGCGGGCGCTGCGCTGGTCGATCCACCCTGGCTGGTCTGCGCCATCGCCGCCCCGGCGAGCGACCACATGCTGACCGCCGTCAGCAACACGAACCTGTTACGCATCTTGTCCCCCCATGGATCGGCCCTCGTCGGAGCCGTCTCTCATTTATAAGATATATATGACTTGTTGCGCAATAGGGAGATAGACGGTCGCACTGCGATAGACGGCGGCCATGCACTCTCCCCAGGCACGGCCGCGCAGCGATAGGCGTCGCGTCAGACCGGCGGCATCGCCATGATCCGCAGCGACGCGGATTTCAGCCCCTCGCCCGAGACCGACACCGCGAACGGCCCCGGCCGATCGCCGACGCGGACGATCGCCTGTGCGAGGCCGTGAAACGCGCGACGCTGCGTCGCGACATCGGGCTCCAGGCTGGTTGGATTGCCGTTGCCGACCCCGATCACCGCCGCCCCGCCGCTGGTTTCGAACCGCAGCAGCGTGTCGGCATCGGGCACCGCCCGGCCCCGCGCATCGACGATTTCGGCACGCAGCATGACGACGTCGTTGCCGTCCGCCTTCGCCACGCGCCGGTCGGCGGTCAGCCGCACCGCTGCCGCCTCGCCCGTCGTCTCGCGGATCGCGGTCGCGACCCGCCGCCCGCCGTTGAAGCCCCGTGCCTCGATCCTGCCCGGCGCATAGGGCACCATCCACGCAAGATGCCCGTTGCGCGGCATCGGTTTCCGCCCGAGCGACCGCCCGTTCAGCAACAGCTCGACCGTATCGCAATTGCCGTGCACCCACACCTCGATCGGCTGGCCCTCGCGGCCGAGCCCCACTTTTTCGGGCCAATTCCAGTGCGGCAACAGATGGACCTGCGGCAGCTCGGGCCGCCACCACGCGCGGTAATAATAGAAATTGTCCTTCGGGAAGCCGCACGTGTCGAGCACGCCGAAATAGCTCGAGATGCTCGGAAACTGCGCGAACGGCGTCGGCTCGCCGCGATAGTCGAACCCGGTCCAGATGAACCCGCCGGTGATATACGGCCGCGTCGCCGCAACCGACCACCAGCCTTCCGCGGTCGACGCCCACCACGGATGTTCGGTGTCGTACGCACGGACGACGTGCGCCGCCGCGTCGTTTCCATACGCACCCCGCGTGCTCACGGTGCTGCCGGTTTCCGTCCCCATCGTCGGTTTGTCGGGAAAACGCTGGTGGAACGCCTCGATCTTGTCGGTGCGATAGTTGAAGCCGATCACGTCGACGACCTTCGCCGCACCGGCATCCCAACTGTTATCGAACGCAAACGTCGTCGGCCGGGTAGGGTCGAGTTTGCGCACCGCCGCCTGCATTTCGCCCGTGATGCGCGCGCCCTTGGCCGAGCCCTGTTGCGGCTCCTCGTTGCCGAGCGACCACGCGATCACGCTCGGGCGGTTGCGGTCGCGGCGGACGATCCGGTCGAGCTGCGCCATCGCCTCGTCGTCGCTGCTGTTCAGCCGCGCCTCGACGATCATCATCATGCCGGTCGCGTCGCACACGTCGAGCAGCGCGGAGGCGGGCGGATTGTGCGCGCTGCGCCACGCGTTCGAGCCCATCTCCTGCAACTGCGCGACCCGCCACGCGTGCAGCGCATCGGGAATGCCGGTGCCGACACCCGCATGATCCTGATGATTGCAGCTGCCGAGCAATTTCACCGGCTTGCCGTTGAGCAGGAAGCCGCGCTGCCCGTCGAAATGGATCGTGCGGATGCCGAAGCGCGTCTCGTAGCGATCGACGACCCGCCCGCCGATCACGACCTCCGCCTGGACCGTGTAGAGCTTGGGCGTCTCGACCGACCACAGCATGGGCGTCGCGACGCGCGCTTGCTGATCGAGCGTCCGCCGTTCTCCAGCGGGCAAGGTGAACGCCGCGTCCGGCAATGGCGCGACCGCACGGCCGCTCGGACCGACGATGCGCTGGCGCAACACGCCCTCGACCGCAGCCTCGCCGCTGTTGACGATCTCGGTCGCGGTCGACACCTGCGCGCCGTCCGCCTGCACCTCGGCGCGCACCACCGTTCCCCATTGCGGCACATGCACGGGGTCGGCGCGGACCAGCTCGACATGGCGGTAAATCCCCGCGCCCTCGTAGAACCAGCCCTCGCCCAGCGTCGCGTCGACGCGGACGGTCACGACATTCTTGCCGCCCTCGTAATCGAGGAAATCGTCGATCTCGACGCGGAACGGCGCATAACCGCTCTCGTTGCGCCCGACGATGTGGCCATTCACGAACACCAGGCAATCGCGGAACACGCCGTCGAATTCGAGCCATAGCCGGCGCCCGCGATCCGCCGCAGTGACCGCGATCGGGCACCGGTACCAGCCGATGCTGTTGGCGGGAAAATTGCGGCCGATCGCCTTGAAGCCGTGCGCCGCGACCGCATCCTCGGTCTCTTTCGATGGCGGCGTGGCGGGCGGCGCGAACGGCAGCGCGACCGCCCAGTCGTGCGGCACGCGCACCTGTTGCCACGCACCGTCATCGAATGCGGGCAGCGCCGCATCGGCGGTCGCCGCGCCCGCCTTGGCGAAGGTCCGCTGGTTGCGTCCGAACCCGAAATCGCGCTCGAGATCCGCCGCATGGCCGAGGTGGAAGCGCCAGACGTCCAGCCGCTCGACAGACCTCGGCGAGCGCGGCACCGGAACCTGGGCGTCAGGGCCCGCCAAGGCGGTGGCCGCGGCTGGTGTGGCGGCAACGGTCAGCGCGAGCGCGCTCTGGCCGAGCACCGCACGGCGGGTTAATTCTGACAAGACATCTCTCCCGGTTTATTTATAAGATAAACCACCGCGATCGATTGTGCGAGCAGGATTTGCGGCGGCCGGGGACGGGCGGGATCGTCTTTGGCCAACGTAGCGGGTAGGGCGACGCGATGATGTTCGCGGATCAGATCGACGACCTTGCAAACCTCGCTGCAGCGGATCGCCGTCGAGCGCTCTCCCCCCGCCGCGGCATCGATTTCGCCTCGAACGACTATCTCGGGCTGGCAGGGTCGGAGCGGTTGCGCGGCGCGATGATCGACGCTTTGGGCCGCGGCGTCGCGGTCGGGTCCGGCGGATCGCGGCTGCTGCGCGGCAATGCGCCGGAACACGAGGCGCTGGAAGCGCAGGCGGCGCGGTTGTTCCGGACCGAGGCGGCGTTGTTCTTCGCGAGCGGGTACGCGGCCAATACGATCCTGTTCGCGACCCTGCCCCAGCGCGGCGATCTGATCGTCCACGATGCACTGATCCACGCCAGCGCGCATGAGGGAATGCGCCTCACTCGCGCGACCTGTGTCGGCGCGGCGCATAACGATGCCGACGCGTTCGAGGACGCGATCGCCGGCTGGCGCAAGGCCGGCGGCACCGGCCGCGTGTGGATCGCGGTCGAGAGCCTCTACAGCATGGACGGCGACCAGGCCCCGCTCGTCGCGCTGGCCGAAATCGCCGACCGCCACGACGCGATCCTGCTGATCGACGAGGCGCATGCGACCGGCGTGTTCGGCCCGGACGGACGCGGCCTCGCCCACGCGCTCGACGGTCGCGAGAACGTCATCACCTTGCGGACCTGCGGCAAGGCGGTCGGCTGCGAAGGCGCGCTGTTGTGCGGGCCCGCAGTCATGCGCGAATTCATCGTCAATCGCGGCCGCGGCTTCATCTTCTCGACCGCGCCATCGCCGCTGATGGCGCTCGCCGTGAGCGAAGCGCTGCGCATCATCGTCGACGAACCGGCGCGGCGAGACCAGCTCTGGGCGCTGATCGCGGTCGCCGAGCGCGTGCTCGCGCCTTATAACGTCATGGCGACCGGGTCGCAGATCCTGCCGCTGGTGCTCGGCGATGCAGCGCGGACGATGCGCATCGCCGGCGCGATCCAGGCCGCCGGGTTCGACGTCCGCGGCATCCGCCCGCCGACCGTCCCCGAGGGCGGCTCGCGGTTGCGGATTTCGCTGACGCGCAACGTGACGGCGGACGATATCGAGGCTTTGGGCAAGATCATGGAAGAGACGCTGCGATGACGGGGGCAATGACGGGTGCAATGACGATCGTGGTAACCGGCACCGACACCGACATCGGCAAGACGGTCTTCGCCGCCGCGCTGACCGCCGCACTCGGCGCGCGCTACTGGAAACCGGTGCAGGCCGGGCTCGCGGACGGCAGCGACGCGGCGTCGGTCGCGTCGCTCGGCGTGCCCGCAGACCGAGTCCTCCCCGAAGCATACCGCCTCACCACACCCTGCTCGCCGCATCTCGCCGCGGAGATCGACGGCGTCACGATCGATCCCGACCGGCTCGCGCTGCCCGAGATCGGCGGCCCGCTGGTGGTCGAGGGCGCCGGCGGCGTGATGGTCCCCGTCACCCGCGAGCTGCTGTTCGCCGATCTGTTCGCGCGCTGGGGCAAACCGGTCGTGCTCGTCGCGCGCACCGGGCTCGGCACGATCAACCACAGCCTCTTGTCGATCGAGGCGTTGCGCGCGCGCGGCGTGCCGATCCTCGGCATCGCCTTCGTCGGCGACCCGGTCGAGGACAGCGAGGCGATCGTCGCGACGCTCGGCAAGGTCCGCCGCCTCGGCCGCCTGCCCCGCCTCGAGCCCTTGGGCGCGACCACGCTCTCGCAAGCGTTTGCCGCAAACTTCGATCTGGCGGCGTTTCGATGAATCCCGTCTGGCACCCGTTCACGCAGCACGGCCTCGGCGAGCCGATCCCGCTCGTCACGCATGCCGACGGCGCCGCACTCTACACGTCGGACGGTCGGCGGATCGTCGATGCGATCTCGTCCTGGTGGGTCACCACACACGGCCACGCCAACCCGAGGATCATGGCCGCGATCGCCGAACAGGCGGGCAAGCTCGACCAGATCATCTTCGCCGGCTGGACGCATCAACCCGCCGAAGACCTCGCGCGCGGGCTGACCGCGATCATGCCGCCAGCGCTGACCCGCGTGTTTTTCTCGGATTCGGGCTCGACCAGCGTCGAGGTCGCGCTGAAGATGGCGCTCGGCTACTGGCTCGACCGGGGCGAAGACCGCACCCGCATCCTCGTGCTCGAACACAGCTATCACGGCGACACGATCGGCGCGATGTCGGTCGGCGCGCGCGGCGTCTTCAACCGCGCCTACGCCCCGCTGCTGTTCGACGTCGACACGATCCCCTTCCCCGCCGCCGGGCGCGAACAGGCGACGCTCGACGCGCTGGAACGCGCCTGTGCCCAGCACCCGGCCGCGTTCATCGTCGAGCCATTGCTGCTCGGCGCGGGCGGGATGCACATCTATCCCGCGCCCATCCTCGCCGAGATGCGACTGATCTGCGCGCATCACGACGTCCTGTTCATCGCCGACGAGGTGATGACCGGCTGGGGCCGCACCGGCAGTTTGCTCGCCTGCGACCAGGCCGGCGTCGTGCCCGATATCCTCTGCCTGTCAAAGGGCCTGACCGGCGGCGCGATCCCGCTCGCGGTGACGATGGCGACCGAGCCGATCTACCAGGCGCATTACGGCACCGATCGCGCGCGCATGTTCTTCCACTCGTCGAGCTATACCGCCAACCCGATCGCCTGCGCCGCCGCCAACGCGAACCTCGCCATCTGGCGCGACGAGCCGGTGCGCGAGCGGATCGCCGACCTCGCGATCCGCCAGCGGACGCGGCTGGATGCGCTCGCGAGCCATCCCCGCATCACCAACGCGCGTGCGCTCGGGACCATCACCGCGGTCGAACTGGAGGGCGAGGACGGCTATCTATCGCAGATCGGGCCGCGCCTGCTCGCCTTCTTCCGCGACCGCGACCTGCTGCTGCGCCCGCTCGGCAACACCGTGTACGTCATGCCGCCTTACTGCATCGACGACGCCGATCTCGACCGGATCTACGCCGCGATCGGCGAAGCCTGCGACGCGCTCGGACACCAAGCCTGACCTTATTTGCTGCACCGCAGCAACAAATGATGTAGGCACGACGTTGAGATATGATCGCTGCACCCGCACCATGTGACGTGGCGCGTGATGAGGAACCCGATCTTTGCGCAACATCGCCGATACCATCGCCCGCATGGCGCGCGCCGGAGCGCCCGCAGCCGGGCATCGCGGGCCCAGCCGCCTGACCGCGCTGACCGAGTTCGGGACCAACCCCGGCGCGCTGCTCGGCCATGCGTATGTGCCGCAGGATCTTCCCGCAAGCGCGCCGCTGGTGGTCGTCCTGCACGGCTGCACGCAGACCGCGGCGGGCTATGATCACGGCTCGGGCTGGTCGCGGCTCGCCGACCGCGCCGGCTTCGCGCTGCTGTTCCCCGAGCAGACGCGCGCGAACAATCCCAACCTCTGCTTCAACTGGTTCGCGTCGGAGGATACCGCGCGGGCCGGCGGCGAGGCCGCGTCGATCGCGCAGATGACCGAGACGATGATCGCCCGCCACGCGCTCGATCCGCAGCGCGTCTACGTCACCGGGCTGTCGGCCGGCGGCGCGATGACGGTGGCCATGCTCGCGACCCGCCCGGACCTGTTCGCGGGCGGCGCGGTGATCGGCGGCCTCGCCTACGGCACCGCGACCGGCGTGTCGCAGGCGCTCGACCGGATGCGCGGCCACGGCGATAGCAGCGACCGCACGCTGGTCGAGGCGGTGCACAGCGGATCGCGCGGGCACGAGGGTCGCTGGCCGACTTTGGCGATCTGGCACGGCGCGGCGGATGCGACCGTCAGCGTATCGAACGCCGACACGATCGGCCGCCAGTGGCGCGCACTGCACGGCGTCTCGGCGGACTCGGTCCGCGAGGAGCGCACCGCTAAGGCGACGCACCGCAGTTGGTCGAACGCCGACGGCCGCATCGTGGTCGAGGAGTGGATCGTCGCGGGGATGGGCCACGGCACGCCGATCGATCCCTCGGGTGGCGAACGGATCGGCGTCGCGGGACCGTTCATGCTCGACGCCGGCGTGTCGAGCACGACGACGATCGCGCAATCCTGGGGCCTGATCGCGACGCGCAGGACACAGGCCAACCCAGCTCCGCAACGCGCCGCCAAGATCGCCATCCCGGTCCGCACCGCCGCCAAGGCCAAGCCGAGCGCACCGGCCAGCGTACAAAGCATCATCGAAACCGCGCTCCGCGCTGCCGGGTTGATGCGCTAGGAGAAGCATGGGCTATGGGCCCGGTTTGGCGTGCGCCAGCTCCCACCCGTCATCCTGACGAAAGTCAGGACCCAGAGCCAAACAGGACACCGGTCGTTACCCTGGGTCCTGACTTTCGTCAGGATGACGGAGTTGGTTGGAAAGCATCGCAAGATCGTCCCAGCGCCTTCGCTCCATACCGATCCTCGCCTGCCGGGGGGAGGATAGACGGGAGTAATCGACTTGGCCCGAAACCCGGCTAAAGCCAGCACATGACGTCCACCCCCCGCCCCTGGCGCACCGAATTCGCCGCCACGTTGCGGCTCGGCTGGCCACTCGTCGCGACCAACCTCGCACAAGCGCTGGTCGGTACCACCGACGTCGCGATGCTCGGGCGGCTCGGGTCCGATACGCTGGCCGCCGCGACTCTCGGACTCAATCTCTATCTCGCCTTCCTGATCTTCGGCATGGGCCTGACCACCGCCGCCGTGCCGATGATCGCGCGCGAACGCGGCGCGCGGCCGCATGCGGTGCGCGATATCCGCCGCACCGTGCGCCAGGCGATCTGGGTCGCAGCCACGCTGTGCATTCCGTCCTGGATCGTGCTGTGGAATGCCGAGCCGATCCTCGTTCACCTGCTCGATCAGGATCCGGTACTGGCGCACGAGGCCGCGCGGTTCGTTCGCGCGGTGATGTGGGGGATGTTCCCCAGCCTCGCCTTCCTCGTGCTGCGCGCGTTCGTCGCCGCGCTGGAGAAACCCGCCTGGTCGCTGGTGGTGATGACCGGGCTGCTGGTGGTCAACGCCGCGCTCAACTGGCTGCTGATCTTCGGTCATGCCGGCCTGCCCGCGCTGGGCCTGCAAGGCTCGGGCATGGCGAGCAGCATCGCCAACACGCTGAGCTTCGCGGCGATGGCGATCGTCGTGATGCGCGTCGCGCCGTTCCGCCGCTATAGTCTGCTCGGCCGGTTCTGGCGGAGCGACTGGCCGCGGTACCGGGGGGTATGGAAACTCGGCCTGCCGATCGCGATCACGCTGGGGTTCGAATCCACCGTGTTCATCGCCGCGGTGTTCCTGATGGGGCTGCTCGGCACCGTCCCGCTCGCCGCGCACGCGATCGCGATCCAGATCGCCAGCGTCACCTTCATGGTCCCGCTCGGCATCGCGCAAGCCGCCACCGTCCGCGTCGGTCTCGCCTCAGGCCGCGGCGACCGTGCCGGGATCGGCCGCGCCGGCTGGACGGCGTTCGCGATCGGCGAGGGCTTCATGGTGCTGACCGCCGCATTGCTCGTGCTCGCCCCGCAACTCATGATCGGCATCATCCTCGACGTCGATGCGCCCGCCAATGCGCCGGTCGTCGCGCTGGCGATCTCGCTGCTTGCGGTGGCGGCGGTGTTCCAGGTGGTCGATGGCGCACAGGTGATCGGCGCGGGCATGTTACGCGGGCTCGGCGACACCAAGGTCCCAATGATCTTCGCGGCGGTCGGCTATTGGGGGATCGGCATCGGCGTCGGCGCATGGCTGGCGTTCGCCCGCGGCTGGGGCGGCGTCGGGATCTGGACCGGACTTGCGACCGGATTGGCCGTAGTAGCGGTGCTGATGATACTCCGATGGCGTGCCCGCGAGCGGCTGGGCCTCGGCTGACGCTCGACTCGACCCATTTCGGATAAAGTATTGCGCCCGTTACGCGTTTCCGTGTGTTAACCTGTATTATACTACCGGAGACTAACATGGCCGACCCAGACCGCATCGTCGCGATCGGATTGCTGACGCAGCGCGACGTCTTCGCGCTCGGCCATGACCTGTCCCGGGTCTATGCGATCAACGAGACGCCGTGCTTCGGCATGCTGCTCGGCGCGATCGACGACGCCGACCGCGCCTTCCAGCGCGCGCACGACGCCAAGCAATTGCTTGCAATCTCCGCAAACCACGGCGCACCATCACGGCTGTAGCGGCGTTCGAGTTCCGCTGACCCCGGAGATCGCCCATGACCGCCTTGCCCACCGAACTCATCCTGCTCGGCTGGTCGACGGTCCTGCTGTTCACCTACATCATGATCCAGGGCCAGACCGCGACGCGCGACCGTGGGCTCGACTGGAACGCTGGCCCGCGTGACGGCGAGCAGAAACCGCTCGGCGAGATGGCGGGCCGCGCTGAACGCGCGCTCAAGAATTTCCAGGAAACCTACCCGGTCTTCATCGCACTCGCGCTCGGGTTGGCTGTCACCGATCGCACCGGCGGGCTCGGTGCGATCGGCGCCTGGCTCTGGTTCAGCGCGCGGATCGCCTACATCCCGCTCTACCTGTTCGGCATCAAATATGTCCGTAGCCTGTGCTGGATGGCGTCGATCCTAGGCCTGCTGCTGATGCTGATCCGGTTCCTCTGACGCTCAGTCTCGTAACGTGCGAATGATCGCCGAGAAGTCGAGGCTACCCTGCCCAGCCTCGGCGAACGCCTCGTAACGCTCGGCGGCCTTCGCCCCCATCGGCGTATCCGCGCCGACGTCCTTCGCGGCCGCCACCGCGAGCCGCAAATCCTTCAGCATCAGCGCCGCCGCAAACCCGCCCTGGTAGTCGTGGTCAGCGGGCGTATCGGGACCAATGCCCGGCAGCGGCGCGTACGTCGTCATCGACCAGCTCTGCCCCGAAGACACGCTGGCGATATCGTAGAACGCCTGCGCGTCGAGCCCGAGCTTCTCCGCCAGCACGAACGCCTCGCAGGTCGCGATCATCGTCGCGCCGAGAATCATGTTGTTGCAGATCTTCGCCGCCTGCCCCGCGCCGTTCGCGCCGGCGTGGATGACCGCCTTGCCCATGTCGGCGAGGATCGCTCGCGCCCGGTCGAACGCCTCGGCCGAGCCGCCGACCATGAAGGTCAGGGTGCCCGCATTGGCCGCGCCGATCCCGCCCGATACCGGCGCGTCGACCGCGACGAGGCCCTTGGCCTGCGCGGCCTCGGCGACCTGCTTGGCGGTCGCGACGTCGATCGTCGAACAGTCGATCAGGATCGTGGAGGGCGATGCGACGCCGAACAGCGTGTCGTACACCTCGGCGACATGCTTGCCCGCAGGCAGCATCGTCACGATCGCCTCGGCGCCGTCTGCGGCTTCGGCAGCGGACGCGACGGGGAGGCACCCGGCGGTTTCCGCCTTGTCCAAAGCGTCGGCGCTGAGATCGAATGCGCGGACGTCGTGGCCCTTCTTGGCGAGATTCGCCGCCATCCCGCCGCCCATGTTGCCGAGCCCGATGAATCCGATCCGTGCCATGTTCTCTCTCCTAATCTTGCTCCCCTCCCGCTTGCGGGAGGGGTTGGTGGAGGGGCGTGCCTCACAGACCGGACGCCGGTACGTACGTCGCGCCCTCCCCTAGCCCCTCCCGCAAGCGGGAGGGGAATTCGGTTCATTTCCCCGTCCAGGTCCCGGCGCGCTTCTCGACGAACGCTGCCATGCCCTCGCTCTGGTCCGCGGTCCCGAACAGCCCGTGGAACAGCCGCCGCTCGAACTGCACGCCCATCGCCAGCCCCGTCTCGAACGCCGCGTTAACCATTTCCTTGTTCGCCAGCACCGCCAGCGGCGCCATTGCGGCGATCGTCGCGGCGGTCTTCACCGCCTCCTCGATCAGGTCATCGGCCGGCACGATCCGCGAAACGAGTCCAGCACGCTCGGCTTCCTCGGCGCCCATCATCCGCCCGGTCAGGCACATTTCCATCGCCTTCGCCTTGCCAACCGCGCGCGTGAGCCGCTGCGATCCGCCCATCCCAGGCGACACCGCGAGCTTGATCTCCGGCTGCCCGAACTTCGCGGTATCGGCGGCGAGGATGAAGTCGCACATCATCGCCAGCTCGCACCCGCCGCCGAGCGCAAAGCCCGCCACCGCGGCAATCACGGGTTTGCGCGTCCGCGTGAAATTCTCCCACCCGGCGAAGAAGTTGCTCGCGTACATATCCGCGAATCCTTGCGACTGCATCTCCTTGATGTCCGCCCCCGCCGCGAAAGCCTTGGCGCTACCGGTCAGCACCGCGCACCCCTGCGACGCATCCGCATCGAACGCGGCAAACGCGCCGATCAGATCCGCCAGCACCTGCGAATTGAGCGCGTTCAGCGCCTGCGGCCGGTTGAGCGTGACAAGCGTGACGCCACCGCGCTGCTCGACGAGGATCGTTTCGTATTCGGCCATTCCAAACCCTTCCAATTTCGTCACCCCAGCGAAAGTTGGGGTCTCATCATTACCGCGAGACCCCAGCGTTCGCTGGGGTGACGTGCTTTCCGTTATTCAGCCTGGCGTCCAAGCCTCGCTCTCCGGCAGCGGCGCGAAGATCTGGTCGATCACGTGATCGGTCACAGCCTCGGGCGTCGCCGGATCCCAGCGCGGCGCATTGTCCTTGTCGACGATCACCGCGCGCACGCCCTCGATGAAGTCATGCCGCTGCACGACATGCGCGCCGACCGCATATTCCTGGCGCATCTCGTCCGCGAAACTCGCCATCCCCGCGCCCTCGTGGAGCAGCCGCAACGACACCTTCATCGTCTGCGGCGACTTGGTCTTCAGCGTCGCGAGCGTCTGGGTCGCCCACTCGCCACCATCGGCGTCGAGCGCAGCATAGATATCCTCCAGCACGTCCGACGCGAACAACCGGTCTATGTCGTCCTTGCGCGCGAGGATCTTCGCCTCGGGAGCCGCCGTCGCCAACGCGTCCAGCACGCCAGCGATCTCCCGCGGCGTCGCGGCGATCCGCGCCTTGGCGGTATCAAGCGTATCGCTAGTCAGGAAATGCGTCGCCAGCCCCAGCGCGAGACACTCCGCGCCATCCAGCCGGTGCCCGGTCAGCGCCAGATACTGCCCGATCCTCCCGGGCAGCCGCGACAGATACCAGCCGCCGCCAACGTCGGGGAACAACCCGATCCCAGTCTCCGGCATGGCGAATTTCGTATTCTCCGTGGCGACGCGAAACCGGCACGGCAGCGCGAGACCAACCCCGCCGCCCATCGTGATCCCGTCCATGAACGCGACGATCGGCTTGGCATAGGTGAATAGCCGGTGGTTCATCCGGTACTCGGCATGAAAAAACGCCCGAGCCTCGACGCCATCTGTGTCCCCCGAGGCCGCAAGCATCCGGATATCCCCGCCAGCGCAGAACCCACGCCCCTCGGCATGATCGACGACGATCGCCTCGACCGCCGCATCGCCCCGCCAAGTCTCCAGCGTTTCAAGTACGCCCTCGCACATGCCAAGATTGAGCGCGTGAAGGGCTTTCGGACGGTTCAGCCGAATCCGGCCGACAGGCCCTTCACTCTCGACGATCAGATCATCGGTCACGCGTTCACCTCCCGAACACCATCTCCGCGCCTCTGCGCCTCTGCGCGAACAATATTCTTTTTCGCGCAGAGGCGCAGAGGCGCGGAGCAGAAGAAAGACTGGTAGCTGCGCAGACTCACTGCCGCGTCAGCTCGCGACCGACGATCATCCGCATCACCTGGTTCGTCCCCTCGAGGATCGAATGCACGCGCAGATCGCGCCAGAAGCGTTCGATCGGATAGTCCTGCAGATACCCGTACCCGCCATGCAGCTGCAACGCGCGATCCACCACCGAAGACCCCGTATCGGTCGCCAGCCGCTTCGCCATCGCCGCGAACTTGGTCTTGTCGGGCGCGTTCGCCGTCACCTTGGCGGCCGCGATGTAGAGCAACGCCCGCGCCGCCTCCAATTCCGTCGCCATGTCCGCCAGCATGAACTGCGTGTTCTGGAAATCCGCGATCACCTTCCCGAACTGCTTCCGATCCTTGGTATACGCGATCGCCTCGTCGAGGCACCGCTGTGCCCCCCCGAGCGAACACGCGCCGATGTTCAACCGCCCGCCATCGAGCCCCATCATCGCGATCCGGAACCCCTCGCCCTCGCCGCCCACCATGTTCGCCGCCGGCACGCGGACGCCGTCGAAGATCACCTGTCGCGTCGGCTGCGAGTGCCAACCGAGCTTCTTCTCGTTCGCGCCGAACGACACGCCCGGCATGTCCTTCTCGATCACCAGGCACGAGATGCCCTTCGGCCCGTCCTCCCCGGTACGGACCATCGTCACGTACACCTCGTTCTCGCCCGCACCCGAGATGAACTGCTTCGAGCCCGTCACGATCCAGTCGTCGCCGTCTCGCACTGCCCGCGTCTTGAGCGCCGCCGCGTCGGAGCCCGACCCCGGCTCGGTCAGGCAATAGCTCGCCAGCCGGTCCATCGTCACCAGATCGGGGAGGTACTTGTCCTTCACCGCCGCCGACCCGAACCGGTCGATCATCCACGCCGCCATGTTATGAATGCTGATGAACGCGCTCGTCGATGGGCACCCGTAGGACATCGCCTCCATGATCAGCGCCGCTTCCAGCCGACCCAGCGCGATCCCGCCGCTCTCCTCGCTGACATAGATCGCCGCGAAGCCGAGCTCGGCCGCCGCCTTGATCGTCTCGCGCGGAAAGATGTGCTTCTCGTCCCACTCGGCCGCATGCGGCGTGATCCGGTCGGCGGTGAACCGGCGCGCGAGCTCCTGGATCTCGCGCTGGTCGTCGGTGAGGTCGAACTGGTTGGTCATAGGTCTCTCTTCCGTCATGCTGGGCTCGACCCAGCATCCAGAGCCAGGAACGCCGAAACTGGTGGCTCTGGATCCTGACTTTCGTCAGGATGACGACTTGGGGGAATGATATGGCTAGGCAACCGGCGGTCTATATCATGGCGAGCTGGCGCAACGGAACGCTCTACATCGGCGTAACGTCCGACCTGATGGCGCGGATCGTTCAGCACCGCGAAAGCGCATTCGATGGCTTCACAAAGCGATACGGCGTGAACCAACTGGTGTGGTTCGCGATGGCCGACACGATGGAAGCGGCGATCACCCGCGAGAAGCAGCTGAAGGTCTGGAAGCGCTCGTGGAAGATCGAACTAATCGAAACGGATAACCCGACGTGGCGCGACCTGGCAGAGGATTGGGGCTTCGAACCCTTACCCAACCACCGCCCGTCATCCTGACGAAAGTCAGGATCCAGAGCCACAGGCGTAGCGCCTCGTAACTCTGGATCCTGGATCAAGTCCAGGATGACGAGATGGGACAGCACCCCGCTCACCCCATCGTCGGGATGACGAACGCGTCGTTGTTGCGAGCCGGCCCACCGTCCTCCGCCATCGCAGGCAGCGCAGACCCGTCCGGCCAGCGCTGCGTGATCGTCTTGACCTTGGTCCAGAACTTCACGCCCTCCATCCCGTGCTGGTTCGTGTCCCCGAATGCCGAGCGCTTCCACCCACCGAAGGTATGATACGCGACCGGCACCGGGATCGGCACGTTGATCCCCACCATCCCGACGTTCACCCGCGCCGCGAACTCGCGCGCCGCGTGCCCGTTGCGGGTGAAGATCGCGACGCCGTTGCCGTATTGATGCTCGCTCGGCAGACGCACCGCCTCCTCGAAATCGGCGGCGCGGACGATCTGGAGCACCGGACCAAAGATCTCCTCCTTGTACGCCGACATCTCGGTGGTGACGTGATCGAACAGCGACGGCCCGATGAAGAAGCCCTTTTCGTGCCCCTGCAACGCAAACCCACGCCCGTCGACGACCAGTTCCGCGCCCTCGTCGACGCCGGTCTGGATCCAGTTTTCGATCCGGGTGCGATGCGCCGCATTCACCACCGGGCCGTAATGCGCGTCGTTGTCGGTCGACACACCGACCCGCAAAGCCGCGATTGCCGGGATCAGCTTCTCGCGCAGCGCGATGGCGGTCTTCTCGCCGACCGGCACCACCACCGGCAGCGCCATGCAGCGCTCGCCCGCGCTCCCGAACGCCGCGCCTGACAAGTCTGCCACGACCTGGTCGAGGTCCGCGTCGGGCATGACGATGCCGTGGTTCTTCGCGCCGCCCATCGCCTGGACGCGCTTGCCCGCCTCGACGCCGCGGCGGTACACGTAATGCGCGATATCGGACGATCCGACGAAGCTCACCGCCGCGATCGCCGGATGATCGAGGATCGCGTCGACCATTTCCTTGTCGCCATGGACGACCTGGAAAATGCCCTCGGGCAGCCCCGCGTCGACGAACAGCTCGCCGAGCCGCACCGGCACCGACGGATCACGCTCGCTGGGCTTGAGAATGAACGCGTTGCCCGTGGCGATCGCGACGCCCGACATCCACAGCGGGATCATCGCCGGGAAGTTAAACGGCGTGATCCCCGCACCGATGCCCAATGGCTGGCGCATCGAATACACATCGATCCCCGGCCCGGCGCCCTGCGTATATTCCCCCTTGAGGATGTGCGGGATACCGCAACAGAACTCGATCACCTCGAGCCCGCGCTGGATATCACCCTTCGAATCCGCGATCACCTTGCCGTGCTCGGACGAGAGCAGGCGCGCCAGCTCGTCCATGTTCGCTTCGACGAGCCGCTTGAACTCGAACATGACGCGGGCACGGCGCTGCGGGTTGGTCGCCGCCCAGCCCGGCTGCGCCTTCTGCGCGGCAGCGACCGCCACATCCAGGTCCTTCGCGCCCGACAGCCGGACCCGCGCCTGCACCTCGCCCGAATTCGGGTCGAACACGTCGCCGAAGCGCTCGGCCGTGCTGGCCGCACCGCTCACGAAATTCTCGATGGTCCGCATGGCATCCTCTTCTAGTTGTCGGCATCGTCGGCCATAAGCGTTTCGCAGCCAAGTGGGGCTGTTTGCAGATTCGCTCTGCAAATATGCAGCATAAGGTCAGGCGTTCATGGATTGGGACGACGTCCGGTATTTCCTTGCTCTGGCGCGTACGCACCGCCTCGGGCCCGCCGCAAAAC
This sequence comes from Sphingomonas sp. M1A8_2b, assembly GCF_053345535.1. Lineage (NCBI taxonomy): Bacteria > Pseudomonadati > Pseudomonadota > Alphaproteobacteria > Sphingomonadales > Sphingomonadaceae > Sphingomonas > Sphingomonas sp. M1A8_2b. The sequence goes on along the minus strand of NZ_JBKFAH010000003.1, from coordinate 206,077 downwards.
TACTCGGGCAGGACGCGACGACGGTCTCGCGGCGTCTGCAACGGCTTGAGCGGCGACTCCAGACGACGTTGTTCGAACAGACCGTGGCGGGATACGCGCTGACCGAGCGCGGCGCGGCGCTGTTGGAACACGCTGAGACGATGGAGGCGTCCGCGCTCGGCATACAGGAAGTCGTCGGTAATGATGCAGGCGTGCTCGCCGGCCCGATCCGGCTGAGCGTGTCCGAAGGATTCGGCAGTCGCATCCTCGCGCCGCGCCTGGCGTCGTTCACCAATCAGCATCCGCGGATCGCCGTCGACCTGATCGCGTCGACCGGCTTCCTCAACCCGTCGCGGCGAGAGGCCGACATCGCGGTGATGCTCGCCCGGCCGAAAAGCGGGCCGCTGGTCGCACGCAAGCTCACCGACTATCACCTCGGGCTCTACGCGCATCCCGACCACCTCGCTCGGACCGGACCGATCGCGACGACCGCGGACCTGATGCGGCATCGCCTGATCGGCTATGTCCCGGACATGATCTACGCGCCCGAACTCCGCTATCTGGCGGAGATCGACGGGCGGCTCGATGCGTCGATCCGCAGTTCGAGCATCGTCGCGCAGGCCGAACTCATCGCCGCGGGGGCGGGGTGCGGGATATTGCCCTGCTTCATCGGCGATCAGATGCCGGGGCTAGCGCGCGTGCTGCCCGACACGATCGACATCGCGCGGTCTTTCTGGCTCGTCGTCCACCGCGACGTCCGCCGGATCGCGCGGATCGACCGGTTCATCGCCTGGCTCGACGCGACGATCGGCGAGCTCAAACCGCTGATGCTGGGCGAGACCTTCCGGTCGTTTGCCGCGCCGGAGTGAGCCAAGTATAGCGCGCCGCGGCGGCATTCGGTCCGTCCGGAGCAACAGCGTGACCCCGACCCTCTACCACAAGATGATCGACTGGATCGGCGATGGCACCGGGCTGCCCGACACGATCCTCCACATCCATGCCGGGATGCTGTTGCTGATGATCGCGCGCCTGATCACGCGGCGGTCGTTCGGCACGTTCATCCCGTGGTGGGTGGTCGTCGCGGGCGAGGCCTTCAACGAGATCATGGACCGCATGACGTTCGGATCGTGGCGATGGGAGGACACCTCGCTGGATATCCTCAACACGCTACTGTGGCCGACGGTGATCTGTGTCGGCGTGCGGCTGCGGCCAATGATCGGGAAGCGCCGGCGATAACGCGCGCCATCCCCCGACCGTCATGCTGACGCGCCCCGTCACCCTGACGAAAGTCAGGGCCCAGGGTTACGGGCGTCGTCGCTTGTCGCTCTGGGTCCTGACTTTCGTCAGGATGACGGTGGGGAGATGACGGGCATTCACCCCAGCGCGATATACCGTTGCAGGTGATAATCCTCGTCGCCCAACTGGTGGTCGATCATCACCAAGCGCTTGGCATAGTGCGACACCGCGTATTCCCAGGTCATGCCGATCCCGCCGTGCAGCTGGATCGACTCTTCTGCGACCAAGGCCCCAGTCCGCCCGATCGTGTATTTCGCCGCCGCCAGCGCCCGCGCGCGCGCCTTCGCGTCGTCGCCGTCGAATGCCGAGGCTGCGTTGATCACCGCCGACTGTGCCTGCTCGATCTCGAGCAGCACCGTCGCCATGCGGTGCTGGAGCGCCTGGAACTTGCCGATCGGCACGCCGAACTGCTTCCGGTCGCGGAGATAGCCGAGCGTCGCCTCCTTGACGAAATCCATCGCCCCGACCGCCTCCGCCGACAGCGCCAGCAACCCGGCTCCAACCGCCGCATCGACGATCGCCTGCCCCTGTCCTTCGCCGCCGACGCGCGCATCCGCGCCCAGCGTGGCGTTCTCGAACGTCACGTCCCCGGCCGCACCACCCTCGACGACGTTGAAGCTGCGCACCGACACCCCAGCCGTATCCGCCGGCACGAGCAACACCAGCGGGTCGCCGTCCTGCTCGACGGTCACGACGAACACCGACGCTGCGCCCGCCTGCGGAACGACTGCCTTCGTCCCGCTAAGCGCCCAACCGTCGCCGCTCTTCGTCGCGGTCACCGGCGTCGCGCCATCTTCATGCGCGAACGCGGCGATCGTCTCGCCGGACACGATCCCGGCAAGCGTTTCGTCATGCCCGCCAGCCTTGGCCAGCGCACGCCCCGCCATCAGCGCGCCCAGGAACGGCTCGACCACCAGCTCGCGGCCGAGCGCCTCGAACACCACCATGATGTCGAACCCGCTACCGCCAAACCCGCCCGCCGCCTCGTCGAACAACGCCGACACGATGCCGAGTTCGGTCAACTGCGTCCAGACCGCCGGGTCGTACCCCGCCTCGCTATACGCCCCTGCATTACGCGTATCGATCGGATAGCCGTCGCGCAGCGCGCGGACGAGCGTGTCGGCGAGCATGCGGCGGTCGTCGGTGTGTTCGAAGTTCATGTGATCAGAGACCCAGGATGGCTTTGGAGATGATGTTCTTCTGGATCTCGTTCGACCCGCCGAAGATCGACAGCTTGCGGTTGTTGAAATAGCTAGGCGCCGCCATCGCCGCGTCCTCCGGCCCGACATCCTCGCCGTTCCATCCGGCCTCCAGAGCCTCGGGTATGTACGGCGCCGCGTACGAGCCGTACGCACGGCGGGTCAGCGAGGTGATCTCCTGGCGGATCTCGGTGCCCTTGATCTTGAGCATCGAACTTTCCGCGCCCGGCGCACCACCACCCGCGACCGCCGCGAGCACGCGGAGATTGGTCGTCTGCATGTTCGCCAGATCGATCTCGACCCGTGCCATCCGCGCCGCGAACAGCGGATCGTCCGCCAAGGCCCGTCCACCCTTCTTCTGCATCTGCGCGACTTCCTTCAGCCGCTCGAACGACGCGATCGAGAAGCCGACACCGGCGATGTTGGTGCGCTCATAGGTCAGCAGATACTTGGCATAGGTCCAGCCCTGGTTCTCCTCCCCGACGAGGTTGGCGACCGGCACCTCGACGTCGGTGAAGAACACTTCGTTCACCTCCTGCTCGCCGTCGATCAACGTGATCGGCCGGATCTCGATGCCGGGCGACTTCATGTCGATCAGCAGGAACGAGATACCCTCCTGCTTCTTCGCCGCCGGGTCGGTGCGGACGAGGCAGAAGATCATGTCGGCATGCTGGCCGAGCGTCGTCCACGTCTTCTGGCCGTTGACGACATAGACGTCGCCCTTACGGACGGCTGTGGTCTTGAGGCCCGCGAGATCGGACCCCGCGCCCGGCTCGGAATACCCCTGGCACCACCAGTCGGAGCCATCGAGAATCCGCGGCAACCACTGCTTCTTCTGCTCCTCGGAGCCGTATTTGATCAGCACCGGCCCGAGCATGTTGACGCCGAACGGCACGACGCGAGGGGCGTGCGCGAGCGCGGACTCATTGTCGAAGATGAAGCGCTGGATCACGCTCCAGCCCGGACCGCCCCATTGCTCGGGCCAGTGGTTCGCCAGCCAGCCGCGTTCGTTGAGAATGGCGTGCCATTCCTCCATGTCCGATTTGCGCAGGCGCTTGCCTTCGCGGACCAGCGTCGAGAGACGCGCGGGGAGTTTGTCGCGGAAGAACGCGCGGACTTCGTCGCGGAACGATTCTTCCTCGGGCGTGAAGCTGAGATCCATGGCCATGTGCTCCTGATGATGGAGCCCATGTGCCACAGTCGATCGAAGAATTGAAGGACCGGTATGGCCGAAATCGGAGAAAATGCCGCAGTGAGCGACGCAGGTTAATCCACGCGGTATCGTGCGCGTTCCCAATCCTCCCCCGCCAGGGGGAGGTGGCACCGAAGGTGACGGAGGGGGAGGATACGCAGCAGGCGTTTCGCTTGCCTCCCCCTCCGTCTGGCAAGCGCCAGCCACCTCCCCCTCGCGGGGGAGGATCAATAGGGTATCAGAACCGGTAGCTGATCCACCCCGCGAGGAAGTCGGAGTTCTTGTACCCCGCATTGGTCAACGCCGGCCCGGCGATCAGATGCTCGTAGCGCCCGAGCAGCGACAGCCGCGTGGTGATCGGATAGGTCGCCTGGAACCGGATGGTATCGGCGATCTTGCGCCCGCCGACATTCTGCGTGCCGGCAAACGCGGTGCCGTTGGCGCGGTACACCGCATCGCTCGTCGAATCGCGCCACGACAGCTGGTACTCCGCCGTCACGCGCAGCTTCTTGAACGCGCTGAAGGTGAAGTTCGGCGCCACAGCGACGAAATTGGTCGGCGTCGCGAACAGCTGATAGCTGTAGTAAATGTTGTTGCCGAACGGCGCGAGCGAGGTGCGCAGCGTGCCCTTGCCGTACGCACCACCACCGCTCGCATAATCTGCATGGAATCCGATGCGGGGCGCGCTTTTGCTCTCGCCGAGGCTATAGGTCTGCGCCATCAGCAACAGCCACGCCTTGATCGCGCGGCCATCGTAATCGCCGCCCTGATAGTTGATCGTCCAGTCTAGATTGACCGGCCCGGCATCGCCCCAGATGTGGAGGCCGTAGAACTTGCGCACCTCGCGCGCGGTATCGGTGCCCCACACCGCCGCCCGGTTGCGCAGGCGCCAGAGAAACGGATCCACGTACAGCTTCGACCCGCCGAACAGCGACTCCGGCAGGACGATCCCGGTCGAGATGCCCGAGAACCGCCGCGCGCTCTCGGCATCGTCGTCACTGGTGCCGCCGGTGCCGTAAGCGGTCGGCTTGAAATCGAACACATCGGCGCGGACGCCGGCGGTGCGCGCCCACGCGCGGAAGCCGTTGAAGCCGAAATAGAGCGTGTTGTTGTCACGCGGCACGACCAGCAGATTAGGCCCGTCGGCAAAGGTCTGGCGGCCATAACGCACGCCCAGATCGACATTGGCGACCGTCCCGGTCACGTCGACGAACGCCTGTTGCACCGCCAGCTTGTTGCGCAGGTTCGGCAGCACCGTTCCCAGATTCTCACCCTCGAGCGTGCCGTGTGCAAGCTCGCCGTACAGCCGAAAATGCTCGCCGAGATGCAGGTCGGCGCCGCCGAACAGCCGCAGGATATCCTGCCGCTGCGCCTGCGCATCGCGTAGGTTGGGGTTGGTGGTCTCGTTGACACGCAACCGCGCCTCGCCCGACAGCGTCAGATAGACGTCGCCGTCCGCCGCGATCGGGATGAACTTCAGCTGGTCGACGATGTCCTTGCGCTTCTTCGAGTCGCGCAACTTCGACCAGTCCTCCGCCCAGCGCGACTGGTTGTACCCGCCCGACGTCACCCCGTCGCCGATCGCGGCATTGGGATAGGCCTCCGAGATCGGCGACGCTTCCGCCGTGCTGGACAGTTCCTTCGCGCCGACTCTCGCCTGGGTCGATGGCGCATCACTGGCAGGGGTCGGGCTGGCAGGGGTCGGCGCGGTCTGCGCCGAGGCTAGGGTCGAGAGCGCGGACGCGGCAAAGCCGGCCGCATACCGCAAGCGGCGCATCGTGGTCGGGGTCATGGCAGAATTCCGGTACTGGCGGGTGGGGACAGGTACGCCGTCCCCACCGGCATCAATGGGCAGTCGCGACGTCGGCGGGGATCGCGGCAGGAATCGTCGGCGGGACCAGTTCGGGCAGCTTGCCCGACAGCGCCGCGTCGAGCTTCTCGCGGTCGAGCGCATTCTCCCAGCGCGCGACGACGATCGTCGCGACCGCGTTGCCGATGAAATTGGTCAGGCTGCGGCACTCGCTCATGAAGCGATCGACGCCGAGGATCAGCGCCATGCCCGCGATCGGCACCGTAGGCACGATCGACAGCGTCGCGGCCAGGGTTATGAAGCCCGCGCCGGTAACGCCCGCCGCACCCTTCGACGAGATCATCGCGACCGCCAGCAACAGCAATTCCTGACCGAGCGTCAGATGCGTGTTGGTCGCCTGCGCGATGAACAGCGCCGCCAGCGTCATGTAGATGTTGGTACCGTCGAGGTTGAACGAATAGCCGGTCGGCACGACCAGCCCGACCACCGACTTCTCGCAGCCCGCAGCCTCCATCTTCAGGATGAGGTTCGGCAGCGCGGCTTCCGACGACGAGGTGCCCAGGACCAGCAGCAGTTCGGCCTTCAGATACTTGATCAGCTTGAAGATCGAGAAGCCGGTCAGCCGCGCGACCGTGCCGAGGATGACGACCACGAACAGCGCCGCGGTCAGATAGAAGGTCGCGACCAGCGCGCCGAGATTGGCGAGGCTGCCGATCCCGTATTTGCCGATCGTGAAGGCGATCGCGCCGAATGCACCCAGCGGCGCTGCGCGCATGAGAATGCCGACCAGCTTGAAGACGATCAGGCTGAGGCGCTCGAGGAAGTTCAGCACCGGCTTGGCAGGCTCGCCGACCAGGCTCAGCGAGATACCGAACAGGATCGCGATCAGCAGGATCTGGAGGATGTTGCCATCGGTGAACGCGCTGACCATCGTGTCCGGGATGATGCTCATCAGGAACCCGGTGATCGTCGTCTCGTGCGCCTTGTGCGAATATTCCGCGATCGACGCGGCATCGAGCGATCCGACATCGACGTTCATGCCCGCGCCCGGCTGGATCACGTTGGCGACGATCAGGCCGACGATCAGCGCCAGCGTCGAGAAGAACAGGAAGTACGCGAACGCCTTGCCCGCGACCCGGCCGACCGAGCCCAATTCCTTCATGCCGGCGATGCCGGTGACGAGCGTCAGGAAGATCACCGGCGCGATGATCATCTTCACCAGCTTGATGAACGCATCGCCCAACGGCTTCAGCGCCGCGCCATAGGCCGGATAGAAATGCCCGAGCGCCGCGCCAAGCGCGATCGCCACCAGCACTTGCAGATACAACTGGCCGGACCAGCGCTTGCGCGCGGGCGTTTCCGCCGTCGCATATGTCTGGGATGGAATGGTCAACATCGTCTCCTGAAGCCTCGCCCCCTATCATGGGACGTTGTGTGCGACGGTAATGCCGGGCCGAACCCGGGACTACAAGAGTGCGACGGCATCCTGATAAATTGCTGCTTTTGCGTGGTTTATTGACATACCGAGTGTTCGAATGTGCGGATAATGCCGATTTTCAGGCGTGGCGTCCCGCCGATGTGTGTGATAATCCGCACAAATGAATCGACTCCGATCCCCGCTGGTCGCGACCGCGCTGATCGTCCTCCTCGCGTTCGCGACTCTGGGCGTGATCGTTGCCGGGGTCGCGTCGATCTACGGTCCGCGCGCCGATGCCGATGCGACCGCGGCGGTGCGGGTGCGCGCGGTCCAGCAGACCCGCAGCAACCTGCGCCTGCTCGAGGCCGAGTTGCAGACCTATCGCCTGCTCCCGGTCATGCTCGGCGAATATCCTGACGTCCGCGCGGCGCTGGTCTCGGGTCGCGCGGATGCTGCGCTGAACGAAAAGCTGGCGATGCTGGCCCGGCGAACCGGCGCTCCGGTGATCTACGCGCTCGATACGCAGGGGATGACGATCGCCGCCTCGAACGCCGGCCGCCCCGACAGCTTTCTCGGCCACAACTACCGCTACCGCGACTATTTCACCGCCGCGATGGCCTCCGGCGCGACCGAGTTCTTCGCGCTCGGCAGCGTCAGCGGACGCCCCGGCCTCTATCTCTCGCGCCGGATCGAACAAGGCGGCCGCCCGCTCGGCGTGGTCGTGGTGAAGGTCGAGTTCGGTAAAATCGCCCGCGCGTGGATCCAGGATCACATGGCGACGTTCGTCACCGATCGCGATGGCATCATCCTGATCTCCAGCGACCCGCGCCTCCAGTTCCGCACCACGCACCCGCTGTCCTCGGTACGCCGCGACGCGCTGATCCGCACACGCCAGTTCGGCAGCTCTCCGCTCGTCGCCGCACCACTCAGGCTCGACGACGGACGCTCGCGGCTGGTCGACGGCACGCCCGCCGTGGCGATCGCGCTGCCGGTGCCGATCGCCGGCTGGCGGCTGGTGCATATGGAGCCGCTCGACGCCGCGCTCCGCGCCGCTGCTGCGCGCACCCGATGGGCTACCGCGATCGCGGCGCTGGTGACGGTCACAGCGATGCTGGCGGCGTGGTGGGCGTATGAACGCCGCAAGCGCAATGCGGGCGCCCGGGCAGAACTCGAAGCCGAAGTCGCGCGCCGTACCGCCGAACTTCGGGCAACCGCCGAGCGCCTCCAGATCGAGGTCGAGCAGCGCGAGGCGTCCGACCAGCGTTTCCGCCAGGCGCGCGAGGAACTGGCGCACGCCAACCGCGTCGGCTCGATCGGCACGATCACCGCCAGCGTCGCGCACGAGATCAACCAGCCGGTCGCCGCGATCCGCACCTTCGCCGACAACGCCGCCGCGTTCCTCGCGCGCGGCGCGCCCGACCGCGCCGCCGCCAACCTCGAAGCGATCGTCGACCTCACCAGCCGGATCGGCACGATCACCGCCGGCCTGCGTCGCTACGCCCGGCGCGGCGCAGGCTCGATCGGCCCCGTGGCACTCGACGAGGCGATCGACGGCGTCCGCCTGCTGATCGGCGACCGCTTCCGCGCCAAGGGAGTCACGCTCGACCTGCCGACCGGTCCCGAGGCGCGGCTGACGGTCATCGCCGGCCGCGTCCGGCTCGAGCAAGTCCTCGTCAACCTCCTCCAGAACGCGCTCGACGCGGTCGCCGATCGCCGCGATGCGCGCGTCAGCGTCACGGTCGGGCGCAAGGGCCGCGACGTCGTGCTGACCGTCGCCGACAACGGCCCGGGCATCGCGGCCGATATGGCCGACCACCTCTTCACGCCGTTCGAGACGAGCAAGAAAGACGGCCTCGGGCTCGGCCTCGGCATCGCCCGCGACATCATGACCGAGTTCGGCGGCACGCTCGACCTCGTCCCAGCCCCCGAAGGCGCGATCTTCCGCATGATCCTGGTGAAAGCATGACCGAGCAAGCCGTCTTGCTCGTCGACGACGACGACGTCCTCCGCGGTGCGCTAGAACAATCGTTCGAACTCGCCGGGATCGCGGTGATCGCCGAGCGCGACCCGACCGCGGCGCTCGCGCGCGTCCATGCCGGGTTCGACGGCGCGGTGGTGTCCGACATCCGCATGCCGAAGATGGACGGCCTCGAACTCTTCCGCCGGATCGCCGCGATCGACCACGAGATCCCGGTGCTGCTGATGACGGGGCACGCCGACGTCGCGATGGCGGTCGCCGCGCTCAAGAACGGCGCGTTCGACTTCATCCCGAAACCCTTCGCGACGGACCATTTGATCGCGGGCGCACGCCGCGCGCTCGAAATGCGCCGCCTCGTCCTCGAGAACCGCCGGCTCCGCGCGGCGGCGGAGGAAACGATCGGCGCCGAACCGCTGATCGGCGAGACCCCGGTCATGATCCGACTGCGCGAAACGATGCGCCAGATCGCGCAGGCCGATATCGACGTGCTGGTCGAGGGCGAGACCGGCACCGGCAAGGAACTCGTCGCGGTCCTCCTCCACCGCTGGAGCAACCGCCGCTCGCGGCCGTTCGTCGCGGTCAACTGCGCCGCGCTGCCCGAGGCGGTCGCCGAGATCGAGCTGTTCGGCCATGACGGCGACTCTCGCCTGCCGCGCACCGGCCGGATCGAGGCGTCGAACCGCGGCACGCTGTTCTTGGACGAGATCGAGAGTACGCTGCCAGCATTCCAGGCGAAACTGCTGCGGGTACTGGAAGAGCGCGAGGTGATGCCGGTCGGCGGCGACCTCCCCCGCGCGCTCGACCTGCGCGTGATCGCCGCCGCCAAACCCGGTCTCGAACAGGCGGTCGGCGAAGGCCGCTTCCGCGCCGACCTACTCTTCCGGCTCGACGCCGTGCGCCTGCGCATCCCGCCGCTCAGAGAACGCCGCGACGACATACCACTGCTGTTCGGCCACCTGCTCCACCAGGCGGCAGAGCGGTTCGGCCGCGAGGTCCCCACGATCGACACCGCGACGCTAGCGTATCTCGGCCAGCACGACTGGCCCGGCAACGTCCGCGAACTCGACAACCTAGCGAAACGTCTGGTGCTGCGCGTCGAAGCCGAAGACCCCGTCGACGAGGACAGCGACATCCCCCTCCCCGCCCGCGTCGACAAGTTCGAGGAAGCGACGATCCGCGCCGTGCTCCAACAGGTCAGCGGCGACGTCCGCTCAGCGCTGGCCGCGCTCGGCATCCCGCGGAAGACATTCTACGACAAGCTCAAGCGCCACGAGATCGATGTCGAAGCCTATCGTCCGACCAAGGGCTAACGCTCAATCCTCCCCCGCCAGGGGGAGGTGGCACCGAAGGTGACGGAGGGGGAGGACACGGAACAGCGGTTACCCTTACCTCCCCCTCCGTCTGGCAAGCGCCAGCCACCTCCCCCTTGCGGGGAAGGATCACGAGTTCGCTACGGCGGCAAGCGCAGTTCTAAGTCGGAATAACCGGCGGCGGCACGCCGCCCTGCCGCGTGGCCACGAACTTCGCGAGCGGCGGCCCGATCAGCAACACCCCCAGGAACCGCAGCACCTGAAGCGCCATCACGAACGGCACATCCACCGGGCTGGACGCAGCGATGATCGCCACCGAATCCATCCCGCCGGGGCTCGTCGCCAGATACGCGGTCACCGGATCGATCCCCGCCCAGCGCGTCAACGCCGCCGCGATCCCGCCGCAGAACGCGATCAGCAGCGCCACCGACAGCAGGATGCGCGGCATCGCCTTGCCCGCCACCCGCAAGGTATCGCGCGTGAACGACAGCCCGATCCGCCACCCCACCACCGCATAGCTTATCGCCAGCAACCACTGCGGCAACACAGGCTGCGCGACGCCGGTGACATTGAGCGCCGCCCCCGCGACCAGCGACCCGAGCAAGGCGCCGGCGGGAAGCTTCAGCACGACACCGACACCCGCCCCAACGCCAGCAATTGTGATCGTCCGCAGCACCGCAATCGGGTCGAGATGCGCGAACCACGCCCCCGCCACATGATGCCCGCTCCCGCCGCCGACCATCACCGCCGCCAGCACCGAGGCGACCACCGCGACGCTCACGACCCGCGTGTACGTCATCACCGCGACCAGCCGCGAGTCCGCGCCGTACGCCTGCGCCATCAACACCATCGCGCTCGCAGCACCAGGCGTCGATCCCCACACCGCGACCGTCCCCGGCAACACCTGCCACCGGCTGAGTAGATAGCCGAGCACGCTGCTGGCCGCGAGCGTGACGAAATTGACCATCAGGAACACCGGCCAGTGATCCGCCACCGTCGCGACGATTCCGGTCGTAATCGAGCCCGCGATCAGCGTGCCCACCGCCGCCTGCGCGCCGCGAAACGCAGACGTGGGAACAGTCAGCGACCACCCCCTCACCGCAAGAATCACCGCCGCAACCATCGGCCCGAGCAGCAACCCCGCGGGCAGCCCGACCAATTCCAGCAGCCCCGCAATCACCGCCGACAGCGCGATCAAGACGGCCCACCGCCAGATCATGTCTTGGTGGCGAACCAGATCGTATGCCGCGCGCCGCCCTTCCGCGTCGCCCGCGCGATCACTTCGTCGACCGCGAAACCCGCTTCGGAAAGTCGGGTAGCGAACGGCTTGCTCGGCGCCGACGACCACACCGCCAACACCCCGCCCGCCCGCAACGCCGCTCGCGCCTGGGAAAGCCCCCGCGCGCCGTAAAGCCGATCGTTACCCGGCCGCGAGATCCCGTCCGGCCCATTGTCGACATCGAGCAGGATCGCGTCCCAATCACCCTCCACGATCGCCGCGGCGACATCGCCCTCGAAAATCCGGGTCCGCGGATCGGTCAGGCTGTCGCCGTGCAGCGCCGCCATCGGCCCGCGCGCCCATTCGATCACCGCCGGCACGATCTCCGCAACCGCCACCTCCGCGTCAGGACCAAGCCGGGCCAGCGCCGCACGAAGCGTGAACCCCATCCCGAGCCCGCCGATCAGCATCCGCACGCCCGGACGCCCACCAATCCGATCGCAAGCCTGCTCCGCCAGCGCCTCTTCCGAACCGCTCAGCCGGCTGTTCATCAACTCGTTCGCGCCGAGCATGATCGAGAACTCCGCGCCCCGCTGGAGCAACCGAAGCTCACCCCCACCCGGCACCAGCGCCGTCCCGAGAAGCACGCGAGGGATCATGCCGACCACGCCGCGATATCGTCCTGCTCGCCGATTAACGCGAGCCCATGCGCGATCGAGGTCAGCTCGCCGCCGCTCATGATCGCCGCCTCGCCGAACCGCTCGACGAAAATCCGCCGGATGCGCGGGATCAGCGACGATCCGCCGGTCAGGAACACCCGATCGATCTCACCCCCACCGACGTTCGCGACCTGCAACGCACGATCGACCGCCGCCTCGATCCGCACGACATCGTCGGCGATCCAGCCCTCGAACTGCGCCCGCGTCACGTCCGCCTCGATCTCCAGCCCCGCGCCCGCAAAGTGAAAATGCGCGTCCTCACCGCTCGACAGCGCGCGCTTGAGCGTCCCGACTGCGTCGTACAGCGGATACCCCAGCTCGTTCTCGATCACCGCGATCATCCGCCCGATCGCGTCGGGGTCGATCGCAGTCTTCTGCAGCCGCTCCAACTCGGTCATCGTCTTGCGGTTGCGCATCAGCGCGAGCCGCGACCAGTCCGCGAAGTCGGCGAAATACGCGCGCGGAATCTCCAGTTCCTTGTCGAACGACTTGTACGCGCCGCCCTTGCCCAGCATCGGCAGCACCAGCCGGTCGAGGATCCGGTAATCGAACCGATCGCCCGCAATCCCCACGCCCGCATGACCCAAAGGCGTACACCGCCGCGCCGCGCCCGGCTCGGCAACGCGCACCACCGAAAAGTCGCTCGTCCCGCCGCCGAAATCCGCCACGAGGATCGTCGCCGGCTCGGTCAACCGCGTCGCATAGCTGTACGCCGCACCGAGCGGCTCATAGACGTAATGGATCTCCGCGCCGAAGCCCTTGAACATCGCATCGTACCGCGTCCGCGCGAGCGCTTCGTCGGGCCGCGCGCCTGCATATTCGACCGGCCGGCCCACCACGATCCGCTGCGGCCGCGTGTCGAGCTTGCCGCCCGCATGGGAAATCAGCTTCTCGAGGAACAGCTGCCCCATCTCCTCGAAGCGATAGCGCTTGTCGAAAACCGAGGCCTGCTCGAACGTCTTCATCGCCGCGACCGACTTGAACGACTGGATGAACCGGCTGTCGAGCGGGTATTCCATATATTCGGCGATCGCCCACGGCCCCGCATCCGACGCGAGCCCCTTGCCGCTGTCGTCCTGCCAGAAGCACAACGCCGAGCGGAACACCGGGCTCGTCTCGGCGGGAGCGGCGAACGTGACGAGTTCGGGCAGCCCGCCGGCCGTTCCCAGCGCCACGACGCTGTTGGTCGTGCCGAAATCAAGCCCCAGCGCGGGGCCGCCAGCGTCCATCTGCATCGCGTCGTCCCTCAGTGAACGCGCGCCTATGGCGATGCCGGGTGCGGGATGGCAACCGGTAAAGTCGGTTTTCGCCCCGCCTTACCTTTCCGAGGCACCACCCCGGCGAAGGCCGGGGCCCAATTGGAAAGGTGGGAGTAACGATGCACTGAACTGCGTCAGCAACGTCTCCCACTTGGACCCCGGCCTTCGCCGGGAAGGTAAACCCTATGGAAGCGCTTTCCTTTCCCCCCCGATCATCGCCCGGATCCGGTTCGCCAGCACGTCCAGCGCGAACGGCTTGGTGATCATGTCCATCCCCTCGTCGAGAAAATCGCCGCGTACCGCCGCCTTTTCCGCATAGCCGGTGACGAACAGCACTTTCAGCCCCGGCCGATGGTCACGCGCGATCTCGGCGACCTGACGGCCGTTGATCCCCGGCAGCCCGACATCGCTGACCAGCAGGTCGATCCGCTGGTCGCTCTCCAGGAACGGCACCGCCGCCCGGCCGTCCGCCGCCTCCAGCACGCCGTAGCCAAGTCCCTGCAGCACATCGACGATCAGCATCCGCACCGCGGGGTCGTCCTCGACCACCAGCACGCGCTCGCCGTCGGCGCGGGGCAGGTCGGCATCGGCGATCTCGGCCGCCGCCTCCACCTCGCCCCTGAATCGCGGCAGGTACAGCTTGACGGTCGTGCCCTGCCCCTCCTCCGAATAGATCCGCACATGCCCGCCGGATTGTCGCGCGAACCCATAGATCATCGACAGGCCGAGCCCGGTGCCCTGCCCGATCGGCTTGGTCGTGAAGAACGGATCGAACGCCTTTGCGATCACGTTCGCGCTCATGCCGGTGCCTGTGTCCGACACGCCGATCACCACGAAATCGCCCGGCTCCAGGTCCTCGATCGTCTCGGTGTAATGCGCGTCGAGATGCGCGTTCTCGGTCTCGATCGTCAGCAGTCCACCCTCGGGCATCGCATCGCGCGCGTTGATCGCCAGGTTGAGCAGCGCGCTTTCGAGCTGATTGGCGTCGGTACGCGCCGGCCAGACCCCCGGCGCACGCCGCACCTCCAGTCCGGCATTCTCGCCGAGCGTCCGCCGCAACAGGTCCTCCATCCCGTCGACCAGTTCGCCGACATCGACCGCCTTCACATCGAGCGACTGGCGCCGCGAAAACGCCAGCAGCCGCTGCGTCAGGCCGGCGGCACGGTTTGCCGACACCGTCGCTGCCTCGATATACCGGTCGACGCGCTCATGCCGAACCTCGGGAAGATTGCGACGGACCATGTCGAGCCCGCCGATGATTCCCGTGAGCATGTTGTTGAAGTCGTGCGCGATGCCGCCGGTGAGCTGGCCGACCGCCTCCATCTTCTGCGCCTGGCGCAGCGCATCTTCCGCGCGCGCCAGTCTGGCCTCGCGGTCCTTGTCGCCGGTGATGTCGCGCCCGACCGCATTGATCATCCCGTCGCCCGGCTGGGCCGCCCAGCTGATCCAGCGATAGCTGCCGTCCTTGCAGCGATAGCGGTTGTCGATCCGGGTGACGACTTCGCCGCGCTCGAGGCCCGCCACCGCCCGGCCGGTCGGACGGATATCGTCGGGATGCAGCAGGTCGAACAACGGCCGCCCGAGGAGCTCCTCGATCGGCCAGCCGAGCATGATGGTCCAGGCCGGGTTCACCGCGACGATGGTGCCGTCATATTCGGCGCGCAGCATGATGTCGGTCGACAGATCCCACAACCTGTCTCGATCCGCGGTGGAGGCGACGACTGCCTGCTGCAATCCCTCGTTGATCGCGCGCAATTGCCGCTCGACCGCTTTCCGCGCGGACTGGTCGAGCATCGCGCCGATCATCCGCACCGGTACGCCCTGATCGTCGCGGATCACGTAGCCGCGGTCGAGCACATCGGCGTAACGGCCATCCGCGCACAGGAAGCGATATTCGTCGCTCCACTCGGTATATCCACCGTCGATCACGACATGGATGCTGCGATCGATCCGGGGCCGATCCTCGGGATGGATGTGTTCGATCCACCAGTCGCCGGTCGGATCGACCGTCGCGAGGTCATGCCCGTAGGCGGCGGTCAGCGCGTCGTTCCACAGCACGTGATTGCGGCGCAGGTCCCAGTCCCAGATCGCATCGTTGGTCGCGCGCGCGGCGAGCCGCAGCCGTTCGCTCGTCTCGCGCAGCGCCGCCTGCGCCTGCCGATCGCGCGAGACGTCCTGCACCGTACCGATCAGCCGGATCGGCGTCTCTCCGTCGAAGAACGCGACTCCGTGCGCGGAGACATGACGCTCGACCCCGTCCTCCTGCCCGATCGTGCGATATTCGGCGTCGAACTTGCGCGTACCATCCGGATCGAGCGAGGCCGCGACCGCGGCATCGGCGGCGGCCCGATCGTCCGGATGGACGTTGGCGAGAAACGACGAGGCATAGTCGACGGGCCTACCCGGCGAGATCCCGAACAAGGCGCGGCACCGGTCGTCCCAGGTCAGCGTATTCGCGATCGGCCGATAGTCGAACCGCCCGAGCTGCGCGACCCGCGTCGCCAGCTCGAGCTCGCCCTGGCTCTCCGCGAGCGCGATATCCTTGCGGCGGCGTTCGCTGATATCGTTGAACAGCACCGCGACCCGGTTGGTACCCGGCGCATCCGCGCGGTAGGCGTGGACATCGTACCACCGCCCGTCGAACGCACCGACCTGATCCTCGAAGCGGACCGGTTCGCCGGTCGTCGCGACCTGCGCATAGATCGCGTACCAGCGCTCTTCGAGGTCGGGGACGAGGGCGCGCATCCATTTGCCGACGACATCGCGCAGCCCGGTTTCGCGCTCGAACGCCGCATTGGTCTCGATGAACCGGTAATCGACCGCGCGATCGCCGTCGAACGCGAGCTCGATCAGGCAGAAGCCGGCGTCGATCGAATTGAACAACGACCGGAAGCGCTCCTCGCTTTCCTTGAGCGCGACATCGGCACGGGTCCGCTCGACCGCGTCCGCGGTGCGCAGCGCGACGTCCTCGACCAGTGCGATATCGGCAGGCGTCCAGATCCGCGCGGTCGGCTCATGGACGTACAGGATCGCTGTCAGCACGCCGTGACGGACCAGCGGAAACACGATCAGCGCGCACGCGCCGATGCTCGTCCACGCCGCGCCGTAATCGGGATCGCTCGATCGCGGATCGGTGTGGCAATCGTCGACGACCACCGTCTTGCCGTCGCGCAGATCCTCCAGCAGGCCGCTGCCGAACGCGCCGAGCAGCCGCGTCTCGCCCGCCAGGCTGCGCAGCGCGCCGCTCGTCCAGTCGCCTGCGATGTGCATCGCCGTGCCGTCCGGCACCACTTCGCCGTATCCGCACCGCGCGACACCGAGATGCGATCCCAGAGTCGCGGCCGCTGCAGCCATGATCGCGTCGGGGCCGTCGAGCCCGCGCAGCAGGTCGACCAACGCCAACTGAAACGCCTGCCGCGCCAGCAATTGGTCACGATCGAGAAGGTGCGATTGCATCGTCGATACCTGCCCAACCCGCTCGGATAAGTCGAGCGATACAAGCGCGTACGCTAGCCGCGCTTCAACCGGACGAGCGCGGCATCGAGCGCGGACAGGAACGCCGAGCGGTCGGTCTTGGAGAACGGCGCCGGCCCGCCGATCACGTCGCCGCCCGCACGCAGGTCCGCCATGATCGCGCGCGTCGCGATCGCGCCGCCGATTGAGCTGGTGGTGAACGGCTTGCCGGTGTTGGCAAGGACCGTGGCGCCGGCCTTCACGCAGCGATCGGCGAGCAGGATGTCGGCGGTGACGACGACCGACTTCGCATCGGCCTGGTCGGCGATCCAGTCGTCGGCGGCATCGAACCCGTCGCTGACCACGACGCGCGAGATCAGCGGGTGGACCGGGATGCGAAAATGGCTGTTGGCGACGATCGTCACGGGCACTTCGTGGCGCCACGCAACCTTGTAGATTTCGTCCTTCACCGGGCACGCGTCGGCATCGACGAGGATACGGATGGCGTCGGGTGCGGAAGGTGCGTTCGTCATCAGCGATCTTTCGATTCCACCAACTTCGTCAGAATGACGGGCAACTTCGTCAGGATGACGAGAGGTACGGGGGCCAGTCCACCGTCCACAATCAGCAATGCGGATGGTCGCAATCCTCCCCCGCCAGGGGGAGGCATCCACCACATCTGTCGCGTATCCTCCCCCTCCGTCACCTTCGGCGACACCTCCCCCTGACGGGGGAGGATCGTGCTAGCTCAGCTCCGCTCGCGATTCCCGCGATACGGGGGCTTGCGCGCCGGCGCCGGGCCACCACGCGGTGCTGCACGGTGCAGCGTCGAGCGCGGACCGCTCGCATTGCTGCGACCACTGCCACCGCCGTCATGCCGCGCACCGCTCTCGGGCGCACCCTGCATCGCCTCGATCGCGACGCCGCTCTCTTCTTCCCCAGACTGTGCCGTCCGCTGAATCGCCGCCGAGAACCGCGCCGCCACCGCGCGGGGAATCTCGAACGCCGTCTCGTTCGGACCGATGCGGATCGCGCCGATCTCGGACTTGGTGATGTGCCCGCGACGGCAGATCAACGGCAGGATCCAGCGCGGATCGGCGTTCTGGCGACGACCGATATCCATGCGGAACCAGACGGTGTCCTCGAAGCCCGCGCGCGGCCCCTGCGAACGCTCGTCCTGAGTCGGCTGCTTGCTCTGGTCGATCAGGTCCTCGGCCTGCGGCATCGTCGCGCGGTGCATGTGCACCAGCGCGGCGGCGATATCCTCCGGCGTCTTCTCGGCCATCAGGCGGACGGCGAGCGCGCGATCCTCCTCCTCGACCTCGACCGGCTGCAACAGCATGCCGATCAGCCGCTCGTGATCGTTCTTGCGGATGTCCTCCGCGGTCGGGGCGTTGACCCACTCCGCGTTGATCTTCGCACCACGGAGCATCATCTCGACGCGACGGCGACGCGGGAACGGCACGATCAGGACGGCGGTGCCCTTCTTGCCCGCACGACCGGTACGACCCGAGCGATGCTGGAGCGTCTCGGCATCGCGCGGCAGTTCGACGTGCACGACCAGCGACAACGTCGGCAGATCAATGCCGCGAGCCGCAACGTCGGTCGCCACGCAGACACGCGCACGACGATCGCGCAGAGCCTGAAGCGCCGCATTACGCTCGTTCTGCGAATGCTCGCCCGACAGCGCGACCGCGGCAAAGCCACGCTCGACCAGGCTCGCATGCAGATGACGCACGTTATCGCGAGTCGCGCAGAACAGCATCGCCGTCTCCGCCTCGTGGAAGCGCAGCAGGTTGATCACCGCATGCTCGATCTCTGACGGCGAGACCGTGACAGCCTGGTACGAGATGTCGCCATGACCGCGATCCTCGCCGACGGTCGAGATGCGCAGCGCATCCTTCTGGTAGCGCTTGGCGAGCGCGACGATCGGCCGCGGCATCGTCGCCGAGAACAGCAGCGTACGGCGCGCTTCGGGCGACGCGTCGAGGATCTGCTCGAGGTCTTCGCGGAAGCCCATGTCGAGCATCTCGTCGGCTTCGTCGAGCACCGCGACCTTGAGGGCCGACAAGTCGAGCGCGCCACGCTCGAGGTGATCGCGCAGACGGCCCGGCGTGCCGACGACGATATGCGCGCCGTGTGCAAGCGAACGACGCTCCTTCGAGGCGTCCATGCCGCCGACGCAGGTCGAAATGCGCGCACCGGCCTTGGCATAGAGCCACATCAGCTCGCGGCTGACCTGGAGTGCCAACTCGCGAGTCGGCGCGATGCAGAGCACGAGCGGCTTGTGCGGCGCGGGCAGGCGCTGGACGCCGTCCTCGCCGGCTTCACCGAGCAGTTCGCCGGCCATCGCCAGGCCGAACGCGACGGTCTTGCCCGAGCCGGTCTGCGCCGACACGACGAGATCGCGACCGATCGCATTGTCCTCGATCACATGAGCCTGGACGGGGGTGAGCGCGGTATAGCCGCGCGCTTCGAGCGCCTCGGAAAGAAGCGACGGAATATTTGTAAAAGGCATGTACGTCCTAATTGGTGGCCGGCTTGACGCTACGGCAAAGCACTGGCGTGGTGGTCCCTACAGGACTTGGCCCGCGGCCCACCCGCTCGCCCATGCCCATTGGAAATTGTAGCCGCCGAGCCACCCTGTGACATCGACCGCTTCGCCGACCGCATACAACATTGGTACGCGTTTGGCTTGCATTGTTTGCGAAGATAGGTCCGCAGTGCTGATTCCGCCAGCGGTGACCTCGGCCTTGGCATAGCCTTCCGAACCATTTGGCGTGAATTGCCAATGACTTAGCGCTCGCTCAGCGTCCTGGAGCTTGCGATCGGTTAGCGTGGAAATCTCGCCGCCCATCCCCAAGCGCTCGCTCAAAGTCTCCGCGAGTCGGTCCGGCAGCGTGCTGCCGAGCAGTTTCCGGAGAGTCGCGCGCGGCGTGGTACGCTTGGCGGCGGGGAGCCAGCCGGACTCGCGATCGGGGAGGAAATCAATGCCGACGGGCTGGCCGTTGCGCCAATAGGACGACACTTGGAGGATCGCGGGGCCGGACAGGCCGCGGTGCGTAAACAGCGCGGCTTCGCGAAACGCGGTCTTGCCGGCGGTGGCGACGACCTCGGCAGCGACGCCGGACAGTTCGCGGAACAGCGTCTCGTCGCCGCCCAGCGTCAGCGGGACGAGTGCGGGGCGTGGCTCGACGACCTTCAGCCCGAACTGCCGCGCGAGGTCATAGGCGAACCCGGTCGCGCCCATCTTGGGGATCGACGGGCCGCCGGTTGCTATGACCAGCGCGGGCGCGGTGACGGTGTGGCCGTCAAGCGACACGCGGTAGCGGCCGTCGGCATGGTCGACCCCCGTGACTGCGCGGCCGAGCGACAGATCCACCCGCCCCTTGTCGCATTCGTCGAGCAGCATCTCGACGATCTGTCGGGCCGAGCCGTCGCAGAAGAGTTGGCCGAGCGTCTTCTCGTGCCAGGCGATGCCGTAGGATTCGACGAGCGCGATGAAGTCCTGCGCGGTGTAGCGGCCGAGCGCGGACTTGGCGAAATGCGGGTTGGCGGAGATGTAGCGGTCAGCGGCGGTGTTCACGTTGGTGAAATTGCACCGCCCGCCGCCGGAAATGAGGATCTTCTTGCCGGCTTGGTCGGCATGATCGACGAGCAGGATCTTCCGCCCGCGCTGGCCTGCGACGGCGGCGCACATGAGCCCGGCAGCGCCTGCGCCGAGAATGATCGCGTCGTATTCGGACAAGTGTGGCTCCGTGCGGCTTGGTTGCGCGAGCCGCTAGTCAAGAATGTTTCCCCGCGAAGGCGGGGACCCAGACTGGACTCCCGCCTTCGCGGGAGAACAAGAAGGGGTGGCCGCTGTAGCGCGTTCGGGGTGTGCCACATAGGCGCTAGCCTGCATATCTGTCAGCCACGCCAGCACACCAACACCACCCCGGCGAAGGCCGGGGCCCAATTGGGGGACGGTAATGATGCAAGTTGCGCCCCGTTACCCCGACCTTTCCAATTGGGCCCCGGCCTTCGCCGGGGTGGTGCCATTGGGGCGGGAGTGGTGTCTCTCGCGGCAACGTCTCTCGCGGTGGTGCCGTTCGAAGTGGCGCCACGCGGGGGCGCGGAAGCCTCCGACGGCGTGAAGGAGCACGATAACGCCCCTTCTGCTCCCTCTCCCCTCCGGGGAGAGGGTCGGGGTGAGGGGCAGCCAAGCAGTGCACCGCCTGGAACAGCCCCTCACCCAACCCTCTCCCCGAAGGGGAGAGGGCTCTTTTTCACCTCACCGCAGCTTGGCGATATTCAGCGAATCTTCCTTCGCCCGCACCTTCACCGACTCCTCGCTCCTGGTCAGCGCCTTGGCGATCGCCTTCAGCGCCATGCCCTTCTTCGCCAGCGTGTGCAGCTTCTGGATCTCGTCCTGAGTCCACGCCTGGCGATGCCGCTCGAATTTCGCCTCGGCCATCAGCCGTCTTCCCGATCGATCGCCAGAACCTCGATCGCATCCGCCTTGTCCGCAAACGCGACCTTCTCGCCGACGGCAGCCCCCATCAGCGCACGCGCCAAGGGTGCTGAAAACGCCAGCCGATCCGCACCGGGTTCGGCCTCGTCGCCACCGACGATCGCGATCGTCCGCTCCGCCCCGTTCATCCGCACGCGCACCCGAGAGCCGATCCCGACTTCATCCTCTTCCGGCGAAGGCGCGAGTTCGGCGGTAGTCTGGCGCGTGTGCCAATACCGCAGGTCGCGCAGCAGCAGTTTGCGCGCCTCCTCGTCCGTCTCAGCCGCAACAGCCGCCTCGATCTCGGTCACCCGCTCGCCAAGCAACCGCAGCCCCCGCGCCGTAACCAGATTAGGTCCCGGCGCGATCGGCTGTTCGAACTTCGGCTCGAGATGTTCCTCGTCACTCTCGCGACGGAAGGCGACGCTCATGCGCTTACTTCAGGCACGCGACGATTCCAGCGATCGCCGCCAGCGTCCCGTCGACGTTCTTCACCTTCACGACGTCCAGCCCAAGCTGCTCCGCCGGATAATCATTCCCACCCGGAAAGATCGCGTCGCCGATGAACATCATCTTGTCGAGCGCGATACCGCTCGCCTCGTTGAGCTTCTTCAGGCCATACGCCTTGTCGACACCCTCACGCGTGATGTCGATCGAGGTCGCGCCGCCCATGTTGATCGACAGCCCCGGCAGGCGCTTGCGCAGATCGGCCTGGATCACCTTCCGCTTGGCGAAGTCCGGATCCCAGCTGTGCTTGGCATCGATCGGTGCTTCCTGGCCGAGCGCGGAGAACGTGATCTGGCTGCCCCGATCCTCGATCCGCTCGCCCCAGGTCTTCTCCGGCACGAAGCCAGTAGCTTCCAACGACTCGTCGAACGCCTTGAGGATCTTCTGCTTCTCGTCCTCCTCGAACAGCTCGGCATACACCGCGCGCCACTCGCCATCGAACCGGTACAGCTTGGTCCCGGTGGTCGGCATCAGCCACAACTTGGTGCGATCGGCCCGCTCGGGCAGGCGCGACGCGACCTGCTTCTCGAACTGCGGCCAGTCGCCGCCCGAGATCACAGCGACATGCGCGACGTCGAGCAGGTTCGCCAGTGCCTCGCCCATCGGCTCCTGCAAGGGCTGCTTGCTCTCGGCCAGCGTTCCATCGAGGTCGAAGGCAACCAACTCTTTCATGCGGAAACTCCAGTAAGGATAAAATTGTCGATCGCGTGCGCGACACCATCGGCATCGTTCGCGCTGGTAATCTCGTGCGCAACGTCGCGGACAGTCTGCGGCGCGTTGCCCATCGCGATCGCCAGCTTGGCGCGCTTGAGCATCGCGATGTCGTTGGCCTGATCGCCGATCGCCGCGGTCTGCGTCAAGCTGATGCCGAACGCGTCCGCCAGTTCCTCGATCCCGCTACCCTTGTTGCCGGCGACAGGCGTGATGTCGAGATAATAGGTCTGCGACTGGACGATCGTCGCCTTGGTATCGAACTTGGCGGCGACCTTCGCATGCAGGTCGCGCAACAATTCCTCGTCATCGCTGACGAACGTCACCTTGTCCGCCTTGGCGAGCAGAGCGGAAAAGTCGGAAACGATCACCGGATCCTGTGCCGACGCTTTGCGCTCGCTGCCGACATGCCCGCCCTGATCCGTGCTGGCATACCAAACGTCGTCCGCGAAGAACCATGTATCGACCGGCGCATCACCGACGATCTCCATCGCGCCGCGGACGACGTCGACGTCGATCATGTGGTGTTCGATCACGGTGCCGTCGCGCTTGAACACGATCCCGCCGTTGAACGCGCCCATCGGCTCGTCGATACCAAGCAACTCGGCGATCGGCATCATTCCCGACCGCGGGCGCGCGCTGATAATCGTGAAGCCGAGGCCCGCCGCCTTCAACCGCTCGACCGCATCGACGGTCGCGGGCGTGACCTTCTTCTCCTTGTCGACGAGCGTGCCGTCGACATCGGAGACCAGCAGCTTGATATCGCTCATGCTACCGCTCACTGCGGCATCTCGACATGACCGCCAAAGCCATAGCGCATCGCCGACAACAGCTTGTCGCCGAACGTATGCTCGACGCGGCTGCGATAGCGCGCATACAGCGCGGCGCTCAGCACGTTGGCGGGCACCTTCTCCTCCATCGCCGCGTCGATCGTCCACTGGCCCTCGCCCGAGTCCGCGACGCTGCCGCTGAAGCCTTCGAGCGTGCCGTCCTTCGCCAGCGCGATCGCCGACAGGTCGAGCAGCCACGACGAGATCACGCTGCCGCGACGCCAGACCTCGGCGACGTCGGTCAGGTTGATGTCGAAGCGCTCCTCCTCGACGACATGCTCGCCCGACTTGCCCTTGAGGATGTCGAAGCCCTCGGCATAGGCCTGCATCAGGCCGTATTCGATGCCGTTGTGGACCATCTTGACGAAGTGCCCCGCGCCCGAGGGGCCTGCATGGATATAGCCCTTTTCCGCGCGCGGATCGGCTTGCCCCTCGACGCGGCCCGGCGTGCGGACGATCGTTCCCATGCCCGGCGCCAGCGTCTCGAAGATCGGATCGAGCAGGTCGACCGTCTCCTTGTCGCCGCCGATCATCATGCAATAGCCGCGCTCGAGACCCCACACGCCGCCGGACGTGCCGACGTCGACATAGTGGATGCCCTTCTCGGCCAGTTCCTTCGCGCGGCGGACGTCGTCCTTGTAGAAGCTGTTGCCGCCATCGATGATGATGTCGCCCGAATTCGACTTCGCGGCGATCGCCTGGACGGTGCTCTCGGTCGGCTCGCCTGCGGGGACCATGACCCACCAGATCGCCGGCGTGTCGAGCTTCGCATGCATGTCGTCGAGCGAGTCCGCGCCGATCGCGCCGTCGGCGGCGAGCTTCTTCACGGCCTCGGCGTCGCGGTCATAGGCCACGACTTCATGGCCGTTCTTCATCAACCGGCGCGCGATGTTGCCGCCCATCCGGCCGAGGCCGATCAGTCCGATCTTCATGGGGAATTCCTTGCTTACCCCCTCTCCCCGCCGGGGAGAGGGTTGGGGTGAGGGGTAGTTGGGGAGGACAGCGCTCGCGGCGCCCCTCACCCCGGCCCTCTCCCCGCAGGGGAGAGGGTGCAGGAGGCCTACGCCGTCGCCGGCTGCTTCTTGGCGATCGCGCCGAGCAGGTCGTCGAACGCCTTCACGAACGAGGCGACGCCCTCCTCGACCAGCTTGCCGGTCACGCCGTTCAGGTCGAGGCCCAGCCGCTCGGCTTCCGCCAGCACATGCTTAGCACCCTCGACGTCCTGCGTGATCGTCTCCGCCGCGGTGCCGTGATCGCGGAACGCGTCCATCGTCTTCGGCGGCATCGTGTTGACCGTGTCCTTGCCGATCAGCGTGTCGATGTAGAGCGTGTCGGGATAGCTCGGATCCTTCACGCCGGTCGACGCCCAAAGCAGACGCTGCGGCTGCGCACCCTTGGCGGCGAGCGCCTGCCAGCGGTCCGACTTCAGGAAGTCGAGATACCATTGATACGCCATCTTCGCGTTGGCGATCGCGACCTTGCCGCGGACCGCCTTCAGCGCCTCGGCCTCGGCATCGCCCTTCTCAAGACGCGCATCGATCTCCTTGTCGATCGACGAGTCGATACGGCTGACGAAGAAGCTCGCGACGCTGGCGATCTTGTCGATCGGCTGCCCCTGCTTGACGCGCTCTTCCAGACCCGCCGCATACGCCTCGGCAACGCGAATATAGGCGTCGAGCGCGAACAGCAGCGTGACGTTGACGTTGATGCCGCTCGCGATCGTCGACGAGATCGCCGGCGCACCCGCAAGCGTACCCGGGATCTTGATCATCAGGTTCGGCCGGTCGACCATCCCCCACAGCTTCTTCGCCTCGGCGATCGTCGCATCGGTATCGTCCGAAATGTACGGCGACACCTCAAGGCTGACATAGCCGTCCTTCGCGTCGAGCTTGTCATAGACCGGCTTCAGCGTCTCCGCCGCCGCCTTGATGTCCTGGATCGCGAGATGCTCGTAGCGGTCGATCGTCGCCGCGCCGGCATGCTGCTTGTCGTATTCGGCCAGCGTCGAGTCATAGGCGTCGCCATGACCCATCGCCTTTTCGAAGATCGACGGGTTCGACGTGACGCCGGTCAGGCCATCCTCATCGACCAGCTTCTGGAGACCACCGGCCTCCAGGAACTTCCGGTCGACGAAATCGAGCCATACCGCTTGGCCGAAACCTTCGAGATCGTTGAGCGCACCCATCACTTGGTCTCCATCACTTGGCGGGCGACCTTGACGACATTGTCGACGGTGAACCCGAACTTGTCCTGCAGCTTGGCGAGCGGTGCCGAAGCCCCGAAGGTCGACATCGTCACGGTCGCGCCGTCGAGGCCGACATAGCGGTCCCAACCGATCGACCCGGCCATCTCGACCGCAACGCGCGCCCGCACTTCGCGCGGCAGCACGCTTTCCTTGTACGCGGCGTCCTGCAGTTCGTAGCGATACCAGCTCGGCATCGACACGACCCGGCTCTTCACGCCGTCCGCCTTGAGCTTTTCGTACGCGTCGACCGCGAGCGACACTTCGCTGCCGGTCGCGATCAGGATCACGTCGGGCGTGCCGTCACTGTCGGCCAGCACATAGCCGCCCTTTTCGAGCCCATCGGCGCTCGCATACTTGGTCCGGTCGAGCGTCGGCAGCGCCTGGCGCGACATGATGAGAGCGGCCGGCGTGCTGGCGTCCTTGAGGACCGCCTTCCATGCCGCGACGACTTCGTTCGCGTCGCTCGGACGGATCGTGTCGAGACCGGGGATCGCGCGCAACGTGGCGAGATGTTCGATCGGCTGGTGCGTCGGGCCATCCTCGCCGACCCCGATCGAGTCGTGCGTGAACACCCAGACGGTGCCAACCTCCATGATCGCCGACAGGCGCACCGGCGCGCGCATGTAATCGACGAACACCAGGAAGGTGGAGCCGTACGAACGCAAATGCGACAACGCCATGCCGTTGACGATCGCGCCCATGCCGTGTTCGCGGATGCCGAAGTGGAAGTTCCGACCGGCGTAATTCTCCGCCTCGAACGAGGGCTGCCCCTTGATGTCGGTCTTGGTCGACGGCGCGAGATCGGCCGAACCACCGATCAGCCACGGCACGCGCCCCGCGATCGCGTTGAGCACCTTGCCGCCCGAATCGCGGCTGGCAACGCCCTTGGCATCCGCCTCGAAGGTCGGAATGTCGGCATCCCAGCCCTCGGGCAGCTCGTCCTTGAGCAACAGCTCGAGTTCGGCGGACAGTTCGGGATAGGCGCCACGATACTTGTCGGTCAGCGCGACCCACTCGTCGCGCAGCTTGGCGCCACGCTCGGCGATCGCGCCGTTGAAATGCTCGATCACGCCGTCGGGCACGTAGAACGACTTGTCCTCCGGCCAGCCATAGGCCTGCTTGGTGAGGCGGATATTCTCCTCGCCGAGCGGCTCGCCGTGTGCCTTCTCGCTGCCGGCCTTGGGGCTGCCGTAACCGATCACCGAATGCACGACGATGAAGGTCGGCTTGTCGGTGGTCGCCTTGAACGTCTCGATCGCGCGGCTCAGCGCGGCGGTGTCGTTCGCATCGTCGATGTGGATGACGTTCCAGCCATACGCGTCGAAGCGCAGGCCGACATCCTCGTCGAATGCGAGATCGGTCGCGCCCTCGATCGAGATGTGGTTGCTGTCGTAGATCCAGCACAGGTTGCTGAGCTTGAGATGGCCGGCGAGGCTCGCAGCCTCGGCCGAGACGCCCTCCATCATGTCGCCATCGCCACAGATCGTGTAGACGTCATGGTCGAACAGCGTGAAGCCGTCCTTGTTGTAGCGCGCCGCGAGCCAGCGCTCGGCGATCGCCATCCCGACCGAATTGCCGCAACCCTGACCTAGCGGCCCCGTCGTGGTCTCGACGCCCGTCGTGTGGCGGTATTCGGGGTGACCCGGCGTCTTCGACGACAACTGGCGGAACTGCTCGATGTCGGCGAGGCTCACCGCCTCCTTGCCGGTCTTGTTACCCTCGGCGTCGATCTCTTCGATCTTGGCGAGGTGGATCAGCGAATAGAGCAGCATCGACGCGTGGCCGACCGACAGCACGAAACGGTCGCGGTTGGGCCAGTCGGCGTGCTTGGGATCATAGCGCAGGAACTTCGACCAGAGCGTGTAGCCGACCGGCGCGAGCGCCATCGGCGTGCCGGGATGGCCCGAATTGGCCTTCTGCACCGCGTCCATCGACAGCGTGCGGATGGTATCGATCGCCAGACGCTCGGGGGAGCCGTCCTCGTGCAGCATAGGGTCCGCCTTGGTGGGGGCGGTTGCGGTATCGGTCATGGAAGAAGCCTCGCTCTAGACGGTGACCGAACGCCGCGCATCCGATCTGGTTGCCAACATAGGATGCCTTTAGTCGGATGCACCCATCCGTTCCAGTCGCGTAACGATGCCATTCGTAGCAATATACGCGGCATCGACCTCGTCGAGGAACAGGCCGTGACCGAGAATGCCGGGGATCGCGGAGAGCGCGGCGGCGGTTGCGCGGGGGTCTTCGAGGGTCGCGAAGTGGCAGTCGATGACGAGATTGCCTTGGTCCGTCCGGTAGTTGTCGCGGATCGTCGGGGCGGCGCCCATGTCGGTCAGCACACGCATCACATAGGCGATGGCGAACGGCAGCACTTCGACCGGCAGCTTGGCCGCACCGATCCGGTCGACGCGCTTGGAGCCATCCGCGATCACGACCATCCGTGCCGAGCTTGCGGCGACGATCTTCTCCCGCAGCATCGCGCCCCCGGCGCCCTTGATGGCGAAACAGCGGGAGTCGATCTCGTCCGCGCCGTCGATCGTGAGGTCGACATGGGCGATGGCGGCGAAGTCGAGGATCTCGATGCCGAGCTCGCCGGCGAGTTTGCCGGAGGCGTCGGAAGTAACGACCGCGCGGATCTGCAGGCCTTGAGCGACCCGCTCGCCAAGCGCCCGGATCGCGAACGCCGCAGTCGAGCCGGTGCCAAGTCCAACCAGCATCCCGTCCCGAACTTCCGCCACGGCAGCGACCGCCGCAGCCTTCTTGTCGTCGTCGATCGAAGCCATCAGCCCACCCCATCCGTCATGCCGGGCTCGTTCCGGCAACCACCGCTCAACGCACCCGCGAGATTTTGGTTTGGAGGACTCGCACAACAAGCACCACCCCGGCGAAGGCCGGGGCCCAATTGGGGAACGTTGCTAACGAAGCGCACTCCCCCGTTACTACGACCTCTCCAATTGGGCCGCGGCCTCCGCCGGGGTGGTGCGGTGGCCCAGGGGCGGTGCGGTGGTTCTCAAACGGCGGTGGCTGCATGGTGCGTGTGAGTGCGGGAGCGCCCACTCCTTGTTCCCCCGCGAAGGCGGGAGCCCAGTCTGGATCCCCGCCTTCGCGAGAAAACAATCTTGTGCGAGCAGGCGAGCGCTAAACCAATCAATACAAGCCTCACACAAACAAACCACGTTACTCTTCCTACCCTATTTCTCACCCCCGCTTTTCAACTGACATACTTCTGGTACATCCTCGTGGTTTAGCCCGACCAACAGCTGCCCACACCGATCGCGAGCGGATACCACACTTGATAGCCACACGATTTTCCACGCGGCAGTGCGCCCTCCTGCTCGTACCCGCACTGGCACTCGCCGCCTGTTCCGGCGGCGACGATAAGGCCCAGGGCAAAGCCGGTCGCGGCGGCCAACCCGGACAGGGCACGCCGACCGTCGGCTATGTCGTCGTCCAGCCGACCAGCGTCGCGATGACCACGCAGCTCAGCGGCCGCACCACCGCATTCGAAAGCTCGGACGTCCGCCCGCAGGTCACCGGGATCATCCGCCAGCGGTTCTTCACCGAGGGCACGCTCGTCAAGAAGGGCCAGCCGCTCTACGAGATCGACCAGCGCCTCTACCGCGCCGCCGCCAACGAGGCGCAGGCCAATCTGCAAAGCGCGCAGGCCAACCAGCAGGCGCAGAAAATCCTCGCCGATCGCTACAAGCCGCTCGCCGAGATGGAGGCGATCAGCAAGCAGGATTACACCAACGCGGTCGCCACCTCGCGTCAGGCCACCGCCGCGGTCGCACAGACCCGCGCCGCACTGGAAACCGCGCGGATCAACCTCAAATTCACGACCGTCCCCGCACCGATCACCGGGCGGATCGGCCGCTCGCTGTTCACCGTCGGCGCGCTCGTGTCGGCAACGCAGACCGATCCGCTCGCGCAGATCCAGCGGCTCGATCCGATGTTCGTCGACATCCAGCAATCGTCCGGCGACCTGCTCGCCCTGCGCCGCTCGCTCGGCCAGAACGGCATCGTCGCCACCCGCGCCCAGGTCCGCCTGACGCTCGAGGACGGCAGCGAATACGGCGCCACCGGCACGGTCGAGTTCGCCGAAGCGCTGGTCAACACCGAGACCGGCACCGTGACGCTGCGCGCGCGCTTCCCCAATCCGCAGGGGCTGCTGCTCCCCGGCATGTTCGTCCAGGCCAGGTTCGCGCAGGCGATCAACCAGCGCGCGTTCCTCGTGCCGCAGGCGGGCGTGTCGCGCGACGCGAAGGGCAATGCGACGGTCTATGTCGTCGATGCCAACAACAAGGCGGTCCAGAAGAAGGTCAAGGCCGACCGTACGCAGGGCGCGTTCTGGGTCGTGACCGAGGGGCTAAACCCCGGTGACAGGATCATCACGCAGGGGCTGTCGAAGATCGCCCCGAACCAGGGCGTGAAGCCGGTGCCCGAAAATGCCCCGCAAAAGATCGAAGCGCCCAAGGACGATGGCTCGGGCGGGTCCTCCGGTGGCGATTCCAGCCAGAAAAAGGCCGGCTAAGCCCTTATGTTGTCTCGTGTCTTCATCGATCGCCCGATCTTCGCCTGGGTGCTCGCGATCATCGTGATGCTCGGCGGCATCGGCGCGATCATGGGCCTGCCGATCGCGCAATACCCCGACGTCGCGCCGCCGCAGGTGACGATCCGCGCGACCTTCCCGGGCGCCAACGCGCAGACCATCCAGAACAGCGTCACGCAGGTCGTCGAGCAGTCGCTGACCGGCATCGACGGCCTGATCTATTTCAGTTCGTCCTCGTCGTCGCGCGGCTCGGTGACGATCACCGTGACGTTCGAGAAGGGCACCGATCCCGACATCGCGCAGGTCCAGGTCCAGAACCAGGTCCAGCAGACGCTGTCCCGCCTCCCCACGCAGGTCCAGCAGCAGGGCCTCGTCGTCCGCAAATCGAACCCGGACAATCTCCTGATCGTCGGCGTCTATGACGCGACGGACAAGATGACCAACCAGGACGTGTCGGACTATCTCGTCTCGAACCTGCAGGACCCGCTCGGTCGTATTCCCGGGATCGGCGACAGCAACGTGTTCGGCGCGCAGTACGCGATGCGGATCTGGCTCGATCCGAACAAGCTCGCCAGCTTCCAACTGATCCCGAGCGACGTGACGACCGCGATCCAGTCGCAGAACACCGAAGTCGCCGCCGGCGAACTCGGCGGCCAGCCACAGCCCGACACGCAGATGCTCAACGCGACCGTCACCGCACAGTCGCGCCTCCAGACGCCCGAGCAGTTCGCCAACATCATCCTGAAGACCACCAACGACGGCGCGGTGGTGAAGCTGCGCGACGTCGCCCGGATCGAGCTGGGCGCGGAGAACTACAACGCGCGCAGCCGCGTCAACGCGCATCCCGGCGCCGGCATCGCCGTGCTGCTCGCGCCCGGCGCCGACGCGCTCAAGACCGCCGAACTGGTCAAGGCGTTCGTGTCGCAGCAGGCGAAAAGCTTCCCGCCCGGCCTGAAGTTCGCCTACGCCAACGACACCACCGACTTCATCAAGCTGTCGATCGACGAGGTCGTCAAGACGCTGATCGAGGCGATCATCCTCGTCGTGATCGTGATGTTCGTGTTCCTGCAAAGCTGGCGCGCGACGCTGATCCCGACGATCGCGGTCCCGGTCGTGCTGCTCGGCACGTTCGGCGTGTTCTATCTCGCCGGCTTCTCGATCAACACGTTGACGCTGTTCGGGCTCGTGCTCGCGATCGGGCTGCTGGTCGACGACGCGATCGTCGTGGTCGAGAACGTCGAGCGCCTGATGGAGGAAAATCCCGAGATGACGCCTCGGGAGGCGACGATCGAGTCGATGAACGAGATCACCGTCGCGCTGGTCGCGATCGCGCTCGTGCTGTCGGCGGTGTTCCTGCCGATGGCGTTCTTCGGCGGCTCGACCGGCGTGATCTACCGCCAGTTCTCGCTGACGATGGTGTCGGCGATGATCCTGTCGGTGCTGGTCGCGCTGATCCTCTCCCCCGCGCTGACCGCGACGCTGCTGAAGCAGAAGAAGAAGGATGCCGACGGCAACGTCGAACAGAGCTGGGGCGAGCGAAAATTCCCCAAGGTCGCGCATGTCTTCACGCGCGCCGGCGACAAGTTCAACGAGACGTTCGAGAAGGGCACGCAGAAATACACCAATGCGGTGCAGTCGGTGGTCGACCGCAAATGGCTGTTCCTGCTGATCTACGCGGTGATCGTCGCGGTGCTCGCGGTGCTGTTCCTGCGGCTCCCGACCGGCTTCCTGCCGACCGAGGACCAGGGCTCGGGCATCGTCCAGTTCCAGCTGCCCGCGGGCGCCACGCAAGGCCGCACCTTCGCGCTGCAAAAGCAGATCGAGCAATATTACTACACCAACGAGAAGGCCAACATCAGCACGATGTTCACCGTCAGCGGTGGCGGTGGTGGCGGCGCGAGCGGCCAGAACACGGGCCAGGGCTTCATCGCCTTCGCGCCGTGGGATGACCGCAAGGGCAAGGAGAACACCGCCGACGCGATCACCGGTCGCGCCTCGAAGGCGTTCGCCGGCTTCCGCGATGCGCAGGTCTATTCGCTGGTGCCGCCGGCGGTGCGCGGTCTCGGTTCGTCGAACGGCTTTACGATGGAGCTGCAGAATACCGGCAGCCTCAGCCAGGCCGAGTTCAACGCCGCGCGCGACAAGCTGCTCGCGCTCGCCCGCGCCGACAAGTCGCTGACCGCGATCCGCCTGACCGAGCTGCCCGACGTCGCCACGCTGCACGTCGATACCAACCAGCAGAAGCTGTCGACGCTCGGCCTGACCCAGGCTAACGTGAACTCGACGCTGTCGACCGCCTGGGGTGGCCAATACGTCAACGACTTCATCGATCGCGGGCGCGTCAAGCGCGTCTATGTCCAGGGCGACGCGCAGTTCCGCGCGCAGCCGTCCGACCTGAGCCAGTGGTTCGTGCGCGGTTCGAATGGCCAGATGGCGCCGTTCTCGTCGTTCGCGACGACCAGCTGGGGTCAGGCACCGACGACGATGTCGCGCTTCAACGGCATTGCCTCGTACGAGATCCAGGGCTCGGGCGCACCCGGCGTCAGCTCGGGTGACGCAATGGAGACGATCGCGCAGCTCGCCGGCCAGATCCCCGGCACCTCGATCGCCTGGTCCGGCCTGTCGTATCAGGAACGCCTGTCCTCGGGTCAGGCGCCGTTCCTCTACGCCCTCTCGCTGCTGGTCGTGTTCTTGTGCCTCGCCGCACTGTACGAGAGCTGGACGATCCCGATCGCGGTGCTGCTGGTGATCCCGCTCGGCCTGGTCGGCGCGATCCTCGCGGTGACTCTGCGCGGGCTGATCAACGACGTGTATCTCCAGATCGGCCTGCTGACGACGATGGGTCTGGCCGCGAAGAACGCGATCCTGATGATCGAGTTCGCCGAGCAGGAGGAGAAAAAGGGCAAGCGTGTCATCGAGGCGGCCTTGTCCGCGGCGAAGATCCGGTTGCGCCCGATCCTGATGACCTCGTTCGCGTTCATCCTCGGCGTGTTGCCGTTGGCGCTGTCGACCGGCGCGGGTGCGAACAGCCGCATCGCGATCGGCACCGCGGTGGTCGGCGGCATGCTGACCGCGACCATCCTCGCCATTTTCTACATCCCGCTGTTCTTCGTCCTGGTCCGCCGCGGCGCGCGCGACGGTATCGCCAAGCTGCGCGGCAAGCCGACCGGCTTCCACGGCGGCGATGATGACGGCGATCACAAGCAGCCGCTGGGTCCGCCCGAACCCCAGGGCCCACCCGAATCCCAAGGCCCTCACCGGCCGGAGCCCGCCTGATGCGTTCG
Source organism: Sphingomonas sp. M1A8_2b (assembly GCF_053345535.1). NCBI lineage: Bacteria > Pseudomonadati > Pseudomonadota > Alphaproteobacteria > Sphingomonadales > Sphingomonadaceae > Sphingomonas > Sphingomonas sp. M1A8_2b. Next base: position 172,631 of record NZ_JBKFAH010000003.1, on the reverse strand, counting down.
CTAGTCCTGATCCTCGCCGCCTCGACCGCGCTCGCGGGCTGCTCGCTCACGCCGAAATACGCGCGCACCGAACTCCCGGTGCCGCCGTCGCTGCCGGTCGGCGATTCCTATCTGCGCCAGTCCGAGGCGGCGCTGCCCGCGTTCACCTACCGCGACGTGTTCAAGGATCCGCGCCTCCAGCAGATCATCGTCAAGGCGCTCGCCAACAACCGTGATCTCCGCGTCGCCGCCGCCAACATCGCCGCCGCCCGCGCGCAATACCGTATCCAGCGCGCCGACCTCCTGCCGCAGGTCGATGCCAGCGGCCGCTACACCTATTCGGGCGGCGGCAACGGCACGCGCAGCACTGCCACCAGCGGTACCGGCACCAATACCGGTACGGGCACCGGCGGGACTGGCGGCACCGGGACCGGCGGGACGGGCACGGGCACCGGCACCACCGGCTCGGTCGTGACCTCGTCGAGTTCTAACAGCTCCTATTCGGTCGATCTCGGCACCACCGCGTTCGAACTCGACCTGTTCGGCCGGATCCGTTCGCTGACCGGCGCCGCGCTCGATCGCTATTTCGCCACCGAAGCCGCCGCCCGCGCCACCCGCCTGACGCTGGTCGGCGACATCGCCGACGCATGGCTCACCTACGCGTCGGACCAGAGCCTGCTCAAGATCGCGCAGGACACCGTGGCGAGTTCGCAGCGCAGCGTCACGCTCACCAACGCGCGCCTGCGCGGCGGCGTCGCCCCGCGCACCGATCTCCGCCAGGCGCAACAGATCCTGTTCACCGCGCAGTCCGACCTCGCGCAGCAACGCACCGCGCTCGCGCAGGACGTCAACGCGCTGCAACTGCTCGTCGGTGCGCCGGTTGATGCCAGCCTGTTGCCCGAGTCGATCGAGCAGGCATTGCCGACCGTCGCGACGCTCCCCGCCGGGCTCGACAGCAGCATCCTCCTGCGCCGTCCTGACGTGGTCGAATCCGAATACTCCTTGCGCGCCTACAACGCCGAGATCGGCGCGGCGCGCGCGGAACTGTTCCCGAAGATCTCGCTCACCGGCCTGCTCGGCTTCGCCAGCACCGCGCTGTCGTCGCTGTTCACCGGCGGCGCGTTCAACTATTCGGTCGCGCCCTCGATCAGCTACCCGATCTTCCGCGCCGGCGCAGGGATCGCCGGCGTCGCCTATTCGAAGGCGCAGCGCGACGCCGCGCTCGCCACCTACGAAAAGACGATCCAGACCGCGTTCCAGGAAACCGCCGACGCGCTCGCACGGCAGGGCACGATCGCCGACCAGCTCAAGGCGAACGAAAACTTCTCGGCCGCGGCACAGGACACGTACCGCCTCACCGACGCGCGCTATCGCGGCGGCATCGACACGTTCCTCAGCTCGCTCGACGCGCAACGCTCGCTCTACACCGCGCAACGCAACCTGGTCGCAACGCAACTCGTGGGCGCGAGCAACCGCGTGACCCTGTACCGCGTTCTGGGCGGCGACTCGACGCTGGAGGCCACCGCCAACGGCCCGCAACCGGTGACGATGAGCGGCGCACCGCGGGCGGAGACGGACTGACGCAAGTATAAGCGCGGGGGGCCGCTGAATTAAGCCCGAGTCCTAGCCCTTTCCCCCCGCGTCATCCTGACGAAAGTCAGGATCCAGAGCCACTAATGGGACGCTTGTAACCCTGGGTCCTGACTTTCGTCAGGATGACGGTGGTATGTGACGCGGGTGCGGGACGGCCAACTAAGGATGACGATGGCAGACCCGCAGGCGTCGCCAGCACAAGTTCGGCAACAGTCGATGCGCCTCCGTAGACTACCACCGCCCCCTTGTTCTCCCGCGAAGGCGGGAGCCCAGTCTGGGTCCCCGCCTTCGCGGGAAACAGTATTGGTTCACGATGGCGCACCTGAGAAGCAGCCACCCCGGCGGAGGCCGGGGCCCAATCGGCAAGGTCGCAGCGACGAAGCGCTGCCCGTAGTTACCAACCTTTCCCAATCGGCCCCGGCCCCCGCCGGGGTAATGCCTAAGACGGTTTCACCCGAGACCCCCTCACCCGCCTCTGCGCCTCCGCCTTCACCTCCCGCCACTGCGCCAACTCCGCCTCCGCGTCGGCAAGCGCCCGGTGATCCGGCACCCGCCCGTTCCGCCGCTGCGACACCGTGCCGACCACCTCCCGCGCCAGTGCCTCGCGCACCCCCGGCTCAACCCCGGTGAGACAAACCCGAGCCGCCTCCAACAGCGCCTCGTCCGAATCCCGCAACCGCAGCACCCGCTTGGGCTGCCCGCCAGCCCGCAACAGGGCACTCAGCCATTTCCCGTCCCACGACGGCGCACTCGCCAGCAGGTCATGCCCCGCCAGCACCGCGACCATCCGCGCCGCCACCACCCGGTGATCCTCGCCCTCCGCCTCCAGCACAGGTCGCGGAATCCGGTGGATCGCCTCCGCCGCCGGATCCCAGTCGGTCCAGTCGGGCGCCGGCCGGATCAGATGGCTCTCCGACGCGCCGTCCTCGAACACCCACGCCACCTCGATCGGATAGCTCGCCTTCCCCAGCGACGACGCTTCGAAATCGAGGAAGGCAAGCATATCGGATCAGCCGGTCGGGCTGGCAGCGTTGACGAGCGTGGGCTCCTTGATCGGCGAAAGCGTCTGCTCCTGGTCCGCCGAGATCCGTCGCGCGCGCTGGAACGGCGGCAACGTCACCGACCGGCCGGTCTTCAGCGCCTCCAGCACGCCCTCGATCACACGCAGATCGGCGATCCCCTCCTCCACATCGGGCTCGGGATCGTGGTCCTCCAGGATGCAGTCGGAGAAATAGCGCATCTCGCCGCCGAACTGGTCGGTCGGCTTGAAGCTCTCATGGCTCTTCTTGTCGCCGATCGTCACACGCTGTTCCATCGCGTCGCCGAAGCCGTACGCGGGGTCCATATGGATGCTGCCCTCGGTGCCCGAGATCGTCAGGCTGTCGACGTTGTTCGCGGCATAGGACACCGTGAACTGCGCAAGCCGGTCGCCGGGAAAACGCAACGTCACCGCAAACGTATCGTCGAGATCGCCAAGTCCCAGCTCGGGATGCCGCACCGCCGCCGCCGAGACGACTTCGATCGGCTCCGCGCCGAACAGATACCGCGTCGCGTTGATCGGATACGGCCCCATGTCGAACAGCGGCCCGGCGATGACCCCGTTCTTCACGCGGTGATTGGCGGGGTCGACCTTCTGTGTGAAGCACGACGTGAACGCGATCAGCTCACCCAGCTCGCCGCTCCGAATCCGCCGGATCGCATCGAGCGTCGACGGCTCGAAGTGCAGCCGGTACGCGGTCATCAGCTTGGCGGACGACGCGCGCTCGGCCTCGCGGATCGCCTCGGCCTTCTCGACCGAAATCTCCAGCGGCTTCTCCGACAGCACATGGATACCCGCCTTCAGCGCCGGAATCGCGAACTCGGCATGCCGCCAGTTCGGCGTCGCCAGATAGATCGCATCGATCAGCGCCGATCCGAGCAGTTCGTCGAACTGGTCGTAGCGATAGGTCGCCTCGACACCATACATCTTGCCGAGTTCGCGCGCCTTCTCGGCGTCGTCGGTAACCAGCGCGGTGATCTCCGAATTGCCGGTATGCGCGACGCCCGGCATCATCGACGCCTGCGAGATGTCGCCGAGCCCGACGATCGCATAGCGGACCTTCTTTTTGCCGAGGCCGAGGGCCGACGTGATGGTGGAAACTGCGCTCATGGAAATGCCTCGCGGTGCTGGAATCCTCCACTCAACGCGGCAGCCTCGATAGTTATCCCCCGGAGCTATCCCCCGGTGATCACGCGACGGTCTGCAACGCGGTCGCGAAATGCCGTCGATAACCTGTCGTTAACCGCGATCGCAGACCATCTCGGCAAGGTATCAGACCCATAACGGGGCTATGTATGCCCCCCTTCCCGTTGCCGATCGCCGCGCGCGCGATCGATCGCCCGCGACCGCCTTGTTCGGCCTCGCGGAGGATTCGCGGGAACAGATCGCCGCCTTGCAGGATCGCCGGATCGGTCAGATCGCGGCGGTGTGGCCGTACACGCTGGCGACGCAGGTCATCGCCTGCGCGATCCTGATCGTCATGGCCGCCTTCGCGCCGGCGAGCGCCGGGCTGGGCGCATCCGCCCTGCTGATCGAAATCCACGCGGTGATCCTCGCGACGATGTCGGTGGCGCTGTTCTGCGTGCTGCGCGTCCCGGCGCTGCGTCGATGGCGCCCCTATCAACGCAACTGGATGATAACGCTCGGCGTCGCTGCGACGGCGGCGCTCCTGGTATCGCTGCTCTGGACGGTCGCCCGGATGCCGGCGGGGCCGCTGCAATTCGGGTGTTTTACCGCGGTCGCCGGCACGATCGTCGTCACCGCGGTCAGCATCCACGCGGTCCGCGCCGCCACCCTCGGCTTCGGGGTAGGCGCCGTCCTCGCGGTGGCGGCGGTGGCTGGGCCGGGCCTCGCGCTGGCCATGGCGCTGCTCGGCCTCGTCAGCCTCGCCGCCGTCACCCGCCAACTGGCGCAAGGCGACCTCGATCTGGAACTCGACCGTGCCGAACTGGCGAGCGAAGGCAATCTCGCGGTCCGGATGATCGCCGAGTTCGAAGGCCAGGGGACCGGCTGGTTCTGGGAAGCCGATCGCCAGGGCAGGATTACCTATCTGTCCGCCAAGGTGGTCGATGATCTCGGGCTTGCCGACGGCGCGATCGGTCAGCCGCTCACCGGCCTGTTCAAGATGGACAGCGATGCGCCCGGCACCGAGCGCACGCTCGCCTTCCATATCGCGTCGCGGACCTCGTTCTCCGACTATTCGGTCTGCGCGGCGACCTCGGACGGCGAGCAATGGTGGTCGATCTCCGGTCGCCCGGTGGTCGACGAACTCGGCCGCTTCCAGGGGTTCATCGGCTCGGGCAGCGACCTGACCGAAAAGCGCAGGTCCGAGGCCGAGATCACCCGGCTGGCACTGTTCGACGGCCTCACCGGGCTCGCCAATCGCCAGCGGATGCGGCTGTCGCTCGACAAGACGCTGGCGCAGCAGGCCGGGCCATACCGCGCCACGTCGTTGTTTTTGATGGATCTCGATCGGTTCAAGGCGGTCAACGATACGCTCGGTCACCAGGCCGGCGACGCGTTGCTCAAACTGGTCGCCCAACGCCTTGAGCGCGGGGTCGGCGATGCCGGTCTGGTCGGTCGTCTCGGCGGCGACGAGTTCCAGGTCGTGCTGCCCAGCATGGACAATCGCGACACCCTGGCGGCGCTCGCCCGCGACCTGATCGCATCGCTGTCGCAGCCCTATTCGGTTGCCGGCACCGCCGTCACGATCGGATGCTCGATCGGCATCGCGATCGCGCCGGGCGACGGCGACGATGCCGAAACGCTCGTCCGCAACGCCGATCTCGCGCTGTACGCCGCCAAGGCCGATGGCCGCGGCCTCCACCGCTTCTATTCGGACGACATGCTCGTCGGCGCCAGGACGCGCAAACTTCTCGAAGACGATCTGCGCACCGCGGTCGCGACGGGGGCCTTCCACCTCTGCTACCAGCCGGTCGTCAGCACCAGGACGACACGGGTGGTCGGCTACGAGGCGCTGATCCGCTGGAACCACCCCACGCGCGGCCTCGTCTCGCCCGCCGACTTCATCCCGGTCGCCGAGGAATGCGGATTGATCGAGGCGATCGGCGAATGGGTGCTCCGGACCGCCTGCATCGAAGCCGCGCGCTGGCCCGACACGATCCGCGTCGCGGTCAACGTGTCACCGATCCAGTTCGCCAACCCGGTCCTGCCCGCGCTCGTCACCAGCGCGCTCGCCCAGTCGGGGATATCCGCCAACCGCCTCGAACTCGAGATTACCGAGGGCGTGTTCCTCGACGAGAACACTTCGTCCGAACAGATGTTCAAGGCGCTGAAAGGCGTCGGCGTCCGGCTCGCGCTCGACGATTTCGGCACCGGCTACTCGTCGCTCGGCTACTTACGCAACGCGCCGTTCGACAAGATCAAGATCGACCAGTCGTTCGTGAAGGGCGCCGCCGAGCCCGGCAACCGCAACGCCGCGATCATCAAGGCGATCGTCACGCTCGCCGACACGCTCGGCATGGAGACGACCGCGGAAGGCGTCGAGATCCAGGACGAGATCGACCTGATCCGCGACCTCGGCTGCAGTCATATCCAGGGCTATGTCTATGGCCGCCCGGTCAGCGCAGAGGACGCGTTGCGCCAGTTGGGCGTCGCGGACGGTGCCGCCACCGCGAGCGGCTTCAAGGTCAGCCGCGCGCGCCGCCACAAGATGCTTCGCTCGGCGCGCATCGTGATGGACGGCATCCACGGCGATGTCCGGATCCGCGACATCTCGACCTCGGGCGCGATGCTCGACGGCTTGACGATCACCGGCAATCCCGACGGCATCGAAATGCACATCGAACTGCTCGAGGACCATCTCACCCCCGCGCGCATCCGCTGGGCGCGGGGCGGCAAGGCGGGAATCGAATTCCACGACGCGTTCAACCTGGACCGCCTCAACCAGACCCACGCCGCCCGCCCCCGCCGCACCGGCTGAACCGCGAACGGGGAAGCAATTGCCCGCCCCGTCCGGCGCAGGCCGCGGTCGTCAAGATGCTCGCGCGCATCATCACCGCTCGCCCCGCCTGCGACCAACCGTCCCTCGCCCCACCCGTCACCCCAGACCCGTCACCCCAGACCCGTCACCCCAAACCCGTCACCCCAAACCCGTCACCCCAGCGAAAGCTGGGGTCTCCCGCAGCAAGCGCGCGATAACTAGAAGACCCCAGCTTTCGCTGGGGTGACGTCGAGAGGCGAGACGCACCAGCTTGGACCATTGCAACAATCACGAACGCCATTCCCGGTCACGCCGGCTGCGAAAGGTTACGACGGTTACGACGGTTACGACGGTCACCAACCACCCCGGCGAAGGCCGGGGCCCAATTGGGAACCGCCATGTTGGCGCACCCCGCGCGGCGTTACCTAACCCCCCTTCAACCATCCGCCGGCGTCGGAACGAGAGCCGCAACCGGAACCAACACCCCCCGCCTGCCGTCTGTCTCCCATGCCCCACCGCCCGCCGATCAAAGCCCTCGCCTTCGACGTCTTCGGCACCGTCGTCGACTGGCGCTCGGGCATCGCCCGCGACGCCGCCCCCGTGCTCGCGCGGCTGGGCCGCCCCGACATCGATCCCCACGCCTTCGCCGACGGCTGGCGCACACGCTATCAGCCGGCCCTCGAAGAGGTCCGCAGCGGCCGTCGCCCGTTCGTGATCCTCGACACGCTCCACCGCGAGGCGCTCGAAGACCTGCTCCGCCACCACGCCATCGATCCCGCCATGCTCGACGAGGCCACGCTCACCGATCTCACCCACGCCTGGCATCGCCTCGACCCATGGCCCGATTCCGTCGAAGGCCTCACCCGCCTGAAGACCCGCTACCCGATCGTCACGCTCAGCAACGGCAACATCGCGCTCATGCTGGAGATGGCGAGGCGCGCCCGGCTCCCGTGGGACGCGATCCTCGGCGCCGAGGTCAGCCGCGTCTACAAGCCGCTACCCGAAGCCTATCTCGCCACCGCCCGCATGCTCGGCATCGAACCCGCCGAACTCTGCCTCGTCGCCGCGCATCACAGCGATCTCGCCGCGGCGCGCGCTTGCGGGTTGCGGACCGCCTATATCGACCGGCCGATGGAATATGGCGGCTGCCGCGCCCCCGATGCGGATCAGGCGCAGGACTGGGATCATGCCATCCCCAGCATTGCCGCGCTCGCCGACCGCCTCGGCATTGCCTGAAGACACGAACGCGCGGCTCGGATTCCGCAAGCAACATTTGCGTCTTTCGCGGCCTAAATAATTTTTCGTTCCCGCCCCGTTCCCTTGCACATCGCGTATCCCGCAGAAGTCCACGCGTCGCGCGCAGGTGCCTCGACCACCCCCACCATGAACGCGACGAACCGAGTCCCGAACGGGCTCCACACCCCCTTGCGTCTCTTCGCGCTTTGGCACAATCTCTTGGGGTTGCGTTCGGGGGCGAACCCAATCGCTGGTAGAACAGGCCGTGCATAACCATATGCAACATGACCGTAAGCGCGCCTTCCACCGCCGCGATGGTCACTTTTTGTTCTCCCGTTTGCGCTCGCCCGATGGTAGCATGGCGACAGGTTACCGATTCGAACGAATACAGAACACTAGGAGCAGTTTCGATGGATTTCAGAAACAGCAGCCGGGATAGCGACATGACCACAGACACGATCGAACAGACCACTGCGACCACCGAGGCCGAGGCTCCCAAGGCGCCGCGCCAGGCGCAGGACAGCCATTCCGTGCGCGCGCAGATCTACCCGGTCGAGGTCGATCACAGCCGCGACGCGCTCCTGACCGAATTCGGCAAGGACACGCTCAAGGATCGCTACCTGCTCCCGGGCGAAAGCTACCAGGACCTGTTCGTCCGCGTCGCGTCGGCCTATGCCGACGACGCCGGCCACGCGCAGCGCCTGTATGACGCGATCTCGAAGCTCTGGTTCATGCCCGCCACCCCCGTTCTCTCGAACGGCGGCACCGGTCGCGGCCTGCCGATCTCGTGCTACCTCAACTCGGTCCCCGACAGCCTCGGCGGCATCGTCGACACCTGGAACGAGAATGTCTGGCTCGCCTCGCGCGGCGGCGGCATCGGCACCTATTGGGGCAACGTCCGCGGCATCGGCGAGCCGGTCGGCCTCAACGGCAAGACCAGCGGCATCATTCCGTTCGTCCGCGTCATGGATTCGCTCACGCTCGCGATCAGCCAGGGTTCGCTGCGCCGCGGCTCGGCGGCCGTGTATCTCGACGTCTCGCACCCCGAGATCGAGGAATTCCTCGAAATCCGCAAACCCTCGGGCGATTTCAACCGCAAGGCGCTCAACCTCCACCACGGCGTGCTGATCACCGACGCCTTCATGGAGGCGGTCCGCAACGGCGAGGAATGGCACCTACGTTCGCCGAAGGACCAGGCGATCCGCGCCACCGTCGACGCGCGCTCGCTGTTCCAGAAGCTCGTCGAGACCCGTCTCCAGACCGGCGAGCCGTACATCGTCTTCGCCGACCACGTGAACAAGGCGATGCCGAAGCATCACCGCGAGCTTGGCCTCAAGGTCTCGACCTCGAATCTCTGCTCGGAGATCACGCTCCCGACCGGCAAGGATCACCTCGGCAACGAGCGGACCGCGGTCTGCTGCCTGTCGTCGCTGAACCTCGAGACGTGGGATCAGTGGAAGGACGAGAAGGGCCTGATCGAGGACGTCATGCGCTTCCTCGACAACGTCCTGCAGGATTACATCGACCGCCACGAACCCGGCATGGAGCGCGCCGCCTACTCAGCCGGCCGCGAGCGCTCGGTCGGCCTCGGCGTGATGGGCTTCCACTCGTTCCTCCAGGCGCGCGGCATCCCGTTCGAGGGCGCGATGGCGAAGTCGTGGAACCTGCGCATGTTCAAGCACATCAGCAGCCAAGCCAACGAAGCCTCGATGCAGCTCGCAATCGAGCGCGGCCCCTGCCCCGATGCGGCCGATGTCGGTGCGATGGAGCGTTTCAGCTGCAAGATGGCGATCGCCCCGACCGCGTCGATCTCGATCATCTGCGGCGGCACGTCGGCGTGCATCGAGCCGATCCCGGCGAACATCTACACGCACAAGACGCTGTCGGGCAGCTTCTCAATCAAGAACCCGTATCTTGAGAAGATGCTGAGCGAGAAGTCGAAGAACAGCGACGCGGTCTGGAACTCGATCCTCGAGCAGGGCGGCTCGGTCCAGCATCTCGACTTCCTCTCGGTCGAGGAAAAGGACTGCTACAAGACGAGCTTCGAGATCGACCAGCGCTGGCTGCTCGAACTCGCCGCCGATCGCACGCCCTATATCGACCAGGCGCAGTCGCTGAACCTGTTCATCCCGGCGGATGTCGAGAAATGGGACCTGCTCATGCTCCACTTCCGCGCGTGGGAGCTCGGCATCAAGTCGCTCTATTACCTCCGTTCGAAGTCGGTCCAGCGCGCGGGCTTCGCCGGCGGTGTCGAGGCGGACAACACGATCGACCTGCGCCAGATCGACGTCGAGTCGAAGGACTATGATGAGTGCCTTGCCTGCCAGTAAGGCCTCTCGGCGTGCAAGCGTGACCCCGGCCCGTGACACGCGGACCGGGGAGCGCCTGACGCAAAAAACCCCGGCCCGCGCGAAGCGGACCGGGGTTCGGGCAGGCTATGCGGTGCGTTCGATACGCACCGCGTTCGCGTCAGGCCTCTTCTTCGAACGTCACCGCCACGTCGGCGTTGGCGGAAAGCCGGACCTTGCCGTCCTCAATATCCGCAACCAGCCCGAGCGAGATGAAGTGATGATGCCCTTCATGGCTGCCCTTGCCCTCGACGACCTGCGGACCCGAGTCCTTCTTGGTCAGCTTGATGCGGTTGCCTTCGACCTTGTCGACGGTGCCGACATGGACGCCGTCCGCGCCGATGACTTCGGCATGTTCCTTGATCTGGGTTGCATCGACCATGGTCGTTCTCCTGTTTGGGGTTCGGGTGCTGAACGCACGTCGCACGCGTTGGTCGCATGACGTACGGCAGCGCTATCATGTTCGTGGTCGCAGGCGTGCTCGGAATCGTCGGCACCGCGATGCTGCTCCGTCTGCGCAGCCCGACCGTCACCGAGCAACAGACCTACGCGTTCCGCATGATCGGCATCATGCTCACCTCGGGCGCGATCGTCCTCGCAATGTCCGCCGCCGCGATGTGGCAATGGAGCACGGAAACATGAAACGCGCGACCTGATCCAACCAGTTTCCCGATATAAAACCCATCTCCCGAAAGGCCTACCATGTCCCTCCTTCACGCCTCCAAGCAGTACAAGCCGTTCGAATACCCCTGGGCGTTCGAGTTCTGGAAGCGCCAGCAGCAGCTCCACTGGCTTCCCGAGGAAGTGCCCCTGGGCGAGGATTGCCGCGACTGGGCGCAGAAGCTCAGCGATCACGAGCGCAACCTGCTCACGCAGATCTTCCGCTTCTTCACGCAGGCCGACGTCGAGGTGCAGGATTGCTACCACGAAAAGTACGGCCGCGTGTTCAAGCCGACCGAGATCAAGATGATGCTGACCTCGTTCAGCAACATGGAGACGGTCCACATCGCCGCCTACAGCCATCTGCTCGACACCATCGGCATGCCCGAGAGCGAATATGGCGCCTTCCTCGAATATGCCGAGATGAAGGAAAAGCATGATTACATGCAGAAGTTCACCGTCGACAACGACGAGGATATTGCGCGCACGCTGGCCATGTTCGGCGGCTTCACCGAGGGCGTCCAGCTGTTCGCATCGTTCGCGATGCTGATGAACTTCCCGCGCTTCAACAAGATGAAGGGCATGGGCCAGATCGTCACCTGGTCGATCCGCGACGAGAGCCTCCACTGCGAGGGCATCATCAAGATGTTCCACACCTTCTGTCAGGAGCGCCAGTGCCTGACCAAGGCGGTCAAGGACGACATCGCCGACGTCTGCCAGACGACGATCCGCCTCGAGGACAATTTCATCGACCTCGCCTTCGAGATGGGCCCGGTCAACGGCATGACCCCCAAGGAGATCAAGAAGTACATCCGCTTCATCGCCGACTGGCGCATGACCCAGCTCGGCCTCAAGCCGATCTACATGATCGACGAGCACCCGCTCCCCTGGCTCGCCCCGATGCTCAACGGCGTCGAGCACGCCAACTTCTTCGAACAGCGCGCGACGGAGTATTCGAAGGCCGCGACCAAGGGCCAGTGGAACGACGTCTGGGACTCGTTCGACAAGCGCCAGACCGCGAAGAAGGGGCCTGCGGCGAATGTGGACCTGAGTGAAGTTCGGGACATGTTCTCGTTGGATGGCGTGGCGGCTGAATAAGTAATCTCTTACATTTGCTGATGCTGACTCGACTCTTCATAGAACCCGAGTAGCATCAGCGAATGGGAAAAACTCGACTCAGTGAACCTGAAGCACGCATACTAGCGCTCCGCATCGCGCGCGGTTGTAAAAATCGCGTGGCTTCAACCGCACTCATAAAATCAGAGGTGCCAAATTACGTGGCATTTACGCCAATCGATCTAAAGCCGTCGTCGACTCGTCTGCAAGAGCAGAAATGGCAACAGATTGTAGGCAATGTCGTTTCTCACAAAACAACGACAACAAGCATATTTGCTAAAGGCTACGCCGAACGCACGGTTGATGGCATTCGCGTTACAGATGCCGGTATTAATTACCTAACCAAGCTCGGATATTAGCCGAACTTCGCCTTGTATCCGGGCTTGAACCACCGCAGGTCTGTACCGCTACTAGCGTCTTTGTCCCAGACAAACCAAGCATAGGCTGTCGTTCCACTGCCTTTTGGAATTGCACCCGCAGGATAAAAAGTAATACGCTCGCTGAAGACCCAAACTCGCGATGGTGGGGCATGAGTAAAGATTGTTCGCTGACGATTGGCGCCTTCAAGAAACGCCAACCTAAGTAGCAATGCCAGCTTCTTATTTGCTTTTCGTAAGCCTGCTTCGACGAAACCTTCGGCCGCATTATATGGCGGGTTGGTAACGATATTGTCAGCACACCGGCTACCCCGCAGGAAATCGATATCTTGCTCGCCATAACCTCGATCGTGAAGATCGGAGCTTAATACTGGCGCGCCGGTCAGATTTAAAACCTCAGACATTGCGCCGTTACCGCAGGCGCTTTCCCAAATATCGCCCGAGAATTGCTCGTTGTCGATTAAAGCATGCGTTGCCCATGCGGGCGTGGGAAAAAAATCTGGCCCATCCAAATCGGCAAACCGCTTCATTGTAGGTTTAAAGCCACCGCTTAAATTATATGTCGCGTCCATCCGCAAAATATAACAGAATCAGTAACTTAATCAAGTTTGCTAAGTGACTCTACTGATTCGCATTTTATAATTAAGGTGCCTTATGCTCACAATTTCGAGCAAACTGCATATCTCCATTTCATGCCAAACTAGGGCTTCCAGGTGTTCATAGAGATTACGGACGGCAGATTATTCGCCGCCGCCTTCCGCAAGGCAGAACGGATCGTGCCGCAATGAGCTCTCGCCCACACCCCCGAACTCATGGCAAACTGGCAGCGCGGCGTAGACCTGTTGCCGCTGGAGATGATCGCCGGTGCAGACCTTGATGATTAAACTCGTCCGCGTAACCGTAGAAGGTGACGACGCCCTACAGCTCGTATTTTCGGATGGCGCTGCGGCGCTCTGGTCAGCCGCCGATCTCATCGCACGCGGCACCGTCATGACGCGTCCTCTCGCCGACCCCGCCTACTTCGCCCGCGCCTTCATCGAAAGCGGCGCCCTCGCGTGGCCTAACGGGTTCGAATTGTCAGCCGACAGTCTCCATCGCCGGCTGGGCCTGACGGACGAACAAGCGCCATCAGCCGCCTGACCGTCCGATGCTCCGGCCTTCAATCGGCAGGATACCGGCGGCGCGTGTGCAGCACAGTCAGCACGTCGACGTCGCTATTGGCGGCAAGCGCGTACACGATCAGATACGGTAATCCGACGACCGAGAACTCCCGCGTACCATCAACCTGTCCGGTACGACCTAGAAGCGGGAATTGACCGAACATCACCGCCGTCTGGACGATGCGGACCACTACCCGTTCCGCGGCTCTGGAGTCATCTTCGGCGATCCAATCGCGAATAGCGCGAAGGTCATCCCGCGCTTGCGGCGTGAAGTTAACCGTCAATCGTCAGGTCGCGTAGCACCTGTTCGACCGGGATCATCGACGATCGATCCTGCGCCTGCCTCAACCCACGCTCGACCTTCGCGCGTTTCCAGCTTTCATAGCCATGGTCGACCGTACCGCGATCGGCTTCCAGCTTTTCGAACTCAGCGACGTGCATGACCATGGATCGATCATAGCGCAATATCGGCTGTCTGGTAAGCCTAGCCCCATCCGCACCAAGGCGAACGCTTGCCACCACCATAGTGGCGCGCGAGTCCGTGGCGGACCAGGACGGCGCCTAGCGACACCCCGCCCCTCTCGACGATACGCAGCTTCCGCCCGTAGCGGTCGACGTCGCGCTTGATTGGGGTCAGCGTGAAGGGGCCGGCGTTGAGCAGCGCCTGTATCTTCAGCGTCGCCGCCTGCCCCAGGCGCGCTTCGCGGGCGCAGCGCGGCGGGTGGGTCTCCGGCGTATCGATGTCGGCGATGCGGATCTTGGTGCCCGCCATCCAGAACGTGTCGCCGTCGACAATGCAGTCGATCCGCTTGGCGTGGCCGCAGATCGTGAAGCGCGCGGAGACCGCCTTTCCGCCCGACAGCGCGGACGCCGCCGCCGCAACCGTTGTCGCCGCACTGGCGACACCCGCCGCGGTCGCCAGCGCGCCGGTGGCAGTGGTGGCAGCACCGGCTGTGGTCGCCGCTCCGGCAGCAGCAGGGGATACCGCCTCCGCCTTGGCCGCGTCCGCACCCCAACCCCAGCCACCCGGCACCCGCAGATGCCCGGCAGGCCAGGCGATGCCGAACCCGGTCGGCCATTCGATCTTCAACCCGGGCGGCACCAGCGCCGACCAGTCGATCTGGCGGATCACCGGCATCATCAGCCCGAGCAGCACGCCGTAGAACACCAGGCGGAGTTGCAGCAGGACCCCCGGCGCAGCGCCACGGCTCGACCCGCCGCGACGCGTGGCACCGGCACGGTCGCCACTCAGCAACCGCATGAAATCAAACACATACTCCATCGTCCCCCGCGCGTACGCACGCGCGCGAGGATGTCACCTGTCCGACCGACCGACTTGCGCCGAGCGGAGTCGGAAACGAGGCGAACGCATCGTGAACATCGCAGGCGGTCAGGCGAAGACGACAGGCCAGGCCCGCTCCGATTGGCCACCGCCATCGCGGCCTCTGACTCGCATAAAATCAGGACCCCCGTCCCCGCGGTCAAGGCACCCCCCGATCTCATCGCGAGGCTATCCGGACTGTGTGCGAGGTTTCGCTGTCCTACACCACCGGACCATGCCCAGATCGGTCCATGGCACCGCTCCCCCGATCGCCCATCGAGCCCGCGCGCATCGACGCCCCGCGCGATCGCCGCGATGTGCACATCACCGCGCCAGCGTCTGCACTTCCTGCACTTGATACTCACGAGTACAGTTTTCGAACGCCGAGAAACCAGGCCGCGAACGCGCGCCAGCAGCGCGAAGGGCCGCAGACGCACGAAGGGCGGGAAGTGACCCTAGCCACTCCCCGCCCCCGTTACGCGTCAAGCTGGAACCTCTTGCGAGGCAGAGGCTTAGAAGTGCGTGATGATGCCGAGCATCGGGCGGAAGCTCTGCGCTGCGCCGAAGGTGTTGACCTCGGCACGGATGCGGAAGCCGGCGTTGCCGGTGAGGCCCTTCAGGCCGATGCTCTGCGGACCCACTTCGGCGCCGATGCCGTAGGTGATCGCGTTATAGTCGCGGTTGGTGTTGCCGCCATTGGTCGCGAACTGCGAGAAATGGTCGAAGTTCACCCACTGGTAACCGACCTTGCCGTACAGGATGCCGCTGTCGCCGGCGCGGAAGCCGAAGCGGCCTGCTGCGCCGTATTCCCAATCGATGTTGCCATCGACACCCTTGATGACGTTGCCTTCGACGCCGACGAAGACCGGGCCGAGCGGCACGTTGACGCCGAGGACGCCCTGCACCAGCGCGCCGTCGGCGCGGTAGTTGTTACGGACCGAACCGTTCGCGTTGAGCGCGCGCGGAATGCCGTGGTTGCCCTGGTTGTCGAACTGTTCCCAGCCGCCCATGACGCCGAAATACGGCTCGATACCGAACGCCTTCGAACCGTCGGGTGCGGCGGCTTCGCCGGGGGCTGCGCTGTTGTCGACGGGGGCAGGCGCCGGTGCCGACATGTCCTGCGCGAAAGCGGGAGCGGCGAGTGCGGTTGCCGCGAGGGCGAGGGCCAGGGAAAGCTTACGCATGGAGAAATAGACCTTCTATCGTTGATTACGTGGCCCCCGGCCGCACGGTGCGACGGCTTGGTCCAGGCAAGTGGAAACCGGCAGGCGTGCGCTTTGTTGCAAGAAAAAGAATGCGGGGCGCGGAACCTTCGAAGGTGTTGCAATGCAGCAACGCTTCCTGTCGCACGGATGAACAAATGGCGGCAAACTCAAGGCAATAGTGGCAGAAATGCAGCTCTGCGACCTATGGTCTGGCTGTTAACGACGTCTGTCGAGGCGGTCGTAATCCCACCAGACTATGCCCAGACTAGGCAAAGCCATGGGCTTCGCACGTCTTTTCCGCAGCCGGTGGGCGGCACTGTTTTGGTCCGCGGGGATCGTGTGGACGGCGTATGATGTCGCCGATACCGCGCCCCGCCCGGTCGCCGACACGCCGCCGAATTCAAGCCCGGCAGAGGGAGGGAAGGCCAAGCCGGACGCTCACGATGCGGCCGGCTCGGCGTTCAATATGCACGATCTGCAAATTCTCGCCACGCGGGCTGACGGTCTCGGACGGCCCGGGTCCGTCACCCCGCGACAGGCTTCAGGGTTCAGGGGTTCAGGGCTTCAGCGCGACGTC
Organism: Sphingomonas sp. M1A8_2b; assembly: GCF_053345535.1. NCBI lineage: Bacteria > Pseudomonadati > Pseudomonadota > Alphaproteobacteria > Sphingomonadales > Sphingomonadaceae > Sphingomonas > Sphingomonas sp. M1A8_2b. The sequence goes on along the minus strand of NZ_JBKFAH010000003.1, from coordinate 156,077 downwards.
GTCGGCGTCCTTCAGGTCTTCGTCGTCGTCGATGCTGTCGTCGTCGAGTTCGTCCTGGACATCGTCCTCGGCCATGTCGGCCTCGTCCATCGTGACGGACGAGTCGGTTTCGCCGACCTCTTCGGAGTCCATCTTGGTCTCGTCGATCGACTCGTCGTCGCTGTCGTCCTCGCCCAGGTCCGGATCGAGATCGGTCAGGATGATGCCGTCGGTCGGGCCGCTCCGCGTCGCTTCGAGGATCTCGGCGCGCTGGCTCTCGTCATAGCCCTCTTCGTCATAGCCGTCGTCGCCCGAACCGGCACTCGGCACCTGATGTCCGCCCATCGTCACACTCCCTCGTTCCAGGATGCCCGCATCATGCAGGCCTACCGGAAGCGAACGGTGGACGTGCGCGGTGGTTCCTTCAAGCGCGGACGGGGGCGGTGGATGCAGGCCGGAACAAGCGGCCCCGCTCGGTGACCAGGATCGCCACGAGCGCCGCCAGACCCGCCAGCAGGAATCCGCCAACCAGCGGCACGGTGGTACCATTGAAGGCCTGCCCGATCAGCGCACCGAATACCGCACCGACGGTAACGCTCAGGAACCCCTGCACGCTCGACGCGGTGCCCGCGATCCGCCCCATATTCTCCATCGCCATCGCCGAGAAGTTCGACGTCGCCAGCCCGAAACAGCCGAGCGTCAATGCCTGGAAGACCGCGAAGCTGACCAGCGTCTCGAAGCCGATCTCGATCGCGAACAGGTGGACCAGCGACACCAGGATCAGCACCGACAAAGCCCCGTGGCTGATCAACCGAGTCCCCAGCCGCATCACGATCCGCGAGTTGAGCAGGTTGCACGCCGCCATCGTCACCGACGTCGTCGCGAAGATCAGCGCGAGCAGCGTCGGCTTGTGGAACACGTCCGCCATGATCTGCTGGATCGAATTGAGATAGCCGTACAGCGCCCCCATCAGCGCGGTCGACGCAAGCGTGTAGCCAAGCGAATTGCGGTCGACGAGCGTCTGCCGCCAGTCGCTCAGGATCCGTCCCGGCGTGATCGGCAGCACGTTCCCGGGCGCCAGCGTCTCGGGCATCCGCAGGTAGAACCACACGAACACGCCGAGCGTCAGCACCGCCACGGTCCAGAAGATCGCGCGCCAGTCGCCGAACTGGAGCACCGTCCAGCCGAATGTCGGCGCGAGGATCGGCACGATCATGAAGACCATGAACGCAATCGACATGACCCGCGCCATCGCCCGCCCATGATAGCAGTCGCGAACCAGCGCGATCGTCGCAACACGGGCGGCGGCAATCACCGCGCCGCCGAACGCGCGCGCGGCCAGCAACAGTGTAAAACTCCCAGCGGTCGCGCAGGCGACGTTGGCGATGATATACAGGACGAGCGACCAGAGCAGCACTGTCCGCCGTCCGAACCGATCCGCGAGCGGCCCGTGGACGAGCTGTGCCACACCGAAGCCGATCACGAACGCGGTGACCACGAACTGCCGCCCGTTCTCGGTCGCGACTCCGAGCGAGTCGCCGATCGCCGGCAGTGCGGGCAGCATCGAGTCGATACCGAGCGCGGTCAGCGACATCAGCGAGGCGACGAGCGCGACGAACTCGACGAAGCCGATCGGCGCGCCGCGCATCGCCGGCGCGTCGGATTGGGGATCCTGGGTCTGCATGATGCGTGCGCCTTTACCCGCTCAGCCGGTCTTGCGAAACCCGCTAACCGGCGCAATCCCGAGATGATTGCGCGATAGGACGAAGCCTCCTATCTGTATTATTAAAACAACACACACCGGAGAAAGCCATGATCCGCCCGCTCCTGCTCGCCACCGTCGGTCTCGCCGGGGCGCTCGCACTGTCTGCCTGCGACCGCTCTAACGAAGGTGCGTCGGTCTCGATCAACGCCGACGGGGGCAATGTGCTCGGCGCGATCAACGGCGAGACCGGCGAGATGAAGATCGACGTCCCCGGATTTCAGGGCTCGGTGAAGCTGCCGAAGATCAAGATCGATACCGGCAATTTCGATCTCAACGGCGTGCGGCTATATCCGGGATCGTCCATCAAGACGCTGAACATCGTCGGCGACGACAAGACCGGCGGGCTCCGCGTGGCCTTCGCCAGCCCCGCCACCCCGAAGATAGTCCGCGACTGGTTCGCACAGCGGCTCGGCAAGGTCGGCTACCAGGTGCATCCCGAGGGCTCGAATCTGATCGGGACGACCGACGAAAACAAACCCTTCCGCCTCGAACTCGCGCCCGACGGCAAGGACAAGGCGACTGGAACGATCGTCATCAGCGGCTGACGCTCCCCCTCCGTCATGCCGGGCTTGTTCCGGCATCCACTGCTCCGCAAATCCGAAAGACGTGACGGCGCGGAACCGTGGACCCCGGAACAAGTCCGGGGTGACGGAGTGGGGGCCCTTGAATCCTCCCCCGCCAGGGGGAGGTGGCTGGCGCTTGCCAGACGGAGGGGGAGGTAAGAGCAACAGGTGTTACGTGACCTCCCCCTCCGTCGCTTCGCGCCACCTCCCCCTCGCGGGGGAAGATCGAAATCTAACCAACCCTGACCCAGGCATTTGGCACCGCTTCCCCGACCCCCTATATCGGGCATAACCCCAATCCGGACACCAACTCCATGCTCGATACCCCCGCCGCCCAGGTCCCGACGCTCAGCCTCACCACGCAGGACAGCGACCCCGATGGTTTCGCCGCCGCATTCGGCGAATCGTTCGAGCGGTTCGGCTTCGCGATCGTCGCCGACCACGGCATCCCCGACGACCTGATCGAGCGCGCCTGGGCCGAGACCAAGCTGTTGTTCGACCTCCCCGAGGACGAGAAGCGCGGCTATCACATCCCCGGCGGCGGCGGCGCGCGCGGCTACACGCCATTCAAGACCGAGATCGCCAAGGACGCCAAGGTCGTCGACCTCAAGGAATTCTGGCACGTCGGCCGCGAACTGCCCGAGGGTCACCGCTATGCGGACACGATGGCGCCCAACGTCTGGCCGACGCAGCCCGAGGGCTTCAAGCCGGTCTTCCTCGAACTCTTCGCCGCGTTCGACCGCGCCGGCGACAAGCTCCTGTCCGCGATCGCGCGTCACCTGAAGCTCAAGCCCGACTGGTTCGACCCGGCGGTGAAGGACGGCAACAGTATCCTCCGCCTGCTCCACTACCCGCCGATCCTCGCCGATGCGGAGGGCGTCCGCGCCGGCGCGCATGAGGACATCAACCTCATCACGCTGCTGCTCGGTGCCGAGGAAGCCGGGCTCGAACTGCTCGACCGCGCCAATGGCCGCTGGCTGTCGATCAAGCCGCCCGAGGGCGCGATGGTCGTCAACGTCGGCGACATGCTCCAGCGCCTGACCAACAACGTGCTGCCTTCGACCACGCACCGCGTCGTCAACCCGCCGCCCGAGCGCCGCGGTCATTCGCGCTATTCGATGCCGTTCTTCCTGCACCCCGCGCCGGACTTCCTGATCGAGACGCTGCCGGGCACGATCACGCCGGACAACCCGAACCGCTATCCGACGGCGATTACGGCGCATGACTATTTGTACGAGCGACTGGTCGAGATCGGGCTGATCAAGAAGTAGGAGGGTTTCAACGTCATACCCCCCCTCGAACTGGGGCAGCATGTTTCCCCCCGGAGGCGGGGATCCAGTCTGGGCTCCCGCCTTCGCGGGAGAACAAGGGGGAGTTTGGTCGGTCAGTATCTTCCACCACATTTCCACCCCGGCGAAGGCCGGGGCCCAATTGGGGCACGGTTATAACGAAGCGCAGCGCGCCGTTACGATCACCTTTCCAATTGGGCCCCGGCCTTCGCCGGGGTGGTGTTCCCGTCGGAACAGCTGAACCCCCGCCCCCCCACCGCTTTTCTTCCCACCTGATACCCAACAACCACGCTTCGCCCATTGGTGCGCGCCCCCGCATCCGCTAGACCGCGCGCGATGCCCCATCTCTATCTCGTCGACGGCTCCGGCTATATCTTCCGTGCCTATCACCGGCTGCCGCCGCTCACCAACAAGCACGGCGAGCCGGTCGGCGCGGTCTATGGCTATACGACGATGCTGTGGAAGCTCGCCGACGAGGTCCACGCCGCCGACGGCCCGACCCACATGGCGGTCATCCTCGACAAGTCGTCGAAGACCTTCCGCAACGACCTCTACGACAAGTACAAGGCGCAGCGTCCACCGCCGCCCGAGGATCTCGTCCCCCAGTTCCCGATGATCCGCGACGCCACGCGTGCCTTCTCGCTGCCATGCATCGAGACCGAGGGACTCGAAGCCGACGACATCATCGCCTGCTACTCGAAGGCCGCGCTCGCGCAGGGCTGGGAAGTCACGATCGTCAGTTCCGACAAGGACCTGATGCAGTTGATCGAGCCCGGGCTCGACATGTACGACACGATGAACAACCGCCGGCTCGGCGCGGAGCACGTCGCGGAGAAATTCCACGGCGTCACCCCCGCGCAGCTCGGCGACGTGCTCGCGCTGATGGGCGACAGCGTCGACAACGTCCCCGGCGTCCCCGGCGTTGGCCCCAAGACCGCGGCGAAACTGATCGTCGAACACGGCGATCTCGAAGCCGTGCTCGCCGCTGCCGACGGCATGAAGAAGGGCAAGCTGCGCGACAACCTGATCGAGCATGCCGAGATGGCGCGGCTGTCGAAGGTGCTCGTCACGCTCAAATGCGATGTCGCGCTGCCCGAGCCGCTCGAGGATCTCGAACTCAAGGGCATCCCCGATGCGCCCCTGCGTGCGTTCCTGGAGCATCACGGCTTCAAGTCGCTGATCGCCAAGCTGTCCGCGGTCGCCGAGGCCCCGGTCGAAGAATCGACTGTCGTCGCGGACATGGACGACGATGAGCCGTGTAAGCACGACGACTACGAAACCGTCGTCGACGAGGCCGCGCTCGATCGCTGGATCACCGTCGCGAAGCACCAGGGCTGGATCGCGATCGACACCGAGACCACCGGCATCGACGCGACGCGCGCGGACCTCGTCGGGGTGAGCATGGCGCTGCATCCGAACCTCGCCTGCTACGTACCTATCGCGCATGGCGGCACCGATTTGCTTGCGGAAAACCCGGTCCAGCTCGATCGCGCGCTCGTGCTCGCGAAACTGAAGCCGCTGCTAGAGGACCCGAGCGTCCTGAAGATCGGCCACAACCTCAAATACGACATGATCGTCCTCGATCGCGCCTATGCGTCCACCGGCGGCGTGCAGATCGCGCCGTTCGACGACACGATCGTGATGAGCTTCGATCTCGACGCCGGGCTGCACGGCCACGGCATGGATGAACTCGCCGCCACGCACCTCTCGCACAGCTGCATCGCGTTCAAGGACGTCGTCGGCACCGGCAAGACGCAGCGCACCTTCAACGAAATCGACCTCAAGGCCGCCACGCGCTACGCCGCCGAGGACGCCGACGTGACGCTCCGCCTCTGGCGCCGGTTCAAGCGTCGCCTGCCCGCGGAAGGCTCGACGCGCGTCTACGAGATGGTCGACCGCCCACTCGTCCCCGTCATCGCCCAGATGGAGATGCACGGGATCAAGGTCGATGCCGCGAAGCTGTCGAAGCTGTCGACCGAGTTCGCCGGCCAGATGGCAAGCCTGGAGACCGAGATCCACGCGCTCGCGGGCGCGCCGTTCACGATCGGCAGTCCCAAGCAACTGGGCGACGTGCTGTTCGAGAAGATGGGCATCAAGGGCGGCCGCAAAGGCAAGTCCGGCGTCTACTCGACCGACGTCACCGAACTCGAACGGATCGCGGCGGACAAGGATTCGCCCGGCGCGGTAATCGCGCGGAAGGTGCTCGACTGGCGCCAGCTGTCGAAGCTGAAGTCGACCTACACCGACGCGTTGCAGGCGCAGATCAACCCGGCGACGGGCCGCGTCCACACGTCCTACTCGCTGACCGGCGCGCAGACCGGCCGGCTGTCGTCGACCGATCCGAACCTTCAGAACATCCCGATCCGCACCGAGATCGGCCGCCAGATCCGCGACGCGTTCGTGGCGGAACCGGGCAATGTCATCCTCGCCGCCGATTACTCGCAGATCGAGCTACGGCTGGCCGCGCACATGGCCAACGTCCCCGCGCTGAAAGCGGCGTTCGCCAACGGTGACGACATCCACAGCCTCACCGCACAGGAACTGTTCGGCGAGGTCAACCGCGACACCCGCGGCCGCGCGAAGACGATCAACTTCGCGATCCTCTACGGCATCTCGCGCTGGGGACTCGCCGGGCGTTTGGATGTGTCGGCCGACGAAGCGCAGGCGATGATCGACCGCTATTTCGATCGCTTCCCCGGCATCTCGACCTACATCGTAGAAACGACGGAAAGCGTCCGAGCAACCGGCTACACCACCACCCTGTTCGGCCGAAAAACGCACTTTCCGCGCATTCGCTCGAAGATCCAGCACGAACGCCAAGGCGCCGAACGCGCCGCGATTAACGCGCCGATCCAGGGCACGAGCGCCGACATCATCAAGCGCGCAATGGTCCGCATGGGGCCGGCGCTGCTCGAAGCGGGTCTGCCCAATGTCCGCATGCTGCTTCAGGTCCACGACGAGCTCGTGTTCGAATTGCCAGAAGGTGACGTCGCCGCGGCCAAGCCCGTGATCGAGCAGGTCATGGCGAACGCCGCGCAACCCGCGGTGACGCTCGACGTCCCACTCGGCATCGAAATTGGCACCGGCCTGAGCTGGGGCGCGGCACATTGATCCAGTCCCCTCCGTCATGCCGGGCTTGTTCCGGCATCCACCGTTCCGCGTACTCGCCGGCCCGTGAGCATTCGGGACCGTGGACCCCGGAACAAGCCCGGGGTGACGGAGGCTATTGGCGGTGACCGAAGCGACGCAGGATATCGACACGCTCGCCAAGGGTGGTCGCACCAACATCGCCGGCTTTGTCCTCCGCCTCGCCGCGCGCATCCCGTTCCTGTTCATCGCCGGCCGCATCTACGGCCCCGACCTCGTCGGCCGCTTCGCGATCGCGGTCGTCGTCGTCGAACTCGCCGCGCTTCTCGCTACGCTCGGCCTCAAGCGCGGTCTCGCTCAGGCGCTCAGCAGCGCCGATCGCCCCCACGCCAACGTCGTGTGGGACGCCATGGCCGTGGCGTTCGTCGCCTCCCTCATCGCCAGCGCAGTCCTCTGCACCTTCCCGCAGATCATGTATCCGAACAGCGCGATCACCGGGCTCGACCGGTTCCTGCCGCTGATCATCGTCGCGATCGCCTGGTCCGACGTCAGCCTCGCCGCGCTCGCGTACAGGCTCAACGTCAAGGCCGCCGTCACCGCCCGCGCGGTGGTCGAGCCATGGACGATCTCGATCGCCGCCTGGGCATTCTCGTATTTCACGATCCGCGACGGCCTCGTGCTCAGCTACGTCGCGTCGATGACCGCGGCGCTGATCGCCAGCCTCGTGCCGTTCCTGCGCAGCTATGGCATCCCCCGCGGCTGGTCGCCGCACCTGCGCCCGCTCTACGCGCTCGCCCGCGCCAACGTGCCGCTGGCCGGCGCCGACATCCTCGAATGGGGCAGCCGCAACGTCGACCGCTTCATCCTCGGCGTGATGTTCGAGCCCAAGGTCGTCGGAATCTATTACATGGCGCAACAGGTCGCGAGCCTGCCGCAGAAGCTCAAGACGAGCTTCGACCCGATCCTCGGCCCCGTCATCACGCACAGCCTCGCGATCAACGACCGCGCGGCGATCGCCAACCAGGTGCGGCAGGTCGCGTTCTGGATCATGGCCGCGCAAGGCGGCCTCGCATTGATGGGGTCGATCCCCGGCGAAGCGGTGATGGGCGTGGTCGGCCCGCAGTTCGTCGCCGGCACCGCCGCGCTTGCGTTCCTGCTGACCGCCGAGGTGCTCGCCTCGACCGGCGCGGTCAGCGAATCCGCGCTCGTCTACATCGCCCGCCACCGCAATCTGATGATCTCGACGGCGATGCTCGCCGTCCAGATCGGGCTCAGCTTCGCGCTGATCTTCGCGATCCGCGCGCTCGGCTATCCGGTCAATTACCAGGCGGCAGGACCGGCCATCGCATTGATGCTGTCAGTCGCGATGACCTCGGTCATCAAATCCAGGCTGCTAGGCCACCTCCTCGGTACCAAGGTCTCGCCGTGGCGTTGGCCGCTGGTCTGGGCCGCAGGAGCCGCCATCGTCGTTGGTGGCGCCTTCACCGCGCTGCCCAAGCGTTACGAATGGGTCGAACTCGCGATCGGCGAACCCGCGATCGCCGCGACCTATCTCTACATCCTGTGGCGATACGCGTTCGGCTCCGCCGACCGCGCCCTATTCGCCAAGACGCCGAAGGCCGACGAAGCCGCCCTGCCCAACGCAGGCTCGCCAGTCGTCTAGAGCATCCCGTACAACAGCGTGCCGTTAAGACCGATGATCACCGCGGCGATCACCCAGGCGAGCGTCTTCAGCCAGACCGGGCTCACCAGATCGCCCATGATCGTGCGGTCGCCGGTGAACTTGACGAGCGGCACTACCGCGAACGGGAGTTGGAGGCTCAGCACGACCTGGCTCAGTACCAACAGCTTGGTGGCCCCCGCGTCGCCCGCCGCACCGACAACGAACACCGCCGGCACGATCGCCAGCAACCGCGTCACCAGCCGCCGCGCCCACACCGGCATGCGCAGGTTGAGGAAACCCTCCATGACGATCTGGCCGGCGAGCGTGCCGGTCACCGTCGAATTCTGCCCCGACGCGAGCAGCGCGACCGCGAACAGCACGCTCGCCGCGCCCATTCCCAGCATCGGTGCCAGCAACTGATACGCCTGGTCGATCTCGGCGACGTCGGTGCGGCCGGCGACGTGGAAGGTCGCCGCCGCGAGGATCAGGATCGCCGCGTTGATGAAGAAGGCGAGCCCCAGCGCCACGGTGCCGTCGATCGTAGCCATCGTGATCGCGTCGCGCTTGCCCGCAGTGTCCTTGGCGAAGGCGCGCGTCTGGACGATCGACGAATGGAGGTAGAGGTTGTGCGGCATCACGGTCGCGCCGAGGATGCCGATCGCGATGTAGAGCATCGCCGGGTTGGTGACGATCTGCGTCGTCGGCACCAGCCCGCCGAGCACGCCCGCCCATTCGGGCTGCGCGAGGAACAGTTCGAAGATGAAGCACCCCGCGATGATCACCAGCAGCGCGACGACGAACGCCTCCAGCTTGCGGAACCCGAAGCGTTGCAGCGCGAGGATCAGGAACACGTCGAGCGCGGTGAGGACGACGCCGTATACCAGTGGCAGCCCGAACAGCAACTTCAGCGCGATCGCGGTGCCGAGCACTTCGGCAAGGTCGCAGGCGATGATCGCGATCTCGCAGAGGAACCAGAGCACGAGCGAGACCGGCTTCGAATACTGCGCGCGGCAGGCCTGGGCGAGGTCGAGCCCGGCGACGATGCCGAGGCGCGCGGAGAGTGCTTGCAACACCATCGCCATCAGGTTCGACAGCAATACGACCGACAGCAACGTGTAGCCGAATGCGGAGCCGCCGGCGATGTCGGTCGCCCAGTTGCCGGGGTCCATATAGCCGACCGCGACAAGATACCCCGGCCCGACGAAGGCGAACAGCCGCCGCCAGAAAGATGCGCCTTCAGGGACGACGACGGTGCGGTGGCTCTCGGCGAGCGAGTTGGCGAAGTCGGATGCGGGAAGATTGGGGGCTGACATCGGGTGCTGCTTTGCCGGAACGGGGGGGAGGGGACAAGCGCTTGCGTCCTTACCAACCGCCAAGCCGCCCTCTCGTGTTCCGTCACCGCGCCACATCCCCGTCACCCCAGCGAAAGCTGGGGTATCCCGGTTGGCGGGCGTCGCGACCCGGTCGGGGAGATCCCAGCTTTCGCTGGGATGACGGGTGGGATGAAGACGTTCCCTCAGATCACCTTCATGTCCGCCTGGTAATGATGCCATGCGAAGATCGCCGCGGCGCCGCGGTGCGGGCGCCAGGCCTCCGCCAGTTCGCGGGTCAGTTTCTCGCTCGGGCGGGTTTCGTGGCCCAAAATACGCCCGATCTCGATCTGGATCGCGAGGTCGCCCGCCGGCCAGATGTCGGTGCGGCCTTCTGCGAACAGCAGGTAGATTTCCGCCGACCAGCGACCGATGCCCTTCACACGCACCAGCGCCGCTATCGCCTCTTCGTCGTCATCAGGCAGGTTGGCGAGATCGAGCCGGCCGCTCGTCACCTCGTCGGCAAGGCTGCGGGCGTAGCCGAGCTTCTGGCGCGAGAGGCCGGCGCTGCGGAGCGTCTCGTCGCTGGCGGCGGCGATCTTCAAAGGGTCGTCGGCGCCGCCGACCACTGCGTCGAGCTTGTTCCAGACCGCCGCGGCCGACGCGACGCTCACCTGTTGCCCGACGATCGTTCGTAGCAGCGTTGCAAAGCCGCGCTCGCTGATCCGCGGCGCGGGGTGGCCTGCATTGCCGACCGCGACCGCGAACGCCGGCTCGATCGCGCACAACGCCGCCATCGCGGTTTCGAGTTGGTCTGCGCTCAGCCCCATGTCGGGCGCCAAGACGCTTGATCGCGCGCGGCGGTAACGCCATGGATCGGCGAAAGTTTTTCGGAGGACAGCATGCCCAAGCTTATCGTCGTGACGCGCGAAGGGGAAGAACGCGAGATCATGGGCGAATCCGGCCTTTCGGTGATGGAGGTCATCCGCGACGCCGGGATCGACGAGATCCTGGCGCTATGCGGCGGGTGCTGCTCGTGCGCCACGTGCCATGTCCATGTCGACCCGGACTTTGCGGGCAAACTCAAACCGATGGGGCCGGACGAGGATGATCTGCTCGATTCGACGAGTGATCGGGATGAGTTTTCGCGCCTGTCTTGCCAGATCGAGCTGACCGAAGGACTGGATGGCCTGAAGGTAAAGATTGCTGCGGAGGACTAATCCCTCGCCCCTTCGGGGAGAGGGAGGGAGGCGCGCTTGCGCCGGAAGGGAGAGGGGCGTTGGGATGAACCGTCCCGAGCCTCACTCCCCTCTCCCTTCCACCGCAAGCGCGGCGGGCCCCTTCCCTCTCCCCGTAGGGGCGAGGGAGTTCAGGTCACCGCGTCGTGATCGCGTACAGCGCAATCGCTGCGGCGTTCGACACGTTGAGGCTCTCGAGCTTCTCCGAGATCGGCAGTTTCGCCAGCTCGTCGCAATGCTGCTCGGTATTCTGGCGCATGCCCTCGCCTTCCGCGCCGAGCACGATCGCGATCCGCTGCGTGCCCATCGCTTCCGACAGCGTCTGCGTCGCGTGGCCGGTCAGCCCGATCCGCCAGAACCCAGCCGCCGCAATCTCTTCCAGAGCGCGGGCGAGGTTCACCACTCGAATCCAAGGCACAGACTCGAGCGCCCCCGACGCGGCCCGTGCGATCGTCCCCGACTCCGGCGGCGCATTGCGATCCGGGGTCACGATCCCCAGCGCATCGAACGCCGCCGCCGAGCGCAAAATCGCGCCGACGTTATGCGGATCGGTCACGCCGTCGAGGATCACCAGCGGGCGGTTGTCGTCCTTGCCGTGCTCCAGCAAATCCGCCAGCCACATGTCCTCAAGCGGCTCGACCTCGATCACCACGCCCTGGTGCGGCGCATCGCCCGGCACCAGCCGCGCGAGATCCATCGCCTCGGCATAGGTCACCGGCACGTCGGCAGGCAGGTCGAACCCGGCCAGCGCCTCGCGCGTGCCGAGGATTTTCCGCACCGTCCGCTCCGGATTGGCAAGTGCCGCCCCTACCGCATGCTTGCCCCAGAAGCGGGGGCGGCCTGCCGGTGCCTTGCTCGGCCTGTGTCCCTTGCGTGCCATTACTTGCTCTCTGTCATCGTCGTGTATGCACGCGTCCTTGTCGGCATTCGCGCCGATCGGCAACAGCGAAGCACGAAACTTCGCAAAAGCCGCGTTGACACACCGGGCGCGCTTCGCCATTGAGCCGCCTCGCTTTGATAAGCGGCCCATGTGGACAGGTGGCCGAGTGGTTAAAGGCAGCAGACTGTAAATCTGCCCGTGCAAGCGTACGCTGGTTCGAATCCAGCCCTGTCCACCACCGCCCCCGGGCGGTGCCTACCCAGACTTCCTCGACCGGCCTTGCACGCGGTCGACGTCTTTTCCCCCACACCGATTATCTTTCGAGCGGTCTGAAGCGCACGTGACATCGCCGCGCAGCGAGCTACGATCACCGTGACCGTAACGACTTCGGAACCCGCGTGACCTCAGCCCCCGCCGTACAGCAGCCCGCCCAGGATCTCGCCGACTCGATCCTCGACACGCTCGTCCACCGCATTGGCAAGGATGCGCAGGCCGCCCGTCCCCACGACTGGCTGGCAGCGACGATCCTGACCGTCCGCAACGACATCGTCGAACGCTGGATGGCCTCGACCAAGGCGGCGCACGCGGCGGGTGCCAAGCGCGTCTATTATCTCAGCCTCGAATTCCTGATCGGCCGGCTGCTGCGCGACGCGGTGACCAACCTCCAGCGCAACGACGAGGTCACGCAGGCTTTGAAGCTCCACGGCGTCGACCTCGCCGAGCTCGAAGACATCGAACCCGACGCGGCGCTCGGCAATGGCGGCCTCGGCCGCCTCGCCGCCTGCTTCATGGAAAGCATGGCGAGCCTCGCATTGCCCGCCTACGGCTACGGCATCCGCTATGTAAACGGCATGTTCCGCCAGCGGATCGACGATGGCTGGCAGGTCGAGATGCCCGAGAACTGGCTCGCGCACGGCAATCCGTGGGAGTTCGAACGCCGCGAGAGCGCCTATTTCGTCGGCTTCGGCGGCGAAGTGACCGCCGCAGACAACGGCCAGGTCCATTGGAGCCCGTCCGAGGCAGTCGAGGCCACCGCCGTCGATACCCCCGTCGTCGGCTGGCGCGGCAAGCACGTCAACACGCTCCGCCTGTGGACCGCCCGCGCGTTCGATCCGATCAAGCTCGACCGCTTCAACGCCGGCGATTTCACCGGCGCGCTCGCCGACCAGTTGCGCGCCGAGACACTTACGCGCGTCCTCTACCCCAACGACTCCACCGCCGCCGGCCAGGAACTCCGCCTGCGCCAGGAATATTTCTTCTCGTCCGCGTCGATCCAGGACATCGTCCGCCGCCATATCCAGTATTTTGGCGACATCCGCACGCTGCCCGACAAGGCCGCGATTCAGCTTAACGACACGCACCCCGCAGTGTCGGTCGCCGAACTCATGCGGCTGCTGATCGACCACCATGAATTCGCGTTCGACGAGGCGTGGAAGATCACGCGCGCCACCTTCGGCTACACCAACCACACGCTGCTGCCCGAGGCGCTGGAGAGCTGGCCGCTGCCGCTGTTCGAACGCCTGCTGCCTCGGCACATGCAGATCGTCTACGCGATCAACGCCAAGCTGCTGCGGGAAGCGCGCGGCACTGACGGTATCGACGACCGCGCGGTCGCCGCGATCAGCCTGATCGACGAAGGCGGAGAGCGGCGCGTGCGGATGGCGAACCTCGCCTTTGCCGGCTCGCATAGCGTCAACGGAGTCGCCGCGCTGCATACGCAGTTGATGAAGAAGACGGTCTTCGCCGATCTGCACAAGCTCTACCCGACGCGGATCAACAACAAGACGAATGGCATCACGCCGCGCCGCTGGCTCCAGCAGTGCAACCCCGGCCTCACCGCGCTGATCCGCGATGCGATCGGCGGCGGCTTCCTCGACGATGCCGAAAAGCTGGTCGATCTGGATGTTTTCGCGGACGATTCCGGTTTCAGGGAGCGCTTTTCGAGCGTGAAGCGTTCGAACAAGGTGGCACTGGCTAATCACATCAAGGAGACGATGGGGCTCCGCATCGATCCCGACGCGATGTTCGACGTCCAGATCAAGCGCATCCACGAGTATAAGCGCCAGCTGCTCAACATCATCGAGACGGTCGCGCTCTACGACCAGATCCGCAGCCACCCGGAACGAGACTGGACGCCCCGCGTAAAACTGTTCGCGGGCAAGGCGGCGTCGAGCTATCACAACGCGAAACTCGTCATCAAACTGGCGAACGACGTCGCGCGCCGGATCAACGCCGACCCTTCGGTCGGTGGCCTGCTCAAGGTCGCGTTCCTGCCCAACTACAACGTGTCGCTGGCGGAGAAGATCATCCCCGCCGCGGACCTCAGCGAGCAGATCTCGACCGCCGGCCTCGAGGCATCGGGCACCGGCAACATGAAGTTCGCGATGAACGGCGCGCTGACGATCGGCACGCTCGACGGCGCGAACATCGAGATCAAGGACCGGGTCGGCGACGACAACATCTTCATCTTCGGCATGACCGCGGACGAGGTCGAGGCGAAGCGCGCCAATGGCTATGATCCGCGCAGCGTCATCGACGGCTCGAACGAACTGCGCCAGGCGGTATCCGCGATCGCGTCCGGCGTGTTCTCACCCGACGACAAGACGCGCTACGCCGGGCTGATGGGCGGGCTGTACGAGGGCGACTGGTTCATGCTCGCCGCCGATTTCGACAGCTACGCCACTGCCCAGCGCGCGATCGACACACGCTGGAACGACCGCGACGCATGGGTCGCCTCGACCGTCCGCAACGTCGCCCGCGTCGGCTGGTTCTCGTCCGACCGCACGATCCGCGAATATGCGCGAGAAATCTGGACGGTGATGTGAAGCCACCCGAAGGCGCCATCGTTGCCCTGCTGGAAGGGCGTCACGACGATCCGTTCTCGCTGCTCGGCGTCCACAGCGGCCCGACCGGCGTGTTCGCGCGCGTCTGGTTGCCGGGCGCGGACAAGGCGGAGGCGCACGCGCTCGACGGCACCACGCTCGGCACCCTCCCCCGCATCGACGATCGCGGCCTGTTCGAGGGTCCGATCGACGGCACGCAACAACCGGTGAAATACCATGCGGAGGCGGGCGACACGTCGTGGTGGGTCACCGATCCCTACAGCTTCGGCCCCGTGCTCGGCCCGATCGACGACCTGCTCATGGCCGAGGGCACGCACCGCCGTCTCCACGACAAGATGGGCGCGCACCTGATCGAGCATGAGGGCGCGCACGGCGTCCACTTCGCGCTCTGGGCCCCCAATGCGCAGCGCGTGTCGGTAGTCGGCGATTTCAACGACTGGGACGGTCGCCGCCACGCGATGCGCAAGCGCGGCGACGTCGGCGTGTGGGAGATCTTCATCCCCGACATCGCCGAATACCGCGCCTACAAGTTCGAGATCGTTGGCCCGGACGGCCAGTTGCAGCCGCTCAAGGCCGACCCGTTCGCCTTCGCTGCCGAACTCCGCCCCGCCAACGCCTCGATCACGCGAAAACTCGCGCACGACTGGGCCGACACCGATCACCGCAAACATTGGGCATCGGTCGATCCGCGCCGCGTGCCGATCAGCATCTACGAGGTGCACGCCGGATCGTGGGACCGCGACGCCGATGGCTGGTTCCTGACCTGGGACGCGCTCGCCGACCGGCTGATCCCGTACGTGGTCGAGATGGGCTTCACGCACATCGAATTCTTGCCGATCAGCGAACACCCGTACGACCCGAGCTGGGGCTACCAGACCACCGGCCTCTACGCACCGTCCGCGCGCTTCGGCGACGTCGACGGCTTTGCGCGATTCGTCGATGGCGCGCATCTCGCCGGGATCGGCGTGCTGCTCGACTGGGTCCCCGCGCATTTCCCGACCGACGCGTTCGGGCTGGCGAAGTTCGACGGCACCGCGCTGTACGAACACGAGGATCCGCGGCTCGGCTTCCACCCCGACTGGAACACCGCGATCTACAATTTCGGGCGCCGCGAAGTGACGTCGTTCCTCGTCAACAACGCATTGTTCTGGGCCGAGCGCTATCATATCGACGGCCTGCGCGTGGATGCGGTCGCGTCGATGCTGTACCGCGACTACTCGCGCAAGAGCGGCGAATGGATCCCCAACGCAGACGGCGGCCGCGAGAACTGGGAGGCCGTCGCATTCCTCCGCGACATGAACCGCGAGATCTACGGCCAGCATCCCGGCGTCTTCACGATCGCCGAGGAATCGACTTCCTGGCCGGGCGTCTCCGCACCCGTCAGCGAAGACGGCAAGAGCGGTGGCTTGGGCTTCGGGTTCAAGTGGAACATGGGCTTCATGCACGACACGCTCCAGTACATGGCGCGCGATCCGCTGCACCGGAAGCACCACCACGGCGAGATCAATTTCGGCCTCGTCTACGCGTTCAGCGAGAATTTCGTCCTACCGCTCAGCCATGACGAGGTTGTCCACGGCAAGGGTTCGTTGCTGACCAAGATGCCCGGCGACGACTGGCAGCAATTCGCCAACCTGCGCGCCTATTACGCGTTCATGTGGGGCTATCCGGGCAAGAAACTGCTCTTCATGGGGCAGGAATTCGCACAGCGCCGCGAATGGTCGGAAGGCCGCGCGCTCGACTGGGACCTGCGCAACGCGCGCAGTCACGAAGGCATCCGCAACCTCGTCCGCGACCTCAACACCGTCTACCGCGAAAAGCCGGCGCTGCACGCCCGCGACTGCGAGGCGGAAGGGTTCGAATGGCTGATCCCCGACGACGCCGCCAATTCGGTGTTCGCCTGGCTACGCAAGGCCCCCGGTGCGAAGCCGATCGCGATCGTCGCCAACATGACGCCGATCGCCCGCGCGCCCTACCGCATCCCGCTGCCGCACGACGGCCGCTGGTGTGAGATCATCAACAGCGACGCGCATGAATATTGGGGCAGCGGGCTCGGCAATCTCGGCGGTGTCGTCGCGAAGGACGGCGCGGCCTGGGTGACGTTGCCGCCGCTCGCGACGATCATGCTCGAGTTCGAGGAGTAAGCTCGCGCCCTGAAGACCGGAACCGGTTCGGGGTGACGAGACGTTGTACGCACGAACTGAAAACGAAGGCGGGAGAGACGACATGGTAGAACGGCGAGGACAGCCTCTCGCGCGCGACGCAATGGCGTACGTGCTGGCAGGCGGCCGTGGTAGCCGTTTGATGGAACTGACCGATACGCGCGCGAAACCCGCGGTGTATTTCGGCGGCAAGGCGCGCATCATCGATTTCGCGCTGTCCAACGCGATCAACTCGGGCATCCGCCGGATCGGCGTCGCGACGCAGTACAAGGCGCATTCGCTGATCCGCCATCTGCAGAGCGGCTGGAACTTCCTGCGCTCGGAACGCAACGAGAGCTTCGACATCCTGCCCGCGTCGCAGCGGATCAGCGAGTTCCAATGGTACGAGGGCACCGCCGACGCCGTGTACCAGAACATCGACATCATCGAGAGCCACGCGCCCGAATACATGGTCATCCTGGCCGGCGACCACATCTACAAGATGGATTACGAGCTGATCCTGCAACAGCATTGCGAGACCGGCGCGGACGTCACCATTGCCTGCCTCGAAGTGCCGCGGATGGAGGCGGTCGCGTTCGGCGTGATGGCGGTCGACGAGCATGACAACGTCACCGATTTCGTCGAGAAACCCGCCGATCCGCCCGCCGTGCCCGGCAATCCGGACATCGCGCTGGCATCGATGGGGATCTACGTCTTCCATACCAAATTGCTGTTCGACGAACTGCGCCGCGACGCCGAAACGCCCGGTTCCGCGCGCGATTTCGGCAAGGACATCATCCCGTACCTCGTCAAGCACGGCAAGGCGGTCGCGCATCGCTTCTCAGACAGCTGCGTGCGGTCGGGACTCGAGGTCGAGGCCTATTGGCGCGACGTCGGTACGGTCGACGCGTATTGGGAGGCGAACATCGACCTCACCGACGTGGTGCCAAAGCTGGACCTCTACGACCGCAGCTGGCCGCTCTGGACCTACTCCGAGGTCACGCCGCCAGCGAAGTTCGTCCACGCGGACGATGGTCGTCGCGGCGAGGCGGTGTCGAGCCTCGTATCAGGCGATTGCATCATCTCGGGCTCGTCGATCCACCGCAGCCTGATCTTCACAGGCGCGCGCGCGCGCAGTTATTCGGTGCTCGATCAGGCGGTGATCCTTCCGCACTGCGTGATCGGTCGCGGCGCGCGCCTGTCGAAGGTCGTCGTCGACCGCGGCGTGGAGATTCCCGACGGCCTGGTAGTAGGCGAGGACGCCGAGTCCGACGCCCAACGCTTCCGCCGCACAGACAACGGCGTGACGCTAGTAACCAAATCCATGATCGACCGGCTGACAGCGTGATGACGAACGCAAATCCTCCCCGGCACGGGGGGGGGGACCATGCATCGCATGGTGGAGGGGGGCTTCCACAAGCGGTACGGTGGCGGCGAGCCCCCTCCACCATTCGCCAGTGGCGAACGGTCCCCCTCCCCGTGCCGGGGAGGATTTGATGCGCGTCCTCTCCGTCGCTTCCGAAGCCTATCCTCTCATAAAGACCGGCGGTCTCGCAGACGTGGTCGGCGCACTCCCGGCCGCACTCGCGCCGCACGGCGTGGCGCTCACCACCTTCCTTCCCGGCTACCCCGCGCTCGCCGCCGTCACCAAGCGCGCAAAAGTCATCCACCGCTACACTGACCTGCTCGGCGCCGAAGCCCGCATCCTCAAAAGCAAGATCGGTGACCACGCGCTCCTCGTCCTCGATGCCCCCGCGTTGTTCGCCCGAGGCGGCGGCCCGTACGGCGACGCGACCGGCGCGGACTGGCCCGACAACTGGCGTCGGTTCGCCGCGTTCAGCCGCGCCGCAGCCGATCTCGTTTCGGGAGTCGTCGCCGGCTACGAGTTCGACATCCTCCACGCGCACGACTGGCAGGCGGCGATGGCCCCCGCCTATCTCCGCTACGCCCCCGGCCCGGCCAAGCCCGCCAGGACCGTCGTCACGATCCACAATATCGCGTTCCAAGGCCGCTACGGCTACGACATCTTCGCCGACCTCGCGCTACCCGACATCGCCTTCGCGCTCGACGGCGTCGAATATTATGGCGGCGTCGGTTACCTCAAGGCCGGTCTCGAAGCCGCCGATGCGATCACCACCGTCAGCCCAACCTACGCCGCAGAAATCCGGCGCGCCGAATTCGGCATGGGCCTCGAAGGCCTGATCAACGATCGCGCGAACCGCGTGACGGGCATCGTCAATGGCATAGACCCGGCCGTCTGGAACCCTGAGACCGACGCGTCGCTCCCCGCCCGCTACACCGCACGCGCGCTCGCCCGCCGCCGCACCAACAAGCGCGACATCGAGACACTGTTCAGCCTCGCCCCCGAGGATGGTCCGCTCTTCACCGTCGTCAGCCGCCTTACTGGGCAAAAGGGCATGGACGTCCTCGCCGGCGCGCTCGACGAACTCGTCGCACTCGGCGGCCGGCTCGCATTGCTGGGCTCTGGCGACGCCTACCTCGAGCGCGCGTTCCTCGCCGCTGCCGAACGCCACCCCGGCCGGATCGGCGTCCGCATTGGCTATGACGAACCCGTCTCGCACCTGCTTCAGGGCGGCGCCGACGCGATCCTGATCCCGTCGCGGTTCGAACCCTGCGGCCTGACCCAACTCTACGGCCTCGCTTACGGCTGCATCCCGGTCGTCGCGCGGACCGGTGGCCTCGCCGACACGGTGATCGACGCCAACGAAGCCGCGATCGCCGCGGGTGTCGCCACCGGCGTCCAGCACGACGGCGTCACGCCGGAAGCGCTCAGCCACGCGCTGCGCCGAACGATGGCCCTCTATGCACGCCCCGATCGCTGGGCCATGTTGCAGCGCAACGCAATGCGCGCGGACTTCTCGTGGGACGAGAGCGGCCGCCGCTACGCAGACCTTTACGCCAAGCTCCTGGAGCCCGCATGATCCGCACCGTTTCGACTACGCCCTACACCGACCAGAAGCCCGGCACGTCGGGCCTGCGCAAGAAGGTGAAGGTCTTCCAGCAGCCCAACTACGCCGAGAATTTCGTCCAGAGCGTGTTCGACGTCGTCGCGGACAAGGCCGGCGCGACGCTGGTCATCGGCGGCGACGGTCGCTTCCTCAACCGCGAAGTGATCCAGGTCGCGATCCGCATGGCGGCGGCGAACGGCTTTGGTCGTGTGATCGTCGGCCGCGGCGGCATCCTCTCGACCCCGGCTGCCAGCCACATGATCCGCAAGCGTGGCGCGATTGGCGGCCTCGTCCTCTCGGCAAGCCACAACCCCGGCGGTCCCGACGAGGATTTCGGGATCAAGTACAACATCGCCAACGGCGGCCCCGCCCCTGAGTCGGTGACCGACGCGATTAACGCGCGGACGCTCAATATCGACCGCTGGCTGACCGTCGATGCCGACGATATCGACCTAGACACCGACGGCGAAGTCACGATCGGCGATATGCCAGTCGAGGTCGTCGACCCGGTCGAGGATTACGCCGCGCTCATGGAGACGCTGTTCGACTTCGACGCGATCCGCAGCGCCAAGCTGACGATGGCGTTCGACGCGATGAGCGCGGTCACCGGGCCCTACGCTACCGAAATCCTCGAACGCCGCCTCGGTTTCGCGCCCGGCACCGTCCGCAACGGCGAGCCACTCCCCGATTTCGGCGGTCATCACCCCGACCCCAATCTCGTCCACGCGCACGCGCTGTACGAGACGATGATGGCCCCCGACGCGCCAGATTTCGGCGCAGCGTCGGACGGCGACGGCGACCGTAACCTCATTATCGGCAAGCACCGCTTCGTCACCCCGTCGGACAGCCTGGCCATGCTGTCCGCCAATGCATACCTCGCGCCCGGTTACGCCGGCGGGCTCAAGGGCATCGCCCGCTCGATGCCGACCAGCGCCGCCGCCGATCGGGTCGCCGAAGCGCTCGGCATCCCCGCCTACGAGACACCGACCGGCTGGAAATTCTTCGGCAACCTGCTCGACGCCGGCATGGCGACGATCTGCGGCGAGGAAAGCGCGGGCACCGGCTCCGATCACGTCCGCGAGAAGGACGGCCTGTGGGCGGTCCTCCTCTGGCTCAACATTCTCGCCGTCCGCGGCGACAGCGTCGACACGATCGCCCGCGATCACTGGGCGAAGTTCGGCCGCAACTATTACGCGCGCCACGATTACGAAGGCGTCGAGACACCACGGGCCGACGCGTTGATGGCGGCGTTGCGCGCGAGCCTCGCCACCCTCCCCGGCCAGCAATTCGGCGACCTCACCATCGAGACCGCGGACGAGTTCGCCTACACCGACCCGACCGACGGCTCGATCAGCCGCAACCAAGGCGTCCGCATCCTGTTCGAAGGCGGCAGCCGCGTCGTGTTCCGCCTGTCGGGCACCGGCACCACCGGCGCGACGTTGCGCGTGTACCTCGAACGCTACGAGCCCGTCGGCGGCGACCTCGACTGCGACACCGGCGAAATGCTGGCCAGCATCGTCGCTGCGGCAGAGTCGATTGCCGGCATCGCCGAGCATACCGGCCGCACCGCGCCGGACGTCGTCACCTGATGCGCCGCCTCGGCTTGCTCGCGCTGTCGACCCTGCTGGTCGCGGCGTCGCCCGTGCCGCAGTCGCCGGCTCAGTTATTCGGCCCGCTCTACAAGGCCGTCCAGATGCGCGGGCTGTTCCCGGACTCGAAGACCTTCGCCGATGCGACGCCGAAGCGTCCGGCAAAGGCTATCATCGCCGACTACGCCAAATGCCGCTGCGACGGGGAGCCGGCACTACGCAAATTCGTCGATCAGAACTTCACGATCCCGCCTACGCCCGCTGCGTCACCTTCCACCGAACGGCTGTCGCTCAAGGCGCACATCGACGCACTCTGGCCGCAACTCACGCGCACGCAGACCAGTGTCCCCGCCGGCTCGTCCGCGCTGACCCTGCCGAAGCGTTATGTCGTCCCGGGCGGTCGCTTTCGCGAGATGTATTACTGGGACAGCTATTTCACGCTGCTTGGCGTCCAACGCTCCGGCCGGCAGGATCTGGTCGAGGACATGATCGTCGATTTCGGCAGCCTGATCGACCGCTACGGCCACATCCCCAACGGCACGCGCACATACTACCTCAGCCGCTCGCAACCGCCGGTCTTCTACCTGATCGCCGGCCTGTCACGCGATCCGAAGACGCTCGCCACCCGCACCCGCCAGCTTCGCGCCGAACACGCATTCTGGATGACCGGCGCCAAGACGCTCAGGCCCGGCCGGCAATCGCGCCGCGCCGTCCGCCTGCCCGACGGCGCACTGCTCAACCGCTACTGGGATGACCGCGCCGATCCCCGCGACGAAAGCTATCCCGAGGACGCGGAACTCGCCGACCGCACGCCGTCGCGCAACCGCGGGGAACTCTTCCGCGACTTGAGGGCGGCGGCGGAAAGCGGCTGGGACTTCTCGTCGCGCTGGCTTGCCAACGGCCGCACGCTCGCGACGATCCGCACCACGCGGTTAGCACCGGTCGATCTCAACAGCCTGATGGTCGGCATGGAGCAGGCGATCGCCGCGAACTGTCGCACATTAGGTGATACCGCCTGCGCCACATCCTACGCGTCGCAGGCAACGGCGCGCGCGACCGCGATTCGCAAGCATTTGTGGAACGGCCGGTTCTTCGCCGACTACGACCTCGATACCAACCGCGCGAACGACTTCGCCAGCGCCGCGATGGCATTCCCGCTGTTCGCCAAGATCGCCACGCCCGATCAAGCGAAAGCGACCGCCACCGCACTCCGCCCGTTCGTCGGCGAAGGCGGCTTGCGCACGACGCTGATCGGCAGTGGCCAGCAATGGGACGACCCGAACGGTTGGGCGCCCCTGCAATGGATCGCGATCCAGGGCTTGCGCGGCTACGGCGAAACCGCGCTTGCCGACCGTATCACCACGGCTTGGCTCGCGTCGGTCGATCGCGAATATCAGGCGAGCGGCAAGCTGCTGGAGAAATACGACGTGGTCGAGCGCAAGCCGGGCGGCGGCGGCGAATATCCCAACCAGGACGGCTTCGGCTGGACCAACGGGGTCACGCGCGCGCTGATGGCGAACCGCCCATGACACGCCGTCGTCGCAGCGCGCTCTACATGCCCGCGTCGAACGCGCGTGCCATCGCCAAGGCGCGAACGCTCGATTGCGACGTCATCATCCTCGACCTGGAGGATGCGGTCGCGCCGGACAAGAAAGCCGCAGCGCGCGATCGGATCGTAGAGGCGGTGCGCGAAGGCGGGTTCGGCGGGCGCGAACTCGTGGTGCGGATCAACGGCCTCGGCACGCCATGGTACGCGGAGGACGTCGCTGCCGTTTGCCACATAGGCGTCGATGCCGTCCTCGTACCCAAAGTATCGTACCCGTCCGACCTAGAGGAAATCCGCACATCTTTGGGCGAAGAGGGCCCGCCGATCTGGGCGATGATCGAGACCTGTGCCGCGATCCTGTCGCTTCCGGCGCTGTCGCACGCGGCTTGGCGTTCGCGGCTGACCGCGCTGATCGCCGGCACCAACGATCTCGTCAAGGAAATGCGGTGCCGTCTCGGGCCGGATCGCAAGCCGCTAATGCCGGCGCTTGCATCGATCGTGATCGCCGCGCGAGCGGCCGGGATCGTAGCGCTGGACGGCGTGTGCAACGCGCTCGACGACACGCCGCGCTTTGCGGCCGAGTGCGCGCAAGGCGCGATGCTGGGGTTCGACGGCAAGACGTTGATCCATCCGTCGCAGATCGACACGGCGAACGCGGGGTTCGGTCCTGACGAGGACGAACTGGCGTGGGCACGTGCGATTGTGGCGGCGTTTGCCGAACCGGAGAATGCCCACAAGGGCGCGATCCGGCTGGATGGCCAGATGGTCGAGCGGCTGCATCTGGCCGAAGCGAAAGCGATGCTGGCGGATTGAGGCAGACTTCGATCCTCCCCTGCAAGGGGAGGTGGCTGGCGCTTGCCAGACGGAGGGGTGAAACCAGGTCGACGGCGCGATACCCCTCCGTCAGTCCTACGGACTGCCACCTCCCCTACCAGGGAACGATCGAACTCTTGGTTAGCCGTTTGCCTTCTTCCGTCGGGTCTCCCAACCCTTCTTCGCCGCGGCAGACTTCGCCGCATCGCTACGTCCCGCCGTTTGCTTCCCGCCACTCCGCGAAAACGCCTGCGTATCAGGCTTCCCCCGGCCCGAGCCGGACTTATTGCCCCCGCCCGAATCCTTGTTCACCGTAGCCCAGGCCCGCGCCTCGGCCTCAGGCTCGGGAACACCCTTTGCCTCATAGCCGTCGGCGATGTGCGCGGCCTTGCGCTTCTGCTTGTCGGTGTACGCGTCCTTGTCGCCCTGTGGCATCTTCGCTCTCCTCGTCAGAGAGCCTCAACGCTCAGGTCGACGCAGCGTTCAGCGGCCGATCCAGTCCGCCACTTCGGTCGCGACCTGGTTCGCCGCCTGGTTGATGCCCGTCGCCGCCGACGCCGCATCGATCGTCGATACCGGCACGCGTGCCTCGAAGCGGTGCTTCTCGACGGTCTGCGTACCCACTCGCGTCAGCGACGCATCGAAGGTCACGACCGCTTCGCGTGACGTCGCATTTAGCCCGAAGTTGCGCAGTTCTCCGCCGAGCTGCGCACCCGGATCCCCGATCGACTGCGCCGTCGACAAGACAACGTAGCCGGTCCGCGCCGCAACCGTGTCCGACACCAGTCGCGCGAACAGCCGCGCCGGGGGCTCGGCCCACTGCGCATCGGTCACGTACGCGATCGACGTCGGCGTCGCCTGCACCGGTACGCGCGCGGTCGCAAGCGACTGCGGCACGACCGGCACCTGGATGGTGATCGAATTCGCGGTCGCCGAGTTCTGCGTCTGGCCGACCGGCACCGACGACGCGCTCGTCAGCGTCAGCAGCGTGGGCGGCGGTTTCGCGCCGAAGCTGATGCACCCGGCGAGCGGCAGCATCGCGATCAGGATGAGTGGTGTCTTCATGGCGTGCCTCACTTACCCTTGTAATCCGGGAGCTTCTGCTGACCGATCAGCGAACTCGCACCCTGCTGATCGACCTTTTCGGCGACCGACGACAATGCCGCCGCGGTGGTCCGCAGATCGTGAACGAGACGGTTGGCCTCGGGGATCGTCGTCTTCGAGAATGCCTGCAAGCCCGGTCGTGCGTCGCCGATCGCAGCGTTGAGCGTCTCCGCGCTCTGCTGCGCAGAGGTGATCGCCTTGTTCAGGTTCGCCATCGCCGGCTTGACGTCCTCGGACAGGACGCCGTTGGTCGTCTTGGCAAGTACGCCGAACTGCTGCGCCGCATCGCCGGCCTGCTGGATCGCAATACGGGTCTGCGCCAACGTCGCCGCGATCTCCGGACCGCGATCGGCCAGCGCATCGGTCAGGCGATTGGTGTTCGCGAGGATGCCCGCGATCGACGCCTGATTCTTGTCGGTGAGCAGACCGGTCAACCGCTCGGTCAGCGTCGAGAGCCGCTCGAGCAGCTGCGGCGCGGAGTTCAGGATCGCACCCAGGCCGCCGAGCTTAGTCGGGATCACCGGTACGCCATAGGGACATTCGGTCGGCGTCTTGACCTCGGGGCAGCCGATCGCCGCTGCCCCCTTGCGCGCGCCATCGAGCGAAATCTGGCTGACGCCGGTGAAGCCGACGCCCGAGATCGATGCGGTCGTGCCTTGCAGGACCGGGGTTGCCTCGTCGACGCTGATACGGACACGGACGAACTGCGGATCGTTCTTCCACAGCGAGATAGCCTTCACTTGGCCCGACGGCACGCCCGAGAACGTGACCGCAGAGCCGCGCGCGAGCCCATCGACCGACTGGCGGAAGAAGATGTCGTATTCCTTCTCTTCCTTGCCGCCCAGCCGCGCGATCCACACGGTGAACAGAGCCAGCAGGGCCAGTAGGATCAGCACGACGGCGCCGACTAGGACGTGGTTCGAACGAGTTTCCATCAGCGCGTCCTTGCTTCTTTCTCGGCATATGTCGCGTCGGCGTCGTCCGGCGCGGACTGCTTGGACTGGACTTCAGTTGGGTGTTGGGCGGCTTGCTCGTCGGCGCGCTCATGCGCCTCCTGCGTCGCGACCGCGGCACGGCCGCGGGGCCCCTTGAAATACTCCTCGATCCACGGGTGATCGAGCGCGATCAGCTCGTCGATCGTGCCGACTGCGATGACCTTCTTGTCGGCGAGTACCGCGACGCGGTCGCAGATCGCGTACAGCGTATCGAGATCGTGCGTGATCAAAAACACCGTCAGACCCAGCGTCTTCTGCAACGACTGGATCAGGCCGTCGAATGCCGCCGCACCGATCGGATCGAGGCCCGCGGTCGGCTCGTCGAGAAACAGCAGTTCCGGATCGAGCGCGAGCGCGCGGGCGAGGCCGGCGCGTTTCTTCATGCCGCCCGACAGCTCGGCGGGAAACTTGTTGGCGGCGTCCGCTGGCAGACCCGTCATCACCACCTTGTACGAGGCGATCTCGGCCAGCAGCGCCGGGGACAAATCGGGGTAGAATTCGCGCAACGGCACTTCGACGTTTTCCGCGACGGTCAGCGTCGAGAACAGTGCGCCACCCTGGAACAGCACGCCCCAACGTTTGCGGATCTCGGTGGCCTCGGTTTCCTCGCGGCCGATATTCGGCTCGCCGAACACGGTGACCTCACCCGCGACCGGCGCCTGGAGCCCGATGATCGAGCGCATCAGCACCGACTTGCCGGTACCCGACCCGCCAACCACGCCGAGGATCTCGCCGCGACGGACGTCGAGGTCGAGCCCGTCATGAACCACCGAATCGCCGAATGCGTTCTTCAGGCCCTTTACCGAGATGATGATATCGTCCGTGTCGCGGGCCATCAGTCCCACCCGAGCCATGTGAAGAAGACCGCGAAGAACGCGTCGAGCACGATCACCAAAAAGATGCCCTGGACGACCGCGGAGGTGGTGCGCAGACCGACCTGCTCGGCATCCGATTCGACCTGCATACCCTGGAAACAGCCGGCGATCGCGATAATCGCGCCGAACACCGGCGCCTTGATCAACGAGATGTAGAGATCGGTGATGGGCACGACCTCGCGGATACGCGCGATGAAGGTTACCGGCGGGATACCGAGCTGGATCCAGCACAGCAGGCCGCCGCCGATGATGGCGATGATCGACGCGTAGAAGCCGAGCAGCGGCATCATCACGATCGCGGCGAGCACGCGCGGCAGCACGAGCGCCTCCATCGGCGAGACGCCGATCGTCCGCATCGCATCGATCTCTTCGGTCAGCTTCATCGTGCCGAGCTGTGCCGCGAACGCCGACCCCGAGCGACCGGCGACCATGATCGCGGTCATCAACAAGCCGAGCTCGCGGATGGTCAGGCGCCCGACGAGGTTAATCGTGAATACTTCGGCACCGAACTGGCGGAGCTGGACCGCGCCCTGCTGCGCGATGACCATGCCGATCAGGAAGCTCATCAGCCCGACGATGCCGAGCGCGGCGACGCCAACGACCTCGAACCGCTGGACCACCGCGTTGAACCGGAACCGGCTCGGATGGCGGATGACGCTGGCGAACGCGATCGTCGTGGCACCGAGGAACCCGAGCAGGCCGAGCATCGTCTTGCCTGACAGCACGACCGCATCGCCGATCTCGCCGAGCACGCGGCTGAACGCGTTGACCTTGACGGGCTTGGCCGCAAGCGGCTGATCGGAGGCGACGACCTGGTCGAACAGCTTCTGGTCATTGTCGTCGAGGCCATCGATCGTCGCGTCGTTGCGCGCGGCGAACCGATGGACGACCCAGGCGCCGATGGTGTCGATCCGGTCGACCCCACTGAGATCGACGTGGCGGACCGACGACGCGTCGACCTTTTCGAGCCGATCGGGCAGATCGCCAATCTTCGCCAGCGAAAGATCGCCGGTAAACCGAAGCGTGCCGGTATCGGCACCGTCCTGTTGGAAATCGGCCATCGCGCTCATCGGCCGCACCTTTGCGGCAAACCGACTGGATCGGCAAGGCGAATGCGGCGTAAGTCGCGACGATGACCGAAACGTTTCCCGCCCAAGCTGCCACACGACTTGCCATTTACGATATGGACAAGACGATCACACACCTGCCGACCTGGACGCCGTTCCTGCTCCACACCGTGCGCAAAAGCGGCGCGCCGTGGCGACTGGCGCTCATACCGTTCGCCGGCGTGGCGGCGCTCGGTTATGTCGGGCGGCTGATCAGCCGGGGGCGGCTGAAGTATCTGATGCAGCGGATGATGCTCGGCAAACGCATGTCGCCCGCCGAGGAACAGCGCAGCGCGGAGGCATTCGCCGACCGAGTTATGCGCGACGGTGTGTTCGCGAGCGCCCGCGCGCGGATCGAGGAAGACCGTGCGGCGGGCTACCGGCTGGTGATGGCGACCGCCTCGTACCGCTTCTATGTCGAGGCGATCGCCGACCGGCTCGGCTTCGATGCCGTTATCGGGACGGAGAGCTTGCGCGATCCGAACGGCAATCTGCTCGCGGGGATCGACGGCGAGAATTGCTACGGGCCGGCCAAGCTGCGGATGATCGAAGCCTGGATGGGGCGCGAGGGGATCGCGCGTGATGAAGCTCACGTCCGGTTCTACTCGGACCACGTGTCCGACGCACCGACCTTCGACTGGGCGGACGAACCCTTCGCGGTCAATGCACATGGCCCGCTGCGGTTGCTGGCGAAGGCGAAGGGCTGGCCGATGCCGGACTGGGAGCGGTAGGTCGGGGAGAGCGCTTTCCTTACTGCCACTCTGACGAAGGCCGGGTTGGGAAATGGGCACTGGGTTCGGGCCAAAATTACACCTCGGATGTCGCGGCACAGGCAAAACAGGCGCCCCCCTCACCTCTTGTTCTCCCGCGAAAGCGTGAGAACAGAATCACAAACGCTGCCGCTTCTGGCTCCTCGACTCTCGCTTTCGCGGGAGGACAAAACGGATCCTCTCTCCACCGCCATGCTCAAGGGTGCCCGCCGGCATCTTCCCCTCCATTCCACACAGGGGAGAAGCGTCGCGGACGCGTATGTTCGAAGCCCGGTACTCAGAGCCGCCCCACCTCACAACATCACATCGACCGTGTGGATCACCAAACCGACCAGTCCGCCAACGATCGTGCCGTTGACGCGGATATACTGCAGATCCCGCCCGACCGCGTTCTCCAGCCGCCGCGTGATTGTATCTGAGTCCCAGCTGCGCACCGTCTCCGACACCAGCTTGACGATCCCGTCGCCATAATCCGCTGCCGCGCCCACGGCGGCACGTCTCACGAAGCGGTTGATCGTCCGCGACATGCGGGGGTCGTGTTGTAGCGTCTCGCCGAGCTGGCGCAGGACGTCGCCGAGCTTGCCGGCCATCGCCCGCTCGGGATCGCGCGCTATGGCGAGCAAAGCACCGCGCGCCTGCTCCCAAAGGCCGTCGAGCCAGCGTTGCATTGCCGGATTGTCGAGCAGATCGTTCTTCATCGTCTCGACCCGCTCGCGCATCCGGCGGTCATATTGCAGATCCCAGGCGAGTCGATCGAGCCCCTCCTCCGCCTTCAGCCGCAGCGGATGTTCGGAGTCCTCGGCCATCTCGGCGAGCAGCTTGTCGAAGCCGCCGATCAGCTTGTCCGCGACGGTCGTGTCGAGTCCGGTCCAGCGCAGGATCGAGCCGGCCTTGTCGTGAACCATCGCGCGGACGAGGTGATCGTTGGCCGCGAGCGTCTTGGCGGCCCAGCGGATCGCGCTTTCGAGCAGCGGAGCGTGGCGGCGTTCGGCGATCGCGGCCTTGAGCAATTGACCGAGGATCGGCGACACCTCGGTCTCGCGAAGCCGCGCGCGGATGCCCGCCTTGACCATCCCCCCGAGCCGCGCCGGATCGAGACCCTCGAGCACCTGCGCGACCAGCTTCGACGCGCCCTGCCGGAACCGCCCGCCTGCCCCTTCGGGCGGATCGGTCAGCCAACGGGCGATCGCGCCGGCCACATCGAGCCGGCGGGTACGTCGCGCGATGACGACCGGGATCAGGAAGTTCGCGCGGAGGAACTGAGCGAGCGTGTCGCCGATCCGGTCCTTGTTGCGCGGGACGATCGCGGTATGCGGGATCGGCAGGCCGAGCGGATGGCGGAACAGCGCAGTGACCGCGAACCAGTCGGCGAGGCCGCCGACCATCGCCGCCTCGGCAAACGCCCGGACGAACGCGAACGCCGGGTGCACCGGGATCAGTGCACGGCTGACGAAGAACGTCGCGGCCATCAGGACCAGCAGGCCGCCGGCGACGATCCGCATGCGGACGAGAGCGGCCGGCGGGGCTTCGCCGATCGGGCGCGTACGGGTGAAAAGCGTCATACCCGAAACAATCCCCCAACGCGGGGATAGTTCACGCCGGGCGTCACCAATCCTGTTCCGATGCCGCCCGTTCGTCCCGTTTCCAGCCGTTCAAATCGCGTTCGCGCTGGGCAAGGTCTCAATGCCACGCCGAAACCGGCTGGCTCGACCTCGCTCACCACGAACGCGAAACGCGCATCACTCGGCCGGCTGCGTGCCGTCGCCGAGCTTGGGTGTCGCCGGCCCGAGACGCGGTCCCGGCGAATGCGGTCCGGACAAGGGCGGCCCCGATGGGTGCGGGCCCGCCAGTCCGATCACGTCGCTGCCGTCGTCACCGGGACGATAGGTGAGGAGGCTTCGACCGAGCCGCGGCCCGATATACCGCTCGATACCGACCGCCACGCTGAATGCCGCGGGGACGATCAGCAGAGTCAGGATCGTGGAAAGGATGAGTCCACCGATCACGACGATGCCCATCGGCGCGCGCCAAGATCCGTCGCCGCCGATCGACAAAGCGGTCGGGATCATGCCCGCGACCATTGCGACCGTGGTCATCACGATCGGCTGGGCCCGCTTGTGCCCGGCATCGACCACCGCGGTCCACACGTCGACGCCCTTATTCATCTCTTCAAGCGCGAAATCGATCAGCAGGATCGAGTTCTTCGCAACAATACCGAGTAGCATGAGGATGCCGATGAAAACCGGCATCGAGACCGGGTTGCCGGTCGCCCACAACGCCAGCAACCCACCGAGCGGGGCCAGCAACAGCGAGCCCATGTTGACGAACGGCGGCAGCGCGCGACGGTACAGCAGCACGAGCACCGCAAAGACCAGGAACGTGCCCGCGATCACCGCGAGAATGAAGTTGTTGACCATCTCCGCCTGGAACTTCGACTGGCCGAGCACGAGCCTGTTCACGCCGGTCGGCAGGTTCATCATCGTCGGCAGCGCGTCGATCTGCTTCTGTGCGACGCCGGAGACGATGCCCGGTGCGAGATCGGCGCCGATCGTCAGCTGACGCTGCTGATTGACACGGTCGATCTTGGTCGGACCCGAGCCCAGCGTGATCTCGGCCACTAGATTGAGCGGCACGGAACCGCCCGATGCGGTCGACACGGGCAGGTTCTGGATCGTCGAGAGTTCGCTGCGTGCGCCCTGATCGAGCGCGACGCGGATCGGAATCTGGCGATCCGACAGCGAGAATCGCGCCGAGTTCTGGTCGATGTCGCCCAAGGTCGCGATCCGGATTGCGGACGACAGCGCCTGGGTGGTCACGCCTAGGTTGGCCGCGAGATCGAAGCGCGGCTTGATGACGATTTCCGGCCGCTGCAAATTACCGGCCACGCGCGGCGCGACCAGTGTCGGGAGGCGCGACATTTCCGTCACGATCTTCTGTGCGGTCTCATCGAGCAGCTTGGGATCGTCGCCGCCGAGCGTCACGCTCATGTCGCGCGTGCTGCCGCCCCAGCCGTTCTGCGAGCGGAACGATACGCGCGCATCGGGGATCGCCGCGAGCTGGGGAGCGAGGCTGCGCTCGAACTCCGTGCTCTTCATTTTCCGGTCGTCCTTCAGCGTCGCAGTGACGCGGCCGGCATTGACCGACCCGTTGGCGCCGCTGCGCGCATAGACGGACTGCACGTCGGGCTGCGATCCGATCAGCGCGGCGACCTTCGTGACGACGGCTTCGGTCTGCGCAAGCGTGGTGCCCGGCACCATGTCGATCACGGCCATCGACGTGTCGCTGTCCTGCGCCGGCTGGAACGTCATGGGCAGCACCCCGAACATGACGATCGTCAGCAGGAACGCGAACGCGCCGAGCCCGAGCACCCAGAAACGGTGATCGAAAAAGCGACTGGTGATGCGGCGAAAACCACCACGCGCGGCCGATGCTTTCGCCTTGCCCGTCTCCAGCGTCCATTTGAGCGTCGCCATATAGCCGTCCATCAGCACGCCCTCGCCGTGCGTGGCGGGGCCGGCGGATTTCAGGAAATAGGCGGCGAGCATCGGTGTTACGAGCCGTGCGACCGCAAGGCTCATCAGTACCGACGCGACGACGGTAAGGCCGAAATTCTTGAAGAACTGCCCCGAGATGCCCGGCATCAGACCGACGGGCAGGAACACCGCGACGATCGCCATCGTCGTCGCCAGCACCGCGAGACCGATCTCGTCGGCGGCGTCGATCGACGCCTGATAGGCGGACTTGCCCATCCGCATGTGCCGGACGATGTTCTCGATCTCGACGATCGCGTCGTCGACCAGCACGCCCGCGACGAGGCTGAGCGCGAGCAACGTCATCTGGTTCAGGTTGAAGCCGAGCAGGTCCATGAACCAGAAGGCTGGGATCGCCGACAGCGGGATCGCGAGTGACGAGATCACCGTCGCGCGCCAGTCGCGCAGGAACAGGAACACCACGATCACCGCGAGCACCGCACCCTCGATCATCGCGTGGATCGCGCTCTCATACTGTTCTTCGGTGTATTTGACGCTGTTCGAACGCAGCACGAAATGGACGTTCGGATTGCGCTTCTCCATCGCCTCGAGCTTTTTCACCGCCTCGTTGAAGACGGTGACGTCGGACGCGCCCTTGGAGCGCTGGAAATCGAAGCTGATCGTCTGGCGACCGTCGATCGCCGCGCGGCTGCGTTGTTCGGCGTAGAGATCGCGGACCTGCGCGATATCGGCCAGCCGCACGGTGCGGCCGTTGCCGACGTTGATCTGCGTCTGGCCGAGCGCGACCGCATCCTTGGCATTGCCAAGCACGCGGACCGATTGCTCGGAGCCGGCGATCTCGGCCCGGCCACCCGCCGCGTTCAGATTGACCTGGCGGAGCTGCGCGTTGACCTGGCTCGCGGTAAGGCCCTGACTTTGCAGTTTAAGCGGATCGAGGATGACGCGGATTTCGCGGCTGACGCCGCCGTTGCGGTTGACCGCGGCCATGCCCGGTACCGACAACAATTCCTTGGCGACATTATTGTCGATGTACCAGCTGAGCTGTTCGACGGTCATGTCCTTGGCGATCACCGAGTAACTCGCGAGATCGTTGTCGGTGGTGTTCGCGCGGAACACCTGCGGTTCGAGAATGCCCTCGGGCAGGTCGCTGCGGATCTGCGCGATCGCATCACGGACGTCGGTGACGGCGCGATCGATCGGCGTGCCGATGCTGAGCTGGACGACGGTCTGCGACTGGCCTTCGGTGACGGTCGAGGTGATCTCGTCGATCCCCTGGATCGATCGCACCGCGGCCTCGACGCGCTGCGTGACCTGGGTTTCGAGTTCGGTGGGTGCCGCACCCGGCTGGTTGATGACGACGATCGCGATCGGGAAGTCGATGTCTGGATCGTTGTTGACGTCCATCCGCATGAAGCTGACCACGCCCGCCAATGTCAGCGCGAGGAACAGCACGATCGGCGGCACCGGATTGCGGATCGCCCAGGCCGAGATGTTGCGGAAGTTCATGCGCTCAGCTCGCCTTCTTCGTGACCGGCTTCACCTTTTGTCCGGGGGCGAGGAACCCGCCCGCGGACAACACGACACGTTCGGAGCCGTCGAGCCCACTGAGAATGGTCACGCCCTCGTCGTAGACCTGACCGATCTTTACCGCGCGCCGCACCGCCTTGTCGTCCGGCCCGATGATGTACACGAAGCTGCCCTTCTCGTCGCTCTGCAATGCCGAGTCGGGAAGCAACGGCGCCTGGGTCGAACCGCCGACGATCGTCGCCGCGGCAAAACCACCCGGCCGCAGGGCGGGGTCGTACTTGACCGCGATCCGCGCAATGCCTTGGCGGGTCTGCGGGTCGATCACCGGCGACACCTGCCAAACCTGGCCCGGGAAGCCCTGCGTCGTGCCGACCGGGACGACCGTCGCGCGCGCACCCGGACGAAGGCCAGCGAGATCGGATTCGCTCAACTGCGCGCGCATCTCCATCTGACCATTCGCGGCCATGCGGAACAGTACGCCCGTACCTGCGCCGACGACCTGGCCCGACTCAACGCCTCGCGTCAGGACCAACCCAGCGGCGGGCGCCCGAATATCGAGACGGCCGTTCCGCGCGCGGGCCTCGCCGAGCGTCGCCTGCGCGACTTTCACGCGGGCGGCGGCGGCATCGCGGGTCGCGGCCTTCCGCTGGAGATCCGCCTTCGAGATGAACCCGCGATCGACCAATTGCTGCGCGCGATCGAGTTCGGCTTGCGCGATCGTCTCGTCGGAGCGCGCGACGCTAACCGAGGCCGCTAGCGAGGCCGCGGTTTCGGTCTGGACCGAGCGATCAACCGTCGCGAGCACCTGCCCCGCCGAGACCCACTGGCCCGGCTCGACCAGTACGCGCGTGATCATCCCACCCTCGCCGGCGACGCCGACCGGCATCTCGCGACGCGCGGCGATCGTACCCGTGGCGGAGATCGTGCGATCGACGATCTTGCGCCCGGGCACCACGACCGAGACGGTCGGTACCTGCTCGATTGCGGGCGCAGCGGCGGGATCTTTTTTGCCCGATTTGAACACGACGACGGCGGCGACGATCGCCAAGACCAGGATAACCGCGATGAAGATGTTACGACGGCGATGTGACGGCGCGGTATAATCCGGCAGGGCCAGCGGCTCTTCGCTCTCACTGGCGCCGAGGTGACCGGCCATCTTCGTCTCGTAATTCATGCGCGTCACAATCCCAATTTCGACCGGTCTTGCTCGACCCGCACTATCATTCGCACGCTGTGTTATCTGAATAAGTCACCGTGCTCAAGCCCCCCGACGCGCACGAAGCCAAGACATGCTTCGAATCCGATCTATCCGCAATGACGTTCAGCTTGCGTTGACCTGATCCGGGCGACACGCGGACACAGTGCTACACGGGAGAGATATCAATGAAGACCGCATCGTTTCTTACGGCGCTCGCCGCCATCGCGCTGCCCGGCGCCGCCGTTGCCCAGACCGCGCCGACAACCGTCGAGCCGATGGTCCCCGCCGCCGGTACCGTGCTGGACGTGACCGCGGAGGGGCGGACGACTCGCGTGCCCGATCTGGCGACGATCAGGGCCGGCGTCGTCTCGCAGTCGACGACAGCCGCCACCGCGCTGTCGGACAATGCGCAGCGGATGGCCAAAGTGCTCGCCGCGTTGAAGCGGGCGGGCGTGGCGCCGCGTGACATCGCCACCTCGTCGGTGCAGCTTTCGCCGCAATATCGCTACGCGGACAATCAGCCGCCGGTGATCACGGGGTACCAGGCGACCAACACCGTTTCGATCCGCTTCCGCGACGTCGCCAAGTCGGGAACGATCCTCGACGCGCTGGTCGCCGAGGGCGCGAACCAGATCGACGGACCCAATTTGTCGATCGACAAGCCCGATACGGCGCTCGACGAGGCGCGGACCGACGCGATCGCGCAGGCCAAGCGGCGCGCGGATATTTATGCGAGGGCGGCGGGCTTGCGCGTATCGCGGATCGTGTCGATCGCGGAATCGGGGCAGGATACCGGTGGCTCGCCGCCACCGATGATGATGATGCGTGCGTCGATGGCCAAGGACAGCACGCAGATCGCGCCGGGCGAAAAGGACGTCACCGTCACGCTGTCGGTACGCTTCCTGCTGAACTGACGAAAAAGGGCCACTTACGAAAAAAGGGCCGCCCGGTTGCCCGGACGGCCCTTCGTTTCGCGTGACGAGAGCGAACTTAGCGGACGCTGCCGCGACGCACGAGGTTCACGATCGCGAGCAGGATGATCGCACCCACCAGCGAGACGAGGAACGAGGTCAGCGTCAGCGGTGCGCTGTTGATCGAACCACCCGACAGGATCAGGCCGCCGATGAACGCGCCTACGATACCGACGACGATGTTCAACAGGATGCCCTGCTGTGCGTCGGTGCGCATGATCATGCTGGCGATCCAACCGATGACGCCGCCGATGATCAGCCAAAGAATGAGACCCATGATATTTTCCCTCCGTTTATCCCGTTGCCGGGCGATGGCGGAAAGACGTGCGAACGAGGATATTTGTTCCGCCCGCGTTTTGAGTTTTGACGCTCAATACTTCTGCTGGCGCTCGTACAGCGATTTATAGTGCTGGATACGCGTCACGCGCAGGCCCGGCATGCCCGATCGGTCGATCGCGCGCTGCCAGCTGGCGAACTCCTCGACGGTCAGATTGTAGCGCGCGCAGACATCGTCGACGCTGAGCAGCCCGCCATTCACCGCGGCGACGACCTCGGCCTTGCGACGGACCACCCACCGCGTGGTGCTGGGCGGCGGGAGCGTATCCAGGGTCAGTTGCTCGCCGAGCGGACCGATGACCTTGCCGGGACGGATTTTCTGGTTCTCGATCATTTGAAACCTCTGATCAGGGCGGGGGGCCCCTTCACGATAGATAGGCACGACAGATAGCCGCAGGATTTGAAGATCGGCTGAAACGCCACGGTAAACGGCATCTTCATTCATCCTTCCACCGGATTAAGGCCGTTGCCATCGGACCGTTGAAGGCACCGTGGAGCGGCGCGAATAGTGTCGAATCCACCGTCGTGCGGACGAATCCCGCCTGCACCGCCGCAGTCGGACTCGCCGCTTGTCGGGCGGCGATGCCGACGATCAGGACAGCGAGATCACCGGGAAGAACGGTAAGCTCGGCGTCGCGATCGAAACGGGGAAAACTCAGGTCCAACGGGATACTCACGACAACGTCTGGGAAGCCCGGTGTAGCGCAAGGGGGTGAATGGACCGTAAAACGTCGTGAAAGACTTCGTGAACCTGTCGCTTATTTCCAATCGCTGGTCGCGTTTTTCGCGTGATCCGTCCCGTCGACCGTTAATCGCCGCATCTTTTTGCAACCCTCCCCCGTCGCGCCTATGTGCAGACGATGGATCAGACCGATTTTCAGCTCGGGCCAGAAATGGCCGGAAAGCGTATCGTCGTGGCGATGTCGGGGGGTGTCGACAGCTCGGTCGTCGCCGCGCTCGCGTATGCCACCGGCGCCGAGACGATCGGCGTGACGCTGCAGCTGTACGACCACGGCGAGGCGATCGGCCGCGCCGGCGCGTGCTGCGCCGGCCGCGATATCCGCGATGCGCGCGCGGTCTGCGACCGGCTCGGCATCGCGCATTACGTGTTCGATCACGAGACGAGCTTTCGCGAGCAGGTGGTCGACAAGTTCGCCGACGAATATCTCGCCGGCCGCACGCCGATCCCGTGCGTCCAGTGCAACATGGGGCCGAAGTTCACCGACCTGCTGAAGCTCGCCCGCGATCTCGGCGCGGATTGCCTGGCGACCGGGCATTATGTCCGGCGAGTCGAGGGCGTACATGGCGCCGAACTCCACCGCGGTGCCGATCCGGCGCGCGACCAGAGCTATTTCCTGTTCGCGACCACGCAGACGCAGCTCGACTATCTGCGTTTTCCTTTGGGCGGGCTACCCAAGGCGCGCGTGCGAGAGATCGCAGCCGAACTCGGGCTCGGCGTCGCGGCCAAGCCGGACAGCCAGGACATCTGCTTCGTGCCGGATGGCGATTATGCGGGGCTGGTAAAGAAGCTACGGCCCGAGGCGGCGGAGACCGCGGGGGATATCGTCGATCTCGGCGGCACGAAGCTGGGTGAGCACCGCGGGCTGATCCACTTCACCGTCGGGCAGCGGCGGGGGTTGGAGATCGGCGGCAGTCCCGAGCCGCTCTATGTCGTCCGGGTCGAGCCGGAGACGAAGCGGGTCGTGGTCGGTCCGCGGCGTGCGCTCGCGGTCGAGGCGGCGCGGATGACCGACATCAACTGGCTCGGCGGCGACTTCACCGGGCCGGTGACGGCCAAGGTCCGGTCGATGGCCAAGCCCGTCCCTGCCCGTCTGGTCGGCGACCGGGTGGTGTTCGATGCGCCGGAATACGGCGTCGCGCCGGGGCAGGCTGCTGTGTTGTATGCAGGCGAGCGCGTGCTTGGCGGCGGCTGGATCTCGGATACCGAGGCGGCACTCGTAGCCGCCTGACGCGTTCAGGCCGGATGGATATCGAAGATCTACGCCGCCAGATGGAAGCCGCCGCCGCGGCAATGGATTTCGAGACCGCAGGCCGGCTGCGCGATCAGATCAGCGTATTGCGCGGCGGTGGCGAGATCGCGGACACCGCGGGCCTGACGCGGCAACAGCCCGGCGCGATGGGGCTTGGGACGAGCCAGCAACGGATGACACCGCCTCCCGGGTGGGTGAAACCGAAGAAGCCCGATCCGATGACCAAAGGGCGCAAACGCTAGGGTCTCCTCAGCCCACGTCATCCTGACGAAAGTCAGGATCCAGGGTAACAACCGGCGACGTTCGTGGCTCTGGATCCTGGCTTTCGCCAGGATGACGGGCGGTGTTGGCTGCGCGTGCGAACGCCGCCACGCTCAAGGCAGCAGGAACGTGCCTTCGATCGTCGTCACGCACGATCCGCCCAACACCACCCGGTCGCCGTCGAGGCGGCACGTCAGTTTCCCGCCACGCGCGCTCGCCTGATAGGCGGTGAAGCTATTCCCCAAAGTGGGCGCCCAATACGGCACCATCACCGCGTGCGCCGCACCCGTCACAGGATCCTCGTTGATCGCGTAATAGGGCGTGAAGACGCGACTGACGATGTCGGCAGCCTCGCCCCGCGCGGCGACGATCGCGACGATCGGGAATGCCGACAGCGCGGCGAAATCCGGCTTGAGATTGCGCACGACGGCCTCGTCATCGACGATCACGAGCGCATAGCCCTTGTCGTGCCAGAGGGTTTCGACGGGCTCGGCGACATTCAACGCGGCGACGATATCCGGGATCGCCTTCGGGCTCGGTCCCCAAGCCGGGAGTTCCAGCGTGTACCCGCTGCCCGCGCGCGCGACCTCAAGCATCCCCGCCTGCCGAGTCCGGAACCGCACCCGGTCGAGCGCGGTATCCGACGACAGCACGAAATGCCCGCTCGCCAGCGTCGCGTGGCCACACAGCGCAACCTCCGCGCCCGGCGTGAACCAGCGCAGGTCGAAATCAACGCCCTCGTCGTCCGACGCGACGATGAACGCCGTCTCGCTCAGGTTGTTCTCCTGCGCGATGTCCAGCAGCACGGCGTCGTCGAGCCACGCCGACAGCGGCATCACCGCCGCCTGGTTGCCGCCGAACGGCGTGTCGGAAAACGCATCGATCTGCGCGAACGGTATTCTCATGTTTGGAGCTCCTCAGACGCGCGTGCAGAACCCGGACAGGTCAGACGCGCTTGCCGAACCAATGCGGCGTCACGTCCGCCTCGACCAGCGGATTGTCGGTGTCGACATGCCCCTCCGGATCGAGATGGATCAGCACCTCGACCTTGGGGAACGCGGTACGCAAATTGCGCTCGACCGCCTCGACGATGTCGTGCGCGTGTTCCACGGTCAGATCGCGCGCGACCTCCATGTGGAACTGCGCGAAATCGTGGCTGCCGGACCGACGCGTACGGAAATCGTGGATGCCGCGGATACCGGGCTGCCGCGCCGCCACGTCGAGAAACTGCGTGCGCAGATCTTCGGGCCATTCCTTATCCATCAACTGGTCGATCGCGTTCGACGATGCCTGGAACGCGCCCCAGGCGAGCCACAGCGCGATGACGATGCCGAAGATCGGATCCGCGCCGCTCCACCCGACATATTGATCGAGCACGAGCGCGACGATCACCGAGCCGTTGAGCAGCACGTCGGACTGGTAATGGACGTTGTCCGCCAGGATCGCGACCGAGCCGGTCTGGCGGATGATCCGGCGTTGATAGGATAGCAGGAACACCGTGGCCACGATCGCAATGACCGACACGCCGATGCCGAAATCGGCGCCCGTCGTCGGCTGCGGATCGCCGAACGCGAGGATCGCGCGCCACGCGATGCCGACCGCCGACGCGGTGATCAGCATGACCTGGAACAGGGCAGCGAGTGCCTCCGCCTTGCCGTGCCCGAAGCGGTGGTCGTGATCCGCCGGAGTCGCCGCGAGCCGCACGCCGTACAGCGTGACCAGGGACGCGAGCAGGTCGAGCGCGGTATCGGCGAGCGAACCGAGCATCGCCACCGAGCCCGTCGACCAGGCGGCAAAGCCCTTCAGCAACAGCAGGAAACACGCCATCGCGACGCTGGCGAGCGCCGCGCGGGTTGCGAGGGGTATGATCCGGCGCCGTTCGTCCTGGGTCATGGGAACAACAATCCTTCGCTCCAGGCGCCGTCCTGACGCGTAAACAGCCGGCGTTCGTGCAACCGATGCGCACGGTCCTGCCAGAATTCGATCCGCGTCGGGGTCACGCGGTAGCCACCCCAATGCGGCGGCCGAGGCACGTCCTGGCACTCGAACTTCGCGGTCATTTCGGCAAAGCGCTGCTCGAAGGTGTCGCGACTGTCAAGCGGCCGGGACTGCTCCGACGCCCAGGCGCCCAGCTGCGAATCACGGCCGCGCGAGGCGAAATAAGCGTCGGACTCTTCGTCCGTCGCCCATGATACCGGACCCTCGATCCGGATCTGCCGGCGCAGCGACTTCCAGTGAAACAGCAGCGCGCCCTGCGGATTGGCGGCCAGCTCGCCCGCCTTTCGGCTCTCTCGGTTGGTGTAGATCACGAAACCATCGGGGCCGTGTCCCTTCAACAACACCATGCGCACCGAAGGCCGCCCCTCGGCGTCGGCGGTCGCGAGCGCGACTGCGTTGGGGTCGTTCGGCTCGGACTCCCTAGCTTCGGCGTACCAGCTATCGAACAGCGTGAAAGGATCGTCTGACATGCGCGCGCCTTAGCGGGATTTGGCGCAGAACGAAACTTGGGAACGACTCTACCGTGCCGATGATTGACCCAGGTAATCGAATCGTTTCCGCAACGAAGGAACACGCAAGGTGGCAGCGCGCGCGTATTGGCAGGGGCAGATCCGGCTCGCCTTGGTCTCGATCCCGGTCGAGATCTATTCCGCGACCAAGTCCGGCGCGGCGGTGTCGTTCAAGCAGATCCACGAACCCTCGGGCCAGCCGATCCATTACGACAAGGTGGTCACCGGCGTCGGCCCGGTCGATGCCGACGAGATCATGAAGGGATACGAGGTCTCGAAGGGCGAATACGTGCTGCTGGAGCAGGACGAGATCGACGCGGTGAAGCTCGAGTCGAAGAAGACGCTGGAGCTAACCCAGTTCGTCGACGCTAGCGAGATCGACGTGCTCTATTACGAGAAACCGTATTTTGTGGTGCCTGCCGATGATCTGGCTGAGGAGGCGTTCATCGTTCTGCGCGAGGCATTGAAGCGCACGAAGAAAGTGGGCCTAGGCCAACTCGCGATGCGCGGGCGCGAATATGTCGTGAGCCTGAAACCGTGCGGTCGCGGCATGGTGCTGGAGACGCTCCGCTACGCCGACGAGGTGCACAAGGCGCAGGGCTATTTCCGCGATATTCCGGACGACAAGCCGTCGGAGGAACTGCTGGAGCTGGCCGAGGCGCTGATCGGGAAGCGCAGCGGCGACTTCCACCCGCAGGAGTTCCACGATCGGTATGTCGATGCGCTGAAGGACCTGATCGAGCGCAAGCGCAAGGCGAACGGGAAGAAGATTATCGAGGACAAGGAGACGGGCGGAAAAACCGGATCCAACGTGGTCGACCTGATGGCGGCGTTGAAGAAGTCGATGGAGAAGAGCGGGGGGAGTGCTGCGGCGGAGAAGACGCCGACGAAGAAGGCCCCCACCAAGCGCGCGCCGGCAAAAACGGCGGCCAAAGCGCTAGCCAAGAAGCGTGCGTAACCCCCTCCCTTATTCCCCCGCGCAGGCGGGGGTCCAGACTGGGCTCCCGGCTTCGCGGGAGAACAAACTTGTTGAGGTCGCCACCCGCTTCCCCGTCATCCCAGCGAAAACTGGGATCTCCCCATTGCAGACCGCGCCCCTGCCGCGCGAGGTCCCGGCTTTCGCCGGGATGACGAAGACGGGCCGCTCTTGATGACCACGCCCCCAGATCCCCTTGCCCTCTACAATTCCAAGCGGAACTTCGCGAAGACCGCAGAACCCGCGGGCACGCTGGCCCCTGGCAACGGCAATTGCTTCATGGTCCAGAAGCACGACGCCACCCGCCTCCACTGGGACTTCCGCCTCGAAATCGACGGCGTCCTGAAAAGCTGGGCGGTCACCCGCGGCCCCAGCCTCGACCCCAACGAAAAACGCCTCGCCGTCCGCACCGAGGATCACCCGTTGAGCTATGCCACGTTCGAAGGCGCGATCCCCGCCGGCGAATATGGCGGCGGCACGGTGATGCTGTGGGACCGCGGCACATGGTCGCCGATCAAGGGCAAGTCGGCGAAAGATCTCGACAAGGGCCACCTTCACTTCGTCCTCGATGGCGAACGGATGAAGGGCGAATGGCTGCTGATCCGCCTGAAGCCGCGCGCGAAGGAGAAGCGCGAGAATTGGCTGCTGCGGAAGATCGACGACGCCGCGGCCGGCGGCACCGACACACTGGTCGAGGAAGCGCTGACCAGCGTCTCGACCGGCCGAACGATGATCGAGATCGAAGAGGGCAAATCCTCCCCGGCACGGGGAGGGGGACCAGCGAAGCTGGTGGAGGGGGCGGCCCGCAAGAGTACCGCCAGCCGTAAGGGTCTCGCCAGCGGCAAGCCCCCCTCCACCCCCGCGAAAGATCGCGGCGGTCCCCCTCCCCGTGCCGGGGAGGAATTTCGGGACCTCCAACTCTGCACCCTCGTCGACGCCGTTCCGACCGGCTCCGTCTGGCTGCACGAAGTCAAATACGACGGCTACCGCGCGCTCGTCTCCATCGCCAACGGCAAGGCGAAAGTATTCACCCGCACCGGCCTCGACTGGACCGACAAGTTCGCCGCGATTGCCGACGCCGCCGCGAAACTCCCGGTAAAATCCGCGCTGATCGACGGCGAGATCGTCGCGTTTAAGGACGGCCATCCCGACTTTTCGACCTTGAAGGACGCCATCTCCGCCGGCGGCGACATGACGCTATTCGCATTCGACCTGCTCGCTCTCGACGGCGAAGACCTGACCGACCTCTCCAACCTCGACCGCAAGGCGCGCCTCCAATCCCTTATCCCCGAGGACGAGGACCGCCTCCGCTACTCCGACCACGTGATCGGCGCGGGCGAGCAACTATTCGAAACGATGTGCCGCGAAGGCCTCGAAGGCATCGTCTCGAAACGCGCCGACGCGCCCTATGCGGGCAAGCGGACCAAGGCGTGGCTCAAGGTCAAATGCACGCACCGCCAGGAATTCGTGATCGTCGGTTGGCTGCCGTCCGACAAGAAGCGCGGGTTCAAGTCGCTGTTGCTCGGCGTCCGCAAGGGCAAAGGCTTCAGGTATGCCGGGAAAGTCGGCACCGGGTTCGACCAAGCGCTGATGGACGACATCCGCGAGAAACTCGACGCGCTCGACCGCAAGACGCCCACGGTCGAGGCGCCGAAAGCGGCCGTTCGCGCCGCGAAATGGGTCACGCCGAAACTGGTCGCGGAGGTCGCCTTCGCCGAGGTCACCCCCGACGGCGTGCTGCGCCATTCGAGCTTCATCGGCCTGCGCGAGGACAAGGCGGCGAAGGACGTCGTCGCCGAAACCCCAGCCCCGCTGCCGGACGCCGCACCAGAGACCAGCATCAAGGTCAGCAGCCGCGACCGCGTGATCTTCGACAAGTCGGACGTCACCAAGGGCGAGCTCGCCGATTATTACGTCGCGGTTTCGGAAATCATGCTGCCGTTCGCCGCCAACCGCCCGATCAGCCTCGTCCGCTGCCCCAAGGGCCGCTCCCGCGCGTGCTTCTTCCAGAAACACGACGCCGGCAGCTTCGGCGACGCGGTGCATAAGGTGCCGATCCGCGAGAAGGACGGCTCGACCGAAGACTATCTCTATGTCGACGACGCGGATGGCCTGATCGCCTGCGTCCAAATGGGAACGATCGAGTTCCACGGCTGGGGATCGTCGAACGCGATGCTGGAGAAGCCCGACCGCCTGGTGTTCGATCTCGATCCCGACGAAGGGCTCGACTTCGATGATACGAAAATGGCGGCGGAGCATCTCAAGAACCAGCTGGCCGAACTGGGGCTGGTCAGCTTCCCGATGCTGTCGGGGGGCAAGGGCGTGCACGTCGTCGTGCCGCTGACCCCCGAGGCGGAATGGCCGGCGGTGAAGGACTTCGCGGATCGTTTCGCGCGGGCGATGGCGGGCGCCGAGCCCGAGCGCTTCGTCGCGACGATGGCGAAGGCCAAG
Source organism: Sphingomonas sp. M1A8_2b (assembly GCF_053345535.1). NCBI lineage: Bacteria > Pseudomonadati > Pseudomonadota > Alphaproteobacteria > Sphingomonadales > Sphingomonadaceae > Sphingomonas > Sphingomonas sp. M1A8_2b. The sequence goes on along the minus strand of NZ_JBKFAH010000003.1, from coordinate 111,846 downwards.
CGCAAGGGGCGGATCTTCATCGACTGGCTGCGCAATCAGCGCGGGAGTACCGCGGTGATGCCGTATTCGGCGCGGGCGAGAGCGGGCGCGCCGGTGGCGGCACCGGTATCCTGGAGCGAGCTGCGCGATATCGAAACGGCCGCGCTGTGGGGGGTGAAGGATGGGGCGGAACTGATCGAGCGCGCTAGTTCGCGAGCGCTAGAAGGTTGGGGTGTGGCGGATCAGATGCTGCCGGATTTGTGAGCCGCCCCCTCCCAATCACCACCCCGTCGAAGGCCGGGGCCCAATTGGAAAGGTGGTCGTAACGGAGCGATGCCGTTCGTTAGCGCCGTACACCAATTGGGCCCCGGCCTTCGCCGGGTTGGCTGAGCGCGTGGGGGTCTTTCACTTTTACCCAGCCCAGCCCAGCCGCTACAGCGCGCCCTCCCCACCCGTCATCCCAGCGAAAGCTGGGATATTGATGCGGCGAGCGTCGCGTACGACAAGACAGCGAAGCGCACCCGATTCCGCGCTTTTATGTTGCACCGCCGCGTCGAAAGGTGAAACACCGCCGCCTGTATTCGGGGGCTTGAGGCATTGGACACGGCAACGCAAACCGCGCCCCTTTTTGACGCGATGATCCACGCCGAGCGCTGGATCGCCGACTATTGCGCGCGCAGTACCAGCGCCGACGTGCTCTGCGAGGATGCCGACCCCGCCTGGGCGGCGATGCTCGCCGAGCTCGCGACCGTAGCCTCGGACGACCTCGGCCATATCCGCGAACGCGTCCAGCGGCATGCGGTCGACATCGGCACCGGTTTCCGCATCGCCGACGAACCCGATGAGCGCCCCTGGCCCGTCTCACCCGTCCCGCTCCTGATCGAAGCCGGCGAATGGACAGGCATCGAGCGCGGCGTCATCCAGCGCGCGACGCTGATGGAGACGGTGATCGCCGACCTCTACGGCGAGGGCACACTGGTCGCCGACGGCCACATCCCCGCCGCGCTGGTGACCGGCAGCCCGTTCTTCCTGCGGCCAATGGTCGGACTCGATCCACCCGGCGGCCGCCATCTCGATTTCATCGCGATCGACCTCGGCCGCGGGCCCTCCGGAGAATGGCGCGTGCTCGCCGATCACCTCCGCGCACCCGCCGGCGCCGGCTACGCGCTGGAGAACCGGATCGCGGTCAGCCGTACGCTCGGCGGATTGCAGGATCGGCTCAACGTCCAGCGCCACGCGCCGTTCTTTGCCGCCTTCCGCGCCGGGATCGCGGCGATGTGCAAGCGGACCGACCCGCGGATCGGCCTGCTCACCCCCGGCCGCTTCAACCCGAGCTATCCCGAGCAGGCGCATCTCGCGCGGTATCTCGGGCTGTTGCTGGTCGAGGGCGCCGATCTCGCCGCGCTCGAGGACAAGGTGTATGTCCGCACAATCGGCGGGCTCAAGCGGATCGATGCGCTGTGGCGGCGGCTCGACCCGCGGCTGCTCGATCCGCTGGCGTTTGACACGCATTCGCAGATCGGCGTGCCCGGGCTGATCGATGCGTACGCAGCCGGCAACGTCGTGCTGTCGAACGCGCCGGGCTCGGCCGTCCTGGAAGCACCCGCGTTCTCCGCGTTCCTGCCGCAGCTTGCGAAATCTCTGCTCGACGAGGACCTGCTGCTGCCCAATATCGCGACGTGGTGGTGTGGGCAGGACGGCGCGCGCGCTCAGGTCGAGGCGAATTTCGATCGCCTGCTGATCGGTCCGGCGTTCCACTCGCGTCCGCTCGGCATGACCGGTGCACCGACCGCAGGCGCCGATATCACTGGCAAGGACCGGGCGCGCCTGCTCGCCGACATGGCTCGCAGGCCGCAGGATTATGTCGGGCAGGAACTGGTCCAGCTCTCGACCATGCCGGTCGTGGTCGGCGATGCGCTGGTCCCCCGCCCCTTCACCCTGCGTGTCTTCGCGGCGCGTAACGGCGACGGCGAATGGACCGTCCTTCCGGGCGGGTTCGCGCGGATCGGCGAGCATCCCGACGCGCGAGCGGCCGTCATGGGCGAAGGCATCTGGTCCGCCGACGTCTGCATCTACGGCGCCGAACCGGTCGCGCCGGTGTCGCTGCTGACCGCCGCGGACTCGCTCCAGGTACGGCGCAATCCGGGGACGTTGCCAAGCCGGGTGGCAGATAATTTCTACTGGCTCGGGCGCTATCTGGAGCGCGGCGAGGCTCTGCTTGGCGCGATCCGCGTGATGCTCGGCAATTCGATCGACGTCGACGGCGGCGCTGTCTTGTCCCCCACCACGGTCGGCAAGCTGGTCGGGCTGATCGTCGGAGCAGGCAGCGCGCCGCACCCGCCGTCGCTGCGCCGCGCCGACCTGACCGCGCTCGCGCGGACGGCGATGGAGGACGAGCGCTGGCAGTCGATCCTGACACTCAACCGTCACGCGCGCGCCATCGGCGAAGGCTCGCGCGACCGGCTGTCGGCGGACATGGTGCGGTTGCTCGAAGCGCCCTTTCCCACCCACCGTGGCATGCTGGAGCGTGCCGGGTCGCTGCAACGGCGCTATGCGGCGATCGCGGGGCTGTCGGCGGAGCATATGGGGCGGACAGCGGCGTGGCGGTTTCATGATCTCGGGCGGCGGGTCGAGCGCGCGATGGCGATGGCGCGGGCGATCCGGTTGTTCGGGATGCCGGGCGCTTCGCCGGACGACCTGTCGGTGCTGCTCGACCTCGCCGACAGCCAGATCAGTTATCGCCAGCGGTATCCGACCGGGATCGCGCGCGTGCCGGTGATCGATCTGGTTACACTCGATCCGGGCAATCCGCGCAGCCTCGCGTTTTCAGCGGAGCGGATCGCGGCGCGGTTGGCGGAGTTGCCCGTGCTCAGCGACGACGAGATGGCGGAGCCGCAACAGGCGCAGGCTACCGGGTTACAGGCGATCGTGATGACCGCGACCGCGGCGGAACTGGATGCGGAGACGCTGGGGAATATCGAGCGGCGGCTCGGCGCCGTGTCGGATGCGCTGGCGCGGCGGTATTTCCTGCAGGGGGCCGAGCCGTTGCGGACGAGTGGGCTGACGTTGGCGTGAGGGGCGGCGTTCGGGGGACAAACCTACTCCCTCTCCTCTTCGGGGAGAGGGTCGGGGTGAGGGGCAGCCAAGCAATGCTGCGTTTGGAACAGCCCCTCACCCCAGCCCTCTCCCCGAAGGGGAGAGGGGGTAAGAAGAGGACGACTCTCTCAGCTACGGGCAGCGGGTTCCGTTTATGATCTACGATATCCGCCACGTCACGACGTTCGATTACGGCGCGAGCGTCAAGTTCGCGCGGTGCAATCTGCGGTTGAAGCCGATCGACTGGCCGGGGCAGCGGCTCGATTCCTACACGTTGTCGGTGCATCCTGCCGGCCGCACCAGCGCCGCGCGCGCCGAGGCGGGGCTCGCCAATGTGACGCGGCTGGTGGTCGACAGCCCGGTCCGCCACCTGACGATCGAAAGCCGGTCACGGATGACGGTCGACCGGCTGATTCCCGTGCCCGACGCAAGCGATCCGACGCTCGCCGAGATCGCGACGATGGCGCGGGCGAGCACCGACCTGTCCGCGGCGAGCCCGGCGAACTACATCTACCCCTCCCCGCTGATCCCGCTCGACCAGGCGATCGCGGATTATTGCGCGATCGATCTCGATCCGTCGCGGGGGGCTTTGGAGGCCGGGATCGCGCTTGCGCGGCGGATCCAGGAGGAGTTCGAGTTCGATGCGGACGCGACGCTGGTCGATACACCGCCGCACGAGGCGTTCCTCCAGCGCAAAGGCGTGTGCCAGGATTTCGCGCAGATCATGATCACCGGGCTGCGGGCGGCGGGACTGCCGGCGGCATATGCCTCGGGTTATATCCGGACGATCCCGCCCGAGGGTCAGCCGCGGCTTGTGGGGGCGGATGCGACGCACGCGTGGGTGTTGCTGTGGTGCGGGCCGGTGCGCGGCTGGGTCGGCGTCGATCCGACCAACGGAATCTGGATGGCGAGCGACCATATCGTGATGGCGGTCGGGCGGGATTACGCGGAGATCGCGCCGGTCGACGGCGTGGTGCTCGGGTCGGGCGCGCAGAAAATGGATGTCAGCGTGGATGTGGCGCCGTTTGAGGAAGCGCTGCAGGCCTGACACTCAGGCGTGCGTCCGCGAAGGTGGGATAGCAGGAGGCGCGAACGCCAGCCTTGGAACCCTGGGCTCCCGCTTTCCCGGGAGAACCAACAGGGGGAGACCGACAACGGTCTTCCCGATGCAGGAATTGCGTTGCGGGCGCCCTCGCCCCACATAGACGCGCAAGTAAGAATGGGGACGTAAGTGGCCGATCCGTACAAGACTCTGGGTGTAGCGCGCGACGCGACCGAAGCCGACATCAAGAAGGCGTACCGAAAGCTCGCGAAAGAGCTTCATCCCGATCGCAACAAGGACAATCCGAAAGCGTCGGAGAGGTTCAGCCAGGTCACCAACGCGTACGACCTGCTGAACGACAAGGACAAGCGTGCGCGGTTCGATCGCGGCGAGATCGACGGCGACGGCAACCCGGCCGCGCCGTTCGGGTTCGGCGGCGGTGGTGGCCGCGCGCATCCCGGCGGCTTTCGCAGCGAGGGGTATGAGAGCGGCCCCGGGGGCCCCGACATGAGCGACATCTTCGAGGGGCTCTTCGGTGGCGCGCAGCGTGGCGGCGGCGGTGGGTTTTCGGGCGGGTTCGGCCGGCGTGCGCAGCCCAAGGGCGAGAATGTGGCCTATCGCCTGCAAGTGCCGTTCGTCGAGGCTGCGACGCTGGAACCGCAGCGTGTGACGCTGGCGGACGGCAAGACGCTCGATCTGAAGCTCCCGGCCGGCGTCGAGACGGGAACGCAGATGAAGCTCGCCGGCAAGGGCGAGCAGGGTCCGGGTGGCGCCGGCGATGCGATCCTGACGATCGAGATCCAGCCGCACAAGTTCTTCACCCGCGACGGCGACGATGTGCGTCTCGACCTGCCGATCACACTGGCCGAGGCCGTCCTGGGCGGCTCGATCAAGGCACCGACGGTCGACAAGCCGGTGATGCTGACGATTCCCAAGGGCACGACCTCGGGCAAGACGCTGCGCCTCAAGGGCAAGGGTTTCCACAAGAAGGGCGGCACGCGGGGCGACCAGCTCGTGACGCTGATGGTCGACATTCCCGCGAGCGATGCGGCGCTGACCGCATTCGTCGAGAGCTGGGACGGGCGCGGGGCGGGGAACCCGCGGGGGGCCATGGGCGTCTGAACGCGTTGTGAACGACAGTCCCCTATCGCCCGAAGCGCGCGCGCACGAACATGGTGCCGCGCGCACCCGTATCCACCGCGGCATGGCGAAGGTCCGGCCCGGCAGTCATGCGTTCGAGGTTTTCAAGCGGGCGGCGGTCGGCGTGTTCAACGACGGGTTCATCCACGCGGGGAACCTTGCCTATCTCGCGCTGATGACGGTGTTTCCGTTCTTCATCGTGGCGGCGGCGATCCTGTCGATCTTCGGGCAGAGCGTCGAGACGGTGCGCGCGGTCGAATCCTTTCTGAACGTCCTGCCGCCCAATGTCAGCGATCTGTTGCGCAAGCCGATTGCCGATGTGCTGGCCGCGCGCACCGGATCGTTGTTGTGGCTAGGCGCGCTGGTCGGGTTGTGGACGGTCGGCAGTTTCGTCGAGACGATCCGCGACATTTTCCACCGCGCCTACGGGATCAAGGCGACTGCGCCGTTCTGGAAATCGCGCCTCGGCTCGTCCGCGGTCATCGTCGGGTCGGTGATCATCGCGCTGCTGTCGTTCCTGGTACAGGGCATCCTGACCGCAGCCGAACAGTTCATCTATCGCCTCGTGCCGTTCGCGCAGGATGCGGCAGGCTGGGTCGGGCTGTCGCGGTTGATTCCCGGCCTGCTGATGTTCGGGGCGCTGTACCTGCTGTTTTATTCGGTCACGCCGTCGCGTTATCGCTATTCGAAATGCCGCAAATGGCCTGGTGCGCTGTTCACGACCGCGTGGTGGGTCAGCGCGACCGCGTTGCTGCCGGTGATCCTGTCGCGGCTTGGCAGCTACGACCTCACGTACGGCAGTCTCGCGGGTGTCGTCATCATGTTGTTGTTTTTCTATGTCATCGGGCTCGGACTGGTATTCGGCGCGCATTTGAACGCGGCACTGGCGGAACCACCCGAAACAACGCTAGAGCAGCCTTCTGACGATATGCAGGTGGAGGCGGGGACGGCGTGAACGGTTTGATGGCGGGCAAGCGTGGGCTGATCATGGGCTTGGCGAACGACAAGTCGCTGGCCTGGGGGATCGCCAAGAAGCTGTCCGAAGCGGGCGCGGAACTCGCGTTCAGCTACCAGGGCGAGACGATGGAGAAGCGCGTCCGCCCGCTCGCCGAGCAGTTGGGCGTGGCGCGGCTGTTCGATTGCGACGTGTCGGACATGGGGGCGCTCGATGCGACCTTCGACAAGCTCGCCGAGGAATGGCCGACGATCGACTTTGTGGTTCACGCGATCGGCTTTTCGGACAAGAACGAGCTGCGCGGGCGGTTCGTCGATACCAGCCTCGACAACTTCCTGATGACGATGAACATCTCGGTCTATTCGTTCGTCGCGGTCGCGCAACGCGCCGCCAAGATGATGACCGAGGGCGGCGCGATGCTGACGCTCAGCTATTACGGCGCCGAGAAGGTCATTCCGCATTACAACGTGATGGGGGTCGCGAAGGCGGCTCTGGAGACGAGCGTTCAGTATCTCGCGGTCGATCTGGGCCGCGATAACATCCGCGTGAATGCGATCTCGGCGGGGCCGATCAAGACGCTGGCGGCAAGCGGGATCGGCGACTTCCGCCTGATCCTGAAGTGGAACGAACTGAACTCGCCGCTGAAGCGCAACGTGACGATCGACGACGTCGGCGGCGCTGGGCTGTATCTGCTGAGCGACCTGGCTTCAGGCGTGACCGGCGAGACGCACCACGTGGACGCGGGTTACAACGTGATCGGCATGAAGGCCGAAGACGCCCCCGATATCGCTTTGGTGTAGAGTTCGGCGATGCCCGTGATCTTCTCCGATCGCGGGTTTCGCTTCCATTTCTATTCAAGCGAAGGCGATCCGCGCGAGCCTATGCACGTCCACGTCGCAAAGCGCGGCGAGGGCGACGCGAAGTTTTGGCTTTATCCCGAAGTAGCGATGGCCGATAACCGTGGACTGGATGCACGCACCCTGCGATGGCTCACCGAGCAGATAGGTCTTCGCAGGCCAGAAATCGTGAGCGCATGGCATGAGCATTTCGGTACGCCCGACGAGCGTTGAATTCGACGAGGACCAGATGTGGGTCCGGCTCGACGATGGCCGCACCCTGGGTGTGCCACTCGCCTGGTATCCGCGATTGCTGCACGGCTCGCCCGCCGATCGCGGCAAGGTCTGGATCAGTCCGAGCGGTTTGCACTGGGACGAGCTCGACGAGGACATCTCGGTCCAGGGCCTGATCGCCGGCCGCGGCGACATGACACGCACGAACCGCAACGCCGCATGAGCTTCAATACGTTTGGACGGCTGTTCCGCTTCACCACCTGGGGTGAATCCCACGGCCCTGCGCTGGGTGCGATCGTCGACGGGTGCCCTCCCGGCATTCCGCTGACCGAAGCCGACATCCAGCCTTGGCTCGACAAGCGCCGCCCCGGTACCTCGCGCTTCACGACGCAGCGGCGCGAGCCGGATACGGTGCGCATCCTCTCGGGCGTGTTCGAGGAGCGTACGACGGGAACGCCGATCAGCCTGATGATCGAGAATGTCGACCAGCGCTCGAAGGACTATTCCGACGTCGCCAAGGCGTATCGCCCCGGTCACGCCGATTATGCCTATGACGCGAAATACGGATTCCGCGATTTCCGCGGTGGTGGTCGCTCGTCGGCGCGCGAGACGGCGGCGCGCGTTGCCGCCGGTGCGGTTGCGCGGCTCGTCGTTCCGCAAGTCCGCGTCCGCGCATGGGTCGAGGCGATCGGTGGAGACGCGATCGATCCGGCCAACTTCGACGATGCGCAGATCGACCAGAACCCGTTCTTCTGCCCAGACGCCGCCGCCGCCGCCCGCTGGGAGATACTCGTCGATGCCGCCCGGAAGTCCGGCTCGTCGTTGGGTGCTGTGATCGCGTGCGAGGCGACCGGCGTGCCCGCAGGCTGGGGCGCGCCGCTCTATGCCAAGCTCGATTCCGAACTCGCCTCCGCTTGCATGAGCATCAATGCGGTCAAGGGCATCGAGATCGGCGACGGGTTCGCCGCCGCCGCACTGTCGGGCGAGGCTAATGCGGATCCGATGCGTCCCGGTGTCGATGGTCCTGAGTTTCTTGCCAACCATGCAGGCGGGATCGCCGGCGGGATCGCGACCGGCCAGCCGATCCGGCTGCGCGTCGCGTTCAAGCCGACCAGTTCGATCCTCACCCCGGTCGAGACGATCAGCCCCACCGGCGAAGCCGCGACGATCGCCACCAGGGGGCGTCATGACCCCTGCGTCGGCATCCGCGGCGTGCCCGTCGTCGAGGCGATGGTGGCGCTCGTGCTGGCCGACCAAGCGTTGCTGCATCGGGGCCAGTGCGGCTGAGGACGGAACATATGCGGCGCTGAAGCGCTTGCTCTTCAATAACTTAGGAGAGTGATAATGCGTATTCTAACCTCGATCGCAGCCGCAGCGCTGATCATCCCAGGCGTGGCGATGGCTCAGACGGGCACCGGTGGCTCGATGGGCGGTACCACGGGCGGCACGATGAGCGGCGGCACCATGGGTGGTTCGACCATGGGCGGCACGACCGGCGGCATGTCGACCGGCACGATGGATCAAACCAATCCTTCGACGACCACGCAGTCGACCACGACGACGCGCACGCAGCGTGGCACCAAGGCCCGTAGCCGTACGCGTGGTACGACGTCAGGCACCATGAGCGGCACCACGGGTGATACCGGTACGACGGGCAGCACGATGTCCGGCACGACCGGCAGCACGATGGGCGCCGACACCATGGGCGGCACCACGGGCTCCACGACCGGCACGATGGGTGGCACGACCGGCGGTACCATGGGTGGCACGACCACCGGTACGATGGGTTCGACCACGGGTGGAACCACCGGCACGACCACGCCGCGCTGATCCACCCCTTCTCCCGTCAATGAAAAGCCGGGCGAGCGGTCGCCCGGCTTTTTGCGTATCAGTCCGAGAACGGATCGCGGACGAGGATCGTGTCGGCACGCTGCGGGCTGGTCGACACCAGCGTCACCGGACAGCGGATCAGCTCTTCGATCCGGCGGATATACTTGATCGCCTGCGCCGGCAGGTCGGCCCAGCTCCGCGCACCGGCGGTCGTTTCCTCCCAGCCTTCCATCGTCTCGTAGATCGGCTCGACCAGCGCCTGGTCCGCCGCATGCGCCGGGAAGTAATCGAGCGTCTCGCCACGCAGCTTGTAGCCGGTGCAGATCGACACGGTCTCGAACCCGTCGAGCACGTCGATCTTGGTCAGAGCGATCCCGGTGATGCCACCGACCGCCGCCGCCTGCCGCACCAGCACGGCGTCGAACCAGCCGCAGCGGCGCTTCCGCCCCGTGACGGTGCCGAATTCGTGGCCACGGACGCCGAGGCGCTCGCCGGTCTCGTTCTCGAGCTCGGTCGGGAACGGTCCCGAGCCGACGCGCGTCGTATACGCCTTGGCGATGCCGAGCACGAAGCCGACCGCGGATGGCCCGAGGCCCGACCCGCCGGCGGCTGCGCCTGCGATGGTATTCGACGAGGTGACGAACGGATACGTACCGTGATCGACGTCGAGCAACACGCCCTGCGCGCCCTCGAACAGAATACGCTTGCCGGCAGAGCGCGCGGCGTTGAGATCGCGCCACACGGGCTTGGCGAACGGCAGCACGAAACCGGCGATCTCGCGCAGTTCGGCGATCAGGCGCGCGCGATCGATCGGCGGCTCGCCGAAGCCAGCGCGCAGCGCATCGTGGTGCGCGGTGAGGCGATCGAGCTGCGGGCCGAGATCGTCGAGATGCGCGAGATCGCAGACGCGGATCGCGCGACGGCCGACCTTGTCCTCGTATGCGGGCCCGATCCCGCGACGCGTGGTGCCGATCTTGCCGGCGCCGCTCGCGTCCTCGCGCAGACCGTCGAGATCGCGGTGGAAGGGCAGGATCAGCGCGCAGGTATCGGCGATCCGCAACGTCTCCGGGGTCGCAACGACGCCCTGCGCACCCAACCGCGCGATCTCGTCCTTCAATGCCCAGGGATCGAGCACCACGCCGTTGCCGATGAACGACGGCGTGCCGCGGACGATGCCCGACGGCAGCAGCGACAGCTTGTAGACGTTTTCGCCGACGACCAGTGTGTGGCCGGCATTGTGGCCGCCCTGGAAACGCACGACCATGTCGGCACGCTCGGCGAGCCAGTCGACGATCTTGCCCTTGCCTTCGTCGCCCCATTGCGCGCCGATGACTGCTACGTTGGCCAAACTCTATCTCCTGAGATTACGCGCAGCGCCTACAGCGCGCGGGGCTCGCCCGCCACCCATAGATGCGTGCAGACTTGTGCTTCGGGGGTGTCGCCTGCGTCCAGAGCGGCGACGGTGACCCAGCCTTGTGCGCGCATTGCTGCACCTTCCGTGGCTGGCGTGCCGAACGGGAGGAAGAGGCGGCGACGGTCGACTGTTGCCACGCGCTCGACGAGTGCATCTGCGAACAACGAGAAGCCCGTCGCGGCCTCCTCTGCGCCGGTTTCGTGAACTACGGTGTAGGTGCCACCGCGGCCGACTTCGCGGGCGCTGCCGTCGGCGAAGAGGGAGAAGCCGAGCCAGGTCTGGTATTCGAAGCCGTGGCGCTCGGTAGGGTCGAGAGTCAGCGCAACGCGGCCGTCGAGCGCTTCAGCAATGCGCGCGAGGCCGTCGAGGCGGGACGCGAGCGCGCCAGTCGTGTCGAAGGCGCGGAGGCGGTCCATGGCCTGCTCGAACGGCCCGGCGGCTTCGATCAGCGGGAGGTAGGCTGGCGCGAGTGCGGCGACGGCGCCTGCGTCCTTCGCATCGAGGCGATCGCGCAAGGTAGCGATCTGCTCGGAAGTCACAGGGAGCGGCCCCGCGGCGAGCGTCGACACCAGATCGGGCAGCGTGAAGTCGATCGAGGCGCCGGTGACGTCGGCGGCGGCGATCATGTCGACGGCGACCGCGACGAGTTCCTGGGCTGCTGCGACCGAGTCGAGGCCGATGAGTTCGCAGCCGATCTGCCGGGTTTCGCGGGCGGGGGCGAGCTGCGAGGCGCGCAGCTTAAGCACCGAACCGGCATAGCTCAGCCGAACCGGCCGAGGGTGGTGGCCCATCCGCGTGGCAGCGATCCGCGCGACCTGTGCGGTGATGTCGGGGCGGATCGCGAGCGTCCGCTGCGACACCGGATCGACGAAGCGCACTGCGTCGTGCAACCCACCCGCCTTCAGTCGCATCTCAAGCCCATCGGCAAATTCGGCGAGCGGCGGATCGACGCGCTCATAGCCGTGGAGACGCGCGGCTTCGAGCACGCGCGCTTCCAGCGCCGCGGCCGAATCGGCGAACGGGGGGAGGCGATCTCGGAAACCTTCGGGGAGCAAAGCAGTCACTGCTCCCTCTCCCCTGCGGGGAGAGGGTCGGGGTGAGGGGCTGCCACAAGCGCAACAGAAATAACCTGCCAGACCCCGTCCATCTTGGACATGATGTCGGCGTTGCTGAACCGTATCACGCGATATCCCTGTCGTTGCAGCCAATCCGTTCGGCTTTCGTCGCGCGCTTGGTCAACATGCGTATCGCCGTCAACCTCGATGATCAGTTTCGCGTCTCGGGCGCAGTAGTCGGCGATGTAGGGGCCGATGACGAACTGGCGGGTGAATTTGGTATTGCTTATCTGTCGACCACGCAGGTGACGCCAGAGCTTAGCCTCCGCAGGAGTTGGCTCCCGCCGCATCCGCTTGGCGCGATCGAGAAGTAGGTCGTCGACCTTCACTGCTCCCTCTCCCCCTTCCGGGGAGAGGGCCGGGGTGAGGGGCGCCGCGAGCGCTGACCATCCCAACTGCCCCTCACCCAACCCTCTCCCCGGGGGGGAGAGGGCTTAAGCAAGAAGCATAGCAGGGTTAGAAGTTGAGGCCCATTGCGGTCTTTACGCCTGGCAGCGCGCGGACCTTGGTGAGGAGGTCGGGCGTCACGGCTTCGTCGACCGAGAGGAGAAGCACCGCTTCGCCCCCCGCCGAACGGCGCCCGAGATGGAACGTCCCGATATTCACCCCAGCCTCGCCCAGCGCCGTCCCGAGACGACCGATGAACCCCGGCGCATCCTCGTTGACGACGTACAGCATCGGCCCGGCCAGATCGGCCTCGATCTTGATCCCGAGCAGCTCCACGAGACGCGGCGCCGAATCGCCGAACAACGTACCGGCCACCGACCGCTCGCCATCCTCGGTCTTTACCGACACGCGCAGCAGCGTGTGGTAATCCGCCTCGCGTTCGGTGCGGACTTCGCGCACCTCAAGGCCACGCTCGCGCGCCAGCACGGGTGCGTTGACCATGTTGACGGTCGCGGTCTGCGTCTGGAGATAGCCGGCGAGCACTGCGCTCGTAATCGGCTTGGCGTTGAGCTCGGCCGCCGCGCCCTCGGTATGCACCGAGATCCGCGACACCGCGCCCGTCGTCAACTGCCCGACCAGCGACCCCAGCTTCTCCGCCAACGCCATGTACGGCTTCAGCTTCGGCGCTTCCTCGGCCGACAGCGACGGCATGTTGAGCGCGTTCGTGACGCCGCCCGACATCAGGAAATCGGCCATCTGCTCGGCGACCTGGATCGCGACGTTGACTTGAGCCTCGGTCGTCGACGCGCCCAGATGCGGCGTGCTGACGAAATTCGGCGTGTTGAACAAAGGCGACGCCTTGGCGGGCTCCTCGACGAACACGTCGAGCGCGGCGCCGCCCACCTGCCCCGAATCGAGCGCCGCCTTCAGCGCGACCTCGTCGATCAAGCCGCCGCGGGCGCAGTTGATGATCCGCACGCCCTTCTTGGTCTTGGCGAGTGCCTCGGCCGATAGGATGTTGCGCGTCTGGTCGGTCAGCGGCGTGTGCAGCGTGATGAAATCGGCGCGCGCAAGCAGTTCGTCGAGCGTGACCTTCTCGACGCCGATCTCGATCGCGCGCTCGGGCGTCAGGAACGGATCGAACGCGACGACCTTCATCTTGAGGCCACGCGCGCGATCGGCGACGATCGAGCCGATATTGCCCGCACCGATCAGGCCGAGCGTCTTCGACGTCAGCTCGACGCCCATGAAGCGGTTCTTCTCCCACTTGCCGGCTTGCGTGGAAGCGTCAGCTTCCGGGAGTTGCCGCGCGAGCGCGAACATCAGCGCGATCGCGTGCTCGGCGGTGGTGATCGAGTTGCCGAACGGGGTGTTCATGACGACCACGCCCTTCGCCGAGGCGGCGGGGATGTCGACGTTGTCGACGCCGATCCCGGCGCGGCCGACGACCTTGAGGTTGGTGGCGTGCTCGAGGATTTCCTTGGTCACCTTGGTCGAGCTGCGGATCGCGAGGCCGTCATACTCGCCGATGATCGCGATCAGTTCGGCGGGCGTCTTGCCGGTGATCTCGTCGACCTCGACGCCGCGCTCGCGGAAGATCTGGGCCGCACGGGGATCCATTTTGTCGGAGATGAGGACTTTTGGCATGGGATTTCCTTCTTCTCCCTCTCCCCTCCGGGGAGAGGGTCGGGGTGAGGGGTGGTACGGGGAGGTGGCGCTATCGCTCCCTCTCCCCTTCGGGGAGAGGGCTGGGGTGAGGGGCTGTTCCGGGCGGAGCGCTGCGGGGCAGCCCCTCACCCAACCCTCTCCCCAAAGGGGAGAGGGCTTAAGTTAGCCGGCCTTGGCGGTGGCGTAGGCCCAGTCGAGCCAGGGGCCGAGCGCCTCGATATCAGCGGTGTCGACGGTCGCGCCGCACCAGATACGCAGGCCCGGAGGCGCATCGCGATAACCGGCTACGTCATACGCCGCGCCCGCTTTCTCCAGCGCCGAGGCCATCGCCTTGATCAGCGCCTCGTCGGCACCCTCGACCGTCAGACACACGCTGGTCTTCGACCGCGTTGCCGGATCGGCGGCGAGGTGCCCAAGCCAATCGCGCTCCGCCACGATCTTGTCCAAAGCCGCCGCATTCGCATCCGAGCGCGCAATCAAGCCATCTTCGCCGAGCGACTTCGCCCATTCGAGGCTGAAGATCGCGTCTTCGACTGCGAGCATCGACGGCGTGTTGATCGTCTCGCCCTTGAACACGCCCTCGGTGAGCTTGCCCTTAGAGACTAGGCGGAACACCTTCGGGAGTGGCCATACGGGGGTGTAGGTTTCGAGACGCTCGACCGCGCGGGGGCCGAGGATCAGCACGCCGTGCGCGCCCTCGCCGCCAAGGACCTTCTGCCACGAGAAGGTGGCGACATCGATCTTGGTCCAGTCGATGTCGTAAGCGAACACGCCCGACGTCGCATCGGCGAACGACAGGCCTTCGCGGTCGTCCGGGATCCAGTCCGCGTTCGGCACGCGCACGCCGCTGGTGGTGCCGTTCCAGGTGAACAGCACGTCGTTCGACCAGTCGACCGCGTTCAGATCAGGCAGCTGGCCGTAATCGGCGCGGATGACGGTCGGGTCGATCTTGAGCTGCTTCACGGCATCCGTGACCCAGCCTTCGCCGAAGCTTTCCCACGCGAGCGCGGTGACGGGCTTGGCGCCCAGCATCGTCCACATCGCCATCTCGTACGCGCCGGTGTCGGAGCCGGGGACGATACCGATGCGGTGCGTACCGGGCAGCTTCAGCAGTTCGCGCATCAGGTCGATGCTGTACTGGAGGCGGGTCTTGCCGATCTTCGAGCGATGCGAGCGACCGAGCGACTCGGTGGCGAGCTTGTCCGCGGACCAACCCGGAGGTTTCGCGCAGGGACCGGAGCTGAAAAAGGGACGTGCCGGCTTGGTCGCGGGCTCGTTGAGCGCACCTGTAGCGGGTGCGTAGGTCGTATTCGTCAATGTATCTCTCCTCACAGAGAGCACGCGCGGCGTTGGGACCGCGTGGCCCGTCGCCGGCCCTAACGGCGTTCGCCGGGGTGTCAACCGCGTTCGGCAGCGACGCCAAGCCCGGTTGCGCCATAAACAGGCTGTGTTTACGCCGTGGCGCGCAACAAAGAGACACAATCCCACCATGTCGATCGTCAACTGGTTCGTGGTCTTCCTCGTCGTGTGCCTGGTCGTCGGCGTGGCGCTGGTGGTCCGGCGTATCGCGCATCATCCGTATGAGAGCGACGGCAGGATGGTCGACACGGTCAAGCTCGCGCGGATCGCAAGCATCGCGACCTGGCTCTGGCTTGCCACCGACGTGGCGGTGATGCTGGCGTCGATCGGGACGATCAACGCGCTCGGCGGGTTCGGTAGTCCGATGGCGTCGGCCCACGCTTTGCGAAGCGCCGATGCCTTCACGAGCGCGACCAGCCTCGCCTATTCGGTATCGACCGTCGCGGCAGGCTGCGTGGTGCTGCGATGGGTCTATCTCACCAACCGCAACGCGCACGCTTTATACCCGGCGATGACGGTCACGCCGGGCTGGGCGGTCGCTTGGTTCTTCATCCCCATCGCAGGCCTGTGGAAACCGTTCGATGGCGTCCGTCAGACCTGGCAGGCCAGCGCCGATCCGAAGGCGCCCGACACGGTGCCGATCCCCGCGCTGCTGCGCTGGTGGTGGGGTCTTTGGGTCGTCACCTCGATCATGGGCAATATCGAGTACAGCCTGTCGAGCCGTGCGAATACGGTCGAGGGCATGATCGGGGCGAACCTGTTCACGCTGGCGACGCTGCCCGTCGACATCGGGCTGGCGATCGCCCTGACGACGATGATGCGCCGCCCGTCGCAGATGCAGCGCGATGTGGCTGGCGGCGCGGCGCATCCTCGGCCAAAGACGGCGGAGGATGACGCAGTCGATTAACTTCTCGCGTCACGCGGCATCGACGGCGCTGATATTGGCGCTGGCCGCGTGCGGACGAGCCGATCGGCCGGCGCCGACTCCGGTCCGCGCGAACATCTCCGTCCCGAGCAACCGCGAGAGTGTGCAATGCTTTGCCGACCTGCGCGCGCTCCATGTGTCGTTCCAAGTCCTGCCCGACCGCGAGACGGGGCCGGGTTGCGGGCTGAACGGTACGGTCAAGCTCGTGGATATCGGCGTGCCGGTCGCCAACCTCACCGCAGTGCGATGCAGCGAAGCGCGCGCGTTCATCGGCTGGACGCGCAACGCGGTGGCGCCGGCCGCGTACCAGATGCTTGGCAGCGAACTTGCGCGGGTCGACAGCATGGGGAGCTACGCGTGTCGCAACGTTGTCGGCTCCACGCGCGGCCCCACCCGCCGCTCGGGTCACGCGATCGCCAACGCGATCGACATAGGCGGTTTCGTGCTGAAGGACGGGCGGCGGATCACGGTGCTGAACGACTGGAACTCGCCCGACCCACAGGTCCGGCAGTTCCTCCAGACGATTCGAGCCTCGGCGTGCAGGCGGTTCGGGACAGTGCTCAGCCCCGACTACAACGCCGCGCACCGCAACCACCTGCATCTCGAAGACGATCATGCAAATTTCTGTCGCTGAGGTTCTCCTGCGAACGCAGGAGCCCAGGGTCCAGGACGCACTCCTCCGTAACCCTGGATTCCTGCGTTCGCAGGAAAACGGCGGTCTAGCCCTCCCTGCCCCTTTCCTCTAATCGCGCCTGAATGACAGATACCCGCATACCATCGCGCGTTTTTCCGAACGCCAGCCAGGATGCAGAGTCCGCCCGCGACTCCGTTTCCACACCTCAGACGCAGCACCCTCACTACCGGCTCGCCTTCCAGGACATGGATTTCCTGTTGCGCGAAGACCTGCGGCCGGTGCGGTTCCAGCTCGAACTGCTGAAGACCGAACTCGTCCTCGACGAGGCGAAGATCGGCTCGACCTTCGTGTTCTACGGCTCCGCGCGCATTCCCGAGCCGTCGAAGGCACAGGCGCTGCTGGCGCTCGCGACCGACGAGAAGTCGAAGAAGATCGCCGAGCGGCTGGTCGAGAAGTCGAAATATTACGACGTTGCGCGAGAACTCGCCGCCAAGGTCAGCGTGCTGCCGCGCGACGAGCGTGGCTGGCGGCAGTTCGTGGTGTGCTCGGGCGGCGGTCCGTCGATCATGGAAGCGGCGAACCGCGGTGCGGACGACGTCGGCGCCGAGTCGATCGGACTGAACATCGTCCTGCCGCACGAGCAGGCGCCGAACCCGTACGTCACGCCGTCGCTGTCGGTGCAGTTCCACTATTTCGCGCTGCGGAAGATGCACTTCCTGCTGCACGCCCGCGCGCTGGCCGCGTTTCCGGGTGGGTTCGGGACGTTCGACGAGCTGTTCGAGCTGTTGACGCTGATCCAGACGGGGAAGATCCAGCCGATCCCGGTGCTACTGTTCGGCCGCGAATTCTGGGAGCGGGTCGTGAATTTCGATGCGCTGGTCGAGGAAGGCGTGGTTAGCGAGAAGGATCTGGCGATCTTCCGCTATGTCGAGACGGCGGACGAGGCCTGGGACGCGGTGCAGTCGTTCTATCGTGAGCGGGCTGAGAAGGAAGCCGCGGAGGGCTGAGCCTTCCCAGGGGGGCAATCCCTTCTGCTCCCTCTCCCCCTTCCGGGGAGAGGGCTGGGGTGAGGGGCTGTTCCGGGCGCTGCACTGCTTGGCTGCCCCTCACCCCGAAGGGGAGAGGGAGTTGGTCGCCCTACTTCTCCGAGCGGGCGCCCTTGCGGGCTGCTTCGGGATCGACCGACGGCGCGCCGGAGGCCGGCGTGCCGGTGTTGGCGATATCGGCGGTCGGCGCGCCCTTGGTGGCCGCTGCCTCCGCCGCATTCGCGGTCGCCGGCTGGTCCTTTGCCGCCGCATCCTTCGCCGCAGGAGCAGCGCCAGCCGCGGGCGCCGCCGGGAGCGGCAGGTTCGAACCCTGCTGGTTGAGATACAGGATCACATTCGCGCGGTCCTGCGCATTACCAAGCCCCGCGAACGTCATCTTCGTCCCGTTGGCGAACTTGCGCGGGCTCGTCAGCCAGGCGTTGAGCTTGTCGAAATCCCACTTGCCGCCGACCCCTGCCAGCGCTGCGGAGAAGGCGTACCCGCCCTTGCCCTTGGCGATTTCCTCACCAACCGTGCCGTACAGGTTCGGGCCAACGCCGTTCGCGCCGCCCTGGTTGATCGTGTGGCAGGCCGCGCACTTCTTGAAGACTTCGGCGCCCTTGGCGGCGTCGGCGGTCGGCAGCAGCGAGGCGATCGGCACTTCGGCAGCGGCACCGTCACCGCCCTCGGCAACGACGCCCTCGATCGCATAGCCCATCTTCTCGGGGCGCTCGCCGTGGAACAACATGCCGCCGACGATCGACAGACCGAGCGCCGCGCCACACCCTGCGAGCACCCAGCCGGCGATCGTATTGGTCCGATTGTCCATATTGCGCGTCCGCCCCTGTTCTGTTTGGGACAGCCATAGAAAACGCGGGCGCGCACCGCAAGCTACGCTTGAACATGGCCCCCCGGCTCTCTAGGCGCCCGGCTCATGGAAAACTTCGCCGCACCCGCCCGCCCGATCGTCGCGCGGATGACCGAAGCCGCTGCGGCAGACCCGACGCGCGCGGTCGCGTTCCAGGGTGCGCCGGGCGCGAACAGCCACGTCGCCGCGATCGAGGCGTTTCCGGACGGGTTGCCGCTGCCCTGTTTCGATTTCTCCGACGCGATCGACGCGGTGAAGGACGGCCGCGCCGACTGCGCGATCATCCCGATCGAGAATTCGCTGCACGGCCGCGTCGCCGATATCCATTTCCTGCTCCCCGAATCGGGGCTGGTCATCACCGGCGAACATTTCCTGCCGATCCGCCACGCGCTGATGGGGGCGGGCCCACGCGACGGTATCCGCCAGGCGATGAGCCATCCGCAGGCGCTCGGCCAGTGTCGGCATTGGCTGAAGGCGCACGGGATCGAGCCGGTGAGCTATCCCGACACTGCGGGCGCCGCCGCCAAGGTCGCCGAACTCGCCGATCCTGCGATCGCGGCACTCGCGCCACCTGCCGCTGCCGGGCTGTACGGGCTGGAGCTGCTCGCGACCGACATCGCCGATGCGGATCACAACACGACTCGGTTCGTGGTTCTCGCACGGGGCGGCAAGCCCCCCGCGGCGCAGGAGCCGGTCGGGGGCGAGTGGATGACGACGCTGATCTTCGAGGTGAGGAACGTTCCCGCAGCGCTCTACAAGGCAGTCGGCGGGTTCGCGACTAACGGGGTGAACATTACCAAGCTGGAGAGCTACCAGCGCAACGGCAGCTTCTCGGCGACCGAATTCTATGCGGACGTGGTCGGCAAGCCGGGCGACGCGAACCTCGACCATGCGCTGGAGGAACTGGGGTTCCACTCGAAATGGCTGCGGGTGTTGGGGACGTATCGACAGGCGCGCCCGCGGGGCTGATCGCACCTGATCCTCCCCCGCCAGGGGGAGGATCGAAGCGGCGTCAGTTCGCGGCCGGCAACCTTAGCCGCACCAGCAACCCGCCGAGATCCTCGCTTTCCTCAAGCGCCACGGTCCCCTCGTAGATCTCCGCCACGTCGCGCACGATCGCGAGCCCGAGCCCCGTCCCCGGCTTCCCAGTATCCAGTCGCACGCCGCGGTCGAAGATGCGGACACGTTCTTCCGCCGGGATGCCGACACCGTCGTCCTCGACCAGGAACTCGACGAACCCCGATTGCGCGCCGACCGTCACGAACACGCTGCCGCCACCGTATTTCGCGGCGTTCTCGATCAGGTTGCCGAGCATCTCGTCGAGATCCTGCCGCTCGACATGCACCTGCAACCCGCGCGGGCCGGTCACGTCGATGCGGACATGACGGTACAGCCGCCCGACCGCGCGCTCGACCGATTCGAGGCTCGGCCACACCTCCGCGCGGCTGTGCGCCGATCCGCGGCGGCCGACCGCCCGGGCCCGCGCGAGGTGATGGTCGACCTGCCGCCGCATCGTCCGCGCTTCGCGGATCACCGTGTCGGCGAGGTCGTCGGACTGCGCGGTGGCGGCGTTCATGATCACGGTCAGCGGCGTCTTGAGCGCGTGCGCGAGA
Organism: Sphingomonas sp. M1A8_2b; assembly: GCF_053345535.1. Taxonomy (NCBI): domain Bacteria; kingdom Pseudomonadati; phylum Pseudomonadota; class Alphaproteobacteria; order Sphingomonadales; family Sphingomonadaceae; genus Sphingomonas; species Sphingomonas sp. M1A8_2b. The sequence goes on along the minus strand of NZ_JBKFAH010000003.1, from coordinate 91,726 downwards.
TTGCCGGCGTGGCGCCGCGCCTCCTCCGCCTGGCGTTCGTTGTGCTCGATCAGTGCGTTCAGTTCCTCGACCATCGGCGCGACCTCGACCGGCATCGCGCTGGACACGCGGTTCGACTGGCCGGCGCGCATCCGGGCGATCTCCTCGCGCACGCGGCGGAGCGGCCAGAGCCCGTAGAAGGTCTGCAGCGCGGCCATCACGATCAGCCCGAGCGCGAGCAGTGCGAAGCTGCGGACGAGCGTGCGGCGCAAGGTGGTAATCTGCGCGTCGAGCCCGTCACGGCTTTGTGCGACCTGGAACCGCCAGTGGATCTTCGAACCGGGCAATACGACATCGCGTTCGACGATCCGCAGCTTCTCGTCGGGGAACTGCGTGCTGTCGTAGAAATGCGCGTTGCGGTCGTCGTGCGGGCCGCCGAATGCGAGCCGCCGATCCCAGAGCGACCGCGACGGGAAATCCTCGCGGCCCCTGCCCGACACCTGCCAGTAGAGCCCCGAATACGGTTCGACGAAGCGCTGGTCCGCAGCGGCGTCGCGGGTGAAGATCACCTCGCCCTCGGGCCCGATCTCGGACGAATTGAGCAGCGAGCGCAGGACATATTCGAGCTGATCGTCGAAATTGCGCGTCACCGCCTGCGACAAGACTCGATCGAGCGCGAACCCGCCGCCGCTGAGCAGCACGACGATCCACACCGCCGCGATCAGGATCATGCGCCGCGACAGCGATCCCTTGACCGCAGCCGGCACACGGATCGGTGTGTCGGTCTTGAGCGGATCTGTTACCGGCGCGCTGTCCATGACCGGACGATCAGGCGTCCGGATCTTCGAGGCTGTAGCCGAGGCCGCGGATCGTCGTGATCACGTCCTGGCCAAGCTTCTTGCGGATGCGCGTCACGAACACTTCGATCGTGTTCGAATCGCGATCGAAATCCTGATCGTAGATATGCTCGATCAGCTCGGTACGGCTGACGACCTTGCCCTTGTGATGAAGCAGATAGCTCAGCAGCTTGTATTCCTGCGCGGTCAGCTTCACCGGCTCGCCAGCGCGCGTCACCTTGCCGCTGCGCGTGTCGAGGCGAATATCGCCCGCCGTCAGCTCGGACGAGGCGTTGCCCGACGCACGGCGGATCAGCGCCCGCAGACGCGCGATCAGCTCCTCGCTCTGGAACGGCTTGGCGACGTAATCGTCCGCACCCGCATCGAGACCCGCGACCTTATCCGACCAGCTGTCGCGCGCGGTCAGCACCAGCACGGGCATCGTCTTGCCCTCCTTGCGCCAGCGATCGAGCACGGTCAGCCCGTCGATCTCGGGCAGGCCGAGATCGAGCACGACCGCGTCGTAATTCTCGGTCGAGCCGAGGAAATGCCCCTCTTCGCCGTCGACCGCGAGATCGATCGCGTAGCCCGCACCCTCGAGGGTGTTCTTCAATTGCTGGCCGAGATTCGGCTCGTCCTCGACGATCAGAACGCGCATGATAGTCCTCTCGATTAAAAGGTCAGCGACCGGTGCGGCCGACGATCTGGCCGGTCCGGCCGTCGACGTCGACCCAGATGACGGTTCCATCGCGCAGGAATTTCAGCGTGTAAATGGCGCTGCCCGAATCATAGTCCGAGCCGAGATACTGCGCGCCCTTCATCGTCGGGATCACGCGCGCTTCGATCTCGCGCAGCGAGAGCCCACCGGTCTTGCGCGCCTGGAACGCGGACATCTGGTCGCCACGACGCTGGTCGGGGCCAGCAGCGATCATGACGGGCGCCGAGGCCAGGGCCGCAAGGAGAAGCAACATCTTCATGGGCGTGGCATAGAGCCTGCGCATTGAACAGCCTGTGAATGGGAGCGATCATCCTGCCGACGCAGGTTACGCTTACGGTGTAACTTGCCTGCATCACCTTGCCCCCCTACGTGGCGCGAACATGGCAGCACCAATCTTAGCATTCGAAGGCCTCGGACTCGTCCAGGGCTCGGGATGGCTCTTTCGCAATCTCGACATCCACATCGGCCCGCGCGACCGGCTCGCGCTGATCGGCCGCAACGGCGCCGGCAAGACGACCTTGCTGAAACTGCTCGGCGGCAGCATCGAAGGCGACGAGGGGCGGCGCACGATCGTCCCCGGCACGCGCGTCGTGATCCTGGAGCAGGAGCCCGATTTGCGCGGCTTCGCGACGCTGGGCGATTACGTGATGGGCGGCGACGATGCGCCGGTCGGCTACGAGGCGGATTCGATCGCCGATCAGCTCGGCATCGACCTGTCGCGCGAGGCGGCATCGGCGTCGGGCGGCGAGCGGCGGCGGGCGGCGATCGTCCGTGCGCTGGCGCAGGACCCCGACGTGCTGCTGCTCGACGAGCCGACCAACCATCTCGACATCGGTGCGATCGAGTGGATCGAGGACTGGCTCAAGCGCTTCCGCGGCGCGTTCGTCGTCATCAGCCATGACCGTACGTTCCTGACGCGGCTCACCAAGCAGACGCTGTGGCTCGATCGCGGCGCGATCCGGCGGGCGGAAATCGGTTTCGGCGGATTCGAGGCGTGGACCGAACAGGTGTACGCCGAGGAACAGCGCCAAGCCGAGAAGCTAGACGCGCGTCTCAAGCTGGAGGAGCATTGGCTGCTTCGCGGCGTCACCGGGCGGCGCAAGCGCAACCAGGGGCGCCTGACCAAGCTGCACGAAATGCGCGCCGAACGCGCGTCGATGATCGGGCCGCAGGGCTCGGCGAACCTTACGACCAGCAGCGACGACACCAAGTCGAAGGTCGTGATCGACGCCAAGCACGTCACCAAGGCGTATGGCGACCGCACGATCATCGGCGATCTCACGTTGCGGGTGACCAGGGGCGACCGGATCGGCATCGTCGGCCGCAACGGCGCCGGCAAGTCGACGCTGTTGAAGCTGCTCACCGGCGAGATCCAGCCCGACAGCGGCTCGATCAAGCTCGCGCAAACCTTGGACGCGGTGGTGATCGACCAGCAGCGCAGCCTGATGGCGCCCGAGAAGACGGTGCGCGAAGTCGTCGTCGACGGCGGCGAGTGGATCGATGTGTTGGGTGTGCGCAAGCATATCCACGGGTACCTGAAGGACTTCCTGTTCGACCCGAACATGGTCGACGCGAAGATCGGCTCGCTGTCGGGTGGCGAGCGGTCGCGGCTGTTGCTCGCGCGCGAATTCGCCAAGCCGTCGAACCTGCTCGTGCTCGACGAGCCGACCAACGATCTCGATCTCGAGACGCTCGATCTGTTGCAGGAAGTGATCGGCGATTACGACGGCACCGTGCTGATCGTCAGCCATGACCGCGACTTCCTCGACCGGACCGTGACGATCACGCTCGGGCTCGACGGCTCGGGCACGGTCGACGTCGTTGCCGGCGGATATGAGGATTGGGAAAAGCGCCGCGCCTCGACGACCACCGGCAAGCGCGCGTCGAAGAAGGTCGCAGCGACCGCCCCACCGGCATCGGCGCCCCGCGCAAAACTGACGTACAAGGACCAGCGCGATTACGAGTTGCTGCCGAAGCGGATCGAGGAACTCGACAAGCAGATGGCGGCCGATGCGGTGAAGCTCGCCAAGCCGGATTTGTACATGCGCGACAATGCGACGTTCGCAAAGCTGACGAAGGCGATCGAGACGGCGCGGGCGGAGAAGGAAGCGGCCGAGTTGCGCTGGCTCGAACTGGCCGAACAGGTCGAGGGCAGCAGCTAGGTCAAAGGCTGCGGCCGGCCTGTCCGGCGAGATCGACGACGAACTGCCACGCGACGCGGCCCGATCTGCTGCCGCGTCGCGTGGCCCAGCCGATCGCGTCCGCGGGGTCGAACGTCAGGTCGTACGCCGCAGCATAGCCGGCGACGATTGACAGATAGCCGTCCTGGTCGAGCGCATGGAAGCCGAGGCTCAGCCCGAAGCGATCCGACAACGCCAGATGATCGTCGGCGGAATCGCGCGGATTGATCGCGCTTTCCTGTTCGGCGATGTCGCGGGGCGCCAGATGACGCCGGTTCGCGGTCACCAGCAGGCGGACATTGTGCGGGCGCGGCTCGCTGCCCCCTTCGAGCATCGAGCGTAGCGCACGCGCCTCGGCCGGCACGTCGAAGCCGAGATCGTCGACGAACACCACAAACGCACGATCGACTGAGGCTAACGTCGAGAACAGCATCGGCAGGCCGGTCAGGTCGGAGACTTCGACGAGCGCGAGATCGCTGGCGTCCGCCTGGATCGCGGCGACGGCGCTCTTGACCAGCGCCGACTTGCCGGTGCCCCGCGCGCCCCACAGCAGCACGTCCTGCGCGGCGTAGCCGCTGGCGAGACGGCGAAGGTTGGCGAGCAACGCCGCCTTCTGCCGGTCGATGCCGATCAGCCGGTCGAGCGACAGTGGCGCGAAGCCGCGGACTGGCACCAGCGCGCCACTCCTCCAGACATAGGCCGGATGCGCGCGTGGATCGGCGGCGGGCGGCGGCGGTGGCGACAGGCGCTCCAGCGCGGCGGCGATACGGTCCAGCGGGTCGGTCATGCGCCGCTATTGGCCGCGCGAAACGCCAGAGACAAGCGTCCCCACGCGCTGACGATCAGTCGAGCTGGCGCAGATGTCCGGCGATCGCGGCGTCGGTGGGGGCGAGGTGCGTCGCCTTGATCAACACCTGACGCGCCCCCGCCAGATCGCCGTTCGCGGCCAGCGCGATGCCATACGCATCGGCCGCCGCCGCGCGCATCGGCGACAACGCATAGGCAGCGCGGCCATAGCGGACCGCGATCGCGCCATCGTCGCTGCCCGCATAGGCCAGCGCGAGGTCGGCGAGCACACCGCCGTCCTGGTTGCCGACGCGGGCGCGGACGCTTTCCAGAGTCTCGATCGCGCGGTCCCATTCGCCCGATGCGACCTGAAGATGTCCCAGCAGGCGCGCGCCTGCGAGGCTCTGCGGGTTCTGCGACAGGTACAGGACGAGCGTTGCCGCCGAATCCTGCGCCCGGCCGGCACGGGCCAGCGTATCGACGAGCCGCAGCATGGTCGGCTCGTCGAACGACAGATCGGCGGCCTGCGCATAGGGCCCGGCGGCTTCCGCAAAACGCCCCGCCGCCGCCAGCGAATCCCCCAAGGCCAGCTGCGCCGCGGGCGCACCGGGCGTTGTCGCAACGAGCGCGCGCGCGCGGGCAATAGCGCCCGGATAGTCTTCAGTGGCGACCGCGACGCGGATCGGGGTCGATGCGGCGCGGTCGAGGAACACCGCCGCCGCGGCCCGGTCGCCCGCCGCCTCCAAAGCGCGCGCGATCAGCGTGAGCGAATAGCTGTCCGCATCGGCACGCACGCCGACCGGTCGCAGCGCATCGACCGCCCCGCCGGCATCGCCAACATGCAGCAGCGCGGCTCCGAGCAATCGGCGAGCGACGATGCTGGACGGCTGAATCCGGACGAGTTTGCGCCACGATGCCGCCGCCTGCGCGTAAACCCCTTCCGCAAACGCCAAATTGCCAGCCAGCAGGAGCGTGCCCGGCAGGTCGTCGATCGCGCCACCGGTATCGCGGAGCAGCGCCTGCGCCAGCGATATCCGTCCGGCACGCGCGGCGAGCACCGCCTGGAGATACAACGCCATCGGGCTGCCGGGACGCGCGAGAAGCGCATGGCGCGTGGCGGCAAGCATGTCGGCGTTGCGCCCTGCATCGCCGAGCGTCGCGGCATAGTCGATCAGCGCCGGCGGATAATAGGCATCGCGCTGCAACGCCGCCTCGAACCAGGGCAGCGCCACGACGAGGCCATAGCGGCTGCGGACGACGTCGCCTTGCAGCACGAGCGCCGCGGGTCGGCGCCGATCCAGCGAGACCGCACGCGTTGCGGCGATCGTCGCACCGCCGACATCGCCACCGGTCAGGCTGATCCGGCCGAGATCGGTCCAGGCCGCAGCGTCCGTCGGCGCACGTGCAAGCAGCGCCTGGAGAACCGCCACCGCTTCGCCGGGACGTCCCAGTGCCGCGAGCGCCCGTGCCCGCACCCGCGCGGCGTACCCGGCATAGCGGGGTTGGGTCGCCGCGGCTTCGACCAGCGCGCCGTTCGGATCGCCGCGCAACAGGCGGGCATGCGCCCAAAGCTGATGCAGTCGATCTGCGGGAAGTCCCTCGGCGGTCGCCCGCGCGAGTTCGGTTTCCGCCGCGATCCCGTCGTCCAGCTCGAGGAATGCGCGCGCCAGGACCGCATGCGCGATTCCCGATTTCGGTTCTGCGGCAATCGCCCTTTGCGCATAGGTGCGTGCAGCGCTGTAATTGCCGGCGTCGAGCGTCTTCAGGCTGTTGGCAAGCAACTGACCCGCGGTCGGCTGCGCCGGTCGCATCGCCGCCGCGATGCCGACCAGCACGACGACGAAACCCAGCATGCAGATTGCCAGCACGCGGGTCCGGTTGCCCGCAAACGCCTTCGCCATCCGAAAGCGGCGTTTGCGCCGCCGCCGCAACAGCGGATAGATCGGCTCAGCCATGCAGATCGTAGCTCTTCAGCAGATCGTACAGCGTCGGCCGACTGATCCCCAGTAACCGCGATGCGCTCGAGATATTGCCATCGGCGCGGGCGAGCGCCTGGCGGATCGCCTTGCGGTCGGCCAGTTCGCGCGCGGCCCGCAGGTTGAGCGCGGCCGTTTCCTCGCTGGCGCCGTCGAGATCGAGGTCGCTGGCGGTGACCAGTTTGCCATCGGCCATGATGACCGCGCGTTTGATCCGATTCTCGAGTTCGCGGACGTTGCCGGGCCAGCCCCAGGCGTCGATCGCAGCGCGGGCGTCGGGGGCTAGGCCGGTGACAGCGGGGTTCATCGCCTTGGCGTAGCGCGTGACGAAATGCCGCGCGAGCAATACCGCGTCGCCGGTCCGCTCGGCGAGAGGCGGTATCCGCACGACGATCTCGGCGAGACGGTAATAGAGGTCTTCGCGAAACCGGCCGGCGGCGACCATCGCGTCGACATTCTGATGCGTCGCGCAGACGATCCGGGTATCGACCGGGATCGCTTTCCGCCCCCCCACGCGCTCGATCACGCGCTCCTGCAGGAACCGCAGCAGCTTCACCTGAAGCGCGAGCGGGACGTCGCCGATCTCGTCGAGGAACAGCGTACCGCCGGCGGCCTGTTCGATCTTGCCCTCGGTGGTCTTGACCGCGCCGGTGAACGCGCCCTTCTCGTGGCCGAACAATTCGCTTTCGAGCAGCGTCTCGGGGATCGCCGCACAGTTGATCGCGACGAAATTGCCGCGCGACCGCGGCGACGCGTCGTGCAGCCCGCGTGCGAGCAGTTCCTTGCCGGTCCCGCTCGCGCCGAGCAGCATCACCGAGACATTGGCGGGGGCGACTCGCTCGAGCGTGCGCGTGACGACCGCCATTTCGGGCGATGCGGTGACCAGACCGCCAAAGCCGCCGGGACCGATCCGCGCGGCAAGCCTGCGGTTCTCGGCTTCCAGCGCGTGGACATGGAACGCACGGCCGACGATCAGGCCGAGCGCGTCGATGTCGATCGGCTTGGCGTAGAAATCCCAAGCCCCATCCGCAATCGCCTGCAGCGCGCTCTCGCGGGCGCCATGCCCAGAGGCGACGATGACCTTGCTATCGGGCTTCATCGCCAGGATATCGCGTAGCGTCGCGAACCCTTCGCTAACGCCGTCGGGGTCGGGTGGCAGGCCGAGATCGAGCGTCACGACCGCGGGCTCATGCGCGCGGATCGCGTCGAGCGCCTGCGCACGATCGCTCGCGACGACGATCTCATACCCCTCATATGCCCAGCGAAGCTGACGTTGCAGGCCGGCATCGTCCTCGACGATCAGCAGCACGGGCAAGGGTGTGGACGCTCGCGACGTCCGGTCTTCGCTCATGCCGCCGCCTCCAGCCGATCGGCGACGCGAAGCAAGATGCGGAACCGCGTCCCCTCACCCTCGCGGCTGGTGACCTCGAGCGTGCCGCCCATCGCGTGGACGAGCTGGCGGGCCTCGAACGCGCCGATCCCGAACCCGGCCGGCTTGGACGAGACGAACGGGCGGAACAGATGATCGCGGACGAACCCGGGCGTCATCCCGCAGCCATGATCGACCACGTCGATCGCGATGTGGGCGCCGATGGTCTCGACCGAAAGCAGGACGCTATCCTGCGCGCCGCTCGCCTCGATCGCGTTCTGGACGAGGTGGCCGAGCACCTGTTCGAGCCGGGTCGCATGACCCAGCGCGAACGCCGAAACCGCACGTGCGGCGATCGGGTGTTGCGCGCGCCGTGCGGTGACGACCTGATCGACGATCGCGCCGACGTCGATCGGCTGCAGCGGCTCGGGGCGGACCGGGCCATGTTGCGATAGACGGGCGAGCAACGCATTCATGCGATCGGAAGAATCCTTGAGCGTGGCGACCATGTCGACCCGGAACGCGGGATTGTCGGCATGACGCTCAGCATTGCGTGCGACGAGCGTCAATTGGCTGACGAGGTTCTTGATGTCGTGGAGAATGAACGCGAAGCGGCGATTGAACTCGTCGAACCGCGCCGCGTCCGCCAACGCCGCATGCGCGCGATCCTCGGCGAGATAGCTTGCCGCCTGCCGCCCGGCGACGCGCAACAGGTCGAAATCCTCCCAGTCGAGCGCGCGGTCGACCGGCGGACGCGCGAGCACGATCGCGCCGACCAGCGCGCCGCCATGGACCAGCGGCACGATCGCCCACGCCTCTGGAGACGCGCGGATCCAGTCTGGAACGCTCGCCGCCTCGCCTGCGGAACAGGTTCCGGCGCGCACCCCGTCGAGTTCGACGATCCGCGCGTCCTCCGACAGATAGCGCGCGAGCGCGGCGTCCGGCGGACCGTCGGACACGCTGGTCCAGTTCCACGCCGCTCCCAGAGCGAGCGCGTCGTTATCGGGATTATCGGGGACGAGCAGCAGGCCGCCGGGCGAATCGGTAAGATCGGCGATCGATTTGACGACCCGCGTCTCGAGCGATTGGGCGCCGCCGCCCGGCTTGCCGAGCGTGTCGGTGAAGCGTTGCCATTCCGCGCGATAATCATAGCGATGCCGGAAAAGATGCTTGGCGACCTTCACCTTGGTCCAGGCGCGCAGCCACGGGGTCGAAACCAAAGCCAGCAGCGCGGCGGTCGCGCCGAACACGATCGCGGTCTGGACGATGCGCAACGAGCCCCCGGCATAGCTTGCGGCGACACTGGTCGCGAGCGCGGTGGCGCCAGCGTAGAGGACGAGCGCGATCGCCGAGAGGGCCCGGACCGCGATCGGCCGCGACAGCGCAAGCGTCCAGTCGCCGCTGCGATGGACCGCGATCGCGAGCACTACCGCCACACCCGCCATCACCGCGCCTCGAAGGATCACGAGGGCGATCGACCAGTCCCCCTGGACGTAACGCGCGGCGAACAGCAGCAGGTCGACGCTCCACATCGAGGCCAGCGCGAGCACCACGAGCCGAACGCCGCCGCGCGATGCCGGCGCCGCCTGATACAGATGATGCACCAGCACCAGCGCACTGACCGCCGCCATCATCCGGAACACGAGCCGCGCGGACTCCAGCGCGACCCGCGCGTCGGCCTGGACCGGCGCCAGTTGCAGGACCGCCAGCACCGCGCTGGCGCCGGCGACGATCATCACCACGCAGTAGACCGCGCCCAGCGCGACGCTGCCGGCGCGATCGTGCCGGACCAGCGCCATCATGAACACCAGCCAGGCGATGTTGCGGACGCTTTCGGCAATCCGCGTCGCGACGTCGCGCGGATCGATCCCGGCTACCGCCAATCCCCAGAGGCTCGTCGCGAACAGCGCGACGACGAACGCGCGATGCGCCCAGCGCCCTACGCCCCAGCTCGCGCCCCGCGCGCCGCGCAGCTGCGCCAGACCCAGCGTGCCGAACAGCAACGCGGTCAGCGCGTGGCTCCACAGGATCAGCGTGCCGCTCACGATGTGCTCACCCGGCGCTCACCGCGCGCCGGTCGGCCACAACACGACGCGCAGGGTCTGCAACAAGATCAGCATGTCGAGGAACGGCGAATAGTTCTTCGCATAATACAGGTCGTATTCGAGCTTGTGCCGGGCATCCTCGATCGACGCGCCGTATGGATAGTTGATCTGCGCCCAGCCGGTGATGCCGGGCTTCACCATATGGCGTTCGGCGTAGAAGGGCAGATGTTCCTCGAGCTGTTCGACGAACTGCGGACGTTCGGGACGCGGGCCGACGAAACTCATCTCGCCCTTCAGCACGGTCCAGGTCTGTGGCAGTTCGTCGATCCGGACTTTCCGGATGAACCGGCCGATCCGGGTGATGCGGGGATCGTCCTCCGCTGCCCAGACCGCGGTGCCAGCGACCTCTGCATCCTGGCGCATGGATCGCAGCTTCAGGATGTCGAACCCCTCGTTGTACAGCCCGACGCGGCGCTGGCGGTAGAAGGCCGGGCCTTTCGACTCGAGCTTGATCGCCAGCGCGGTGAGAAGGATCACCGGGAGCGTCAGTGCGAGCAGCAGCCCGCTCGCGACGATATCGAAGGCGCGCTTGAAGACGCTCGACAGCATCCGGCTCGACGCGAACCCGTCGGAGAAGATCAGCCAGGACGGATTGACGCTCTTGAGGTCGATCCGCCCCGTCTCGCGCTCGAGAAAGGTCGAGATCTCGCTGACCTGGACTCCGGTGGTGCGGACCCGCAGCAGATCCTTCATCGGCAGCGCATTGCGGCGCTCGTCGAGCGCAAGCACGACTTCGCTCGCGTTACGATCGACGATATGCGCGGCCAGATTGGGGATATCGGCGCGCGGCCTCGCGTCGTCGATCACCTGGTTGGGCTCGCCCATCGCCACGAAGTCGGCGACGACGAAGTTGATACCGGGCTGTTCGGACAACTGCAGGATTCGCGCGGCACGGGCGCCGGCGCCGAGCACGACGATGCGACGCTTGAAGGTATCGCCGCCCAGCGTCTTGCCGAGCAGCGCACGGACCGTGACGAGCAGCACCGTCGCGATGATCGTCGAATACAGCAGATTCGACCGCCAGAAGCTCAGCGCGGGGACCAGGAAGAATATGAACGACAGCGCGATCACGCCGAGCGCCAGCGCCACGGCGAGCCGCGCCGCGGCAAACCGCAGCGACAGGAACGAGGCGACCCCGTACGCGCCGACCGCGACCAGCGACACCTGAAGCGCGATCGCAAACGTCAGCAATTGCGCGATCCGCGTATGGATCGGTGCGACCGCCATGCCGATCTGATGCGCGCGGACGACCCAGCCGATTTCCGCGGAGGCGATTAGCAGGCAGAGATCGACCAGTCCGAGCAGAAGCACGGTATGAGGCACATAGTGTTTGAAGAGCCGTATCATCCCACGCTATCCCGACACGTATTCTGTAAATATCACCGACACCTGAACCGGGTTTCGCAGCAAAATACCAAAAAACCCTGAAGACTGTGCGACGAAATGACCGATTCGACGATTGGCAAGCGCGGGCTCGTCGCTATAGCTCGCCGAAATCTGGAGGACTCATGACTGCACGTACGATCGTCCCCGTTATCCTGTCCGGTGGTTCGGGTACACGCCTCTGGCCGATGTCGCGCCCCGAAATGCCCAAGCAGATGCTGGCACTGACGGCGGACGAGACCATGCTGCAGCTGACCGCCGGGCGGGCGCTGGGCGAGCGCTACGCAGCACCGATCGTCGTCGCCAATGCGCGCCATGCCGATCTGGTCGAGCAGCAGCTTGCCGATGCCGGCGCGGCCCCGCAGGCGCTGATCCTCGAACCCGCCGGCCGCAACACCGCACCCGCGATCGCACTGGCCGCACTCGCCGCGAAAGCCGCATCGGCCGGTGGCGGTGGCGACGCGTTGCTGGTGATGCCGTCCGACCACGTGATCGGCGACGTCGCCGCGTTTCATGCGGCGATCGAGGCGGCAATGCCGCTCGTATCGCAGGGTTGGCTCGTCACCTTCGGGATCGCGCCCGATGCGCCCGAGACCGGCTATGGCTGGATCCAGATCGGCGAGCCGCTGCAGGACGGGGTCAATCGGGTCGCGCGGTTCGTCGAGAAGCCCCCGCTCGACAAGGCGCAGTCGATGCTCGCGAGCGGCGATCATGCCTGGAACGGCGGGATTTTCCTGTTCCTCGCCGATGCCTATCTCGAGGCGCTGGCGCAGTTCAATCCGGGCATCCTGGTCGCGACCAGCGAGGCGATGGACAAGGCGCGGATCGAAGGCACGCGGATCTATCCCGATGCCGCCGCTTTCGCCGCCTCGCCCGACGACTCAATCGATTACGCGGTCATGGAAAAGGCCGACCGCGTTGCGGTGGTGCCCGTCGACATGGGCTGGAACGATGTCGGCAGCTGGGACGCGCTCCACGCGATCAGCGATCTCGACGCGAGCGGCAACGCGCATCGCAGCGACAATGAGGGTCATGTCCTGGCGATCGACACGCAGAACTGCTTCGTCCGCAGCGATGGTATCCGCGTTTCGCTGGTCGGCGTCGAGGACCTTATCGTCGTTGCGAGCGGCAACGACGTGCTGATCATGCCGCGCGGCCGGAGCCAGGAAGTCAAGAAACTGATCGAGGCGATGAAGGCGAAAGCCTGACCGGCACTATCGGTGCGGGGGCGCAACTTGCTCCCGCACTGGCTTCCCTATTCGGGCGTCTCAGGGGCGCCTGGAACGCCGTGGGACTTTGGACAGCAACGTCAGCAAAGTCGGCAGATCGTCCGTGATCATCGTATCGGTCGGCGTCTGCCACGACGTCCGCAAAACCTCGCCGACTTGGCGCAATCGCACGTCGTTCGACGGCTTGGACGATCTATTAGGCACGGCTGGTCTCGATACGCACACGGGTGACCGGCGAGTGGTTTTTGGGGAGCAACACCCCGCTGGTCTTCAGGTTTGAACCGCCAGCGCAGGATGTGGTTCCGCTGGCCAGGACGAGATTTCGACGGCACGCCGCACTGGCAAACCAATACCGTGTTCGCCTAGGATAAGGCGACATATCACGGGGGAGTTCGTCATGGATCGTCGTCAGTTTCTCGCTTCAGGAGGCGTAGCCGCGCTCGCGACCACGTTGCTTCCCTCGGCTGCGTTGTCCCAGCCAACCGGCGACGCCGCGCTGAACGCCGAATTTGAGCGGATCTTCCAGCAGACTGTGACGCGGTCGCCCGAACTCGCGACCTCGCTCGGCCTCGACAAGGGGGCTCTGGCGCCGCTGAAAAGTCAGCTCTCGCCGCGGACGCCCGAGAAACGTGCCAGCGATGTCGCCGAAACCAAGGCCGCGCTGGCGAGTCTGGCGCGCTATGACGGTGCAGGACTCTCGCCGGCGGCCAAGCTGAACCTCGAAGTGGTGCGCTATTCGCTGAGCACGCAGATCGCCGCGCCCGACAAATTCGGCATGGACAGCCCGATCCGCCCCTACCGGATCTTCCAGCAGGGCGGCGCCTATTTCCAGGTGCCCGATTTCCTCAACACCGCGCATACGATCGTGGCGACACCCGATGCCGAGGCGTATCTGGCGCGGCTCGACCAGTTCGGCACGGTGCTCGATCAGGAAAGCGCGATGCAGCAGGCCGAGGCGACACGCGGCCTGCTCGCACCCGGCTGGTCGCTCGACCTGACGCTTGGCCAGATGCGGAAACTGCGCAGCCAGCCGGCGGCGACGTCGAGCATCGTCCAGTCATTGGTCAAGCGCACCGCCGCCAAGGGCCTTGCCGGCGACTGGCAGGCACGCGCTGCGAAGATCGTCGACGACAAGGTCTATCCCGCGCTCGACCGCCAGATCGCGCTGATCGAGCGGTTGAAACCCACCACAAAGCCCGGCGACGGGATCTGGCGCGTGCCGAACGGCGACGCGATCTATGCGATGGCGCTCAACCAGGCGACCACCACGACGATGAGCCCCGACGAGGTCCACCGGATCGGTCTGGCGCAGGTCGCCGAGATCACCGCGCAGCTCGACACGATCCTGAAGTCGCAGGGCTATGCGACGGGCACGGTCGGCGAGCGGCTCGCCAAGCTGAACGTCATGCCCGATCAGCTCTATGCCAACACCGCGGAAGGGCGCACCGAGCTGATCGCCGGGCTGAACGAGGGCATCAAGGCGATGTACACCAAGCTGCCCAAGGCGTTCTCGCGGGTGCCGACGCAGCCGCTCGAGATTCGTGCGGTCCCGGTCGAGATCCAGGACGGCGCCGCCAACGGCTATTACAATCGCGCCTCGCTCGATGGCAGCCGACCGGCGATCTATTTCGTCAACCTGAAGGACGTCGGCGACTGGCCGAAATACACGCTGCCGTCGCTGACCTATCACGAGGGCGTACCGGGGCATCATCTCCAGATCAGCCTCGCGCAGGAATCGAAGGACATTCCGACGCTGCGGAAAATCGGCTTCTTCTCGGCCTATTCGGAAGGCTGGGCGCTGTATGCCGAGCAGTTGGCGGACGAACTCGGCGCCTATGCGACGCCGCTGGAGCGTGCCGGCTATCTCCAGTCGTTCCTGTTCCGCGCGACGCGACTGGTGGTCGACACCGGGATCCACGCGAAGCAGTGGAGCCGCGAGAAGGCGACCGATTACATGGTCGCGACGACCGGCTTCGCGCGACCGCGGACGCTGCGCGAGGTCGAGCGCTATTGCACCCAGGCGGGTCAGGCGTGCAGCTACAAGGTCGGCCACATGGCCTGGACGCGCGCGCGGGCCAAGGCGAAGGCGGCGCTCGGCAGCCGGTTCGACCTGAAGCAGTTCCACGACATCCTGCTCGAAGGCGCGATGCCGCTGACGATCCTCGAACGGCGCGTCGACGAACGGATCGCGGCGATCCGCGGGCGGGCGTAAGTCCCCGTGAAGGCGGCGATCATCGGGCTGGCGGCGCTGCTGTCGGGGGCTGGCGCTCCCGACAACGCCGCGCGATCCGCCGCATCGGATGCGATCCTTGAGGCCGAACTGATCGATGCGCACGCCCCCTACCCGCAGGCGCACGCGTCGACGATCGTGCAACTCGCCGACGGCAGCCTGATGGCGGCCTGGTTCGCCGGATCGGGCGAAGGCAATGCCGATGTCCGCATCTGGACGTCGCGCAACGGCGGCGGCGTGGGCGACGGTTGGACTGCGCCCGAGCCGGTGGCGAACGGGATCGGCGCGGATGGTCATCGCTTTCCCACCTGGAACCCGGTCTTGTTCCAGCCCGCCCCCGGTGACCTCCGCCTGTTCTACAAGGTCGGGCCGAACCCGCGTGACTGGTGGGGGATGATGCTCCGCTCGACGGACGAGGGCCGTAGCTGGGGCAAGCCGGAGCGCCTGCCCGATGGCGTCCTCGGCCCGATCAAGAACAAGCCCGTCGTGCTGCGCGACGGCAGCTGGCTATCGCCATCGAGCCGCGAGGAGGGCACAGCGGAGGCTAATCGCTGGTCGCTCCGCATGGAACGCAGCACCGATCGCGGCGCGCACTGGACGGTCGAGCCGCCGATTCCCTCGCCGATGCATATCGAGGCGATCCAGCCGAGCGTGCTGTCCTACCCCGACGGGCGGCTCGAACTCGTTGCCCGCACGCGGCAGGGCGCGCTCGCGATGAGCTGGTCGAAGGACACCGGCCGCACTTGGTCGCCGCTCGCCGCGATCGACCTTCCCAACCCGAACGCGGGCACCGATGCGGTGACGCTGCGCGATGGGCGACAGTTGATCGTGTACAATCACAGCGGTCACTGGCCCGACCGTCCCGGCGATGGGCCGCGCTGGCCGCTCAATCTTGCGCTGTCGGACGACGGTGTGCGCTGGCATCCGGTGCTGACGCTGGAGAGCAAGCCGCTGCCCGACGGCTACGCCTATCCCGCGGTGATCCAGACGCGCGACGGGTTGGTCCGGATCACCTACACCTATGATCGCAAGCACATAAAATATGTCGTGGCCGACCCGCGGAGACTGCGCTGATCCGGACTAGAGCGATGCCCACGCCGTCTCGAAGTTCAGTTGGACATCATAATCGTACGCACCCTGCCCTTGTTCTCCCGCGAAGGCGGGAGCCCAGTCTGGATCCCCGCCTTCGCGGGGAAACATGTCCTTCGTCCTGGGGGTTCGCGCCGAGCCGCACGCCCCCCGAGCCCGCTCAGCGTCTCCGGGCGTCGAGCGTCTGCGCGGCCACGCGGACCGTTGCGGTCTGGACGATGTCCGCAGCGGAAGTGGCGAGCATGACCTTGTAATTGCCGCCCGCGATCTTCCAACCGCCGCTGGCGACGTCGAACGTCGCGAGCAGGCGCGGGTCGATCGTCACCGACACCGTCTGGCTCTTGCCCGGTGCGAGATCGACCTTGCGGAACGCGCCGAGCCGCTTGGGCGCTTCCCAGCCCGCGCCGGACACATAGACCTGCGCGACCGCCTTGCCCTGCACCGCACCCGTATTCTGCACCGTGAAGTCCGCCTTGATCCCCTTGCCGGCGGGCGCCGCAGTCAGCCCGGTCATCGCGAAGTTCGTGTAGGACAGGCCATAACCGAACGGGAACAGCGGTTTGGCGCCGGTCTTGTCGAACCACTTGTAGCCGACCGCGGCGCCCTCGATGTCATAATTGCCCATCGGATGCGAATCGCGGTCGAGCTTGGGATCGCCCTCGAGCTTGGGCCGCGGGATCTGCGCGAGCGACGCGGGGAAGGTCGCGGGCAGGTGGCCCGACGGATTGATCTCGCCGGTCAGCACGCGCGCGATCGCCTCGCCGCCCGCCGTGCCGGGATACCACGCCTCCAGCACCGCGCCGACCTTGCCGAGCCACGGCATCACCACCGGACCGCCGGTTTCGAGCACCACCACCGTCTTCGCGTTCGCGCGCGCAACCGCGTCGATCAGCGCGTTCTGGCCAGCCGGCAGGTTCAGGTCGGGTACATCGAACGACTCGCCCGTCCACTGCTCGCCGAACACGATGACGACGTCCGCATTCCGCGCCGCGGCTGCGGCCGCCTTGACGTCCTTGCCGTCGAGATACGTCACGGTCGCGCCGGTCCGCGCCTGCAACGCCTTCATCGGCGACGAGGCATGATAGGTCTTGGGACCGGGGAAGCCGCTCGGGAATTCGTCGGGTACGATCAGGCCGTTGGTCGGCGCATTGTGCGAATACACCTGCGACGATCCACCGCCCGACAGCACGCCGACATCGGCATGCGCACCGATCAGCAGGATCGACTTGGCCGACTTGGCGATCGGCAGCAGACCCGCGGTGTTCTTGAGGAGGACGATGCCCTCTTCCGCGTCCGCGCGCGTCACCGCGGCATGCGCGGCGTAGTCGATCTTCGTCGCCTGGTCGCCGTTCACTACCGTGTCGAACGCGCCGACCGAGACCATCCCCCACAGCACACGGCGCGCCATGTCGGTCGCGCGCGCTTCGCTGACATGGCCGTTGTTGACTGCCTCGCGCAGGGCATCCGCGAAGTACGCCGAGCGATCGAACGCCCAGCCCGACTGCTGGTCAAGCCCGGCATTCGCGGCCTCGCTGGTCGAATGCGTCGCGCCCCAGTCGGACATGACATAGCCCTTGAAGCCCCAGTCGCGCTTCAGGACTTTGTTGAGCAACCAGTCGTTCTCGCACGCGTAATGGCCGTTGACGCGGTTGTACGAGCACATCACCGAGCCGGGCTGGCCGACCTCGTTGGCGATCTCGAACGCGAGCAGATCGGACTGGCGTGCAGCCTGTTCGCCGATCTTGTGATCGATGTTGTTGCGGTTCGTCTCCTGGCCGTTGAAGGCGTAGTGCTTCATCGTCGACACGACGTGCTGCGACTGGATGCCCTTGATCTCGTGGCCGGTGATGACGCCGGCCAGCAGCGGATCCTCGCCGCCATATTCGAAGTTGCGCCCGTTGCGCGGTTCACGCGTCAGGTTCATCCCGCCCGCAAGCTGGACGTTGAAGCCCGACAGAAACGCCTCTCGGCCGATCATCGCGCCGCCCGCCTGCGCAAGCTCGGGGTTCCAGGTCGCCGCGGTCGCGATCCCCGACGGCAGCGAGGTACGCAGCCGCGGCGTCGGCCCGCGCTGGCTGGCGACGCCGACGCCGGCATCGGTCTCCCACTGGTTGGGAATGCCAAGCCGCGGGATACCGGGGACGATCCCGGCGGACGCGGGCAGGCCGTCCTTCGGATAGACCCAGTTCTTGACCGGCGTCTTCAGCCAGTCGGCGTTGGTCGCGAAATAGCCGAAGGTGAGCTGCAGCTTCTCATCGAGCGTCATCTCCTTGATGAGCAGCTCGACACGCGCATCCGCACTGAGTTTGGTGTTCATCCAAGGCCGGGCCTTGGGCGCTTCGGTCTTCGCCGCCGCAGCGCCCGGCGCGTTGTTGGTCGTCTGCGCGGCAACCGGCGAAGTCATCGCGAGAACCGATCCCGCGAGCAATCGGACGAACAGGGCGCGGGAACGGAATGCGGTCATGGGCTCTCTTTCACGATGATCTTCTCGGGGTGGTGTGTGACGCCTCTGTCACGTTGCCGCAACCGGTCGTCGTACCGGGCAGCGGATCAAATGGGTCCGAAACCACCGCCACCAGGTGTTTCGATCACGAACACATCGCCCGGCCGCATGTCGACCTTGGCGGTGGAGCCGAGGTGCTCGACGCTGCCATCGGCGCGCTCGACGGTTGCCGAGCCCAGCCCTCCGGCCTCGCCGCCCGCCATCCCGAACGGGGCCACGCGACGGCGGTTGGCGAGGATGCACGCGGTCATCTCTTCGAGGAAGCGCACGCGGCGCGTCCCACCGTCGCCGCCGCGGTGCGCGCCTGCCCCGCCCGAGCCGCGGCGGATCGAGAATTCCTCCAGCAGCACCGGGAAGCGCGTTTCAAAGATTTCGGGGTCGGTCAGCCGGCTGTTGGTCATGTGCGTCTGGATCACCGACGCGCCGTCGAAACCGGGGCCCGCACCCGCTCCTCCCGCGATAGTCTCGTAATATTGGTGCGTGTCGTTGCCGAAGGTGAAGTTGTTCATCGTCCCCTGGCTCGCCGCCATCGCGCCGAGCGCGCCGAACAGCGCGTCGGTGACGACCTGGCTCGTCTCGACATTGCCGGCGACGACCGCGGCCGGATAGCGCGGGTTGAGCATCGAGCCTTCGGGCACGCGGATCGTCACGCCGCGCAGGCAACCGTCGTTGAGCGGGACCGCCTCGTCGATCAGTGCGCGGACGACGTAGAGTACGGCGGCGCGGACGATCGAGACGGGGGCGTTGAAGTTGGTTGGGCGCTGGTCACTGGTGCCGGCGAAGTCGACGGCCATCGTTGCGGCATCGCGGTCGACGCGGACGGCCACGCGGACGACTGCGCCGTCGTCCATCTCGTAGGCGAACGCGCCGTCGTCGAGAGTCGCGATCAGGCGGCGGATGGCGGCGTCGGCATTGGCTTGGACGTGCTCCATGTACGCCGCGACGACGTCCGTGCCGTATTCGTCCGCGAGCCGCGTAAGCCCGGTCGCGCCTCGCGTGCAGGCGGCAAGTTGCGCGGCGAGATCGGCGATGTTCTGGTCGATGTTGCGCGCGGGATAGGGGCCGCTCGCGAACACTGCGCGCAGTTCGGTTTCGAGGAACCGGCCTTCGTCGACCACCAGTACGTTGTCGAGCAGCACGCCCTCTTCCTCGACCGAGCGGCTTTCGGGCGGCATTGATCCGGGCGTGATACCGCCGACGTCTGCGTGGTGCCCGCGGGCGGCTACGAAGAACGCCGGCGCGTCATTGTCGTGTGCAAAGACCGGCATGATGACGGTGATGTCGGGCAGGTGCGAGCCGCCGCGATACGGCGCGTTGAGCGCGTAGGCATCGCCGCGGCGGATACCGCGGCCGTCTGCGCCGCCGCCTCGCGCGTCGATGATCGTGCGAATGCTTTCGCCCATCGAGCCCAGATGGACCGGGATGTGCGGCGCGTTCGCGACGAGGTTGCCGTGCGCGTCGAACAGCGCGCAACTGAAGTCGAGCCGCTCGCGGATGTTGACCGACGCGGCGGAGCGCTGGAGTGCGGCGCCCATTTCTTCGGCGATGCTCATGAACAGACCGGCGAAGATGGCCAGACGGACCGGGTCGGATTCGGTGCCGATGCTCGCGCCGACGCGGGGTGCGATGCGGTCGAGGATCAGATTGCCGATCGGATCGACGCGCGCGCGCCAGCCTGGCTCGACGATCGTGGTCGAGACGCTGTCGAGGATCAGCGCGGGGCCGTCGATGGCGTGTCCGGCGGGGAGGCCTTCGCGCGCTAGGACGGGCGTGTCTTGCCATGCGCCGGCCATGTAGACCGGGGCGACCGCCAGCGGTGAGGCTGGCTCGTCGGGGAAGGCAACTCGTGCCGCGTCGATCGGCGGACTATCGGCGATCGCCTCGGCGACGATCCGGTCGGCGATCAGCGGTGCCTCGCTGGCGAACCCGAACTGCGCGATGTGCGCGGCGTCGAACGCGGCTATCATCGCAGCCGGCTCGGCGAGATCGAGTTCGATGGTGTGGTCGGTCTGGCCCCGGCGGAGATGGACGCGGCGTTCGATCCGTACGTCATCCGCCGTGACGCCCTGCGCTACCAATGCTTCGCGCGCGGCCTCCGCCAGCCCGTCCAACGCCTGCGTGATCGCGGCATAGTCCGCGAACGCAGCACCCGAGGTCGCCTCGCGGAGCACGCGACGATCGGCCAGCCCCATACCATACGCCGACAGCACGCCGGCCAGCGGGTGGATCATCACCCGGTCCATCGCCAGCGCGTCGGCGACGAGACACGCATGCTGCCCCCCGGCTCCACCGAAGCAGGCGAGCGTGTAGCGCGTCACGTCATGCCCCCGCGCGACGGAAATCGTCCGGATCGCATTCGCCATGTTCGCCACCGCAACCGCGACGAACCCTTCGGCGGCGACCTGCGGATCGAGCGGCAATTCCGCGAACCGGGCGGTCACCGCCTCGGCATCGAGCGGCTGGTCGCCCGCCGGTCCGAACAGCGCCGGGAAGAACTCGGGCCGCACTTTCCCCAGCATCACATTGCAGTCGGTCACGGTCAGCGGGCCACCGCGGCGGTAGCACGCAGGCCCCGGCACCGCGCCCGCGCTCTCGGGGCCGACGATCAGCCGCTCGCCGTCGAACCGACAGATCGAGCCGCCGCCCGCAGCGACGGTGTGAATTCGCAGCATCGGCGCGCGGATGCGCGCGCCGGCGATCAACGTCTCGGTGTCGCGTTCGTACGTGCCGGCATAGTGCGACACGTCGGTCGAGGTACCGCCCATGTCGAAACCGATGACGTGCTCGAACCCGGCCTCGCGAGCGGTCGCGGCCATGCCGACGATGCCGCCCGCCGGCCCCGACAGGATCGCGTCCTTGCCGCGAAAACCTGCGCCGTCGACCAGTCCGCCCGACGACTGCATGAACAACGCGCCCCGCCCCAGCGCCTCACTCAGGCCCGCGACATAGCGATCGACGACCGGCGACAGATACGCATCGACGACGGTCGTATCGCCGCGCCCGATCAGCTTGATCAGCGGCGCTACGCGGTGGCTGACCGAGATTTGCGTGAAGCCGATCTCGGTTGCGATTGCCGCTATCGCTTCCTCGTGCGCGGTGAAGCGATAGCCGTGCATGAGAACGATCGCGACCGCGCACAAACCGCTATCGAATGCGGCCTGCAATCCTACGCGGGCCGCATCGACGTCGAGCGGACGGAGCACATCGCCCTCCGCCCCGACCCGCTCGTCGATCTCCACGACGTGCGCGAACAGCGGCGGCGGGCGGTTCACGTCGCGCGCGAAGATATCAGACCGCTCCTGGTGACCGATCAGCAGCGCATCGCCAAACCCGCGCGTGATCGCGAGGCACGTCGGCTCGCCCTTGCGCTCGAGCAACGCGTTGGTCGCGACCGTCGTCCCGATCCGTAGTTCGAGCGGGACGTCCGCCCCGTCGGTCAGCCGCCGGATCGCCTCGACCGCCGCATCACCATAGCGCTCGGGATCCTCGGAGAGCAGCTTGGCGGTGACGATCCGTCCGTCCGGTTGCCGCGCGACGACGTCGGTGAACGTGCCGCCGCGGTCGATCCAGAACTGCCATGGGGTCATCGGTTGCTCAGCCCAGAAATTGCGTCATCCGCGCCGCTGCCCCGGTCCACGCGACCCCGCGATCGTCGAGCCATGCGTCGTCGTAATAGGTGCAGCCATAGCGGTCGCCGCCATCGCACAACAGCGTGACGATGCTCCCCGTCTCGCCCGCCGCCGCCATCTCCTCGACGAGTCCGGCGCACGCCCAGAGGTTGGTCCCGGTCGAGCCGCCGACGCGCCGCCCGAGCCGGTCCGACAGCGCGCGCATCGCACCGATGCTGTCGCCATCCTCGACCGCGATCATCCGGTCGATGACGCTCGGCACGAAGCTCGGCTCGACGCGCGGGCGGCCAATGCCTTCTATCCGCGACGCGCACCCTTCGGGTAACGCGACCACCGAGCGGTCCTCGAAATGGCGGTGAAACACCGAGTGCACCGGGTCCGCGACGCACAGTTTCGTGTCGTGGCGGCAATAGCGGATGAACCGCCCGATCGTCGCCGACGTGCCGCCGGTCCCCGCGCCGCAGACGATCCAAGACGGGCACGGATGCTCCTCCTCGGCCATCTGCGCGAAGATGCTTTCGGCGATGTTGTTGTTGCCGCGCCAGTCGGTCGCGCGCTCGGCATAGGTGAACTGGTCGAGATAATGCCCGCCCGTCTCCGCGGCGAGCCGGTGCGAGACCGCGTAGACGGTGCGCGGATCGTCGACCATGTGGATCTCGCCGCCGTGAAAGCGGATCGCGTCGAGCTTGGGGCTAGCGGTCGTCGCGGGCACCACCGCGATGAAGCGCAGCCCTAGCATCCTGGCGAAATACGCCTCCGACACCGCGGTCGACCCCGACGAGGATTCGATCACCGTCGTCTCCGGCCCGATCCATTCGTTGCACAGCGCATACAGGAACAGCGAGCGCGCGAGCCGGTGCTTGAGGCTGCCGGTCGGGTGCGAGCTCTCGTCCTTCAAGTACAGCACGATACCGGGGTACCGCGGCAGATCGACACGGATCAGGTGCGTGTCGGCGGACCGGTTATAGTCCGCCTCGATCCGCCGCACCGCCTCCGACAACCAGCGCCGGTCGACGCGCTTCGTCACCCTTGCAGCCCGTGACGGACCAGCATCGCGGTCGGCTCGGGATCACGCCCGCGGAACGCGCGGAAGCTCTCCGCCGCCGGCCGTGTCGCACCGCGCGCGAGCACTTCCTCTCGGAACCGGTCGCCGGTCTTGCGATCGACCAGTCCCGCCTCCGCGAACGCCTCGAAGCCATCCGCCGCCAGCAATTCGGCGTACAGATAGCTGTAATAGCCCGACGCATAGCCGCCTGCGAAAATGTGGCTGAACGCGTGCGGGAAGCGGTGCCATGCGGGCGGGCGGATCACCGCCACCTCGTCGCGCACCGCCTCGATCACCTCGATCGGGTCGCTGCCCATCGTGCCGAGATGCAGCAGCAGGTCGAACAGCGCGAACTCGACCTGGCGCAGGATGAACATCCCCGCCTGGAAATGCCGCGCCTTCACCATCCGCTCGAACAGGTCGGCGGGGAGCTTCTCGCCGGTCTTGTAGTGGCCGGACATGCCGGTCAGCACGTCCTTGTCCCAGGCGAAATCCTCCATCAGCTGGCTCGGCAGCTCGATCGCGTCCCATTCGAAGCCGTTGGTGCCGGCGATGCTCGGCCGGTTCACCTTGGTGAAGAGCAGGTGGATGCAGTGGCCGGTCTCGTGCAGCAGCGTCGTCACGTCGTTGTGGCTGAGCAGCGACGGCGTCTCGCCACCATCCGGCGCGAAGTTACAGACGAGATACGCGACCGGCACCGTCACGGTGTTGCCGTCGTGCAGCCTCGGTCGCGCCTGCGCCATCCACGCGCCGCCACGCTTGCCGGTGCGTGCGTGGAGGTCGAGATACAGCCCGGCGAACACCGTCCCGCTCTCGTCCACCACGTCGAAGAACCGCGCATCGTCATGATACAGCGACACGTCGTCGCGCTCGACGAGCTTGATGCCGAACAGCCGCTGCATCAGCGTCTGCCAGCCCTCCATCACCCGCTCGACCGGGAAATACGCCTTCACCACCTGCGCATCGACCGCATAGCGATCCTGCCGCAACCGGTTCGACACGAAGCCCGCATCCCAAGGCTCGAAATCGGCGATCCCGAGCTGCTCGGCCGCAAACGTCTTCAGTTCGGCGAGGTCACGCTCCGCCGCCGGCTTCGCCCGCCGTGCCAGATCGCGCAGGAACGCGATCACCTCGGCGCCATTGGGCGCCATCTTCGTTTCCAGCGACCATGCGACCGGATCGGTAAAGCCGAGCAGCTTGGCGCCCTCATGCCGCAGCTCGAGGATACGCGCGATCCGCGCACTGTTGTCGAACTCGCCCGCGTTCGGCCCCTGGTCCGACGCGCGGGTTGCGAATGCGCGATACATGCGCGCGCGCAACTCGCGGTTCTCGGCAAACGTGAGCACAGCGTTGACGCTCGGCTGTTGCAGCGTGACCAGCCAGCCCGCCTGCCCCTTCGCCTTGGCGGCATCCGCGAACATCGCCTTATCCGCATCCGAGATACCGGCGAGATCCGCCTCGTCCGTCACCAGTTCCGACCACGCATCGGTCGCATCCAGCACCGCGCTGCCGAACTCGTTCGACAACCCCGAAAGCTCGACGGAAATCTCGCTGAACCGGTCACGCGCCTCGGGTTCCAGCGCCACGCCCGACAGCGTGAAGTCGCGGATCGCCTGCTCCACCGCGACCCGGTCTTCGACGGGCAAGTCGGCGAACTCGGGCGACACGCTCAGCGCCACGAACACCTCGTACAGATCGCGGTTCTGCCCGACCTTCATGTCGTTCTCGACGAGCCGCTTCTGCCCCTCCGAATACGCCGCGCGCAGTTCGGGCGTGTCCGCGACGCCGTGCAGATGCGACACCGCCGACCAGATCGCGCCGATCTCGGTATTCGCACGCTCGTACGGCAGCCACGCGCCCGCGAAATCGGTCGGCCGCGCGGTCGTCAGCGCCTCGACCATCGCCTCATGCCGCGCGATCGCCTCGTCGAGCGCGGGCGCGATCTGGTCGGGCGACAGTTCGGCGAAACGGGGCAGCGACAGCGTATCGAGAAGCGGGTTCGTCGGGGCAGTCATGGATAATCCTTCAGCATTCGACGACGTTGACGGCCAGGCCACCAAGCGACGTCTCCTTATATTGCGAGCGCATGTCCTCACCGGTCTGGCGCATCGTCTCGATCACCGCATCGAGGCTGACGATATGGCGACCGTCCCCCCGCAGCGCCAGATACGCGGCGTTGATCGCCTTGATCGCACCCATCGTGTTGCGCTCGATGCACGGGATCTGGACCAGCCCGCCGATCGGATCGCAGGTCAGGCCGAGGTTGTGCTCCATGCCGATCTCGGCGGCATTCTCGATCTGTTCGTTGGTCCCGCCGAGCGCCGCGACGAGCGCGCCCGCCGCCATCGAGCACGCAACGCCGACCTCGCCCTGGCACCCCATCTCCGCCGCCGAGATCGACGCACGCTTCTTGTAGAGAAACCCGATCGCCGCCGCGGTCAGCAGGAAGTCGTGCGCGCCCTTCGGCGTAGGGTCCTTGGTAAAGGTCTCGTAGAAGCGCAGCACCGCCGGCAGCACGCCCGCCGCACCGTTGGTCGGCGCGGTCACGACGCGGCCCCCCGCGGCGTTTTCCTCGTTCACGGCCAGCGCATACAGGCTCACCCATTCGAACACCGCGGACGGATCGGCGGCAGTATCGCGCGCCTGCAATCCCTCGAACAACGCCTTCGCCCGCCGCGGCACCTTCAACCCACCCGGCAGGATACCGCCCTGCCGGCACCCGCGATCGATCGACGCGAACATGGCCGCGCGGACGGCATCGAGGAACGCGTCGGTCTCGCTCTCCGGTCGCCACGCAATCTCGTTCTCGCGGACGATGTCGGCGATCGTCATCCCCGTCGCATCGCCGGTCGCGAGCAGTTCCGCCCCCGACGAAAACGGCCGCGGCAACAGGATGTTCGCCTTGACCGGCCCCGACCCCGCCTCGACGATCGCCCCGCCACCGATCGAGAAATAGGTCCGCTCGACGCTGCGCCCGTCACCGAACGACGCGGTGAAGGTCACCGCGTTGGGATGCCCCGGCAGGAAGGTCTTCGAATGAAACAGGAGGTGCTGGCTCTCCTCGAACCCGATCTCCACCCGCTCCGCTAGCATCAGCCGCCCGCTCGACCGGATCGCCGCCAGTCGCACCGGGATCAGGTCTGGATCGATCGTCTCGGGCTGCGCGCCACTCAAGCCCAGCATCACCGCACTGTCGGTAGCATGCCCGCGGCCCGTCAGCGCCAGCGAACCGTACAGATCGACTCGCACCGCGACAGGCTGTTCGTCCGCGACCAAGTCGGCGAACAACCACGCTGCGCGCATTGGCCCAACGGTATGCGAACTCGACGGCCCGATCCCGATCGTGAACATGTCGAGGATGCTGATCGCCTGGTGGCAATCGGGCCGCGCTCGCGTGCGCTCGTCGGGGCGGTCGAAGGTCAGCGGATCCATGCCTTGCGCCATGCACCGCCAACGCGGCGATGTCAGCCGGATTTCAACCACTGGCGGAGCACCGCGGTGACCTCGCCCGGACGTTCGAGCGGGGACAAATGGCCGCAGCCGCGCAGCAGGTGGAAGTGCGCACCCGGAATCCGCAGGCTCAGCGACAGCGCGTCGTCGGGGGTGCAGATCCGGTCGCGATCGCCCACTGCGACCAGGGTGGGCACATGAATCGCGGCGATCGCCTCGCTGATATCCGGCCGAGCGAGCAGCGCACGTTGCTGGCGTTCAAACACGACCGGGCCGACTCGGTCGGCCATCGCCTGCGCCGGACCGCTGACGATCGCGGAGAGGCGCGGGTCGGCATGCGGCGCGGTAGCGAGCATCCCCTGCCCCGCGACGGTGCGCGGACGGACGTCCATCGATCCGCGCGTGCCGAACAGCGCGATCCGCTCGATCCGGTCGGGCGCCTGGCGGACCATCTCCATCGCGACGTAGCCGCCGAGGCTGACGCCCGCGACCGCGAACCGGGGCGGTGCGCTGGCGAGCACGCGCGCGGCCATCGCCGACAGCGTATCGTCCTGCGACAGGTCGCCGAACTCCACTTGCGCGATCCCGGCGAGGTCGACGATCTGGCGGGCCCAGAGCTGCCCGTCGCAACCCATCGCGGGGAGCAGCATCAACGGTGTACGCGGTCGGATCATGCGGAAGCTCCGGTAGCGGCGGGTTGCGGGGATGCTCACCTCAGGCGACGAACGGGAAGGCGAGCGCGATCATGCCGACCAGCGTCATCACCGTGCAGACGCCGATCGCCGGCACGAGCGTGAAGCGCTGGTGATCGGCGAGGTCGATCCCGACCAAGCTGACCAGCAAATAGGTCGACGGCACCAGCGGGCTGAGCAGGTGGACCGGCTGGCCCATCAGCGACGCACGGGCGATCGCCTCGGGCGCGACGCCATAATGCGCGCCGGCCTCGGCGAGGATCGGCAGCATCCCGAAATAGAACGCGTCGTTCGAGATGAAGAAGGTGAACGGCATGCTCAGCACGGCGGTGATCGGCGCCATGTACGGCCCGAGCGCGGGCGGGATCACGCCGACCACCGCCTTGCTCATCGCCTCGACCATGCCGGTGCCGCCGAGAATCCCGGTGAAGATGCCCGCCGCGAAGATCAGCGAAACGACCGCGAGCACGTTGCCGGCATGCGCGGAAATGCGCTCCTTCTGGTCGGCGACGCCGGGATAATTGACGATCATCGCGATCGCGAACGCCAGCATCATCAGCACCGACAACGGCAGGATACCCCACACCAGCAACGTCAGCAGCGTGATGACGAGCGCGGCGTTGAACCAGATCAGCTTGGGGCGACGTGCTTCGGGATATTGCGACACGGCCATGCCGGTGAACTCGGTATCGGCGGTGATCCCCGCTTCACCCATTCGGACGCGTTCTTTCCGCCCGAAATATACGGCGAGGCCGATCAGGAAGGCGAGGCCGGCGATCATGCCGGGGATCAGCGGCAGGAACAGCGTCGCCGGATCGAGCTTCAGTGCACTCGCTGCGCGCGCGGTCGGGCCGCCCCACGGCGTCAGATTCATGATCCCGCTCGTCGTCATCAACAGGCATACGAGATACAGCCGGTTCATGTTGAAGCGCTTGTAGAGCGGCAGCAGCGCGGCGATCGTGATGATGTAGGTGGTCGACCCGTCGCCATCGAGGCTGACGAGCGCGCACAGCACGACCGTGCCGATCAGGATCCGCATCGGATCGCCGTGGACCATCCGGATCAGCCGTCCGACCAGCGGATCGAACAGCCCGGTGTCGGTCATCGTCGAGAAGAACAGGATCGCGAACAGCAGCATGACGCCGGTCGGCGCGAGGTTCTTGATGCCGTCGATCATCATCGGGCCGAGACCCGCGGCCTCACCCGCGAACACGCCAAAGATCGACGGGATCACGATGAGCGCGACCAGCGGCGTCATCTTCTTGGTCATGATCAACGTCATGAACGTGGCGACCATCAGGAAGCCGAGCAGGGCAAGGTTCATCGCATCGTCCTAGAAAAGGGCGTGAATAGGGTTGGCGTAGGGTCGAATACGGGCGCCGAAAATCGATCGGTCCGGGTCGACGGACGCGCTGTTTTCTCCGTCATGCCGGGCTCGTTCCGGCATCCACGGTGGCGCACAATCGAGAGAGTTTGATTTGCGGAACGGTGGACCCCGGAACCAGTCCGGGGTGACGGGATAATTTGGCGAACGTCCACATCAGAACGTAACCCCGACACGCGCGCTGACCGTCTGCCCGCTGTCGTTGCCGACATAGTCGCCGGCGCGGTTGTCGGTGTTCCACTGGATCGCGTTCACCTGGAAGCGGGTGAAGGAGTTGAGGTACCAGTTGACGCCTACCGTCGCCGCCCAGCCATCGCCGCCGGTCAGCAGATTGTCGAAATCGAGGCTTTCGTAGCGCGCGGTCAGCTCGATCGCGCCGACCCCGCCGTCGAACGTGGGCTTCAACACCTTGGGCTGGCCGAAGCTGCCAAGCCGCGGGTTGTACGGTGGCAGGTCGCCGGTCAGGAACAAGCCGCCCGAGACGCTCCATGCCTTGCTGACGAAATCGGGACGCCCACCGTCGAGCCGCGCGTTGCGGCGGCCCGCCTCGCCCATCACCCACAACGGCCCACGATAGCCGCCGAGCTCGACGCCGTATCCGGTCGTACCGGTGCCGCCGATCAGCGGCCCGGTCGACACGCGCAGCGCCCCGTTGAAGCGCCCGCCGATCACCGTGTTGCGCGTCAGCGTGCCCGCGACCGACGACAGCGATTCGTCGAAGCCCCAGGCCCCGACATGCAGCGCGCCGGTGTCCGACTTGATCGGGTTCCAGTGCGCACGCGCCAGCACGGTACGGCTGTCGCCGACCGACTGATCGCCATCGATCCGGTCGCCGGTGACGGTCACCGAGGCGTGGCCGGTCTTCCAGAACACGCGCGGCATCACGCCGATACCGTAGAAACCACGCTGCGGGATGATCGCGGTGGCGACGGTGGTGCGTTCGAGGAACGGCGTCGAATCCGAGCCGGTCGACCCTTCGAAGCCGCGATCGTTGAACAAATGACCGGCGCGGACGTCGTAGTCGAGGCCGGGCTTGATCTTGTTGCGCCAGCCGACGAACGCGGTGACGACGTCGACCTCGTTCTCCGAGAAGTCGCTCTCGAACTGGTAGAAGAAATGCGTGCCGACGCCGCCTTCGAGACCGAGGCGGAGTGCGCGCATGCCGGTCGTCGTGATGTTGCGGCCGTCGTACTTCGAGCCGAAGCTTGAGCTGACGTCGGTCAGGATGCGGCCGCGCGGCTTGAAGGTGTAGACGCCGTCCGCCGAATGGAAGACGGGCAGGCCGGCGCCCCATTCGGTGGTCACGCCCGACGGATTGTCACGTGCGGCAACCGCTTGCGCGACGCTGCGATCGGCCGGGCCGGGAGGGGCGAGCTGCGGCGCGAACGGCACCGTGCGACGCGGTTCGGTGTTCTGCGCCACAGCCTGTGGAGGCGCGACCGCCTGTGGCGGAGCAACCGGAGGCGCGGTTTGCGCAACGGCGGCGGCATTCTCCAGCCGATCGAGCCGCGACTTCAATGCGGCGATCTCGGCAGCCTGCGCGCGCACCAGCGCCCCAAGATCGGCATCGCTGGGGGTCTGCGCGAGGGCGGGGGTGGCGGCGATGAGCGCGAGTGCGGCGCAGCCGGTACGGAAGAGGATCATGGGGCTTTGGCTCCGGTGGCGAGAATCGCGGTCCAGTCGCGCAGGAAACGCTGGCGCTTGACGCGGTCGAGGTTGACGAGAAGTTGCGGGCCCACGCGGATGGGTCGCGCCTGGGCTGCGGGAAGACGGCGGGCGGGGACGTCGGTGCGAACCGGCCACA
This sequence comes from Sphingomonas sp. M1A8_2b, assembly GCF_053345535.1. Taxonomy (NCBI): domain Bacteria; kingdom Pseudomonadati; phylum Pseudomonadota; class Alphaproteobacteria; order Sphingomonadales; family Sphingomonadaceae; genus Sphingomonas; species Sphingomonas sp. M1A8_2b. The sequence continues at coordinate 61,339 of NZ_JBKFAH010000003.1, read as the reverse complement.
AGCTGCGTTTCGCGAGCAGCGACTGGCCCTCGCGCGACAGCAGGAAATCGAGGAACAGCTTGGCCGCGGCAGGATGCGCCGCATCGCGCGCGATGAACGCGATCCGCGACGTGACGAGTGTATAATCCTGGAGGAACGCCACGCCGAGCCGCGGATCGGTGCGCGCGCGTTCCAGCGCGTAGGAGCCGATGACGTTGTACGCGATCGCCTGCCGCCCCTCGGCGACACCGCGCAGCATCGGCTCGGTGGTCAGCGACAGGACCGGCTTGGTGGCGGCGATCGCCTCCAGAAGCGACCGCGTATCGCGCGTCGTCGCCATGTCCTGCGTCAGATACAGATAGCCGGTGTTCGAGCGCGCGGGGTCGAACGTGGTCACCTTGCCGGTGAAGGCGCGGCGGTTCTGCCGCAGCATCGCCTCGAGCGCGGCATGCGTGCGCGGCACGCGCGCGGCGGGGATCAGACGTTTGTTGTAGACCATCCCGATCGGCTCGGCGGTGACGCCGAAGCCCATGTTCTTCCACACCGATACCGGCGGCAAAGCGGGCTTTTCGGGGCTGGCATAGCCTTGCGCGAAGCCGTCGTTGATCAGCTTCACCTGGAGATCCATCGCCGACGACCAGACCAGATCGGCGGACATCCGGTGCGCGCGCGTTTCCGTCACGAAGCGGCGGTACATCTCGGTCGAACCGAGGTCGGCGTAGAGCACGGTGATGCCGGGATACCGTTTCCGGAACGCAGCGACGACCGGCAGCAGTTCGGCGCGATCGGCGTTGCCGTAGATGCGGACCTGTCGCTCGACACGCGCGTCGTCGATCAACTGGTCGTAGGATCGCGGATAGCCCGCCGGGCGCTGCGCCACTGCCGTCGCGGCAAGCGTCAGCCCCGTAGCCAGCAGTGCGATCTTCAGAAAAATTCGTGCCATCGTCACTCTCCTCGCCTTCCGTCTCTGTGTTCGGATAGACTGCATCGGTGGAGTACGAAGCGAACCTGTCACCAACCTTTCACGCCGGTCGGGCGAGGGATGAACCGTTTTGCGCATCCTGCTGATCGAAGACGACGCCGCGCTCGCGCGCAGTATCGCGGCGCTGTTGCGCGCAGGCGGCAACGCGGTCGATCACGTCGCGACCGGTGAGGAGGCGCTGTCGGTGGTCGCCGGCGAGCCCTATGCGCTGGTGATCCTCGATGTCGGGCTGCCCGGGATCGACGGCTTTGCGGTGCTCGAAACGCTGCGGCGGCGCGGCGAGCGGGTGCCGGTGCTGATGCTGACCGCACGCGATGCGCTAGACGACCGTGTACGCGGGCTCGATCTTGGCGCCGACGATTATCTGCGCAAACCGTTCGAGCCAGAGGAACTGGAGGCGCGGGTGCGGGCGCTCGGACGGCGGCGAGGCGGCGATCCGCTGCCGGTGCTCGTCGTGGGTACTCTCACGATCAACCGCTCGTCGGGGGATGCGGACATCGCCGGCCGTGCGCTCGACCTGCGTCGGCGCGAGCGCGCGGTGCTTGAGACGCTCGCCACCCGAGCCGGCCGCGTGGTGCCCCGCGCGCTGCTGATCGGCGAAGTGTTCGGGTTCGACGAACCGGTCGGCGACAATGCGATCGAGGTCCATGTCACGCGGCTGCGCGGCAAGCTTGCGCCCGACGGCCCCGGTATCCGCACGGTCCGCGGCGTGGGCTACATGCTCGATGCCGGCTGAGACGCGGACTCCTGCGCTACGCACCCGCCTGCTGGTCGCGGTGCTCGGGCCGTTGCTGGCGGCGGCGATCCTGATCGGCGTGGTCGGCGCGACGCTGATCGCCGACGTCGTCCGCCGCACCAACGATCGCGTGCTCGGCGGTGCGCTCGGCGCGATCGCCGAGACGGTGCAGGTCGAACGCGGCGAGGTGACGCTCGATCTTCCCTCCGCCGCGTTCGGGATGCTGGAGAACACCGAGCGCGACAACGTCTATTACCGCGTCGCCGTCGGGCCGGACCTGCTCACCGGCTACGCGGACCTGCCAGCCCCCGATCCCGCCACGCTCTCGATCGACGTCCCGCGCTATCGCTTCGCGCGCTACCGCGGCCAGCAGATCCGCATCGCCGAAGTCCGCCGCTCGCTCCCTCGGATCGACAAGCCCGTGATCGTCCAGATCGCCGAGACGCTCGACAATCGCGGTGCGCTCACCCGCCGCCTCATGCTCGCGCTGCTGATCGGCGAATGCGTCCTCGTCGGTGCGGCGGCACTGCTGCTGCGACCTGCGCTAGGCTGGAGCCTTCGTCCGCTCGCCCGCCTCCGCGGCGCGATCGAGGCGCGCGACGAACGTGCACGCCCGGATTTCTCGCCGCTGGACACGGGTCCCCTTCCCCGCGAGCTGCGCCCACTCGCCGGCGCGTTCGACCGGCTCCTGGCGCAGCTCGACACCGCCACCGTCGGCGTCCGCCGCTTCACCGCCGACGCCTCGCACCAGATGCGCACGCCGCTGTCGGTGCTGAAAGTCCAGGTCGCGCTCGCCCGGCGCGGCTCCGACGCCGAACGCCGCGAAGCGCTCGACGAGATCGCCGATGCGGTCACGAGGCTCGAACGGCTGGTCACGCAGCTGCTCGCGCTCGCCCGCGCCGAGGAAGCGGGCGTCTCCGCGCCCCTCGAAGCAGTCGACCTGCATGAGGTCGCCGCCGCGGTCATCACCCGCCGGATCAACCAGGCGATCGAGGCCGGCGTCGACCTGACGCTCGATAGCGAAGACGACGCGCGTCACATCGTGTCGGGCCACCGGACGCTGATCTTCGAGATCCTGTCGAACCTGATCGACAACGGAATCCGTTACAACGCGGTGGGCGGCACGGTTTCGGTCAGGCTGGTGACCTCCGCATCGGACACCGCGGTCGTCGTCGCGGACGACGGCCCCGGTATCCCGCCCGCGTGCCGCGACACGGTGTTCGACCGGTTCGTTCGCCTCGGCGGCGTCGCGAGCCCGGAGGGAAGCGGGCTCGGCCTCGCCATCGTCCGCTCCGCCGCAGCCCGGTTGAACGCGACGATCGGCTTCGGCGATGCCGCGCGCGGCACCACGCTCATCCTGCGCTTCCCGCGCGTGGCGTCAGAGTGAGACGCCGTACAGCGCATGGTGCGCGAGAATGAACAGCGTGCGCCCGTCCGCGCCGCCGATCACGAGCTGGAGCGGCCGTTCGGGAACATCGATCCGCCGCAGCAACGTGCCGGCGGGATCGTAGACGAACACCTGCCCGTTCGCGACGTACAGATTGCCCGCCGCATCGCGCGCGACGCTCTCGCCGCCACGATCGGCGACGATCTTGAGATCGGTGACGCGACCCTGATCGCCGACGAGGCCCGAATAGGTGCGCCCTTCGGAGGCGTTGGTGAGCACGACGCGCTCGCCGGGCTTGGCGGCAACGAAGCCGTTCGCGTCGAGCGTATCCGACCAGCGCCAACCCTGATGATCGTCGGGCCCCTGGTTCCATACGCGGAACGCGGGCAATGCCAGCGACCCGTCGGGCGAGACATATTCCTGCGGCTTGGCCTCGCCCATCTTCGTCGTGAAGAAGTCGGTCATCGTCGGGAACTGGTAGGTCGTCGGATCGATCCGGTCGGCGAACTCGCCGTTCGCCCACACGTTGACGGGCAGCACTGTCGCGGCGTCGCGGCGCGCGCGGACCGGCGTCGGCGAGATCACCGTCACCGCGGCAGGCTTGGCCGGATCGATGCTGTAGACCGTGCCGTCGCGACCCGCCGAGGACAACACGAGCAAGTCGCCCGAGCGATCCACCGCCAGATTGACCGCATCGAGCGGCGCCTCCGCGACGATCGACAGGCCCTCCGCCTTCGACCAGCCGTGAATTCGCTGGAACTGGCGATCGATGAAGTACAATTTGCCGTTCGCATCGACCGCCCCGCCGGCGATCGAATAGAAGCCGTCGGCGAGCTTCGCGACGCCCGGCGATACCGGCAACGCCGAGGCCGTCGCGGCGGCCGCGGGTGCCGCCGGAACGTCGAGCCTGGCGAATTCGAGTTCGCGGACCTCCTGCTGGCGGGTCATGTCCTTGATGCTGTTCTCGAACGGGAATTTGCTCGCGCGCAGATACGTGCCGCAGCCCTTCGCATCGCAGCTCGCGAACCCGCTCTCGGCGTTCACATGGACGTTGCGAAAGCGGATATCGCCCGAATTGTAGAGCTTCACCGCGGCGTCCATCGGCTTGATCGAGCGCGTGACGCGGTAGCCGTGATAATTGGCGAACAGGATGTTGCGCGAATTGCGGATCTCGGTCGAGATCGCGTTGACGCCGTCGCGCACCTCCTGCTCGGTCTGCGGCGCGAGGAACTCCCAGTTCTCGACATGATCGAGGACGATTTCGGCGCGGTAATGATGCTCGGCGGACAGTTCGTAGACATGGCCCGGCGTCTTGGTGTTCGAGACGTGGAACCCGGCCGAAGCGAGCGTGTTCGGCGACCACAAGGCGGCGAAGGTGCCGCCGCCGCCATCGGTGACCCAGATGCTCGGATACTGGCCGTCGAACCGCGCGCGCGGATCGCCGAAGCCGATCGGGCTGCCCTTGGTCAGCACGGTGCCGCCGCCGCCCTGGATCTTGACGTCGTTGACCATCGACGCCTCGCCCGCCTTCCACAGCAGCGCGGTCGCGCGCGGGTTCACGCCGCCGGTCCACAGACCCAGACCCGAGACGATCGCGTTGCCACCTTTCGCGCTCTGCAGCAGCGCCTTTGGACCGCCGACGCCCATATAGGCGGGCGTCTCGTCGGGCAGGTACAGATGCGTCAGGCTCGGGTGGAGCGCGATCAGCACGCTGTCGGGCCGCAGCCGGATCGTGTCGGTGACGCGGTAGCGACCGACCGGGAGATACACCACGCGGTGCGTGTCGATCGCGCGCTGCAACGCGGCGGTGTCATCGGTCGTGTCGTCGCCCTTCACGCCCAGATCGTGCGCGTTCGCCCAGTCGCGCACCGGCGGCAGCGCGGCGATCGCGGGCTTGCGTCGCTCGGGCAGGCGGGTGAGCGGCGCCATGGCGATATCGGTCGCATAGGCACCGATCTGGCCAAGCCCGGCGAGCTTCAGGCCGTAGGAGAAATCGCTGACCCGGTAGCGTGCCCCTGCCCCGGCGACGGTCTTGCCGCTGTCGCGAAACCGCACGAAAGTCGGCGTGTTCGATGCCACCGCATTGTCGAACCCGATCTGCGTGAAGACGCTGCTTTCGTTCGACACGACGACGCCCGCCTTCGCGACGTTCTCGAAGCGGACGTCCTTGCCGTACAGTGAATCCGAATAGCCGCGATCGATCTCGATCCCGACCGGCGTATCGCGGATCGCGACGTTGACCAGGGTCAGGTCGACCTCATGTTCGCGTATCGCGGCATCGCGCTGGCCCTGGAAGTCGGAATCGATCAGCGTGAACTGCCACGCGGGCGACGTCTTTTCGGACAGGATGCCATATCGGCCGCCGAAGAACTTCAGATCCTCGAACTCGTTGCCCGCCTGATAGACGCCCGCGAGGCCAGAGCCGATATGGAAGTCGACGTGCCGTAGATAACCGTGCTGCGCGACGCGGAACCGCACCGCGACCGCGCCGGCATTGCCCGCGCCGATCCGGAAATCGACGTTCGACAGCGCGGAATAGAAGGTGCTCGAGGTCGCGTCGAAGATCGCCGGGTCGAACGGCACGCTGGTGCGCGGCGGGACCGGCGCCTTGCCGACGCGGTACTGGTCCTCGCCGGTGAACGCGACCATTGCCGCGACGCCCGACGCGTAGCCCGCGCTGTTGTCACCGAGCACGATCTCCGGGCGAGTCGGGCCGACGCCGAAGATCCGGACGGCGGAGCGGACGAAGATCGTCCGGCTGATCCGGTATCGCCCGGACGGCAGGAACACGACCCCGCCATGCCCTCCGGCTGCGGCGGCATCGATCGCCTGCTGGAGCGCGACGCTGTCATCGGCGCGGCCATCGCCGACGCCCTTGACGGTGATCGCGCGAGGATCAGCGGGGGCGGTCAGGTAGACCGAGGTCGTCTTCGCCGAGGCCGGCGTCGAAAGCAGCAGCACCGCGGCGCCAAGCAGCCATCTCGCGTCCATCGTCCGTCTCCCCGTAAATGCAGTGTGCCCGTCGATCGCTCGCGAGCCGGACGTTCAGGCGGCGTGCAACACCAGGCCGTGCGCCACGATCGCGACCTGAGTCCGGTTGCGGACGTTCAGCTTGCGCATCAACGCGGTCATGTGCGCCTTCACGGTCGCCTCGGCGATACCGAGGTCGTACGCGATCTGTTTGTTGAGCAGTCCGGAATGGACGCCGTGCAGCACCTTGATCTGGGTCGGCGTGAGCTGCGGCGATACCGGGATGGCGGGCAGCTGCCGGGCTTGCGAGACGGTCTGGGTGGTCCCTTGCATGGTCATCCTCCTCCTGTTTCGGCCCGTGGGTGCGATCCATTTGAATGGATTCGGTTGGACAGGTTTTCCGTATGCGCCCCGGATTTATCGGCAATCAAGCCTTTTCTGTTGGCGGCAGGCAAAAACCTGTCCTACAGCTAAAGCCATATCGGCAGGCGAGAAACGCCGCCGGATCGAGCGGGGAGCGATGATGAAGGCGCAAGCACCGGACCGTCAGCCAGCACGTCGCAACGCCCCTGCGATCGGCGCGGCGCAATGATCGGCGGCGACCTGCGGCTGGTGATCGCCGCGCTCTCCGGCATCCTGCTTGCCGTGCTGATGATCGTCAAAGGTCGGTTGCACCCCTTCATCGGCCTGCTGTGCGGCGCGTTCACCGTGGGCCTGCTCGCCGGACTGCCGCTGCCCGATGTCGCCAAGGCGGTGCAGAAAGGCGTTGGCGATATCATCGGCGGCACCGGGCTGGTCGTCGCGCTCGGCCTGTCGCTCGGCGCGATGCTGCATCTGTCGGGCGCCGCAGCGTCGCTGGCGAAGGGCGCGCTGCGCTTGACGGGCGTGCGCGCCGCGCCTTGGGCGACATTGGGGATCGCGATCGTCGTCGGCCTGCCGTTGTTCTTCGAAACCGGGCTCGTGTTGCTGTTGCCGATCGTCGTCGCCGCGGCGGAGGAAATGACCGGCAAGGACGGCGCAGCGCGCGATGCCGCCAAGCTGCGGCTGATCATGCCCGCGCTCGCCGGGCTCGGCGTGGTCCATGCGCTGGTGCCGCCGCATCCGGGGCCGCTGCTCGCGGTCGAGGCGCTCGGTGCCAATCTCGGCCGGACGATGCTGTACGGTATCCTGATCGCGATCCCGACCGCGGTCATCGCCGGGCCGCTGCTGGCGAAGTTCACCACACGGGGCGTGCGGCTGGTATCGCCGGTGCTGCGCGATACCGGGCTCGCGATCGCGCCGCCCCCTCGCGCGCTGTCGCTGCTGATCGTGCTGTTGCCGGTGCTGATGATCGCCACCGGTGAGCTTGGCCAGATGGTGCCGACTTGGAAGGGCGCGGCCTGGCTGGTCGCCGCGAGCAACCCGGTGGTCGCGTTGCTGCTGACCAACCTGATCGCGCTGCCGCTGCTGTTCGGCCGGCGGCTGCGCGAGGTCGCGATCCAGGATGCGGTGTGGCACGAGACGATGGGCGCGGCGGGCGCGATCCTGCTCGCGATCGGCGCGGGGGGGGCGTTGAAGCAGGTGCTGGTGACAGCGGGGCTTTCGGACCTGCTCGCGCGGACCGTGCTGATGTATTCGATCTCGCCGCTGCTGCTCGGCTGGCTGGTCGCGGTGGCGATCCGGCTCGCAGCAGGCTCGGCGACCGTCGCGACGATCACCGCGGTGGGGATCATGCCCGGCGTGGTCGCGAGTTCGGGCGTGTCGCCGGAACTGGTCGTGCTGGCGATCGGTGCCGGCTCGGTGTTCTTCAGCCACGTCAACGATCCCGGGTTCTGGCTGGTCAAGAGCTACGTCGGCACCAGCACCGCCGACACGTTCCGGACCTGGTCGCTGCTCGAAACCGCGATCTCGGTGGTCGGCCTCGTCCTCGTGATGGCGCTCAGCTATGTCGTCTGACCCCAAGCCCCCCTTACCCGCGACCGAAGGCCGGCTGGCGGACCGCGCCTATACCGGAATCGTCCGGATCATCACCGAAGACGATCTGGCGATCGGCGATCGCCTGCCGTCGGAGGCCAAGCTCGCGGCAACGTTCGGGATGTCGCGGACCATCGTGCGCGAGGCGCTGGCACGGCTCGCCTCGGACGGCATCACGCAGGCGCGGCTCGGTGCGGGCTCGTTCGTCAAGCGCCGGCCGTCCGCGCGGCTTGGCACGCACATGCCGATGGATGCGCTCGCGACGACGCTCGGAACCTACGAGGTCCGCTTCGTGCTTGAGGCGGAGGCGGCGCGCCTCGCGGCGCAGCGCCGCTCCGATCGCCAGCTCGACGCGATCGAGCGCGCGCTGGAGGCGCTGCGGAGTGCGTTGCTGTCGAACGCATCGGCGCATGACGAGGACTGGCAGCTTCACCGCGCGATCGCCGAGGCGACCGGCAATGCGGCCTTCCTGCCGGTGTTCGATCATCTCCAGGACGAGGTGATGCGGATTCTGCGCGCAGGCGTCGATATCTCGCGCTCCCGACCGCCCGAGGTGATCGGTGCGATGATGGAGGAGCATGATGCGATCGTCGAAGCCATCCGTGCGCAGGACGCGGACGGCGCGGCGCTGGCGATGCGCTGGCACCTGTCGCAGGGCCGCAAGCGGCTGATGCCATGATCGCGCGGTGTCTCGGGGGCTCAGCCTCGCGGAAACTGCGCGCTCAGCCAGGCAAGCGCATCCTCGCTCAATCGCTCTGGCGTCAGCGCTGCATCGAGCGTGATCGCGCGCTCGCCGGCCGATGGCCGTTCGAGCGTCGCCAACTGGCTGTCGAGCAGGCTGGGCGGCATGTAATGACCGGTGCGGCCTGCGAGACGCCGGGCGATCTCGTCGGGCGCGGTGTCGAGCAACACGAAGGCGAGCGGCACCGCCGACGCCTGCGACAATCGCTCGCGGTAGCTGCGTTTCAACGCGGAACAGGCCGCCACCGCGATCCCGTTCTGCGTCGCCCTATCCTGCGCGGCCACGCCGATCGCGGCACCGAGCCGGTCGAGCCACGGCCAGCGATCGGCATCGTCGAGCGGATGCCCCGACTCCATCTTGGCGACGTTCGCCGCGGAATGGAAATCGTCGCCTTCGAGCAGCGGGCTGTGCAGGTGCCGAGCGAGCAGCGCGGCCAGCGTCGACTTGCCGCTGCCGCTGACGCCCATCACGACGATCCCGTACGGGCTTTCGGAGTTCACACGATCTGGCACCGGCCGTCGATATCCTTCGCAACGACCGAACGGCCGGGTGTCGATACGCCGCTATCGATCAGATGTTCCGGATTGGCCATTACGACCTTTGTCGCAATCGTCGCGCGCGACGCGGCGGCCTATCGCTTTCGGTACAGCGGGAAACGGCCCTCATCGAAGGACGCACAGTCATGACGGCCAGATTTACCGCCGGTTTCGCAGCCCCTCTCCTGGTGGGGCTGCTGGTCGGAGTGTCCGCCCCCGCGCTTGCCTCGACCTCGGTGTTCGCCACCGCGCCCGTCGATCCGCGCGCGATCACGGTTGCGGCGCGCGGCGACGGCCTCGGCGACGACAGCGTAGCGATCCAGCGCGCGATCGATGCGGCCGCCGCCGCGTCGAAGAACACGGGCGCGGGCGGCATCGTCTTCCTCCCCGCTGGCCGCTACCGGATCACGCGCACGCTTTACATGCGGCCGGGCGTCCGCCTGTTCGGGGTCGGCAGGGCCCGCCCGGTGCTCCTCCTCGCGCCGTCGACCCCCGGGTTCCAGCGCGGCGTCGGCAGCATGGTCTTCTTCACCGGCACCCCCGCTGCAACTCCGGGATCACCGCCGGCATCGCCCGTTCCGGTCCCGCCGCCGACCAGCGTACCATTCGATCCGGCGATCGCCGATGCCAATTCGGGCACCTTCTACACCGCACTGTCGAACGTCGATTTCGAGATCGGCGAAGGCAATCCCGCCGCGACCGCGGTCCGCTTCCACGCGGCGCAGCACGCCTATCTCAGCCATATCGACTTCCACCTGGGATCGGCGCTGGCAGGCGTCTATCAGGTCGGCAATCTGGCTCAGGACCTGAAGTTCTTCGGGGGCCGCTACGGGATCCTGACCGAGAAGACTTCGCCGGCGTGGCAGTTCACGCTGCTCGATTCGGTCTTCGAGGGTCAGCGCGACGCGGCGATCCGCGAGCACGAGGCCGGGCTGACGTTGGTCAACACCGTGATCCGCAACGTCCCCGTCGGGATCGAGATCGATCGCGGCTATGGCGACTGGCTGTGGGGCAAGGACGTCCGGTTCGAGAACGTCGCCAAGGCCGGCATCGTCATCAGCAACGAAGGCAATGCCTATACGCAGATCGGCTTCGACAACGCGGTCGGCCAGAATACGCCGACCTTCGCGCGCTTTCGCGATAGCGGCCGCACGGTCGCCGGCCCCGCCGCCCGCTACCGCGTCCGCGCGTTTACGTACGGGCTGACCCTTCCCGCGCTCGGCACCACCGGCAGCTTCGCGACGCGGATGGACGCGATACCGCTGCCTAAGGTCGACCGTCCGCGCGACGCCGCGATCCGCGCACTGCCGCCCGTATCGGCCTGGACCAACGTCCGCGATCTCGGTGTACGCGGCGACGATGCGACCGACGACACCGCAGCGCTCCAGCGCGCGATTGACGGCCACCGCGTGCTGTATTTCCCCGCCGGCTTCTACCGCGTCACCGACACGCTGAAGCTGCGTGCGGACAGCGTCCTGATCGGCCTCCACCCGAGCCTGACGCAGATCGTCCTCGCCGAGAACAGCCCGGCGTATCGCGGCGTCGGCAGCCCCCGCGCGCTGATCGAAAGCGCGAAGGGCGGCGCCGCGATCGTCTCGGGGCTCGGGCTGTTCACCGGCGGCAGCAATCCGCGCGCGACTGCGCTGCTGTGGCGCGCGGGCGAGCATTCGCTGGTCGACGACGTGAAGTTCCAGGGCGGCCACGGTACCTTTGCCGCCGATGGCAGCCGCTTCGATCCCTACAACGCGACGCATACCGCCGACATCGACCCGGCCAAGCGCTGGGACGGGCAATATGCGAGCCTGTGGGTTACCGACGGTGGCGGCGGCACGTTCAACGGCGTGTGGACGCCCGACACCTATGCCGCCGCCGGGCTCCATGTGTCGAACACCAGCACGCCGGGCTATGTCTACCAGATGTCGGCGGAGCATCACCGGCGCGCGGAAATCGTCCTCGACGGGGTGCGCAACTGGCAGTTCCTCGCGCCGCAGACCGAAGAGGAAGCCGGCGAAAGCCGGGCGACCGTCGCGCTTGAGGTGCGCCATTCGCGCGACATCCTGTTCGCCAATCTCCACGCCTACCGCGTCACGCGGTCGCTCGAACCGGCGCGCGCGGCAGTGACATTGTACGGCTCGACCGACATCCGGTTCCGCAACGTCCACGTCAACGCCGAGAGCGGCTTTTCGACCTGCGACGCGAACGGCTGCGGCACGTATCTGCGCGCGAGCAAATATCCATACGAGAATGCGATCGTCGATGTGACGCGCGGCACCGAAATGCGCGAACGCGAGTTCGCGGTACTGGACGTAACCAATACGCCGGCCCACGCCGCCCCTGCCCCGCTCGCGTCCGTCAAGCAGGTCGCCGACGGCTTCTATTCGCTCGGCGGCGGTGCGGTGGATGCTGCGGGGAAACTGTATTTCGTCGACCGTCAGTTCCAGCGTATTCATGGCTGGTCGGAAAAGGACGGCCTGTCGATCGTCGCCGATGCGCCGCTCGATCCCGTCAACCTGGCGATCGATCGGTCGGGTACGCTGATGGTACTCTCGTCCGCAGGCCCGGCGGGCACGGTCTACGCGATCGACCCGGCGAAACCGCAGGACGTGCGCGCGATCGCGCCGACACCGGTTGCCGCGCGCACCGGCGCCGCGGTCGCACTGCCCGGCAGCGTCTGGAACAACGGCGAATTCCGCGATCAATACGACGCTGAGACCGACCATTTCACGACGCTAGCGGAGATGTTCGCGCGCGATGCCGCGGTCGCCAAGCCGCTGGAATATGTCTCGCCCGACGGGAGCCTCGTCCTGCCCGCCTACCGCGTCTGGCAGCAGGGGCCGGCGAACCATCTCGGCTGGCGCTTTTCCGATACGCTCGACACCTATGGCTTCGTCACCGGCCGGGTCGGCGCGCGCGTCCACGTCGTCAACGGTTCCGAGGACATGACCTATACCGGGCTGCTAGGCCGTGGCGGCGCGATCACCGACCTGAAGCGCTTCGCGACCCGCGGCGGCGAGAGCGTGGCGACCGGCCCCGACGGACGCGTCTACGTCGCCAACGGACAGGTGTTCGTCTACGCGGCGGACGGTCGCGAACAGGGCCGCATCGACGTTCCCGAACGGCCGCTGCAACTGCTGTTCGGCGGCAGCGACGGGCGGACGCTCTACATCCTCACGCATCACGCGCTCTACACAGCCCGCCCCTGATCCCGGGGACTGCGACGATGGTCGTAGATGCTCCGCTGCACCGCATGCGGTAGAACCGCGCGACGATCGAAATCTGCCCGAGCCGAAACACGGCCGGTGCGATGTGCAGCATAGGGGATGGATGATGGAATTGGTCACGCGCGACCGGCGATCCGGCAGAAGCCTGTTTGGTAGCGCTACTAGCCTGGCGGTACTCGCGACGGCGCTACTGTGCGCGCCGGCGATCGCGCAGACCGTCCCGCCAGCCGCGACCACGACCGATACGCCAGCCGCCACGCCACAATCGCTGCCAGCAGACGCCAGCGATGCCGAACGGTCGCCCGCGTCGGCCAGCGACATCGTCGTGACAGGCACGCGCATCACCTCGAGCGGGTTCAACGCGCCCACGCCGACGACGGTGATCGGCGAGGAGCAGATCCTCAAGAACGCCCAGCCGAACATCTTCACCACCGTGGCGCAGCTGCCGTCGCTGCAGGGCTCGACCGGCGCCACCACGGGTACCTTCAGCACATCGAGCGGATCGCAGGGCCTGAGTTCGTTCTCGCTCCGCGGGCTCGGCACGATCCGCACGCTGACGCTGCTCGATGGCCAGCGGGTGGTCGGCGCCAACGTCACCGGCGTGCCCGACATCAGCCAGTTTCCGCAATTGCTGATCAAGCGCGTCGACATCGTCACCGGCGGCGCATCCGCGTCCTACGGCTCGGACGCGGTCGGCGGCGTGATCAACTTCATCACCGACACGCGCTTCACCGGGTTCAAGGGCAATATCCAGACCGGCGTGACCACATACGGCGACGACGGCCAGGTGCTGGTCCAGGCGGCGGTCGGCAAGAGCTTCGCCGGCGACAAGCTCCACGTCATCCTGAGCGGCGAATATTCGCACGAAGAGGGCGTAGGCCCCGGCAATTTCGGCGAAGACCTCGCCGGCAGCCGCGACTGGTATCGTGCGACCACGCTGGTCGACACCGGCATCCGCAACAACGGCTCGCCGCAGTTCCTCTACCGCGATCACGGCCAGGCCTATCAATACACGAAATACGGCTTGATCAGCGCCGGACCGCTGCAAGGCACCGCGTTCGACGCCAACGGCCAGCCCTTCCAGTTCCAGTACGGATCGAACGGCGTCCCCGCGAAGAACGCGGCGGGCACCGTCAACGGCTGTTACGTCGGGTTCTGCGTCGGCGGCGACCAATCGGGGCATGTCGGATCGGGCACCTCGCTGCAATCGGGGCTGCAACGCCTCAACGGCTATACGCGGATCGGCTACGACTTCGCGCCCGACAACGAGGTGTATTTCACCGCCAACATCGCGCAGGTGAAGTCCGACAACCAGCCCAATCCCGGCGCCGCCAAGACCGGGCTGACGATCCAGTGCGCCAACCCGTATTTGCCCGCCTCGATCAGCGCCGCGTGCGCCGCCAACGGCATCACGAGCTTCCAATACGGCCTGAGCAACGCGATCCTGCCCAATATCCACGTCAATACCGATCGGCGGCAATACCGCTTCGTCGGCGGCGTGAAGGGCAAGGCGAGCATCCTCGGGACCAGCTGGACCTATGACGCGTCGTACGAGCACGGCATCAACACCACCGATATCCGCGTCGACAACATCAGCCTCACCGGACGCTACAACCAGGCGATCAACGCGATCCGGCTGAACGGCGAGATCGTCTGCGCCAATGCCGCCGCGCGGGCCGCCGGCTGCCAGCCGATCAACATCTTCGGCGGTGCGACTCCGTCGGCGGCGGCGCTTGCCTATATCGTCCCCGCGAACGGGCCGTTCCAGCACACCAAGCAGACGCAGGACGCCGCCGCGGTCAGCATCTCGGGCGAACCGCTGACCTTGTGGGCGGGGCCGCTCGCGGTCGCGGCCGGCGCCGAATACCGCCGCGAATTCTACCGCGTGAACGCCGATCCCTATGGCGCGGGCGTATCCGACCTCAGTCCGAACTCGACGCTGTATCCGTCCGATCCGTCGCTGCTGCCCGCCGGCAACAACTGGTATGCGGGCAATTACAAGAACGGCACCGGCAAGTACGACGTGGTCGAAAGCTTCCTCGAGCTGAACCTGCCGGTCCTCAATTCCGACACGCTGGGCCGGGCGAACGTCAATGCCGCGGGCCGCGCGACGCATTATTCGACGTCGGGCAACGTCTATGCGTGGAAGGTCGGCGGCACCTGGGAGACCCCGTTCGATGGCTTCCGCCTGCGCGCCGTCACCTCGCGCGACGTCCGCGCGCCGAACCTGTCCGAACTGTTCGCCGCGCCGACGACGACGACCGTGCCGAACTTCACCGACCCGTTCCGCAACACGCAGGTGCTGATCATCCAGAACACGATCGGCAATTCGGCGCTGCGCCCCGAAATCGCGCGCAGCACCGAAGCCGGCATCGTGCTGGCCAAGCCAAAATGGGCACCGGGGCTCAGCCTGTCGTTCGACTATTACACGATCAAGCTGAACGACGTCGTCTCCAGCCTGACCGCGGCGCAGATCGTCAACCTGTGTTTCCAGGGCAATACGGAGACTTGCGGCAGCTTCAATCTGCAGAACACGGCGGGCCCGAATTTCGTCAACGTCCAGTCGTTCAACCTCGCCTCGATCAAGACCAACGGGTTCGATATCGAAGGCAGCTATCAGTGGCGCCGACCGCTCGGCATCGCCGGCAACCTGACCGTGCGCGCGCTCGCTACGCACGTCATCAAGTTCGTCACCGATCCCGGCCTGCCCGGCACGATCCCGGTCGACAGTGCGGGCGCGAACTCTGGCGCGACCCCCAGCTGGAAATGGCTCGCGACGCAGAGCTACGACACCGACCAGTTCAGCCTCACGCTGCAACAGCGCTGGTTCAGCGACGGCGTGATCGGCAACCAGTACGTCGTGTGCTCGGTGGGGAACTGCCCGGTATCGACGGGCAACAACCCGACCATCGACTACAACACGATGAAGGGTGCGTTCTACTTCGACATCGGCGGCGCGGTGAACGTCACCAAGCAGGTCAGCATGTTCTTCAAGGTCGACAATCTGTTCGACCACGATCCCGAGCCCTCGCCGCAGACCAACACCGGCCTCGACGTGAACCCGGCACTCTACGACACGCTCGGCCGCTTCTACCGCATCGGCGTCCGCGCACGCTTCTGAAGGCAGGGGCCGCAGTCGGCGTATTCAGCGCCGACTGCGCCCCCCTTTCAAGACGGGGACATACCCAGAAACACCTCCTGCGGCGCGGCGAGGTCGGTCGCCTGCCGGATCGACGCCTTCATCCGCCCCAGCGCCGCTTCCAGGTCGGCGACCGAAAAATAGTCCGCCATCGGATCATGCGCCTCGGGTTCGATCCCGAACCCGGCGTACATCGACAGCCAGCTCGGATCCTGAAACGATTCCCACTCGTAACGCACGAGGTGCCCGCGCGCTTTCCACAGCCGCAGCTTGTGCGCTAGCCGATCGGGCAGCGCGGTGGTGCGGCAGCGGTCCCATAGCGGCTGGCCGCGCCGGTCGTTGGCGAAGTAATGCAGCACGAGGAAGTCGCGGATCCGTTCATATTCGAGCGCGGTCGTGCGGTTGTATTCCTCGGCCAGCGCCGGATCGAAGCGCCGATCGGGGAGCAGCGCGAGCAGCTTTTCGATGCCCGTCTGGATCAGCGTGATGCTGGTCGATTCGAGCGGCTCCATGAACCCCGCCGCCAGTCCGAGCGCGACGCAATTGCCCTGCCAGAACGCGCTGCGGCGACCGGTGCGGAACCGGATCATGTTGGGCTCGGCCAGCGCCTCGCCCTCCAGCCGTCCGCGCAACGTCGCCACCGCCTCGTCGTCGGAGATGTGCCGGCTCGCATAGACATAGCCGTTGCCGACGCGGTGCTGGAGCGGGATCCGCCATTGCCAGCCTGCCGCCAGCGCGGTGCTGCGCGTATACGGCGTCAACCGACCGGCGCGCATGCACGGGATCGCCACCGCGCGGTCGCACGGCAGCAGGTTGGTCCAATCCTCGTACGGAACGCCGAGCGCATCGCCGATCAACAGCGCGCGAAACCCCGAGCAATCGACGAACAGATCGCCGTCGATCGCCTCGCCGCAGGCGGTATCGACGCCGACGATGAACCCCGTCTCCGGGTCGCGCCGGACATCGGTGATCCTGGCGTCGATATGCTCGACACCCCACGCGGTCGCCTTGCCCGCCAGGAACCGCGCGTACAGCCCGGCGTCGAAATGCACCGCCCAGTCGAAGAACAGCAAGTCGTGGAC
This sequence comes from Sphingomonas sp. M1A8_2b, assembly GCF_053345535.1. Taxonomy (NCBI): domain Bacteria; kingdom Pseudomonadati; phylum Pseudomonadota; class Alphaproteobacteria; order Sphingomonadales; family Sphingomonadaceae; genus Sphingomonas; species Sphingomonas sp. M1A8_2b. Next base: position 44,612 of record NZ_JBKFAH010000003.1, on the reverse strand, counting down.
CGGCTTGTCGGTCGGCGGCATGAACAGGTTGCGCTCGGCCAGCGCGGTGGCGAGGCAATAATCGGAGAGCGGGGTCGGATGCCCGGCCGCGTTCATCTTGCGCCAGTAATGATGGAACGCGACCCCGCGCGAGCGCATCCCGTACAGACCGAACGGATGGAAGAAGCGCTCGCCCTCGCGCTTCCAGTCGACGAACTCGATGCCGAGCTTCACCGTCCCTTGCGTCGCGGCCATCACTTCCTGCTCGGTGACGCCGATCTCGCGGAAGAAATCGCGGATGCCGGGAACGGTCGCCTCGCCGACGCCGACGGTGCGGATGTCGCTCGACTCGACCACCGTGATCTTGACCGGCTGCTTCTCGAGCCGGCGCGCAAGCAACGTCGCCGCCATCCACCCGGCGGTGCCGCCGCCGACGATGACGATCGACCGCAGCGGTCCGCTGCCCTTCATATGCCCCGCCCTGCATGCGCCATGATCATAACCCTCTTATGCTCTGGAAACGACGATGCCCGCCACCCCCGGCTGGGGATGACGGGCACCGCGCGCGATCGCCGTCGCGGATCAGAACTTGAAGCGCGCGCCTGCCATGAACCGGCGCTCGTAGATGTTGTTGTAGGCCTTCTCGTCGGGGAAGGTCAGATAGTATTTCTCGTACTCGCCGGTCAGGTTCGAGCCCTGCGCATAGAGCGTCACGTTGGGCGTGAAGTCGTAGCTGATCGAAGCGTCGATATAGTTGGTCGGCTGCTGATACAGCTCGAGCCCCTGGATGCCGCCGAAGTTCTGCTGCACCGCGCGCTTCGATCGATAGTTCCACGCGACGCGGGCCTGGAAGTGATTGTCCTGGTAGAAGCCCGCGAGGTTGGTCTGGATCTTCGAGTTGTCCTGGAACGGGATCTTGTCGCCCTTCAGGTCGACCTCGCCCGAGTCCGACGGCGAATAGGTGATGTTCGCATCGATGCCGAAGTTCGACAGGATCGTCGGCATGAACGTCAGGTCGTTGAACGACTGTTTCCAGCCGGCCTCGACCCCCTTCAGCGTGCCGCCGTCGCCCTGCACCGGAGTGCTGATCGACACCGTGCGGTTGCGCACCACGCCGTCATTGTCGGGCAGGTCGGTCCGCACGACGTTACCCTGCTGGATGAAGCTGGCGACGTCGATGTAGAAGGCGCCGACGCTGATCAGGCTGCTGTTGCCGATGTAATATTCGAGCGAACCCTCGACGTTGGTGGCGCGCCACGGGTTGAGCTGCGGGTTGCCGTTCGAGCTGCCGCCGGTGACGCGGAACACGGGCGACCCCGGGTTCGTCGTGTCGATCGCATAGGTCGGGTTGAGCCCGCCGCCCCACTGGTTGAGATCGAGCAGCGTCATCGTCTTCGAAAAGGCGGCGCGGAACTTCAGGTTGCGCGACAGGTCGAAGGCGAGGTTGAACGCCGGCAGATAGTCGGTGAAGCTGCGCTTGGTCTCGACCGTGCCGTTGCTCAGATTGGCCAGACCGTAGGGCTGCGGCGACCCGGTGACGAACTGCGTGATGTCGAGCTTGGTGTTGATGATCTTCAGGCCGGCATTGCCCGAGACGGGAATGCCGAACACGTCGCCCTTCACGTTGAGCTGCGCGTAGCCCGAGATCTGCTTCACGCCGACGTTGAACGACGCGCCCGGATTCTGGACCTCGACATTGCCCGGATAGAAGCTGTTCTGGAACGCCAGCGCGTTGTCCATCACCTTGGGATCGAGCACGTAGATCGGCGGCAGTCCGGCACCCGGCAAATTGTACTGCTTGACCTGACCGTTGAAGATCGGATCGCTTCCCTTGCGCGTCAGGCCCGCGGTGTAGGGAAGGAAGCCGGCCGTGCCGTACGTGCCGGTACCCGCATAGCAGGTGCTGGCGTTCATCGGGACGTCGAACGCCTTCCACTTCACCAGGCAGCCGCCCGGCTGCGAGGCCTGGCCCGCATAGAGCGGCGCGGCGCGATCGAACTCGAAATCGTCGACCGAGCGCTCGCTGTAGCGGCCGCCGAAGCTGATGCCGACATTGTCGTTCGCCTGGTACGACGCATCGCCACGGAACAGCTTCAGGTCGCCCTTGCGGCGATAATTACCTTCCGACGACGTCGTCTTGAGCGCGTAATTGTCGATGTTGCCGAGCAGATTGGTCAACTGAGTCGGCAGCGTGAACTTCGGCTGGTTGCCCGTGAAGTCGACGGTCGCCGGCAGCGATGCCGCGCCGGCGATCGTGTTGACCGCATAGCCGGCTTGGTTGAACGCGATATCGCCGCTCGGGTAATGACCGACGCCGAACGGCTGCCACTGCGCACCGTTTGAATTGCTGAACTGGAGATAGCTCTGGTCGTAGTTCGAATAGGCCTTGCCATAGATGCCGCGCAGCGACGCCTTGAACTTGCCGCCATTGTCGTACTTCAGCTCGACGTTGTAGTTCTGCGACTGCGACTTGTAGCGATCGTTCTGCGAATAGGAATCGAAGTTGCCGAGGTCGTAATTATACACCTGCGTGGTGTTCAGATTGTAATCGCGCGTGACGCCGCCGTTGCTGAGCGAGACCACCGATCCGGTGTCGCGCGACTGACCGGGGACGAATTCGCCCGCCTGCCAGTTGACATTCTGCATCTGGATGCCTGCGGTACGGTCATTCTCGTTCTGGCGCGTGAAGAACGCATCGGCGTTCAGCGTCAGCGCGTCGCTGATCTCCCACTGCGCCGACGCATTGACGCCGATCCGCTCGCGCTGGTTGACCTTGTCCCAGGCGGTGAAGCCCTGCGGCACGATGAACGCGTCGTTCGCGTCGCCGTCGCCGTTCACGTCGCGGCCGGTGCCGACGATCGTCCCGTGCGGACGGTTGTTCGGCGAGAACCCGTTGCTGAGGTTGACGTCGCCGGTCGGGTTGGCGGCGGTGTTGAACTGCTCGTTGTGCAGCGCCGCGCCGTAACCCTCCTGGATGCCGTTGTGCGAATTCGACAGATGCAGGTTCGAATAGGCGCCCGAGATCAGGAACCCGAACTTCTCGCCGTGATAGCCGAACAGACCGTTGAGGTTCGGGTCGAACTCCTTGGTCTTGTCGCCGTACGCGCCCTCGGCAGCCGCCGCGAAGGTGAAGCCCTTCTTCAGGTCGAACGGGCGGCGGGTGCGCAGGTTGACGGTGCCGGTGATGCCCGCGTTCAGCAGGTCCGCGGTGCTCGACTTGATCACGTCGGCGCCCGCGAACAGCTGCGACGGGATGTCGTTGAAGTTCGGCTGGATCGTCGTGATCGACTGTGCGCCAAGATACGCTTCGCCGTTGAGCAGCGTCGTCACCTGCGGCAGGCCGCGGATGTTGATCGCCGCGCCTTCGCCGGCGTCGCGGCGGATCTGCACGCCGGGAATGCGCTGGAGCGAATCGGAGATGGTGACGTCGGGCAGCTTGCCGATGTCTTCTGCGGAGATCGAGTCGGTCACCGATGCGGCGTCGCGCTTCAGGTTGACCGCGCGCTGCTGCGCACCACGGATACCCGTGACAACGATGTCCTCGCCCTCCGCCGCCGCATCGCTGGTTGGCGTGCTGGGGGTCTGCGCCTCGCTGGCCTGGTCCGCGGCCACCGCCGACGGCGAAGCTGCCTGATCGGTCGGCGCGCTCTGCAACACGCCCTGCGTGGTCGACGTCTGCTGCGCGGACGCGACATTGCCGCAGGCCAAGGCGCCGACCGAAGCCGCCACCAACAAAATCGTCTTCGACTGTACCCTGTGCATCACCACGCTCCTCCGAACCATTTTCCGTGCCGCCTCTTGGACGACCACTTCGTTTGGCGCGGGATATGCGGTGCGGCCCGACGCGGAACACGCGCCTGACACTCCTCCCCAGCTTTCCAATCGCGGCTTGGCACCGTCTCGAAGCCCCCCATCAGTCCGCGATGGAATGACCTGCGTCAACAATTAATAATTCAATTTGTATTAAACGATGGCGGATTGTCGTCCGATTGTTGCAATCTGGCCACGGGCAGGAATCGACGGCCTTTTCAATGCACTGCTGCGGCGCCCCGCTGCCGCAATGTCGCAGGGCCTTATACTTCCGCGGGGGAGAACGGGTCGCTGCACGTGACGCGCCCCGGCGCATCGATCCGTCCGGCGATGCGCCGTCGATAGCCGGGGACTTTCGCAGCGGAGACCGTGATGTCGTACCATCCGAAGCTGTCGCGCAACGACCAGCGATGACGCGCATCGACCAGCGGCGTGCGCTGCGCCGTCGCACCGACTCGTTCGATCCGCGCGACCAGGTCGAACGCGCGGTGCCCTGCGGGAAGATGCAGCACGCCCTCGTCCGCGGTCGCGTGCCAGACCAGCCCGGACAGCGGCGCCGGATCGTCGCGATGGCCGACGAAGTGACGGTGAAACCCGTTCGGGCCGAGGACCCAGAGATCATAGCGCCCATCGGCATCGAACGACCACCGCCCGTCAAGCGCGCGGCCCGGTTCGACCGTGAAACGACGCGGTGCCCTGGTCAGTGCGGCCCTGTCATAGACATGGAACACCGCCGCGGCGGTACCTTCGGCGGCAAAGCGAAGCTGGACCGCGTCCTCCGCGATCGTCTCGCCGACGCTCAGGTCATAGGGCAAGGGTCGTGCGCGGCGGATGCCGGGTTCCTGCCAGGGCCGATCCGTGGTCGCCGGCGCCTGCGGGCTGACCTGCTTGGGGATGGCGGCAGCACGTGCGGCATCGCCACGCGGATCGGGCAGGTCGGCAAACGGCGCGCGGTCGGCGGCGGTGAAGTCGAACGCCGATGTCAGATCGCCGCAGACGGCGCGGCGCCACGGCGCGATATTGGGTTCGTGAATGCCGAACCGCCGTTCGAGAAAGCGGATCACCGAGGTGTGATCGAACACCTGCGAATTGACCCAGCCGCCACGGCTCCACGGCGAGACCACGTACATCGGGACGCGCGGTCCGAGACCGTAAGGGCGACCGCGATAGGCCGGCAGGTCGAGCGCCGCGTCGCCCTTGCTCGGCTGGCGGTGATAGCTGCCGTCGAGATCGACCGTCGACCCGCCGAGCACCGTGCCGTCGGGCGCGACCGACGGCGGCGCGGGCGGCGGGACGTGATCGAAGAAGCCGTCATTCTCGTCGAACATCACCAGCAATGCCGTCCGCGCCCAGACGCGCGGATCCGCGGTCAGCGCGTCGAGCACCTCGGCGGTATAGGCGGCACCCTGCGCGGGACTGGACGGACCGGGATGCTCGGAGCCCTTGGCGGTGGCGATGATGTACGACACCTGCGGCAGTCGCCCGGCGAGCACGTCGGCGCGCAAGGCGTCCAACCCGCGCGTCGTGAGCGCCCGGTCGCGCAACGCCTTGATTTCGTTCCCGTCCCCGCTCCCGCCGCCGTCCCCGCCGCCTTTCGCGTGATGCGCCGCGCGGAACGCCGCGAACCCGACCAGCGGATTGTCGGTGAAATTGTCCGCCATGTCCTGATAGATCCGCCAGTCGACGCCCGCCGCCTGCAACCGCTCGACCGTGGTGGTCCAGCGATAGGGTTCGGGATAGCCACCCTGCTCCGGAAAGCTGTCGTGCGAATTGCCCAGCGCCGGCCCGCCCAGCGTGCCGCCGGGATCGTTGGTGCCGCTCCACAGGAACAGCCGATTGGTGTTGGTCCCGGTCTGGACCGAGCAGTGATATGCATCGCAGACCGTGAACGCCTCGGCGAGCGCGAACTGGAACGGGATGTCCTCGCGCCGGTAATGCCCCATCGCGCGCTGGCTCTTGGCTTCGGGCCAATGCGCCATCCGGCCCTCGTCCCAGCCGCGTTGCGCATCGGGCCAGCTGTGCGGCGTGCCCTCCATCCGCATAAGGTCGAAATCCGTGCGCGTGGCGAGGTGGAACGGCAGCACCGTACGCGCGCCGCCGGGCGCGGTCCGGTCGCGCTGATACCAGACGGACGCCGGATCGGTCGCACCCGGCGGCGCGGCGACCGGAATCGGGAGCCGATCGGCAAAGCCGCGGACCCCGCGCAACGACCCGAAATAATGATCGAAGCCGCGATTCTCCTGCATCAGGATCACGACATGCTCGACATCCCGGATCGAACCGGTCTTCACGTCCGGACCGATCGCGGCGGCGCGGGCGATCGCGGCCGGCAACCCGGCCAGCGCCGCGCCGGCAGCACCGGCGGCAAGCAACCTGCGGCGAGACACATCCGTCATAACAACCCTCCGAACAACCAGCGGGCCTGGCCCGAGACCGCGCGCGAGACCAAGCCCAGATGGCGTCAAAAGTCGAGCGGTAGCGACGCAGTTCCGGCGGCAGTTCACGCAGCCTTCTGCGCTCGACCAGCGACTTGGGACGCGAGCTTTGCGACGCATACCCCATAAGCATTGCTGATCGAGTATAGCGAGCGACTGGGGCGGCATCGTCATGGCGAGAAGGCGTACCGTCAGATCGGCACGGGCGGTCACCGGCGTCGATCCGATATACGTAGAGACGTCCTTCTCGAGGTATTCAGACCATCCGCCGCATGCGCGGGCACCCAGCGCGAAGTCTGCCAGGCGTGCAACGCGCGCGATACCGCCTCGAAGATCGTCGCATGCGCGGTATGGTGAAGCGTGGTGTTCGCGTGTGGTCGACGCGTGGGACGTTCCGACCGTCATGAGAGCCGTGTCGCTGCGTCCCGATGTCGTGTGCCCGGTGCTCGTGTAGAAACGCCGGGCTGACGTCCGGACAGCTCGTCAGCCTGGGAGCCTTTCGCTGCAGCAATCCGGTACTGACCGCGCCAGGACCGAACGGCACAAGACCAAACACTAGGAAGAGCGAGTCAATTCCTAGAGTTTTGAGCTTATGCAGGCCACTGAATTGGCGGAGACGGAGGGATTCGAACCCTCGGTACCAGTAAACCCGGTACGGCGGTTTAGCAAACCGCTGGTTTCAGCCACTCACCCACGTCTCCGGCTGCAGCAGATGCGGGGCTATAGCGAGGGTCGGCTTGGGGGGCAACGCCTCTCATTCGTCCGGCGCGAGAATTCGGTCCCTGCCTTTGCGGCACCCTGGGCCTCGAATCCCGCCATTCACCCCGAATTCGCCCAAATTCGACACGCCCGCCCGGTTCGTTCATTGCGCGGCAAGGCCGACGTTGGTTAACTCGGCTTGCGGCATGCGCCCCGGTGGTTAACCTGCCTGTTACGGCGGCTTTCACGGGGGGCTTTGGTATTTTGGGGATCGAACGACATGCGTAACGTCTGGCTTGGCCTAGGTGCCCTAGCGGCGGCCGTTTGCGGGGGCAGCGTGTCCGCACAGGTGCGTACGATCGATCCCAATCAGGCGATCGACGGCGATCTCGCGCCACGCTCCTATGCGGCGCCGTCGCGCCCGCAAGCCACGACCCAGCCCTCGCAGCCCGCCGAGACCGACACCCAGGTCCTGTCCGATCCGACGCCCGCTCCTGCCCCGCCCCCGCCCTCGTCGCCGTCCTCGGCCGCGCCATCAGCCACGGCGGCACCGGAAACGCGGGCCGAGGCGACGATGCAGGCTGCCGACACCTACCAGCGTGACGACCTGCTGGCGGCGGGCGAAGGTGTGTTCGGCAAGGGTGCGGCGGGGCTCGGCGGCATCCTCGAGAAGATCCTCAAGGATCAGGGCCAGCCCAATGCGTACATCGCCGGGCGCGAGGCGTCGGGCGCGTTCGTGCTCGGCGTGCGCTACGGCTCGGGGATCATGAGCCACAAGGTCGAGGGCCAGCAGCCGGTCTACTGGACCGGGCCGTCGGTCGGCTTCGACGTCGGCGGCGACGCGAACAAGGTCTTCGTGCTGGTCTACAACCTCTATGACACCGAGGAGCTCTACAAGCGCTTCCCCGCGGTCGAAGGTCGCCTGTACCTCGTCGGCGGGTTCGCCGCGACCTATCTGCGGCGCGGCAACGTCGTCCTGATCCCGATCCGCCTCGGCGTCGGCTGGCGCGCGGGCGTCAACGTCGGCTACATGAATATCACGCACAAGAGCCGGTGGCTGCCGTTCTAGGCGCTGGCGGGCAGCCGGCCACGTCCGGCTAACTCCGCCAAGCCCGGCCGGCGGGCAAAGCCCGTCCGACGGCATGGGCTTTGCCCCGGCCGAGCGCCTCACACGACCCGCCCAAGCCGCTCATGCCCTCCACCCTCATCCCGAAGCCCGGCAAATCCAGGCGACGAGTTGACGCCCCCTCCCCACGCGCTACCCCAGGCGAATGGCAAAACCCGACCGCCTCGCCCGCCTCGACGCCCAGCGCGAGGATCTCGAAACCGAGTACCGCGACACCCTGATCGCCGCACTGGAGAAGGCCGCGTCGGGATCGCTCGGTCTGTTCGACCGCAGCCCCGACCGCCGCGTCCGCGCCGCGATCGCCCCAACGATCGATGCGCTCACCGAGATGGGCGCGGACATCGACGCGATGCGCGACCGCCTGCTGCTGGAGCCGTTCGCGCTCCACCACGACTTCTTCGCGGCGCGCGGACCGGTCAGCGCCAGCGCGGTCGGCGAGCAGAAGGAAGCGCGGTTATGGCTGGACCGATTGAAAGCTTCACTGCTCTAACCCAAGCAGTAGACGGGGCGGGATTAGCGGGACGCGCATGCTGCTAAGGGCTGCAAATCACCCCTCGAATCGCCACCCGACCGTCGTCCCCGCCAGGAACGGCACCACCGCCGTCGCGCCCTCGCCGATCGACGCCGGCACCTCGACCGCATCGCGCACCAGCGTCACCGTGCCGTCGTTCAGCGGCAGCCCGTAGAACCGCGCGCCATGCTCGGATGCGAACGCTTCTAACTTGTCGATCGCGCCCTCTTCCTCGAACACGCGCAGATACGCCTCGAGCGCGAACGGCGCGTTGAAGATCCCCGCGCACCCGCACCCCGATTCCTTCGCGCCGACGACATGCGGCGCGCTGTCGGTGCCGAGGAAGAACCGCGGCGATCCCGACACCGCCGCCTTGCGGACCGCGAGGCGGTGCGTCTCGCGCTTGAGCACCGGCAGGCAATAGGCATGCGGCCTGAGCCCGCCGTCGAACAGCGCGTTGCGGTTGATCAGCAGATGCTGCGGCGTGATCGTCGCGGCGATCGGGTGCGAGGCTTCGGTGACGAACGCCGCGGCCTCGGCGGTGGTGATGTGCTCGAGCACGATCTTCAAACCGGGATAGTCGCGCGTCAGCGGCGTCAGCACGCGCTCGACGAACACCGCCTCGCGGTCGAAGATGTCGATCGACTTGTCGGTCACCTCGCCGTGGATCAACAGCGGCATGCCGATTCGCTGCAACGTCTCCAGCACCCCGGTCAGCGCGCGGATATCGGTGACGCCGTGCGCCGAGTTGGTCGTCGCATGCGCAGGGTACAGCTTGCACGCCGCGAACACGCCCTCGGCATAGCCGCGCTCGATCTCCGCCGGGTCGGTACCGTCGGTCAGGTAACACGTCATCAGCGGGGTGAAACCGATGTCTCCGCCGAGCGCCGCCATGATCCGCTCGCGATACGCCTTGGCCGCGTCGATCGTCGTCACCGGCGGGGTCAGGTTCGGCATGATGATCGCCCGCGCGAACTGCCGCGCGGTGTGGTGCGCGACCGCCTCGAGCATCGCGCCGTCGCGCAGGTGGACGTGCCAGTCGTCGGGGCGGCGGATCGTGAGGCGCTCGGTCATGCGCCCCTCCTATCCGCGCGACCGCGTCGGCGCCATATCCCTGTAGTGCGATCCAGCTTGGAAATCGCCGTCCGCGCACTAGGTGGTGGCTATGGACCAGCAATTTTCCGCAACGATGCTCGCCGATCGCAGCGTGATCCGCGTCGCCGGCGACGACGTGCGCGGCTTCCTGCAGGGACTCGTCACCGCCGATACCGCGGCGCTCACGCCCGACGCCCCCGCCTGGGCCGCGCTGCTCTCGCCGCAGGGCAAGGCGCTGTTCGACTTCATCCTCTGGGCCGACGGCGATGCGGTGCTGATCGATGCCGAGGCGACGCAGGCTGAGGCGCTCGCGAAACGCCTGTCGATGTACCGACTGCGTCGCGCGATCACGATCCAGCCCGATGACCGCAAGGTGCATTGGTCGGCGGATTGGCCCGGGGATGGCCCAGGCATCCCCGACCCGCGTCTCGCCGCACTCGGCCGGCGCTGGCTCGCCCCGGCGTCCGAACCCGCGCGCGACTGGCACGCACATCGCCTGTCGCTGGGCGTCGCCGAGGGCGTCGGCGAGCTCGGCGCAGGCGAAACCTTGTGGCTCGAATGCAACGCCCGCGAACTGAACGGCGTCAGCTTCACCAAGGGGTGTTACGTCGGGCAGGAGAACACCGCGCGGATGCATCACCGCGCCAAGGTCAACCGTCGCCTCGTCGTCGCACCGCTCACCGAAACCGGACCGCGCACCCGCGCCGCGTATCCGGAACTCGGCCTGATGGTCGAGCACCGCCGCATCGACGCGCTCGGCGACGCGATCGTCCCGGATTGGCTGGTCACGGCGCTGGCGGACACCGCCTCGGACTGAAGACCGACCGACGGCGCGCGGTCACTTCGCCTTCGACGGCGTGATCTCGCTGCCCTTGACCCGCCACACGCGCTTGTCCGGCGTCGCGACGAACACCGGCATGTGCAGGCTGTACGAGGCGAACACATGGATCTCGGTCGGGACGGGATCGAGCAGATGATTGACCACGAACCCGATCGGCGTCGCGCCCGGCGGCAGCTTCGGCGCGGTCATGGCGAGGCAGCCGAGCGTGTAGGGGCGTGATGCCACCACTCTGCCATCGCGATCGACGAGCACGCGGTAATGGCCGCCCATGGGAAATGTCGCCGCCTCCTTCTGCGCCGACAGCAGGTAGACCGCGATCACCCCGTCGTTTTGCGGCGGGAGCACGACGCTGTTGAACGGCAACGGCGTGCAGGGCTTGTACCCGCGCGCGACGACCGTCTGTGTCGCCACCTCGCGGGCGCGCACCAGCAGGGCCTGCGCGGGTGTCAGCGCGGCCGGTCGCACGAGGACCTCCTGCGACACGACCTTCCCGCCGCGCACGTCCGCCACGAAGAACGCCTGCGCCGCCGCGCCCGCCCCGCGGTAATAGGTCACGTGCAACGTCCGCGGATCGGGCTGCTCGACGACATACCCGCCTGCACCGTGAAGTTCGGTTTTCGAGATCGCGGCGGTCAAAGCATCCGAGCTGACCCACGCCGCGCGATCGAACGTATAGAGCAGCGATCCGAGCCTTGCCGCCTGCGCGATACGCTGAGCGTCGGACGGCCCGCCCGCAGTGGGGCCGCTCGGCGTTGGGCTGCTCGGGGTGGGCGGCGATGCTACCGACCCGGCAGATGACGACTCGTTTTGCTGGGGCACGCCGGGTTCGCGAGGAGCGGTCGCCCCTTGGAGAATGGCGGCACCGATCGTCAGGATATGCGCGATGACCAATGTCATGTTCCCCAGGGCGAAGCGCCATGCTGGACGCTACAACGGCGACAGGCAAGGCCACGCCAATCGGGCCCAAGCTCGTCTCGATCAAAGCCGTCTCGATCAAGCCCCCGGTCCAAGCCCCGAGCTGCTGCACACCGCCCGCGCACAAAAGAAAAGGGAGGCCGGCTTGCGCCGACCTCCCCGATCTTCGTTCCGTAGCCGACCCGAGGGTCGACTGGCGAAAGTCTTACTGGCCCGAACCCGGACCGTAGGTGACTTCCACGCGACGGTTCTGCACTTCGCGAACGCCATCGGCGGTCTCGACGCGCGGACGGGTCTCGCCGAACGCTTCCGTCGAGATGACACCCTCTGGGATGGCATGCGACGACAGGTACGCCTTGGCGGCGTCTGCACGACGCTGCGAGAGACCGACGTTGTACGATGCTGCACCCGACTTGTCGGTGAAGCCTGCGATCATGACCTGGGCATTGCCGCACGACTGGTACTGCGTGACGGCGTTGTCGAGGATCGATGCTGCCTCTGGCGTGATGTCCGACTTGTCCCATTCGAAGAACACGATGAACGGACCAGGCGAGCAGACGACTTCTGCTGGCGGCGGCGGCGGCGGCGGAGCAACTGGCTCCGGCGGCGGCGGCGGAGGAGGAGCAACCGGCTCGGCAGGCGAACCGAAGTTGTACGTCAGGCCACCGAGGATGCTGTGCGAGCGGTAACGACCGTCGAACACGCGGTTCGACACGTCGACCAGCTTGACGTTCTCGGCATTGAAGAAGCGATACTTCAACGTTGCGTCGACGTGGTTGCTGAGCGGTGCACGGATACCGGCAAGACCCTGATACGCGAACACGGTGTCCGAGTCGTTCAGGAAGTCGCCACCGTTGCTGAGGCCGTACTTGGCCTTGACGCGAGCGACACCGACGCCGCCGCCGACGAAGCCCTGGATGCCATCGTCCGGACCGAAGTCCAGCAGGCCGTTCAGCATGAAGCTGAGCGCCGACGACGAACCACCAGCCGAGTCGTAGCTGCCAGCGGGGGCATTGCCGCGAACGCCGGCCGACGTGAACGTCGGCGTGGTCGTGGACGACGTGTAGCCGTCAACTGTTGCACGACGATAACCGACTTCGGTTTCCACACGGAAACCACCAAAGTCGTAACCCATCACGCCATCGACGTCATAACCGTAGTTATGATCGACCGAGCCGGCGCTCTTCAGGTTACCGATGTCATAGTTGATATCTTCAACGATCATCGCACCGCCTTCGGCGCCAACGTACCACGACTTGTCGCGGGCGAGGGCGGGAGTGGCGAGTGCGGTGGAGGCGAGTGCCAGAACGACGGCAAGCTTCCGCATACTAAATCCCCTTTCATGAGTGTCACACGGACATCGCAAACTCCCTATCCTCGGGCTTGTTTCCACGCAAGCGAACAAAAGTTCCCACTGTGGCAGGAACGACACAGTTTTCGCCGTGTTTCAGGAAGATATCAGCCCGTGGCCGCGCAAAGCGTCCAGGATGGCCACGATCGCGCTTCTCGCGTCGCTATCTGCGGGCGTGGCGCCGGCGAGCAGCGCAGGCGGATTCGCGATCGCCGGACGCCGTGCACCGACCACGATCTGCCCGCCGATCGTCACGTTGGTGCCCGACATGACGCCGCTTACCCAGGTTCCCGCACTGAACCGCACGATGTGTCGGTCGCCGCCATGCCACACCATCATTCCCTCGCGCGGCACGACGAATCGCCAGCCGCTGGCCGTCCAGGCCGCAAGCGCGAAAGCGTGGCCGGCCCAGTCGCCGGTCGGCGCCGCACCGAGGATCCATGCCGCCCCTTGTTCCGGGTCGGCCGGCGGTACCGTCGCGCCGACGCCAATGACGGTCGCCTGCACCGCGATATCGAGGATCGCCAGCGCCTCGTTGTGCGTCGTTTCCTTCTGCGCCTGCCCCGGTTGCAGCAGCGGCAGCGAAAGCCGCGATGTCGTGTCGCTCATGGTCCACTCCCCCATCGTTCCAATTCTCGGTCTTTCAAATTCTCGGTCGTTCGACTTCAAACCGGTATCGTCAGGTGCGCTGCCTGCGATTCGCCGAAGATGCCGCGCTGCGAAATCGTCACGGCGATCGCGCCGGTGGCTAGGTCTGCAGCGGCCAGGTCTGCAGCGGCCAGGTCTGCAGCAGTCAGCCTGACGAACGCCGCCGCCGTCTCGACGGTTCGTTCCACGCCACCCGCGCCGATCGAAACCCGGTACGCTTCGCTTTCCTCGGCAAGCGGCGCATCCACCCCGTCGATCCAGCGCCACCCGGCGCGGCTGCGGCGAACCCATCGCACCGTCGCGCCGCCGTCGCCGTCACGCGTGAAAGTGACGTGGACCGGCGAAGGCGGCACGACCGAGGCGCCGCGGATCACGCAGCGCATCTCGACCGGGCTCACATCGCCGACCCCCGACGCCATCACCCGCACCTCGCGGCCCAGCACCGACAACGGCAGGTCGATCGTCCGCGCGGCATCCGCCTCCAACAGCACGAACCGATCGCCCGCGACTTGGCGGCTCGCCGCCTCGGTGCCCCGCCGCCCCCGCAACAGCGTCCGCAGCCGCCATCGTCCCCCGCCGAGCGGCTCGGCCCGCCCGAACTGCACCAGTTCGTCGCCGATCAGCGCGAGATTGCTCCCCCGGTCCAGCGCGTCCGCATCGGCATCGGCCAGCATCATGGCGGGATGCGCGAGCCGCACGTCGAACGCACCACGCCGGTCGTCCATCGTCGCCGGCCCGCCCGCCACCACCGCCTCGACCACACCGATCACACCCGGTGCCGCGCTCGCGCCCGCCGCCGTCCAGCTCACGCCGTCGTCGACGCTGTAGAGCAAAGCCGCCTGCCGCCACCCCGCCCCCGCGCCCGCCGCGACCACCGTCATCCGCGGCATCGACAACGGCGCATCGTCGAGCCCCGGTATCTCGAACGCCTGGAGGATCGTCGCGCCGACCACCGCATCGACCGCGCCGAGGACTCGGCCGCTGGTCGCGCTCGCCGGGATCGAAGCGGTGGTCAGCGGCACCAGACCAAGAGTCGTCACCATCCCCTCGATCGCGGTGTCGGTCACCCGCCAGACGCCGGTCTCGCCCGCGATCGTGACGCAAGCGCCCGGCGCGATCGCCATCGCCGCGAACCCGGCCGTCACGGTTCGCCGCACGCGCCCCGCCTCGGCGCGCGCCAGCATCGCCTCCGCCACCGTCTTCGCCGCGCCCGCGTCCAGCACCGCCGGCACCTCGACCCGCTCGTCGCGTACGCCCGCGCCCGGCCGCCGCGCGCGCTGCACGCCGGTCTGATAGTCGCGCGCCGCGTCGTAATAGCCGAGCGTCACGGTCCGCGGGACCGTCTCGATCGCGGCGACCGCGCGCGTCCGCCGCACGCCCCCGTCGCCGACCGCAAACTTGTCGCCGACCGCGAAACCCTCGTCCGCGACCTGCACGACAGTCGCCGCCGCATCGCGCATCGCCAGCCCGTCGCCGACCGGTGAGAACCACGCCCCGCTCGCCTGTCCGAGCAGGTCCAGCACCGCACGGACGCTGCCACCGGACGCAGCGAACCCACCGACCGACAACGCAGCACTGCCGGATACCTCGCCCGCCAGCGCCCGAGCGATCGTCGACACCAGCACCGCGCCCTGATCCGCGATCACCTCGAACGTCAGCGACGGGATCCGATTCCCGAAATCCGCCAACTGCAACATCTCGAACACCGCATACGCCGCGCCGCGATAGGCCGGCGTCGCGCCGCCTTCCGCCGACGCGATCAGCGGATCGACCGCCTGGTCCTCGCCGCCGAGATGCAGCCGGAACCCCGTCGCGGTCTTGAAATCGCCGCCCGCCCCGCGCAGCAATTTCCCCTCCGCCCAGATCCGCCCCACCCCCAGCACCGCGCGCGCCGACAGCAGCACCGCGAACGACGCCGCATAGGAATAGGTCGAGGTGCTCGGCTGCCCCTTGCCGCCCCGCGACGTCGACCGGCTCTCGATCAGGTCGGTCGCCCAGATCACCGTCCCCGCCACGCGCAGGGTGCCGAACAGCTTGGGGATCTGGTTCCCGTACGACGAGGTCTGCACCGCCAGCTCGACCAGCCGCGGGCCCTGGCGCCGTTTCGGCGAGAACAGCGCGTGATCGACCGATTGCCCGATCAGCGCGCCGATCGCGCCGCCGATCGGTCCGCCCACCGCGGTGCCCACCGCCGTCAGGATCAAGGTCGCCATGTCACGTCTCCATCCGCCAGACACCGATCAGGGGCCAGGGCGGCATCCCCGGTCGGTCCACCACGCGCCGCAACCCCGCATCCGCATGCACGAAGCCGCCCGCGGTCCTGATCCCGAGATGAAACTGCCCCGGCCCGACCGCCATCAGCAGCACGTCGCCGGGCTCCGCCACCGCCACCCGCACCAGCATCCGGTCGAGCATCGCCACGTCGCCGCCACGCAGCGCATAACCGGTCGGCACCACGCCGCGGTGGCCCCCCGCCCGCAACGCCAACGCCACCAGCCCGACGCAATCGAGCCCGTCCGCGCCGCGCCCGTGCAACCGGAACCGCGTCCCCACCGCGCGCAGGGCAGCCGCCGCGACGACGCTCACGCGCCCGGATACCGCGTGAGCAGGTCGATCCCCGGCAGATGCGGTTCGCCGCGAAAGTTGGCCGCGTTGCCGAACCGCCCGGCACAGGTGGCCAGACTCTTGTCGCACCCCTCGACCACCTCAACCAACGCGCCCGCCTCGACCACGAAGGTCGGTACCGCCCGGAGCGTCACCTCCGCGCCGTCAGCCACCGCGATCGCACTCTCCAGCCCGCCGTTCGCGCCCCCGAACCAGCGCACCAGCCCGCCACCGAGCGCGGCCGTCGCAAGATCGAGCGTCACCACCGGCCCGACGCACGCCACCACCCGCGCGAACCTTCGCCGCCCCGCCATCGCCACCCGACAGCGCCGATCGCCCAGCTCCGCGCGACATTCGGGCGACGTCTCCTCGACCACCGGCCGATCCAGCCCCGCGCTGCTCCCCCGCAATTCCGCGGTAAAGCCGGTGTCGCCCAGCTCGACCGCGCCGATCACCCCGCTCCCCAGATCGACGCGCGCGACCGGATCGGTCCAGTCGACCGCGAACAGCGCGACGCGCGCGCCATCCCAGCGCCCGGCCAGCAGATCGCGCTCGTCGATCGCCGCACTCGTCAGCGCGCCCGCGACATCCATCGTGTCCGCCTCCAGCCCCGCGGAGCGCTCGATCGCCGACGGAGTCATCCCCGGCGCGGCGCGGTGCACCAGCCCGTCGACCACCAGATCGCGGTCATGCGCGGTCAACCCGATCGCCACCCCATCCCGCCGCTCGATCCGCCAGCACACCGCAATCGTCGCCAGCTCGGCATCCAGAAACATAAGAGTCTCCTTCCAAAGGAATTCCCTCTCCCCGCCGGGGAGAGGGAGGGGCCCGCGCGCCCTTGCGCGTGGGAGGGAGAGGGGCGTGAGGCTCGGGACATCCGCCCCAACCACCCCTCACCCTCCCGTCGCAAGCGGCTCCTCCCTCCCTCTCCCCGGCGGGGAGAGGGAAAGATCAAGCCTCGCGCACCTCGACTAGGGGCACGCTCGCCGCGACCCCCGCCAGGAACGTCGCCCGTGCCACGCTCAATCGATCCTCGGCAAACCGCACCGGCACATCGAACACGAACCCGGCGGTCACCGCCGCGCCGAGGGCAGGCGCCACATCCAGCACCACCCACCCGCCAGCCTCGACCGCGAACGCGTTCGTCCCGACCCCGTCGACGCTCACCGAAACGCTGCCCGCCACCGGCCGCGTGATCCGCCGGGCGGCGCGCTCGTACCATTTCACCAGCGCGAACCGCCGCGCGACACCGTCCCCGGTCCCGATCGCCTGCCCCCCAGCCGCGAAGTCGAACGGATCGCGCAACCGAAACGCGCGCGCCGCCCCCATCCGCGCCCGAAAGAACGCGAGCAGCACGCCGATATCCGCCTCGCTCCGCAACCCCGGCCCGACATCGTACGACGTCCGCGCCTCCGCCCACGCGGCATTGCGCGCCTCGCGACCGCCCGCGCTCGTCAGGATCGCGGTCGAAAACCCCGGCGCCACCTCCGCCTCGCGCCCCAGCTCCAGCGGGAACAGCACGTCATCGAACGCATCCACAGGCTCGTCCTCCCCAGCAGTATCGAAATGCACGAACCCGTCCCGCATCACCTGCGGCAGCGCCCACAGGAACGTCTCCGCCACCCCGCGCCGCCGCGCGACCGCGGCCGCCGCCTCGATCAGCCCCCATTCCGCCGCCTGGTCCGGCCGCAACACGAACCCCGACAGGTAATGCTGCCGTTCGACCGGATAGCCGAGCCGCGCGAACGCCACCGCCACGCCGTCCGCAGACGACGCGCTGTCCCCCGCCGTCACCCAGTCGTAATCCTCCAGCTGCAACACATCGAACGCCGGGCTGGCCCACCCCACCGGCATGTTCGCGCGCTTGGCTTCAGGCGCGGCAGCGTCCAGCACGGTCGGCAGATACGTCAGCAGATGCGTGACGCACCCCGGCGCCTCGGCCTTCGCCGCCGCCACCAGCGCAGCGGTCGACGCCGCGAGACACACCCCCGCCGCATCCAAAGTCGCGATCCGCGCGGCGTTCTTGACCCCCTGGATACTGCCGATCGCCACCGGCGCGAACGCCGCCACCGCGCTCGCATCATAAATGCAGGGCCGCCCGTCGGGCATGATCCACCACCACGGCTCGCCGACCTGGAACTTCGCCGCCAGCCCCGCCGCCACCGCGATCGCCATTAAGGCCCGCGCGACCGTCTGCAGATACCCCATCGCCCCGCCATGCGCCGGCGACAGCAGCGTCGAAGGCGGCTCCCACCCGGTCAGCGCGGGCGCGCCATCCGCCGCCCGCTGCTTCCAGTCGTTCCAGCAATGCGCATCGAACAGCTCGTAGCTCAGCGACCAGATGATATCGAACCCAAGCGCCCCCGCGCGTACGGCAAAGTCCCGGTGCCACGTCGCGCACGCCGCGTTCAGCACGCCCCCCGCCGCCGAAACGTAGAACCCGTCGCCAACCCGCTCGAGCCGGAAATAATGGCTCATCCCGACATAATGCGTGATGCTCCCGCGATACCCGAGATGCAGCGCATTGCGCAGCAGCCGCGCCGGCGTCAGGTTGTAGCTGTCGTCGTACCCGCCAGCGATCCGGAACCCGTGCTCGGGCACCACCGCATCGCCGATCGCGAGCACCGCCCCCGGCCCCTCGCAGACAAGATCGGTCCATTCGACCCACCCCTCGCGCGGCGCGGCCAGCGGCACGTCGACCTTCGTATAGTCCGGCGGCACCAGCGACACGAACATCCGGTCGATATCCCCCGCCCACACCGGATCCGCATCCTCGGGCAGTTCGAACCCGCCCACCATCGCCGCGAAATCGAGCGAAACGAGCGCATCCTCCGGCGTCCCGGTCGCATAATTCCACAACCGCACATACCAGGCGCGCGCCACGCCCGCGGCATCGCGCCCTTCGATCGTCAGCGTCGGGCCGTTGATGGCATCCAGCGCCATCACGCCGCCCGACCGCCACCGAAACGCCAACCGACAGTCCCGAAAATCCCGCGACGTCTCGTATTTCAGCAACGGATGATCGAATCGATCCTCCGCCGCCCAGATCACCCCGGCCAGGTCATCCGCCTTGTAGAACACCGCATCCACCCGCAGCGACGCGGGGCCGGTCGTCACGACGGACGCCATCATCGGCCGCGGAAAATCCACCGTCCAGAACCGCGGATCGAACCGCGACAGTATCCCCTCGACCTGCACCGTCCGAGCCGAGCAAAGCCAATGCGCCATAACATCCTCCAACTTTCCCTCGCCCCTACGGGGAGAGGGAGGGGCCCGCGCGCCCTTGCGCGTGGGAGGGAGAGGGGCGTGAGGCTAGGAACGCCAATCCCAACCACCCCTCACCCTCCCGTCGCCGATGGCTCCTCCTTCCCTCTCCCCAACGGGGAGAGGGACTATTCGCTCGCCAAAGCCGCCTTGACCGCCCGCGCCAGCTGCCGGCTCGACTGCGCCAACACCCCCGGCGCATTCCCCCCGGCAGCATTCACCGTGATCGCCACCCGCACCTCGCGCACGCCGCCGCCGCCACCAGCCGCAACGACCTGCCCGCTCGAGGTAGGCACGAACACCTCCGCCCCCCGCTCCCCCACGACATACGCCCGCCCCGGCGACACCGGCCCGCCGGTCGCCCGCCCCGGCAACCCGCCAACCAGGCTGGCAAGCGCCCCACTCAGCCCACCCCCGCCGCCACCCAGCACCGACTGCACCCCAACCTTCAACGCCGCCGAAGCAATCGCATCCAGCGCCGACAGAGCGACCCCCTTCAACTCCTCGAACCCCAGTTTTCCCGAGCGAACCGCGCGCAACAGCCCCGCCTCGACGCGGAGCGAGGCCCTCTCGGCCCCGCTCCCCAGCACGCTTTCCAGTTCCTGCCGCATCGACGCGACATCGCGCGCAAACCCGGCCGTCCCCACCCGCACGCTCAGCAGCGCCGGTTCCAGATCGTCATCCATCAGGAAAAGCCCCCCTCAACCGCGCGATCGTCGAAGCATCCGGCGGCGTTTGCACGTCCCCCACCAAAGCCTCGACCACCCCCGCCAATTCCGCCGGCGTAGCCCGCCAGAACGTGTCCGGCGCCCACCTCAGCACCGCCCCCGCAAACCCCGCGAGCCGCCCGGCATTCTCCGAGAACGTCACGTCCCCGCCAGAATCTGCCGCAACAGTCCCCGCAAAACCGGCGTCACCGCGGCAAGCCCCGCCTCGACCACCGCCTCCCCCAACCGCTCGCGCGTAACCCCCTCGGGACACTCGCGCAGGCAATGCCAGAACAGCCCCACCATCTCGCCGATCCCGAGCGTTCCCTCCGCCGCACGCTCGACGAGCGCGAACAAAGGCCCCAACTCCCCCTCCGCCGCGACCAGCGCCGCAAAGCTCGGCCGAAGCACGAGCATCTCCCCCGCGACGCGAAGAGAAGCCTCCCCCCGAACCGCATTCGCCAGATCCGTCATAAAGATGTCTCCTGAAAGTCCCTCGCCCCTCCGGGGAGAGGGAGGGGCCCGCGCGCCCTTGCGCGTGGGAGGGAGAGGGGAGTGAGGCACGGAACACCCGCCCCAAAGCCCCTCACCCTCCCGTCGCAAGAGCTCCTCCTTCCCTCTCCCCGCAGGGGAGAGGGACCCCAAATCACCCAACAACAACAGCCCCGGAACTCTCCAGGCTGAGCGTGTAGGACCGCTCCCCATTGAAATCCCCGGCGTAATCCAGCCGAGACACCAGGAACTTGCCCGTCATCGTATCCCCGCCCTCGAACGCCAGCCGATAATCATCGAGCACGCCAGTCAGCGCGCTAGCCTTCACCCGCAACTCCGCCACCGACCCGGTAAAAACCCCAGCGCCGGACACCGAAACACTCCGAACCCCAGCCCCCGACAGCAACTGCCGCCACCCCCCAGAATCCTTGGTGGTAACGACGATAGCCTCCCCATTCACCGACATCTGCGTAGTCCGCAGCCCAGCGACCGTGGCATAGACCACCGGCGCCGCCCCGTTCCCCACCTTCAGCAGGAACGCACTCCCCTTCTCCACCGCCATGTCAGCTCCTTCCTTGTTTCCCCGCGAAGGCGGGGACCCAGCCTGCACCGCGTCTTCGCGGCGCAAAATTTCAACTCTCCCGGTACATCCGCACTAGAAACTCCGACGTCCCCCGCCACCGATCCCCAACCCGCAGCACGCGAGACCGCACCAGCGCCAACCGCACCACCCGCCACCCCTCGCCAAGCGCGGGATCGAGCGCCTCCAACCCCTCCTCGGCAGCCGCCAGCAAAGCCCGAACCCGAACCGGCCGCTCCCCGCCATCGAACAGCGTCAACAGAACGCGCCCCTCCCGCCCGACCCAGGTCTTCGTGCTCCAGTCCGACAACACCGGCTCGTCGACCACCGCATACGGCAGCCCCCCACGCACTGGCGGCGCGTCGAACACGCTCACCTCCAGCACGGCGTTCAACCGCGCTACCACCGCCGCCTGCAAGATCACCCGAGCACTCATGAGTGCACCGCCAAACCAAGCCGCATCCGCCGATAAGGCCGCCACAACGCCGCCACCGCCGCCGGCGGCGCCACATCGCTTTCCCGGTGGTCAAAGAGGTGCGCGACCAACATCGCCACCCCCTGCGCGATCGGCGCGGGCACCGCCTCGAAGCTCGAGGCCAGCCCCGCGGAATACGCGACAGCAACCCGCCCCGCAGAGCCGGCGGCCAGGATACGAACCCAACCAACCCCATCCGCATCGATATCGACCGCATACGCCCCGACCGCCAACACGAACGGCGCGCCGTCGGCGGGCAGCCCGGTCACCCCGGCAATCACGCTAACCGGCGCCACCACCAGCCGCTGCCACCCCGCCGCGCTGGTCACCACATCCTCGAACGGCCGCCCGATCACCGCCGCCCCCAGAAACGCCTCCCCCAGCAGCAAAGCCGTCGACGCCAACCGCGAGAGCACCTGATCCTCCCCCGTCTCCACCCGCAACAAAGCCCTCGCCGCGACGACCACCTCAGCGATCACCCCGGCCGAAATCGCCGACCCCGTCATAACGATGTCTCCAAAACTTCCCTCGCCCCTCCGGGGAGAGGGAGGGGCCCGCGCGCCCTTCGCGCGTGGGAGGGTGAGGGGAGTGAGGCACGGAACCCCCGCCCCAAACCCTTCACCCTCCCACCGAAACTCAAGCCACCGAGAACTTCATCAGCTTGATCGCCTCGGAATTCGTCACGCACCCACCGACCCGCTTGGTCGCGTAGAAGTTCACGAACGGCTTGTTCGAATACGGATCACGCAGGATCCCCGTCTCCGTCCGCTCGGCGATAATATACCCCGCGCGGAAATTCCCGAACGCGATCGCCAGCGCATTCGCCGCGATATCCGGCATGTCCTCGGCCTCCACCACCGGATACCCGAGCAACGTCGCCGGCACCCCCGCCGCCAGGCTCGGCGCCCAGACGAACGCGCCATCGGTCGTCTTGAACTTACGGATGCGCGCCAGCGTCGCCGCGTTCATGACGAAGCTCGCGCCCTGCCGATAAGGCCCCCGCAAAGACTGGACGAGATCGATCAACCGCTCCTGCGGACTCGCCGAAAAGTCCCCCGCGGTCCCGCTAGCCAGATACTGCAACGTCCCGAAAGCCCGCACCCCATCGGCGGTCGCCGCCGTCGCCGACGTCAGGAACCCCTTCGGCCGCGACACGCCCGACCCGGACACGAACGCCGCGCCCTCGGCCTTCGCGAACTCCATCGCGATCTCGCCCGCCAGCCACTCCTCCACATCGAACGCGGCATCGTCGAGCATCGCCTGGCTCGCCGAAGGATTGGCGTACAACTCCCCGGTCGGCGGCGCGATCTCGACGAACACCGGCGACGCCGTTTCCGGCCGAGCAGCATTCTCCGCCGCCCACCCGGACGGCGTACCCCCGGTCGTAACCAGCTTGCGATACCCAGCCGAGCCAACCTTCACCACATTGGCGATCGACCGGATCGGCGAAATGCCCTTCAGCAACGTATCGATCTGCGCATCGATCTCCCGCGGCACCGCAAACCCGCCAGAGTCCCCCGTAACCCCGGTAAACGCCTTCATCTCCAGCGTCGCGCCGGTCCGCACGAATCCCGCAAACGCCGCATTCACCTCAAGAGGCGCCGCCCCCTCCAAAACCGGCCGGTCAACAACACTCATGTCCATCTCCTCGCGTGAAACGAAAAGAGGCGCCCCGCAGGACGCCTCATGAAACCTTCTAAAACCCTCTCCCTTCAGGGGAGAGGAAGGGACCTGCGCGAAGCGTGGGAGGGTGAGGGCACGCCGCTAAGGAACCACCTCGACCCGCGCCAAAGCCTGCATCGGCACAGCCACCAGACTGACCTCCACCAGCTCGACCTCCAGCAACTCCCGCCGCCCCCCCTGCCGCACACGCAAAGCCCGGTACCCAACCGACAACCCAGCCACCGCCCCAGCCCGCACCAGCCGAGCCAGCTCCGAATCCGCAACCACCCCCTCGACCCGCAGCCCCCGCGCATCCTCTCGAACCGACGCGAGCAAACCAACCGCCCCCCCCCGATGCTGCCACAACAACGGCACCACGCGAGCGTCGGCAAAGGCCCCCCGCCGCACCACGTCCCCCGCACGATCCACCACATCGAACACCGCCGCATACCCGGCAAACGCGACACTCACTTCAACCACGCGGCAAACCCCAGCTTCACCGCCAGCCCGGCCAGCATCAGCGCCATCGCCAGCCGCGCGATCCACCCCGCGACCGCCTTCCACGCCGACCGCTTCGCATCCCGCCACGCCGCCAGCAGCTCGCGCAATTCGGACACATCCTCCCGAGCCCGCTCGTCGCTCAACGCCACCCGCGCCAGCGCCCGCGTCGCGCCCAGCTCCCCCGCCTCCTCCGCGATCGCGCGCAACGTCACCAGGTCCACGCCCCGCTCGCTCCCCTGCCGCATCAACTGCGCCAAAACCGCCCCGTCCATCACCCCACCTCCTCAATCTGCAGCATCGCCCGCTTCTCCGCATCACTGAGAAACGAAGCCCCGCTCACCATCCCCCAAAGCCGCTCCCGATCCTCGACCAGCGCCGGCACCCGGTCGAGATCGACCGAGATCGCCGCCCCCGCGAACCACCCCGACAACCCCTGCGCGATCCCCGTCAGCACCGCGGACGCGATCGGCAGCACCCCGACCCGCCACAGCGCGCGGTTCGCCTCGCGGTAATTGGCGTAAGAATTATCCCCCGGCAGCCCGAGCAGCATCGGCGGCACCCCGAACGCCAGCGCGATCTCGCGCGCCGCCGCCGCCTTCGTCCCCACGAAATCCATGTCCGCCGGCGACAAGCTCAACGCCTGCCACCTGAGGCCACCCTCCAGCAGCATCGGCCGCCCCGCATTCCCGGCGCCGGAGAACGACTCCTCCAGCTCCCCCTTCAACCGCGCGAACTGCTCCCCCGACAGCGCCGTACCGTCCCCAGGATCGAACACGAGAGCCCCCGAAGGCCGCGCCGCATTGTCCAACAGCGCCTTGTTCCACCGTGCCGCGGCATTGTGGATCGCCACCGCCCCCGACGCCGCGCCAAGACACCCCAATCCATAATGGTCGTCGACCGGATTGAAGCTCTTCAGATGGATCACCTCCGGCCGCACCGGGTCCGCCTGCAACCGCGTAACCCGCTCCCCGACCCGATACCGATACGCCGCCGGCCACCCGCTGGCATCGGCCTCCACCGCCACCCGCTCGGGCCGCAAAGCAAACAACTCCGCCGCGCCGCCGTCGACGTCGCGCAGCACCTGCACATAGGCGTTCCCGTGCAACAGCATCTGCGCGACGACCGTCTCGATCAGCGACTGCCCCCCGGACCGCGCCGTCACCAGCGCGATCAACGCAGGGTCCGACGCGAGCAACGGCGCCGAGCCCACCCCCTCGACCACCAGCTTCACCGCCCGCTGCACGATCGGATTGCGCAGATACCCATCGCGCACCTGCGCCTCGTACGACTGCGGCACATCCCCGAAAGCGGGCGTGCTGAGCGCCCGCGACAACACCGGCCGCGATTCCTCGCGCCCGGATTTCCACCCGAACAATTTCATGATGTTCTCCTGAAAACTGTCCCTCTCCCCGCCGGGGAGAGGGAGGGGCCCGCGCGCCCTCGCGCGTGGGAGGGTGAGGGGCGTGAGGCTAAGGACACAAATCCCAACCACCCCTCACCCTCCCGTCGCCTGCGGCTCCTCCTTCCCTCTCCCCGATAGGGAGAGGGACACAGCCCTATAAAACCCGCACCGAAACCCGCCGCACCGGCCCGAGCATCACCTCCGTCATCGCCCACACCAGCGCATCCGCGCGATCCGGCGACCGCCCCGGCCCCTCATACCCGCCACCCGCGATCAGCCCGCAAAGCTCGTCCTCCAGGTCCGGAAACGCGCCGACATGCCAGGCCCGCCCAGCCTCGTACAACGCCGCCACCGGCTCGGCGCGCGCCACCTTCCCCAGCGACGCATGCACCAGTTTCACCGGCATCGCGCGGTCGGCGCCGGCAAGCACGCTCCCGACCATCTTCCCCCCCTGGTTCGCCTCCGCGATCACCCGATCCGCGCCATGCCGCGCCGCGCACTCGGCCACCGCCCGCGCCCACTCCTCGGGGCTGGCCCCCGAAACGCTCGCATCCTCCAACACATACGCAAACCCATCGCCCCCGAGCGCTACCGCCACGATACCGCAGGCATCCCCCGGCCCCCCCGACACGCTGCCAGCGGGAGGATCCACCCCAACGACAACCCGCGTCACCACCGGCGCAAACGCAACCCGCCGCGACTCCACCAGCGCCCGCGTCCACAACGCCCCCGCGACATCCTCGATCAACTCGCCATCCAGCTCCTGCCGCCCCAGCCGCGTCCCCGCATAGGTGGCCGTGACATTTTCCACGAAGCTCGCCGGCAGATGCGGATTGTCGCGCGTCCGCCCCTGCGACCGCACCACCCCCGGCAACGCCAGGATCCGCCGCAGCAACGCCACCGGCCGTGGCGTCGTCGTCA
Source organism: Sphingomonas sp. M1A8_2b (assembly GCF_053345535.1). Lineage (NCBI taxonomy): Bacteria > Pseudomonadati > Pseudomonadota > Alphaproteobacteria > Sphingomonadales > Sphingomonadaceae > Sphingomonas > Sphingomonas sp. M1A8_2b. Next base: position 18,594 of record NZ_JBKFAH010000003.1, on the reverse strand, counting down.
CCACGATCCGCGGCAGCGTCCCCAGCCGCAGCCCCATCATCAGATTGTCCCAGGTCGCATCACCGTTGCGCCACTTCGCCACCTCGTCGCACCACGCGACATTATGCTCAGGCCCGCGCAACCCCTCCGGCGCCTCCGCGGAATAGGCCGACGCCAGCGCGCCGCTGCCGAACCGCAGCTCCCCCAGTCCCGCGCGCCACACCGGAGCCTCGTCGTCGCGCGCCACCGCGAGCAGCCCGCTCTCTCCCTCGATCATCACCCGCCGGACATCCTCGCTGGTCGCGCCGACCAGCGCGATCCGCGCATCCGGATTGTCCCGCGCGACCTGGCTCACCCACTCCGCCCCGGCGCGCGTCTTGCCGAACCCGCGCCCCGCCAGGATCACCCAGATCCGCCAGTCGTCGGCTTTGTCCTTCGCCCCCCGGTCGGCCAGATGCTGCCCGGGATGCGCCCAGCGTTCCCAGCGATCGTGCAGTTCATACCGCTCGGCGGCGCTCAGCGACCCGATCAGCATCGCCCGTTGCGCCGCCGGCAGCACCGCCAGTTCGGCGATCACGTCGCGCACGCCATCCGGCTCCCCACGCGGCTCCCCGCATGATGTCGCGCAGGGGGCCGCGTCCGATGTGTCCGAAGAAGCGGCGACCGGCGAAAGCGGCGGTGCCTCGCTCGCCTGGTCCAGGCCGACCGGATCGCGGCATCGATCGTCGGTCACGCCGCACCGCCCTGCGCCGATGCGCGCAGTCGTCGTGCCAGCGAATCGAGTTTCTTCGCGATCGAGGCATCGGTTTCCGCCTGGGTCGCGCGCCGATACGGCTTGCGCCCGCGCCCACGCTGACCACCGCCGCCCAGGCCGCCAGCCGCGCGACGCGCCAGCAAGGCCAGCGCCACCTGCACCGCCTGCATGCTGGCAAGCGGAACCAGCCGCGTCGCCGACCCGACGCTCGCATCGATCCCGGACCCAAACCCAAACCCGGACCCGGACCCATCGCCTACATCGGCGTCGGCATCGAGTTCGATATCCTCCTGGGTGTCTATACCCGCGTCGTCATGTATCGCCGCGCGCCCCTCGCGCAACGCCGTCGCCCCGTGCAGCCCGGCGATCGCGGCGGCCAGCAGCCCCTCCTCGAGCCGCTCGTACCCGCTCGTCAGCGCCTCCGCCCACTGCGCCGCGAACAGCGGATCCCGCCGCTTGAGCTCGCTGGCGCTGTGTCGGTTCATGCCCACCGCGGCCGATGACGAGGTCACGTTGCACGTCATCGACAGCGCGGTGAGAAACGTCTTTCGCTTTGCCGGCGTCCACCCGTTGGCCCGAACGGTGCGGACCTGCACGACCCGGTGGCTCCCGCCCGTCACCACCGTATAGGTTTCCTTGACTTCCACCCCCACCCGCTTTGCCATTCCGCGCGCCCTCCCCCGACCCATCGCCATCGCCATCGCCATCGCCATCGCCATCGCCATCGCCGACCCGAGCCCAACCGCCCGAACACGAAAAAGCCGGCGACGCCCAAGGCTCTCACCCCGATCGTCCCGGCTCTCGTCGTTCGGACCAACCGCCCGATCCGCAATTCTTCAGCGTTCCTGTTATGTACCAAGCAAGCGTGACGATGTCAAGTAATTTAACCGATATGGTTCACACGGAGGTGCGATCGGCGTTCGCCGACGATCGATCCCCGGTCGCATGCATTGCAGTGCACAAAAAATATTGCGCGCAGCGTCCGCAGCGTTTTTGTCAAAGCGCTGAAATCGCGAGGCCTTCGACCTTTTCGATCGAAAATTTGCCACGATGTCGGCGCCAAAACCTCGCGCCGACCGTTGCAAATTAACATGCATCAGTTCAGCCTTACAGTATGATGCCTCCGGCAACCGTCAGAAAGCTCGAAAGACGCCTGAATACCTGGCTGAAGCGGTCGGGCCTGATGAGGCTCCTGCTATGGACCTCCGCCCTGCTCAGCATCCTGCTGGCGCTCAGGCTTTACCACGGCCTCCCGATCAGCCGAAACATCCTCAGTTTCGTCAGCGCGCTCTTTGCCATCGGCGCCTTGGCAGTGTCGCGCCATTTCAGAAAGGTCGAACGCCCCTCCAGCGCGACGTGGCTTGCCGGTATCGCCTTTCTCCTCCCCCTGCTGATATACGTCGCCGAATTCATGGGCCTGTTCGACACGATCGCGAGGCTCACGCTGCGCCGCTAGAACGTGGCCGCGCTACGGCCGCGCTACGAACCCATGTCGTTCGCGTCACATGCCGCATCGATCGGCACGTCGCCCCTGTCTTTTGGCTTCGAAGCCATCCGCTCGGTCCAGTGGCTTCGAAGCCATCCGCTCGGTCCAGCCCAATCCTGCGGCAGACCCTGGCATTACAATCATGACGGCTCAGGATCGAACAAAAACGTAAAATATCACGGCGCCTGCCAAGCCTTATCCAGACTTTTCTTTTAACAACCGGCCACCCACATTTTTCCTAACGTCTCCGTTAAATAGTTTTCATATTTAATGGAGTCCTGATTATCGAAATGAAGTATAGTACTCGAACTACAAAAAGGACTCGGACATTAGGAGATAGTCGATGGCTAACGGTATAACCACGCTCGCACGCCCTCATGTAAAGATAACCGAACTAAGCGACATCACATCGATCGCTATAAGGTTTCCGTTGATCTTGCCGGGAGTCCTCGCAATCAATGCAAAATATACTGCACTCGGCGGCGTCGGCGGTTTCCTCGGCGCGGCAACGATCGCGCACGCCAAGACGCCCAACGGGAAAGGCTGGTATCGGCATTATGCCGGCGGCTCGATCTATTGGTCCACGGCAACTGGCGCACATGAGGTCCACGGCCTGATCCGCGGCAAATGGGCGGCGCTTGGCTGGGAAAACAGCTTTCTCGGATTCCCGACCAGCGACGAGACCGTCGGCGGAGCCAACGGCCGGTTCAGCAACTTCCAGGGCGGCGTAGTCTATTGGACCCCGGCGACCGGCGCGCATGAAGTCCACGGCGCGATCCTCGCCCGCTATCTGCAACTGGGCGCGGAGAAATCCTTCCTCGGCTATCCGGTTTCGGACGAAGTCGCCGGCGCCGGTCAGTCGCGCGTCAGCAACTTCCAGCACGGCCAGATCGCCTGGTCCGCCGCGCACGGCGCTGCGACGTCGTGGACCAGCTATGTCCCTCAGCCACACGTGGGCGGCCCTGGTACGCATCCGCAGGGCATACCCGGCGGCGGCAACGACAGCCCTGCGGTTCGCCGTCGCCTCGTCTGCGCGGCGCACATGGACCTGACCGACGACGAGACGTGGGGATCGGACGAGCATGGCAGCGCCGACAAGCAGAACGAGGCGGTGCTGACCAACGACCTGCCGCAAGATGTCCTGACCATGCAGAAGGGGGCCGGCGGCGAGATGCGCGTCGAGCTCACGCTGATCGGCCAGGTCAAGCTCAGCGGCGACGTGCTCGTTCAGGGTACCGCTCTACTCTATGAGGGGACCAGCGAGAGTACGTCGGATCTCGATGGCGATCTCGACTTCACGGTCCTCGTCCCCCGCGACGGCGTGATCTCGCGGACCGTCACCGTCTGGAACGAGGATGAGGGCGGCGACAAGGGCGTCATCGCGATGACCTTCACCAACTTCGCCGCCTGACCGGCAAAGCCACTGTCGCGGGACCGGAAAATCCCGGCCCCGCGACGTCTTTCGAGCATGTGCCTCGGTCGGCGCTCGTACCTGCCGCAAACGACAGCGTATCGGCGCGATCAACGCCCGCTCACCGCGTCGGTACAGGCTCCGCGCCCGAATAATCGTAGAACCCGCGACCGGTCTTCCGCCCGAACCACCCGGCCTCGACATATTTCACCAGCACCGGCGCCGGCCGGAACTTCGGATCGCCCGTCCCTTCGAACAATACCCGCGTAATCTCCAGGCACGTGTCGAGCCCGATAAAGTCCGCCAGCGTCAGCGGCCCCATCGGATGGTTCAGCCCGAGCTGGCACGCCAGGTCGATGTCGCGCACGCTCGCCACGCCCTCGCCGAGCGCGAAGCACGCCTCGTTGATCATCGGCATCAGCACGCGGTTGACGATGAAGCCCGGCGCGTCGTTGGCGTGCACCACTTGCTTGCCGAGCTTTTCCGCGAACGCCTCGACCGCCGCCACCGTCGCGTCCGACGTCGCAAGGCCGCGGATCAGTTCGATCGGCCGCATCACCGGCACGGGGTTGAAGAAATGCACGCCCATGAACCGCGCAGCATCCGGTGCCGCCTGCGCCAGCCGCGTGATCGGGATCGACGACGTGTTCGACGCCAGGATCGCGTCCGGCCCGAGCACCTTGCCGACCTCGGCGAAGATCGCGCGCTTCACCGCCTCACGCTCGGTCGCCGCCTCGACGACGATCGCGCAGTCGGCCATGTCCGCCACGCTCGCAATCGGTTCGATCAACGCCAGCGCATCGTCACGCTCGCGCGACCCGATCTTTTCCTTCTCGACCAGCCGCGCGAGCGCCTTGACGATTCCCGCCTTGCCCTTCTCCGCCGCCTCCAGCGACACGTCGGCGAGCAGCACGCGGTAGCCCGCCTGTGCCGACACCTGCGCGATGCCCGCGCCCATCTGTCCCGCGCCGATCACGCCGACCACGCCGATCGTCTGCCCAGCCATATCCGTCTCCATCGTTGCTTTGTGCCGTCCCTACCGCGTTTTACGCGCATCGCCAGCCCGGATACGCGCGCGTGGCACCCCCCGTGGCGCCCCCGTGGCACCAGTCCGCGCGCGGCGCGTTGTCGGCGCACTGTCTTCTGGGGAAACACCATCATGATCGCCACCATCGCCGAACTCGACCGCGTCCGCGACGACTGCAAGCGCCTCGTGACCACGCGCTCGATGCTCTCGGCGGGGGCCGCGGTGGTGCCGATTCCCGGCGCCGATCTGGTCGCCGACATCGGCCTGCTGACCAAGCTCCTGCCGCAGATCAGCAAGCGCTTCGGGCTCGATCACGACCAGGTGCAAAAGCTTGAGCCGCATCTCGCGCAGCAGGCGCTGGTGATGGCGTCGAGTCTCGGCAACACGATGATCGGCCGGATGGTGACCAAGCGCATCGTTGCGTCGCTGTTGCGGCGGATCGGCACGCGCGTCGCCGCCGGCTCGGTCGCCAGGTTCATCCCCTTTGCGGGCTCGGCGGTCGCCGCGACGATCAGCTTCGGCGCGATGAAGCTGATCGGCAATGCGCACATCGAGGATTGCTACAAGACCGCGCTGGCGCTGCTCCCCGCCGATCAGCGCGCGGTGTCGGCGACCGTGGTCGGCGCCGCTGCGGGCTGATGCACCAGCGTCCACCCCGGCGGCAGATAGTCCGTGGACATGTAATAATAGAACAGGCACGTCCCGTCCTTCGCATACGTCCCGCCCTTGACGATCCCCAGCGCCGTCGTCCCCTCGAACACCGGCGCCCCGCTATCTCCTCCCTTGCACGTCGGCCCCGCCACCGCGACCCAGGTCGGCAGGCACGCGCCGCCGCACAGGTCGCCGGCGGGTGCGAAATCGACCATCGCGATCAGCGCGCAGCTATAGCCGGTCCGCTCGCCGCGGTGGCACACGAAGTCGCCGGCGCGAGTGCTTGTCCGATAGCGCCAGGTGACCACCGGCCGCGCCAGCCTCTTGGCGGTATCGGCGTAGAATAACCGCCCGAGCCGGCCGGTCGCGACGTTCACCTGGACGTCCTGATAGCCCCACCCCCATTGCCCGACGAAATCGAGCGGCCATTCGCGCCGCCCCGTGTCGACATCCGCATCGACATAGGCGAGCGTGTCCGGGCAATGCGCCGCGGTCACCACGCCGTCGCGCGCGCCGTCGGTCACCGCGAATCCGGTCGTGCACGCATAGCGCTTGCCGTCGACCGTGCCGATGACGCGCCCGCCGCCCCTGACCGGTTCGCTCGCCACCGCGCCGGTGATCTCTTCCGCCATGTCGACGGCCGGCTGGTCGAGCACGTCGATCCGGACGGGCACGCCGGTCATCGCCGCGATGCGACTCTGCAACGTCCCGTCGCGGTTCAGGTCGGCATCGCCCGACGAGATCGCCACGACCAGCGCGCCGGTCCGCTGATCGACCCCCATGCCCGGCGGGTGCTGCAGCGACTCGCGGATCTTCGCCTGGTATCTCGACAGCGCGGCGAGCATCGCCTCGCGCGTCGCGCCGGCACCGGTATGGAACACGATCGGCACGACGATGCCACCCGCGGCGATCGTGCGATCCGGGACGGGATCGGTCCCGGTCAGCAGCACGACGATACGATAGTCCGGCCGATGCTCGATCGCGACGCCCGCCCAGCGCGCCGCGAACTCGGTGCGCAGCGCATCGGTCGCGGGCACGCTTTCGGCCTGCGCGCGCAACCGGTGCATCGCGGTATCGAGCGGCACGCCGAACCGCTGCGCATACACCGCAGCGTCCTGCATCGTCGCGTCCACCGGCAATTGCACGCCCTGCACAGGCGGCGGCGGAGCTTGCGCCAAAACCGGGTTGGCCACGCCGCCCTGCACTTCCTCGGAGCGGACCTGTCCAGCCACCAACTGCCCAGGCTCCACCTCCTGAGCCCACACAGGCGGCCCGACCAACGCCAGCATGCCGCAGGTCACCGCCCGCCATAACGAAGTCCTGCCCATGCGCCGCGTCGTTCCAACTCTCGGGGTTCGCTGCGCGCCTTATCACGTCGATCTGAACGCGCGCTGTCGTTCGCTCGCGGCGCGCCTATTCCTCGCGGTCGTCGAGATCGACGCTCGTCCGCCCATGCCCCGCGTCGGGCGATGCAACCACGTCCTTGCGCAGAAATCCTGCCGACAACACATGATACAGCCGCTCCTTCGACACCGCCTGCGCGACGAAGTCGGCGATCAGCGCGGAAGCGACCAGCGGCATCATCAGCCCACGGCTTGCGGTCGTCTCGGAGATGATGATCACCGCGGTCAGCGGCGCACGGACCACGCCGGTGAAATACGCGACCATACCCAGCAGCACGATCGCGCCCGGCGGATAATCAGGAAAGATGCTTCGGAGCATGTCGCCGATCCCCGCCCCGACCGACAGCGACGGCGCGAAAATCCCGCCCGGCATGCCCGATACCGCGGTCGCCAGCGTCGTGACGAACTTCGCCGCACCGAACCAGTGCGGCACGTCGCCGCCGGTGATGATCCCACGCGCCGCACCGTATCCGGTCCCCCAGGTCAGCCCGCTGGCGACGCCGATGATCGCCACGACCAGCCCGAGCCCGCCCGCGAACAGCGTCGGATGCGCGCGCAGCCACGCCACCGGCGCTGCCCGCGTCCGCCCGGTTGCGATCACCGACCGCGAGAACAGCGCCCCCGCCAGCCCGCCCAATATGCCCGCGACCGGCGCCGCGAGCAGCGTCTCGCGGACGTTCAGCGTCTGCCGCATCACCCCGAAATACACGTAATCCCCCGACAGCCCGAGGCTGACCATGCCGGCGATCAGCACCGCGGTCATCACCAGCAGGGTCATCCGCTGTTCGTACGCGGCGGCCAGTTCCTCGATCGCGAAGGCGACACCGGCAAGCGGCGTGTTGAACGCCGCGGCGACGCCCGCCGCGCCGCCGGCGATGAATACCGACGCGCGCAGCGGGATCGCCATCACGCGGTGCGCATAGCCCATGATCGACGCCGCGACCTGGACGGTCGGCCCTTCGCGCCCGGTCGAGGCGCCGACGAACAGCGTGCCGATCGTCAGCACCAGCTTGACGATGACCGTCTTGGCGGACACCAGCCCGGTCATCGCATGATCGGGATCGCGGGTCGCCGCCATGACCTGCGGGATGCCCGATCCGCGCGCTGCCGGGGCAACGCGCAGCGTGATCCACGCGATCGCTGCATAGCCCACCGGCGTCATCAGCAGCGGCGCCCACCACCAGCGCACGACGATGTCGGTGAACGCCTCGCCCGCACGATCCGCCGCCGCGGCGAACCCGAGTGCGACGATCCCGATCATGATCGCCCCGCCGAGGATCGCGACGCGCCGCCGCCAGACGAGCGCACTCGGCGCATGCCGCTGCAACAGGATCCGCACGCGCGTTTTGGTTATGCGGTCCATGATCGAGCCCCGGTTGCTGCGGACACCGGACCGATGATCGCGATCACGCGGCGATCCTCCAACGCGGCGGCGCGTGCGTTTCGGGTATCGGGGCAGGCAGGCGTTCGGCGATCGCGGCGGTCATGCCGCGGCTTATGCCCTCCAGACGCCAGCGCGTCACCCTCGCGGTACGCAGACACGGTCGATAGCCCGGATGCACCCGCGCCCGATTTTAAGGTATAGCGCGCCAAGACCTTGAGAACACGCTTGATCCCTTTAACCGCGGCACAGCCGACGACTGTGTCGCGTCAGTCGACCGCGTTGAGTACCCGGATGATCCGCCGGTCCGGAATCAGCCACAGCGCGATGACCGAAACATACAGCGCGATCGCGATCCAGCGGCTGACAAACGCCAGCGGCACCGCCAGCGCGTAGAGCACGATGCTGCCCCAGCCCTTCCAGTCCGAGCCGATCGCGCGAGCGACGGCGGAGGTCTTTCCGTTGCAGGCGATGATCGCGCGTTCGGTCAGCGTATAGCCGATCGCGGCGAGCCCGAGGACGATCCCGTAGGCGGCGGTGGCGCCGGCCGCGAACTGGCTCTCGTCGAGCCAGCGGATCGCGAACGGCACCAGGCTGAGCCAGAACAGCAGGAACAGGTTCGCCCACAATACGCGCCCGTCGATCCGATCGACCGCATGGAACATGTGGTGATGATTGTTCCAGTAGAGCCCGACATTCACGAAGCTCAAAAGATAGGCAAGCAGCACCGGCGCTGCACCCATCAGGCCGTGCAAATCGCCGGTCTCAGGGACCTTCAGTTCCAGCACCATGATCGTGATGATGATCGCGACCACGCCGTCGGTGAAAGCCTCGAGCCGCCCCGGCCCCATTCGACGTCCGCTCATGCTCGCTCCCCGCCCGTGCTGATCGGCCGCAACGTAGCAGGCGCTTTTCGGAAGTCCCACCGCCGGTCGGCGACGACGCGTCGGTCGGCTCGTATCCCCACACCCCACAACCGTCATATTGACGGGGCGGGAACCCCGGCTGGCTGGCCTCGTCAAAAATCACCAGTATCCGAGCAGGATATGGACCCCGACCCGCGCGCGATGCCAACGAGGTTTTGGCGTGAGGCTCAGTCCCAGCGCGAGCCCCGGTCCTGACGACGCTGATCGTCGGACGTGCTCGATCTGTTCATTTGATCATTGGGCATCCGGTTGACCCGCCACCGCGCGCTGACGGTGATCTGGTCGAAAATTCTCGCGCCCAGCAGGGTCAGGATACTGCCGCCACTCGCGCCGAGGAACCCAACCATCGCCCATCCATAAGCCCGCAACTCATACCCCAGCCCCGCGCCACCGTGCGCCCGGATGTGCAGGGCGACGTGGAGAGAGGCAAGCCGCGCGATTCCGAGATACGCCAGGCCGAACAGAAATACCCCAGCCGCACGAAGACCAAGGTCGGTCCGCCACGATCGCTGCCACGTTGCCATGCCACAAATCCTCATGTGGCCGTCCAGCTATCGCGCGCGGCGTAGCATTTCGAGATCGTTTTCCGCGATTCGCATAGCGCTGGCGTAGCGCAACGCCCGATCGCCCATCGCGCGGCTCGATCGTCGCCACCGCCACCCCGTCGCAACGACCACAGAAATTCGAACATTTTAGGCGATGCTTAACGCTCTCCAGACCATACAGCGATTGTAAGGGAGTTACACCGTGTCGCAGAATGAGACTGGTTTTGAAACGGTTGCCCTGAGCGACCTCGAGGCAATGGATGCCAACGACCGCGATGCGCTACCATTCGGGGTGGTCGGCTTCAGCGCCGATACGCTCGTCCAGGTCTACAACGCCACCGAAGCGCGCATGGCCGGGCTCGACGCCGCCGCGGTGATCGGCGTACCGTTCTTCGACGCGGTCGGCCAGTGCATGAACAACTTCATGGTCGCCCAGCGGTTCGAGGACGAGCCCGAGATCGACGATATCATCCCCTATGTCCTGACCTTGCGGATGCGCCCGACCCGCGTGCGGTTGCGTCTGCTCGCCGCGCCCGGCACGCCGCGCCGCTATATCCTGATCGAGCGCTGAGACCGCGACGATGAGCGAGGCGTCGAGCGAGGAACAGCTTCTGGAATTCCTCTATGCCTGTCCCATCGGGCTGATCGAATGCGACGCGACCGGCGAGATCGCGCTGATGAACCCGCATGCGATGCAGCATCTGTTGCCGCTCGCGGGTCCGCGCAATCCCGGCAACCTGTTTGCAGCGTTCGAACAGCATGCTCCCGAATTGCGCAGCATCGTCGCGGCATTCGCACCGGCGACCGGGCGGATCTGCGACGGCCACCGGATCTTCGTCGATCTCGGCGCGCGCCGGCACAGCGTGGCGCCCAAGGTGCTGGCCTGCACCCTGGTCAAGCTCGGCCCCAATCGGCTGATGGCGACGCTGGCGGACATCAGCCAGCAGGTCGTCCAGGAGGAACGCCTGCGCCAGGCCAATACCTGGTTCGCGACCATGCTGGACGGCGTCAACGACTATGCCGCGCTGACGATCACCCCGGGTGGCCTGATCGAGTCCGCCGACGCCTGCTTTACCCGCCAGACCGGGCACCCCATCGCCGACGTGATCGGCCGTGATCTTACCGCCATCCTGAAAGCCGATACGCCCGGTGGCGACCTGCGGCTCGACGAGCAGCTGGTGATCGCCACGCGCGAAGGATGGCATCTCCAGGAGGGCTGGCAGCAGCGCGCGGACGGCGAGCGATACTGGTGCCAGCGCCTCGTCGTCGCGCGATCCGGACCCGACGATCTGCACCCGTCGAGCTTCTCGGTCGTTCTGCGCGACGTGCCACATGGCGGTGAGGCGGCCGAGGACATGCGCCGGCTGCTGACCTGCGATCACCTGACGGGCGCGTCGAACCGGCGGCATTTCGGTCAGGTGATGGAACGCGAGCAGACCCATTGGCGCGACTTGCGACAATCGCTGTCGCTGGTCCTGCTCGATCTCGATCACTTCAAGATGGTCAACGATACTTACGGCCATCCGGTCGGCGACATCCTGCTGCGCCGCGTCGCCGATGCCTGCAAGGCGCTGCTCCCGCCGCGCGGAATCTTCGCGCGACTGGGTGGCGAGGAGTTCGGAGTCCTTCTGCCGCGCTACGAAAAACCGCAGACGGTCGAGCTCGCCGAGCAAATGCGCGCGACGATCGCCGCGCTCGAAATCGAAACGCCGCACGGGCCTCTGACCGTTACCGCAAGCTTGGGGTGCGCGACCTTGGACGAAGCTGACGGGTCGATCGATGCGCTCATCGCGCTCGCCGACACGCGCGTCTATGCCGCCAAGCATGCCGGCCGAAACCGGGTCTGCCATCGCCAAGCGGTCGCAGCGTGACCGTGGCTGTTGATCGGTCGCCTGAACCGACGATGCCCGTACCGACTCCCGTTTCCACAGCGCCCGTCTTGCAGCGCACGGCGGCGCACCGCATCGCCTGTGCCACGGTTGCCGCGGAGCTGCGGCGCCTGCGCGATACCGATCGCCGGCCGACCACGTCCAGCGATTGGCTCGACTCGACCCCGATCGGTGAGGACGGGCTCGGGTTGGATTCGATGGAGCAGCTCGGCGCACTCGGCGCGCTGGCCGAGACGTTCGACCTCGACGACAGCGTGCTGAGCGACGATCCACCGCAAACCGTCGGCGCCTGGGTCGACTGGATCATGCAGGCGCAGGCCGCAGGCGATGGCCGGATGACGGTCAGCACGTCGGGCTCGACCGGCAGTCCGCGGCGCTGCATCCATACCATCGCCGACCTGCTCGACGAGGCCGCGGTCCTCGCAGGGCGGTTCGCGGGTCGCCGCCGCGTAGTCGCGCTGGTGCCGGCGCATCATCTCTACGGGATCATCTGGACCGGCTTTCTCCCCGACGCGCTGGGCGTGCCCGTCGTCGTCCGCACGATCGGCGCCGCCTTGGGTCTCGTCGCCGGCGATCTCGTCGTCGCGGTACCCGACCAGTGGCAGGCGTTGCGACGTCTGATCCGCCGGTTTCCCGAGGATATCGTCGGCGTGAGCTCGGGAGGATCGCTCGACGACAACGTCGCGTCGGGGCTGCTCGCAGCCGGGCTGGCGCGACTGGTCGATATCTATGGCGCCTCGGAGACCGGCGGAATCGCGATGCGCGACATCCCCAGATCCGCGTACGACCTGCTGCCCCGCTGGGACCTGTCGCCGGACGACAACGGCGATTGGCAGCTCGTCGACCGCAACGGCCGATGTTTCGAGCTGCCCGACCATATCGAGCGGATCGGCAAGCGGACGCTGCGGCCGATCGGTCGACGCGACGGCGCGGTCCAGGTCGGCGGACACAATGTCTGGCCGGACCGCGTCGCGCGGGCGTTGCGCGCGGTCGACGGCGTCGCAGACGCCGCGGTCCGGCTCCACCCGAACGGGCGGCTGAAGGCGTTCATCGTGCCCGCCGAGCAGCAGGATACCGGACAGCTGTCCGCGCGGATCGAGCAGACAGTCATGCCGCATCTGTCGGACCCTGAACGGCCACGCAGCTTTCGCTTCGGCGCTGCCCTGCCCCGCAACGCGATGGGCAAACTGGCAGACTGGCCGTGAGGCACTACTGATCCCCGCGGCTAATCCCCGAGGCCGATGCCGCCTGGGCCGTACCGGCCGCGGGGTCGCCCCATCGGACCGCGATCACGATCGGGTTCCAGCCGACGATATCCGGACCGGCGTCGTCTTCGCCTCTGGAGCGCTGGTTCGCGGAACGGCCGGCTCATGGTCGAATTAACCGAGAACGAGGAGATAATCGACGTCGCGGAAGCGTATCATGCTCGCGGCTTCATGCCCGCGATCGACGATTTCGGTGCGGGCTATGCGGGGCTCGGGCCGCCGGCCGATTTGTGGCCGGACATATAAGCTCGACATGCCGCTGATCCGCCGAATCGACGGCTCGCGCATCCCGCAGTCGAAGCCTTGCCGTCGTTCACGCTCCCCGCATAGGGCGCGCCCTGGCGGGCAGCATGCCAGTCACTCGCTTTGTCACTGACATATAGCAAACTGCGCGGCAGATCGGCTAAGGCCCGGTCATGCATCCAGCCCCCTCGTCAAGCGCCTCGGACGTCACGCAATTCCCCGAGGCCAACGTCGAGAGGCGACCGGCATCGATCGCGCCCGCGCCGGCGTTGCGCCCGAACGAGCCCTATGCCCGTAACGAACTGTTGCATGAGATTTTCGACGCGACACGGCTCGCATATCCTCGCGCACCGGCGCTCCGTCTGATTGGCTCCGACGAGGAATACCACCGCAAGACCGACTGGAGTTACGACGATCTCGGGCGGCGCAGTCTGGCGCTGGCGCACCGGTTGCGGGCAATGGGGATCGGCCGTGGCGACCGCGTCGTGCTGTGCCTGCCGCGCGGGCTCGACCAGTATATGGCGATCCTCGGCGTGCTGAGCGCCGGCGCCGCCTATGTGCCGGTCGACTGGGGCTATCCGCAGGACCGGATCGACTTCATCGTCGAGGACAGCGAGGCCGCGCTGACGATCACCGTCGCCAGCCGCGTCGCCAATCTGAAGGGCAGGACGCTCGCCCTCGACGCCGCGATGGGCGACCTCGCCGCCGAGCCGTGCGAACCGATCGGCCGCGACGTGACGCAGGCGACACCGCAGGACCTCGCCTATATCATCTACACCTCGGGAACGACCGGGCGGCCCAAGGGCGTGATGATCTCGCATGCCAATGCCTGCCATCTCGTCCGCTCGGAAAGCGCCATTCTCGATCTGAACGCAAGCGACGTCGTATTCGGCGGGTTCAGCCTCGCGTTCGACATGTCGGTCGAGACGATGTGGAGCGCGTTCTTCGTCGGTGCGGTCGTCCTCGTCGCCACCGAGGCGCTGGCGACCAGCGGGCCCGACGTGGCGATCGCGCTGGCCGAGGCGAACACGACGATCTGGCACGTCGTCCCCTCGCTGATCGCGCTGGTCGAGCATCCGGTGCCGACGCTCCGCCTGCTCAACATGGGCGGCGAAGCCTGCCCCGCCGACCTGCCGCGCCGGCTCGCGCGACCGGGCCTCCGCCTGCTCAACACCTACGGCCCGACCGAGACGTCGGTCACCGCGACCTGGACCGAAGTCTTCCCGGGCCAGCGCATCACGATCGGCAAGCCCCTCCCCGGCTACACCGCCTGGGTGGTCGACGAGCATATGCAGCCCGTGCCCGACGGCCAGGAAGGCGAACTCGTCATCGGCGGCCCCGGCGTCGGCGTCGGCTACGTCAACCGCCCCGACCTCACGGCCGAGAAATTCATCATGACCCCGTTCGACGGGCCATCGGGTGCCCCCGAGCGAATCTACCGCTCGGGCGACCTCGTGAAGCTCGACGCGGCGGGCGACATCGACTTCGTCGGGCGGATCGATACGCAGGTGAAGATTCGCGGCTTCCGCGTCGAGCTCGCCGAGATCGAGGCGGTAATCGGCGAATGGCCCGGCGTCGCGCAGACCGTCGTCCAGCTCTTCACCGACGACGACGGCTCCGAATTCCTCGCCGCCTTCCTGATCGCCCGCCCCGCCGAAGAGATCGACATGGGCGGCCTCAAGGCCCGCGTCGCCGAGCGGCTCCCCAACTACATGCGCCCGGCAGGGTATCAGTTGCTGTCACACATGCCGACGCTCCCAGCCTCGGGGAAGGTCGACCGCAAGGCGCTGGTCAAGCCCGAGATCACCGTGACGTCGGACCGCGAGATGGTCGCCCCCACCACGCCGCTGGAGGAAAGCCTCCACCGCGTCTGGGCCGAAGCGTTCGCGCCGCAGCCGGTATCGGTGCTCGACGACCTGTTCGAGGATCTCGGCGGCCATTCGCTCAAGGCCGCAAGGCTCGTATCGGCGGCCCGTAAAGTGCGCGGTCTCGAAGGCCTGTCGCTCGAAGACGTCTACGCCGCACCCACCATTCGCGCACTCGCGTTGCGGATCGGCGGAACGACACCCGTCGCGATCCTCGACGAGTCCAGTTTCCATCACATCGCGCCGTGGAAGCGCCGTCTGTGCGTCGCCGCACAGACGCTCGCGCTGCTGCCGATCTACACGCTGGCGGGGCTGCAGTGGTTCTCGCCCTATCTCGCCTACACGCACTTGGCAGGCGACATGCCGCGGGTCGACGCGCTGATCCTCAGCGGCCTGTTCTTCACGGTCGTCCCGATCGCGTCGATGTTCCTCTCGATCGTCCTGAAATGGCTGATCGTCGGGCGATTCAAGGCCGGGGATTACCCGCTCTGGGGCAGCTATTATTTCCGCTGGTGGCTGGTCCGCCGGATCATCGGCGTCACCGCGACGCCGTATCTCGCGGGCACGCCGATGATCCGCGGCTATTACCGGATGCTCGGCGCGAAGATCGGCGAACGAGTCCATATCGGCACCGGGATCATCGACACGGCCGACCTGCTCCACGCCGATGACGATGCGATCATCAGCGACCAGGCGGTGCTCGCCACCAGTTCGGTCGAGCGCGGGTTGCTCCGCCTCGGCACGGTAAAGCTCGGCAAGGGCGCGTTCGTCGGATCGATGGCGGTCGTCGGCCGCAACGCCGCGCTCGGCGACGATGCGATGCTCGACGACCTGTCCGCGCTGCCCGCCGAAACGACGATCCCCGCCGGCCAGCGCTGGGCAGGCTCCCCCGCCGCGCATGACGGCGATGCGCCCCGCCGCCCGGCCACCGCAGCCCCGCGCAATGCCGGCCCGGCGATCGGCCTGTTCCTGTGCGCGCTGATCCTGCCGCTGGTCGCGATCCTACCGATCGCGCCCGGGCTGATCGCGCTGATCGAGCTCGACTGGGCGACCAGCGGCTATGCCTATGTCGCGGTCGCGCCGCTGCTCGCGGTCACCTATGTCGTGATGATGTGCGTGCTGACGGTGGCGGCCAAGCGCCTGATCCTCGGCCGCGTCGCGCCCGCGGTCTATGCGCTCAACAGCGGGTTCTACGTCCGCTACTGGTTCGTCCAGCAGATCAACGACCTCGCGCTGCGCCTGCTCCACCCGATCTTCGCGACGCTCTACGTGGTGCCGTGGTACCGTGCGCTCGGCGTGAAGGTCGGCCGTCGCGCCGAAATCTCGACCGCCAGCGCGATCGTGCCGGACCTGGTCGAGATCGGCGAGGAGAGCTTCATCGCCGATTCGGTGATCTTCGGCGCGGCACGGATCGGCCACGGCACGATCGAACTCGCGCATACCAAGATCGGCCGCCGCAGCTTCATCGGCAATTCCGCACTGCTGCCGAGCGGTACGCAGATCGGCGACGAGGTGCTCGTCGGCGTGCTCTCGAAGCCGCCGAGCGATCCCACGCTGGCAACCGAGGCGGGCAGCACGTGGTTCGGCTCGCCCGCGATCAAGCTGCCGGTGCGACAGGTTAACACGATGTTCGACGAGGGCGCGCGGTTCAACCCGTCGCGCGCGCTGATCGTGACCCGCCTGTCGATCGAGGCGGTCCGCACCACGTTGTCGCTGACCGCGTTCCTCGTCTTCTTCAGCTTGCTGCTGTCGGTGGTCGGCGACCTCGACGATCTCGACAACGGCGGGCTGCTGATCGCGACGACATTCCCGTTCCTGTACGTCGGCTTCTGCCTCGCCTGCGGGATCTTCGTCCTCGCGCTCAAATGGCTCGTCGTCGGTCGCTACAAGGTCACGACCGCGCCTCTGTGGAGCACGTTCGTCTGGCGCACCGAACTCGTCACCGCCACCTACGAGAACCTCGCCGTCGCCAACCTGCTCGAGCCGTTGCGCGGCACGCCGTGGATCGCGCTCTACCTCCGGCTGATGGGCGCGCGGATCGGCAAGCGCTGCTACATCGACACCACCGACCTGACCGAGCACGATCTGGTCGACATCGGCGACGACGTCGCGCTCAACGATTTCGCGGGCTTGCAGACGCATCTGTTCGAGGACCGCGTGATGAAGGTCGGCGCGATCCGCGTCGGCGACCGCGCGACGATCGGCTCGCTCGCGATCGTGTTGTACGACGCCGAGATCGGCGCGGACGCGCAGCTCGGCGACCTGTCGGTGGTGATGAAGGGCGAGACACTGCCCAACGGCACCAGCTGGGACGGGAGCCCGGCGCGGATCGCCGTGGCGACGTGACACCGATCTGGCACGATGGCCCGCTCGATGAACTCTTTTGGGACGGGCAGTCGCCAGTCGCGTGGAGCGTTGCCGAGACGGGATCGCATGCCGGCGACCTGCAAGGCGATGGGTGCACGATCCGGCACAGTCTGGCCTCCGCCCTGATACGCAAACTCGCACACGACCCAGACGACGTCCGTCTGACACGCAGCCCTTCCGGCGCACCGATAGTTACCACCCCCAAAGGCTGGTATCTCAGCCTCTCCAGCCGCGGCGGGCGCGCCCTGGTCGGCGTCGCGCGCACGCCGATCGCGGTCGACCGCGAGATCGTCGACGATCACCCGCCGCTCTGGGACATGCTCACCCCGACCGAAGCCGACTCACTCCGCCGCCTGCCCGCCCTCGCCCAGCCCCACGCATGGCTCCGACGCTGGACGATCAAGGAAGCACACGCGAAACTGATCGGTGAACCCCGCCGCATCCGCCCCGAGACGATCGAAACCGTCGTGACCGATCCGACCCACGCGTCTGCAACCTTCGAAGGCGCATCACGCTGCTGGAGCCGTTCGACCAGCGACGCGATCGAAACCATCGCGCAGTGGAGCCCGTAATGAGCCGAATCCTGACCCGCCGCTACGAAGACAAGGACCGCGCCGCCGTCCTCGCGATCTTCGACTCGAACCTCCCCGACTATTTCGGCGCCGGCGACCGCGAATGGCTGGAGGAAACGCTCGACGTCCCCGATGGCCCGGCGTTCGTGGTCGACGTCGATGGCGTCCCCGGCGCGTTCGGCGGTTACGAAATCTGGGAGCATTACAACAAGGCGCTGCTCTTTTGGGGAATGGCCGCGCGTGCGCATCACGGCGCTGGCCTCGGCAAGCTGCTGCTGTTCGAACGCCTGCTCCACGTCGCCACCAGCGCCGAACCCGCAACACGCTACGTCACCGTCGACACCTCGCCGCAAGTCTCGCCGTTCTTCCAGCATTGCGGGTTCGAACTGACCAGCGTCTGGCCCGGCGGCTACCGCTCGGGCATGGACATGCACGAACTCCGCTTCGATCTCGCGAAGATTTCCCGCGCACAGCTGATAGAGGCAAGAGATGCGGCCCACGCCAACGCCCTTCATGAGCCGCGCAAAACGCAAACCGGGGCACCACGCAGGTGACGAAGGCGATCTCCGATACTGGACGCCAAATCTCGGAGTGGCGGCAATCGAGGTCCAGCTAGGCCCGGTCATGACGGGTGTCTGAGGGTTCAACGCCGTTCAGCATCCGCGCGATAGCCGGACAAAGCGCCACTCTCCCCGCCAAGGCGCTTGAACCGGCGAAGCTCTGGTGCTTGAGGCGGAGTTGGCGGCAGGTGCGCACGGGAAGCGCACGAGCGCAGCCTTGAGCCGTAACGCACGAAAGCCCCGGTCCGGGGGGACGGGGGCTTTTGTGGT